>CAVXNH010000101.1:0-14670 GCA_963762885.1 uncultured Alphaproteobacteria bacterium
TTGCTCGATCAAGGGACCGATCCGCTACCAAGGTAAAGTTGCCAAGACGGCTCGCGGTTGAAGGCGCTGGGCCTTCAGCGCGCCTAGTGCAGGGGCAAGACCATTTTCTTTTTTGGGTTCATGGAGGAATTCACTTCGGCGTTTTAAAAACCGGGCGGATGTCCAGCCACGCGTCACCTCTCCGGATCGAGGGTAATGAACACTGGCGCAGTGACTGTCGGAGGTCGGGTGCTGCGGTCGCCATTTTCAGCCCGATCATTCAGACCGGCTTTTCGTGGAAAGAGACACGCAACGTGCGGCTACGATGGCCTCAACCTTATCGCGCACCGTCTTGGCGCCATCGAACTCACCGGCGAAAGCGGGGAGATGAAGGGTCAGAAGGCGATCAGTGACGCGCGTTGCGAGGGCGTCGAGCCCGGCTTCAGCATCCTCGACCCTGAGACCGATTGTGCGCGCCAAGGCGATAAAATCTTGGCGCGTCAGACGATCATCCTTGCCGTTCAGTTTCAGGGCCATTCGATCGCCGGCAAGGCCGGGAAAACCCGCGTGGTCACGGCATCGTAGAGGGGCGCAAAACGGACAGAAGTGAAAGTTTTGGCCCCTACTTCGGCCGTCTTGAGGACGGCGAGATTCTTCAGGTGCATATCGCCATCGGCGATCAACCAGGCGAACACCGCGCGTCGGAACAGGATGTTGAGGTCCGCGGCCGGATCAGTGGACAGCGGGCGCAAGGCGCGCGCCATCCTCTCGATCGTTCCATCGTATTTCGCCGATGTCGGAAGTCCAAAATGGAGCAAAAATCCTCCATCGCGAGACGGCGCTGATCGTGCGGTCCCCGCCTGATGTCGAACCGTTCGACAACCAGGGCCGGCGGCATGCCGTCCGGCATCGCGATCAACGCGGCGTCTGGCGTCTCGAACCCCGCGGCGCGCCCGAGTTCGAGGCACAGCAATTCGACGATCGGCAGCATGTCGAAGCCCGCAGTGCCGGCCGGCTTCAGGATGTGGGTGAAGGGCTGGTCGATCGCCGGGACCAGGGCGCCGTCCTCGGTCAGGCTCATCGGCGCCTTGATCTGGACGCCCGACAAGCGTGGCGTTTCGGCGCGCGCAAACATGCGCGCCAGATTCTGCTCGAAAGTCTCTTCGATTTCGCCGCGTCGGGGGCCGGCATAGACCCCTGTGAAGCGACCGTCGGCGGCAAAGCTGGCGAGTGGGGTCGACAGCACGTCGGCCGGCAGCGCCGCCCGCGGATCGCGGTCTTCGACGATGGCGATGTTCGACATGTAGCGTCGACCACGTCGCAGGGTGTCGCGCTCGTCGCGTTCATGCAGGACCTGGGCGAGCCAGCCCTCGGGCAGCAACGATTCGATGAAGGCCGGCAGTTTGCCAGGAATCGTCTCGCGGATGAGCGCCGGACCGGTGCGCCGTTCAGGTTTCCACCGCCACTCGAAGCCATCATGGGTCAACCGACCGACCAGATCACCGTGCCAGGCGACCAGAAGATTGAGCGCGGCCTTGTTCACGGGCGCCGCGCCGCCGGGTTTGGCGAGGAGAAAGCGTTCGGCGCCCTCGCCCTCCCGATACCATTCGTTCTCGCGGGCAAGTGCCCAGACCGCATCAGCCGCCGCCTGGCGCGTGCCGTGTTCCGCCACCAGCCGCGCGGCCATCTGCGCGCGCATCTCGGCGGTGATGGCGCTGGCGTGCTCGCTCCTTAGCCGAAAGGCTTCGAGGAAGCGCTGTCGTGGCGACGACGCGGCGATGCGCAGTTCTCCGAGATCATCGCCAATGACGGCGATCGCCGTCGAGGGGTGGCTCGGCGCTTCATTTTGGATGATCTCCAGGGTCCGCAACCTTGTGCGCTGGTTGCGGCGGCCACTGATGAAGAGGCGCCCATCCGGGGTGGGCGCGAGCAGGACCGCGCTGGCGGATGATAGGTAGGCGTTTGGGTATAGGTAATGCGCGATGCGGACGGCGTGGCCTAGGATAGCCATCTCTGTGTCGCCGTCGTGATCGGCATAGACGCCGCGAACGAGCGGGATTAACTCGCCGCTTTGGGCGCGCTGATACGCTCGTTTGGCGTCTATCGTCTCTCCAACCAAGTGGATCGCCATTGGATTATCCCGCATCTCAGATGCGCGAAAATCCCACACTCGACGCCTGGGAGCAAGAATTTTCCCGCATCTGAAATGCGCGATAATCCATCGCCGACTTGCCGCCCTTGGACGACGCAGTCGGCGTGTCCTTGTTCGAACGAGGCCCGCAGAGTGTCTGGCCGACCAATGGCGCGTTTCTTGACGGAAAAGCCCTCCATACCGATTTCCCCAAAGTGGACGGCGTCGCCCTGCGACGATGCCACTTGGCGAATGGGTTGCACCGGCACCAGGTGCGGTTCGCGCAGGAGGCCAGCCACGGGGGACAGCGGGCACGCGAGCACTGCAACTGACTGAGCCGGGCGACCGAAAGAAAGGGTCGTCACATGTTTGGCACAGATCGAGCCATTCGATCTCACCATTTCCGACCTGGCTCCAGCCGGAAATCTGGCTGATGGCTGGCGCTCGGACGGCTGGATCGCGGCCGCGAGGGAGCGCGCCGATGATGGAGATCAGGGACCTGAGATATCTCGCCGCGGCGGCGAACGCCGGCAATTTCGGCCGCGCCGCCAAGTCGCTCGGCGTGGATACATCGACGATCAGCCGTCATATCGGCCGCCTCGAGGACGAGTTGGGATTGGCCCTGTTCGAGCGGGCGAAGAGCGGCGTGCATCTCACGGCGGGCGGCCAGGCGCTGATGGGGCATGTGAACCGGACCTTGGCCGAATTCGACGCCGTTGGTGCGTGCGGCCGGCCAGAAGGGACAGGACATGTCGGCGCGATCCGGCTCGGCGTGCGGATGCCGCCAGTCGGTGAACCACTCGGTCAGCCTGCTGGCGGGCTGGCGCGGAGGGCACCCCAATGTCGCGCTTACGATCGCCGAGATGACCGAGCCGAGCATGGCGAGGCGCTGGAACACCGCCGTCTGGATGTGGGCATCGTCACCAGCTTCACGCCCTGCGGCAACTCCGAAGCATTGCCGCTCTATGTGGAGCGCCTGACGGCGGCGCTGCCGCATGACCACGCGCTGGCGGCGCGGGAGTCCGTCGAGTGGGCCGATCTCCGGGACGAGGACGATCCTGATCCAGGAATGGGACGAGAGCCAGGCGACGCGGGAACTCTACGCGTCCCTGCTGGGCCAAAGCGTCCGGTTCTCAGCGCAGCCGGCGAGCAAGCAGAGTGTCTTCGCGCTCGTCGCCGCCGGTTTCGGCGTGACGCTGGCGACGGCGAGCCAGGCCGCGGTCACCGTGCCCGGCGTGGTGTTCCGGCCGATCGCGGAGACGAATGCGTCGCTTGCAGATCGAGCTGGTCTGGCGTCCCGAACTGGAGGACGCGGCCGTCGGCCGCTTTGTCGCCTACCTGCGCGACGAGACCCGTTCACGGCGCCTTGTCTGACGCCGGCGCGGGCCGCCGCAGCTTTGCGAAGGCGCGATCCGTCGCCATGAACCGGGCGATCATCGGGGCGATCAGCTTCGCCGGCTCGGGTGCGCCCTGACCGGTCTCGCGCGCCAGCACCTGGCCGTAGGCGACGAGATCGCGATGGATGGCCGCCGGCAGTTCGACGGTGAGCTTCACCGGCTTGTCGTCGTCGATGGCGCCGAGCTTCAACTTGGCCATGGTCAGCTCCTCAGCTCCGATAGGGTTCGAGAACGAGGTCGTGGGTCACCAGCACCCGCACCGGAAAGCCCGGCCGGATGGTGATGGTCGGCTGCACGTTCAGCGATCGGCCGACCACCTGCTCGCCGACCTGGCTGAAGCTCTGCGAGGCGCCCTGGCGGATGGCCTGGACGAGGGAGTTCTCGTTGTCGCTGGTGCCGGCCTCGGAGCCGACGCTGAGCAGGGTCGAGAGGATCGCCGCCTTGAACAGCATGCCCCAGTGGTTATCGACCTGGTCCTCCAGGCCGGCATAGCCCTCCGGGTCGGCGCCGGGCTGGCGCTCCAGAACGATGGAGCGGCCGTTCGGCATGATGAGGCGGTTCCAGACCAGCAGCGCCCGGGATTGGCCGAAGGCCACCTGGGCGTCGTATTGGCCGACAAGCCGGGCGCCCTGCGGGATCAGCAGAATGCGGCCGGTCGGGCTGTCATAGACGTTCTCGGTGACCTGCGCGGTGACCTGGCCGGGCAGATCGGAACGCAGCCCGGTCAGCAGCGACGCCGCGATGACCGCGCCGGCCTGGAGGATATTGGTGCTGGCCGGCGCCTCGACGCGATCCGGGCTGACCGTCCGCCGATCGACGTCGCCGTTCAGGAAGGCCAGCTTGTGGTCCTGGGAGGTCAGGCCCGGCGATCCCGCAGCGTTGGGCACGGCGCCGGGCAGCGCTGCCGCCGCCGGAACGACGGCGGAAACGGTTTGCCCGGCGTTGGTGGTCGCGAACAGATGGCTGGTTCGCGCGGCCTCCTGCTCCTGCGCGATACGCTGCTGCTCAGGGCTCGGTCCCGCAGCGGGCTGCGGCATCCCTGGCGCGGCGGTGCCGGCATTCACCATGGGCCGCCCCAGGTCGCCGGGCAGCGGCGGCCCGAGCTGCGGCGCGTTGTGCGGCAGGCCGGTGTAGTCGCGTGGCAGGTTGGCCAGCCCGTCCGGCGTCGTGCGGTTGCTGGTGTTGTAGAGTTCTGACCCGCCGGTCTGATGCTGCGGCCGCAGCGCGAAGAACAGCGCGCCGCCGATCCCGACGGCCGCCACCGTGCCCAGGCCCAGCAGCACCTTGCGCGAAAGCCGCGTGACCGGCGCGCGGCTCGGGCGCAGGCGCATCTCGACCGCCGGCCGCCCGTCGCCGCTCGCATCGTTCGCGCCCTCGGTCACGATTGCGGCCTCCCGTCAGTGCGAACGATGCGGACCTTCTGCTGATGTTCGCCGCCGAGCCGCAGCTCGGCCGCCGCGAACAGCCGGTCGACGATCATGTGGTTGCCGCGCACGCGGTAGTTCACCAGTTCGGCGCCGCCCTCCGCGCCGATCACCCAGAGCGGCGGCATTTCGCCCTGGCCGATGCCGGACGGGAATTCGATGAAGACCTGCCGCCCGTCATCGAAGGCGCGCAGCGGCCGCCAGGCCGGATCGTCGCCCTCGATCCGATAGCGGAAATTGAGCGCGCCGATATCGACGCCGGACGCGATCGGCGCTGCCTCATCGGCGGCGGCGTTCTGCCGGCGCAGCGCGATGAGCTGATCCTGCGGATAGGCCCAGGAGACCGAGGCCATGTAGGTCTTCTCGGCCGAGCGCAGTTCGAGGTGATAGGTCCGGCGGTCGGTGTTGATCACCAGGTTGGTGACGAGATCCGGCCGCGTCGGCTTGACCAGGATATGAACCCGCTTGGTGGCGCCTGACCCGCTCTCGGTGTCGCCGATGATCCAGCGCACCGTGTCGCCGGCGGCGACCGGGCCGGTGCCGACGAGCTGCTCGCCGGCTTCGAGCGCGATGTCGGTGATTTCGCCGGGGGCGGCATAGAGCTGGTAGAGCGCGCCGTCCGAGAACGGATAGACCTGGACGGCATTGATGTAGCCGGCCCGCGTCGGCTGCACGCGGGCCGCGCCATTGGCCTGATCCACGCGGACGCGCGGATCGGCGGCCTCGGGCGGCGCGGTCCTGCGCGCCGGGGATCGGCTTGAGCTGGCCGGGCAGCGGCAGAGGCTGCGGCAACTGGACGATCTCCACCGGCTTCGGCGGATCGGGCGCCAGCACCGCTTGTTTCGGCGTGTCGTCGTATTTGATCTCCGGCGGCTTCCAGGTGGAGCAGGCGCCGAGCGACGTGCCGGCAAGCAGAAGGATTGCGAGGGGCGCTGCGCGCATCAGCCGAGTTCCTTTGACCAGTTGAGGGCATGGACGTAGACGCCGAGCGGGTTCTTCTTCAGCCGATCGGCGTCGGTCGGCGGCTGCACCACGATGGTGAGGATGGCGCTCCAGCGTTCGGTGGCGGCCAGCGCGTCATCGACGTAGCGCCGCTCGGTCCAGGCGACGCGGAAGCTGTCGGCCGAGGCGCGGATCACGCTGGAGACCTCGACGGCGACCTGGGTCTTGCCGACCTTGGAGAAGGGATCGCTGGTGCGCGCGTAATCGTTCAGCGCCAGCGCGCCCTTGTCGGTGACGTAGTTGTAGGCGTCGAGCCAGTCCTGCCGCAGCACCACGGGATCGGCGGGAATGCTGCGCACCTCCTGGACGAAGCGGGCCAGATGCCAGGCGATCTGCGGATCGGTCGGCTGATAATCGGCGGTCGCGGGCGAGACCGCCTGCGCCTGGCCGAGCTTGTCGACCTGCACCACCCAGGGCGTGATGGTGCCGCGCGCCGATTGCCAGACCAGGCCACCGGCGAGGCCGCCGCTCAGGGCCAGCACGCCGAAGAAGGCGAAGCGCCAGTTCTTCGCCTGGACGCGGGCGGAGCCAATACGGTCATCCCAGACCTGGCCGGCGCGCTGGTAGGGCGTCTCGGGTTCGGGTGTCTTGCCGTAGCGGACGATGGGCCTTCGGAACATGGATCATTCCCCTTCGGACAGGTCGATGCCGCTGCCACTCGACGGATGGTCGCCGGAGCGGATCGCCTGATGGGCGGCGCTGGCGCCGCGGCTGATGGATTGATTGCGCTGCATCCGGCGCGCCCAGGCGGGCGGCCCAGCCGCTTCGCCCTGGCTCGAACCACCGGGAGAGGCGCCACCCCCCGACCCTTCTCCCGTCACGGCCCGGCCGCCTGCGGCGAAGCTTTCGCGCATGCTGGCGGCGGCACGCCGCAGCGGGCTCATCGCGGCGGAGCCGGCGGCCTCGGCGACGCCGGACATG
The DNA here is from genome assembly GCA_963762885.1 of uncultured Alphaproteobacteria bacterium. GTDB lineage: Bacteria > Pseudomonadota > Alphaproteobacteria > Acetobacterales > Acetobacteraceae > JASHVB01. The sequence goes on from CAVXNH010000101.1 coordinate 6,855, forward strand.
CCGCCGGCGCGATAGGCCGTGGTGGCCGCACCCGCGATCGATGCGCCGCCGCGCGCGGCGCCTGCCACCGCACCGCCGGCAGCACCAATGGCGCCGCGCCACCGGCCAGGAGCCCGGCGCCCGCAGCGCCAAAGCCGGCCACGGCGAGACCGGTGCCGACAGCGGCGCCCGCGCCAAGCTGCGGGCCGCCAGCGATCAGGCCGTTGGCGATGCCTGGCCCGTAGATCGAGAGGCCGAGCAGCGCCAGCGAGGCGAGGATCAGCGTCAGCGCGTCGGAGATGGTCGGCGGATTGTTGAAGCCGTTGGTGAACTGGCCAAAGATCGTCGAACCGATGCCGACGATCACGGCCAGCACCAGAATTTTCACGCCGGACGAAACGACGTTGCCGAGCACCTTCTCGGCGAGGAAGGCGGTGCGCCCGAACAGGCCGAACGGCACCAGCACAAAACCAGCGAGCGTGGTCAGCTTGAATTCGATCAGGCTGACGAAGAGCTGGATCGCCATGATGAAGAAGCTGATGACGACGATCATCCAGGCGACGAGCAGGATGATGATCTGCACCAGGTTCGCGAAGACGCTGGTGAAACCCATCATCCCCGAGATCGAGGTCAGGATCGGCTTGCCGGCATCGATGCCGACCTGGGCGAGCTTGCCGGGCTGTAGAAGCTGCGAGGCGTTCATCGTGCCGCCGCCCGCCTCGATGCCGAGCCCGGCGAAGGAATTGTAGATGATCTGGGCGAGGTTGTTGTAGTTGCCGATGATGAAGGCGAAGACGCCGATATAGAGCGTCTTCTTGATCAGCCGGGCGAGCACGTCCTCATCGGGCGCCAGCGCCCAGAACAGGCCGGCGAGCGTGATGTCGATGCCGATCAGAACGCCGGCGAGCCAGCGCACATCGCCCTGCACCAGGCCGAAGCCGGAATCGATATATTGCGTGAAGGTCCCGAGGAACCCGTCGATGACGCCGGTGCCGCCCATCGCGATTACCGAGCCTCCGGCGCCGGCAAATCATTGAAAAAGCGGCGGCGGTTTTCGGCCCAGGCCGCCTGGCAGGCTGCATCGTTCTCCGCCGCCATGCCGAGCGCCTGGCAACGTGCCATAGCTGCCGCCAATGGATCGGGACGAGATGCCACCGAAGATGTTGGCAAAGGCCGTGGCGCGCCATGGCGATGAAACTGCACGGCCGCCGCGATAATCGCCGCGGCAACCAGCACGCATCCCGCCGCGCGTGCCGATCGCGGGAACATTGAGAAGCCGGCCGCGCATCAGTGGAACATCTGCGCGTTGCCTGGCTGATAGCCGGCGCCGTAATTCAGGAAGTTCTGCATCTGCTGCTGGCCCTGCGCCTCGCTCTCCAGCCGGCCGGCATTGTCGAGGCTTTGCGCGCGCGCCATCGCAGCGATGACGCCGGTGAGATCGGCGAGCTGCTGCGCCGCGAGGCCCATGATCTGGTTGCCGGACTGCGCGGCCTGAAGCGCGCCGCTTGCCGACTGGCTGGAGGATATCAGCGCGCTGATCTGCGTCTGCGCGTTCTGGAGGTTCTGCACCACGCCCGCCTGGACGTGCATCGAATCCTGGTAGCCGGCGCGCGCGTTCTGCCAGCGCGTTTGCGCATCGGCGAGCATTTGCGTGCTGGATGTCGATCCCGAATAGCTCTGCGGATAGACCTGCGTGAATGCCTGGTCGATCGTCGTGACGCTGTAAGCGATATTCTGCGCCTGCATGAGCAGTTGCTCAGTGCGCTGGATCGAGGCTTCGAGCTGGGCCAGCGACGAATACGGCAGGCTCGCCAGGTTCTTGGCCTGGTTGATCAGCATGGTGGCCTGGTTTTCCAGGCTTTGGATATTCTGATTGACCTGCTGCAACTCGCGAGCAGCGGTCAGCACATTCTGGGAGAAATTGGTCGGATCATAGACGATCCATTGCGCCCGCGCCGGGACACTCGCCGTGGCGAGCGTGAGCACGGCAACGCCGGCGGCGAGCGCGGCGCGAAAACGATAGCCGCTCATGACGGCACCTCCGAATTTTGGTTGAGCATATCGGCCGCCCAATGCAGCCCTTTGGAGCGCAGCCACGCGGCGGCGAAACCGGATTTTCCTGTCTCGGCCATAAGGGTTGCGATGGCCGCCTGATCGGTTTTCGAGGACGCGGCGGTGAAGGCGAGTGCCACCTCGGAGAGGCCCAGCTCGAACAGGCGATTGCCGCGCCGCGACTGGCAGTAATAGTCGCGCTTCGGCGTCGAGCGGCTGAGGATCTCGATCTGCCGATCGTTCAGTCCAAAGCGGCGATAGATCGTTGCGATCTGCGGTTCGAGCGCCCGTTCATTCGGCAGGAACAGCCGCGTCGGGCAGCTTTCGATGATCGCCGGCGCGATGGCGCTGCCGTCGATATCGGCCAGCGACTGGGTGGCGAAGATGACGCTCGCGTTCTTCTTCCGCAGCGTCTTCAGCCATTCGCGCAACTGGCCGGCGAAGCCTTTGTCGTCGAGTGCGAGCCAGCCCTCGTCGATGATGAGCAGCGTGGGCCGGCCGTCGAAACGATCCTCGATGCGGTGGAACAGGTAGGAGAGCACGGCGGGCGCGGCCCCCGCGCCGATCAGCCCCTCGGTCTCGAACGCCTGCACATCCGCCTCGCCGAGACGCTCGGTCTCGGCATCGAGCAGCCGCCCCCAAGGGCCGTTCAGCGTGTAGGGCTGCAAGGCCTGCTTCAGCGCGTTGGACTGCAACAGGACGGAGAGGCCCGTGATCGTCCGTTCCGCCACCGGCGCGGACGCAAGCGAAGTCAGCGCGGACCATAGATGCTCCTTCAGTTCCGGGGTGACCGTGACCGACTCGCGCGCCAGCAGGGCCGCGACCCAATCCGCCGCCCAGGCGCGGTCGCCGGCATCGTCGATCCGCGACAGCGGCTGGAGGGCGACGGGTTCGGTGATGTCGTCGGCCAGCGCGCCGCCGAGGTCGTGCCAGTCGCCGCCCATCGACAAAGCGGCGGCGCGGATCGAGCCGCCGAAATCGAAGGCGAATATCTGGGCGCCGGGATAGCGGCGGAACTGGAGCGCCATCAGCGCCAGCAGCACGCTCTTGCCGGCGCCGGTCGGCCCTACGATCAGCGTATGGCCGACATCGCCGACATGCAGCGAGAACCGGAACGGGGTGGAGCCTTCCGTTCGCGCGAAGAACAGCGGCGGCGCCACCAAAATGCTCATCCCGTTCCGGCCCGGCCCAGACGGCCGAGAACGGCATCATGTGGGCGAGGTTGAGCGTCGAGACCGGCGGCTGGCGGACATTGGCGTAGACGTGGCCGGGCAACGATCCGAGCCATGCCTCGATGGCGTTCACCGTCTCGCGCATGCAGGTGAAGTCGCGGCCCTGGATGGTCTTCTCGACCAGGCGCTGGCGTTCCTCCGCGACGCGCGGATCGGCATCCCAGACGGTGATGGTGGCGGTGACATAGGCCTGGCCGACCAGATCGGAGCCGAGTTCCTGCAAGGCCTGATCGGCGTCCAGCGCCTTGTTGGCGGCGTCGCTGTCCATCAGGACGGACGCCTCGTTGGTCATCACCTCCTTCAGGATCGCCATGATCGATTTGCGCTTGGCGAACCATTGCCGGCGGATGCGGCCGAGCACCTTGGTGGCGTCGGTCTTGTCCATGCAGATCGCGCGGGTGGACCAGCGATAGGGAAAGGCCAGCCGGTTCAGATCGTCGAGCAGTCCCGGCCAGGTGCGCGACGGGAAGCCCATGATGGTGAGCGTGCGCAGATGCGCGCTGCCGAGCTGGGGTTCGAGGCCGCCGGTCAGTTCCTCGTCCACCAGGATGGCGTCGAGATGCATCGGGGTTTCGGGAACGCGGACGCGCTGCCGGCGGGTCGAGATGCAGGAATGCAGGTAGGTCAGCGTCTCGGGATCATCGAGCCACTCGGCCTCGGGCATGAAGCCCTCGATCAGCGCCAGCACCCGGTCGGTGCGGTCGATGAAGCCCGCCAGCGCCGCGCGCCAATCGGCGCCGTCACGGGCGCGGCCTTCATAGAGCCAGGCCTCGGCGCGGGCGGCGTCCTCGGCCGGCGGCAGCCAGACCGAGCGTCAGGAAATACCGGCTCTCGAAATGGGCGCCTTCTTCCTCGAACTGCGCGCGGCGCTCCGCATCGACCAGGCGCGAGGCGGCGTCGGGGAATTCGCTTTCGGGGTAGCGGTTGGCCGGCAGGCGCTGCGCCTCGATGAAGATCGCCCAGCCGGAGCCGAGGCGGCGCAGCGCGTTGTTCAGGCGGCCGGTGATGGCGACCAGTTCGGCCGGCGTCGCGGAATCCAGGTCCGGCCCGCGGAACCGCGCGGTGCGCTGGAAGGAGCCGTCCTTGTTGAGGATGACGCCCTTCTCGACCAGCGCCGCCCAGGGCAGGAAGTCGGCCAGGCTCTGGCTGCGGTGGCGATATTCGGCGAGGTTCATCATGGCGCTGCCTCACGCCACCAGATGCTGCGGGTAGCGCAGGTGCCGGCGCACGACATCGACGAAGGCGGGGTCGCGCTTGGCGGCCCAGACGGCGGCCAGATGGCCGATCAGCCAGATGGCGCCGCCCGACGATCCAGAGGCGCAACCCCAAGCCCACGGCGGCGGCGAGCGTGCCATTCAGGATCGCCACCGCGCGCGGCGCGCCGCCGAGCAGGATCGGCTCGGTCAGCGCGCGATGGACGGGCGCGTAGAACCCGGCGATCGGTTCGGCCTGATCCATCAGACCAGCGCCCCGCCGCCGAACTGGAAGAAGGTCAGGAAGAAGCTGGACGCGGCGAAGGCGATGCTGAGGCCGAAGACGATCTGGATCAGCCGCCGGAAGCCACCGGAGGTCTCGCCGAAGGCCAGCGTCAGGCCGGTGGTGATGATGACGATGACGGAGACCACTTTGGCGACCGGCCCCTGGATCGAATCCAGGATCTGGGTCAGCGGCTGCTCCCACGGCATGTTGGAGCCGGCGGCATAGGCCGGCGCGGTGGCGAGGACGAAGAAGGCGAAGGCGGACGCCGTCGCCAAGCGGTCACGAAGACGATTCAGCATCAGGGCTCTCCTGCTGGGGTGAGGACGTAATCGCCGTCGGGACCGAGGTCCCCGACGGCGGCGAGTTCGGCGAGGCGGCGGGCGGCGCCGCGCCCGGACAGCACCGCGATCACGTCGATGGTCTCGGCGATCAGCGCGCGGGGCACGGTGACGACGGCTTCCTGGATGAGCTGCTCCAGCCGGCGCAGCGCGCCGATGGCGGAGCCGGCGTGCAGCGTGCCGACGCCGCCGGGATGGCCGGTGCCCCAGGCTTTGAGGAGATCGAGCGCCTCGGCGCCGCGCACCTCGCCGATCGGAATGCGGTCGGGCCGCAGCCGCAGCGAGGAGCGGACGAGATCGGAGAGCGAGGCCGCGCCTTCCTTGGTGCGGAGCGAAACGAGGTTGGGCGCGGCGCATTGCAGCTCGCGCGTATCCTCGATCAGCACCACGCGGTCGCCGGTCTTGGCGACCTCGGCCAGCAGCGCATTGACCAGCGTGGTCTTGCCGGTCGAGGTGCCGCCGGCGACGAGGATGTTCTTGCGCGCGCGCGACCGCGATGCGCAGCAACTCGGCCTGGCCGCCGGTCATGATGCCGGCCTCGACGTAATCGCCGAGCGTGAACACCGCGACGGCCGGGCGGCGGATGGCGAAGCAGGGCGCGGCCACCACCGGGGGCACCAGCCCCTCGAACCGCTCCCCGCTTTCCGGCAGCTCGGCCGAAACGCGCGGCGATCCGGCGTGGACTTCGACGCCGACATGGTGGGCGACCAGGCGCACGATCCGCTCGGCGTCGGCGGGCGTCACGCGGCAGCCCGTATCCTCAAGGCCGCCCGAAAGCCGGTCGATCCAGAGCCGGCCGTCGGGATTGAGCATCACCTCGACGATGCTGGGGTCTTCCAGATACGCCGCGATCGACGGCCCGAGCGCGGTGCGCAGCATGCGCGCGCCACGGGCAAAGGCTTCGGACCGAAACGAGACTGCCGACACAACGAACCCCGCGAAATCGCCTCACGCGGAGGCGGATGGATCAACGGGGTTGATTAGAAAGAGGCGGAAATGGGCGAAGGCAACAAGCCTGATGGGGGAGTGGGGGCCTGGGATAGAAAGACATACGCAAGGAAACTATGAACCGCCGTGACTGGCCAGTGTCGAACCGCATGGCGTCGTTCAGCCGATGAGAGATCTCATCGGCAACTACTCGTCCATCCCCGGACTACCCGCCTCGCGCCGACGGAACGCCAACGGTAAGAAAGGGTGACTTTGCGACGGCCCTCTCGGGTGCCCGATGCGGCAAGCGGACGTCGGCTATGGCGTGTCATGGCCAAAGCGAGATGGCCACTTGCGTACAGCTACATAGAAAATTACGGTCTTAGCAACGAAATGCATCGGCTGGCTGTGGAGTCGGGCAATCCACGATCTTGCACTGCGATAATCGTGTTCGGCATGAGGAAATGGGTTTAACCGACTGATACTCAGAATAAAGGGGGGCTGATGATGAGCACTACTCCGGCATTTGACCGGTCAAAGACGTGGCTCGGCATCATGCCAACCCTGTGGTGGAACGATGACTTCCCGCTGCTAGACATCGGCATCTCATTTGAGCAATGCATCAGCGAAATAGCGCTTTCGGGTTTTCAGGGCTGCAGCATTGGCCATAAATATCCGGCCGATCCGGCGCTTTTAAGCGCGGCGCTCACGCTGCGCGGCCTTCGGATCTCTGAGCCTTGGGTCAGCACGTTTTTCACGGTTCCGGGGGAGAAGCAAAAGACCATCGATGAGGTCCGCGCGCAGCTCGCCCTTCTCGAGAAGCTGGAGCAGGGATCGCACGATCCACGCCACGCCGATCTTGTCGTCGCCGAGTTCGGCAATTCGGTCCATCTGCAATCGATTGCGCCTATTCCCAAACATCCCCGATTTTACCGACGAGCAATGGGACGCGCTGGTCGACGGCCTCAATGAGATCGGCAAAATCGCCGCCGACCAGGGCCGCAACCTCTGTTATCATCCCCATCTCGGCACCGGCGTTATCAGTCCAGCCGCGGTTGAGTGCCTCTTCGACCGCACCGACCCGCGCCTCGTGCATATGCTGCTCGACACCGCGCACCTCATGGCAGGCGGCTGCGATGCACTCGAAATTACGAAACGCTACGCCCATCGCATCAAGCACGTGCACCTCAAAGACGTGCGCGCCGAGGTGCTCCAGAAGGTGCACGACGAAAATCTCTCGTTCGAGGAGGCGGTGGTGGCCGGCATCTTCACCGTCCCTGGCGACGGCTCAATCAAGACGCTGCCTGAGATCCTTAACCAGCTTGCCAAGGCAGGCTTTACCGGCTGGCTGATGATTGAGGCCAAGCAAAAGCCACGTGGCGACGAGCCTCTCATGTACACCAAGAAAGCGCGCGCCTTCCTCCCACGAGCATATGGGCTGGTAGAAATGAACACGGCGCCCGAGCGGGAGATCTACTTCAGCTTCTTCATGTTCACGGCCGATCTGCGGCCTTACGACCTGTCTTATAGGAACATTTTGCTCAACCACCTGAAGGCCCTCACAGACATGGGCTATCAGGGTTTCGACTTCCATATCGCACCACAGCCGACGCTGGACGAGTGCCGGGCCGCAGTCGACGGATATAAGCGCCTGAAAGACGCCATAGTCGCCGCAGGGTTGGAGGACGCGAAGTTCACCACCAATGTCGGGGACCACCCGCGCCTTCGACCCGACCTCTCCTTATCCTGAACAGCGCGCCGCCGCCTTGGCATATCTTCAGACGCGTGTCGACATCACCCAGGCGCTCG
>CAVXNH010000102.1:0-51729 GCA_963762885.1 uncultured Alphaproteobacteria bacterium
GCCGCCCGACGTCCTCGCGCAGCGCGATCATACCGCGCCCGCGATGCCAGAAAGCGGCGGCATGCACCGCGTGCGTCTGCTGGTTCAGGCGCTGCCCCGGCGGCATTGCCGTCATGGCCGCAACGACATCGGCCGGTGTGAAACGCGGATCGGCGGCCACGCGCGGCGGCTGCCGGATTGCGTCGGCAAGGCTCTCCAGGCCGCATAGTCCACAACCGCTCGGGCCGGCGAGGCGGCGCTGTCGCACGGTCAGCCGGTCGATGCGCTCCGGCGCCAGCCACATCCGTAGTTCGATGCCTTCCTCAGCCGGCACGATCTTGATTTCTTCGATCTCGCCGGCGTGCTGAATGATGCCTTCGGTCAAACTGAAGCCGATGGCAAAGTCTTCCACGTCCGCCGGCGTCGCCAGCATCACCGCATGCGTGGTGCGGTTATAAGTCAAAGCGATCGGGGTCTCTTCCGGGACAGTGCGCGGACCGTCGGAGGCGACGGAGCCCCGCCAAGCCGTGCGTATGACGGTACGGAACGGATCCATCATTCAGACCTCTCCCGCGCTTCGCGGGAGAGGTGGAGACGCGCCAGCGGCGAGGGTGAGGGTGCCACGTACCGCACGCACCCCCCTCACCCTCGGCGCTTCGCGCCATCGACTTCTCGCACTTCGTGGGCGAGGTTGCATCACTCCGCCGCCACCGTAACAATGCGCCTGCTCGTGGCAGACAGCTCGCGATACGATTCCTGCCATTCGCTCGGCCCGTTCGACGGCGAGATCTGCACCGCCGTCACCTTGTATTCCGGACAGTTCGTGGCCCAGTCGGAGAACTCGCCGGTCACCACATTGGCCTGCGTCGCCGGGTGGTGGAACGTCGTGTACACCACGCCCGGCGCCACCCGTTCGGTGACCCGCGCACGCAGCGTCGTCTCGCCCGAGCGACTGGCCAGCCGCACCCACTCTCCGTCATGCACGCCGCGTTGCTCGGCGTCGTGCGGATGGATCTCCAGCATGTCCTCGGGATGCCACACCACGTTCGCGGTGCGCCGTGTCTGCGCGCCGACATTGTACTGCGACAGGATGCGCCCCGTAGTCAGCAACAGAGGGAACCGTGCCCCGGTCTTTTCGTCCGTCGGCACGTATTCTGTGATGACGAAATTGCCCTTGCCGCGCACGAAGCCATCGATATGCATCACCGGCGTGCCCTCGGGTGCCTTGTCGTTGATCGGCCATTGCAGCGAGCCCTGCGCCAGCTTTTCGTAGGTGACGCCGGCGAAGGTCGGCGTGGTGCGGGCGATCTCCGCCATGATCTGCGACGGGTGGGTGTAGTTCCAGTCCTGACCCATGGCGCGGGCGATTTCCTGCGTCACTTCCCAGTCCGCATAGCCGGCGCGTGGCTGCATCACCTTGCGCACCAGGTTGATGCGGCGCTCGGCATTGATGAACGTGCCGTCCTTCTCCAGGAAGGTCGAGCCGGGCAGGAACACATGTGCGTAGTTCGCCGTCTCGTTCAGGAACAGGTCGTGCACCACGACGCATTCCATCGCGGACAGGCCGGCAGTGATGTGCTGCGTGTCTGGATCGGACTGCGCGATGTCCTCGCCCTGGATGTAGATGCCGCGGAAGCTGCCGTCGATCGCCGCATCCAGCATGTTGGGAATCCGCAGCCCCGGCTCGGAATCCAGCGTCACGCCCCACTCGTGTTCGTAGATCGCCCGCACTCCCGGATCCGAGATATGGCGATAGCCCGGCAGTTCGTGCGGGAACGATCCCATGTCGCAAGCGCCCTGCACGTTGTTCTGCCCGCGCAGCGGATTTACCCCGACGCCGGGGCGGCCGATATTGCCGGTCACCATCGCCAGGTTGGCGATCGCGATCACCGCTGTGCTGCCCTGGCTGTGTTCGGTGACTCCGAGCCCGTAATAGATCGCTCCGTTCGGCGCCGAGGCGAACAGCCGGGCGGCGGCACGGATTTCCTCCGCCGGCACACCGCTGACCACCTGTACCAGCTCAGGGCTGTTGCGCGGTTCTGCCACGAACGCCGCCCATTCGGCGTAGGCCTCGGGGTCGCACCGCTCGCGGATGAATTGCTGGTTCGCCAGACCCTCGGTGACGATCACATGCGCCAGCGCGGTCAGCACCGCGACGTTGGTGCCCGGCCGCAGCGCCAAATGGTGCGACGCCTCGATATGCGGCATGCGCACCATGTCGATACGGCGCGGATCGACCACGATCAGCTTGGCGCCCTCGCGCAGCCGCCGCTTCATGCGCGACGCAAACACCGGATGCCCATCGGTCGGGTTGGCGCCGATCACCATGATCACGTCGGACTGTTCGACGGAGTCGAAATTCTGCGTGCCGGCCGAGGTGCCGAACGTCGTCTTCAACCCATAGCCGGTCGGCGAGTGGCATACCCGAGCGCAGGTATCGGTGTTGTTGTTGCCGAACACCTGGCGCGCCAGCTTTTGCACCAGGTAAGTCTCCTCATCGGTGCAGCGCGAGGAGGTGATGACGCCGATCGAATCCTTGCCGGCCTCGGTCTGGATGCGCTTGAATTCCGAGGCGACGCGGCCGATCGCTTCCTCCCAGCTTACCTCGCGCCACGGGTCGGTGATCTTCTCGCGGATCATCGGGTTCAGGATGCGATCCTGGTGGTTGGCATAGCCCCAGGCAAAACGGCCCTTGACGCAGGAATGGCCGTGGTTTGCCTTGCCGTCTTTCCACGGCACCATACGCACCACGGTGTCGCCGCGCATCTCCGCCTTGAAGCTGCAGCCGACGCCGCAATACGCGCAGGTGGTGATGACGGAATGCTCTGGCTGACCCAGATCGACCACGCTCTTCTCGATCAGCGTCGCGGTTGGGCAGGCCTGCACGCAGGCGCCGCACGACACGCATTCCGACGTCAGGAACGGCTCGTCCATGCCGGCGGCCACCTTGGAGCCGAAACCGCGGCCCTGGATGGTCAGCGCAAAGGTGCCCTGCACTTCCTCGCAGGCTCGCACGCAACGCGAGCATACGATGCACTTGGCGGGATCGAACTGGAAATACGGGTTCGACGCATCGACGCGAGAGTCGAGATGGTTGGCGCCGTCATAGCCATAGCGCACGTCGCGCAGGCCCACTTCGCCGGCCGCGTCCTGCAATTCGCAATTGCCGTTGGCGGCGCAGGTCAGGCAGTCGAGCGGATGATCGGAGATGTAGAGCTCCATCACCCCGCGGCGCAGCCGGCGCACCTTCTCGCTGGCGGTACGCACCTTCATTCCGGGCGCGACGAGCGTGGTGCAGGAGGCGGGCGTGCCGGGGCGGCCCTCGATTTCCACCAGGCACAGCCGGCAACTGCCGAAGCTGTTCAGCGTGTCGGTGGCGCAGAGCTTCGGCACCTTGATGCCGGCCTCCACCGCGGCGCGCATGATGGAGGTGCCTTCGGGCACGGTGACCTCATGCCCATCGACGCTGAGCGTAACCTGCCGCGTGCCGAGGCTGATCGGCGTGCCGTGGTCGAGTTCCTGGATCAGGGGCATGGCGGCCTCCTTGCTTGTTTGTTTACCTCTCCCGCTGCGCGGGAGAGGTCGAGGTGCGAAGCACCGAGGGTGAGGGTGCCGCGGAACGCACGGTACATAAGGCGACGCCCAACAATTGCTGCGGCAATTGGCGCACGATCCACGCCCGCCCCGTCATGCCGACGAAGGTCGGCATCCACGACTTTCCTTCGCTGTGCACGGCAAAGTCGTGGATGCCGACCTTCGTCGGCATGACGATAAGATCGATCCTGCGCACTACCAGACGAGTCGATTGATTCTGTGCTTCGCCTAAGCATGCTGCGTGCGGTTCGCATCACCCTCACCCGACGCTTTGCGTCGACCTCTCCCGCGGAGCGGGAGAGGTTTTAGAAACGAAGTCCTCAGCAAAATGCGTCAGCGCACTCATTACCGGGTACGGGATGAAGCCGCCCAGCGCGCACAGCGAACCGAACTTCAGCGTGTGACACAGGTCTTGCAGCAATTCCAAATTCGCGTCCACGCGATCGCCCGCCATGATGCGGTCGATCACCTCCATGCCGCGCACTGAACCGATGCGGCACGGCGTGCATTTGCCGCAGGACTCCACGGCGCAGAATTCCATCGCGAAGCGCGCCTGCCGCGCCAGGTCCACCGTGTCGTCGAACACCACCACGCCGCCATGGCCGATCAGCCCGTCGCGCGCCGCGAACGCCTCGTAGTCGAATTTGGTATCGAACAATGCCGGAGGAAAATACGCGCCCAACGGTCCGCCGACCTGCACCGCGCGCACCGGCCGCCCGGTCAGCGTCCCGCCACCGATGTCATTGACGATCTCGCCCAGCGTCAGCCCGAACCCGGCCTCGAACAGCCCGGCATAGCGCACGTTGCCGGCAAGCTGGATCGACATGGTCCCGCGTGAGCGGCCGAACCCGATCGACTGGTAGGCCTCGGCGCCCTCGGCCAGCACGAACGGCACGCTGGCCAGGCTGATGACGTTGTTCACCACGGTCGGCTTGCCGAACAGCCCCTTGTGCGCCGGCAGCGGCGGCTTGGCGCGCACCTGGCCGCGCCGGCCCTCCAGGCTCTCGAGCAGGGAGGTCTCTTCGCCACAGACGTAGGCGCCGGCGCCGACGCGTTGCTCGATGTCGAAGGCGTAGCCGGAGCCAAGCACCTGCGCGCCCAGCAGCCCCTCGCGGCGGGCAATCGCCAACGCGGCGTTGAAGGTGGCGATGGCGTGCGGGTATTCGGACCGGGTGTAAACAAAACCCTTGGTCGCGCCGGCGGCGATGCCGGCGATCGCCATGCCTTCGATCAGCGTGAAGGGATCGCCCTCCATCAACATCCGGTCGGCATAGGTCCCGGAATCGCCCTCGTCGGCGTTGCACACGACATACTTTTGCGCGCCGACCGCCTCCGCTGTGGTCTTCCACTTGATGCCGGTTGGAAAGCCCGCCCCGCCGCGGCCGCGCAGCCCCGACTTGGTGACTTCCTCGACAATCCGAACCGGCCCGAGTTCCAGCGCGCGCTGCAATCCCTTCAGGCCGCCATGCGCGCGGTAGTCCTCGATCGACAGCGGATCGGTGACGCCGCAACGGGCAAAGGTGAAGCGAGTCTGACGCGCCAGGAACGGCAGTTCCTCGGGCTTGCCCAGCCGCAGGCTATGCGCCGCCCCCTGCAACATGCCGGAGGCAAGCAAATCAGCCACGTCGCTCGCGGCCACCGGACCGTAGGCGACGCGCCCGTCCGGCGTCTCCACCTCGACCATCGGCTCCAGCCAGAACAACCCGCGCGAGCCGGTGCGCACCACCGCCGCATGGCCCGCCAAGGCGGCTGCCACCGCATCGGCCCCCAGCGCCAGCGCAGCGGCGTCACGCGGGACGAAGACGCGGGTCATGTCACGCCGCCCAGTTCGGCCTCGATCCGCGCCGGATCGAGACGGCCGAGCGGCCGTTCATCCAGCAACGCCGAGGGCCCAATGGCGCACAACCCCAGGCAGAACACCGGCTCCAGCGTTACCGCACCGTCATGCGTGGTGCCGTGCCAATCGACCTCCAGCCGGTTACGCACATGCGCGGCCAGCGCGTCGGCGCCAAGCGCCTGGCACGCCTCCGCGCGGCACAGCTTCAGTACGTGGCGACCCGGCGGGTGCGAGCGAAAATCGTGATAGAAGCTGACGATGCCATGCACCTCGGCGCGGGTCAGGTTCAGCGCCTCGGCGATCATCGGGACCGCGGCCACGGACACGCAGCCAAACGCCGCCTGCAACGCATGCAGGATCGGCATGGCCGCACCGTCCTTGCCAGCATGCGCGGCGATAATCTCGGCGCCGCGCGCCTCATTCCATGGCTCGTACTCCGCCACGTTTGGCTCCTCCCGGCGATCTGCTGGCTAATAAGAAGTGCCGCAGCGGAAGAAATGCAATAAAGCAGCCGCGAACCCCCGATAGAAAAAATCTATCGTCCGCCGCCCCTCGCCTGCCCCAGCCGATGCGCCTCGGTCACCAGCGCCGCGGTCAACGGGGTCAGCGGCTCGCGCTGCGGATAGACCAGCCCGATCATCGGCGGATCGCTGTCCTCGATCGGCACCGAGCGGATCCGCTGCGTCAGCCCCATCGTCTCGGCCAGCACCGCCGGCATCACGCTCGCCCAGCGTCCGGTGCGCACATGCGAGAACAGCACCACCATCGAGTTCGATTGCAGCGTCGGCGCCGGTTCGACCCCGGCATCGCGCAACCGCCGATCGATAATGCGGCGGTTCTGCATGTCGGGGGTCAGCAGGCATAGCGGGATGCTGCCCACCTCCGCCCAGCTTACCTGGGCCCGCCGCCCCAGGGGCGCGTCAGCCGAGATCAGCAGGTGGTAGCGCTCCTGGTACAGCGGCACGAACCGCACCCGGCCGAGCGGTTCGTTATAGACATACGTTACCCCCGCATCGACCTCGAGATTGTCGAGTTCGGTCAGCACGTCGATCGAATTGCGCGAAACCACAGTGAACACCACGTCCGGGTGCCGCTCACGCAGCGGCGTGGTCAGTTCGGCAACGATCGACAGCGCCGTCGGCACCGCGGCGAGCCGCAGATGCCCGGCAAGCCCATGCTTCAGCGCGCGAATTTCCTCATGCATCGCGCGCGAGTCGCCGACGATGCGGCGTGCCCAGTCCAGCACGCGCTGCCCCTCCGGCGTGAAACCAAGGAAGCGCGACTGCCGATGCACCAGCAGCACGCCAAAGCTTTCCTCAAGCTGCTTCAATCCGGCGGACAGCGTCGGCTGGGTGATGCCGCACGCCTCCGCCGCCCGCCCAAAGTGCTGCTCTCGCGCCAAGGCCAGCAGCATCTCCAGCTTGTCGATCATCGGTGTGTCATACCAAGTGCCCCATCGATCGTTGCCTGGACGACGCCCGCCCCGTCATGCCGGCGAAGGCCGGCATCCACGACTTCGCTGCGCGCACCAAGGAAAGTCGTGGATGCCGGCCTTCGCCGGCATGACGGGGCGGGCGTCGTCCGTGCGTCACCATTACAGGCGGTCGGCATCACAGCGTGCTGGCGACTTCCGGCCGCACGGAGCGCCGCGGCAGCTTAGGGCAGGGCTTGCGCGGCTGCCAGCGCGGCACGACGCAAGACACGCGCGGGCAAAGGATTGGCGTTCACGCCGCAGGCGGCGGGTCGATGCCCAGCGCGGCGCACAGCGACGCCTCCAGTTCCTGCCGCCGGAACGGTTTGCGCAACATCGCCAACCGCTCGGAGCCGTGGAACGCCGCCACACCTTGTGCCAGGCGCAGATAGGCGTCGCCGTAACCCGACATGACGATGAACTTCGACGGCACGCCGGTCAGCAGCATCTCATCCAGCAGGTCGATGCCATCCTTCTCCGGCATGATCATGTCCAGCAGGACCACGTCGGGGGCAAAGGCGATGAAGGCGTCTGTCGCTTTCGACAACTCTCCGATCGCCATGGTTTGCAGTCCAAGCGCGGAGGCGACACGCACAACGGCGGCGTTGATGCCGGCCTGATCGTCAATCACAAGCAACTTATGGGTCATCGCCGGGCTCTCGGTGCTTTGGATGTCGGCCGCATCTGGACGACCCACGCCGGCTTCTCCGCCACGTGAGGCGACCGCAAGGATACGGTTATCAGAACGATACGAGCCCACGGTTGCACCGCACGGATGCCGCATCCGAAGGCTGTCGATTGTCAACCGGGCGTCCTTACATCCGGGGCCGTTACGTTGATCCGATCTACACTTTCTATTTATCACACGATGAAAACGAATGTCAATCGGGGTTCGCCCCGCTCAATCCCGGCTGGGGACTTCCCGCATCTTGTAGGGATATCAATCCGTCAACCGCCGGTCAGAAGGGATCAAGGTGGTCACATACTTCGGTCCGGCCGGCCTCGATCTCGTCCAACGCTACGCAGAAATGATGTTCCGGCGCGTCTACAAGCGTGATCAGCGCCCGCGCCGAACGATCATTCAGCGGCAGCGGCGAGCGCCACGTCCGCGTGCACCGCACGGGCGCCGGTGGCCGGCTGCACCACGCCACCGCGCACCGCGCCCGGTTCGGTGCTGCCCCACAGGATCGCATGCTCTGCCGGCAGCCGGCGCGAATTCGGCACCGCCAGCCACAGTCGCAGCAGCAACCGCTCCCGCCGCGTGCCGGCGTCGTCTTCATAGGCGGTGCGGCCGTGATAGATCACGTGGTTGTTCAGCAACTGGATGTCGCCGGCTTCGAACGGGCAATACAGGCAGGTTTCCTCCGCCACCTCGGCCAGCAGATCCAACGCCTCATTCTGCGCCGCGGTCAGCCGCGGCACTTCCGCGAACTCCTGCGCCTGTTCCACATAGGTGCGCGAGTATTGCGAGGTGATCCTGCCATCCAGCACGCTGAACACCGGCAGCGCGAAGGCGCGATCGGCCCTGGCGCCGTCTTCATCCTTCGGCCGCGAGCGCCAGTAGTCCTGACACAGCAACGCCAGCAGATCGGGCCGGCGGCGTTGGATTTCGTTATAGATGGTCACGATGCTGGCCAGCTTGCTCACGCCGCCGGACATGGCATTGCTGGCGCACAGCAGGGCGATCACGTCGCAACGGTCGGTGTGCCAGCGCAGCGGACCGGTGCCGCGCGTGCGCGAACGCGACGAGGCGACCTTGCCGGGTTCCACCGGCTCATACGTCTTGTTGTCGATGCGGGATTCATCGCGCACCTCGCCCATGAATTCGCCCTTGGCATTCTGGTAGAGCAGGACGCCGAGATGGCAGCCGATGCCCCAGAATAGCTGGCGCAACTGGTCCTCGGTGAAGCGCGCCGCATCCAGGCCCCGAAGACGCACGGCGCCGCGGCCGTTCTCCAGCTCCTCGGCGATGCCGGTCAGGAACGCTGCGGTGCGCGGCAACGGAAAATCATCGCGCGTGAAATGCGGAGGGTGGAGGCCACGGCTTTGCACATGAGCCAGCGCCGCCGCGATCTCGTCGCGGTGCCCGTCATCCAGCACGCGGATCCAGTCGCCGGTGCGGTCCAGTTCCGCCCCCGTCCAGGCGGCACGCGCATCGAGTGTGGGCGATAGAAGCGGCATCTACGGTCTCCCAACCAATCGCGAAAGGGTTGGGCCGGATGGCGAAACGTGTCAATCGGGAGTGTTGCCGGAATTCGCGGGTCAGGCGGTATTCGAAAGATTCCCCGGACATATCTCGGCCGTCGCATAGAGCTTGGTCGGGCCCTGCCAAACCTCGATCCGGCTGGATGCAAAATGCGGATGATCGCGGCACGCTTCATAAGCGATTTAAATCGCGGTACGGAGATCGACAGCGATCACGTCAGCGCCAAGAATGATACGATCCTGGCCATTCAAGCAATAATATCGGAAGTCCGGCACACCTGCTCCTCAGAGTTTCAGTCCAGGATGAGAGTATAGCCGAGTTCCCGGCGTGGAGCGATCAAACCATCGTGGCGCGGGCGACAGCGGACGAAACGTTCGTTGCGGAATGCTTTGTTGCCGACTCTGAACGTGTTGCCGGATAATCGGCCCGTCGGCACATCAACCAGGCATCGTATGCGGCTTCTCATCCTATTCCTGCTGGTCGGCACGCTCGGGCTGTCGGCCTGCGCGTCGCACGCCCCCAGCGGCAACCCCACCGTCGGCGGCTATGTCGGCGGCACGGTCGCGGCAGAATGCGCGCCGTTCGCCCGCGCGCTGACCGGTGTTCGGCTGGACGGCGAGGCGGCCGACTGGTGGTGGGAAGCAGACGGCCGCTATGCCCGCCAAAGCGCGCCGGAGGAGGGCAGCGTCCTGGTGCTGCGCCGGTCGGACCGCCTGCCCAGCGGCCATGTCGCGGTGGTGTCGCAAGTGCTGTCGGCGCGGCAGATCCTGGTGACCCAGGCCAACTGGGTGCACCACCGCGTCACCGAGGACCAGCCAGTCATCGACGTCTCGCCGCGCAACGACTGGAGCGTGGTCCGCGTCTGGTGGCCACCCACCGGCGAGATGGGCGTGACGGACTACCCGGCCTACGGCTTCATCCGGCCGGACCGGCCCGCCACGCGCCAGCAACTCGCGGCGGCGGTAGCGCGGGCCATCCGCGTCGCCGGCGGGGGGTGAGACCAGACCGCGTTATCATTGACGTACAGACACTGCCGACCCGTCATGCCGACGAAGGTCGGCATCCACGACTTTTCCCCAATGGTGCGCCGCGAAGTCGTGGATGCCGGCCGTCGCCGGCATGACGAAGTGGCCCTGTCCTGTACGTCAACCATTTCTCGGACTGATACGAAACCCTTCAGGCGGCGTCTTCGCGACGGTCGCGCACCTTTACGTAGGCCAACTGAGCGTGCTGGTCGCAATACGGCTTTCCGGGCACCAACTCCGCATCGCAAAAGCGAAAACTCCGCGTGCCGGGCTCGCCGATCGGCCAGCAGCAGGTGATGACCCGGCCGTAGGGCCGCGGCGGCGGCGGCAGAGCGCGTGGCGGCGACGGCGCGGGCCGTGGCGCCATGGTCACCGGCGGCCGCGGCGGCAGCGCAGGCGCCGGAGCGACTGACCCAACGGTCGGGCTACCCAGCGCCGCACTCGCAAGCCCCGCACCCCCGAGGCACGATCCGCCAATCCCGCTGGCGCTCAGCGCCGTACTCGACAGCGGGGGCAGGGTCGGACCGGCAAGCCGGCGCGGCGGGCCGAGGCGTGGTGCCGGCCGTTCGCCCTCGCGGCGGATCGGCGAGGGTCGCGCCGGCAGGTCCAGCCGATGCGCCTTGCCCACCACCGCATTCTTCGACACGCCCAGCCGGCGGCCGATTTCCGCGGTAGAATGACCCTCGTCCCAAAGTTCCCGCAGCCGGACTATGGTTTCGTCGGCCCACTCCATCTTGTGGTCCTCCCCCTGGACAGACCACAAGATACGGCAGGTCGAACCCTCGGCTCAACAGCCGATTGGAGCAACCCCTACAAAAAGTTGTGGGTAACTCTGCTAGAACCCCAAGGTGTGGTACCCTAAACCTCTCCCGCGGGAGCGGGAGAGGTCGAGACGCGAAGCGGCGAGGGTGAGGGAGATCGGGTCGGCACGCCCCACCTCCGCTTCCTCTCCTCCGAACACAGGCCCCCTAAAACAGCAGCCCCTTCCGCAGCAGCCCGTGCACGCCCTTCTCCCCGTTCACCGTCTGCGTCACATGAAAATCCACCGCCAGCGAGCAAAACTGATACGCTTGCTCGCGCGACAGATTGCTCCGCGCCGTGATGAACCGGATCATCTCCCGCAGCGCCTGCTTCATCGCCAGGTCCAGATCCTCGTTCATCCCCATCGAGATGAAGTGCGTCGCCGTCTCGGCCCGCGGGTAACTAAGCAATGGCGCGCGTTCGCTGCCGCGCCCGGCCGACGTTCTTGTGCAGGATCAGCGTGAACGTGCCGGTCAGGCAGATCTCCAGCGCGTTGATGCAGACCTCGCCGTCGCCCTGCACCCCATGCCCGTCCCCGGCAGAGAAATTCGCCCCCGCGGTCCAGACCGGCAGGAACAGCGTTGTCCCCTCGGTCAGTTCCTTGTTGTCCAGGTTGCCGCCATGCTCGCGCGGCTGGATCGTGGAGATCGTGCCATACGCCGGCGGCGGCGCCACCCCCATCACCCCGAAAAACGGCGCCAGCGACAGCTCGGTGCCCCACGGCAGCTTGCAGGTGCGCGCCGCCCGATCCACCGGGATGTGGCTGAGGTAGCGTTCCGGAAAATCCTCCGGCAGCGTGCCGGCGAGCGGACGGAACCCGCAGTACCCCCAGTCGTTGCCCAGTTCGATCTTGTCGATGCGGACCTCCAGCATGTCGCCCGGCATGGCGCTCGCGACCGCCACCGGCCCGGTCAGGATATGCCCCCCGGCGCGCGGCAGGTTGGACGCGTGGATCGCTGCCAGCGCCGGCGGAATGCGGAACCCGGAGCCCGGCGGCGGCATCACCTCGGGCGCGCCGGAGACGCATTCCAGCACCACGGTGTCGCCGGAATCCACCGTCAGCAGCGGCGGGAACGCCGCATCGAACATGCCCCAGCGCACGGTTTCGGGTCCCGCGGACAAGCGGTGCGTCGCCATTCTCGACCTCCTCTGTTGCGATGCAGCTAAGACCGCCAAACGCCGCGTGGCAACCGGATTGATCCCGGAAGACCGCCCGCATCGGGCACCTGATCCGCCTCCAAGGCCGGCGCCATCAGCGCCGGGACTTCGCCACCCCGATTCCGGTTGACGAACCCGGACGCTACGGTGGCGTAATAGCGCTCCGCCACGGAGTGCGCACGATGCGCTACCTGCCTGTGCTGGCTGCCTTGCTGCTGTCGGTCCCTGCGCGCGCCCAAATCCCGCTATGCGCCAGCACGCCGAAGATGCCGGCCGCCTGCCTGGCCGACATTCCCGCCGGCGCCTCCGATCCCTTCATCCCCGGCGCCACCATGTGCCGCGGCAGCGACACGTCGGTCCGGTTCGTCAGTTGCCTGATGACGCGGACTCTGAACCCGCCGATGGACGGAAGCTGGTACCTCGAGACGGCGTTCGCCGTGTTCGGCCCGGATGCGAGAACGCGCGAGGGGCGGCTGATTGCGCTGGGCGGCCAGGGCGGCTGCCTAGTCCCGGCACCGACGAAGCAGTGCGGCTATGCACCGCAGCCAGGCGCCCATCCCGGCGTGCTGGTGATCGAGACGGCGGTGGATATCGGCGACATTCCCCCCGATGACCTGAAGGTCGGCTGGCGCAAGGTCCTGGTGCAATCGTCCTTCTCGCGTCCGCTTGCCGGATCCTGGTCGCAGCCCGTGCCGGCCGGACTGTCGCTGCTGACAAATTCGGAGGCGCCGTGATGCGTGGCATCCTGTTGGCGCTGGCCGGCTGCGCCGGGCTGATCGCCTGTTGTTTGCCGCCAGTTTCCGCCCCAGCGTTGACCGCCCTGCCAGGCAGGCCATGCCTCGCACCGCTGCCCGACGGGGTGGATCTGGAGGTGCGCGACGTGCGCCTGAGGCACGGCGTCTATACGCCGGCACCGACGCAGGCAGTACCCGAACCCGGTGTCCATCGATACCGCGACGTTCGAGGCCTGCGTCGCAGTACGCGATCCGCGCGTGATGTCGACCGTGCACCTGAACGGCACGTTCCTATCCGCCAACAACCTCGCGCTGGGGTGCGTCGCCTCAGGCACGCCGCCGGTCCCGCGTGTCTGTGCCGACGGCCAGGAGTGGGTCGGCATCCCGGTGGTGGCAAACCCGGTGCCCGGCATGCCGCCTCACGTGGTAATGGCCGCCTTCGAGGTGGACCTGCCGGCCGGCTTCGTACCCATGGCGGCAGGCAGCGTGGTCCAGGTGTTGGCACGGCCCTGCGGCGACGCATCCTGCACGCCGGTGCCGACAGCCTGGGTGACGACCGGGGTCCCGGGACGGCTGATGGAGGCAGCGGAGTCAGCGCAACGGGTCTGGCCCGCCGCGGGCGGGCGGGGCGACAAGGACCAGGTTTCGCTCGGGACGCTTGTCGGGCAACGACCCCCATAACCAATATCCCGTTTCGCCGCCGGCGAAGCCCGGCGGTCACGCCCTCCCGCCAGCGAGCAAGATTCCGACACGGCAGCCACGTAATCCGCGTGCATGCTCCTGCTCCCAACGCAAGCACGCAGCCTTCGTGACTCTTGTTCTGTCTCCGCGATAAAGACCTGGCAGTGTTGCCCGTACGCGTCGGCGATGAAGGACTTTCGCGGAGCGCCGATCAACAGTTTGATCCAGATCAAAGAACCCGCTGCTGCCGCCGGGTAGCATGGCCCCCCGCAAGGCCAGAGCCATGCCCCACGACGCAGAGCATCCACCCGGCGCCGCGGCCCCCGTAACCGGTCATTACCGGTTGCTGAACGTGTTCGGAACCCCAACGACGCACCGCGTTCACGTCAGGCGCGGCGAGGCACTGCCAAGCGCTCCCCGTGGCCACGGCTGGCGCCTGGAGCAGGAGACGGACGCGGAGGAGTGACGGCGGTGTCGCGGGCCAACCCGTTGTGCCGGCCCATCCCCGGTCGGCCAATCGCTATTTGGCCGCCGTCTCACCGGTAGCATCGCCATACCGCGCAACCAGCGCGTTCCACAACGCAACCTGCTCAGCCCTTGCACCGGCCGCCGCTACCCGCACGGCGGTCTGCACCATCACCAGCCGTGAGGCCGGATCGACGTAGATCGACTGGCCGTGGATGCCCAGCAAGGCGAACTGCCGGCGCGGTCCGGGGAACAGCCAGACCTGGTAGCCGTAGCCCATGAACGGCGTCGCGCGGTGTGGCGCGAACGGGCTGTCCGCCGGCGTCGTCGTCGCATCCAGCAGCCATTGGCGCGGGATGATCTGGTGGCCGTTCGCTGCCCCGTCATGCGCCAGCAGCAGCCCCAGCCGAGCCCAGTCGCGCAACACCGCACTGAAGCAGCAATACGCCACCTCCTGCCCGTCATGATCGATCGTCCAGGACGCATCCGCTTCAGCGCCCATCGGTTGCCAGATCCGGCTTTGCAGATACGCCGCCGCCGACATGCCGACCGCGCGCGCCAGCACCAGGCCCAGCACCTCGGTCTGCACACCGCCATAGTTGAAATGCGTGTCGGGCGGCGCCTCGCGCGTATTGAACATCGCAACGGCATGCGCCGTATCATAGCCGGTTTGGTTGAACAGCACGCGGCCTAGTTTGAAGTTATCCGCCGAGGCATCGACGTAATCCTCCCGGAACGCCACGCCGGACGCCATGTGCAGCAATGCGCGCAGACTGGTCTGGCCGAACGCTGTCCCGCGCAGTTCCGGCACATAGGTCTGCGCGAGGTCATCGACGGAATGGATCCGCCCCTCGCCGATGGCGATGCCGATCAGCATGCCGACGATCGTCTTGGCCATCGATTGCGACAGCATCCGGTCCTGATCGGTGCGGGCGTATTGGTAATGCTCGTACAGGATCGTGTCGTCGCGCGCGATCAGCAGGCCGGTAACCGGATTATGCGCCAGGTAGTCGTCCAGCGTGTTCTCCACTCCACCAAACCGGTAGGTCGGAGCGATCTCCTCGGGCGCGCGCCGCAATGCTGCCGGCGATGCGGCCTTGGCCACCAGGTGGAACGGCCAGATGCTGTCGTAGTGGCTGTAGGAACCCACCATCGCGATCTGTGCCGGCACGCCGCGTCCGCCAATCGGATAGTGCTGCGCCTCGCCATAAAGCATCGCATCTGGACCGGTCGGCGACACGACCGGATCGGCCGCCGCGAGCAACGGGCTCGGCAGCATTAGTAACAGGGCTGCGATGTATAAGTGGCGGATCGGATGCCTCCCCGCTGGCCGGACACTGGGATACTGGAAGCGCGATGTGCCGTGGCGCGTAAAGTAACACATTCACCCTCATCATTCACTGTCTTTGCCCACAACAAATCGTCGTCCCCACGAATGCGGGGACCGATGCCGCTTGGGTCCCCGCTTGCGCGGGGATGACGGTGTAGTTTCGGGGATGACGGTCTGGTTTCGGGGACGACGGTGTGGTTGCCGCAATGACAGAGGCTCACGAGTCCCGTCAGGGCGGAACCGCTCTAATTCAAGTACCGTGCCGTCAGGTGCGCTTCGAAATCCTTCGGGTCGAGCGGCTTCCCCGTCGCCGCCCGCAGCAGATCGTCGAACCCGAGCAAGCTACCCTGCCCGTGCACCTTCACGCGCAGCCAGCCCAATAGCGGAGCCAGCTTCTCCACGGCCCAACGCCGCATCGATCCCCGGCACCTCCCGCCGCGCCGTTGCCATCAGTTGCGCCGCGGCCATCGCACCCAGTGTGTAACTGGGGAAATAGCCGAACGCGCCGTCGTACCAGTGGATGTCCTGCAAGCATCCGCGCGCATCGTCCGGTGGCGGCATGCCAAGCAATGCTGCAAAACCCTCGTTCCAAGCCCCCGGCAGATCAGCCACCGCGAGCTTCCCGGCCACCATTGCTTGCTCCAGCCGGAACCGCAGGATGACGTGCGCCGGATAGGTCATCTCGTCCGCATCCACCCGAATGAAGCCGCGTTCGACGCGCCGCCACAGCCGTGCCAGGTTCGCTGCTTCATAAGGCGCGGGATCGCCGCTGAATGTCGCGTGCAATTCGGGGCCGAGCCAGGACAGGAAGCCGTCCGACCGGCATGCCTGCATTTCCACGATCAGCGACTGGCTCTCGTGCATCGCCATCCCGGCGGCGTCGCCGACCGGCTGGCGATCGAACGCCGCCGGCAATCCGCGTTCGTACAACGCGTGCCCGGTTTCGTGCACCACGGCGAGCACCGCCGACGCAAAGTCCGCCTCATCGTAACGTGTGGTGATGCGCACGTCGGTGCGCGTCCCGCCGGAGAACGGGTGCGCCGACCGGTCCAGCCGCGCGTGGTTGAAATCGAGCCCCAGACGTTGCGACAACCGCCGGCACAACGCCTCCTGCGCCGGTATCGGGAACGGGCCTTGCGGACGCAACGGCGCGGGTTGACGCGCCTGGCGTGCTTCCGCATCAGGCAACGCCCGGCGCAGGAAGTGTTCGTAGTCGCGGAACACCGCAGAAACGTTGGCCGCGCGCAAGCCGTGCTGGAACCCGTCCATCAGCGCATCGTAGGGCGACAGTCCGAGCGCGGACGCCAACGCCGCGGCGGCCTCGCGCACCAGCCGCACCACCTCCTCCAGCGGCCGCCGCACTTGAGCGAAATCCGCGGCGCGCCGGGCCTCGCGCCACACCTTCTCGCAGGCGGAGTTGGCACGCGCCTGCGCTTCCACCAGGTCGCGCGGCATCGCGGTCGCCCTGGTATAGGCCTGGCGCATCAGCCGCAGGTTGGCCGCGCGCCACGGATCGGATGGCGCGCCGGCAGCTTCCGCGGCGGCAAGATCGTCGCCCATTTCCGGCGCACTCAGCAGCGAATGCGACAGCCCGGCGAGCACGGCGAGTTGGTCGCCACGCGCCGCCCCGCCGCCGGACGGCATCATGGTGGCGGCGTCCCAGCCGAGCATCGACGAGGCCTCGCCGAGCGTGGCGATACGGGTGAAACGGGCGGTCAACCGGTCATAGGCGGTCATGCGCGCAGTGTCCTTCGGGCCCAGACCAGGAAGATCACCACGAGCGCCACCGCGAGGCCATACCACGTGATGGCGTAGGACAGATGATTGTTTGGCGGCTGCGGTAAATGTTGCGCGGGATCGGGCCAGAGTTCCGCCGGTGCGGGTCCCAGCGCAATCAGCACGAACGGCGCGACATGCGGCAGCCCAAGCGCCGCGCCAATCGCCGCGGGATCGAGAGTGTAAAAGATCCGCGCGGCAGGGTCGTCTCTTGCGCTGAACAGGCCTGGGGTTTCCGCTTCATGGATGTACCCGACGACGGTGGTCTCACCGGCCGGCAGCGCGATCGGCGCGCTGCGTTTCTGCGGCACCCAGCCGCGCTCCACCAGCAATGGCGGCCCGTCCGGGCGTTCCAGCGGCTGCACCAGGAAGGTGCCCATCTGGGGACCATCGCGCGTGTCCCGCACCTCGACGGCATATTGGGCGGACAGATCGGCGCGCAGGTGTCCGGTGACGGCGACCTTGGTGTAGGGCTCGGGGGTTGCCGGCAAGGCGATCGGCGGGGCGGCTTCCGCGTGGGCAAGCTGCGCCAGGATGGCTTCTTTCCAGTGCAGCCGGCGCACCTGCCACGTGCCGAGGCTCAGCAGCACAGAGAGCATTGCCAGGGTCATCAGGCCGGGCAGCAGGAGGCGACGCATCGGGGGGAAGGTTGTTCAGGCGGGTTGGCGGGTCAAGAGCAGCAACCGCACTCCCGTGCGCAGCCAAACCGACCTGATTCCGGGCCGCTGGATTGCGCGACCCGCAGGGGGATGGGATTATTCCGGCGACCACGGTCAAGCCATGAAAGTTGCACCATGAAAATCGCCATCACCGGTGCGGCCGGGTTGATCGGCCAGAACCTGATCGCGCGCCTGAAGCGCCGAGGCGGCCACACCATCGTAGGCATTGACAAGCACGCGGCCAACCTGCGGATTTTGCGCGAGTTGCACCCCGACATCCAGGTGGTCGAGGCCGATCTGACGCAGCCCGGCAGTTGGGCGCAGGCGCTGGACGGCGTCGAACTCGATCGTCGTCGGCCATGCCCAGATCGGCGGCCTGGTGGAGGCGGAATTCACCAGCAACAACCTGGTGGCGACCGAACGGCTGCTGGAAGCCGTGGCGGCCCGTGGCGGCTGCCACCTGGTTCATATCAGCTCATCCGTGGTGAATTCCGTGGCGGTGGACTATTACACCGAAACCAAGAAAGCGCAGGAAGCGATGGTGCTGGCGTCCGGCAATCCGGTCGTCGTGTTGCGCCCGACGCTGATGTTCGGCTGGTTCGACCGCAAGCATCTGGGCTGGCTCGCCCGCTTCATGCAGCGGGCACCGGTCTTCCCGATCCCCGGCAATGGCCGCTATTTGCGCCAGCCGCTGTTCGCCGGCGACTTCTGCGAGATCATCATGACCTGCCTGGACCGGCGGCTTAGCGGCACCGCCTACAACATCAGCGGCCTGGAGCGCATCGATTACATCGACCTCATGCGCGCGGTAAAGGAGGCCGCGAACGCCAGAGCGCCGATCGTCAAGGTGCCCTATGGCCTGTTCTGGGTCATGCTGAAGGCCTATGCCCTGGTGGACCGAAACCCCCCGTTCACCACGATGCAACTGCAGGCGCTGGTAATACCCGAGGTGTTCGAGGTCATCGACTGGCCTGGCACCTTCGGCGTGCGCGCGACGCCGCTGCGGGACGCGTTGCACGAGACCTTCCGCGATCCGCGCTATGCCGCCATATCGCTGGAGTTCTGATCCACGATGCTTGGGGGCGAACTGGCGGACACGGCACCCGGCCTCGTATTGGAGAAAGGGCTCTGCAACCCCTGCGTGCTGCTGTCGATGTTGGCTCGCGGGCGCCGGCAAGGCAGCAGGGGGCTATCCTCTCGGCTCGGTGCCGTTGGCGGTTGCCCGCGCCCGGCCGTGCCGAAGGATCGAGTTCGAGCACGTGGACCGGGTTCTGGCCGGCATTGAATCTGTGATGCAATGACACAACGTTGTAACGGACATCAGCGCATCGTAGACCATCAACGATTTTCCTGGCATTGCCCACGATTTCGTGCACAAAAATAAAACATGGCTTGCTCCATCATTCCTGCTTTCATTGCGTCGCCCCATTACATACGGCGCAAGCCGAATTCGCTGTTGTCGATCGGTCTGGCGCAGCCCAGGATCGCGGGACCCCGCGCTGTGCCCTGATGGTCGCAGACGCTCCTGCGGTTGACCGGCGCACCTCTGCCGCTGCCGATCGCCAGCCAACGATGAGCGATCGACCCCTGGCAATTACCGGACTGGCACGGCGCGAGACCCACGATGCCGAATACCGGGCGCATCGCGATCCCATCGCCGCCGACCGTCTGACCTGGCAGGCGAATATTTTCCGTCACCTTGTACAGTCTTTGCCCGGCGAGACGATCCTGGAGATCGGCAGCAGCGATGGCGGCTTCAGCCGGGCGCTGGTAGCCATGACGCGCGGACGCAACCCGTTGGTGGCAGTCACCGCCGCGGGCCTGCCAGGCAGCGTGCCGGACGTCGAGACCGTCACGGTCGACAGCCTTCCCGGTCCAATCATCGGCCGACGCTTCCGCTATGTCGTTGCGCAGACGTATTGGACCGCGACACCGTCAACTACCTGATGGAGCACGTCTTTGCCCTGCTGGAGGATGGCGGACGTGCCATCTTCATCGAAGTCCAATCCCTGGAACCCGATGTCGATCGCCCGCCGCGCCGCCAACAAATTGCTCGGCCGCCGCAACTATGGAGCGCTGCTGAGCCAGACCCAGCTCTATGAATTGCTCTCCGAGATCGGCTTCATTCGCGTCTCCGCACGGTTCACCGATTTCGTCTACCGGCCGCTGGCATGGACCGAGCGAATGGCCTGGGTGATGCGCAATACATCGGTGCTGCTGGAGAACATGCCGGTGGTGCGCAGCATGGCCGGGCGGATCGTGCTGCACGCCCAGAAGCCACCGCGCACCGTGGTTCGGCCGCCCGTCTCGCTGTTCAGCCACGAGACCCTGCGCCAAGGCGTATCGTTCGTGGTCCCCTGCCACAATGAGGAAATGAATATTCCCGCATTGGTCGAGGGCTTGCTCGGACACTACGGCGATTACGTGCACGAGATCGTGCTGGTCAACGACAACTCCCGCGACGGCACGGCGGCCGTTATCGATCGTCTGGCCGCCGAGGACCCCAGAATTATCCCGGTCCACCGCTCGCCACCCAATGGTGTCGGCCGTGCGCTGCGCGATGGCTACGCCGCCTCGACGGGACGTTGGGTGATGTCGATGGACTGCGATTTCCAGCATCTGCTGCCGGAGATGGAGGATATGTTCGACGCCGCGGCGGACGGCGCCGATGTCGTGTATGGCAGCCGGTTCTCGCGGCAAAGCGTGCTGATCAACTATCCGTTCGGCAAGATCCTCGCCAACCGGACGTTCCACGTGCTCGCCAATCTGGCGATCCGCCTCGGAAGCCTGCGCGACGTGACCAACAACCTGAAACTGATGCGCGGCGATTTGGCGCGGCAGCTGGTGATCGACGAGCCATGGTTCGCCGCCAACGCGGAAATCGGTCTGCAACTGGCGCTGCTGGGAGGCACGATCCGCGAAGTGCCGATCTCCTGGATCAACCGGACATTCGACATGGGCCAGAGCTCATTCAAGGTGCTGAAGTCCGGCAGCGGCTACGCCCGGGTGTTGTGGCAATTCGCCAAAGCGACGCATTTCGGCCGCCAGCCCCTGCCGGTCCGCGCCGCAAAACCTGCTTGACCCTATGAGTGTGAGGTAAACCACGATGGATGTAGCAATCATCACTGGGTCGGCCGGCCTGATCGGTTCCGAGGCGGTGCGTTTCTTCACCGGCCAGGGCCTCCGCGTCGTCGGCATCGATAACGATATGCGCAACGTCTTCTTCGGCGCGGATGCATCCACGGCGTGGAACCGTCGTCAGTTGGAATCGTCGGTGCGCGGCTACGCCCATGTCGATGCCGACATCCGCGATGCCGACGCCATGGAAGCGGTGTTCCGCAAATATGCCGGATCGATCGCGACGGTGATCCACACCGCAGCCCAGCCGTCACACGATTGGGCGGCCAAGGATCCTATCACCGACTTCACCGTCAATGCTAACGGCACGTTGGTCATGCTGGAAATGGTGCGCCGCTACGCCCCCATCGCGCCGTTTATTTTCACCAGCACCAACAAGGTCTACGGCGACACGCCGAACCGCCTGCCGCTGGTGGAGCAAGCGACACGCTGGGAGTGCGATCCATCGCACCAGTACGGCATCCACGGCATCGACGAGAGCATGAGCATCGATACGACGATGCACAGCCTGTTCGGCGTGTCGAAGGCCTCCGCCGATCTGATGGTACAAGAATACGGCCGGTATTTCGGCATCCCTACCGCGTGCTTCCGCGGCGGCTGCCTGACCGGTCCGGCGCACTCGGGAGCGCCATTGCACGGCTTCCTGAGCTGGCTGGTGAAATGCGCTGTGACCGGCCAGCATTACACGGTGCTCGGCTACAAGGGTAAGCAGGTCCGCGACAACATCCACGCCTATGACCTGGTCAACGCATTCTGGCATTTCTTCCAGAAGCCGCGCGTGGGTGAGGTCTACAATATTGGGGGCAGCCGGCACTCCGAATGCTCGATGCTGGAAGCGATCGCGATCTGCGAGCGCCTGACGGGGCGGCCGATGAACTGGAGCTATAGCGAGGATAATCGCGCCGGCGACCACATCTGGTGGATCTCCGACGTGCGCAAGTTCCAAAGCCACTATCCGGATTGGGCCTATCGCTACGATCTTGAAGGTTTGCTTGGTGAGATCCACGCCGCCTTGTCAGAACGTGTCGGTGAACCGGCGCACGCCGCCTGAACCGTGCCGGCGGGCTGCGGAATGACCACAGCTCGATCGTCGGACTGGTAGGAAAGCGTCAGTGGCGAAGAGTTCTGGCGACGTTCGGCGCAATCCGGAATTGGTTTGGGACGTAGCGGCGATTGCAGGCCTGTTTTTGGGATCGCTGGTTTTTCTCATGCTTTGCATGAACCGGACCGTCAGCGTCTACGACGAAGCGTTGCTATTGGAAGGTGCCGTTCGGGTACTGGAGGGCGCGGTCCCACATCGGGACTTCTACGCGCTTTACGGACCGGGGCAGTTCTACGTTCTTGCCGGCTTGTACAAGATCTTCGGGGTTTCGGTCCTGGTCGAGCGATTCTGGGACACGCTGGTATGCGGCTGTATCGTTGTGCTGGTATTCGTCGTTGTAAGCCAGGTGGCGCGCCGCCCGATCGCCCTCGTGGCAGCTGTGGCAAGTCTTGTCTGGCTCACGTCATTCGGGGGCTACGGTTCCCCCATGTTTCCTGCTCTTGCGGCCTCGATGGCATGGTTGGCTCTGCTGGCACCTGCGCTTGCCCGCGGGGGGCCCGCGACACGGCTGATCATGGCCGGCGTTTGCGCGGGCGTGGCGTTGCTGTTTCGCTACGATGTCGGAGTTGCCATCTTCGGCACCGGCTGCGCCCTCCTGGGCTTCAGCGCCTGGTGTCGGAATGAGGCCGCAGCACAGTGTTTCCGCACGCTTTATCGGACGGTGATGCTGTTCGGCGCTGGGTTCGCCATTGTCGTTGTTCCGCTCGCGGCTGCCTTTGCATTCTACGGGGTGATTCCCGACCTAATCTTCCAGGTCGTCGTTTTTCCCGCCCGGTCCTATGCAAAGACGCGTTCCTTGCCGTTTCCACGTCGGTGGGTACTCCGTGCCGACCCGGCAGAGTTCATCGGAGTCTATCTACCGCTCGCAACGTGCGCCGCCGCGGTGCCGACACTTGTCGCCATCGTTCGACGTCGGCCGATATCCCGTGGTGTCGAGGAGAGCGCTGCATCGGGATCGGATCGCTGGGCAATTCCGCCTTGGACCTTGCTGACGCTGGTAGTATTGACGCTTGTATTGTACGCGAAGGGCCTGGTGCGCGTCAGCGTGATCCACATGTCGATGGCCTTGATCGTTGCACTGGCGCTCGCCGCCACACTGACACAACCTGTAACTGGGCGCAGACTGTTCGGCCGAGGCGCTGTCCTGGCTGCCGTAATGGCCTGTACCCTGCTCACTCTGTTCTTCGCTCATGCCGATCTGCATAACGCCTTGCGGAATATCGCCTGGTCACGAAATCCCGCGTCATGGGAGCAGTCAGCTACCGGCATGCCGCCGGCATCTGGCAGTTGCTGCATGCCCGACGGATTACAGCAGATGGCCTGCTCCCCAATGAGCGTCGATACCTTCAACACCATCCGCTATGTCCAACAGCATACCGCCGCCGATGATCCAATTTTCGTCGGCCTCTCCCGGCACGACAAAGTCTTCATCAATGACATGCTACTTTATTTCGCCACGAACCGCAGACCCGCCACCAAGTGGTACCATTTCGATCCGGGCCTGCAGACCTCGGCGCCGATCCAGCAGGCGATGGTCGGCGAACTTCAACGCGCAAGACCCAGGCTTATCGTGCTCGAGTTCGAACTGGCTTAATGTGCACGAGCCTAACGAAAGCGCACTCAGCAGCGGGGTCACAATCCTCGACGACTATATCAGGGGTGCATACGAGCCGGTCGTCACGTTCGGTGCAAACACCATACTGCGCCTCAAATCGCCCGCGCAGCTCTGACACACGCCCAGACCGCGCCCGTAACCCCCACAGCCCCATCTCCGACGCCCGGTGCCGCAACTTCAGCGTCACTAGCGCCGCCTTCGCCGGGCGCATCAGCAGAATTGCCATCGGCACCGTCACCACCGGCCACAGCACCGCATGCACCAATAGCAGCGGATAGAACCGGAACTGCGCCCAGAACGCCATCAACACGATGACCGCCTCCAGCACCAGGATCTCGCCCGCCGCCGCGCCGTCCCCAGTGTCGAATGCACTCAGATCCAGCCCGCAGACCTCGCGGTGCGCGCGCACCACCAGCAGGCTTCCAGTGCAGCCGGGGCACTTGTCAGGTGCCGAGGCTCAGCAGGACGGCGAGGATCGCCAGGGTCGTCAGGCTAGCAGCCTGTCGGACTTAGCCCAAAATCCGAAATTTTTAGAAGATAGTTGCTGAAGACTGATCCTACCTGCATTTTTGCTGCGTCATGGTATTGTCGACCAATAGAATATTGCGTGAAAAGCTTAAGTCTGACAGGCTGCTAGGCAGTAGGAAGCGACGCATCGGTGGGAAGGTTATTCAGGCGGGGTGACAGGTCAAGGCCGGTCACGACAACGGTGTGCAATGCCGCCTCGTCACGCGACACGAATCGCGCGCTGTGCTTTACAGTCGGGCGGGTTCCGTGAAACCAACACTGCGCTTTCCGATTGCGGCAAGCACCTGTCGGATTGGGTAGTAATGCAGGGAGAAAACAAGTTGCGCGTCGTGGACGCCGTTCCAAAGTCGGGGATGTCGGCAATTACTGACCAATCCACATTCCAAGCTGACCTCCGGCGTCATGTGCCCTCACGGTCGAGCAGCTTTTGCTGGGTACTGTTCGTGGGCTCAGTGACTGCCTTGCTGTGCCTGCCGTTCATCCGTACTGTCGTCGGGTTGGGTGTGGGCGACGAGGGCGTATTGTTGAACGGGGCAGATCGCATGCTCCGGGGCAGCAGACTTTATGCTGATTTCTTTGAGTTTCTGCCGCCCGGTGGCTTTGTCCTCACCGCTGCGTGGTTCGGCGTTACCGGTATCTCGTTTGGCTCGGCGCGATTGCTGACGATCCTGATTGTTGTCGGAATTGCCTGTTTCACGTTCCTCGCATGCCGACAGGCAGCAAAGAACGCGCCGCTCTCTGCCATGCTCACAATCGGATGGTTGGCCCCGTCGCAGGGATTTGTGACGCTACTCAGCCATCATTGGCTCACAACTCTGTTTACGATGATCACTGTGTGGGCGCTACTTGCCAGCATCGAGGCGCCGCCACGCCGGCTGATTTGGCCGCTGATCGCGGGTGCCGCGGCCGGCGCCGCGGTGATGGTGACCCCGACCCGCGGCGCCCTGGTCATGCTGGCCGGTGTGGCTGGCTTCTTGAACCGGAGGCGGTACCGGAGAGAGTTGCTTGTCTATCTGCTTGGATGCGCTGTCGTGCCTGCCGGCCTGCTGGCTTACGTGGTGGAACAGCAGGCGCTCGGGGCAGCGTTCGAGGAGGTGATCCGGTACCCTGCCGAACATTATACATCCGTCAACATCGTACCGTACGGCTTTGGAACATCGCTGCAAACCTATCCGCTCAAGTATGTGTTTCCGCTCGCGGGTTTGCTGACGCTCGCCGCCTGCGTCCGCGACTGGCGCGGCTGTCTTGGCGACCGCCTTTTGTGGTTATGCGCAGCACTCGGCGTGGCAGGCTTCTTGGGTTGCCTTTCGCGCCCCGATATCGCCCACATCGGCTTTGCTGCGCCTCTGGTATTTCCCTTGCTGGCATGGAGCACAAACCGGCTGACGCAACAATGGCGGCCGGCGCATCGCCACATGGTTGCTGCAATCGTCGTTGTGCTGTGGCTGCCTTCGGCTCTCACATTCGGGTGGTTGGCCCAATGGGCGTTTCGTTGCGAGCCGGTGCTGACGCCGCGGGGTGTTGTCAAGTTCGCGCGGCCGTCCGGGATCGTGCCATTGATGGCGCGGATCGCGGCGAGCCCGCCTGGAGATACCTATTTCTTCTATCCGTACATGGCGATGATGCCGTTCCTGACGGCGCGCGAGCAGGTGTCGAAATACGATGTCTTTACGCCCGGATACAGCAGTCCCTTGCAGTATCAGGATGCCTGCCTGTCCGTGATGCGACGGGCCACCTGGGTGGTGATCGATCGCAATTGGACGAACCTGGATGTCTTGAAGGGGACATTTCCAAGCATGCAGATCGCGCAGCCGCCCGAAACAAAAGCATTCGAGCAAGCCCTGGACAAGGGCTTCGAGCTTTCAGCGCAGTACCAGTCGTTTGAATTGCGCCGCCGGCGGGATGACGTCAACGACAAGATTTGCAGTGGCATAGTGGAATAGCTGCGTCCCTCGAACGCACCCGAGGTGACAGCATCATATGCAAGCAACCTATCGTCTGCCTTCAGGCCCTATCTACCTCATCGGCCCGCATCGAGCATTCCAGCAAGTTTTGGGATCACCCGCGGGCTGTCTTGCCCGCCGGTCTGCCAATCAGATCCTTTAGCCTATGTTCGAAGACTGTCGCCGCTGACCCACTTGTCATGAACACGTTGCGCAGGGTGCGCCAGATGCGGCTGGGAAACAGCACATAGCCGAGCGCGTAATTCATCAGCATGAATGTAATCCGATAAAACGCCAACTCCGCGGATCCCATGATCGGATTGCATGTGAGCGGATTGAGCGCGGTATAGTCGCTGTTCAAGGAGGTCAGGGACAGGAAGTAATGGTCGTCTACTGTGATTTTGCCCTGAGCCACCAATTCCTTGAAGATTTCAGTGCCGGGATAGGGTGAAAATATATTGATCGAAACTTCATCTGCTCCCTTGAACGCCAAATATAGACCATATCTGATCGTCTCGAAGACGTTGCGCCGGGTTTCGTGGGGGAAACCGATGATGAGGTTGGTTCTGACCACAATCCCCTGGCGCTTGGCTTCGATCACTGACGCTGTCAGCCGTGCCAGGTCGATCCGCTTCTTGATCTTGCGAAGGGTCTCAGGCGACCCGCTCTCAGGCGCGTAGACCAGGTAATTGCACCCGGTGCGTTTGAGATAGCCAAGCGTCTCGCTGTCGAGCGCCTCGCTGCGCGTTCCGGAGGGCAGCGACCATTTGACATCAATGCCTTCCGCGATCAGTCGATTGCAGAATTCAACCGTCCAACCCTTTTTTGTGACCGCGGTCAGATCATAGAACTGCAGTGCCGTGACATTTTGGGCGCTGATATAGGACTTGATCTCAGAGACCAGATCGTCGATGTCCCGCAAGATGTATCTTGTCGTCCACATCTGCGGATTGGAACAGAAGGTGCATTGATAGGGACAGCCGCGCGAGGCCAGGATTGGCATGTCGCGCGCCGACTGCACGCCATAGGACTTGCCGGCAGCCCAGAACCTTTCCATGTAGCCCGCGGGCCAGGCGGGCCAGGGGATCGCGTCGATCTTGCGGATGCGCGGCACGCCGCCGACCTCGACATAGCCACCGCTGGAATCAAGGAATGCGATGCCGGCGACTTCACTGTAGTCGCCTCCCGTTCGATAGGTTTCAAGCACTTCGTAGAACGTATGCTCGCCTTCGCCACGGACGCAGATGTCGAGGTCAGGGCAGTCGCGCAGGCTGTACTCACTCAGCGCCGTGACGTGCTCACCCCCGGCGATCATCAGAGCGTGTGGGAAACGCTGCCGAACCTTGCCGATCAGCACCCGCAGCACCGGCCATTCCCCAGAGAACATCCCGGAAAATCCGATGACTTCGGCATCGGCCGGGATACGTGCCACGACCTCCTCGAAAGTCAGGCCCTGATACTGAAAGCCGGGAAATTCCGTCAGGGGGTGGAATCGGGACAGCCCCTCGCCGATTGCGTCAACGATCTCGACCGGATAGCCGTGGGCGCCGGCATAAGCGGACAGGTAGGCGAGGCCGATGGAGGGCGTCGCCTCGTTGTTCACCGAGCGGATTGTGCCGACGATCGGACCGCGAACCAACGCGACGCGCACAGCCTGAGGATCGCGCACGGCGCCTGCGGCGACCTCGCTCTCAACCAGGAAGCCTGGTGCAGCGGAGCGCGATCGAGGAAAGGTTCGGACCACGTGTACCTCACAGGCAAGCGGCGACACAGACTGTTAGTCTTTACCATTTATATTTTGCCAGAATTATTGACCGCAAGCAATCATAATCATTGACCCTGCCTCACGATTGGCCAAGGCTTTGAGCTAAACAAGTAATACCAACCCGCCGAACGATTGACTCTCGACCGCTTCGCACGGACCGCCCTAACCGTCATGGCCGGCACAAGGCCGGCCACGACGGTTAGGGACGGCCGTTGTCGTACATCAATCGTTTGGCGGGCTGGTATAAGTTTCAACGTTCCGTATCGATGCATATCCCAGTGAAGCCTCCCACCGATCGAAGTATTCACGAGCGCGGTCGCAGCCGTACTGCTTCAACTGCGCGCGGTCAGTCCCACCATGACGATCCCGGCGCAGGTGACAGCAATGGCGAACCATCGTGCGAGCGAAATCGGCTCGCTCAGCACCAGCCTGGCCGCCAGGACGACGCCAATGAGTTGCGCCGCGGTGACCACCTGCGCGACGTTCAACGGCACGCCCCTTAACACCACTGCGTAGATCAGTCCGCTGCAACCGAACAGCAACAGGCCAACCAGCGACTTCCACCCCAATATTCCCAACATGAACCGCGCGCCGGGCGGATCCATGGCGCCGACCTTCAGCATCAGGTTCGCCGCGACAGTGAGCGTCACCATAAAGGCGAACCCTAATAACGTGCGCGCATCGAGCACCTACCCCTCCCCTCGCCGCATCACGCATCCTCAACGACGGCTGACGCGTGATTGTCAACCGCCCGAATGGACCAGGGTTTGGCTTGTCGAATGGCGGCGTGCATTCCATCGCGCCAGGCTGTTGCACAGCGAGGAGGGGAGCAGTCGTATCACCATCTTACGCAGGCGATAGGGAAGCGGCGAGACATCCGGCAGATCCCGACCGCCTGGAATTTCGAACTGCCGCACGAAGCGCGGCAACCGGTCGAGTGCACCCCGCTGCACATAGAGCACCAGATTGTAGCGATACCAATGAGGAATCTCAGGCAATTGCTGCAACAGAGGGCGCAAACAATCGATTGCGACATAGCCGTGGCTGGCAAATCGCCTCTGCCAATAGCTGCAGGGCTGCTCATTCACATGATTTTCCCCGCCCTGGCCCGGGGTTGCGGCGGAAAACAACACCATCGGTGCATGCCTGACCAGGTCTGCAACCAGCGAGTCAGCCCGAGACGCCGGCAAATGCTCTGCCACTTCCAGGCACTCGACCAGATCGAATGCGCGTCCCAGATCAAGCTTCTCACCCAGATCCGCCACGACGAACCGGGATTCGTCGATCTCCAAGGCGCGAGAGTCGATGTACGGCCCATCGACTCCAACGCAATCAGCGCAGCCGGCGTCTTGCCAGGCGCGCAGCCATGTTGCACGAGCGCAGCCAACGTCCAGAACGGACGCCGGAGCAATGATGTCGCGCACAGCCGCAATTATCCGGCGAGCCGCGGCAGCGGACCCCGTTGCCAGGACCTGAAAGGAGTCATCGTAAGCGTACATCACCTGCTCACGTCGCTATCGCGTCCATGGCACTGGACACTCAACCCTCCGCCGGCCGCGTGCCGATCGCCGACCACGACATCTGGTTCACCCACTCCAGCCGCACATCGGTCAGTCCAGCGCCCCGCATCAGCGCCAGCACCTCATCGCGCGACCAGTAGAACGCGATGCGTGGCAGCATCTGGTCGAACACGATCGAACGCAGATGTGCGAAGTCGAAGCGCGCGAGCAAGCGGAAATACTCGATCGGCCGCACGCCGATGCGCAACAGCAACCATAACAGTGCAGCCGGATACAGCGAAAGATGATGCGTCACCCGGATCGGCAGCCGGCTGAACAACGCCTTGCGCAACGGGTTCAGCACGTAGACGAGCCAACGATTGTTCTCCTTGCCATAGACCCAGATCATCACCTGCCCGCCGGGGCGCACCGCCCGCACCATGTGCGCCAGCGCCTTGTCCGGAAATTCCAGATGGTGAATCACGCCGATGGAGAAGGCGATGTCGAAGCGGTTCTCAAACGGCAGATCGTAGGCGCTGGACCGCACCACCTGCATGGCTGGGAACCGTGCCAGGTTGCTCCGCGCGCTGGCCAGCGATCGGTCGTCAATATCCACCGCAACGCCGCCGCTGGCGCCATACGTCATGGGCCAGAAGCTGTTGCGCCCCATGCCGCAGCCGACATCGAGGAAGCTTTTGCCCTTCCAGTCCTCAGGCTGCAGATGCACCGTCCAGCGGCGGAATTGTTCCTCGTATTCCGGCAGGATATCCGCATAGGCCTTCCATTCCCAGCCGAAGCGGTCGGGGGATCCGCGGAGGTCACGGGACAATGTTTGTGCGGTATCGGACATGATCGTTCCTGAACGCGCAGCTATCAGGCTGCCGCCGCAATCGCCGGGCGTACCTGCCGCGCGGCTACTGCGAACAGCATATAGAGAGACCACAACTTCTTGCCGAGTTCCTGCCGGCCCGACAGATGTGCGTCCAACATGGTTTCAATCTCACTTCGGTGGAACCATGCCGCTACCGGATTGTCGCGCGACAGCAGCACGTCGCGGCAGCGTTCGCGGAACAACGTTCGGATGTAGCGGCCGATCGGCACCGCGAATCCATGCTTCTTGCGGGTGACGATCTCGTCCGGCAGGTAGCGGCGAGCGAGCTGCTTGAGGATATATTTCCGGCTGCCGCCGCGCAGTTTCAACGACGTGGGCAAGGCTGCGGCATATTCGGCAAAAGCGCGATCCAGAAACGGCGACCGCACTTCCAGGCTGTTGAACATCGAGGCGCGGTCGGTCTTGGTAAGAATGTCGTCCGGCAGATAGGTCGTCAGGAACAGGAACAGCAGTCGCTGCACGTTGGGCAAGCCTCCCGATTGTGCGGCGAGGAGGTCGATCGGAGCAAAGGCGGCATTCAGCGCGTCCGGCGGCAAGGCTGATTTCTGCCACAGCGATTGCATCGCCGCGGGGTGGAATGGCGCCATCCACAGAAATGACTGTCGTTGCGTGGCAGCACCGAAGCCCTGCGCGAGCTGAGTCGCCAGGAAGCGCCAGTTCATGTACCCATCACCGGACGGCAGACGCTCGATTGCTTGTCCGGTCAGGCGCCCGAGCGACGGCGGCACCAACCGCATCGCCGGAGCGAAACGCTGCACCGCGAAATTCGGATAGCCGGCGAACAGCTCGTCCGCTCCATCGCCGCCCAAAGCCACGGTCATCGACTGTCGTGCGGCATGGCACACCAGCCATGTCGGCAGCAATGAGGAATTGCCGAGCGGTTCGGCAAGCTTGTCGGTCACGGCATCAAACGCCTGCAACAGGTCGCTTTCACCGAGCATGACGACCTCGTGTCGTACTCCGAGATGCCGCGCCACTGCGACGGCATGCGGCGTCTCGTCGAAGCTGTCGTCGCCGACGCGCACGGTAAAGGCTGTCAGGTCGGGCTTGGCCCGCAGGGCGAGGGCGGTAAGCAAGCTGGAATCGAGGCCACCGGACAGGAACACGCCGACCGGCACATCGGCCACCAGCCGATTACGCACCGATTGCGTCAGCAGCGCATCCAACCGATCGGTCGCCTCCGCTTCGGTGGCGACCGCGCTGGTTTCAAGCCGCGGCGTCCAGTAACGCTCGATGCGGAGGCTGCCATGTACGAAAGTAAGAATGGTTCCGGGTTCGAGCTTGGCGATGCCCTGCCAACCGGAGGCATTGCCCGGAAGGTACTCGAACAGCAGGAACTGGTAGGCGGCGAGCAAATCCGGCGCCGTGCGGGCAAATGCCGGATGAACCAGCAAGGCCGAGACTTCCGAGCCGAACACAAGCATCTCGTGCGCCAATGCATAGTACAATGGTTTCTCGCCGAAGCGATCCCGCACCAGATGTAGCGCACCGCTGGCGCCATCGCGGAAGGCGAATGCGAACTGGCCGTCTATCTGTTCCAGCGCCCGGTGCAGGCCGTCGCGGCGGATGAGTTGGAACAGCACTTCGGTGTCGGAATGGTCGCACAACGGAATGCCATCGGCGCGCAAAGCCGCCGCGAGTTCCCGGTAGCCGAAGATCTCGCCGTTGAAAACCAAAGCATCGCCGCTTGCCGGATCGACCCGCGGCTGCGCGCCGCCGACCAGGTCGATGATCGCCAGCCGTCGGTGGCCCAGCGCGATGCCAGCATCGACGTAGCTGCTGTCGGCGTCCGGTCCTCGATGGGCGATGGCCGCGTTCATCGCCGAAAGGATGTGTCGCGCATCCGGTCCCGGCCGCGTAAAACCGGCTATGCCGCACATCGTGCGGCTACCACCTTGCGGGCTCGGGCGGCCGCGACTGGCTGCCGCCTTGCTGCACGACGCTCCTCACCTTGTAGGGCGCCTTGCCACGTGATTCGAAATAGGTACGCACCTGCACTTCAGTCATCAGGCCAAGCAGGATGAACAGTATGCCAGACAGTCCGATGGTGGCGGCAAGTAACGGCAGCGGTGTTTGGATCAGGGTGACGTTAGAGAAATATTTCAGGCCGAGTGCCCAGAAGAACGTAAGGAAAGCCATGCCGAAGCACATCAGCCCGAGTTTGCCGAAGAACTGAATGGGTCGATCGAAGGCTCGATCGATGAAATACAAGATCACCAAGTCCAGCATAACGCGAGCGACTCGACCAAGACCATATTTCGACCGGCCAAATTTCCGCGCGTGATGTTGCACCGGTAGCTCGGTGACCCGGGCGCCCTCCCAGAACGCGTAGATCGGGATGAAACGGTGCATTTCGCCGTACAGCCGCACATCTTCGATGACCTCGCGGCGATACGCCTTGAGGGTGCAGCCATAGTCGTGCAGCGGAACCCCGAGTAAGGCCGAGATCAGGCGGTTGGCAATGACCGACGGCAACTTACGGGAGAGTGCCTTGTCCTCCCGGTCCTTGCGCCAGCCGGAAACGACGTCGAAGCCTTCGTCAAGTTTGGCCATCAACCGGCCGATGTCGCTGGGATCATTCTGGCCGTCCGCGTCCATCGCAATGATAACGGCGCCACGGCAATGCTGAATGCCCGCCATGATGGCGGCGGTCTGGCCGTAGTTCCGGCGCAGGTGGACAACACGGACGCGAGCGTCGACGGCTGCGAGCGCGTCCAGCGCCTCGGCGGAGCCGTCCTTCGACCCGTCGTCGCTAAAAACGATCTCAACTGATTGCGGGAGGGTTTCAATCGCGCTGCACAGCATACGGTGCAGCACGGGTATGGATTCGAGTTCGTTATAGACAGGAATGACGATAGAGATATCGAGCACGATGCCAGCCGGCGTTAGGTCGGCTGGGATGGGCCGCTCTGCCAGTTGGTGGTCGGCGTTCACCGCGCGATGTCCTAAGAGTTAGTCCATCACTCACCATACTGTGACCGGGAAAGTCAAGTGAAACAGTAATGTCCGCGCCCAGGCAATCAAATCGGCGCATAACGTTTTGCTGTAGCCTGTTAGACCGATTGAATTGAAAACTGACTGCGGGACAGGCAATAAACCAGCCGTCCACGTCCCTGCCTCACAGCCCCATCTCCGACGCCCGATGCCGGAACTGCAACGCAACCAGCGCCGCCTTCGCCGGCCGCATAAGCAGAATCGCCAGCGGCACCGTCACCACCGGCCACAGCACCGCATGCACCCAAAGCGGCGGATAAAAATGGAACTGCACCCAGAACGCCATCACCACGATGATGGCGCCCAGCACCAGGATCACCCCCGCCGCCGCCCCGTCCCCCGTGTCACATGCGCTCAGATCCAGCCCGCAGACCTCGCACCGCGCGCGCACCACCAGCAGATTGCGGAACAAACGGCCCCGCCCACAATTCGGGCACCGGCAGGCAAGCGCCGCGTGAAGGATCGAGACGCGGGGCTCGGCCACGCGCCCGCTAGTGCGACGCGACGACGGGGCTGGCACCGTACCAGTAGATGCAGGTGAACAGGAACAGCCACACCACATCGACGAAATGCCAGTACCAGGCGGCGGCCTCGAAGCCGAAATGCCGCTCCGGCGTGAACTGCCCCGCCTTGGCGCGGAACCAGCACACGATCAGGAAGCACGTCCCGACGATCACGTGGAAGCCGTGGAAGCCCGTGGCGAGGAAGAACGTGGACGGATACACCCCGCCGCCGACGAACTTGAATGGCGCGTCGGAATACTCGACCGCCTGGCCCAGCGTGAAGCACATCCCCAGGATGATGGTCAGGCCCAATCCCGTCAGCAGCCCCTTGCGGTCGTTCTCCAGCAGCGAATGGTGCGCCCAGGTGACCGTGCAGCCGGACAGGAGCAGGATCATCGTGTTGAGGAATGGAATGTGGAACGGATCGAAGGTGTGGATGGTGGACGGCGGCCACACCGTCGATGCCGTTACCCTGGGTCTCCGGGAAAATCAGGAAGTTGAAATACGCCCAGAAGAACCCGACGAAGAACATCACCTCGCTGGTGATGAACAGCATCATGCCGTAGCGCAGGCCCAGGCGAACGAACGGCGTGTGCAGGCCGGGCGTACGGCTCTCGCGGATCACGTCGCGCCACCACATGAACATGGTGAACAGGACGATCAGGAGGCCGATCACCAGCATCAGGTAGCTGCCGTAATGCGCGGCGAAGATGATGCCCAGCACGGTGCACAGCCCGCCGACCGCCCCGACGATCGGCCATGGGCTGGGATCGACGAGGTGGAAGGGCTGCTTCAGTCCCGAACTCTCGACGGCCGGAACGTGGTGCACTGTGGCGCCGTGTGCGTCGCTCATGCGGAATCCATTATTGCGAGAGAGGGGAAGGAGGGGGGCCAACCGTCATGGCGGGCGAAGGCCCGCCATCCACGACTTTCGTTCCAGGACCGAAGAAAATTCGTGGATGGCGGGCCTTCGCCCGCCATGACGCAGGGCCGGGGCATCATCCGTGATTTCGACAGCTTGACGAGGGTGATGGCGTAGAACAGCACGACCAGCGCGATCAGCACTGCGAACAGCGCTATGTTGCGGCCGCGCCGGCGGCGGCGCATCTCGTCGGCCTCGCGCGGCGTGGGACGCGGCGGATCCTGTTCCATGCGGCGCCTGCATCACCCCACCAACCGGTCCACCGCAAGTGCGGCGAACAACCCGAACAGATAAAGGATAGAGTAACGGAACGAGCGCCCGCGCCGGCGCATCGCCGGTCAGGCTGACGCCCGCCGCATCCTGCCGGTCGCGCAGCCTCACGCGCAGCATGCAGAACAGGAATCC
The DNA here is from genome assembly GCA_963762885.1 of uncultured Alphaproteobacteria bacterium. GTDB lineage: Bacteria > Pseudomonadota > Alphaproteobacteria > Acetobacterales > Acetobacteraceae > JASHVB01. The sequence goes on from CAVXNH010000102.1 coordinate 35,023, forward strand.
AGCGCCCAGCAGCACCGCGGCGATGCCATAGACCGGCCCGCTAAACCCGATCCACCACGGCACCAGCGACACCGGCAGCAATACCAGCGTGTACAGCACGATCTGCCGGCGTGTCTCCCGGGCGCCGGCCACCACCGGCAGCATCGGCACGCCGGCCCGCTGGTAGTCGGCGTTGGCGAACAGCGCCAGCGACCAGAAATGCGGCGGCGTCCAGAAGAACACGATCGCGAACAGGATCAGCGGCACCAGATCAACCGAGCCGGTCACCGCCGCCCATCCGACCACCGCGGGGAACGCGCCCGCGGCGCCACCGATGACGATGTTCTGCGGCGTGCGCCGCTTCAGCCACATCGTATAGACGAACACATAGAACGCGATCGACAACGCCAGAACCACAGCCGCCGCCAGGTTGATCGCCAGGCCCATCACCATGCACCGAGCCGACCGCCAGCGTCACGCCGATAGCCGAGCGCGGCACCGGGCTCGATGCGCCCCGCCGGGATCGGCCGGTTGCGCGGTCCGGTGCATCACCGCGTCGATGTCGCGGTCGTACCACATGTTGATCGCGCCGCACGCCCCGGCCGCGACCGCGATGCACAGTACCGCGGTGAACGCCAGCACCGGATGCAGCCGGCCCGGCGCTACCAGCAGTCCGATCACCCGGTGAACACCACCAGGCTCATCACCCGCGGCTTGAGCAATGCGATCCAATCGCGCGATGTCGGTTTCCGCCAGAGCGAAATCCGCCACGGCGGCCACCCGCAGGGCGGCTTGTTCCCCCTCGCCGGCGGCTTCCATCGATGCTGCGCTCTCGGCTCACCAGATCAACGAATGCGCGGCAGTTCGGCATAGGTGTGGAATGGCGGCGGCGAAGACACGCTCCATTCCAGCGAGGTCGCACCCTCGCCCCAGTAATTGTCCGCCAGCTGCTCTTTCGAGGTGAAGGTGCGGTAGCACGACGTACAGGAACACCACAGCGCCACGCCGCCGATATAGGCGCCGATCGAGGAAACGAAGTTCCAGCCGGCGAAACGCGTCCGGATAGTCGGGATAGCGCCGCGGCATGCCGGACAGGCCAGGAAATGCTGCGGGAAGAAGGTGAGGTTGACGCCAATGAACGTCAGCCAGAAATGCACCTTGCCCCAGAACTCCGGATACTGGTGGCCGGACATCTTGCCGATCCAGTAGTAGAAGCCCGCAGAAGATCGAGAACACCGCGCCCAGCGACAGCACGTAGTGGAAATGCGCCACCACGTAGTAGGTGTTGTGCACGACCTCGTCGATGCCGGCGTTGGCCAGCACCACGCCGGTGACGCCGCCGATGGTGAACACGAAGATGAAGCCGATGGCCCACAGCATCGGCACCTTCAGCTCGATCGAGCCGCCCCACATCGTGGCGATCCAGGAGAAGATCTTGATGCCCGTCGGCACCGCGATGACCATCGTCGCGGCCATGAAGTAGGCGCGCGTGTCGACGTCGATGCCGGAGACGAACATGTGGTGCGCCCACACCACGAAGCCGACCACGCCGATCGCCACCATGGCGTAGGCCATGCCCAGGTAGCCGAAGATCGGCTTCTTGCTGAACGTGGAGACCACGTGGCTGATGATGCCGAAGCCCGGCAGGATCATGATGTAGACTTCGGGGTGGCCGAAGAACCAGAACAGGTGCTGGAACAGCACCGGGTCGCCGCCGCCGGCCGGATCGAAGAACGCGGTGCCGAAATTGCGGTCGCAGATCAGCATGGTGATCGCGCCGGCCAGCACCGGGATCGACAGCAGCAGCAGGAATGCGGTCACCAGCATCCGACCACACGAACAGCGGCATCTTGTGCAGCGTCATGCCCGGCGCGCGCATGTTGAAGATCGTGGTGATGAAGTTCATCGCGCCCAGCAGCGACGAGATGCCGGCCAGGTGCAGCGCGAACAGCGTGCAGTCCATGCCCGGCCCGGGCTCGTAGGTGGCGTTCGACAGCGGCGGATACAGCGTCCAGCCGGAGCCGCGACTCGCCCATGAACAGGCCGGTGATGATCAGGATGAAGGCCGGCAGCAGCAGCCAGAAGCTGATGTTGTTCAGCCGCGGGAACGCCATGTCCGGCGCGCCGATCATCAGCGGGACGAACCAGTTGCCGAAGCCGCCGATCAGCGCCGGCATGACCGAGAAGAAGATCATCAGCAGCCCGTGCGCGGTGATCGATCGTGTTCCACTCCTGGCCGGAGGTCGACGATGTGGTCTGTGCCCGGGATGCTGCAACTGCGCGCGCATGATCACCGACAGGACGCCGCCGACGGTGCCGCCGAACACGGCGAAGATCAGGTAGAGCGTGCCGATGTCCTTGTGATTGGTGCTGAACAGCCAGCGCGGCGACGAAGCCGGGCTTGTGGCCATGGCGCGTCGTCGTGGCCAGGCGTCGTCGTGCGTGGTTGCCGACATCGTTCGTCTCCTTAGCACGCCATTCGGGTTCCTGGCGGTCAGCGCTGAGCCTCGTTGGCGGCGGCCAGCAGCGCGGCTGATGCGGACCCCGGCCGGCGATCGACGCGCCGGTGCCGGAGCGGCCGGTCCCGCGTCGTCGGCGAACTTCGTCTTCGCCTGGACCAGCCAGGCCTCGAAATCGCCTGCGGTTCATCGCCTGAACCACGATCGGCATCCGGCTGTGGTTGGTGCCGCAGATCTGGTTGCACTCGCCATAGTAGTCGCCGGGCTGGTCCACCCGCACCCAGGTCTCGATCGTGCGGCCGGGAATGGCATACCGCTGCACGCCCAGCGACTGGGGATGAAGAAGCTGTGGATCACGTCGCCGCTGGTGTGCAGGATGCGGATGTTCTTGCTGACCGGCAGCACCAGCGGATGATCCACGTCAGCAGCCGAAGCTGGCCCGGGCTTCAACTGGTCATCGGCAACGATGTAGCTGGAGAAGTCGATGTTGCCCTTGTCCGGATAGGTGTATTCCCAGTACCACTGGTGCCCGGTCACCTTGATCGTCAGGTCGGGGTCGTGGGTGCGGTCCTCGTAGTACACCAGCGGGAACGACGGGATCGCGATCACCACCAGGATCAGCACCGGAATAACCGTCCAGGCGACTTCCAGCACCGGGTTGTGGCTGGTCTGGCTCGGCATCGGATTGCGCTTGGCGTTGTAGCGAAACATCACCCAGCCCAGCAACCGCCGACGAACAGCGTGATGAGCGTGATGATGACCAGCACGAGGTTATGCAGACTCGATGATCTGCTGCTCACCGGGCTGAACGCCGGCTGCATGCCGATTTCCCAGGACGCGGCGCCTGCGCATGTGCCGCGCCGCCGGCATCGCCAACGCCACCAGCAGAGCGGCAATAGCAACAGCGTCATGCGCGGCCTTAAGCCGCCGGAAAAACCTGCATCGACCACCCCACCCCGTTCCGCGCACGGCCGGCGGCGATCCCCTCGGCCATGCCTGACGGATGCCTCGCCTACCGGACCATCTGGAGCTAGATCAAGGCCCTGCTGTCAGCGCAGATCGCAACGATTAAGCTCGCGAGTGCCGCCATGACAGGTCGCGAAGGATGTCCGAAATGTGCCGGTCCCGCAACGCAACACCCAGCAGATCGTCGGCCGGCGTCAATTGCGCAGCCGCACCAGCGTGAACAGGCCGAACGGCGGCACCGGGATCGGCACGCATCGTCGCGCTCGGTCGTCGGCGCTGAACAGCGCCTGCGATGGCGAAATCCGGATGCCAGCCCAGCGCGCGGGACGCCGGCGCCAGCGCCCGCTCGACCCACCAGCGCGGCCCGCGTTCGGCGGCGAAGTGGTTGACGAACAGGATGTGCCGCCCGGCCGCACCACGCGCCGCATTTCGGCCAGCAATCCGGCGCGGATGCGGCACCACCGAGGCGACGAACATCGCAACCGCGATATCGAAGCAGGCGTCCGGGAAAGCCGGTCGCTTCGGCGTCCATCTCCCGCAGCGCGGCGACATTGGTACAGTCCGCTCGCGACGCGACGCTTGCGGGCCTGCTGCAGCATCTCGGCCGAGAGATCGATGCCGGTGATGCGCTTGTCCGGCGTGTAGCGCGGCAGCGCCAGGCCGGTGCCGACACCGACCTCCAGCACCTCGCGGCCGGGCAGGCGGTTGACCAGCGCGACGGCGCGCCGGCGGGCCACCGAGGAGACGCCGCCGAAGGCACATATCGTAGACGCCTGCCCAACGCCGATAGGCGGCACGGACGGCATCGGCGTCGAGCGCAGCCCGCGGCGGTGCGCCGGGCCGCCTACCGCGGCGCTGTTCCAGGGTGTGGCTCATGAGTGGCTGTATCCTCCGGTGGCTGCGTAGGCAATCGCATCTTTGTGCGCAAGCCCGTACGGCACTGCGCAGCCCTGCCGCGACCGAAGCCGGCGCGACAAGTAACACGGTGCCGCGCGGTCAGGAAACCACGCAGCTTGTGTTGCCGAAGATACCACCGGCCGGCGGAAGCGGAAGCCGTTCCGCCAGTGCGATCGAACAAACGTCAGTCGGATTGCGACAGATTGACCGCTGCCGCGCGTCCGTTCTGTTGTTGCTCCACCTCAAAGCCGAGCTTTTGGCCCTCGTTCAGACTTCTCAGGCCGGCCTTCTGCACGGCGCTGATGTGAACGAAAACGTCCTTCCCCCCGGTATCCGGCGCGATAAATCCATATCCCTTCGTCGGATTGAACCACTTAACGGTGCCCTTCGGCATCGACGAGTTGCCTTTCTGCCTGAAGGCGGTTACCGACCCGGAATTAGGCCGCCGCCCGATTGAACAGGGGCGTCGTGACCTGCCGCCAGACGCCCATCCCCGTGGCGGGTCCCATGCCATTTCCCTGACAGGTTTTCCCCTCCACCGAATGACCATACGCCCGTCAAACGCGGGCCGCAACGAAGTCCGCAAGATATGCGTCCGGTACTCCCTTCGGCCTGAGGGCGGGGCATCCAAGCGGCAGGGACCAGGAACTTTGCCCCCGAAACCCCCACCAACGGGCGCTTCCCTGGCCTTGCTGCCGTCTCCCGGGTTGCGCAACCGCCGTGGTTCGGCCAAATCAGCCCTCCGGGCCGCCGAACCAAGGGACGGCGGCCGCATCGCCCGAGAACCAGCAAGCCGAGAGCAGCCATGTCCGTCACCAGGCCACGCACGCTATTCGACAAGATCTGGGACAGCCACGTCGTCGAGCGGCTCCCTGACGGCACCTGCATCCTCTACATCGACCGCCACCTCGTGCACGAGGTCACCAGCCCGCAGGCGTTCGAGGGCCTGCGCCTGGCCGGCCGCAAGGTCCGCCGGCCGGACTGCACGATCGCCGTGGCCGACCACAACATCCCCACCGTCGGCTCGCGCGTGCCGCGCGACATCAAGGAAACCGACAGCCGCATCCAGGTCGAAACACTGGAGAAGAACGTCGTCGAGTTCGGCGTGCCGTACATCCCGATCCTGGATAAGCGCCAGGGCATCGTCCACATCATCGGACCGGAGCTGGGCATTTCGCTGCCCGGCATGACCATCGTCTGCGGCGACAGCCACACCTCGACGCATGGCGCACTGGGCGCGCTGGCGTTCGGCATCGGCACCTCCGAGGTCGAGCATGTGATGGCGACCCAGACGCTGCTGCAGGAGCCGGCGAAGAACATGCGGATCGAGGTCGACCGGCACGCTCGGCTTCGGCTGTTCCGGCAAGGACATCGTGCTGGCGATCATCGGCAAGATCACCACCGCCGGCGGCACCGGTCACGTCATCGAATACACCGGCGACGCGATCCGCGCGCTGGACATGGCCGGCCGGATGACGGTGTCCAACATGTCGATCGAGGCCGGCGCGCGCGCCGGGCTGATCGCACCGGACGACGACCACGTTCGACTACATCAAGGGCCGCGAGTTCGCCCCGAAGGGCGAGGCGTGGGAGCAGGCGGTGGCCTACTGGCGGACGCTGCCGAGCGATCCCGGTGCGATCTACGACACCGTCGGTGACGCATCGACACCGCCGATATCGCGCCGATGGTGACCTGGGGCACCACGCCGGGCGCGGTGGTGCCGGTGACCGGCGTCGTGCCGGACCCGGCTGGTGGACCGGACGAGGGCCAGCGCGCGCAGATGCAGCGCATGCTGGACTACATGGCGCTGACCCCTGGCCAGAAGCTGCAGGACGTGCCGATCGACGTGGTGTTCATCGGCTCCTGCACCAACGGCCGGATCGAGGACATCCGCGCCGCCGCCGCCGTCGCCAAGGGCCGCAAGGTCGCCGCCGGCGTGCAGGCGCTGGTGGTGCCGGGATCCGGGCCTGGTGAAGGAGCAGGCCGAGCAAGAGGGGCTGGACCGCATGCTGCTGGAGGCCGGGTTCGAGTGGCGCGAGCCTGCTGCTCGATGTGCCTGGGAATGAACCCGGACAAGCTGACGCCGGGCCAGCGCTGCGCCACCACGTCGAACCGGAACTTCGAGGGCCGGCAGGGGCCGGGCGGGCGCACCCACCTGGTCTCGCCGGCGATGGCCGCCGCCGCCGCGGTCACCGGCCGGCTGGCCGACGTGCGGCAATTGGGTGAAATAACTCTCCCCCCCTCCTGAGGGGAGGGGAGGCCTGCGTCTGAATAGGGAAACGCATGGAACCGTTCACCACGCTGACCGCCATCGCCGCACCGATGCCGATGCAGAACATCGACACCGACAAGGTCATCCCGGCGCGCTTCCTCAAGACGATCAAGCGCACCGGCCTCGGCGTGCACCTGTTCGACACGCTGCGCTACGACAAGGACGGCAAGGAGCGGCCGGAGTTCGTGCTGAACCAGGAGCCGTACCGCAAGGCCGAGATCATCATCGCGCACGAGAATTTCGGCTGCGGTTCGTCGCGCGAGCATGCCCCCTGGGCGCTGCTGGATTTCGGCATCCGCTGCATCATCGCGCCGGATTTCGCCGACATCTTCTTCAACAACAGCTTCAAGAACGGCATCCTGCCGATCCGGCTGCCGCGCGCGGTCTGCGACCAGCTGATCGACGACGCGAAGCTGGGCGGCAACGCGCGCGTCACCATCGATCTCGCGCGCCAGGTGGTGGTGCGGCCGAACGGCGAGGAAATCCACTTCGACATCGACCCGTTCCGCAAGAACCTGCTGTTGAACGGGCTGGACGATATCGGCCAGACACTGCAGCACGCGCCGAAGATCGACACCTACGAGGCCGGCGCCGCAGAGCCTGCCGTGGATACCTCGCCACCGCCGCGTGATGCTGCGCGGCAATGCACCCAGGCACTGGCCGATCCACCGTCTGCCGCTGACCCGCCACTATCGCGGCACCGGTGCCGGCTGGAGGCCGGTCAAGCCCGGCCTGCGGCCGGGCAACTCCCCTGAAAGGACCCGACGCCGATGTCTGCCAACAAAAAGCTGCTGATCCTGCCCGGCGACGGCGTCGGCCCCGAGGTGATGCGCGAAGTGCGCCGGCTGATCGAGTGGCTGGCGCGCCGCCGCGTCGTGACCTTCGACGTCGCCGAGGACCTGGTGGGCGGCGCCTCGATCGATGCGCGCGGCACGCCGCTCGACGACGACACGATGGCCAAGGCGAAGGAAGCCGACGCCATCCTGTTCGGTTCGGTCGGCGGCCCAAAATGGGACGGGCTCGGGTTCCAGCTCCGCCCTGAGCTGGCCATCCTGCGCTTGCGCAAGGAACTCGACCTGTTCGCCAACTTGCGTCCGGCGGTGGTGCTGGACCCGCTGGTGGACGCCTCGACGCTGAAGCCCGACGTGATCCGCGGGCTCGACCTGATGATCGTGCGCGAGAGCACCGGCGGCATCTATTTCGGCGAACCGCGCGGGGTGGAGACGCTGCCCTCCGGCGAGAAGCGCGGCTTCGACACCGAGACCTACACCACCAGCGAGATCGAACGCGTCGCCCGCGTCGCATTCGAGCTGGCACGCAAGCGGCAGAACCGCGTGACCAGCGTGGAAAAGGCCAACGTGATGCAGTCCGGCCTGTTCTGGCGGCAGACCGTCACCGCGCTGCACCAGCGCGAGTTCCCCGACGTCGAACTGTCGCACATGTACGCCGACAACTGCGCCATGCAGTTGGTGCGGGCGCCAAAACAGTTCGACGTGATCGTCACCTCCAATATCTTCGGCGACCTGCTGTCGGACCTGGCGTCGATGTTGACCGGCAGCCTTGGGATGCTGCCTTCGGCGACGCTCGGCGCGGTGCAGGAGAGCGGCAAGCGGCACGCGCTGTACGAGCCGATCCACGGCAGCGCGCCTGATATCGCCGGCAAAGGCATCGCCAATCCGCTGGCGCAGATCCTCAGCTTCGCGATGCTGCTGCGTTATTCGTTCGAAATGAACGACGAGGCGGCGATGATCGAGCGCGCCTGCACCAACGTATTGCGGTCGCGGGTTGCGCACCGCTGACATCATGGCCCGCGGCACCGCCAAGGTGGGCACCAGCGTGATGGGCGAGTCGATCCTGCGCGAAATGGAGAAGCTGCACGCATCCGGCTAAGCCTCTGCGGGGAAGTCCGGCTCTGCGGGCAAATAAGTGCTTCAATCAGTCGAGCCGCAATCCCTTGTGTCATGGCCAGCCCTCGGGCCGGTTGACCCGGAAGCGGACCCGGTAGGCCGTGCGGGTCAGTTTGTCTGACCTATAGACTTACACCAACCCGCCGAACGATTGAACTTTCGACCGCTTCGCACGGACCGCCCCAACAGTCATGGCCGGCCCATGGCCCCGGGCGCTTGTCCCGGGGCTTGTGCCGGCCATAACGGGAGAACGGATCAGCGTGCCACCAGCCGACTTGTTCATTGTTGGGCGTCGCCTAAGTGCGGCATGGTCGTTCACGGCGGCGACCGCGGCACCGTGCCCTGGCGAGCCGCGCCGGTGCGGCAGCCCATGTCTCATCTGCGTGTTTTGCGTGCATCCGCCTTCATCTGCGATAGAATTCTTGCTTGCTTCGCCGCGCGCCGCACGCTGCTGGGAAGGGGCCCCCGAACGCTGCGTGCCAGGACTCCATGCACCAATTCATCCGCCTGCCGCCGCTGCGTGCTCCAAGCGAGCGGGACGCCGACAGCATCGACGTGCGGCGCCAGAAGCCCATGCACCAATTCGGCCCGCGTTTTCGGCAAGAGCCCAGCGGCAGGCAACACCCCATGCCCAGCGGGCAGTTGCCCGCTGGGCGCTGCCCAGAGTCTCGCCCGGAAACTTCTGAGACGATGGTGAGACGAGCGTGTACAACGATTGATGTACCGACGCAGGCCGCCCCAACCGACATGCCCGGGCCGAAGTCCCCGGGCGCTTGACCCAGGGACCACCCGGCCATCTATCGCGGCACCGTGCCGCGTGGATGGCCGGGGCAAGCCCGGCCATGACGATTGGGGTCATGACGGTTGGGGCTATGACGGTCGGGGCCATGACGGTTGGGGCGGTCGGTGCGAAGGCCGGCCCGTAAATTGGGGACTCCGTCTGTTAGAAAGTAATATTGACAGACGGTTGTCAAAATGTTAGAAGGCGGGATGCAACGCACCGCGACCGCAACTGCCTGTCCTGCCTCACCCGACGATCCCCAACCGGATCGGCCAGGGGAGACCGTGACAACGCGGACCATGCCGGCACGTATCGCTGCACTGCTGCACACCGTTCGCATCATGCTGGGCTTCGGCCGCCATCTCGCAGCGACCGCGAAGCAGCGCTCCACAAGCTCGGACTTCAACGCCATCGCGGTATGCTTCGGGACCGGGCGGCTGTTTAAGATCATGGCGCACCTGCAACGCGGTCTCCTGCGCGCCACCGCACTGGAGAACGTGCTGCTCGCGCGGGCGGCCCGGGGGCGGGATATCGGCGTCGGCGCACCCCGCAAGCACGTGATTACGGAACTGACAATGCCGGCCGATCCGCCGGCGGAGCAATCGGCTGAGACGCCGGTAGAGCAACCGGTCGCGGCGCCGGTAGAGCAACCGGCCGTGTCGGCCGATCCGCAGACCGAGGCGCCCGTCGCGCGGAAGAACCCGCGGCCGTCCCTCCCGATCGGCTGGGACGATCCCGAACTCTTCATGCCAACACTGAAGGAACTCGAGGCGCAGGTGCGCCGTCGTCCGCTTGGCCGCACCCTGGTCGATATCTGCCTCGACCTCGCGGTGGTGCCCGGCTTCTGCGCCAGTCCGTTCTTGAATGAGCTGCTCGACAGCATCCGCCTGCGCGGCGGCAGCATCGGCGTTCTGATGGTGGAGAAGATGCACCGGGAGCAGGCCTTCTGTAAGGAGCAGGACCGGAAGGTGGGCAGCAACTGGGATTGGCAGACGCTGACGCAGGACGCCGTCCGCCGCATGTTGGGGGGCCTCATCGGCGAAGGGGCGGATGGTGCGTTTGATCCGTTTTCGCAACCATGTGCGCCGGCAGCGGCGGTGGCCCCCGGCCCTTCCTGACTCTTTCGCATGCATCGAGGCCAATCTCGCGCACGGAACCGGATCATGGCCGGCCCCGCCGTTCCGATTCGCGGCTGCGCACGCATGCGGGGGCATCAGGCGGCGGCTCTGCCGGCACGGAATTCAGTAAAGCTTTTAACCCGGAGGTCACGAAGGACCACGGAGAGCGCGAGGCTCCATCGGAAGCCTCGCGCTCTCCGCGGTCCTCCGTGGTCCTTCGTGACCTCCGTGTTAAAAGCTTCCTTTGTTGCCTGCGGGCAAGACAATGCCTTGTTCCCACCGACCGCCAATCCAGCGCGGACAGATTTAAATTTCTATTTGCCCCCGCACCCTACGCCTGCTGTAAGGATCTGCAGGGAAATGAGTGCCTTAAACCGTCGCGCTGCAATGTCCCGTGTCATGGCCGGCCCTCGGGTCAGGCGCCCGAGGGCCAGCGATGACACAGGGAATCGTGATCCCTCGGCGGATCAAAGGTTCGCGACGCCCACGAAACCGATCAAATGACGTTGCACGAGGAAACCAAACCGTCATCCGGCCCTTTCGGTTGCACGCTCGACCCGCGCCTGCAACCCCAAAGGAGACATCCATGATAAAGGCCCGCAACTTTGGCGCCCTGTTGGCGCTCGGCGCACTGACCGCGCTGCCCGCTTGCTCCATGTTCGGCGGCGACAAGAGTGCCAGCAACAGCAGCGCCCAGTACAGCCAGGCCAGCACCGCGCCGGCGAGCAATACCGTCGCCAGCAATGCGGCCGGGACCAGCGGCACCGTCGCTCCCGTATCCCCCGGCATGATCCGCAGGGTGCAGACCACGCTGCAGCAGAACGGCGACTACAACGGCCGGGTGGATGGCGTTTGGGGTCCGCAAACCGAAAACGGCGTGCGCACGTGGCAACAGGCACATAACCTGAGCAGCAATGGCGAGATCGACATGGCGACGTTGCAGTCGATGAACATCTCAGCCGACAGCAGCCAGGCCGACAATCAGGCCAGCCAGAGCAACGCAAACACGACGAATAACGCCGCCAATCAGCCCGCGAACCCGCCGAACTACAGCACCCGAGCGAGCCAGACGCCCGGCAGCAGCTATTCCAGCAACAACGCCAACCCGCCGGCCAACACCCCCTATCCGGCCAACCAGGCCACGCCCAATAACGACAACAGCAGCGCATCCAGCAGCAGCCCGGCAACCGGCAGCAACGCCACCCACTGACGGAGGCTTCCGCGTACCCCCGGGCCGTTCCCAGGGATAAATGATACCAACCCGCAAATCGAGTGACGTACGGCACGGATCGCCCCAACTGTCATGGCCGGGCTTGACCCGGCCATCTATCGCGGCACCGTGCTGCATAGATGGCCGGGCCAAGCCCGGCCATGACGGTTGGGGCGGTCCGTGCGAAGCGGTCGAGAGTCAATGGTTCGGCGGGTTGGTATGCCATCAAATTCTCCTCCTCCTCGACCGGAGGGGGAGAACCAACCGCGCTTATCGCGGTTCTTAACTCTTTTGCAGCAATCTCCCGCGTAGCCTGCGCCGAAATCGTCGCTGCCCGCAGGCTGGAAACGCGCTCCATGTTCGGCCGCCGTAACCTGCTCTTCGCCGGAACCGCATTCGCGGCCCGCATTGCCTCGGTTCATGCCGCGGCGGCACCGGTCCGTGCGCGCAAACTGCGTATCGGCTACCTGTTGCCGACCGAATTGAACTCGGCGCCGGCGCCACCGCTATGGCCGACGAGATTGCCCGGCGCACCGGCGGACGCATCCTGATCGAGCAATTCCCCGACTCCTCGCTCGGCGGCGAGGTTGAGATGTTGCAGGGCGTGCAGCTTGGCAGCATCGATCTGGCGTTCATTACCGGCGCACCGCTGCCGAACGTCCTGCCGGAGGCCGGCATCTTCAATATCCCCTTCCTGTTCAACGATCTGCCGCATGCCCACGCCGTATTGGACGGACCGATCGGCGACGCCTACCTGGGGTTGCTGTCCAGCAAGGACATGGTGGCGCTGGCCTGGGGCGAGAACGGGTTGCGTCACCTTACCAACTCGAAACACCCGGTCGCCTCACCCGATGACGTGAAGGGACTGAAGCTCCGCCTGCCGCAGTCCCCGGTGATGCTGGCCGGCTTCCAGGCATTGGGAGCAGATGTCGGCCCGTTACCGTTCCCCAGTCTGTATGCGGCACTTCAGGCCGGGATTTTCGACGGTCAGGAAAACCCGATCGCCACCATCCTGTCCGCGAAGTTCGCCCAGGTTCAGCGCTTCCTCACGCTGAGCGGCCACATCTACGACCCTGCGGTCATCGTGATGTCGTCAGATGCCCATGCAGACCTCTCGCCAGACGATCGGACGATTGTCCGGGACGCCGCCAAAATCGGCGCCAAAGCATCGCGCAGCTTCGCAGCGCAGGCAGAGGTTACCGGCGTGGCAGCGCTCAAGACCGCCGGCATGCAGGTGCTGACCGGCATCGATCGCGCGCGCTTCGCGGCGGCCATGGCATCCGCTACCCCGCAGTTCGAAAAACTGTTCGGCCGGCAGCGGATCGAACAGATCAGGTACGCGGCATGATCGGGTTACCGTGAGCAATTTCGCGCTGACAGCGGAAGCGGCATGGCCAGCTCCCACCTGAAAACCCTGACCAGGCTGTCGCCTGTCGGACGCGTGGCCGGCAGCATCGTGGCCGTCGTGATCCTGGCAGCCCTGGCGTTCCGGCTGCTGATGCCGCCCACGACGAATGCGGGCCAAGTCCCATTGGACCACGCCGCGGGCACCGGGGTGCCTTCCGTTTCGCTGCTGATCAGCCGCACCCATGCGCGGGTGGCGCAATACGCGTTGTCGGAAACCATCGCCGACCAGAAAGCGGCCGAGGACAGCCTGGCCGAACTGAACGAACGGATCGCGACGAATCCGGCAATCGGGCGGATCGAAGGTGGGCTCGCCGCGCTGATGAATCGCTACCGCGCCAGCGCGGAAAGCACGTTCGGGGCGGTCACGCAGCGCCGTGACAGCATCGATCGCATGCTGACCGCGGGCACGCAAATCCGCACCATCACGTCCTCCATCGCCCTCGCGCTCGAGGATTCAACGGATTCCGAGATGATCCGGGCCGGCATGGCGCTCGCCCAGAGCTTCGAGGAGAGCGACGCCGCAGCCGCGCGGTTTCTTGCCTCGCGCGCCCCGGCGGATTCGAACATCGCCACGCGGACCCTGGCGACCGTGCCGACCCAGGTCGAAGCATTCGCGCGGCTGGCCGGCGAGAACCGTCGCATGCACCGCTTCGTCGCTGCGTTACAGCAGCCACTCGCCGTGTATGCCGAGGCGTTGCAGGGCGTGGTCGGCGCCAACGAGCGGCTGCGCGTCGAGGCCGGCAAGCGGGATGCCGCAAGCGAAGCCGTGCTGGCCGCCGCCGCCACCGAGCATGACCGGTTGGCCCGATCGGATCGTGTGGTGGTCGCGTGCGATACGATCCTGATCGTGCTGTGCCTGTTTCTGCTGCTGCCCCTGCTGGTGACACAGTTCCGCCGGCTGAAAAGAGCGAAGGCCGCACTGCGGAACAAATCCGCCATGCTCGAGACGACGCTGTCGAACATGGATCAGGGCCTCATCATGGTCACCGCCGAGCGCAAGGTCGGCGTCTTCAATGACCGGGCGCTGAAGCTGCTGGAGCTGCCCGCTGGCTCGATGCGCGAGGGCGTCCCGTTCGACGAGGTATTGCGGCACAAGCAGCAGGACGGGACTCTTGCGGACCGCGCGGACGACCAGCGTATGCCGCTACAGCAGGGCGATGTTTCGGGCGAGGTGCACGCCTACCAGCGCCAACGCCCCGACGGAACCGTCCTGGAGATCCGCAGCGCGCCGCTGCCTGGCGGTGGCATGGTGCGGACCTACACCGACGTCACCCAATTGCGGCTGGCAGAGAAGCGGGTTTTCCACGCAGCGCGGCACGACGTCCTGACCAACCTGCCGAACCGTGCCACGTTCACGGAGCGACTCGGGAAAGCGGTAGCCGACGCCGACAGAGACGGTGCCGGATTGGCCGTGCTCTTCATCGATCTGGATCGTTTCAAGCTGGTGAACGACACGCTGGGCCATGCGGCGGGCGACGAGTTGTTGCGGCAGGTCGCCGGGCGCATGCTCTCCGAAGTGCGGGAGACCGACACGCTTGCCCGGCTCGGCGGCGACGAGTTCGCCATGGTCATGCCGGGCGTCCGCGATCCGGAATTCGCCATGGCCACGGCCGAGCGGCTGCGATGCTCCGTATCGGAACCTTATGCGCTGTCGCAGGGAACCGCGCGCGTCGGCCTGTCGATCGGCATTGCCTGCCATCCGATCCATGCCGGCAGCGCCGACGAGTTGCTGAATCGCGCCGACCTCGCCTTGTATCGCGCCAAATCCTCCAAACGTAACATGTGCTGCGTATTCGATGCGGCGTTGGACAGTCGCAGGCAGGACGAACTGGCGTTGGAAGGCGCGCTGCGGCTCGCCTTGCGGGAGGAGCAGTTCGAGCTTGCCTACCAGCCGATCTCGGACATCCGCGCGCGGCGCATCGTCGGAGCCGAGGCACTGCTTCGATGGCAACATCCGACCAAGGGATTCTTCGCCCCGCTGAACTTCATCCCGTTGGCCGAGCGGACCGGCCTGATCGTCGAGCTGGGAAGCTGGGTATTGGAAACCGCCTGCCGCGAGGCGTTGAGTTGGGCGATCCCGATCAGCGTTTCGGTGAATGTGGCTCCGACGCAATTGCGCCGGCACGAGATCGTTGGGGAGGTGCGGGAATTGCTGACCAGCACCGGCCTGCCGCCATCCCGATTGAAATTGGAAATCACCGAAGGCCAGTTGATGGACCAGACGTCGGAAATGTTCGCGACGATGACGGCATTGCGCGACCTCGGCGTGCGGCTGGTGCTGGACGATTTCGGCACCGGTTATTCCAGCCTTGGCACGTTGCGCTCCTTTCCGTTCTCCGACGTCAAGATCGACCGGTCGTTCGTACAGGGGATCGTGCAGAATCGACGAGCGCGTGGCCTGATCGAAGCGATCCTGCAAATCTGCCACGTCCTGGATCTGAATTGCGTCGCCGAGGGCGTGGAGACGGAGGAGCAATTCGCATTGCTCTCCAGTTTGGGCTGCACGCATGCGCAGGGGTACCTGATCGGGCACCCGGAGCCGCCGGAAAAGATCCGCCGCACGTTGTGGCGCGCAGCGGCCGAAGAGCGGCACGGTTTGCCGAAACCCGTGTCCGACACAGCGTTCGGAATTGCCGGGGTGCCGGCACGCAATTGATACCTGGTCGTGTCGCTCGCCGATGCCAACCAGCCAACCAACTGACTCTCGACGGCATCGCGCGGACTGCACCCACCGTCATCGCACGGACCGCGCCCACCGTCATGGCACGGACTGCCCCCACCCGTCATGGCACGGACTGCCCCACCCGTCATGGCACGGACTGCACAACCCGTCATGGCCGGGCTTGACCCGGCCATCTACGCGGCGCCATGCCTCGATCGATGGCCAACTCAGGCCCGGCCATGACGGTGGAGTTGGTATTCTCGACGCGCGACAAACTGCGCACAACATGGCTTCGAAGCCTGAGATTGATTGAGATCAATGACCGCCCCAGACAGGTGGGTGCAGAAAAGAGTGCTCGCAATTTGTCCCTGAACCAGCGCAAGCCACCACCGGGTCCCGGTCCGTCACGCGCGGAGGATGCAGGTCAATGTCGCCACTAACGGTCTTTCTGGGTAGGTTCTTCGGTCTTTCCTGCCTTCTGATGTGTGGCGTTCTCATTGCCAGGCCCAGGACCTGCCTGGAAGCGATCGCGTCGATGATGGAAAGCCCCGGGCTGCTCCTCGTGACGGGCATCTTCACCATGGGCGGCGGTGTTGCCACGGTCGTTGGCCATAACGTTTGGTCAGGTGGAGCGCTCCCGGTGGCGGTAACGCTGTTGGGGTGGGCCACGATGATCAAAGGCATCGCACTCATGGCGACGCCGCCGCATGCATTATCCGCGTTTTACCGCGCGCTGCGTTATCCGGCGCGCTTTCGCCTCTACATGGCGCTGGGCTTCGCGTTCAGTGTCTGGTTGACGGCTACCGCATTCCTGACCCGAATGGCGTAGCGCCACCGAACTTCCGGCCACTATCGGGGGCACACTCGTCCAGCCATTCGTTACCATCCTATTGAAAGGCGGTGGCGCCGAACGCGGGCTGTCGATCACCGGACGCTACCGTTGATTCGCTTCGCAATCCAAGTGCCGGCGGCGAGTGAATTTTAAACACAGGGGTCGCAGCGCAGCCGTTGGCCGCAACCAAAGATGTCGCGCATAGCCAGCCGTCAT
>CAVXNH010000103.1:0-19403 GCA_963762885.1 uncultured Alphaproteobacteria bacterium
CGGTTCGAACAATCCGTAGTTCGTCGCCACCAGCGTCACCACGCCGCGCGCGGTCACCGGAAGGTCGCAGCGTTCCACCAACCGCGGTTCGCCGCCCCGAGTCACATGCTCCAGGATAATGAACACCCGCCGAGCGCACGCCGCGAGGTCCATCGCGCCACCGATGCCGCCGCCCTTCTGACCCTTCAATTTCCAATTCGCGAAATCGCCGGAGCGCGACACCTGATAGGCGCCCATCACCGTCGCGTCGATATGCCCGCCGCGGATCACGCCAAACAAATCCGCATGATGCACCACCGCCGCTCCCGGACGCAGGGTGACATTCTGCCCACCGGCGTTCACCAGATTCAGGTCTTCATGTCCCTCCGGCGCGATCGGGCCGTAACCGATCACCCCGTTCTCCGAATGGTAGATGATGTCGCGTTCGCCGATATCGGTATTCGAACACAACGTGGGAATGCCGACGCCAAGATTGACGATCCAGCCGTCCTGGAATTCCAGCGCGACGCGGTCCGCCATCTGCTGGCGGGTCAGGCCTTTGGTTTCGCTCATCGGCGACGCTCCTGCCGGCGGATGGGCCAGAGTCCTTCGGGTGGCGGCGGCACCTTAACTAACCGGTGAATGTAGATGCCCGAGGTGTGCACCATATCGGGATCGATACCACCGGCGGGCAGGATTTCTTCGTCCACCTCGACAATCGTTACGCGCGCCGCAGTCGCCATCACCGGACCGAAATTGCGTTGCGAGCGATGGAATTGCAGATTGCCGAATGTGTCGGCACGGGTCGCGCGGACGAACGCGTAATCCAGCGGCAGCGCGTATTCCAACAGGTATTCGCGGCCCTCGATCACGCGGGTTTCGCGGCCCTCGGCCAGCTCGGTGCCCACGGCGGTAGGAGTGTAGAACGCCGGAATGCCCGCACCGGCGGCGCGCAACCGTTCCGCCAGCGTGCCTTGCGGCACCAGTTCCGCCTCCACCTCGCCCAATTCATAGTACTTTGTGAACGGCAGCACGTCGGTGGGGCGCGTCGCCGCGGTGAAGGCGCAGATGACCTTCTTCACCTGGCCGTTCTCCACCAGCATCCCCATGTCGGGCATGCGCGGCTGTTGCGCACCGCCCGTCGTGTTGCCCACCAGTGTGAGTTGCTTCGCACCCTGTTCCAGCAGCGCCTTGATCAGGTTGAACGGCACGCCCGGCATCGCGAACCCACTAAAAGCGATGGTGGAGCCGTCGGGAATGTCCTGCACCGCTTCCCGAAACGTGCCGACCTGTTTCGATTTCTAGTCATGTCCCTCCCGCCCGTCGTCGCCTTGCCACGATCAACAAGCATGCCCGGACGCAAGTCAAGTTACGGCGCCGGTCCCTGCGCCGCCGGCCATCACCTTGAACCGATGATCATCGTCCGTTGCCATCTGGTTCACCAGATCGATCTCCCACGCCAGATAGGCTCGCATCGCATCTTCGACGCTCCCCGCTTGCTCGCGGGCACGCAGCCTCATGTCATCCGCGGCGCTCGCCATGTGCGTCGCCCCACTTTCCAACCCCAATCCCGCGGCAACCCAGGCAGTCGTGCCTCCGGACAGCGCCATCACAGCGCCGGGTGCGCGCCCGTTCCATTCTGCCGCTGCAAGACGCGCCAACATGCCGTCGGACGAGGTGAATACAATCGTTGCCGCGGCCGGCAGAGCAACAAACGCCTCGGCCAGACGGGCGCGGATCGCGTACCAGGCACCCGGAATGTGCCCGGCGACGTAGCCGCGGCTCCAGTCCAGATCGACAACTATCGCAGAGCCTGCCTGCAACCGATCATGCAGCGCAGCAACATCGATCGACGGCACCGCGACATCGTCCAGCCCAAGCACCTCAGGCACATACGCCCCGGTCGCGGTGCCGGCGACACGCATATCCACCGTCAATACCGCAACATCCCAACCCATCTGCTGCATCCAATGCGCCGTCATCGTGGCGCGGACACCGTCGTCATCCACCAGCACGACCCGCGCTCCCCAGGTGCCTGCGTGCTGGTCGGTTTCCTGCACCAGTTGGCCGCCGGCCACATGCTTCGTGCCCGGCACGTGCCCGCCCGCGTACTCCTCCGGCGTGCGCACATCGAAAACGTACAACGTGCGAGTGGCGTCGCTTCGCCACCGTTCCAACATTGCCAGACCGATGGTCCGGATCCCAAACCGCTGCGCCACCTTCGCCGCAGCAGCGCGCGCAGCGCCCCGGCCGATGGCCGACACAGCCGGAGGCCGCGCGGTCGCGCCCTTCAGCACCTGGAAGCCGGCAAGGTGCCAGGCCTGCGTGCCGTCCTTCAGCGACACCACCTTGTTCGGCACACCGGCGTTGATCAGCGACTGCGCGCCGATGATGCTGCGCGTGCGGCCGCCGCAATTCACAATCACCGTGGTGTCCGGCGACGGCACCAGGTCGGCGAAGCGATAGACCAGTTCCGCGCCCGGAACGCTGATCGCGCCTGGGATACTGTTGTCGTGGTATTCCTCGTAGGACCGGCTGTCGAACAGCGCGATGTCGGCGCGCGAATCGAGCAATACCTTCAATTGCTCGGCGGTGATCCACGGCGTGCCGGCCTCGTGTTCGACCACTTCGGCGAAGGCTTTGCTGGGCACGTGCACGCCGCTATAAATCCGGTAGCCGGCGGCTTCCCATGCGGCGACGCCGCCCGCCAGCACCGACACATCGGTATAGCCCAGCGCCGCCATGCGCGATGCGGCACGTTCGGCCAGGCCCTCACCGCCGTCGCACCACACCACGCGCACTGAACGGCGCGGAACCACGTCGTCCACCACCATCTCCAGCCGGCTGAGCGGAACGCAGGCTGCCATCAGCAGATGGCGCGCGTCGAACGGCACTTCCTCGCGGGCATCCAGCAGGGCAATCTCGCCGCCGTCATGGAGCAATCGCTTCAGGGCGTGCGCGTCGATCTGGCGGATCATGTCCAGTCTCCTTCCCGTGCTCTTTCATTGCGTCGGCGCTGACCTGTCCGCAATGCCGATCAAGCGCTACGCCCCAACATGCGGCACAATGGCCGCATGTCCAAGCGAGACCCGCTATGAACCCGGTCGGCAAGGCCCTCTGGTTCATCGAGGCCCATCTGGGCGACGGCGCCTCGCTGGCGGACATCGCCGGCGTCAGCGGCGTCTCGCGCTATCAGTTGTTGCGAGCCTTCGGGGCAGCCACCGGCCATTCCGTGATGCGCTATGTCCGCGGCCGGCGCCTGACCGAAGCGGCACGGGTGCTTGCGGCGGGCGCGCCGGACATCCTGCCAGTGGCGCTCGACGTAGGCTATGGCTCGCACGAAGCATTCACCCGCGCCTTCCGCGATCAGTTCGGGCTGACCCCTGAAGCGGTGCGCGAGCGACGTCATCTCGACAACCTGCCACTGGTGGAGGCCATAAGAATGGACGAATCGCTGATCGTGAAACTCGACCCGCCACGTTTCGAAGCCGGCCGCACCTTGCTGGTTGCGGGCCTCGGCGAGCGCTACAGCTTCGAGACAAACCACGGCATCCCGCTGCAATGGCAGCGCTTCATGCCATATATGGGTAACGTTCCCGGACAGGTCGGCCACGTGACCTACGGCGTCTGCTGCAACAGCGACAGCGCCGGAAACTTCGAATATATCGCCGGCGTCGAGGTCTCCAGTTTCGACGATCTCCCCGCCGAATTCAGCCGCGTGCGGATTCCGGCGCAGCGCTATGCAGTGTTCACCCACCGCGACCACATCTCCGCAATGCGAGGCACCGTCTACACGATCTGGAACCAATGGCTGCCGGCCTCCGGCTGCCAGGTTGCCGACGCCCCGGATTTCGAGCGCTACGATGACAGGTTCGATCCACAATCCGGCACGGGCGAGGTCGAAATATGGCTGCCGCTCAAGGCGTGACTCGCCACACCGCCATCCGGCGGGTCGCGCCGAACCGCGAGATCGGTACTGGCCAATCTGCTGCACCTATGACAAGCCTCGCGCACGATCGCGCGAGGGTCCCAGCAGCATGCCGCAGAGTTTCACCGTCCACCCGATCGGCACCATTCACACACCGTGGCGCAGCACCGCCGAGTGCCCGCGCAACGGGCGGCAACCCAACCCGGCACCGGTCTGCTCGGTGCGGCTCTTTCCCGAGTACATCGCCGGGTTGCAATCGCTGAACGGCTTCTCTCACCTTATGCTGTTCTATTGGTTGCACGAAACAAAACCCGCCGAGCTGGTTTTCACGCCACCCTTCGACGCCCAGCCCCGCGGCATCTTCGCCACGCGCGCACCGTGGCGGCCCAACCCGATCGGCCTGTCCGTCGTCGCGTTCGACGGGATGGACGGGCCCGACGCCCTCACCGTTCGCTACCTCGATTGCATCGACGGCACGCCTTTGCTCGACATCAAGCCCTACCTGCCCACCACCGACAGCGAACCGGACGCGCGCATGGGTTGGCTGGACCCGCACGCGACCCGGCACCCTCCATCCGCCCGAGGCTCGGCATAACCGGAGGATGGTGGCGCTAACAGCCGCCGCAACTCGATTGACTTGGCCGCGCGGCTTCGTCAGTTTCCCGCCCACTGGGACCGCCCCGAGAACGGGGCCGGACAAGGTCGGGAGGACGGGATGACAAGCCGCCAATGGGCGACATGCAGAACGGCTGTGCGTTTGCGTACAACGTGATGCCGTCCGATCACGCCCAATCCGGCGCCCCGCTGCTGGCGATACGCGGCGTCAAGGTTCGCTTCGGCGGCGTTATCGCCCTGGGCGGCGTGTCGTTCGACGTCGGCTATGGTCAGATCTGCGGCCTGATCGGTCCCAACGGCTCGGGCAAGACCACGCTGTTCAACTGCATCAGCGGCATCTACCGCTACCAGGATGGCGACATCTCCTTCGAGGGCAATTCCCTGAAGGGCACGCCGCGCCATCGCATGGCCGGCCTGGGCATCGGCCGAACCTTCCAAAACGTTGCGCTGTTCCGAAACCTGTCGGTGCGCGACAACGTGCTGGTCGGCGCGCACCATCTCGCCACCTCCGGCTTCATCGCCAACGCGTTGCGCATTCCTGTCGTGCAGCGTGAAGAACGCGACGCCGCCCACCGCCTGCAAATTCTGCTCGATCTGCTGGAATTGCACGACGTTGCGGATATCCGCGCCGGCAGCCTGCCGTTCGGCACCCAGAAGCGAGTCGAACTCGGCCGCGCGCTGATCGGCGACCCCAAGTTGCTGCTGCTCGACGAACCGGCGGGAGGCTTGAATCACAGCGAGGTCGACGACCTCGCCCTGCTGCTGCAACGCATCCGCAGCCACTTCAACCTCAGCATCCTGCTGGTGGAACATCACATGAACCTGGTGATGCGGGTATCCGACAAGGTGGTCGCGCTGGAGTTCGGCCTGAAGATCGCCGACGGCACGCCCGATGAGGTGCGCGCCGAACCGGAAGTGATCCGTGCCTATCTCGGCGAGACGCATACGGAGGCGCGACATGTCAGCGCAGCCTGAGGCTCCGATTTTGGCAGCGCCCGTTCAAACCGTGCCCGCAGTGTCCGTGCCGATACTCGAAGCGAAGGGACTGCACGCCGCCTATGGCGAGACCAAGGTGCTGCACGGCATCGACTTCGCGGTGCGGGAAGGCGGCGTCAGCGCGTTGCTGGGCGCCAACGGTGCGGGCAAGACCACGACGCTGCGTGCCATCTGCGGCATGGTGAAAACGCAAGGCGAGATCCGCTTTGCCGGCGAGCGCATCGATGGCCGCGCAACCGAGGACATAGCGCGTCGCGGCGTGGCGCATGTGCCGGACGGTCGCGGTACGTTCCTCGAGCTAACAGTCGAGGAGAATTTGCGGCTCGGTGCCTACACGCGGCGGGACCGCGACGTGGCGGCGGATTTCGAGCGCATGTTCGGCTATTTCCCCCGGCTGCGCGAACGCTTCCGGCAACAGGCGGGCACGCTGTCCGGTGGCGAGCAGCAGATGCTGGCGATCGCGAGGGCGCTGGTGCTGCGGCCGAGGCTGCTGTTGCTGGACGAGCCGTCGTTTGGTTTGGCGCCGCTGATCGTGCAGGAGATTTTTGCGATCATGCGCCGCATCCGCGTGGATGAGCATGTCAGTATCCTGTTGGTGGAGCAAAATGCCAGCCTGGCGCTGGAGTTTGCCGAGGATGCGTATTTGCTGGAGACCGGACGGATCGTGGTTGCCGGACCCGCGGCCGAGATCAGCCAGGATGAGTCGGTGCGGCGGTCGTACTTGGGGTAATAGCTGAGTAGGTCCCTCTCCCGCGCTTTGCGCGGGAGAGGTTAGGTGAGGGTGATGCGTGCGGCACGTTGCACCCTCACCTGACCTCTCCCGCTCCGCGGGAGAGGAAAGTAGAGTACGGGAGGCTAAAATTGGAAGGCGTACTGCATCAGGTCCTGTCCGGCATCGCCAACGGTGGCATCTATGCCTCCGTCGCGCTGGCGCTGGTGATGATCTACCAGGCGACGCATCACCTGAACTTCGCCCAGGGCGAGATGGCGACCTTCTCCACCTATATCGCGCTGACGCTGATCAATTTCGGCCTGCCTTATTGGGTGGCCTTCGTCCTCACCGTTGCGTTCTCCTTCGTCATCGGCGCGATCATCGAGCGTGTGCTGATGCGGCCAATGATGGATGCGCCGGTGCTGTCCTCCGTCGGCGTGTTCATCGGGTTGCTGCTGATCATCAACGCGTGCAGCGGATGGTTCTTCGATTACACGATCAAGCAGTTTCCAACGCCGTTTCCCAGCCAGCCGATGCTTGGCGGCTATATTTCCGGCCATGAGCTTGGTTCCACCGCGGTGACGCTGGTGGTCCTGCTGGCGGTATACTTGTTCTTCCGCCATACCAAGCTTGGGTTGGGCATGCGCGCCGCGGCGTACAACCCGGCATCCGCGCGCCTGGTGGGCATACGCGTCGGCTTCATGCTGTCACTGGGCTGGGGCCTGGCCGCGGGGATCGGCGCTATCGCGGGCATGATGGTTGCACCGATCGTCTTCCTCGACCCCAACATGATGGCCGGCATCTTGCTCTATGCGTTCGCCGGCGCGCTGCTGGGCGGCATCGACAGCCCGCTGGGCGCGGTGCTGGGCGGCTTCGCGGTCGGCGTCATCGAAAACCTGGGCGGCGCCTATCTGGTCGGCACCGAGCTGAAGCTGAGCCTGGCGCTGGTGATTATCGTCGTCGTGTTGGTGGTCAAGCCGACCGGCTTCATGGGTCGAACCGTGCAGAGCAGGGTGTAGGTCGATGCAAAAGGACCAGGCGATGCGGGGCGGGCCGGCGGTGCAGACAGGCATCAAGCAACCGCTGCCCGGCGGCGTGGCGTTCGACGCGGGTGAGAATCCGGTTGTTCCGGCGGATGCTGGTGCGAACTCGGGCATGACGACCGCATACGGATCGCTGCCGCCTGATGTCATGGACACGACCGCTGGCCGCAGCGGTTTGAGCGGCAGCTTGTGGCTGATCGTACTTGCGGTGCTGGCGGTAGCCGTGATCCCGACAGCGCTGTTCAATGGCTATCACCTGTTCCAGCTCACCATGGTGGTGGTCTACGCGATTGCCATTCTCGGGCTGTCGTTGCTGACCGGATTCAATGGGCAGATTTCGCTGGGTCACGGCGCGTTCTATGCGATCGGCGCCTATACCACGGCCATCCTGATGTCGAATTTCGATGTGCCTTATTGGGCAACATTGCCGGTATCCGCGGTGGTCTGCGCGCTGGTCGGCTTTCTGATCGGCTTGCCGGCGTTGCGACTGGGCGGGCTGTATCTCGCGCTGACCACCTTTTCGCTGGCGATCGCTGTGCCGCAATTGCTCAAGCATAAATCGGTGGAGGATTGGACCGGCGGCGTGCAAGGGCTGGTGATCGACAAGCCGGAGGCGCCGTTCGGGCTGCCGCTGTCCGGCGACCAGTGGCTGTATCTGTTCACTTTGGCGGTCGGCATCGTGATGTTCGTCATCGGCTGGAACCTGGTGCGCGGCCGCATCGGGCGCGCGATGATGGCAGTGCGCGACCACGCGCTGGCGGCCGAGGCCATGGGCGTCAACCTGGCGATGCTGAAGACGCGCACGTTCGCGGTGAGCGCTTTGTTTACCGGGATTGCCGGGTCGCTCGGTGCGATCACGGTGCAGTTCGTGGCGCCCGACAGTTTCGGTGTGTTCGTCTCGATCTTTCTGTTCGTCGGGCTGGTGGTTGGCGGCGCGGCCTCGATCGGCGGCACCATCATCGGCGCGATTTTTATTCAGTTCATTCCGAACATCGCGGACAAGGTGTCGAAGGCGGCGCCGGGGGCGGTGTATGGCGTGATCCTGATCGCCATGATGTTCCTGATGCCGGAGGGCGCCGGCGGTTTCGTCTGGCGGATGTATCGGCGGATGCGACGCAGGTAACCTCTCCCGCGGGAGCGGGAGAGGTCGAGACGCGACAGCGTCGAGGGTGAGGGTGATCGGGTCGGCACGTAGCAGGTAGAGCGTGCCGACCCGATCACCGTCACCCGCGTCGCTACGCTCCGCGACCTCTCCCGCCGCAGGCGGGAGAGGTTATCTCTCGGTCAGTACCGCTGTCGCAATGCCACGCCTATGATCGTTTGACACCCTCCCCGACCGGCTTTAGCGTCCTTCCAAACTTCGTGTCGGATACAACCGCCATCCTCGGGAGGAGTAGAACACATGAGCGCCCACGGTCATCAAAGTCCTGCGCAAATTCGTTCGAGCCTCAAGCATCCTGTTATTGATGGTGACGGACACTGGGTCGAGTACGAGCCGGTGTTCAGCGAGAAAATGCGCAAGGTCGGTGGCGACAAGGCCGCCGACGGCTTTCTCGCCGCGATGAAGACGACGCGCGACGCGCTGAACATGTCGGTCGCCGACCGCCGCCGCCGGCGCATCCCGCAACCGGGTTTCTGGACCCGCCAGACCGAGAACACGCTCGATCGCGCCACCGCCATGATGCCGAAGATGCTGTACGAGCGGCTTGACGAGTTCGGCACCGACTTCGCCATCGTCTATCCAACAGCCGGGCTGCGGCTGCCGAAAATCAGCGACGATGCGACGCGGCGCGCCGTTATCCGCGCCTATAACATCGTGTCGGCGGAGTATTTCCGCGATCTGAGCGACCGCATGACGCCGGCGGCGATCATCCCGATGCACTCGCCGGACGAAGCGATTGCCGAACTCGAATACGCCACCAGGCAGCTCGGCTCGAAGGCCGGCATGTTCGGCAGCGTGCTGCCGCGGCGCGTGGCATCGGTCACCACCGACGATACGGATGCCAAGCGGCTTGCCGTGTGGCAGGACGTGATCGGCATCGACAGCGACTACAATTACGATCCGGTGTGGGCGAAGTGCGAGGAGCTCGGGATCGCGCCGACCTTCCACAGCAGCGGCAACAATTTCGGCCTGCGCATGTCGCCGACCAACTTCGTCTACAACCACATCGGACATTTCGCCGCTGCCGGCCATGCCACCGCCAAGGCGATCTTCCTCGGTGGCGTGACGCGGCGTTTCCCCAAGCTGCGGTTTGCCTTCCTGGAAGGCGGCGTCGGCTGGGGCTGCCAGTTGTTCGGCGATTTCCTGGAACATTGGGAACGGCGCAACCGCAAGGCGTTGGAGCATATGCATCCGGACAAGCTGGACCGGAAGCTGCTGCTGCAACTGGTGGAGAAGCACGGCTACGACGACATCGCGGCGGTGCTGAAGAAGCAGGACGGGTGGCCCGATCCCGAGCTGGCGAAGTTGACCGGCGGGCTCGACGACCTCGACGATTTCTCCGCCTGCAAGTTCACGCGCAAGGAAGACTGGATCGACCTGTTCGTCACGCCATTCTATTTCGGCTGCGAGGCAGACGACCGGACCAACGCCTGGGCCTTCGCAACCAAGGGCAATCCGTTCAACGCTCAGATCAACGCGATCTACAGCTCCGACATCGGCCATTTCGACGTGATCGACATGCGCGATCCGCTGCCGGAGGCGTACGAACTGGTGGAAGACGGGTTGCTGACGGAGGCGAACTTCCGCGACTTCACGTTCGCCAACGCGGTACGGCTGTGGGGCACGCAGAATCCGAAGTTCTTCGAAGGCACCGTAGTGGCGAAGCAGGCTGCCGCGCTGCTGGCGGAAACCGCACAGCCGGCGCGCGTGCAGGCGGCGGCAGAGTAAACCTCTCCGGCGACAGCGGGAGAGGTCGAGACGCGTTAGCGGCGAGGGTGAGGGTGATCGGGTCGCTTCGCTCTTCCCGCTGACGTGCCGACCCGATCACCCTCACCCTCGGTGCTAACGCACCATCGACCTCTCCCGCTCCCGCGGGAGAGGTAATTCTGGCGCGGGAGAGGTTGCCTTTCCTCAACCTTCGCGCATCGCCCGCGCGCGTGCGGCCGCGGGCCGCTGCCAGCATCGTTGCAGCCATGCGCTCACTCCAGGCCAACGGCCGAGGTCCATGCTCAGCCCGCGATACAACGCCGCGGCAACATTCAGGTCGGCGATGCTGAACGCATCGCCCACCAGCCAACCCGACCGCCGCAAGGCGCCTTCAAGCACATCGAGTGCGGGCACGATTTCCGCCCAGGCGGCCTCGGCAATCGCCGGCTTGCGCTCGGCCTCGGGCAACACCAGGGCATGATTGGCATAATTGACGATCTGCCGGTCGAGCCGATCCACCTCCCAGAAGCTCCACTGCCAGCACAACGCCTCGTCTTGCGGGTTTGCGGGGTACAGCGGGCTGGCGTGCTGCTTCGCGAGATAGAGATTGATCGCCATTGATTCCGTCAGCACGAAACCGTCGTCTTCGATCGTCGGCACGCGCGCATTCGGATTGAGGGCGAGGTACTCTGGGTGTCCGTATTTCCGGCGAGCGCGGCAGCAGATCGACGTGGTCGTACGACAGCCCAAGCTCCCCGGCCATCCACAAGGTACGAAGCGCGCGCGACCGAGCGGAGCCGTGAATCCGCAACATGGTTTCCTCCTGATGTTTCATCTCACAGGCAACAATTCAGCGGCGAGGGCCACGAGCCCCCGGCACAGCAGCGCAGCGAGCGCCATCAATGTCCCAGCTTATCGAACCCGGTGAAGTCGATCGACGCGACGAAGGTGCGCAATGTCGTGTCCGGCGTGTCCTTGCTGCCGTCAATCTTTACCATGAACTTATCGGCGACCAGCGTCATGTAGCTGTTGTCGTTCGCGGTATAGGAAATCGGCCGGCCGCCGATCGTCACGGTCTTTACGCCGGACGCGGCAGCCATCGGGCTGCTGAGCAAGGCCGCCATGCCCATCAACATCGGACTGTCGGTGGTGATCTGGACCTCAACCCGCTGCGCGCCGTTATGGTAGACGCGGGTCGCGGATGTTCCGCCCCCTAGCATCGCGGCCGTGACCGCGCTGGTCTCGGCCGGATCCGCGGTCCAGCCGGGCGGCGGTAGCGGCAGCAGCGCCTTGAGCGCGTCGGCCCGCGCCTGGTGCAGCATGTTCGCGGCAGCCTCCAGGGCGGTGATGGCAGCCTGGTTGTCGTGCGCACGGTACGCGGCGGCGGCCTTGTCGATTTGCTCCGATATATCGTCGGCACGCGCCGCAGATGCGCACGCGACACTCGCCAGCAACACCAGGACAACATGGCGCAGCCGCATGAACACCCCCTCGCTTTTCCGATGGCGCAAGCTACGAAGACCGGGCGGCAGACACAAGCGGGTCGTTGCGATCGGTTGAAAGAAGCAAGGCCAGGGCGCTGCCCCGGAGACGCCAGGGGCTTTGGGCCGCGAAACCGACCGCCCCACCCGTCATGGCCGGGCTTGACCCGGCCATCCATGCGGCACCGTGCTGCATGGGTGGCCGGGTCAAGCCCGGCCATGACGGGTGGGGGCGGCCGGCGCCGTATGTCAATCGTTTGGCGGGTTGGTATTACCCGCCCGATGGCCCCGCCGTGAACCGCGCGAGGCGCACAGCCGTGTGTCCCCTGCTCGGCCGCAGACTGGGCATCACCAGCAGGCAGTCGTCGTACGGCGTGCGGATTTCCGTTTGGCCGTCCAGCGCGATCAGCGTGTTGCGGTGTGCGATCACCTCGCCGCCGCGCCACGACTGCACAAACGCAAAGTTGCTGGTGGCGGCAGCCAGCGCGTCGGTTACCTCGGCGAACCGTTGCCGATTCGCCTGGACCGGCGGCAGCGCCGGGTGAGCAGCCGGCGCCATGCCGAAATGCCGCAGCAATCCGGCGATCGTGGCCAGCATCGTCTCCACCGTGGCGGGCTGCCAATGCTGCCCCGCCTCCACCAGGTTGGCGACGAACGGCGTGTCATCAGCGGCAAACCGGGCGTAGTCGAGCAAGCGCCGTCCGCTGGCGTGGCCATGATCGGCCACCACCAGCTCGGGCACCCCGATGCCGGCCGCCAGGGCGCGCCCCTTCGCCGTGGCGCCGCACAGCATCAGCGGGTCCGACGGCCACAGCATCGAGTGCAGGTCCAGCACCACGTCGGCGCTATCGATCATCGGCCGGATTTCTCGCGCGCGCTCCAGTTCCACCGACCGGCGCGGCCCGTCCAGCGTCGCAGCGTCCCAGACCCGGTTGATGTCCTCATCGATGAAACGCGACAGGGTGGGCTGGCGCGGATCGAACCGCTCGAACGCCGCGAGGTTGACGAAGCCGAGGGTCAACCGCCCCCGCGTCGGCATCAGGTCCGCGGCCAGCAAGCGATCCAGTGCGATCGCGCCGGCGATTTCGTTGCCGTGCGCCAGCGCCAGCAGCACGACGTGCGGCCCCGGACGACGAGCGATACGGCTGGTGAAGCCGGCGATGCCGGTATTGCCGGCGAGCCACCCGCTGATGTCGGGCGCAGCGAGGTTCACCTCAAAGGGCGGCAGGGTCGGCGGGGCGCTCGAAACCATGTGGTGCGCGGTTCAGGTCAGCAGCCGGTCCGCCAGGCGGCGGATGAACACATCGCACGCATCGAGTTCGCTCTGCGCCACGAATTCGTCAGGCTGATGCGCCTGCGCGATGTGGCCGGGGCCGCATATGATCGTGGGAATACCGGCATTCTGATAATACCCGCCCTCGGTGCCGTAGCTTACCTTGCCGGCACTGTTAGAGCCGGTGATCTGCTTCACAACCGCGACCAGCTCGTGATCCGGGTCGAGCGCCAGTGCGGGCATCAGGTTGACGATGTCGTAGCTGAATCCGGTCTCCGCATGCACCGCGTGCATCGCCGGCTCGATATTCGCGGCGATGAACGCCTGCATGCGCGCCAGCTCACGCTCCGGGTCGTCGCCGGGAACGGTGCGCCACTCGATACTGAACTCGGCGTGTTCCGGAATGATGTTGAGGATCGAGCCGCCCTGCACGGTGCCCACATGAACCGTGGTGTGCGGCGGATCGAAGCCCTCGCCGAACCGGCCTTCCTTGGCCAGCCGCCTGGCTTCCGCGGCCACCCAGGCGATCGCTTCGCCGGCGGCATGCACGGCATTCACGCCCTTCGCCGGTTCGCTGGAATGGCCAGGCCGGCCCCGCACACGCACCGTCAGGCTGATGCGGCCCTTGTGCGCGTAGAATCGGCTTCATGCCGGACGGTTCGCCCACGACACACAGTGCCGGCTTCAGCGCCGACGCCTCCAGATCGTCGACCAGCCGCATGGCGCCGTCGAAGGTGGTTTCCTCGTCATAGGTGATGAACAGATGCAGCGGCCGCTTCAGCGGCTTCGCCTGGAAATCGGGAATCGCCGCGAGGCAGGACGCGACGAAGCCCTTCATGTCGCAGGCGCCGCGCGCGTACAGCCTGCCGCCGTCGCCGCGGAGCGTGAACGGGTCGGAACTCCAGGCCTGGCCGTCCACCGGCACGGTATCGACGTGGCCGGACAAGGCGACCCCGCCGGCGGATTGCGGCCCGACGATCGCGTGGATGTTGGCTTTTTCCCCCGTCGCATCCGTGCTGATGCGATAGGCCACGCCTGTTGCGTCCAGGTAGCTGCGCACGAACCCGATCAGCTTCAGGTTGGAGTTGCAGCTCGTGGTGTCGAAGGCCACCAGCCGTGACAGCATCTCGGCTGTCGTCATGCGGCCGGCGGGTGCGGCCGCTTGCGAGTGAGGCGTTGCGTTTGGTGCGTCCATGTTCGCCAGTCTATACGCCTCGGCGACAGCGGCAACCGGAGTGGCCGGCATGAATGCAATGCGTGTGGCAATCATCGGGTTGCACCTTGAGGCCAACGCCTTCGCGCCCCCAACAACGCGCGATGATTTCCAGCGCCAGTGCTGGGAGGAAGGCGAGGCGATCACCCGCCTGGCGCGCGATGTCACTCATCTGCCGTCTGAGCTGCCCGGCTTCTATGCGCGCATGGATGCGACCGGGCCGTGGACTCCGGTGCCGATCCTGGTGGCGAGTGCGCCTCCCGGTGGGCCGATCGAACAGTCGCTGTTCCTGGACTTCTGCGACCGTGCGCGCAACGGCCTTGCCGCTTCGCTGCCGGTGGACGCGGTCTACGTGCCAAGCCACGGCGCGTCCTCGGCAACCGGTGACGAGGACAGCGACGGGACGCTGCTCGCGATGCTCCGGCAGATCGTCGGACCTGCCGTGCCGATCGTCGTATCGCACGATCTGCACTGCAACGTTTCCGAACGGCTGGTGCAGGCGTGCGACGCCCTGGTGGTGTATCGCACCAATCCGCACGTCGATGCGCGCGAGCGGGGCGCCGAATCCGCCGATCTGGTGCGCGACATGCTGACCGGAATGCGCACCGCCAAAGCCTTCATTCGCCTCCCCCTCACCCCTCCCTCCGTTACCCTGCTCACCGCCGAGGGGCCGTATGCCGACCTGATGCGGTTCGGGCAGGCGTTCGTCGCGGGTGCGGTCGCCAATGTTTCGATAGCCGGCGGGTTCGTCTTCAGCGACCTGCCGAAATGCGGCATGACCATCACCGTAACGGCCCGCATTCCCCCCGGTCAGCCGTCAGCGCCTGCGCTGGCGGAGGCGCGCCGCGTCGCGCTGGCGATCGCACGGCGGGCGTGGGCAGAGCGCCACCGTTACGCGCGGCGCTTGACCACGGTCGACGAGGCGGTGGCGCTGGCGCAACGCGCGGCGGCCGGCGCGGTGCCGCCGGTGATCCTGGCCGATGTCGCCGACAATCCCGGCGGCGGCGGCCGAGGCAACACCGCGTGGCTACTCTCTGCGCTGCACGAAGCAGCCGTGCCAGGCGTGGTGCTGGGCGTTTTTGTCGATCCGGCACTGGCAACGGATGCCCACGCGGCAGGGCAAGGGGCCCGGTTGCACGCGGTGTTCAATCGGGACCCAAGGTACGTTCTCCAGGCGGTTCGCGGCGGATGCGGTGGTGGAGCGTGTCAGCGATGGTCTTGGGATCGGGCGTCGCGGCGTCGCGGCGGGCAAGCGCTTCACCCTTGGCCCGTCGGCGCTTTTGCGGTTGGACGGATCGGGCATCCGCGTCGTGGTGGGCAGCCTGCGCCGCCAGCTCGCCGAACCGGTGATGCTGGAAATGCACGGCATCGACATCGCGGCGGCGACCTGCGTCGTGGTCAAGAGCCGCGGCCATTTCCGCGCCGGCTTCGACGAGTTCTTCCCTCCGGCCCAGGTCTACGAAGTGGATGCACCCGGCCTGACCAGCCCGGTGCTGGAGAACTTCGCGTGGAAGCGGCTGACGCGGCCGGTGTATCCGCTGGACCGGGCCGCGGTGTGGCAGGAACCGGAATGGGCCGTTCCAGCCTGAGCCACTTAACCTCTCCCGCGAGAGCGGGAGAGGTCGAGATGCGAAGCATCGAGGGTGAGGGTGATCGGGCCGCACATAGCATCTCTCACCCTCATACCCCTCATTCTCCAAGCATTCGCTTCCCCGCCTCTCCCGTTCGCGCCGGAGAGATGATATCGGGAACCGATGACCACCTGGCTGATCCGTCGGCTGATCCAGGCGCTGTTCGTCGTGCTGACGATGACGGTGATCGTGTTCATCGGCGTCCACGTCATCGGCAACCCCGTCGACATCCTGATCTCGCCGGAAGCCGACCAGGCTGAGCGCGCGCGGGTCATCGCCTCCTTGGGGCTCGATCAGCCGTTATGGAAGCAATACGTGTTGTTCCTGAACGACGCGCTGCACGGCGATCTCGGCCGCAGCTTCGTGTTCAACGAACCGGCACTGACCCTGATCGCGCAACGCATGCCGGCGACAATGGAGCTGGCAGTGACCGCTGTGCTGATGTCGATCGTATTCGGCATTCCGCTGGGGCTGTACGCGGGGCTTTATCCGGATAGCATCGCCGCGCGCACCATCATGGCTGGCGGCATTCTCGGGTTCTCGCTGCCGACATTCTGGGTCGGGCTGATGCTGATCATGGTGTTCGCGGTGCAACTCGGCTGGCTGCCCTCCACCGGCCGCGGGACGACGGCGGAACTGTTCGGCGTGCAGTGGTCGTTCCTGACGTTGGACGGGCTGAGGCATCTGATCATGCCGGCGCTGAATTTGTCGCTGTTCAATATTTCGCTGGTGCTGCGGCTGGTGCGTGCCGGCGTGCGCGAGACTCTGCCGCTGGATTTTGTGAAGTTCGCTCGTGCGAAGGGGCTGAGTCCGGCGCGGGTGATCTTCGTGCATGTGCTGAAGAACATCATGATTCCGGTGGTGACGGTGGTGGGATTGGAACTGGGCACCACGATCGCGTTCGCGGTGGTGACCGAGAGCGTGTTTGCCTGGCCCGGCATGGGCAAGCTGATCATCGATTCGATCAACGTGCTCGATCGTCCGGTGATCGTCGCGTATCTGATGATGATCGTGCTGCTGTTCATCGCGATCAACCTGGTGGTGGACGTGCTCTACACGGTGCTCGATCCGCGGGTGCGGCTGGAGAGCAGGGAGTGAGGGGAGAGACAGCGCACCGGCGGCCTAACGTCATGGCCGGGCTTGACCCGGCCATCTATGCCGGCACGGACCGCACGCTGACCGACACCGCCATTATCCGCGCCGTCAAGGAGAGTGCGGTTGCCGCCAGCCTCGTCGCCCCAACCGTCATGGCCGGGCTTGACCCGGCCATCTGTGGCAGCACCAGCCTCACCTGGGTTGGCACGTCACATCAACTGGGCGTAGCGGTCCTCCCATTGCGGGGTCTGATCCGTGATGAGATCAAGTTTCCATGCCCGAGGCCAGCGTTTGATGCTGGTCTCGCGCTGGATCGCGGTGCGAATGTTCTCGTGCCATTCGGCGTAGACCAACCGCGTCACGTAGTATCGTTTGGTGAAGCTTTCGGTCGCACGCTGACGATGTTCCCACGTGCGTCGCAACAGGTCGTTGGTGACCCCGATGTACAACACACCGAATGGTTGGTTCGTCAGGATGTAGACCCAGCCGCCACGCATAGCCGGAGCTTGCAATGCGACCGGTTAACGTTTCGCGAATTTTATCGCGCACAAGATCGCAAGGCCGGTGACGGCATAGATGGCCGGGTCAAGCCCGGCCATGACCGTTCGGGTCGGGCCGGCGTTATTGGCCATGCCGCCGCAAATGACGCCGTGTGCCCCTCTGTCGGCGGGGGTAGCCCCCTTCGCGCCCCCGCTCCCGCGCTTGCCCCTGCTCCCCTGGTCACCCCGCCATGAGCATTACCGCGCTCCCCGCGCCCACACCGCCGCGCGAGGAAACCCCCTTCCGCCGCTTCATCGCCGAATTCGCCGCGTCGAAACTCGCGCTCGCTGGACTGGCTGCCGCCGTGCTGATTGCGCTGGCAGCAATTTTCGCCTCGGTGATAGCGCCGCAGAACCCGTACGACCTGGCGCAACTCGACATCATGGACGGCCGTCTGCCGCCTGGTTCGGCGTCGGATGCGGGCTACACCTATTGGCTCGGCACCGACGACCAGGGCCGCGACATGCTGTCCGGGATTCTTTACGGTCTGCGCATCAGCCTTGGGGTCGGCATCGGTTCGGCGTTCATCGCCTGCATCATCGGCGCGACGCTCGGGTTGGTTGCGGCTTATGTCGGCGGCCGGTTGGACGCGGTGATCATGCGCCTCGTCGATCTGCAGCTTTCTTTCCCGTCTATTCTCGTCGCGCTGATGATCCTCGCCGTGCTCGGCAAGGGCGTCATGAACGTCGTCATGGCGCTGGTGATCGTCGAGTGGGCATATTACACGCGCACGGTGCGCGCGTCGGCGATGGTCGAGCGGCGGCGCGAATACATCGAGGCGGCGGAATGCCTCGCGCTGCCGCGGCATCGCATTCTGTTTCGCCATTTGCTGCCGAACTGCATGGCGCCACTGATCGTGATCGGCACGCAGCAGGTGGCGCGTGCCATCACGCTGGAGGCGACCCTGTCATTCCTCGGGCTTGGCGTGCCGATCACCGAGCCATCGCTCGGGCTGCTGATCGCCAACGGCTATCAATACATGCTGTCGGGCAAGTATTGGATCAGCTTCTATCCGGGCATCGCGCTGCTGGTGACCATCGTCGCGATCAACCTGGTCGGCGACCAGTTGCGCGACGTGCTGAACCCGCGGCTGAAGCGGTGATGCGGGAGCGGGTAAAGGAAGCAAGGCCAGGGCTCTGCCCTTGGCTGGGATCCAATGGGGCAGAGCCCCTTGGTGGGGTCCAGGGGCAAAGCCCCTGGCCCTGCTTCCTTAACGCGCACGCCACATGACCGCGCCAACCCTCGAACTCCGAGGCTTGCGCACGCATTTTTTCACCCGTGCCGGTGTGGTGCGCGCGGTGGACGACGTGTCGTTGACGGTGTCGCGCGGCCGCGTGCTGGGACTGGTGGGCGAGTCCGGCTCTGGCAAGACCGTCACCGGCTTTTCCATCATCCGCCTGGTCGATCCGCCCGGTCAGATCGTCGGTGGTTCGATCTTGTTCCAGGGCCGCGACCTTGCGCGCCTGTCCGAACGCGAAATGCGCGATCTGCGCGGCAGCCGTATCGCGATGATCTTCCAGGACCCGATGATGACGCTGAACCCGGTCCTGCGCATCGACACGCAGATGATCGAGGCAGTGCAGGCGCACGACCGCGTTCCGCGCGCCGAGGCCCGTGCCCGGTCGCGCGATGCGCTCGGCATGGTTGGCATTCCCAGCCCTGATCAGCGGCTGGCCAGCTATCCTCACCAGTTCTCCGGCGGCATGCGCCAGCGCGTCGCCATCGCCATCGCGCTGCTGCACCATCCCGACCTGCTGATCGCCGACGAGCCGACGACCGCGCTCGACGTTACCATCCAGGCGCAGATTCTTGCCGAGGTGCAGAAGCTGGCGGCCGGGCACGGCACGGCTTTGCTGTGGATCACCCACGATCTGTCGGTGGTGGCCGGCCTCGCCGATGAGATCGCGGTGATGTACGCCGGCCGCGTGGTGGAGACCGGGGTTGCGGCAGACGTACTTGACCGGCCGCTGCATCCCTACACGCAAGGGCTGATCGGCAGCGTTCCCAGCCGCAACAAGCGCGGGAAAA
>CAVXNH010000104.1:0-82315 GCA_963762885.1 uncultured Alphaproteobacteria bacterium
ATGTCCGGGCCGCCTTGGTTCGGTTGGTGCCTTGCTGATCAAGCTGGGTGCCGATGCGCCGCGGCCCGCGCTGCATCAAACCGATGCCCGGCAGGGCGATCTGACCCGGATGCCGGCTTTCCCCAACAAGAAGGCGCGCCCGGTCGCGGCGGCCCCGCTGCAACTCGCGCCCGTGACCACGCAGGCTGCCCAGCCCGATACGGCCAACCGCGGCGCGCGCAAGGGGGACATCTACCTGGGCCGGGTGGTAAGCGTCGAGGCCACCATAACCGCGGCGTTTGTCGAGTTTGGCGGCACCAAGACCGGCTTTCTTCCGTTCAACGAAATCCATCCCGATTACTACCAGATTCCAATCACCGATCGGCAGGTGATCGAGTGGCGCACCGCCGATCCGGCGGACCAGCCGGGCGCGGACGGCGCACGGAATGCGGCCACCGGCGACGATGCCGAGCCCGCGGCCGATCCGTTGTCCGCCGAGAGCCATAAGCAGCCAAAACTCTCCCGGCCCTATCAAATCCAGGACGTCATCAAACGGCGCCAGATCATGCTGGTGCAAATCGTGCGCGAGGGGCGGCAGACGCGGGGGCCGCTGTTGACCACCTATCTCTCGCTCGCCGGCCGCTACGTGGTGTTCGTCGTGAATGTTCCCCCCGAAAGCAACCTTTCTGGCCGATACGCCTCGCGCGCCGAGCATGGCCGCTTGCAGGGCATCGCGAAGGAGGTGGGGGCGCCAAGCGGTTCGACCTGGCTGCTGCGCGAAACCGGGCTGAACCAGTCGCGGGACGCGCTGAAACGCGACTGCGCGCGGCTGTTGCAGGTTTGGGACGAGATTCGCGATCGAACGCTGAAATCCCAGGCGCCTGCCCTGGTCTATGAAGCCCCTTCCTGATCGCCGCCCCCCCCCCGTCCGCCTTGCCCCTGCCGCCCCCCCGGTCTAGAAGCCGGGCACCCGTATTCCAGGCACAGAAGAGTATCCGATGAAGCAGCAGGCGAATCTTATCCGCGCCGGCCAGGTGATCGAGCATGAGGGCCGCCGCTGGACCGTGCTCAAGCAGCAGATCATCACCCCCGGCAAGGGCGGCGCCTTCATCCAGGTGGAAATGCGCGACCTCAAATCCGGCAACAAGACCAACGAGCGCTGGCGCACCGCCGACACCGTCGAACGGCTGATGACCGAGGAGAAGGAATACACCTACTCCTACACCGACGGTTCCAACCTGGTCCTGATGGACCCGGAGACGTACGAGGAAACCCACATCTCGACGGACCTGCTGGGCGACCTCGCGCCGTTCCTGCAAGATCAGATGACCGTGAAGGTGGACCTGGTCGAGGGCGACCCGGTCGGTATCCACCTGCCGCCCACCGTGGTGCTGGAGGTGGTGGAGGCCGATCCGGTGGTGAAGGGCCAGACCGCCGCGTCCTCCTACAAGCCGGCCAAGCTGTCGAACGGGGTGAAGACCTCGGTCCCGCCGTTCATCGAGACGGGCGAACGCATCGTGGTGCGTACCGAGGACAGCAGCTACGTGGAACGCGCCAAAGGCTGATTGCGGACCCGGCGCCCCAAGGGCGCAGCGCAGATGGCGCTCCGGCTTTCCCCACACATGACCGTGATGGCCAACGCCGCGCAGAAGGCGGCGAAGCGGCTGCTGCGCGACTTCGCCGAAGTCGAGCAATTGCAGGTCAGCGTGAAGGGCCCGTCCGACTTCGTCTCGCAAGCGGACATCCGGGCCGAACAGATCCTCAAGGAGGAGCTGAACAAGGCGCGCCCGGGCTACGCCTTCCTGATGGAGGAATCCGGCGCGGCCGGGTCGGAGAACTGGGCGTGGCGCTGGGTGGTGGACCCGCTGGACGGCACCACGAACTTCCTGCACGGCATGCCGCACTGGGCGATCAGCATCGGGCTGGAGCGGCGGCTGCCGGATGGCGGCTCGGAGCTGGCCGCCGGCCTGGTCTACGCGCCGCCAACCGACGAGATGTTCTGGGCGGAAAAGGGCGCCGGAGCCTTCGTCAACGAGCGCCGCCTGCGGGTGTCGGCGCGGCGCGAACTGAAGGATGCGGTGTTCGCCACCGGCATTCCGTTCGCCGCGGTGCCGCTGGTGCGGCGCACTGCGTTCTCGCGGACCCTGGCGCTGCTGATGCCGCAGGTGGCGGGCGTCCGCCGCTTCGGCGCCGCCGCGTTGGACCTCGCCTGGGTCGCCGCCGGCCGGTTCGACGGCTACTGGGAGCTGGGGGTGAAGCGGTGGGACATCGCCGCTGGCCTGCTGCTGGTGCGCGAGGCCGGCGGCTACGCCACCGACCCGCACGACGAGGACCCACGCGATACGGGTGACGTGGTCGCCGCCAACCCGCACCTACATCCTAAACTGCGCGAGGCCGTCCTGGCCGGCCTGAAAACCGCGCCCGCGCCCCACCAGTAGCCTCTCCCGCGCTGCGCACGGGATAACCTCTCCCGCGGGAGCGGGAGAGGTCGAGATGCGAAGCATCGAGGGTGAGGGTGATCGGGTCGGCACGCTGCATTCTTGCCGCCATCCCGAAAGCTACCTACGCAACAATGGTTCGCTTCGGCTCGACGATCTCGAACATGCGCGGGAAGTCGTCCATCAGCGCCATCAGCTCCTCGAACTTCGCCGCATTGCCGGCAACAGCGATCCGGCCATCCCGCACCGCATCGTCGAACGTGCCTTGCTTCGCCATGATCGCATCGAGCACCTCGCGGCGAAGCCGAAACGTCGCATCCGCGGCCGCAGCCTGCATGTTCGACATGTACGTCAGCGCGCAGTTCTCCAGCGTCATGCCAAACGCCTCGCCGGTATCTTCGAAGACCCAGTTTATGACGATGCTCAGGCCCTCCGCTTTCGGGCCGTTCAGCCGCACCCCCAGCACGTCCCACAATTGCTCGGTCCGCAGCGCCGCAATGGTCTCGCGTGGCAGCGACGGGCGCGGCGGCAGTTTGGCCATGCCCTGCCGCAATTCCTGCGCGCCGAACAGGTAGGCGTTGCGCCAGGTGGCGCTTTCCGCGAGGTAGCCGAGTTGCTCGAACGTATCGGCAAGTAGAGCGTGGGCGGCCTGATTGTCCGGCTCGGCAAACACCAGATGGCTCAGCGCCTGGGCCACGAAACGGAATTCCCCGCGGTCGAAATCCCCGCGTGCCCGGCCAAGGATCGCCTCGCCCCCGCCCATGTATTCGACGAACTTCCGGCCGGCTTCGACCGGCGGCAACGGATCGAGATTGGCCGGATTGGCGTCGTACCAACCCAGGTACTTCTGGTAGATCGCTTTCACGTTGTGCCGGATATGGCCGTAATAACCGTGGGTGTGCCAGGCGGCGTCGAGGCTGGCGGGCGGCCGGATCGTCTCGGCGATTTCCGTTGCGATGAGGCCGTGGTTCATCAGGCGAACCGTCTGGTCGTGGGTGAATTTGTACAGGTCGCGCTGCTGCCGCAGATGCGTCTCGACACGGTCCGCCCCCCACACCGGCCAATGGTGCTGGCCCACCAGCACATCCGCCTTGCCGCCCCAAAGATGCACCGCCTCGTTGAGGTATTTCGACCATAGCAGGGCGTCGCGCACATCGGCGCCGCGGAACGGCAGCAGGTTGTGGAAGGTCTGCGTGGCGTTCTCCGCCATGTTCAGCACCTTGTAGCGCGGCACGTAGAAGTGGAACTCCGCCGGCGCCTCGCTGTTCGGCGCCATCTGGAATTCGAATTCCAGGCCGTCGATGATGCGTTTGTCGCCGGTCCGTTCGATCAGATCGGTCGGCCGCAGCAGCGCGACGCCACCGGCCGCCATGGTCTTGCCAAGACCGCAATCGACGTGGCCGCGCGGTCCCTTCGCCAGCAGCGGACCGAACTGGTATTGCGCCCGGCGCATCATTGCCGGGCCAGCGATGATATTCTCCGATACCGCATGCTCCATGAACAGATCGGGCGCGATGATCGGCACGCCGCCGCTTGCCAACATCGCGTCGTCGAGCACGCCTCGTGCGCCGCCCCAATGATCGGTATGGGTGTGGGTGAAAATGACGGCGGCGACCGGCCGGCGGCCGCGATATTCGAAATACAGCTCCAATGCCGCCCGCGCGCCCTCGATCGAGGTCAGCGTGTCGATGACCACCACGCCGGTATCGCCTTCCATCAGCGTCATGTTGGCGATGTCGAATCCGCGCACCTGGTAGACGCCAGGCACCACCTCGAACAATCCGTGCTGCATGTTGAGCCGCGCCTGCCGCCACAGGCTGGGGTTGACCGTCGGCGGCGGGTCCTCGCTGTCCAGGAACCGATAGGGGGCGAGGCTCCAGACCGTTCTGCCTTGGGCCGATGCGATGCGCGCGTCCTCGTGCGTGCCGAGGAAGCCGCATGCCGCGTCGGAGAAGCTCGCGGTGTCCGAGAACGGCAGGGCGGCGCGGGTTGCCGCATGTTGGGCCATGACGGACGCAGATGCGTCCTTGGGCGCTTCGCTATCAGCTCGCTGGGTCATGCTGGTCCCCCGTGTGATGCCGCACGTCTGGGGCGGTGTACGCGTACCGCCGTTACGGTGCACTGCTGGCCAATCGCATCCTCGTTCGCGCCAACTGGCCGGCTTCGTGGTCCGGCCGAATGAAGATCGCGCCAATGGCGCCGCCGGCGATCATGATGCAGCCGCAGGCGATGAAGCCCTGGTTGAAACCCTCCAGCGGCGTTGCCGCATGCTCTATCAGGTTTCCCATCACGGTGGGGGCCAGCAGGCCTGCCGTCGTGCCGATGGCATTCCCGATCGACAGCATCGCACCGCGCTGGCTGGGCGGCGTGATCTCGCTTACCACCGCATGGGCGATGACGTAGATGATCGACGGCAATGCCATGCCGAATGCGATGGCTGTGACCTTGCCGGGGATGCTGTCGATGAAGGGCATCGCGATCAGCGCGAGGCCGCCGCATGCGACGCAGGCGCCTCCCAACAGGCCGCGCGCCAATCGGCTGCTGACGCCGCGCGACATCAGGCGCTGGGAACACCACCCCAGCCCGATCACCAGCACGACCGCAAGCCCCGAGGTCAACGAGGTCAGGACGCCGGTGGCGCTTTGCGCGAACCCGAGGCCTTTCACGAAATAGGCGGCCTGCCACGAAAGGCTGAGCGACAATGCCCAGTAGGCGCCGAAGAACGCACACCAACTCGCGACGATCGTCGGGCTCAGCAACAACAGGCGATATGGGACGCGGTCCGCCGACAGGTCGTGCAATGGAAGTGGCTGCGTTTGCTCGCCCTCGCGGCCCAGCAGTGCCCAGGCCAGGGTCCATATCAGGCCCGCAATACCGAGTGCGGCGAATGCCCAGTGCCAGGAATACCGCACGATGATGAGGTTGAGCAGGGGCAAGGCGACCATGATGCCGATCCCGGCGCCTTGCGCGATGACGGCGGTGGGCAAGGTGCGCTGCTCGTTGGGAAACCACTTGTAGGTGGCATGCAGCGCGACCGGATAGGCCGGTCCTTCGCCGGCGCCCAGAATGACTCGGCAGCCGATCAGGCCGCCCAGCCCGATGCTGCCGATCATCGGGAATTGCGCCAGCGCCCAGGCGAGCCCCATGGCCATGAGCACCCAGCGCGCCTGCACATGGTTGCAGATGAAACCGACGATCACCGATGACAGTGCAAACAGCAGGAAGAAGCTCGACCCGACCAGCCCGAACTGGCTGGGGGTCAGGTGCAACTCCTGCATGATCGGGACGGCAGCCAGGCCGATGATGGCCTTATCGGCAAAGTTGATCAGCATGAAGAAGAACAGCAAGCCGACGACAACCCAGGCTCGAGGGGCGGTCTTTCGCGCGTCCATTGAGTTCCTCTCGGATTGCATTTCTTGATTGGTGGTCCGGCAAAGGGCCGGATTCAATTTCGCTTGCAGATCAGCAGCGCGGCAGCGGCAAGGTCAAATACGTGGCCGCCAACCCGTCAACGCGGTTCTCTCGATTGCTCCGGTTTGCGCTCCGCCCCGGAGGTGGGAGCGACTTTCTCGCGGGCGATCGCGGCGTCGATCACCGTGCGGTCGAACACCCCGCAGGGATTGTCCGCCCCGGCCAGGAACCGCCGGAACACCACGAACCGTTCCTGACTGATCGCGTGCAGCCGGCGCAATTCGGCGATCGGGTCCGGGTGGTCGTCCGCCCTGATGTCCAGGTCCGGATAGGGATCGCGCGTCGCGATCTTCAGCGCCGCGGACTGCTTCCCCCGCTTGTCGCCGCCCGCCGCCTCGCCAACCTCCAGCGCGGTCAGCAGCCGGTCGGCCAGCGATCCTTGCGCCTTGCCGAACGCCTCCAGCGTTCGCGCCACCACGTCCGGACCGGCCAGCATGTTGCCGGCCACCGAGACGTCGACGCCGCGCACCGAGCCGCACCAGGTCACGCATGCCTCGCCG
Source organism: uncultured Alphaproteobacteria bacterium (assembly GCA_963762885.1). Classification (GTDB taxonomy): domain Bacteria; phylum Pseudomonadota; class Alphaproteobacteria; order Acetobacterales; family Acetobacteraceae; genus JASHVB01. The sequence goes on from CAVXNH010000104.1 coordinate 6,389, forward strand.
GTGAACGCAGCGATCCGCCCCGCAGCGTCCAGGATGTGGATCTGCCGGTGCGCCCGCCCGCCATCGGCTTCCAGCAGTGCCGCCACCACCGCTTCCGGCGTCTCGCCGGCGCGCAACCGGGGCATCCCGTGTACCGCATACATCGGATTGATCAGCGCCTGGGTGGCGAGCGCTGCGACGCCGCCCTCCACGTGGATCGCCAGAGCACCGACCGCGAAGAACCGAGTCGCGACCGCCGCGCCCAACGCCCCGGAGACCGGATCGCGCACCAGAATGGACCATGTCATGGCGGCATCCTGGGCCGCACCGCGACTCGGCTCAAGTCTTGTAGCCTTTACCTATGTTTCCCACCCCCCTGATTGCCACCGACCTCCTACTGCTCGGCGACGGCGCGGCGCATCTCGAGGTGCTGCGCCGGTTTGCGTTGCGGCCGCAGCCCGGAGTCCGCCTGACGCTGGTCACGCCAGAGCAATACGTGCCTTCCGCCGGCCTCCTGCCCGGCCTGATCCGCGGCGACTGCGCTGTGCCCGAGGCCTGTATCGACCTCGGCATGCTGTGCGTGGCGGCGGGCGCCCGGCTGATCCTGGCCGAACCGATCGAACTCGATCTCGCCGCCCAGGTGCTGGAACTCGCTGGCCATCCGGCCTTGCGGTACGATCTGCTGTCGGTCGATGTCCGGGGCGAGTCCGCCATGCCGGACGCCGGGGACGCCTGCAGCCCTGCCTACCCACCGAGCCGCTTCCTGGCCCACCTCTCGGCGCTGGAGGCGGTGCTGCCGGATGGCGCGCGCCTTGCCGTGATCGCCGGCGGTATTGCCGGGCGCGGACCGGGCGACACGGGCAATCCCCAGGGTCATGACCGCGCTGGCACCGTGGGCGGCGACGCCGCCGGCATCGAACTGGTTCTGGCTCTGGCGCGGCGCTTCCGGAGCCGGCTACGGCTCGTGCTGGTCAGCGAGGCCGCGGAGCCGCTGGCGCCCGCACCACTGCCGGCACGCCGGGCGGCCCGCGCCGCGCTACTGGACGCCGGGGTGGAACTGGCGTCCGGGGTGCGTGCCGGCGCACTGTCCGGCGGCCGGCTGGCGCTGTCCGACGGCAGCTTCCTCGCCGCCGACGCTGCGTTGTGGGCCGGCGACCGGCTGCCGCCGAACTTCCTCGCCGAAGCGGGTCTGGCCTGTGACGGAACGGGGCGCGTGCTGGTGAATTCAGGGCAGCGCAGCGTCAGTCATCCCGGTGTCTTCGCCGCCGGCGACTGCGCTGCACAACCGCTCCTCCACCGGATCGGCCCCCTGCTCGCGGCCAACTTGCGCCGCGCCGCGCGTGGCCGGCGGCTGGCCCGCAGCCTGCGACGATGGCTACCGCCGCAGATTGCTCTGGCCGTGCTCGATCTCGGTGGCGGACGCGCCGTGGCCTGGATGTATCGAGTGGCGGTCGCCGGCGATGCCGTGGGGCGCTGCAAGGGCTGGCTCGACCGGCGTCGCCTGCGAGCCCATACGCCGCGCGTCATGCCGCCGCACTATGAGCGACCGCAGGCTGCGTCGCGCAACCCCGTGTCGCGGCACCAGGAGGGCGGAGTTCTGGCACCGGAGAGTTTCACAACCCGGTAGAGCGTTTTCACCGTGAGTGGACATGTCAAAGATCCCGTCATTGCTGGGAACGAAGCGACGAAGCAATTCCCCGCCTGACGAACTGAAGGTGCTTCGTCAGGCGGGGGATTGCCGCGTCGCTACGTTCCTGGCCATGACATCCGGCTTGACAATTCCAGTCAGGATGGAAGTGCATCTGGATGCCGGGCCCTCTCCCCTGTGACGATAAAGTCGTCGTTGATCATTCTGTGGGGCACTTCAATCGTTTTGCTCGTAGGTGTAGGACCCTCCCTGGTATCGCCGGTCATGGAACGGTGTTAACCAGGGCCAATAAGAACGCGGAGGAAGCAAATGAACATCAGTCGTCGTCTTCTGACCGGGCCGTTGCCGGTTCTCGGATTGGTTACCGTGGGTCTGCTGGGTGCGAGCAAGGCGTTTGCTTTGACCGCCGACGAGGCGGCTGTGGCCAAGCGCCTCGAGGCGTTTCGTGCAGCCCAGGTCGCCGCTGACCCGAAAGCACTAGAGGCGCTCTGTGAGCCCGAATTGAGCTACAGCCATTCCGACGCACACATCGAGGACAGGGCGACGTTCGTCGCCAATGCCACCAACGGTAAATCGAAATTTACCTCGCTGGCGTATCAGGATCCCACGATCCGAGTGGTCGGCGACGCGGCGATCGTTCGGTTCCACTGGGTTGGCGAAAGCGAATCGATCCCGGACGGCAAGAAAAGCTCCACCAATCTCGCCATCCTGATGGTCTGGCAGAAGCGGGGCGGGGTCTGGAAACTGCTGGCCCGCGGCTCCACCAAACTCTGACCGCCGACGATCCGGGAGCACCGGAGGGATCAAAGTGTCCTGACGCTTCGCTTCCGCGCCCAAGGGCTGCCGACCTGCCCTGAATGAAACCGCTGCCCCCCCTGTGTCATGGCCGGCGCAGGCCGGCCACCCACGTCTTGCAATGCCGCCGAGGTCGAAGTCGTGGGTAGCCGGCCTGCGCCGGCCATGACACGGGGGATTGCTTCTTACCAGCGAAGCGAAGCAACGTCCCCGGGGTATGGCACCAACGCACGCGGGAAATTGCTTTGCGCCGCTGGCGATGACGCTGAAAACGCCGCGTGATTTCCGCCGCCGGCGTCGCTGCGCCCACTGCTCGCCCCGCCGCGCTACCCCGCCGTCTCCAGCAGCGCCATCACCTGCCGCGCCGCTGCATCCAGGTCGCCGCTCACCAGCTCCCAGCAGGCCGTGCGTTCCACCGCCTCGACGATCGCCGCCACCGCTTCGGTGTCCAGCCGGCGCGGGATCGCCAGGCACTCGGCGAGCAATCGCCCCAAGGCGTCGGCGGCTGCCACCGGCCGTAGGCTCGACGCCGCACCCGGCATATAGCGCGGAAACACCACCACCACCGGCCGAGCCACCCGTCCGGGTGGCGGCAGGCTCGTGCGCGGTGGAGGCAGGTAGCGCACGGTCACCCCATCTTCCCGATCATGCTCCGGCAGCGCCGGCAGCCCAGGAAAGTACTGCTCCAGCAACGCCCAGCCGCCAGCCTTCACCGACAGTGCTCCGGGGACTGGCCGCACCGTCCCGTCGCGCCGCAGCAGCACCGCCTCATCGGAAAAGTATTCGCAACCGAGCGACAACAACCGCGCTGTCAGCACCGTCTTGCCGCTGCCGCTGTCAGCGGGAAACAGCACCAGCCGCCCGGCATGCATCACCGCCGCGCCATGCAGATGTAGAATGTGGTCGTGTCGGTTGATCGCCCGGGCCATCAGCTCGGCCTTGAGCTTTGGCACCAGCTTCCGCGGCGTGTCAGCCAACAGCAACAGTTGCTCGCCAGCGAAGATGTAGTGCCAGTCGAGGATGCGCACGACAGTCAGCGTTGCCGCCGGGACCGATCCGGCACTTTCCACTTCCAGGTGGGTCAAGGCGGAATGGATCAGTGCCTCCAGCACAGCGTCGCCGAACCGCAGCCGCACCACCGTGTCCAGCAGCCGGTAATCGCGCGCACGAAAATCGAAGTGCGCCGGATCGAGCCGGGGGCCGGTCGCCGCTGCGGCCGCCGTGTCGCGCAGCAGACCTTCGCCGATCCAATGAGCTGCCAACTCGCGGAGTTCCGCCATCGCCGCTTGTGGACCGGCATGACGACGCTGACGAGCGGGACAGGCATTGCGGCGTCATCTTATCGCGCCAATCGCCAGGTCGTCATGGCTATCCCCGCGAAGTCCCAGCAGGAAATTTTGGCCTCGACCCCCAGCCGTGTACACTCTCCCGATGCACCGCCCGTCACGCACCGGACCACGTCCCGCCCCCCAGCTCATCGCCACCACCGAAGCGCTCGACCAGCTCTGCCACCGGCTCGCGGCGGACACGTTCGTCACGGTCGATACCGAGTTCATGCGGGAACGCACCTACTTCCCCGAGCTGTGCGTCGTGCAACTCGCCGGCGATCACGAAGTCGCGGTGATCGACGCGCAGGCCGACGGCATCGACCTGACCTCGCTCGGCGAACTCTTGGCCAACCAGGCCGTGCTGAAGGTGTTCCACGCCGCCCGCCAGGACGTGGAGATCTTCGTGCTCCGCTTCGGCGCCGTCCCCACGCCGCTGTTCGACACCCAGATCGCCGCCATGGTGGCCGGCTTCGGTGACCAGGTGAGCTATGAGGCCCTGGTCGGCGGCCTCACCGGCGGCGCCATCGACAAGGCGCACCGCTTCTCCGACTGGTCCGCCCGGCCGCTGTCGCCGGCGCAGATCGCTTACGCCGCCGCCGACGTGACCCATCTGCGCGACGTCTACCGCCGCCTCAGCGCGCGGCTCGGGGAAGACGGCCGCATGGAGTGGGTGGCGGAGGAAATGGCGGCACTGACCGATCCCGCGCTGTATCGCGCCGACCCGGAAACCGCCTGGGAACGGTTGCGGCCGCGCAGCGGCAACCGGCAGTTCCTCGGCCGCCTGCGGGCCCTGGCGGCCTGGCGCGAGCGCGAGGCCCAACGCGTCAATATCCCGCGCCAGCGCCTGATCAAGGACGAGGCGCTGCTGGAGATCGCCGCCACCGCGCCGGCCGATGTCGACTCGCTGGCCCGCGTCCGCACGGTGACCCGCGGCTTCGCCGAGGGGCGCGTCGGCGAAGCATTGCTGGAGGCAGTCGCCGCCACCCGGTCCATGCCCGACAGCGAGCTGCCGCCCGCGCCGCCGCCGCGCGACGCGCAACGCCCGTCGCCGGCCCTGGTCTCCCTGCTGAAGGTGTTGCTCGCCGCCAAATGCGAATACCACCACGTCGCGCCGCGGCTGGTGGCAAGCTCCGACGAGCTGGAGCGCCTGGCGCTGGAGGATGCGCCGGCCATCCCGGCCCTGCACGGCTGGCGCCGCGAAGTCTTCGGTGAGGACGCGTTGGCGTTGAAAGAAGGCCGGATCGCGCTAGGGGCCGAGCGCAGACAGATTAAACTTGTCCGTGTATAGCTGGCAGAATAATACAATTATTGGTTGAATACATCAATCGCCCAGCCTACTCTGGTAGGTGCCATTCAGGCTGGGGTAATGCCGTTGTCCCAAAATACCACCGACTCGATGCGGAAGGTGGGGGGGCAGACGACCATTTGGAACCGATCCATCGCGGCCTTGGTAAAGGCCGCGGGCTGGCGTCGCCACTTTGCCTGGCTGCGCCGCAGGGTCGTCTGGATTGTGTTGGCCTGCTTGCTGGTCATCACCAACGCGATACCGGCGGTCGTCGTGATCAGTGGCCTGCGCGGCATCTACGCTGAAGTCCAGCACACCCAGCAGGTATTGACGGCGGTCTATCGGCTCGACGCCACCGTGCGCGAAATTTCCCGTTTCCACCGCGAGTTTCTGCTCACCGGCCTGCCGCAGTTCCTCGATCGGTATCGCGCCGCGCGGCATCGCATCCAGGCCGAGGTCACGCAAATCCATGCCCTGACGGCGAGCAGTCCGGATCAGCAGCGCCGGATGAACGAGGTGGAGCAGCGACTGGAGGATGACGCGGGCACGGTGAATGCGGCGATCGCGCTCGGCCATCCGGGGCCACGCGATGCGGTGCTGCAAGACTTGCTCGGCCCCGAACGGCTGTACGCGACCGTGCGAAACGTCATCGGCGACATGTACCAGGACGAAGGCCTGCTCCAGGCCGCGCGGATCGCGGATGTGGAGCAACGCACCAGGCGCGTCTTGGTGGACTCCGGCGTGCGGGCGGTTCTGGTGATCACGCTGCTGTACCTGGTGTTCTACCTGGCAAGGCGGCACAAGGCGGCGCGCGATGCATTCGAGGCGGAGCGCGTCGCCGCGCTGGCCGACACCGCCGAGACCGAGCGGCAGCGCGTCAGCGAACGCCACCAGGCCCAGGTGGCGTTGCGCGGGCGCGACATGATGTTCCGCGGCCTGGCCGACGCCATGCCGCAGATCGTATTCGTGACCTATGGCGACGACACCGGCGAATTCATCAACCGCCGCTGGAACGAATACACCGGCGCCGCCGCGACATTCTTCCAGGCGCAGGGTTGGCAACGGCTGGTGCATCCGGACGACCTGGAGCGCACGCGGGGGCGATGGCAGCGGTCCATGCGCCAATCCTCGGCGTTCGTGGGCGAGTTCCGGCTATGCGGCAAGGATGGCCAGTATCGCTGGTTCCTGGCTCAGGCCGTGCCGGTTGCCGAACCCGCCACCGACGCAGCCGCCCAATGGGTCGGCACACTGACCGACATCGACGACATCCGCCGCGCCGATACGGCATTGTTCGAGAGCGAGTATCGCTTCCGCCGCATCTTCGAAGGCAGTCCTTTCGGCATGACGCTGTCCGAAGGCGACGACCGGAGGATCTTGCAAGCCAACCCTGCGTTCTGCCAGATGCTCGGCTTCACCCACGCGGAGCTGATCGGGCGCAGCCTGATCGAACTGACCCATCCCGACGAGCGGGCCGCGAGCCTCGCGCGGCAGAAGTTCGTCGTTGCCGACAAGGCCTGGCGGGAGCGCGAGAAGCGCTACCTGACGAAACAGGGCACGACGGTCTGGGCGCGTGTCCGTGTCGCCGTGTTCGATCCGCTCGGCGGCGGCCGTCCGCAATTGCTGTCGGTGGTGGAGGACGTCACGCGGCAACGCGACCTGGATGAGGCGCTTCGCCAGGCGCAACGCATGGAAGCCGTCGGCCAGCTCTCCGGCGGCCTCGCGCACGACTTCAACAATTTGCTCGGAGTCATCATCGGCAATATCGAGTGTCTGCTGGATACTATGGCGGACGACCCGGAACGGGCCGACCTGGCGAAGGAGGTGCTGGACAGCGCGCTCGGCGGCGCGGAGTTAACTCGACGCCTGCTGGCATTCGGCCGCCGTCAGTCATTGTCGCCGCAACGCATCGATCTCAGCATGCAGGTAGCGCGGCATGTCGTTCTGCTGAGCCGCACGCTTGGCACGGCGGTCCAGGTGAAGACGCTGTTCGCCGACGATCTCTGGCCGGCCCGTGCCGATCCGTCGCAACTCGGCGATGCCTTGCTCAACTTGGCGATCAACGCGCGCGACGCGATGCCGCATGGCGGCGTGCTGACGATCGAGACTCGGAACGACCGCGTGCTGGCTGAGGACACCGTGCGCGAGGCCGAGATGGCGCCGGGCGATTACGTTGTGCTGGCGGTCAGCGATACCGGCATCGGCATGACGCCGGAGGTGCGGGCGCGGGCGATTGAGCCGTTCTTCACCACCAAGGGTCCTGGCGTCGGCAGCGGCCTTGGCCTCAGCATGATCTACGGATTCGTCCGGCAGTCCGGCGGATATTTGAAAATCGACAGTGAGGTTGGCGTCGGCAGTTCTGTGCAGATCTTCCTGCCGCGCGCCACGGGCCTGGAGGAAGCTGTCGTGCCAGAGGAGGCGCACGCCAGCCTGCCGACCGGGGATGAGACGATCCTGGTGGTGGACGATAGTCCCGAGATGCGTCAGGTGGCCGAGCGGCATCTGCGGCTGCTCGGTTACGCGGTGCTGAGCGCGGAAAATGGGCCGGCGGCGTTGGCGCTGCTGCGCACCGGTGTCCCGATCGATCTGCTGTTCACCGACGTCGTCATGCCGGAGGGGCTGAGCGGTTTCCAGCTTGCGGAGGCTGCGTGCGCCATGCGTCCCGGCCTGAAAGTGCTGTTTACCACAGGCTATGCCGGGACCCAGGGCGCGGTCGGCACGCCGGATTGGCCGGAGCGACTGATTCGCAAGCCCTATCGCCGGCCGGAGCTAGCGGAGAAGATCCGTGCGGCGCTGTGCTGAGCTAACCGCGCGGAATAACCTCTCCCGCGGGAGCGGGAGAGGTCGATGGTGCGAAGCACCGAGGGTGAGGGTGATCGGGTCGGCACATAACGGGTAGCGCGTGTCGACCCGATCCCCCTCACCCTAGACGCTTACGCGTCTCGACCTCTCCCGCTCCCCGCGGGTGAGGTGTGCAATCCCGCCACCTCGACCATCAACTTGCGCAACACCGCTTCGGCGAACGCATCGATATTGCGGGCCACCACAACGAACGCCCCCGGTCCGCCGATGACGTTGCGGCGATAATACTCGTCCAGCCGCGGTTCGACTTCGGTGATCGGCAACCCGTTGACGGTGATGCCCGCGGCCACGGCATCGTCGCGTGCCGCGGCCATGTCCCGCCCATCGTTGTTGCTGCCGTCGCCGGAAACGTCGATCACCTTGCGCTGGGCGGTGAGCCCGCTGCCCGCGATCAGCCGGGCCGAGTAATCGACCGCAGCGCTGATCGACGTCCAGCCCGGCATCGGTCGGTCCGCACCGGCGATCGCCTCGGCGAACTGCCGGGCGGAGGCAGCGTCCCCGATCACCCGCCAGTCCACCGATTGTTCCTGCCGCCGCGCCTCCGACCATTGCACGAAGGTCAGCGCCACGCGGCCGGTCGGCCCGGAGCGCACCGCTTCGAGGAAGCCGGGGTGGCACAGCGCGTCGCTATAGCCCTGGCGCTGCAGCATCATGCGGGCTTCGCTGACACTGCCGGACACGTCGATGGCGAGCACCAGGGCGACATCGACCGTCTCGCCGGCCTGGACAGCAAGGCGCGTCCCGGTGGCGCGTACCGCCTGCCTGGGGGACGCAAGGACCATGGCACTCCTTCCCGTCGCGGCTTTGAGTCATGTTGCCGGCGAACGCCAGTGCAGCCTCGACGATAGGAGGTTCCGCTGCGATGCGAGGCAGCGTCAAGCAGCGATGCCGGTGGGATGCTGTGGGACAGCTGCGGCAGCCGGTCCGGGTTCGCTTGCGGCGGCGTTTCGTTTGGCCTTTGCGGCGCGTGCCGCGAGGAGGCGATCGACGATCGCGTTGCCGAGCGTCATGGCCATGACGAGCAGGGCGCCAAAGAGAACTGGCGGGGCGGGCGACGGGATGCCGAGGTATCGGCAGCCGAAGCCGAGGGCAAATCCGATGACGATGCCGAATGCCGGTTTCATGGCGTACCCATGACCTTGCCGGCGGCGATGAAGCCGAGGGTCATCGCGATGAGGATGAACCCGCCGATGATGCGATGCGGTGCGGGTACGGGGATGCCGAACAGACGGCAGAAGCCGCCGATGGCAAGGCCGAGCGCGATGCCGGCAATTCCTGGGAGCAAGGTAGCGCCTCCCGCGGTCTCGTCCTGTTGGGACGCACGCCGGGCAGGGTACCTGGCGCAACTCATAATGCCCCGGCCGGAAGGCTTCAGCTTCACTTCAGATCAAAGGCGATCGCATGAGGCGCTGCCGCTGCGACGAACCTCGCCGAGCGCCGGGGGGCAGTGCTGCAAAGTAAGCATTTGAACACAGATTTCACAGAGAAGCAGGTAAAGCCACAGATTCACACAGAGAAACGGCCGCATAACATGGACAGCATCCTGTGTGTCCTCTCGGAATAATTAAATATTTCTCTGTGCGACTCTGTGGCTTAACCTGCTTCTCGGTGAAATCTGTGTGAAACGCTTGCTTGCTTCTTTGCTGTCCGGCTCCGAACGGACGCGCGGCGGATCGCAACGACGACCCAATGCACCATCACTTTGATCTGTATCAATGCCAAACGCTCGCAGCCAGCCCACGATCGCAACGATGGCGTTCGGCCATAGGTTCGGAGCGCACGACGTGTATGAGATCTGCCTGCACGGGCGTGGCGGCCAAGGAGCCGTCATCGCCGCGAGTATTCTCGCCCAGGCCCTGGTGGACGAAGGAAAATTCGTCGTCGCGGTCCCGTCCTTCGGTTTCGAACGCCGCGGTGCTCCGGTTGCCGCGTTCGTCCGCTGCGACAGCAAGCCCCTGCGGGCAATGACCAACATCTACCATCCGAACTGCGTCATCTGCATCGATCCGACAGTGGCGCGCGCGGTCAACATCTTCGCCGGCATGCCTGAAGGCGGCACGCTGGTGCAGGCCACCAGGGCGACACTGGAAGAACTCGAATTCCCTGCGGCGCTCGCGCGGGTCGGGCTGTGCGACGCCGTCGGCATCGCGCTGGAGGTGTTCAAGCGGCCGATCACCAACACCGTCATGCTGGCGGCGTTCGCCCGCGCCACCGGGCTGGTGTCGCTGGCGGCGCTGCAACACGCCCTGCTGTCCGCCGATTTCCGCGATGCCGGCGCGGAGCAAAATCGTATCGCCATGGCGCGCGGCTATGCCGAGACCGTCGTGCATGAGCTTGCCAGGGAGGTGTTGCATGCACCGGCAATCGCATGAGATGTTCGACGCCTCGACGATCCCCGACAATCTGAGTTCGATCGGCACGGTACTCAGCCCGATGCTGCCGGGCGACTGGCGCAATGCGCGCCCGGTGGTGGATCGCGAGAAATGCGTCAAATGCGCGGTGTGCTGGGTGTATTGCCCAGCGCAGTGCATCGTCGAGAAACCGCGCTGGTTCGATATCGACCTCGCGGCATGCAAAGGCTGCGGCGTCTGTGCCGCCGAATGCCCGCACCGCGCCATCGTCATGATCGAGGAGCCGGCGCGATGAGCGAAGTCATCGGGGCACAGCGTGTCGTCGTTTGCGAAGGCAACGAGGCCGCGGCGATCGGCGTTGCCCTGGCGCGGCCCGATGTCGTCGCGGTGTATCCGATCACGCCGCAATCGTCGCTGGTGGAACACCTGTCGCAGATGATCGCCGACGGCACCTTGCACGCCGACCTGATGAATCTCGAAGGCGAGCACTCGGTGATGTCCGCGCTGCAAGGCGCGGCGCTGGCCGGCGCGCGGACCTTCACCGCGACCTGTGGGCCGGGCCTGGCCTTCATGTTCGAGCCGTATATCCGCGCGCCGGGCATGCGGCTGCCGATGGTGTGCGCCCTGGTGACGCGCGACGTGATGTCGCCGCAGACCGTATGGGGCGGCCAGCAGGACGCGATGATCGTGCGCGATGCCGGTTGGATCCAGATGTATTGCGAGAGCGGCCAGGAAGTCCTCGATACCATCGTCATGGCCTACAAGATCGCGGAACATCGCGATGTGGTGCTGCCGGTCAATGTCTGTTGCGACGGCAACTATCTCGGCTATGGCGTGACGCGGGTCGAGGTGCCAGCGCAGGAAGACGTGGATGCGTTCCTGCCGCCGCCCGATGTGAACTGGCACGTGGCGCTGGACCCGTCGCGGCCGATGGCGGTCGATCCGCTGACCGGCGGCGCCGGCGGCATCGGGCCGCGCACTTTCGTGCGCTATCGCAAGAGCCAGTGCCAGGGCATGCAGACCGCGCTGAAGGTGATCGAGAGCGTGCACGAGGAATGGGCCTCGCGCTTCGGCCGCCGTCATGCGCCGCTGGTCGAGGAATACCGGCTGCACGATGCGAAATATGCGCTGGTCACCATCGGCAGCATGACCGGTGCGGCGAAGAACGCCGTCGACGTGGCGCGCGACAATGGCGAGCGTGTCGGGCTGATCAAGGTGAAGACCTTCCGGCCGTTCCCACTGCGGGCGATGGTGCATGCGCTGTCGAAATTGCAGGCCGTCGGCGTGGTCGATCGCTCGGTCGGCTTCGGCTGGAATTGCGGACCGGTGTTTCAGGAGACGCTGGGCGCGCTGTACCGGACAGCGCAGCGCAGCGGCCGGTGCATCCCGGCGGTCAGCTTCATCGGCGGCCTGTCCGGCGCCGACATCACCGAAGAGCATTTTGCCCGCGCCATCGCTCGCACAGCGCAGGCCATGGCGGGCGACCGGCCCGATGGGCCGGTGTGGCTGAATGAAAACGATTGAGGCGCCCCATCATGCCACACAGCAAGTACCTCATCGTCGGCAGCAGCCACGCGGCGCTGGAGGCAGTGACGGCGATCCGGCTACAGGACGCGGACGGCGGCATCACCATGCTGACGCGGGATTCGCGGCTGCCCTATTCGCCGACCATCCTGCCGTACATCGTGTCGGGGCGGTCGCGGCCCGATAACGTGATGCTGCGCGACGCGGCGTATTTCGCGCGGAACAACGTGGCGCTGCGGCGCAATGCCGAGGTGGTCGGCGTCGATCCCGCGGCGAAATCCGTGCGCACCGCAGCGGGCGTCGTGTGGACCTATGACCGGCTGTTGCTGGCCACCGGCGGCACGCCGGTGGTGCCGGCGGTGCCTGGTCTCGCCGATGTGACGCTGCACGTGCTGCACACGATGGACGACGCGATCCGGCTGCGCGACGCGATAGCGCAGGCGAAGTCCGCGATCGTGCTCGGCGCCGGGCTGTGCGGGATGCACGTCGCGGAGAACATGGCGAAGGCCGGGCTGGATGTCTCGGTCCTGGTTCGTAGCCGGCCGTTGCGCGAGTATTTCTCGCCGCGTGCCGGTGGCATGATTTAAACGGCGTTCGCCGGCAATGGCGCGCGCCTGATGATGGGGCGCACGCCGGCCGCCGTCGAACCGCATGGCGACGGTTGCGCGGTCACGCTCGACAATGGCGAGACGATCGCCGCCGACCTGCTGATGGTCGGCACCGGGGTGACGCCGGCCATGGCGTATCTCGCGGGCTCGGGAGTCGAAACCGGCCGCGGTATCGTGGTGGATGACCGCATGCGCACCAGCGCGCCCGATATCTGGGCGGCCGGCGATGTCGCCGAGGCGCGCAGCTTCTGGGGCGGCACCGCGGTGAACGGCATCCTCCCCGGCGCGGTCGAACATGGCCGTATCGCCGGCGCGGACATGGCTGACGATGCGGTGGTGCGCGACTTCCCCGGCGCGATGTCTTTGAACACTTACCATTATTTCGAGCATCACTCGGTGTCGGTCGGATTGGGCGGACAGTTGCCTGACGACGCGGACTTCGAAATCGACGAACAGGTGGATGCGGCGCGCGGCAAGTACCGGCGGATCGTTATGCAGGATGGGCGGCTGGTCGGCATCTCCAGCATCGACGACTTCGTCGATCCCGGCGTGATGTGGCAGCTCATCCTGCGGCGGACCGACCTCTCGCCGGTGAAGGCGGATTTCCTCGCGCATCCGCAAGCGACCGGGCGGCGCCTGATGTCGCAGCTCTGGAGATAAGGTGATGACCCCCCAGCAATAAACCTCTCCCGCTGCGCGGCAGAGGTCGCGGAGCGAAGCGACGCGGGTGAGGGTGCCGCCAACCGCTCGGTGCGCCTTGCTCCCGGCGCCTTCAACACCATCCAGTTCCACGCCGAGCGCTGCGACGGCTGCGGCGACTGCATGCTGGCCTGCGCGCGGGCGAAGTCGGGCACCGACGATCGCGCGCAGTCGCGGATCAGCATCCTGGCCAACGATCCATTCGCGCGCACCGGAACGGGCGGTTACGAACTCGCACTGTGCCGGCAATGCGCCGATCCGAAATGCGTGCCCGAATGCCCGTCCGGCGCGCTGATCAAGAACGCCGCCACCGGCGTCATCGACTGGGACGGCGACAAATGCGTCGACTGTTTGCTCTGCACCGTCGGCTGCGCGTACGCCGGAATCACCTATGACGCGGCGATCGGCCGCGTCGCCAAGTGCGACACCTGCAACGGCCATCCGGCCTGCGTGCGCGCCTGCCCGCACGATGCGCTGGAATGGCGCACCACGGCGAAGATCTATAACGAATACGGCGACCGGGAAGACCTGTTCGTCCGCGGCCTGGCGGGATGCCAGGGCTGCAACAGCGAGCTGCTGATCCGCCACACATTGCGCAAGGCCGGTCCCGAAACGGTGGTCGCGGCGCCGCCCGGATGCATTCCCGGCATGGGCACTGTCGGCTTCAACGGCGTCACCGGCTGCAAGGTGCCAATCTTCCATCCGTTGCTGACCAACACCGCGTCGATGCTGGCGGGCATCAAGCGCCAGTACAACCGGGTCGGGCGCGACGTGCTGATGCTGGCGCTGGCCGGCGATGGCGGCACCGCCGATGCCGGGTTCGCCTCGCTGTCCGGCGCCGCCGGGCGCGACGACCCGATGCTGTTCATCTGCGTCGATAACGAAGGCTACATGAACACCGGCATGCAGGCGTCGGGCGTCACGCCGTTCGGGTCGTGGACCTCCACCACGCCGGTCGGCGAAAGCCTGCATGGCGAGGGCGCGGAAGCCAAGGACATGCCGCGCATCATGATGATGCACAACTGTTCCTATGTCGCCACCGCGTCCACCGGCTTCATGGAGGACTATTACGACAAGCTGGACAAGGCGATCGAGGTGGCGAAGACCGGCATGGCGTATCTGCACGTCTATACGCCGTGTCCGACCGGCTGGCGCATCCCGCCCGAGAACATCTCGGAAGTATGCCGCATGCAGGTGCGGACGAATTTCGTCGTGCTTTGGGAATACACCCGCGCGGGCGGTTTGCGTTTGACGCATGCCGTGGACAAGCCGGTGCCGGTCGAGGCCTACCTGAAGCTGATCGGAAAATACAAGCACCTGTCGGCCGAACAGCTCGCGCATATCCAGCACACGGTGAACGAAAAGGTCACGTCTCTCCAGCAAATGGCGCACAGCGCGCGGAAGGTGGAACATGCCTGATGGCACGACACTGTTGGAACGGGTAGGGCCGGCGGTCTCGGCGCCGCCTGCGCTGCCGCACCAATTCGGAAAGGTGATTGCCGCCGCCACGATCGGCACGGCGCTCGAGTGGTTCGACTTCTTCCTCTATGGCGTCGTCGCGCCGCTGGTGTTCGATACGTTGTTCTTTCCCAAGCTCGACCCGGTGGTGGGCATCATCGCGGTGTGGGGCACCTTCGCGGCGGGCTTTCTGGCGCGGCCGCTGGGCGGCATCTTCTTCGGCCATTTCGGTGACCGGCTTGGGCGCAAATGGCCGGTGATCCAGGCGGTTGCCATCATGGGCGTCGCCTCGATGCTGATCGGCTGCCTGCCGGGCTATGCCGTCATCGGCATCGCCGCCCCGTTGCTGCTGTTGCTGCTGCGGTTCGTGCAGGGCTTCGCGCTCGGCGGCGAATTGATCGGCGCGGCGTTGCTGGCGATCGAATGGGCCCCGGTGGAGAAGCGCGGCTTCTATGGCGCGTTCCCGCAGGCCGCGGGACCGATCGGCATCATCTGCGCCTCGCTGATGGTGATCCCGCTGAGCTATTTCCTGGGCAGCGGATTCACCGCCTGGGCGTGGCGCCTGCCGTTCATGGCCAGCTTCGTGCTGATGCTGGTGGCCTGCGGGCTGTTGCTGAACGTCAGTGAGTTGATGGTGTTCCTGCGCGCCAAAGCGGAGGAAAAAGTCAGCAAGACGCCGGTCACCGACGTGGTACGGGGCTACAAGAAGCCCTGGGCGATCGCGACCGCCATCGCCGCGGGGTCTTCGGCGTTCTCCTATCTCGTGACGATCTTCGCGATGGCGTACGGCGCACGCACGCTGCACATGACCACCAGCGTGCTCACCACCGCCTACCTGCTGTCGAACATCCTCGCATTGTTCACCATGCCGGCGTTCGGCCGGCTGTCGGACAAGGTCGGGCGACGGCCGCTGTGGGCGACCGGCGTGATCCTGGCGATGCTGTACGTCACGCTGTTCTTCTTCATCCTCGGCACGAAGAACCCACTGCTCGTTATCCTGGCCATCACGCTCGGTGCCGGCGTCATCCATCCGCTGATGTTTGGTCCCGAGGGCAGCATCATCCCCGAGCTGTTCAGCACCAATGTGCGCTTCAGCGGCGCGTCGCTGGGCAAGCAGATCGGCACGCTGCTGGGTGGCGGCCTGGCGCCGATGCTGGCGACCGCGTTGCTGGCCTGGTCGCACGGCGCGTTCTGGTCGGTCGATCTGTACTACATCGTGGTGGGCGCCATCGCCCTGGCCGCCCTGTGGTTCGCCAAGGAGACCAGCCGCAGCGAGTTGTAAACCAACCTCTCCCGCGCTTCGCGGGAGAGGTCGCCGCATAGCGGCGGGTGAGGGTGATCGGGCCGGCACATGGTCTTTGCTTCGGAGCAGCCCGATCACCCTCACCCGGCGCTTTGCGCCGACCTCTCCCGCCGCAGGCGGGAGAGGTTTTTAGGAGACATCCATGCCTACCAACGCCCAATCCTTGCAGCGCCTGTTCTCCCCGCGATCGATCGCCGTGGTTGGCGCGTCGACCTCGCCCGACAAGGCCGGCTACCAATTCCTCCGCAATCTCGGAACGTTTCCCGGCCCGGTCTACGCCGTGAACCCCGCCGCGACCAAGATCCTCGGACGCCGCAGCTACCCCTCGCTGACCGCCATCGGCGAACCGATCGACCTGGTCGCACTGTGCATCCCCGCCGCCGCCTGTGCCGCGGCGCTGCGCGAGGCGGCTTCGTGCGGCGCCGGCGCAGCACTGATCGTCGGCGGCGGCTTCGGCGAGACCGGCACCGCGGAAGGCAAGGCGCGCCAGGCGGAAATCCTGTCGATCTGCCGCGGCGCCGGCATCCGCTTGCTCGGCCCGAACACCGCCGGCTTCGGCAACCTGTCGCGCGATGTCGCAGCGTCGTTCTGGGCCGGGCTGAACGTCTTGCCGAAGGGCAACATCTCCGTCGTCGCGCAGAGTTCCGGCGTCAGCATCATCATCGCCACGCAATTGCAGCAGCTTGGCTACGGCGTGAACCTGTCGGTCGGACTGGGAAACAGTATCGACGTCACGCCGGCCGACGTGGTCGATTACCTGGCCGGCGACGACAGCACCGCGGCGATCGCGCTGCACTTCGAAGGGATCGCCGACGGGCGGCATCTGTGCGAGGCGATCCGTCACGCCGTGCCGCGCAAGCCGGTGATCGCGCTCACGATCGGGCGCACCGATATCGGCACCTTCGCGCGTTCGCATACCGGCAACATGGTGGGCTCCTATGCATTGAAGCGGGCGGCGCTGCGTCAGGCCGGCGCGGTGGTCGCCGACAGCACCAACGATCTGGTCGATGCGGCGATCGCGCTGTCGCAGACACGCATCGCGCCGAAGCGCGACCCGGGTGTCGGCATGGTCACCGGGCAGGGAGGCGCGGGCCTGCTGATGCTCGACGAGTTGCGGGCCAGTGGCGTCGCGGTGCCGGATTTCACGCAGCAGACGCTGGCGCGGATCGCGGCGCTGCTGCCGCCGATGACCTATATGCGCAACCCGGTGGATACCGCGCGGCCGACCGCCAGCTTCGGCGCTGTGCTCGCGGCGGTGGGCGACGACCCGGGGGTCGACGCCGTGTCGGTCTTCGTGCTGCGCGAGGCCGGTATCGACATTGCCGAGTTGATCGGTACCGCGAAATCGGCGTGTGCGAAGCCTCTGGTCGTCGGCAGCGGTGGCTTCGCCGACGATCTGCGGCAGGATTTTGCCGGCCTGAGAGCGCTCGGCGTGCCCGCCTATGCCAGCCCGGAACGCGCGGCGAAGGCAATGCGCGCGCTGGTTCAGGATGCGCACGGGCGTCACGCCTTGCTGCAACAGGCCGCGGCGGCGTTGCCGTGCCCGGCGCCGGCGCTGGGGTCCGCGCCGTTGGACGAAAGCGCGGCCAAGGCGCTGCTGCAGCGCTACGGCATCCGCGTGCCGCTTGCCGTGGCCTGCACCACGCGCCAGGCAGCGCTGGCCGCCTTCGCGACGCTGCCCTTGCCGGTGGTGGTCAAGGTGCTCAACCCGTCCATCGTGCACAAGACGGATGTCGGCGGCGTGTTCCTGAATGTGCGGACCGCGGCGGAGCTGAACGCCGCGCTCGACGCGATCGACCGCATCCCGGCCCCGGCGCGCTCGCACTACCTGCTTGAGGAGACTGCGCTGCCTGGCGTCGAACTCATCGTCGGCGGGTTGAACGATGCGTCGTTCGGACCGGCGGTCATGGTCGGCATGGGCGGCGTGCTGGCGCAGGCGATCAAGGATACCGCGCTACGCCTGGCGCCGCTGGATCATGACGATGCGCTGGAGATGCTGGCGTCGTTGAAGAGCACGGCGGTGCTGGATGGCTGGCGCGGCGCGCGGCCGGCCGACAAGGCCGCTTTGGCCGACGCCATCGTGGCGGTGGGCCGGATGATGGCAGAGCACTCGGAGATCGCCGAGCTGGATATCAACCCGCTGCGCGCGCTGCCGGATGGGTGCGTCGCGCTCGATGCGGTGATCGTGCTGGGGCGCGGCGCGGAGACGCGGACACCGATCGCCGCGGAGTAGCGCAAGCCTGCTATGAAAGCTCCCCCGACGCCCGATGTCGTCATCCCCACGAAACCAGCGGTCATCCGCGCTTTCGCGGGGATGACGACTGGTTTTTTGCACAGTCCCGCCAGCGTACGCAGCAGCGGGACGCGATGTTCCATGAAACGCTGCACCACCTCGCCGGCCATGACCCGCTTCTCCTCCGGGTCGGTCACCGGCGTGCCGTCGCGTTGCATGGCGCGGCCGCTGCGCTCCAGCCCGTTCAGCACCGACGCCGTCAGGCTCTCCATCTCCAGCGGACGCCCCGTGAGCAATTCGGCGGTCAACAGCGTCTCGAGCAAATCGACCTGAAGGGCGGAGCCGATCAGCGGGGCGGCGAGCCGGTTCAGTTCGCCGCCATACCCGTTGGCGACCGCGAAGGCCTGGTTCAGCCGCATCGCTGCCTGGCGCGCCGGTTCCGTCACGCCTCCAGCCAGCAGCGGATGCGCGTAGCCACCCGAGATCATCAGCGTGATGGCCTGCAACAGCTCCATGATGGGGCGCCCGGCATACGACGTTGATTCGCGGGCCTGGCGCACCGAGAGCGGGCCGTAGGTCAGCATCTCGAACAGCGGCCGGTAGATCTCGGTGTGTCCGGTGACCATGCCGATCGATGTGTGAAACGTGATCGGGTCGGGTATCGTGTGTCCCATCGGTGCGATCGACAGTTGGTCGAGCATCGCCTGGTGCTCGCTCGCCGCGAGCGGCGACTGGCCGCGGCGATACAGGTCGCGGCGGAACGCCATGCCCGACGCAAAGTCGCGCACGGTTTCGTGCAGCACGCGATCGGTAACCTCGGCGAGCAATGGCAGCATGCTGGGAGGTGCGGCGAGCGCGTCCACGTTCTCGCTCAGTGTGGCGCTGCCGATGAAGCTGCACTTGGCCTCCGCCATCGCGTCGGCGACCTCGGCGAACATCAGCGGATGCCAGTCGCGATTGAGGTATTCGTGCGCGATATAGCGCGGCTCCTGCTTGCGCAGGTCGTCCAACCTTGACGCCAACATCGGATTGGCCTGGAAGAACAGCGCGCCCCCGGT
This sequence comes from uncultured Alphaproteobacteria bacterium, assembly GCA_963762885.1. Taxonomy (GTDB): domain Bacteria; phylum Pseudomonadota; class Alphaproteobacteria; order Acetobacterales; family Acetobacteraceae; genus JASHVB01. The sequence continues at coordinate 25,517 of CAVXNH010000104.1, forward strand.
CCGCATGCGTTCGATGAAATCGAGGATGCCGGCCGTGGTTTGATCGGTGCGCGCGGTGCTGGCTTCCTCCAGCATGCACATCAGCCGGCGCAGTGGGACCATGCCGGCCCATCCGACGGTGACGTTGTAGCTGATATAGGCCAGCCCGCCCGGCCTTAAGCGCTGGCGGACCACCTCCAGCATCAAGCGGCGGTTCTCCGGCGAGATCCAGCTCAGCACGCCATGCGAGACCATGAAGTCGAACGCGGGCAGCGCCGCTTCCGGGCGGGCGGCAAGTTCGGCGAACGACGCCTCGACAAACCGCACGTTGCTCAATCCCGCCTGGGCCGCCATCCGGGTGCCCCACTCGATATGCGCAGGATTGAAATCGAACGCCCAGACTTCGGCTTGCGGGCAGGTGGCGGCGACGATCAGCGCGGTGCAGCCGTGGCCGCAACCGAGATCGGCATAGCGAAATGGCCGGGTCAGGTCCGGTGGCGGATGCCCGAGCAACAGAGAGGTCGTGGCGAGCCAGGACGGGGTGATCTCGCGGTAGAAATTGGTGGTGTAGGCCACGTCGGTGACGTAGCCATCATCCCAGCCTGCCATGGTGCCTCGGTGTCAAAGAGATCAGGGCGGTCACTATCGTGATGTGCCGGGTTTGGCGCAATGCGGCTCGCAGCAAGCAAGGCCAGGGCTTTGTCCTGGACCCACCAAGGGGCGCTGTCCCTTGGAACCCCGCCAAGGGCGGAGCCCTGGTCTATGCGTGCTCTTCCAGGCGAGCGTTCAGTTCGGCGCCCAGCAGCATGGCGTAGGCCGACATGTAGAACCACAGCATGATGCCGACCACCGCGCCGAGCGGCCCGTAGGTCACGCCGAAACTGGCGATGTGCGACACATACCAGGATAGCAATATTGATGCGGCCAGCCACAGCAACGTGGCCAGCACGATGCCGGGCAGGATCGGCTGATGCGGCGGCGGTATGCGCGACGGGCCGATGCGATAGAACACCGCCAGCGCAGCGCCGAACAGTCCGAGCAATAGCAGCATGGCGGCGATGTGCAGCAGGCCGCCGCTGTAGCGCGACAGGCCGACGAAGGAGATCGCCGCGGGAATGAACACCAGCAGCGCGATCGCCACCGACGCCACCAGCACCGCGGCCAGCGTCATCGCCAGGCCGGTGAGTTGAAATCGCAGGAAGCCGCGTTGCTCGGTCACATCGTGCACCACGTTCAGCGCCGATAGCACCGACTTCGTGCCGGTCGAGGCGCTCCAGAACGTCAGCACCAGGCTGACGGCGAGGCCGGTACTAAGATTGCCGTGAGCCTGGCTGGCGAGTTCATGCGCGCGGTCGCTGATCAGCGCGAAGGCGGGCGAGGGCACCAGGCCTTCCAGCACCTGCAACTGTGACGCAACCGCCTCGGGGTTGAACGCCAGGCCGTAGACCGAGATCAGCATGCTGATGGCGGGGAACAGCGCCAGGGTGGCATAGAAGGCGCACCCGGCGGCGGCCAGCGTCATGCGGTCGGTGATACTGGCCGCGACGGCGCCGAACGACACGACCCGGCAACGTCGCCAGAAGCCGCCCCGGCTGGAGCTTGGGTGGCTGCGTCCCAGGCGCCGGACCGCGCGGCCCGAATTGTGCGGGCGGCCGGATCTGGCGCCACCAGGACTGCTGTTATGCGGCGCCCCGCCTGACTGGTTGGCCGGTTCGATGTCCACAGTGTCCTCTCGAGACGACGCCACCACAACGCCCGCCGCTTCGCCGGGCTGCCAGATTGCTCTGGAATGTCGGGGCAGATTTTTGACTTTCCACGGAAATTTCCTATTGCGCCAGGGGGTGGGGGGTCCTATGTGGCCCCCACGCAGCAACGCACGTGCCTCTGGCCCTAGTGGTTACGCAACGACGTCAAGCGTTCTGGCAACTCGCTTTGGTCGCTGGTTCGTTCGACCGTTTCGTCAACTCCGCCCGCCGCCTGGTTAGGTGGGCGCTTATGGAAGGGGGGCAGGGTGCGATGACGCCCAAGATCGCCCGTTTCATTGCCCAGCAGCAGCCGGCGACGCCGTGCCTGATGCTCGACGTCGATCGCGTGGAAGCCAATTTCCGCGCGTTGCAACACGCGTTGCCGTTGGCGCGCATCTATTACGCGGTGAAGGCCAATCCCGCGGCTCCGGTGTTGGAGCGGCTGGTGAAGCTCGCCTCCAGTTTCGATGCCGCCAGCTATGAGGAGGTTGCCGCCTGCCTCGATGCCGGCGCGCGGCCGGAGGCGATCAGCTTCGGCAACACCATCAAGAAGTCGACGGCGATCGCGCGTGCGTTCGAGCGCGGCGTGTCGCTGTTCGCTTTCGATTCCGCCGAGGAACTGGCGAAGCTGGCAAAGCACGCGCCGGGTGCGCGGGTGTATTGCCGCATCCTGGTAGCGAACGAGGGCGCCGACTGGCCGCTGTCGCGCAAGTTCGGCACCACAGTCGAGCATGCGCGCGAATTGATGCTGCGCGCGGGCGAACTTGGACTCGATCCATACGGGCTGTCGTTCCACGTCGGCAGCCAGCAGACCACGACGCGGGCTTACGAGATCGCGATCGGCAAGGTGGCGATGCTGTTCACCGACCTGACCGAGGCCGGCGTCAATCTGCGCATGTTAAATCTCGGCGGTGGGTTCCCAACGCGCTATCGCGACGACGTGCCGGAGATTGACCAGTTCGGCAACGCGATCATGACGGCGATGACCGGGCATTTCGGCAATGCACTGCCCGAGATGGTGATCGAGCCGGGCCGCTTCGTGGTCGGCGACGCGGGTGTGGTGTCGGCCGAGGTCGTGCTGGTGAGCCATCGCGATCCGAACGATCCGGTGCGCTGGGTGTATCTGGATATCGGCCGTTTCGGCGGGCTGGCGGAGACCGAGGGCGAGGCGATCAAGTACCGCATCCTCACGCCGCATGACGGCACGGCGATGGGGCCGGTGGCGATCGCCGGTCCTACCTGCGACGGCGCCGACATTCTGTATGAAAAGTCGAACTACCGGCTGCCGCTGGCGCTGTCCTCCGGCGATCGGGTGGAGCTGTTGGCGACCGGCGCGTATGTGACGACCTATGCAAGCCAGCGCTTCAACGGCTTCGCTCCCTTGGCGGAGCATTACTTGTAGTCGTCCGACTGTCATTGCGGGTCGGCCGCGGCCGGCCGGTGACTAACTCGCAATGACGGCGCTGGCCGACGAACCGGGCGTCAGGATCACCAACGCCGGGCGTCGGGCTGGCGGCTGTCCCGGGCGATGCGACTCGGTTCAGCGTCGGACCCAATCTGCATGATTGCCCAACCAGTCGCGGCACATCCGAATGTCAGTGCAAACATGCACGCGAACAAGGCGGCAGCCAGCCAACCGCCCTGGGTGTGCAGCATCAGGTCGCGCAGTGACCCGACATTGGTGGCGATAACGCCGCAAGCGGCGGTAAGTCCGGCGAGGCAGCCGGCAGCCAGGGGCGACAGCAGGTAGCGGACCAGGTCCATGCCGCCAGCGTGGCGCGGCGGCGGCTTTCCCGCACCTTACGAATGCGCCAGCCCATCGGTTCGGCGCACAGTGTTCCGGCGAGCGTGCGCTGGTGTCGGCGGCGCGATAGCTCTGTAACCTTGTCCACGACGTGGGACAGGCGGATGTGCGTCGGCGCTGGGGCATAACGCGGGGAGAAGTCGCTGGTGGGCTTTATCGTGCATGAACTGGAGGCGGGAGTGCGCGTGCGGGTCGTGCGGCCGATGCCCGATCTGCCACCGGCATTGGACGCGGAGGTGGACGTGCTGTGGCACGCCGGGTGCGCGCGTGTCGCCGCGGGCGGGGCGGGGGCGCTGTTCAATGGCCGCGTGTTCAGTGCCGACACGATCGCGCCGGACAGGATCACCGGCCACCTCACCGAGTTTCGCCGCATCGTCGCGCAGATGGACCGGCCGGCGCTGTTCGATGCGCTAGGCGTGCGGCCGCTCGCGGTCTGCGGCGTGCTGCGCTGTGTCAACGGCGTGGTGTTCGGACGCCGCCACGCCGGCGCGATCTACCAGGCCGACATGTGGCAGCTGCCGCCCGCGGGCAGCGTGGATGCGCATGCGGTGGGTGCCGACGGCGTCGTTCAACTCGGCCGCCAGTTGCTGGCCGAATTGCGTGAGGAACTGGGATTGGCGCCGGGCGACGTGGACGTGCCGCGGCCGCTCTGTGTCGTAGAGCACCCTGGCAGCCATGTCTGCGATCTTGGCATGGCAGTGGACTGCCGGTTGGACGCCGCGGCGATCCGCACCGCGCATCTCGAGCGCGGCAACGGCGAATATCCGACACTGCGCATCGTGCCGTTTGCAGATCTGGCGCAGTTCGTATCGCAAGCAGGGGAGACCATGGTGCCGCCCGCGCCGGTGTTCCTGGCACGCGCCGGCTTGCTGCGTCCCGCTGTCATTGCGAGCGAAGCGAAGCAATCTCCCACGTGAGCGTGCGGGACATCTCCGGCACCTGACGCTTCCTCGCACCCGGTCACGCCGTGCTTGTCCCCGCCCCCCCATCATGTCAGGTTGGCCTGATTACGACTTGATGGATCCGAGCCCAAAATGAATGCCCCTGTTTCCGCCTTGTGCGAGTGTGGCAGCGGCCTGCGGGCCGTGCGGTGCTGCGCTTTGCAAACCGGTTCCCTGCCGCCCGCGGGCGCCACGCGTCACCTGGTGCCGCTGGTCGAGCGCGCGCTCCAGGCACATCGGCAGGGCGCGATCGAGACTGCCGAACGCCTCTGCCTCGACGTGCTGGAACTGGCGCCCGACCGTCCGGGTGCGCTGTCCGTGCTGTACGAAATCCGCAAGGCCCAGAACAAACCGCGCGCCGCCGAGGCGCTGATCCGCCGCATCGTCGCCCTCGACCCCAACAACCTCGTCGCCACCAACGAACTCGCCCTCATATTGCTCGGCAAGGGCAGCCTGGCCGAGGCCGAAGTACACGCCCGCAATGCCGTGCGCATCGCCCCGGAGAACCCGCAGGCGCACAACCTGATGGGCATGATCATGACGGAAGCGAACAGGCCGCAGATCGGCGAATACCACTATCGCCGGGTGCTGGACCTCAGCGGCCAGCGCGACCCCATCTTGCTCGCCAACCTCGCCTGGAATTTGAAGAACCAGGGGCGCATGGAGGAAGCGCGCAAGCTCTACCAGGAATCTGCCGCCGCCGCGCCCGACATTCGCCAGACGATGCTCGGCTTCGCCCGGCTGGAGGAAGCCGACCGGCATTTCGACGCTGCCGCCGAGGTGCTGGACACCATGGAGCAGCGGTTTCCGAATGATCCGGCGGTGCGGCTGACTCGGGCGGTGCTGCTGGGGCGCCAGCGCAAATACGACGAGGCGTTGACGCTGATCGAATCCACCGTGACCGGCGACGCCAAGCTTGGTCCTAATGAATTGCTGGAGAAAGGCCGGCTGCTCGATCAGTCGGGCCGCTATGACGATGCCTGGGCGGCTTTCGCGCAAGGCAAGCAATTGGCGCGGGAGCTGTCAGGGCAGGTGTATCTCGATGAGATCGCCAAGCAGCAGATCGACCGGTTGCGCAACTTTTTCACCGGCGGGCGGCTGCGGCTGATCCCGCATGCCCATGTGCGGTCCGATACGCCGCAGCCGATCTTCATCCTGGGGTTTCCTCGGTCGGGGACCACGCTGGTGGAGCAAACGCTGTCGGCGCATCCGAAGATCTCCGCCGGCGACGAACTGCCGCTGATCCACGAGATCACCGCCATCATGCCGCGCATGCTGGCCAGCCCGCTCGGCTATCCGGAGGCGCTGGCCGAGCTGTGGATGGGGGATCAGCGCGAGGGGTTGGACAACCTGCGCGACTATTACTTGCAGAAGGTTCGGCAGATGGGCGTGCTGGGTGCCGGCGCGACGCGGTTCACCGACAAGATGCCGCTGAACGAGACGCATCTCGGGCTGATCGCGCTGCTGTTCCCGGAGGCGCCGATGATCCACGTGCTGCGGCATCCGCTGGATATCATGGTGTCGGCGTTTTCAAATGCGTTCACCCACGGGTTCTATTGCGCGTCGGACCTGCCGACAGCGGCGACCCATTGCGTCCGCGTGATGGACCTGGTGCAGCACTATCGCGGCGAAATGACGTTGCGGTATTTGCCGATCCGCTATGAGGATATGGTCGCGGACCAAGAGCAAAGCGTGCGGGCGATGCTGGGGTTCGTCGGGGAAAAATTCAACAAGGCCTGCCTGACGTTCCATGAGAACCGGCGGTATGCGCGCACGGCCAGTTACGCTCAGGTGGCGGAGCCGCTGTATGACCGCTCGGTCGGGCGGTGGAAGCACTATCGGAAGTATCTCGAGCCGGTGATCCCGATCCTGCAGCCGGTGATCGAACGGCTGGGTTATACGCTGGACTGATGCAGACGAGCGAATGATGGCGTGTAAGCTCGCCTCCCCGTGTCATGGCCGGCGAAGGCCGGCCACCCACGACTTCTTCTTAATAAGAAGAATAGTCGTGGGTCGCCGACCCTCGCCGGCCATGACACGGGGGGGGTGATGCGAGCCCCTGCCTGATGGAATCGCCGACTCCCGCGCCGCGCGCGCCGGCGCCCGGCAGCGTGCCGGTGCCGTTGGCCGAGGTGTTGCGGATCGCTAACGAGTACGAACGCGCGGGGCGGCTGGCGGACTCCAAGCGGCTGCTGGAATGCGTGCTGGCGGCGTCTCCCAATCAGGGCGACGCGCTGCACCTGTCGGGCATCGTCGCATTCCGCCTGGGCGATCCGGCGAAATCGCTCGAGTTCATGGAAGCGTCACTGCGCCACGGCATCGATACGCCGTTGTATCTGCGTAATATCTGCGAGGTGTATCGCACGCTTGGGCGGCTGGACGATGCGCTGGCGGCGGCGCAGCGGGCGACGACGCTGGCGCCGGCCGATCCGCTGTGCCTGCACAACCAGGCGATCATCCATTACCACCGCGGCGAACTGGACGCTTGCCTGGACTGCGCGGACCAGGCGCTGCGCATCGACCCCGGATTGCCCGGTGCGCATTTCGTGCGGGCCGAGGCGTTGTTGCAGCGTGGCGAATTGGCCGAGGGTTGGGAGGAATACGAGTGGCGCTTCCGCATCGGCGGGGCCGCGCCGCTGATGCCTCCGACCAGCAAGCCGCAATGGGATGGCGCGCCGCTCGGCGACCGCACGCTGCTGCTGATCGCCGACCAGGGGTTCGGCGATGCCATCCAGTTCTGCCGTTATATTCCGTGGGCGGAACAGCGCTGCCCCAACGTGGCGATCGCTTGCAGCGCCGAACTGGCGCCGCTGCTGCGGCAGGTGACGCCTCGGGCGAAGCTGTTCCAGAAATGGCCGGACTGCCCGGAGTACGCGGCGTTCGAAGCGCTGTCCGGGCTGCCGCGCCAGGCCGGGACTCGGGTGGACAACGTACCGGCGCCGATCCCTTATCTGCATGCCGATCCGGCGCGGGTCGCGGTGTGGAAGCAGCGGTTGGATGGGCTGGTGCCGGAGGGCTTCCGCCGCATCGGGGTGATCTGGGCGGGGCGTCCGACGCATAACAACGACCGCAACCGATCCGCGCTGCTGACGGATTTCCTGCCAATCGCCAATGTGCCGGGAATTGCTCTGCTGGCGTTGCAGAAGGGGCCGAAGACCGGCCAGGCCGGCGAGTATTACGGCCGCGCGCCGCTGATCAATGTCGGCGCGGAGATCCAGGACTACGACGACACCATGGCGATCCTGGAGAATATCGAGCGGCTGGTGACGGTGGACACCTCCGTCGCGCATCTGGCCGGGGCGATGGGGCGGCCGGTGTGGATCATGCTGCCTCGGGCGCCGGATTGGCGGTGGTTGCTGGAGCGCGAGGATTCTCCCTGGTATCCGACGGTGCGGCTGTTCCGCCAGACGCAGGTGCGGCGGTGGGATGATGTCGCGCGGCGGATCGCGGCGGCGCTGCGGGAGGAAGGGGCGGGGAGGGAGTTGGTAGCGGAGTAGGCGTGGCGGGCGGCGGATTGGGCCCGGTTTTCGTGTGTCGGGAGAACCGGAAACCCCGCAGCGGCAGCCCATCCTGCATTTCGCCCCGGCGGAGGCTGGCGGGCGTAAGCCCTTCACGAGCAGGCGAGCCGAGCGCAGCCTGGCACGAAGCGACGAAAGGGACGAGCCATGACCCGGCTGGCGGCGGCTGGATTGTGCTACAATACCTGCCGGAGAACGCGATGCCGACATCATCCAAACGTGTGAGCCGCCTTCACTCGAAAGACCCCGGTGATGCCGCATGGCGGGCACAGCAGGCACAGGTGGACGCCGATATCGAGGGCTTGGCCCGCGATGCCGAAATAGACCGGCTGTTCGATCAGATGGAGGCGTCGAACATTGCGCCGCACGAGCGGGTCAAAAGGCTCAAGGCATACTTTCGGGCGCGTCAAAATCCCAAGATGTGAGGCCCGTGAGCTATCTTCGAAGCGCGCATGAACGCGAAGCGTATCGTCGGACCTTTTACCCGGATACCGAAGTTTACATCAATAAGCTTGGCATACGTAACCAGAAGCTTCTCGAAGCAACCGAGCGCCGTTCGACCGCACAGCGCGCCGCCGAAGGATTTCCGCCACGCGCGCATCATAGAAACTACGCAGGGTTTAAGGCTATTCATCACCACCTTTTCCAAGACCTTTATGCGTGGGCTGGCAGAGAGCGCCGATACACGACAGGGCGCGGCGCAATTCCTTTCGCGGTTCCGGATCACATCGGCTCTTGGATGCGTGAACAGTTCAGACGGCTTGCTCAGGAACGCTACCTTGTTGGCCGGGACAAAGCCCGGTTTGCGGAGCGGGCGGCTGTCTATGTCAACGAGATAAACGCTGCCCACCCTTTCATTGACGGCAATGGACGCACTCAAAGATTCTGGCTGCGCATGCTGGCCGAGAACGCAGGGTTCGAATTCACACTCGGCGCAGCGGACGCCAAGCGCTGGAAGAGCGCCTCGCGCTTCGGTTTCGTCAAAGGCGATCACGCCCCAATGGCCAGACTAATTCGAAGCCGACTGCGGGTGTAGCTAGCGCGGGGCCAGGTTCCCCGTAACTTGGGGATTTGCGAAAATCAAGACTTGTGCAAAGAAATCAGGCTGCTGAAAAACAAGGGCTTTTCCTTTGCATAAGTTACCGCCATAATCGGTCGCATGGAATACGGCTATGCCCGCGTCTCGACCGACGGCCAGAGCGTTGACGCCCAGGTGCGCCAACTCACCAAGGCCGGATGCAAGAAGGTGTTCCGCGAGACGGCGAGCGGAGCGAAGACCGACCGCAGCCAGCTTCGCCGCGCCCTCGACCACCTCGCCGCCGGCGACGTGCTGATGGTGACCAGGCTTGACCGCTTGGCCCGCTCGACCCGCGACCTCCTGAACACCCTCGCCACGATCACCGACCGCAAGGCCGGTTTTCGGTCTCTGGGCGATACCTGGGCGGACACCACCACGGCACATGGCCGCCTGATGCTCACCGTCCTGGGTGGGCTTGCGGAGTTCGAAAGGGAGCTTATCCGCGCCCGCACAAGCGAAGGCCGCGCCCGTGCCAAGGTGAACGGCAAGAGCCTTGGCCGACCGTTCAAGATGACCGCACACCAGAGGAAGGAAGCGCTTGCGCGACGCGAGAGCGGGGAGCTACTGACGGAAATCGCCCGCAGCTACAACGTCAGCGCGGCGACGATTTCGAGGCTGCCATTGCCTGAGGTGCAGCATGGCTAGCGAGGGGATACCGGTGAACAAGGAGATGGTCGCTTGGGCGCGCAAGCGCGCCGGGCTGACCATCGATGACGCTGCGCAGAAATTTCCGCACATCGCCGCGTGGGAAGCGGGCGATGCACTGCCGACCTATCCGCAGCTCGAAAGGCTCGCCGATGAGCTGAAGCTACCGATTGCAGCCTTCTTTTTCCCCGAGCCGCCGACGCTGCCGCCCATACGAGAATCTTTCCGCACGCTGCCGGATGCTGAGTTTGACCAAATTCCCCGGCAAGTGCGTTTCCTTCTTCGAAAAGCGAAGGCCCTACAACTCAATTTAGCCGAGCTGACCCAAGGCCGAAACCCGAGCACGCGGCTTATCACCCGCGATCTTCAACTCAGGGACACCGGTTCCGTCGCGCGCATGGCGGCGCAGGTGCGCGAATATCTTGGCATCAGTCTTGCCGATCAATATCGGTGGCCGGACGACGAAGCCGCGCTCAAGGCATGGCGCGATGCGCTGCACGCTGTCGGTGTGTTTGTCTTCAAGGATGCGTTCCGTGTAGACGGATATTCTGGGTTCTGCCTCTACGACGACGAGTTTCCGATTATCTATGTCAACAACACCTCGGCCAAGACACGCCAAACTTTCACGTTGTTTCACGAGCTGGCGCATCTTCTCTTTCATACGAGCGGCATCGACACAATCGACGACCGCTATATTCCAAGACTGCCCGAACAGCAGCGTCACATCGAAATTCTCTGTAATCATTTTGCAGCGGAATTTCTGGTGCCGGATACGGTGTTCACCAGCGCCATGGTCGAGCGCGACCGCTCGGAACAGACCGCCGTGCAGCTCGCGCAGCGTTTCCATGTTAGTCGTGAGGTCATTTACCGCAGATTTCTCGATCGCGGGTGGATCGACCAAGCCGAATACACGCGAGCAGCAAGTGAGTGGGCCGCGCAAAAGTCGGGAGGCAGCGGCGGCAACTGGTATTACACGCAGATCACCTATCTGGGCCGCGACTACATCAATCTTGCGTTTCGGCAGTATCACCAGAACCGCATCGACGATGCGCAGCTTGCGGAATATCTCGACACTAAGCCGAGGAACGTCGGCACGCTCGAAGAATATTTCCTGCAAGGTAGCCAATGAGCTACGTTTTTGACAATTCGCCGCTCTCGGTTCTGTTCAAGAATTTCTACCGTCGAACGTTCCGAAGCCTATGGGAGCGGTTCGACGAGCTGGTTGCGGGCGGTGATGTTGTATCAACGCGCGAGGCCCTTCGAGAGATCGAGGACGGCGCACCGGACGACTTGTTGGCTTGGGCAAGGCAAAACAGCAATCTATTCGCAACGCCGACGGCGGCCGAAGGTGCTTTCGTCGCCAGAAATCTATGGTGTGCGAACACTTTCAGCAGAACATCGAGCAACAGAAGCTGCTTAAGGGCGGAAAGAATGCCGATCCGTTCGTCATCACGAAGGCGGCGGCAGAGAGGCGCACTGTCGTAACGATGGAATTGCTGAAGCCGAACGCGGCTAAGATCCCGAACATCTGCCAGCACTTCGGTATCGCGTGCCTGACCTTGGAGCAATTTATGGAAGCGGAGGGCTGGGAATTCTAGTTGCAGGGTCTGATGGCGTGATGCGTTACTCACAAAGGAGTCAAAAATGCCTACCCAACGCGAGCAGGTGGCATCGACGCACCTAGCAGGCGTAGCCCCTGGACGAGGTGAAAAGGATCAGGGTATGAAAGGCCACGGGATCGAGCGATGATTTTCCTTTTGTTGACCGGTGCTGGATTCAGCCGCAATTGGGGTGGTTGGTTGGCCGATGAGGCGTTCGAGTATCTGCTCGGCAGTCCAGAGATCGATGACAACCTTCGACACCTACTATGGACGAGCAAGACCCGTGGAGGTGGATTCGAAGATGCTCTAGCAGAGCTACAGGAGGAATATAACCGCCGCAAGGATGCGCAAAGCGAAAAGCCTCTGCGAGACTTACAGGCCGCCATTGTTGGGATGTTCAACTACATGGATCAGGCATTTGGGCAGACGCCATTCGAGCAACCGACCCAACCCCTTGAGTATACGATAAGGAATTTTCTAGGTAAATTCGACGCCATCTTTACTCTCAACCAAGACCTACTGCTCGAACGCCATTATCCCGCTGATGATGGGCACATTACTGGGAATCGATCATGGAGAGGATGGCGCATGCCGGGGACACGATTGCTAAACACGGCGCTGGCGAACCATCCCTATCATGCCACGAAGACCGAAATGCGCGTGCCGGACGCAAATTCAACAGATTTCAGGGAGCATCCGGGCGCTCAACCGTATTACAAGCTCCACGGTTGGATCAAATGGATCGGTGGCGGGGCAGGGCAAAACCGCCTAATTATCATGGGCGGAAACAAAGCAGTCGAGATCAACCAGTATCCTTTGCTGAGTTGGTATCACAAGCAATTTAAAGAATACCTATCACGGCCGGCAACACGACTGATGATAATCGGCTACAGCTTTAGCGACCACCATATCAATCAAGCGATCATGGAGGCAGCAGACAAGGGTGGCCTTCGCCTATTTATCATCGACCCACGCGGAGTCGATGTTCTTGACAAGCAGAACCCGAGAAGTCCGATGCGTGTTCCCGGCGAACTTATGAACCGTCTAAATCACAATATTATCGGCGCGTCACGCCGACCGCTCACGGCGGCGTTCGGACAAGATCGGGTTGAACATAGCAAAATAGCGCGCTTTTTTCCCTAGCCATGCGTTGTAAATAGTAGAGATATCCGCAATCCGCCCGATAACTTACCATAAAGCGCCTTATGCGGCATATATAAGGATGGGATCCTATATCGGAATCCAAACTATTTTAGACATTGGTATCCGGGATTCGGTGTATGCCTTCAAATCTGCTGTTTTGATCCTGCTGTTTCCAATCTGCACGGGATGCACTTCATCGTTTACGTGGGTCGTCGGAAGGGTTGACGTAGTCGATGCCAAACGGCCCTACAAATTGGACCTGCACAATCGCTTCTTCATCTTCGGTCCAAATATAATGGGCTTGTTTGGCTGGCACGACGGCAAAGGTACCTGCCCCGTATAACTCGCCCTTCGACGGATCGAACACATCCCCCAGGCCGAAGCCGGCACGACCGCTCAGCACGGTCGCTACCTCGGAGAAGGGGTGAGTATGTGGTGGATGCTTACAGTGTGGGGGCAACCTGACGCGAAGGACGGTGACCTCGGCTTTTGACGGATCGCCCACCAGAAACGCCCCTTGGGCGTTGGGAATGACGGGATTATCCCGCCACGGCACCTGATCGGGGGTCACGAGGATGACTTTATCCGCCGCTGCATCCGCACCCGACATGATGTCCTCCAGTTGGTTTATGCACTCCCGAGCGACCGGTCGTGGGTGACGCGGTCGGATTTTATCAGAGGCGGCCGCACGGCAACAAACCCCGCCTCGCGCGGCACCGGGTTTCGACCGCGGCCACCAAAAACGTCAGCGCGCCTCGGTCCAGCTTTCGGAGAATGCCAAAGCGCAGGTGCTGAACGGTCTGCCCTCGCGCTGGGTCGGAAACGGGCGGCCCTTCGCCGGAACGCCATTGACCGTCAGGCGTGCCCCGAGCGACGGGATCAGCACCGTGCAGACACCGTATTTGCGTGCCGGGGGAGGCCCCGGTTCGGTGTGGATCAGCAGCGGCTCGCCGATGTCGTACCAGGTCAGCGCGACCTCCTCGTCGTGCGAGATCGCGCGTTCGGTCCAGAAATCGCGCGCGTCGCCCGTCTTGTCGAACGCCGCGTCGGTCACCGGTATCGAGGTGTCCGAAAGTTCCTCGTTGAGCATGCCCTGCACGGTTTTCTGCAGCCAGCGCGCCATAGCAATGTTGTCGGCGTAGATCTTCCACCGGTCCTGGGTCAGCTCGCTCTTCAGGTAAAGCACATGGCCGGGGCCGGCGGGCGAGATCAGGATACGCCAGAAGCTCGCATTGGTGGTGATCGCACCGCCGTCGGCATCGCTCAGGCGGATGAAGGGGTTTTCGCCGGTCAGGATCAGCCGGTTCGGATCGAGGGACATCGGATTACCTGCAATGGGGTGGCGTCCACTGAGCCTACCGGTCATTCCGTGCCGTAGGCAATTGGGATCGCGGTGGCTCGGTCAGACGCCGGACGGCACTCGCTTTGGCCGGGGCGCACTCAGGCCCGCGCCGACAGGGTGAACGAGCTCGTGCGGGCGGCGGCCATCGCACCCGTAGCGCCGTAACGCGGGGCAGGGGCGGTGCTGCGGACCGCTCGGGCGATGATACCGATGATCCGGCGCTGCACGGCCATCGCGTGCTCCAGCTTCAGGCGATTGTCCTGCGCCAGGTCGCGCAGCCGTTGCGCAAGTTCGGCGGGCGGGGCGGGGGCGCCCGGCTGAGCAGCGACAAAGGCCGCCACGGCCTGCTGCTTTTCCGCCAGCATGCCGGCGGCGCGCCGCAGGTCGAGCGCGGTCAAAGCGGCGTTCTCCCGCGTCAGCACCGCAGCCAAATGCTCCGCGGCTGCATTCAGACCATCCGTCATCGCGTGCCTCCAATTGTGTATCTGCCCGGTGCGGCGGCGTTCGCGGCTTCCTGGGTCCGCAGCATGCTGGCGAACACCGGCGCGGCGAGGCCCAGCCCCCCATGCGCCGCGATGTTCTTGGCGAGCGCATCGAGCAGCAGCGGCTTCACCGTTGCCTCGGCCCCGCCGCCACCGAATGCGGAGTGCGCGGTGTCCACGGTGTTGAACATGGGCGCCAGGAGTTGGCCGAGCGCCATCGCCTCGAAGTCCTGCGCCGCCGCGTGCATTTTGGCGATCTGCGCCGGGGTGATGTCGGGGGTGGGGGAGGGTTGGCTGTTCACCGCGGCGCCGGTGCCGCGATAGATGGCCGGGTCAAGCCCGGCCGTGACGTTGGACGGGCCGACCGTGACGTTGGACGGGCCGGCCATGACGCGGGACGCGGCAGAGATTTGCATCAGCGCACCTGCAAGTCGGCTTGCAGCGCGCCGGCCGCCTTGATCGATTGCAGGATGCTGATCAGGTCGCGCGGCCCGACGCCGAGCGCATTCAGGCTGGCCACCAGGTCGCGCAGCGTCACGCCGGACGACAGGATGCCGAGCTTCTTGTCGTGCTGGTCGTCGATCTGCACCTGCGTGCGCGGCACCGTCACCGTGGTGCCGTTGGCAAGCCGTCCGGGCTGGATGACCTCGGGCGTCTCGGTCACCCGGATGGTCAGGTTGCCCTGAGCGATCGCCACCGTGCTGATCCGGACATTGGCGCCCATGACGACGGTGCCGCTGGCCTCCTCGATCACCACGATGGCCGGGCTGTCCGGCTCGACGCGCAGATCCTCCAGTGTGGCGAGCGTGTCGATCGGGTCCCGGCCGCCGAAGTCGATGGCGACGGTGCGCGGATCGGTGGCCCGGCTGATCGGGCCGAGCGCGACATTGATCGCTGCGGCGATCCGCCGAGCGGTCGTCAGGTCCGGATTGCGCAGGCCCAGTCGCAGCGCCTTGGCATTGTCGAGCCGGAAGGCCACCTCGCGTTCCACCGAAGCTCCATTCGATATGCGCGCCGCCGTCGGCACCCCCCTGCTCACCGAACCGGCGGCGCCGCGCGCGGCAATCGCTCCGGTCGCCAGCGCGCCCTGGGCGACGGCGTAGACTTCGCCGTCGGCAGCGAGCAGGGGGGTGACGAGCAGGATGCCTCCGGTCAGGTTGGTGGCGTCGCCGAGGGCGCCCACGGTGACGTCGATCCGGCTGCCGGTGCGGGCGAAGGCGGGCAACTCGGCGGTGACCATCACCGCGGCGACGTTCTTGGTGGTGAGGTTGCCGATCTGGTCGCGCGTGTTGACGCCGAGCCGCTCCAGCATGCCGACCAGCGATTCCAGGGTGAAGATGTTGTCGTTCAGTTTGTCGCCGGTGCCGTTCAGGCCGACCACCAGGCCGTAGCCGATCAACTGGTTCTCCCGCACCCCCTCCACATCGACGATGTCCTTGATGCGCACCTGAGCGGTCGCCGGGGCCAGGGCCGCCCCGAACAACAGGAGGATCGACAGGAGCAAGAGGGTGGAAGCGCGCACGGTAAGGGCTCGATAAGGATTTGTCGTCAGTGTGGGCGGCGACGTGATGGGTCAGCGCAAGCACCATGCCATCAGGGGTGGCGCGGTTTTGCTGGGTTGGGGCGTGGCGCGGCTCGGCAGGATGTGCCGGGCGGCAACCCCGGGCGGGAAGAAGGAGCCGGGTCGGATGACGATGATCGATGGCGTGGGACCACTGACGCCGGGTCGGCCGGGGGTTCGCGCCGGCGCGCGTGGCGCGACGGGGTTCCTGCCGCTGGCCGCGCCAGATCAGGACGTGGGGTCTCCGGTGGGGGTTGTGGCGCCCGCACCGGTGGCGCTCGATTCACTGCTGGCCTTGCAGCAGGTGGACGAACCGGCCGAGCGGGATCGTGCCGCCCGTCGCCACGGACAGGCGTTGCTGGGGGCGCTGGGCCGGTTGCAGCGTGCGCTGCTGGATGACGGCGATCAGGCGGCGGTGCTGGGGCAAATCCGCCGGCTGGCGGAGGCGATACCGGCAGCGGCCGATGCAGGTCTTGCAGCCACGGTGGACATGGTTGTGCTGCGGGCTCGGATCGAACTGGCGCGCCGCGGCGGGTGACCCGGAGGCCTCGATCCGGGGTGGCTGAGCCGGAGGGCCAGCATTTCGTTGCAAAGCCTTGAAGTTTACGGCATGCACCCTTGGCGCGGCAGAGTTGCGCCGCTATAAGCCCGCGCGTTCACCAACCGGAATGGGCCGGGGAAATCGCCGCGGCAAGACGGCGACCCTGATGTACGAGAGAAGCGTAGGAACTGCAACGACATGATGGTGATTCTTCCTCCTGACTACCGACCCGTCGAGGACGAGGACGAGTTCATGAACCCCATCCAGGCCGAGTATTTCCGCCAGAAGCTGCTGCGTTGGCGGGCCGACCTGTTGAAGGAGGCAGACGGAACTCTGGCCAGCCTGTCGGAAGGCGGGATTCGCGAAGCCGATATCACCGACCGCGCCAGCGTAGAGACCGACCGAGCCCTGGAGTTGCGCACTCGGGATCGTGCCCGCAAGCTGATATCCAAGATCGACCAAGCCCTACAACGTGTTGATAACGGCTCCTACGGCTATTGCGAGGAGACCGGCGAGCCGATCGGTGTCCGGCGCCTGGAGGCGCGCCCGATCGCCACCCTGTCGATCGAGGCGCAGGAGCGGCACGAGCGGATGGAGCGGGTGCACCGGGACGACTGAAACCGGACGCTGCGATCTCCCCCCGTTGCACGGCCCGTTCGACGTCGCCAGATTGAGGCGGCCGCTGTAGCGGCGGATGGAGGGGCCGATGGACGGTGCGTCGCTGTACGACGACGATATCCTCGCCTGGTCAGAGGTCCAGGCCGCTGCCTTGCGCAGCCTCGCTGGCCGCCACGATCTGCCGAATCAGCTAGACCTCGCCAACGTCGTCGAGGAGATCGAGGACGTGGGCAAGAGCGAACTGCGGGCCGTCGAAAGCTTGCTCAGGAATATTTTGGTCCACCTCATCCTGCTCTGGGCTGATCCCGGCGTGCCGCCGACATTCGGCTGGCGTGGCGAGATCACTACCTGGAACGACGAGCTGGTGCGCCGGCTCAGCCGGTCCATGCGATCGAAGCTGGATCTCCAATCGATCTGGCGCAGCGCCGTGCGCGTGGGCTGTGCGAAGCTGGCGGACTGGGACGAGGCCAAGGCCGTAGCCGCGCGGGTCGCGCTGACCGGTTCGGAATGTCCGTTCGATTTGCCATCCCTTGCGACCGAGGCGTTCGACATAGGGAACGCCGTTGCGCATCTACAGGCGGCAGCGCGGCCGGCCGCGGACCCATGAGCGAAATCAGCCATTTCGACCGCAACGTCCGTGCATAAACGGCGCGGCCGATAGGCCGGTTGGTGGCATGCAGACCGTCGGCTTGTTCCTTGACACCGAGTATCGGATGCTAGCTCCGTCCTGAAATCGGATTCTATGCCATGGCGCAGCAGCATCGCGACTTTGCCCTGGGCCGGCGGGGATTGCTGGGCGCTGCGGCGCTGGGCGCGCTTGCAACGCGCGCCGGCGCAGCCACCCCGTTGCGCGTCACTGTTTGCGGGCAGGCGCTGATCCAGCACGACCTGCGGGCGCATCCCTGGCCGGACTTCGAGCGCATCGCCGGCCTGGTCGCGGCTGCCCACGTGACCTTCACCGACCTTGAGACCGCGATTTCCGGCCCCGGCGCCGGCCCGCCAACTCGGGAGGGCGTGTTCACCCACGCGGCCGGCCCGGAGGTGCTGGACTGCCTGAAGGCGCTGCACGTCACCATGCTGGCGCACTCCAACAACCACGCCTTCGATCTCAACACCGGCGGCATCCTGGCGGCCATCGCGGCGATGAACGCGCGCGGATTCGTTCATGCCGGCACGGGCCGGACCCTCGCAGAAGCCGCGGCGCCGGCCTACCAGCAGACGCCCTCCGGGACCGTCGCCCTGGTGGCGATGGCAAGCGGGCAGATCCGCGAGGGCGGCTCCGCTACCGAAACGCGCCCCGGAGTGAACGAGGTGCGGCGCATCCCGGGCACTGGCCCGGCAACCGGCCTCGACGAGGCCGATATCGGCCGGGTGCTGGGGGCGGTGGCCGAGGCCTCCCGACATGCGGATCTGGTCATCCTGTATCACCACAACCACTTGGCGGGGCCGGACCAGGGCGCTCCGCCCGACTGGCAGCAGGCGCTGGCGCACCGCTGCATCGATGCCGGCGCCGGCATGTTCGTCAGCCACGGCGAGCCGTTGATGTTCGGAGTGGAACTGTACCGGGGACAGCCGATCTTCTATAACCTCGGCAGCCTTATGTTCCAGACCGCGACCGAGGCGGGTCATTATGGCCCCGTGACCTGGCAGAGCGTGATCGCCGAATGCCGGTTCGGCGGGGGACGGTTCCTGGGTGCGACGCTAACGCCGATCCAAATGAATGCGACCGGCATTGACGGCGCCGCCGATCTGGAAACCCGCGGCTGTCCGTCGATCGCCGAAGGGGAGGACGCTGCCGCGATCCTGGCCCTGCTGGCGCGGCTGTCCGAGCCATTCGGCACGCGGCTGCGTGACGGCAAGATGCCGGGCACCGGCGAGATCGTGGTCTGACCGCGGGCCACACGACCTGCCAGGAGGGAAACGCCGCATGGCGGAGAATTCCGAAACCGCGCAGACCACCGCCGGAACCGAGCGCCTTATCTTCTTCAGCGACGGCGTCTTCGCCATCGCGATTACGTTGCTCGTGCTCGACATCAGGCTGCCGGACCTGCCGGAACACGCTGACAGCGCTGCCCTGGCTGCTGCCTTGCTGTCGATCAAGCCGAAGATCGCCGCCTATGCGCTCAGCTTCCTGGTGGTCGGCGAGTTCTGGTACGTCCACCACATGCGGTTCACCTACATCCAGCGATGCGACGCGCGGCTGATCTGGCTGAACATGCTGTTGCTGATGGTCATCGCGTTCGTGCCCTTCGCCAGCTCGGTGCTGAGCGAACACCCGAACGCCACTGCCTTTATGCTGTACGACGGCACCATGGCCTGTGCCGCGCTGCTGTCTGCCGCAATGTGGGGCTATGCCATCATCGGCGATCGGCTGGTTCCCCCGGGGCTCGGAGCAGACATCCACCGCCGCGGTCTGGCTGGGCCGTTGCGCGTGGCCACCGTGTTCGTGCTATCCGGATTGCTCGCGCAGTTCAGTATACACGCCGCCCGCTGGTTTTTTCTGCTGCTGATCCCGGCAGCGGTGGAATGGCACGGTCGGCATCGCGGTCGCCAATAAATCTGGCCCAGACAGGCAGGGACCGCACCAGGGGAGACGTATTATGACCTTCGGGACGGTCCTCACCCACGACACGACGCTACAAGATCGCTTGCTCTGTCGCGGGGTCGAATAACCGAATGCGATGCGCGTCGACCGCGATAGGCAGCGTATCCCCCGGACTCGGATCCACCGTCCGATCCACCCGGGCCACGAAACTCGCGTCCCCGCTGGTCAGGTGCACGAAGTTCTCGCTGCCCATGTGTTCCACCACGTCGACATTCGCCTGCGCTGGCGGGCGGCCGTTCGGTGCAACGCGGCTGGCGTCATGGATGTCCTCCGGCCGGATGCCCAGGATTACCGGCCGGCCGGTGTAGCTGCCGGCGCGCACCACGATCTCCGATGGCAGATCGATCTGCAATCCGCCGCCGATCACTTGCACGCCGCCGTCCACCGGCGCCAGCCGCGCCTCGAAGAAGTTCATTGATGGACTGCCGATGAAGCCGGCGACGAAGATGTTGGCCGGCCTGGCATACACCTCCGCCGGCGTATCGACCTGTTGCAGCACGCCGTCCTTCATGATCGCGATGCGGTTGCCCAGCGT
Source organism: uncultured Alphaproteobacteria bacterium (assembly GCA_963762885.1). GTDB lineage: Bacteria > Pseudomonadota > Alphaproteobacteria > Acetobacterales > Acetobacteraceae > JASHVB01. The sequence continues at coordinate 45,655 of CAVXNH010000104.1, forward strand.
CATCGCCTCGACCTGGTCGTGGGTCACGTAGATCACCGTGGTCTGCAACCGCGCATGCAGCTTGGTCAGCTCCACCCGAGTCTGCACGCGCAGCTTCGCGTCCAGATTCGATAACGGCTCGTCCATCAGGAACACCCGAGGCTCCCGCACGATGGCGCGCCCAAGAGCGGCACGCTGCCGCTGGCCGCCCGACAACTGCTTCGGCTTGCGCGCCAGGAATTGCCCGATGCCCAGACGCTCTGCGACCGCCTCGACCCGCCGTTTGATATCCTCTCTGGCGGTGTGGCGCTGTCGCAGACCGTAAGCCAGGTTGTCGAACACGCTCATATGGGGATAGAGCGCATAGTTTTGGAACACCATGGCGATGTCGCGGTCCTTGGCGGACACGTCGTTGACCAGCCGGTCGCCGATATAGATCTCGCCGTCCGACACGTCCTCCAGCCCGGCGACCATGCGCAGGATGGTCGATTTGCCACAGCCGGACGGTCCGACCAGGACCAGGAACTCCTTGTCCTGGATCTCGAGCGAGACGTCGCGCACCACCGTAGCGTCGCCGAACATCTTGCACACGTGCTCTAGCGTCACTGACGCCATGGGAGGCCTCCGTTCATGTCGCCGTCGCTGGCGCGCGGATTTTGACGCACACGGGAGTCGGCACCTGCGCTGCGTGCCCGGTCGGGTGCAACTCGCCGCTGCGTGCGTCGATGCGAAACGTCACAACGGCATCGCTGTCCTGGTTGGCCACGAGCAGGAACCTGCCTGTCGGATCGATGCAGAAGCTGCGCGGCGTGCGACCCTGCGTCGCTTCGTGGCCGACAGTGGTCAGCCGCCCGGTACGGGCATCAATCCGAAAAATCGCGATGCTGTCGTGCCCGCGATTCGATGCATAGACGAACCGGCCGGACGGCGAGACGTAGATATCGGCGCCCGAACTCTGGCCGTCAAATCCTTCGGGCAGCGTCGCAGCAACCTGCAACTCCCGCATCGCCCCGGTCTTCGGGTCGTAGGCCAGCGCGGCCACCGTGGAGTCCAGCTCATTGATCAGGTAGGCGAACCGGCCGCCCGGATGCAGCGCGACATGGCGCGGTCCGGCGCCCGGTTTCATCTTGAGCCACGGCACGCCGTTCGGTTCCAGCATGCCGCGCTTCGCATCGAACCGGTAGATCATCAGCTTGTCCAAGCCCAGATCGGGCACCAACGCAAAGCGGTTCGTCGCGTCCAGAGTCACCGAGTGTGCATGCGGCCCGGTCTGCCGCGCCGGATCGATACCCGCGCCCAGGTGCTGCACGAAATCGCAGGCTTCTCCCAGACTGCCGTCATCGCGCACCGGCAGCACGCACACGCTGCCGCTCATGAAATTCGCAACGAACACATGCCGACGCTGCCGATCGACAACGACGTGGCAAGGATCGGTCCCATGTGTCGGCTGCCTGTTCAGCAACACAAGTTCTCCCGTCGCGGCGTCGACCGCGAACGCGCTGACCGTACCGCCCGGCCGATCCTGGTGCGATTTCAGTTCGTTCACCGCGTAGAGGAACCGCCGCGTGGCATCGAACGCCAGATACGACGGATTGGCGACGCAGGTCGTGACGCCGGCCGGCGCCAGCGCCCCGGACTCCATGTCCAGCCGGAACCGGTAAATGCCTTCGCCTTTTCCTTGCAGCACCTTGCCGGTGCCGAAGCGGATCGGCTCGGTGTACGTCCCAATATAGACCAGCATATCGGCGTTCATAACAAGCGTCCCGTCATGGCAGTTCCGTCACGCCCGTTCCATCCTACCCGTTCCGCCATGCCCGTTCTGTCATGCCGACGAAGGTCGGCATCCACGCCTTCACTTGCTGCCCGCGCACGGTTGTTCCCCCTGTGTCATGACCGGGCTTGGCCCGGTCACCCACGTCTTCGCTACAGCCAGCGAGGAAAGACGTGGGTGGCTGGGCCAATCCCGGCCATGACACAGGGGCAAATGTCGTCACCTTCGCCCTCCAACGACGCGCCGTCAGTTCGGCTCGACCACCACTTTGATCGCACCGCCCCGCCGCTTGACGAACGTATCCAGCGCCGTCGCGAAGTTCTCCAGCGAGAACGCATGCGTCACCAGGTCGCCGACCTGCAACTGTCCTGCTCCGATCAAGCTGATCACCTTGCGCGACACGTTCGGATTGGCGCGCGAGCCATAGATCGCGATCTCGTTGTGCACCACGTACTTGAACGGCAGCGGCTCCTGCACATGCCCCTGCGGTACACCCAGCAGCACAACCCGGCCGCCCTTGCGCACCATCTCCACGCACTGCCGGAAGGTGCCCGCCGCGCCCGAGCATTCCACGGCCTCGTCCACGCCGCGCCCATCCGTCGCCGCCCGGACCGCCTGCACCGGATCGCCATCCTCGAAGTTCACCATGACATCGGCGCCCGCCTTGCCCGACGCTTCCAACCGAGCGCCGCGTCCCACCGCGATCACCCGCGCCGCCCCGAGCAGCCGAGCCATCCGCATCGCGATCAGCCCGATCGGACCGGGTCCGATCACCGCCACAGTGCCGCCCGGCCGCACGCCGGATAACTCAAGCCCGTGCAGCACCACGCCCGCCGTATCGACCAGCGCGCCCTCGCGGAAACTCATAACCGGAGGCATGCGATTGACGCTCTTCACCGACAGCACCGCGTATTGCGCGTAGGCGCCGGTGGTGATGAAGCCGTAATGCCGCTGCCCGGATTCCGGCCGGCCGTAATTCTCGCAAATCGTGTAGCGCCCCTCCATGCAGTTCGCACACGTGCCGCAACCGCAATGCGCCTGCCCGGCCACCCGATCGCCGGGCGCCAAATCGACCACACCCGGGCCGATCGCAACAACTTCGCCGGCCCACTCATGGCCTGGAGTAAACGGATACGCCGGCGGCCAGGTGCCCGCGAGGTCGCCACGGACGATCTCCGGATCGCTGCCGCAGATCGCCACCGCGCCCACCTTGCACAGCACCTCCTGCGCACCCGGCCGCGGCACTTGCACGGTCTGGATTTCGAACTTTCCCGGCGACGTGAGAACCAGCGCCCGCATGGTCTCCGGGAGAGCCAGGCTTTAAATCTGCGCCGCAAGAGTAGCCGACATCGAAATCTCCTTGTCCGAACCGGACGTTACGCAGCCATTGCACGTCATCGCGTCAGCACGATGCGCCCCACCAGGTCGCCCGCCTGAAGCCGCGCCGCGGCCGCATCGATCTGTTCAAGTTTATAGTACGCGCCAATCACCGGCGTGATGCGTCCCGACTGCACCAGCCGGACCACATCGATCAGGTCCTGCTTGGTCCTGCCGCGACACCCGACGATCTCCTGTTCCGTCTTGAAAAACCGCATCGACGGGATCTCCAGCGTCTCATCGAGATACCCCACCAGCAGCAACTTGCCGCCTGGCCGCAGCATCGACAGTCCCTCGCGCACGCTGTCGCGCGTGCCGACATTGTCCACCACCAGATCGACGCCCTCGCCCTGCGAGAACGCCGCGACCGCGGTTTCCAGCGACTTGTCCTTGGTGTTGACCCCGACCGCGCCGTATTCCTCCGCCAGCGCCACGCGTTCCGACCGCCGGCTGGTCGCCAGCACGTCCGCGCCTGCGCTGCGGGCGATTTGCACGCCATGGATGCCCAGCCCACCGACACCGAGGATCAGCACGCGCTGGCCAAGCCCCACGCGCCCCTGATGCACCAGGCTGTGGTACATGCACGCCACGGCATCCGGCAGGATCGACGCGGCCGCATAGGAAATCTCCGCCGGCACCGCGACCAGGTTCGCCGCCGGCACCGTCACGAAATCCGCGTGCCCGCCGTCCTTTTCGAACCCGATCCGCCGCATGGCGGTGCAGCGCTGCGTCTCGCCGGTCAGGCAGTGCCGGCACCGGCCGCAGACGATGTCGATCGCCGCCGTGACCCGGTCGCCCGGGCGCCATTGCGTGACACCATCGCCGACCTCCACCACCTCGCCCGCGAGTTCATGCCCGACAATCCGAGGCAACTCTCCCAACGGCTGACGGCCCGACAAAAGATGCAAATCGGTGCTGCACAGCCCGCTGGCATGCACCTGCACCAGCACCTCGCCAAACCCCGGCCGAGGCATCGGCCTGCGCGTCGCTTCCAACGCCCCGCCGTATCGAGCAATCACCACCGCGCGCATCATATCCGACACGGTTTCACTCCTTCAGGCCGGTGACGGCGATGCCCTGGATGAACGCGCGCTGGAGCACGAAGAACAGCACGATCATCGGCAAGGTCCCCAGCACCGCAATCGCCATCAACTGATCCCACGCCGTTCCATAACTGCTCATGAACAGTGAGATCCCCAGCGGCAGCGTGCGCAACGAATCCTTGCTGACGATGATCAGCGGCCAGATGTACATGTCCCAGGCTTCACGGAACGTGAACACACCCAGCGCGACCAGCGCCGGTTTGCACAGCGGCAGCACGATCTGCCAGAAGATGCGCAATTCCGACGCCCCGTCGATCCGCGCCGAATCGATCAGGTCCTTCGGGATGCCCAGCATGAATTGCCGCATCAGGAAGACGCCGAAACCGTCCACCATGAATGGCACAATCAGGCCTTGGTAGCTGTTGACCCAGTCCAGCCGCTTCACGATCAGAAACAGCGGCACCATGGTGACTTCCAAAGGCAGCATCATGGTGCTGAGGATCAAGATGAACAGCAGGCCGCGCCCGAAATAGCGGAACTTCGCCAGGCTGTAGCCTGCCAAAGAGCATAGCAGCAGGTTGCCCAGCGTGATCGCCACGGCGACCACACCGCTATTGAGGAAGTATCTGGGAAAATCCTGCGCATGCCATGCCAGGACGTAGGACTGCCAGTTGACCGGATGCGGAATCCACTGGATCGGCACGCTGAACATGTTCGCCATCGTCCGTAGCGACGACGACACCATCCAGAGATACGGCAGGATCGAGATCGCTACCGCCCCCAGCACCAGCACATGGGCGACGATGAGGCCGCGATGAAAAACCATCCGGCTGAGCAGGCTCTTCGCCGGCTTGCTCCGGTGCGCGCGCAGCGACACGCCGTCGCCAGAGCGATCGTGCCGCATCACGGGGGCGGTCACGCGCGACATCTCAGTCCTCGCCCCGCGTGAACATGCGGATCTGCGCCACCGAGAACAGCATGACGGCGACGAACAGGAACACGCTCATCGCCGCGGCGCGGCCCATGTCGAAGAACTCGAACGCCGTCTGGTAGATGAACAGCGGCAGCACCCGCGTCGAATCCGATGGTCCGCCGCCGGTCATGATCATCGGCACGGCGAACACCTTCATCGCGACGATCACCGTCATCACCATGACCAGCAGACTGGTCGGCTTCAGTAATGGCAGCGTGATGTCCCGAAACATCGCCCAGCGGCTGGCGCCGTCGATTTCCGCGGCTTCGTAATACTCGGTGGGGATCGCTTGCAGGCCGGCCAGGAAGATCACCATGTAGTACGGCGTCGCCCGCCATATGCCGATCAGGATGACCGCCGGCAGCGCCGTCGAACTGCTGCGCAGCCACGGAATGGGGTCGATGCCGAACCAGCCCAGCGCGGTGTTCAGCACGCCGTCCTGCTGGTACATGAACGTCCAGACCACGGCCATCACCACCGCCGGCATCACCACCGGCATGAACACCGCCGACCGCAGCACGTTCTTCAGGAACAGGCTCTGGTTGAACAGCACCGCCAGGCCGAGCGACAGCGGCCACACCGGCAGCACGCTGAACACCACGTAGATCGCCGAGATTTTCGCGGAATTCAGAAACAGCGGGTCGTGCAGCAGATCGACGAAGTTGGCGAAGCCGACGAACCGGGCCGGATGAATAAGGTCGTATTTGCTGAAGGCAATGACAAACGCCTCCAGCATCGGCAGGAAGCGAAAGATGAACAGGATCGCCAGCGTCGGTAGCAGGATGGCATAGCCGAAGGCAGCCTGCTTCGCGGCCGTGCCCATGTGCAAGCGGCGCATGAGCGTCATGGGTTGTGCGTGAACGGCCGAGGACACGTGACGCTCCTACTGCATGCTTTCGCCGGCGGTATCGTGCGGCACCTCCGGACAAGCGGACGGGAGGCACAGCGCATCGGCCTGCGCCTCCCGTTTCAGTTCGCTACTTGTTGAGTACCCGCTCGGCTTCGGCTTGCGCCTGGTCGAGCGATGTCTTCGGATCGGCGCCGTCATACACCACCCGCTCGATGGCGCGTCCGAGCGCCTGGGTGATCTCGTTGGTGTATTCGGAACGCAGATACCACGACCCGGTCGAGACATCCTGCATGTGGACGGCAAAGTATGGGAAATTCTTCGCCACGTCGCTCTGGTCCACGCCTTTGACGGGCTGCACGAAACCGACCTTGCCCAGCCACTCATCCGGCTTCGCAAGCATGAACCGGACGAAGTCCCACGCGACGGCTTTCTCCGCCGCCGGCTTGGCATTGTTGACGCCCCACATCCAGCCATACACCAGGGTGTGCGGATGCGCCGGATCGACCTGCGGCAGGGACACGACGGTGAAATCGTCGCCAACAGGCGACCCCTTCACCTGCGGTGTCGCCCACGGCCCGGTGATGTACATCGCCGTACGGCCGTCGACGAAGTCCTGGTTCGGGTTGCTGGGCGTGTTCATCGTTGTTCTGGGGTCACCCCCCGCCTTGGTAACCTCACGCCAAAGCGTCAACGCCTTCACTGCTGCCGGACTGTTGAGGTAGGCGGTCTTGCCGTCGTCGCTCAGCAGCTTGCCGCCGAATTGCTCGGTCAACGGCTGGAAGTTCTGCACCTCCCAACGGTTGCTGTGGTAGGCGAAATCGAACGCCTTCTGCACAGTGCGCGTGCCCTGGACGATCTTCAGCTTGGGGCCCAGGGCGATCATATCCTGCCAGGTCTTCGGTGCGTCCTTCTGCGGATCGAGCCCGGCCGCGCGGAACTCCTTGTTGTTGATGAACAGGCTCATCGAGTTGCCCTGATACGGCAGGGCATAGACCTTCCCGCCAAACGTGGCCGCGGAGAGCCCGCCCGGTGTGTAGCGCGCTATGACGTCGTCATAGGTCTCGGCGCCGAACACCGCGAGATTCAACGGCTCCAGCACGCCCTTGCTATAGTACAGCGAGTAGAAGGACGCGTCGTTGTCCATGATGTCCGGCCCTGTGCCGGTGGCCAGGGCAACGCTGATCTTCTGGTTGATGTCGGCGGACGACGTGACGGTGGCATTGATCGTCACGTTGGGATGCAGCTTCTGGTAGGCCTCGATCTCCTGCTTCACATAGGTCGTGAAGGGGCCGTACTCGTGCCACCAGATCTCGATGGTTGTCGGCGCGGTGGTGACGACAGCGGGATCGGGTGCGGCGACGGCCGCGTGCACGGATAGGGCGACCGAGATGGCCAACAGGGAGGCTGCGACTCGTTGGAAGCGTGCCATGGGGTCCCTCTCTTTTAGGAATCTTGCGCACCCGTCATGTCCGACGGTACTTCGGTTAAGCAGGCTCCTGTATCTTGGTACTGCTCGCTTGTCCTTGACCTAGATCAAGCGGAGGGGCGCGATCCCGCGGCCAACCCCGTCATTGCGAGCGAAGCGAAGCAATCCCCCGCGTGAGATCCCGCGATCTTACGCGGGGGATTGCGTCGCTTCGCTAGAAAGAAACAAACGGTGGCGCTCGCCCCCACGTCACGCCGACGAAGGTCGGCATCCACGACTATGCCGCGTGTGGCCAGAAAAGTCGTGGATGCCGACCTTCGTCGGCATGACGCGGGGGCGGTGCAACGCCGCGGTTTCATTCAGGGCGGGTCGGCCACCGTCGGCCGGTAGTCAACTCGCAATGACGGAATTGGACGTGAAATCATCCGTCAGGAACGCACGCTACTCTTCCGCGACCACCGAATTCGACAGCACGCCGATACCGGAAATCTGGATGTCCACCACGTCGCCGGGTATGACCGGGCCGACGCCAAACGGTGTGCCGGTCATAATCACGTCGCCGGGGCGCAGCGTCGTTGCCTCGCTGATGTATGCGATCAGCCGGGCAACCGGGAACACCAGGTCGTTGGTGTTGGTGCGCTGCCGGACCACGCCGTTGACCCGGGTCTCGAGTTCCAGGTTGGTGGGATCGATGTCTGTCGCGATGCAGGGTCCCAGCGGGTTGAACGTGTCGAACCCCTTGCCGATGAGCAAACACCCTTGCTTCATCTCGGCCGATTGAATGACGCGCTCGCTGACGTCGTTGCCGCAGGTGTAGCCGAGCACATAGGACAGCGCATCATGCTCTGCCACGCGCCGAGCGGTTCTGCCGATCACCACGGCAAGCTCGCCCTCGTAATGCACGTTCTGTCCCTGGCGCGGATAAATGATCGGCGTGCCCGGCCCAGTCACCGCATCGAGCGGCTTCATGAACAGCATCGGCGTCGAAGGTAGCGGCAGATTCGCCTCCTGCGCGTGCTTCACGTAGTTGAGCCCGACACCGATCACCGAGCGCACCTCGATCGGTGCCAGCAGTCGAACGACGTCCAGGTGCGTTGCCAAACCCGCCGGCTCCAGGCTCTCGTAAGGCGAGCCGCGCAATGGCAGGATCGTGCCATCCGGTTCCAGCCGCCCGTAGCGCACGTTTCCGTCGGCGTAGCGAACGATTTTCATAATGCGATCCTCCGTCAGAGCATCTCATACCGACCCGCCGAACGATTGACTCTCTACGGCATCGCACGGACCGCCCCAATCGTCATGGCCGGGTCAAGCCCGGCCATGACGGTTGGAGCGGTCCGAGCCGTACGGCAATCGATTTGCGAGTTGGTGTCATACGCGATAGAACCGCGCCGCATTATCGTGGAATACCTTGCGTTGCTCTTCCAAGCTGTATTCGGACAGCACCTTGCGATAGACCGCCATCAGATCCGCATAGCTGCACCATAGTTTTTCGAGCGGAAAATTGCTGCCGTAGATCGTCCTGTCCACGCCGAATATCTGGATCGAATCCCGAATCACCTGGCGCATCTGGTCGTAGGTCCAACCATGCGTGAACATCCCCAGCCCCGAGATCTTGACGTAGGAATTTGGGAAGCCGGCAATCTTCGCCAGACCCTCGCGCCACTGTTCGATGAACATGGGCTCGCGATTGGTAATCATGCCGGAGTGCAGCAGGATGAAGTTGACCCCGGGGAACGCTTTGATCAACTCGACAGCGTAGTCCGCCTGCGATGCAAAGACCTGGAGTTCGAAATGCAACCCGTATTTTTCCAGCAACGCGAAACCGCGCCGGAACTCCGGCGTGTTGCAAAGGTCCGGTCGGCTGACGATCTGGTGCAGCGGGTGTGATTCCCAATAAAGCTGGTGCCGCACGCCGCGCACGTTAGGAAAGCTCTTTTGCGCCTTCAGCATGGCGTCCAGATCGGGGTCGGTCAGGTCCGCCTGTATCGTGCAGCCATGCGGATAGCCGTGCCGCTCCGCGACCGCGTGTAGCCATCGTGTCTCGTCCAGCGACTTTTCGACACCCCAGTTCGCCGTGACGTGCACCGACCGCACGACCTTTTCCGGCACGATGTCGTTCAGCAATTCTTCGATCGGGAAATCGCGGCGCAAGCCGAAATAATCTCCGAACAGCTTGGGCGTGACCGGCGGGTTCAGCCAGGCGACGTCCTTGTGCCGCCAGAGGTGATGGTGCGTGTCGATGATCGGACCGTCATAGAGGGGCATCGTCGGTTCTCCTGTCGTGCTGATTGTATTTGTTGCGGTTGCCGTCAGGCGAGCTCCTCGCGGCCGGTGCCACGGCGCCACTGGTCGATGCCGACCGCGGTCAATAGCAGGATGCCGTAGGCAACCGTCTGGTAGAAACTCGGCACCGACAGCAGTGTCATGCCGTTGTTCAGCGTGCCGATGATGAGAACGCCGAGCAGGGTACCGCCGACCTGGCCTTCGCCGCCTTGCAGGGGGGTGCCGCCGAGCAATACCGCCGTTACCACCAGCAGTTCGTAGGACACTGCCGCGCCGGGCATCGCGGTGCCCGATTGGCCGTTGAGCAAAATGCCGGCGATGCCGCAGGATAGTCCGCTGACGATGAATACGCCGAACCGGTAGCGCGCCAGGTGCAGGCCGGAGAGCATGCTCGCGCGCGGGTTGGCGCCGATCGCATAGAGCGAGCGGCCGATGCGGGTCCTCGTCGCGACAAAATGCACCACGACGTAGATCAGCAACATCAGCCATACGGCGACCGGTACCGCGAACACGCGGCCCGAACCGAGGAAGATCAGTGTCTGGTTATCGACCAGGGCGGTCGAGCCGTTGGTCACGACAAAGGCGGCGCCGCGGAACACCGACAGCGTGGCGATCGTGGTGATGATCGAATTGATGCGGCAGACGTTGATCAGGAAGCCGTTGATCGCTCCGCACAGCGCGCCGACGCCGAGGCCGAGCAGGATGGCGACGCCGGCCGAAATTCCCCAGTTGCCCATTGCCTCCGCGGTCAGCACGCCGACCAGGGCCGCCATCGAACCAACCGAGAGATCGATGTTGCGGGACACCATGACCAGCGTCGATGGTGCGGCCATGATGCCGATCACCGACACGGACAGCAGGATGTTGACGATGTTGCCGACGGTGAGGAAATACGGTGACGCGAAGGACAGCGTCGCGATCATGACAATCAGCAGAGCCAGCAGGCTGAGGCTTTGCAGGTTCGCGAGGGATCGGGTGCGGATTTGCGGCGGATTGCCCGCCATGGGGATGACGTTCGCCATCGGTCTGCCATTGGTCATGGGTTGGTGCGGTCTACGCCGCCGTGCGAGGGGGTGTTCACAGCGCCGCCTCGGTCAGGCGCGCGATCGTCAGCATGTCGCCCGCAAGCTCGGCGGTGATCCGCCCGTGTTTCATGACGTAGGCGCGAGTGCAAATTTTCGCGACTTCTTCGGCGTCGGATGAGAAGACGATGCACGCCATGCCGGCACTCACGCCGTCGCGTAGCAACTGGTAGATTTCCGCCCGTCCGCCGACATCGACACCGCGTGTCGGCTCGTCCAGCAGCAGGATGTTGACCTGCGCTGGGTGCCACTTGGCCAGTGCGACCTTCTGCTGATTGCCGCCGGACAGTTCTCCCACGGTCTGTTCTGTGGCCGCGCAACGAATGTCGAACTTCGCAATCAGGTCCTGCACCACGCGCCGGGCGGCGGAAAAATCCAGCAGGCCGCAACGGGTCACCTGCCGCAGCGACGGCAGCAGCAGGTTTTCGCTGACCGAAAGGCGCAGGAACACGCCGTCGCGCTTGCGATCCGCCGGCACCAGACCGATCTTGTGGGCGATCGCCTCGGCCGGGTTCGCCGGCAGGCGATCCAGTCCGCCGATGCGGCAACGCCGGAAGTCTGCCGGACGCACGCCGAACAGCGCCTCGGCGACGGCGCCGTGACCCGAACCCAGCAATCCGAAGAACCCGACGATCTCGCCCGGGGCGATGGCGAACGACACATCATCCAGTTCGGGGGCGGAGCTCAGACCATCGCAGACGACAATCGCCGCCTGCGTTGTTCCGCAGGGTTCGATCGAGAACTGCGACAACGTGTGGCCCAGGATGTGCCGCACCAGATTGTCGCGGTCGAACTCGTGCCGCGCCATGCTGGCGACGATGCGGCCGTCGCGCATCACCGTGATCCGATCCGCGATCTCCAGCACCTCGTCGAGTTTGTGCGAGATATAGACGACGCCGACACCGGCCGTTTTCAGCGCGCGAATGCGCTCGAACAGATGGTTGACCTCGACCGGCGGCAAGGCTGCGGTCGGTTCGTCCATGATCAGCACCCGTAGCGTGCGGACCATGGCCCGGGCGATCTCGATCAGTTGGCGGTCGCTGACCCGCAGTGCGCCGACTCGCGTGGCTGGCTCGAGGTTTGCACCCAACAGGCTGAGTGTGTCGCGGGTCTTTTTGCGTAGCGCGTCACGGTCCACCAGACCGTGGCGTCCCGGCAGGTTGCCGAGAAATATGTTCTCCTCGATCGAAAGCGGCAGCGCGAGTTCGAGTTCCTGATGGATGGTCTGGATGCCCAGCGCCTGCGCATGGCGAACCGACTCGAAACGGACCGGCCGTCCGTCGAATTGAAGCTGCCCTGCATCCGGCGCGAGCATGCCTGACAGCAGGTTTACCAGCGTCGATTTTCCGGCTCCGTTTTCACCCACGAGTGGCATGAATCTCGCCGGGCACAACGGTGAAATCCACCCCATCGACCGCGTGGACGCCGCCGAAGCTTTTACGAATGTCGATGGTACGGAGCAATGGAGCAACGGCATCGGCGGCTGGCGCGGCCAATTCGGTAGCGGGACGGACAGCGGTGGCCACGCTCATTGCGGATAGTAGTCGTTGAGGTTCGCGTGCGTGAGGAAGAGCTGCTTGCGTGGCGAGATGTTCTTCGGCGTGACCGCGCCATCGAGTTGCCTGACCGCGAGGTCGATCAGATCGTCGCCCCAATCCTCCGGGAAGAAGCTGAACGTTCCGATCAGGGCGCTGTCCGGCTTGCGCAGTTCGGCGAACACCGAGCGATCGCCGCCGGTGGTTGCGATCAGCACGTCTCCGGCGCGGCCCCCGTTGCGTGCCGCGGCCAGCGCGGAGATGCCCATGGCATCCACATGGGCCCAGATCATCGCCTTGGCGCCGGGATGGCGCGTCAGGAAATCAGCCGCGATCTCGCGTGCCCGGTTTGGATCGCCGGTGGTCGAGAACTCGGAAATCGCCGGTCGGGCAGCACGGCAAGGATGGCCTGCTTCGCCGCGTTGGCGCGGTCGATGAACAGCGGACCTTGCTCGGGCCAGCCGAGAATGAGCGCCAGCGGCGCTGCGGGCGGCCACTTTTGCTTGAAAGCCTCGGCCAGAGCCCGGCCGAAGTAGTGGCCCGAAAGCTTGTTGTCGACCGCGAACAGCGGGGCGTCCAGGGCAGGGGTCTGCACGGTGATAATCGGGAGTTTTGCCTCGTTGAAAAGCTGGGCGGCGCGTTTGTTAACGTCGGGGAAAATCGAATACCAAAGGACGAAATCGGGCTCCGCCGCGATGATCGTTCGGGCGTTTTCGATGGATTTGGCCGGGTCCGACTTGTTGTCGAAATACAGCATCTCGACGTTGGGATGCGCGGTCGCGGCGTGCTTCACGCCGTTCAGAACGGTTGCGCCGAACACCGCCTCGTCGTCGTAATTGGCGAAGACAATGCGATACTTCTTCGTCGCGCCTTGAGCCGACAGGGCCGCGCCATATGCGACGGCAGCGGAGACTCCCGCCAAGTGACACAGCAACGTTCTGCGATTGATCATGGTTTCCCCACCTTACGCGACAGTTGGTCGCGCCTACCCTTCCGCCACGGACATCGGTGTCCTGCGACGTTGCCACGCATCCCATCAGTCCGCCGTTTCCGACGGTTCCGCGACCGAGGACGCTGTCTGTAGCTGTGGGTGGCGAGAGTGTCGTTGACCTGGATCAAACGTGGTGTCCGGCGACCCATTAGTGGTTCGCACCGGCCTCCTCCACCGCTATCGCCGGCCGCCCCAACCGTCATGGCGGGCTTGACCCGGCCATGACGTGGGGGGCGGCCATAGCGCTGGAGGAGGCCGATGCCGGCGCGAAAAGTTCGTGGGTTGGTCTTTCGGGCGCGCGGCCTTGGGCGACGCGCAACAATGAACGAGTTGATTGGTGGCGAGCTGATCCGTTCCCCCGTCATGGCCGGCCTTGTGCCGGCCATCCACGCCTTGCAATGCTGGTGCGAGCAAAGGCGTGGATGGCCGGCACAGGGCCGGCCATGACGGGGACGCGCGGTCCGTGCGGCAACTGGTGCGTCTATTGTTGCGCGTCGCCTTATTCCCAACTGTCGAGCTTGACCTCGTTTGGCCAGGGAGCGCCCTTGCCAGTTTCGAGCAAGGACTTCAGGCTCAGCAGAAAGACGCCCCACTTGGTGCTGCAATGGTGCATGAACTCCACCTGCTCCTTCCAACCTTCGTGTTTGAACAGGACGATGGTCCAATCGCCGCGCTGCGCGAGGTCGAAACTTATCTTGGTTCCGATCCATTCCTCGGGCCCGTCGATTACTTGCCATAGCACGCGCCTGGCGGGATCCAGCTCAAGCACCTTCATGTCGAAGCCGCCGGCGCCAAAGCGGAATTGCAGCACGCCGCCGGCTTTGCTCTCCCCTAGCGTCTCCATCGTCCACCACGCGGCAAGACCTTCCACCGTGGTCAATGCCTTGTAGACGTCATCCGGGGACGACAATCTGATTCCGACTTTGTGCAGAATATCGGGCATGCTCGCTTCTCCTCGTCGTTGTTGGTCACGAGGCAGACATAGCAACGGGCTTTGAACCGATGAGAGTGACAAGTGTGGCGGGATTCCGATGGACTCGCTGATCACGGCCGCAGCGCAGGCACTCGCCGCGGGTGACCCAATCGGCGCGTTAAAGCGGGTAGCCCTGCGCGACGACGCGCCCGCACTCGCGCTGCGGGGCATCGCGATGGCGCAGCTCGGCGATCTCGATCGGGCAAAGACCCTGCTGCGAAGTGCGACGCGTGCCTTCGGTCCGAAGGAGCCCGTGGCCCGCGCGCGCTGCGTTGTCGCCGAGGCCGAGATTGCGCTTGTCTCGCGCGACCTGGGGTTTCCTCCGAAAGTGCTCGACGCCGCGCGGGCGGCGCTTGAACTGCACGGCGACCGCGTGAATGCAGCGCATGCGCGGTATCTCGAGGTCCGGCGCTTGCTGCTGATCGGGCGACTCGACGCGGCAGAGCATGCACTTGCCGAACTCGACCCCACGCCGTTCCCGCCCGCCTTGCGGGCAGCCCACGAGCTGGTCGTTGCCGGGATCGCGATGCGGCGCCTGTGGACGAAGCCGGCGCGCGCTGCACTTGCACGCGCAGACCACGCGGCGCGCCTCACCGGAATTCCTGGGCTGATCGCGGAGGTCGAAAGCGCATCGCGCGTCCTGACCACTCCCGCAGCGCGCTTGCTGGCGGGCGGTGAGCAACGCCCGCTCCTGCTCGAGGACGTTGAAGCGTTACTGGCATCGCAAGCGTTCGTCGTGGACGCGTGCCGTCATGTCGTGCGCCACGCAGGCGCGGTGGTGTCGCTCGCCGGCCGTCCGGTGTTGTTCGCGCTGGCACGCGCGCTCGGCGAAGCGTGGCCCGGCGACGTGTCGAGGGCCACGCTGCTGGCGCGCGCATTCGGCGCCAGGCACGTCGATGAGTTGCATCGCGCGCGGCTTCGGGTCGAAGTCGGGCGGCTGCGCGCCGCGTTGCGGACGCTGGCAGACGTGAGCGCGACGACGCGAGGGTTTGTGCTGGCGCCGCGCCATGCAGCCGAGGTCGTCGTGCTGGCGCGGCCGGTCGAAGAAGAAGAACATGCGGCGGTGCTGGCCTTCCTCGCCGACGGCGAGTCGTGGTCGAGTTCGGCCCTCGCGCTTGCGCTCGGTGCCAGCCAGCGCACGGTGCAGCGGGCGCTTGATTTGCTTGCGGCGGCAGGCAAGGTGCAGTCGTTCGGCCGCGCGCGGGCGCTTCGTTGGATGACGCCGCCTTTGCCGGGAGTTCACGACAACCTTGTTACTCCCTGCGCCGCTGCCGGGTGATTAGTTTTCCAACGCCGAATGACTGCGGACGTCGTAGGAATAAGGAGACTGGTTTCTTTCTTGGAGAGGCAGCCATGAGCCGATCAGCCGCTGAAATCGTCCGTGAGTATGGGCCCTTTCCAGGCGTCAACCGCGTGAATGGGGTCACCTATGACGGCCGGCAAGTCTGGATTGCGTCCGGAGACAAACTGAACGCCGTCGATCCCGCGAGCGGCAACACGCTACGCTCGATCGATGTCGCCTCACATGCCGGCACGGCCTTCGACGGCCAGCATCTGTTTCAGATCGCCGAGGATCGCATCCAGAAGATCGATCCGAGCACAGGCCGCGTGCTCGCCACGATTCCGGCGCCCGGTGGCGGCGGTGATTCGGGGCTTGCGTGGGCCGAGGGGACACTCTGGGTGGGGCAGCACCGGGATCGGAAGATCCATCAAATCGATCCCCAAACAGGGGCGATCCTGCGCACCATCGAGTCCAACCGCTTCGTCACCGGGGTCAGCTGGGTCGACGGCGAGCTTTGGCACGCCACCTGGGAAGGCGAGGAGAGCGACGTGCGGCGGATCGATCCGCAAACGGGAGATGTCCTGGACAGAATCGAGATGCCACCTGGAAAGGGCGTGTCCGGCCTGGAGTCCGATGGCGGCGATCGGTTCTTTTGCGGCGGCGGAAGCAGCGGGACGGTGACCGCCATCCGCCGGCCCAGGCGAAACGCCAAGGCCGGCAGCGGGGTCGGCGCCACGAGCAATTAGCCGAAGCTCTCGCACCCCAATGGGGCGACGGGAGAACTCTATTCCGCGGCGGCAGGCTCGATGGGGGTCGCCTCGACGGCGGCCGTCGCACCGGGCACTGCACGGGCGCGCTCGGCGATGCGCGCCGACTTGCCGGAGCGGCCGCGCAGGTAATACAGCTTGGCCCGGCGCACGTCGCCGTGGCGCACCACGACGATCTCGGCGATCAGCGGCGAGTACAGCGGGAACACGCGCTCCACCCCCTCGCCATTGCTGATCTTGCGCACCGTGAAGTTGCTGTTCAGGCCCTTGTTCGAGCGGGCGATGCAGACACCCTCGAACGCCTGGGTCCGGGTCTTATCGCCTTCCACGACCTTGACCGCGACGCGCAACGTATCGCCCGCCTGGAACTCGGGGACGGTGCGGCCCTGGGTGAGGCGGTTGATCTCGCTGGCTTCGTATTGCTGAACGATGTTCATCGGTCTGGTCCTTCTCGGTCTGTGCTTAGGGCGCCGGGGCCGGGCTGGCAACCGGGGCGGCGCGATTGGAGGCGCGATACGCCGCCCACAGGTCGGGGCGGCGCTCGCGGGTGATGCGTTCGGATTCTGCCTGCCGCCAGGCTGCGACCGCCCCGTGATGGCCGGACAACAGCACGTCCGGCACGCGGCGGCCCTGCCATTCGGCGGGGCGGGTGTAGTGCGGGTATTCCAGCAAATGGGTGGAAAAACTTTCCTCGGTGGCGCTGTCGGCTGCGCCCATGACCCCCGGCAGCAGCCGCACAGCGGCGTCGAGGATCACCAGGGCGGGGAGTTCGCCGCCCGACAGCACGTAATCGCCGATGGAGATCTCCTCCATTGCTCGGGCGTCGATGACGCGCTGGTCCACGCCTTCGTAGCGGCCGCACAGCAGGATCACCCCGGGGGCGGCGGCGTAGCGCTGCGCGTCTGCCTGGGTGAAGCGCCGGCCGCGCGGGGTCAGGAACACCAGTGGCCGGTCGGCGGTGGTTACGGAGGTCAGCGCGGCGTCAACCACGTCGGGGCGCATCACCATGCCAGGGCCGCCGCCGAACGGTGTGTCGTCCACGCTGCGGTGCCGGTCGGTGGCAAAGTCGCGGATGTTGACCGCGTGCAATGACCAGAGCCCAGCGGCCAGGGCTCGGCCGGCGAGCGAGCAGGCGAGTGGCCCGGGAAACATCTCCGGGAACAAGGTCAGCACGGAAGCACGCCAGGTCATGCCCGCGCACCTCGCCCGCGCTGCGCGCGGGCAACCTCTCCCGCGGGAGCGGGAGAGGTCGATGGCGCGAAGCGCCGAGGGTGAGGGTGATCGGGTCGGCACGCGGCATCGGCTTGCAACGTGCCGACCCGATCACCCTCACCCTCGGCGCTGCGCGCCTCGGCCTCTCGCACTTCGTGGGAGAGGTTTACGGGCACCTCAACCACCACGCGCCCGTTTGCAACATCCACCTCGGGCACGCAGGCGTGGGTGAACGGCACCAGCACCGCCGGCACGCCGTCCCGCACAACCTCCAGGCTCGCGCCCGCACCGTAGTCGTGCACCGTGGCGACCGTGCCCAGCACTGCACCGTTTGCGTCCAGCGCCGTCATCCCGACCAGGTCGGCGAGGTAGAACTCCTCCGCATCCTCCGGCTCCGGCAGTTGTGCGCGATCAACATACAGCGGCGTGTTGGTCAGCTTTTCCGCCGCGGTCCGGTCTGCGACCTTCACCGACGCGCCATCCACGTGCTGGGTGATTTCGGCGATGCCTTCGCCGCACCAGCGCAGCACAAACCGCCGGCCGCGATCGTCCGACAGCGGGCCGTACGCGGTCAGGTCGGTGGGATCGGCGGTGTGGCTGGTCACCCGCACCAGGCCGCGCACGCCGTGCGGCCGGCCGATCACGCCCAACAGGATGCGCTGCTGCGGCACGAGCAGATCACGCCGGCGCAGCGGCCTTGGCGCGCTCCTGCGCCTTCTTCCCCGGCGCCGACTTGATCGGTTGCTCGCGCATCGCCGGCATTGGCGCCAGCCCGGCGCGGCCGAGGAATTTTGCCACCCGATCGGTCGGCAGAGCGCCATGGCTCATCCAATGCTGGATGCGCTCGTCGACCAGCCGCACGCGGTCGGCGTGTTCGGCCGGCAGCATCGGGTTGTAGCTGCCCAGCTTTTCGATGAAGCGGCCATCGCGCGGGCTGCGGCTGTCGGCCACCACGATGTGGTAGTACGGCCGCTTCTTGGCGCCTGCGCGGGCGAGGCGGATCTTAAGTCCCATCGATCGGTATCTCCTTCGGAAACGTGTGTGGTTGTGAAGTCGTGGGTGGCCGGGCCAAGCCCGGCCATGACGCGGAGGCCAGGGCTAGAACGGCCGGCGGTTGTGCCCGCCCTGCTGCATGTGGCGCGGCATCAGCGCGGAAATGCCATGCCGCATCAGTCCCTTCTGTCCCAGCTTGTTGACCCGCTTCATCATCGTGGCCATGTCGTCGAACGTCTTCAGCAGCTTGTTGACCTCCTGCACCGAGGTGCCGGACCCAGCGGCGATGCGCTTCTTGCGGCTGGCCTTGATGATGTCCGGCGTCTTCCGCTCCTTCTTCGTCATCGACGAGATGATCGCGGTGTGCCGCTTGAAGATCGTCTGGTCGATATTGGCGTCGTCGAGCTGCGCCTTCATCTTGCCCATCCCCGGCAGCATGCCCAGGATGCCCGACACGCTGCCCATCTTGCTGATCTGGCGGAGCTGCGAGGCATAGTCCTCCAGGTTGAATTGCCCCCGCGCCATGCGGGCGGCGAGCTTTTCCGCCTCATCCTGGTCGACCGTCTCGGTCACTTTCTCGACCAGGCCGACGATGTCGCCCATGCCGAGGATGCGGCCGGCGACACGCTCGGGATGGAATTCCTCCAGCGCGTCCTGCTTCTCGCCGATGCCGATCAGCTTGATCGGGGCGCCGGTGATGGCGCGCATCGACAGCGCCGCGCCGCCGCGGGCGTCGCCATCCATCCGGGTCAGCACCACGCCGGTGATGGTCAGCGCGTCGTGGAACGCCTTGGCGGTGTTCACCGCGTCCTGGCCGGTCATCGCATCGACGACGAGCAGGGTCTCGGCCGGGTTGGAGACCTCGCGGACCTGGCGAACTTCGTCCATCAGCTCCTGGTTGATCGAAAGGCGACCGGCGGTGTCCAGGATAACGACGTCGAAGCCCTCGCGCCGGCCGGTGTCCATGGCGCGGCGGGCGATCTGCACGGGCGTCTCGCCGGCGACGATCGGCAGGCTGGGCACGCCCGCCTGTTCGGCAAGCTGGGCAAGCTGGAACTGCGCGGCGGGACGCTGGGTGTCGAGCGACGCCAGCAGCACCTTGCGCCGCATCCGGTCCTTCAGCCGCAGCGCGATCTTGCCGGCGGTAGTGGTCTTGCCGGAGCCTTGCAGGCCGACCATCAGGATCGGCACCGGCGGGACGGCGTTCAGGTTCAGCGGCACCGCGCCTTCGCCGCCGAGCGCCTCGATCATCGCGTCGTTGACGATCTTGACGATCTGCTGGCCGGGGGTGACCGAGGACAGCACCTCCGAGCCGATGGCGCGGTCGCGCACCTTGGCGATGAAGTCGCGCACCACCGGCAGCGCCACGTCGGCGTCGAGCAAGGCGACGCGGACCTCGCGCAGGGCTTCGCCGACGTCGGTTTCCGACAGCGCGCCGCGGCGGCGCAGCTTGTCGAAGACCCCGGACAGCTTGTCTGACAGCGCTTCGAACATCACACGATCCCCTGGGCAGGGCACTCCAGAACGACGAACGCGCCGCTGCGCGAACCTTCGCGGAGCGGCGGAGCCCCCGCGTCAGGCGGGGACCGGGCGATTGGGTTGACCCGGATGCGGCGGCTTATGGGCGGGGCAGGGGGCGGATGTCAAACATGGCGGCGCCGCGGCATGTTCTGTTTGCTCCATTGCCAAGGAACCAGCTCATGCCGCCCCGATACGAGGCCGTCCTGTTCGATCTGCTGACGGCCTTGCTCGACAGTTGGAGCCTCTGGGACAGCGTCGCGGGCGGTCAGCCGTCGGGCCGGCGCTGGCGGGCCGAATACTTGCGTCTGACCTACGGCGCCGGCGCGTATCGCCCCTACGAGGCGCTGGTGGCGGAAGCCGCGGCCGCCGTAGGCCTGGACCGGAGGCTGGCCGACGCCCTGGCGGAGCGCTATGCCGAGTTGCAGCCCTGGCCAGGGGTCGCCGACGCGCTTGGTCGCTTGGCCGCCGCCGGCATCCCGCTTGGGGTCGCCACCAATTGCTCCGAGCCGCTCGGCCGCATCGCAGCCGAGCGGATCGGCGTCCCGTTTGCGGTCCTGGCGACCGCGGAACGCACCGGGTTCTACAAGCCGGACCCGCATCCCTACCGTCTGGCGCTCCAGGAACTGCGGGTGGCGCCGGAACGCTGCCTGTTCGTCGCGGGCTCCGCCTACGATTTGATCGGCGCTGCGCGGGTCGGCATGACGACGTGGTGGCACGACCGCATCGGCATGGCGAAGCCGCCCGAAGCGCCGGAACCGCTACGGCACACGCGTAGCCTGGAGGGACTTGCGGATCACGTGCTGGGGATTGAATAAAGGGTCTTTCGCGATTTATGTGGGCCGTCCGGCATCACTTCGACCTTATGGATATGTGCCGTTACTGCCGGACCCCCGACCTTATCTGTGTGCATCTGCGTGCATCTGCGGTTCCAATTTCTTGCCGACGCGCGTGCCGCATTGGCGGCGCCGGACCATGCATGACGGTGCCGTTCCGCCAATGCAAGAAATTGGAACCGCAGATGCACGCAGATGCACACAGATAAGGTCGGGGTCCGGCACTGAAAGCGCCGCGTATACGTGCATTGTTGCTATGACGTATTACAATCCGATCCAGACAAATCATGGAAGACCCTGAATAATGTTACGGTTCCGGGAATTCTTGCGACCTGGCGGTGTCGGCTATCGGCGCGCGCAATCAGCCTTTGAGAGCCAGGACAGCGCGTTAGCGTTGCGGGCCACCCACATGGCACCGATCACGCGATCTGTGATCCTGTATAAGGATGATGCAGGATAGCGGATTAACGCGGACCTTCGCGTTGCTACCCGGTGCCAGGTGCGTCAATCGCCCTGGCAACCTTCCAGTTCCACGGCAGCAGCGTGGCGAGCTGGTGCAGTTTGGTACGTCCCGCCACGATGCGTTGCAGCACATCGGTCAGCCAGGCCAGTGGCTCGACATCGTTCAGCTTGGCCGTCTGGATCAGCGTGGCGATGATCGCCCAATGGCGCCCGCCGCTATCGGCGCCAGCGAACAACGCATTCTTGCGCCCGAGAGCCATCACCCGTTCATTCTGCCCATGTCGGGCAAGAACTGGAAGTCCATTACCGTTGGCACCCCTATTTCCGGCGCAAGGTTCTGGTTCGGCGGGTAGAGCAACGAGCAACCGGCCAGTTTGTACTGGTTGAGGGTCCGAAGGGCAGCATCATCTGCGTGGCGGGTTGGATGTTCGATCCTATCGTGTGTGCGACGATGGCGGTAGGAGTGCTGCGCGTTGATCTGACCGCGTTGCTGGAATTGAAGCGAGCGTTGATAGAGGCTGGCCTGGCCCGAAAATCTCCGAGCGATAGTGGATTCGTTCGGGAGAAAGACGATGAAGATCCGCGACTTGCCGACGACAATAACGCCTCGGCAGATGAGCCTGCTGTTCGACGACAACCGTCTCGTCGGACTGGAAGTATTCGAGCGAAGCAAAGTCGCCACGGCACTGGCGCAGATACTGATGCTGGCCGCGGGCATCCGGGTCGAGGAGCTTGACGATGACAAGCTCTGAGCCGATTCCCCCGGCTGTTCTCAAGAGAAAGGCGGTGGTCTACGTCCGCCAGTCGTCGCAATCTCAGGTGCTGACCAACCTGGAGAGCAAACGACGCCAATATGATCTGGTCGAGGTCGCCCGCGAGCGCGGCTTCGTGGATGTCGAAGTGATCGACGACGATTTGGGGCGATCGGCCAGCGGCACCGTTGCCCGGCCCGGGTTCGACCGTCTGGTTGCGTGGCTCTGCGCTGGCAAAGTCGGGGCTGTTCTGTGCTTTGATGCCTCAAGGCTCGCGCGGAACGGCCGCGACTGGCACCATCTGCTCGAACTGTGCGGACTTGTCGAAGCCCGGGTTATCGATCTGGATGGTGTCTATAACCCGTGCCGGCCAAACGACCGGCTTCTTCTGGGCATGAAAGGCAGCATTAGCGAGTTTGAGCTGGGTGTCCTGCGGGCGAGGATGATAGATGCGGCTCGGTCCAAAGCCGGCCGGGGCGAGCTGCGGATATCCGTCCCCTTCGGCTACATCTGGCACCGCGAAGTCGGGCTTGGTCTCGATCCCGACCAACGTCTGCAAGAGGTGATCCGCCTGATTTTTGCTCGGTTCCGAGAACTCGGTAGTGCGCGACAGGTACTGCTATCAATGGCAGCCGATGGAATCCACTTCCCACGACCGTCGGACGAAGGCCGAATGACCAGCTTCGAGTGGAAGCCGGTCAGGTATCGGAACGTCATCACTATATTAAAGAACCCATTCTACGCGGGTGCGTACGTGTACGGCAAAAGCGAGAAGCGTACCGCCCTGGTCGATGGGCGAGCCCGCAGGAGCTATGGGCACAGCAAGCCTATGGGCACATGGGAGGTGATGATCAAGGATCATCATGAGGCCTACATCAGTTGGGAGGAATACGAGCGCAACCAGCGACAGTTGGCCCTCAACGATTATCGCCACGCGGAAGGGGCGAAGTCAGGCCGAGGCGGCCGGGCGTTGCTGTCGGGGATGATGACCTGTGGCCGATGCGGCCGGCGCCTCAGCGTCGCCTATACCGGCAATCCACAAAGCCGGCCGGTGTATCGCTGCGACAGGCCGAACCTTATGATGGGGCTGCCACGGTGCATGACCTTCGGCGGCCCGCGGGTCGACGCTGCTATCGCGCGAGAGATTCTGCGGGTTGTGCAGCCGGCAGCGATCGAAGCAGCGTTCGAGGCGGAGCGGATGCACCGTAAACAGCAGGAGGACCAGCACCGGATCCTGGATCTGGAACTTCAGCAGGCCCGCTACGAAGCCCGGCTGGCAGAACGGCGCTACGCGGCATGCGATCCCGACAACCGCCTCATCGCCGCGCAATTGGAGAAGAACTGGGAGCAAGCACTTCGGCGGGTCAACGAGCTCGAGACGCGCCAACTCGCTGAGCAGCCCTCGTCTATAGAGGTCGCTCCCGATGCCTTCACGGACTTGGCGGACAACCTGTCGGTAGCCTGGAACGCCGCGGGAGTTACGATGCGTGCGCGTCAACAACTCCTGAGAACATTGATCGCCGATATCGTCGTTGATGTGGACGACAAGGCGCGCGAGGTCATCCTCACGATTCATTGGCGCGGCGGTCAGCACTCTGAATTACGGGTACGTAAGCCACAAACAGGTGAGCATGGTTGTGCAACGGCAGAAGATGCGTTGGCAGTCATGCGCAGCATGGCGGGCCGCTGGTCAGACGAACATATAGCGGCCTCACTCAATAGAATGGGTTTGCCAACCGGCCAGGGTAAGACCTGGACCGCGCACCGCGTCTCCTCGGTTCGGCGCGTGCGCGGGATTCACGCATACCGCTCAGCGGAGAAAGGCGGCGAATGGCTCACGATGACCGAGGCGGCGAAGGCATTGGAGGTCACCAATCACGTGGTACGGCGCCTGATCAGGACTGGTGTGCTGCCTGCGGCGCAAGTCGTAGCTGGTGCGCCTTACCAAATCCGTGCCGACGACCTTTCCGCGCCGACGGTCAAAGCAGTGGTCGCCCGAAAGGGCCGCCCGTGTCGCACTGATGATGCGAGCACAATTCCAATGTTTCCAGAGGCTTAAAGAAGGAGTGCACAATGACTCGGCCATCGTAACCGTGCGCATGGCGCGCTCGACGGTGTTGGTGTCCAGCTCCAGGCGGCCGTCATCGAGATAGAGGATCAGCCCGTTCCAATGGTTCAGAGCATAGCGTATCGCCTGAGCCAGCGTGGAACGGCCGGAGATACGCTCCAGTTGTTCGGTCAGCCAGGTGCGCATCGCCTCGACCAATGGCCGGCTGCGTTGCCGCCGCACCGCTCGGCGGTTCTCGGCCGGCGTGCCGCGGATGTCGGCCTCGATGGCATAGAGTTCGGCGATGCGCCGCAGCGCTTCCTCGGCCAGCGGCGACCTGGTTGCGACATGGATGTCGTAGAACTTGCGCCGGGCATGCGCCCAGCAGAAGGCGAGTTGAGGTGCATCGTCCCTCTGGTTGCGGACCAGGCTGCCAAACCCGGCGTAGCCGTCGACCTGCAGCAGGCCACGGAACCCTTGCAGATGCGTCTGCGGATGCTCGCCCTTGCGATCCTCACTATAAACATAAGCAGCCGCCGGATGGCCGGGGCCGCACCATGGCCGGTTGTCCACCGCGTAGCACCACAGCCGCCCGGTCTTGGTGCGCCCGCGTCCGGGGTCGAGGACCTGGCAGCGTGGTGTCGTCGGCGAACACCTTGGGCGAGGCCAGCACGGTGCTCAGTATCAGTTCATGCAGCGGCGCCAGCCACCAGCAGGCGCGGCCCACCCAGTTGCACAGGGTCGAACGGTCCAGCGTGATGCCCTGACGGGCGAAAATCTGCGCCTGGCGATACAGCGGCAGATGGTCGGCATATTTGTTGACCAGCACGTGCGCCAGCAGCGCCTCGGTCGCCATGCCGCCGTCGATTGGCCGCTCGGGCGCAGGCGCCTGCACTACGGCTTCTTCGCAGCCGCGGCAGGCATAGCGCGGCCGGCGGATCAGCCGGACCCGGAAGTGGGCGGGAACGTAGTCCAGCATCTCGCCGCGGTCTTCGCCGATCAAATGCAATGCGCCGCCGCAACAGGGGCAGGTCTTGTCATCGACATCGATCACTTGCTCGACCCGCGGCAGTTCCGCCGGCAGTGCGCCACGATTGCGTTTGGCTGGTTCGGAGCGTGGCGCACGCGGCGCCGTGTCCGTAACTGGCGGGCTCGACCGCGACACCGCCACCTCCACCGCGGCGCTCTGCTCGGCCACCGACTGTTCCAGGTCCTCGACCCCTTGCTGCACCGTTGCGTCGTCGAACTTCTCCGAGCGCCGGCCGAAGCTGTTGCGTTGCAGCGCCGCGATGATCAGCCGCTGCCGCTCGATCTCGGCCAGCGCCGCCAGCAGCAACTGCTGCAAGGCAGCCGGATCGTCGGGCAGTGTGGCTGGCACGGTGAACATAGCCAGACACTGAATCTTCGTTGCGAATCGGGTCCATTGAATCCTGCGTGAGCGTTCCGGCTCACCCCGCCAGTTCAGGACGCTTCACCCGCTGCGGCATGCGCCAGTCGATGCCCTCCAGCAGCATCGACAATTGCGCCGGCGTCAGCGCCACGCGGCCGGTATCGGTCACCGGCCATACGAAGTGGCCGCGTTCCAACCGCTTGGTGTAGAGGCACAGACCCTGACCATCGTACCAAAGCAGCTTGACGATTCCGCCGCGACGTCCGCGAAAGGCGAACACCGCACCGCCGAACGGATCGTCGTTCAGTACCTGCTGCGCCAGCATCGCCAGGCCGTCCATGCCTTTGCGCATGTCGGTTCGCCCGCAGGCCAGCCAAACGTGCACACCAGGCGGCGGTCCGAGCGCGCTGGCCGCTTGTTGCAGCATCGGTCCGCTTTGCGGCCCGATCATCCGCGCAGCACCCCGAGTACGCGGCGCAACGCTCGCTCGTCCACCTGCGCATCCACCCGCACCGTTGCACCGCCGGGCAGGACGATCTCGATCAAGCCCGATCGCGGTGGCGCCGATCCGGCGAGGCGAGGCGGTTCGCGCAGCAGCTCAACGCGGGCGAAGCTCGCCGCCTTGCCGGGGTGGTTGACCAGAAACTGATGCCGCCAGACATACAGCTGGCCGGTACCGATCCCGTGCTTGCGCGCGATACCCGCAATCGAGACGTTCGGCTCGGCGCTCTCCGCCACGATCGCCTGCTTGTCCTCCGCCGACCAGCGTCGCCGGCGTTCGCCGCGCGTGATCACCTCGATGCGCTGCGTGCGAGCACTCTTATGAGCACCCGTATGGGTGCTCTGATCAGCGGCCTCGGTCACCTCTGTGCTGTCGATGTCCACCATCATGGCGGAACATGGCAGCAAATTCCGGGCCGCTACCGCAATGTGGGGATGGCACTACGCTTACGCTTGTCCGTCATTTCCCATCGGTATTCCAGACAAATTCGACCGGCATGCAGGCAATCGCCGCGTTTGCGGTCACATGGTGCGTGGTCGTCAGTATCGTATTCGTAGCATCCTATTGCACCTACAATGGATTGGAGCTGCCGATGATTAAGCTTGGAACTCAGCTTGTACAGAAGCCGCCAGCGGCGGGCTTCAATCGCCCTTTGATCCGACTTCGGGTTTCGATCTCATACCAGCGACCCTATGATCCAGCCGCTTTTACCCAGTCGCGCTGGCCGATGGAATGGATGCGTTCGGCGAGTGCCATCAAACCGTTCTAAGCGTCACAGCATGAATCGATCATCGCCTTATAATTGTCAAACGCCTGATTACTCAGGAAGTTCTGCCGAAGATATAGCCTGACGTTCTCGACCGGGTTGAGTTCCGGGGAACACGGCGGCAGATGCAGCAGTGCCAGATTTTGCGGGACAATCAAGGGGTCGCCTGTCTGATGCCAACCGGCCCGATCCAGCGGGATAACCCCAAACGCGTCGGTAGCGACGTTCCGGCTCACCTCGACCAGATAATACACCAACCGCCCGTGAGACCGAGCCACGAATTTTTCCCACGGAAACAATATGGGCTATCGCTGGTGGGGGTGGCGAGAGCAATCGCGCAATGGCGCCGGTACGATCGCACCGGCATGATGAACTACATCGGCGGCCTTATTGTGTTACCGAATTATCTTTCGATTCATTGCACAATATTCCACTGTGGCCAGCTCTCCCCATGCGAGCCGGGGTGAGCACTTAACCATTCCAGTGCCTGTTTGGCTTCCGGCATTCCTGTCACGGTGACGATTCCGGCCAACGCACCTTTTGCTGCAAGATAGTAGGCACCAGTACCCTGAGGCCAACCAGCACCTCCTCCCGACCAGTGATTCGCGACCACGAAATCGCCAACTTCGCGCCAGGTGAGAAACGGCTTATCCGGGCTGTCTTTCCAAAGATCCATGTTATAGGCAATGCCATCATATGGTGATAACCCCTTATCGCCGGCGAGAAAACGACCGGCGAGGAAATGCGCCTGCCAAGCCAGCAGTTCCTTTGCGCCTCGAACGTCTTGCTCAGCCGCAAGCATGGCGGTGAAAGCCATGAAATCCTGCTGCCAAGGCGCCATGGCGCCGTACGGGTAGCCACCTCGGAGCCAACCGTAAACCTCGCCCTGGTGCGCCGCCTTTGCCTCCGCCAGCAGATACGTGAAATTGTTTGCCACCAGCCGTTCGAAGTACACCTTCAGTGGTGCCATGTCGGGATTGACATAAGCTGCCTCGACCAACTCGCGCAGTCCCCACGCCGCACCGCGCAACTGTTCCCCTGCTGCGGCGACGATGCCCAGGCCATTCTGGCGAGGTGGCGGCCAAACAGCCAAAACGGTCCACGTCGCCTGTGCATTGAGCTGATCCAACCGGTAATGCAAACCGGTTAGCAAAAGGGCCAGATACGACATTCCTGGCTCATGCGATGGATCAAGCCACCAGCCGATCTTATCGCCCAGCGGTTGCGTGAGCCCGGTCGAGTCGCCATTACTGCCGCCGCGGCCATCAATCCAGAGCTTCGGATAACTGTCGGTCGTCAGATAGGTCCCCGTGGTTCGGTCGAACATGTGCCACGGTACGGGTACCTGCCGCATCTGCCTGCACCAATGCGAACATCGCTGCCGTCGCGTCTTGCGTGGTAAGCCAATACACATCCCAAGTAGGCAGTGGACCGATATCCCACCGTCCGCCCGAGGTCGGCATGTATCTGGTGATGCTCGCACTGCTCAGGACGTCCGTAAATCCCGGCTGAGCCAGTTGCTTCCTTCCGTTCAATAGCTCTCGCTCGGGTACACCGCCACTAAGGTCATAGCCCCACACTGCGCCGGCCCGTTCCATGGCGGCCACGTCGTGCACGACGTTCACATCGGGATCACCATTGCTCCAAATCTCGCGATGCCATGTTTGGTACTGGAACTGATCGATACCGAGCTTCTGGAACACCGGCTTGCCAGCCTGATTGATGGTGACGTCGTATTTGAGCTCGCCGCCGACCGGCTGCATTGCGATGTCATTGTTGAACTGCACGTCCGTGAAGGTCGAGCCATCTGCATAGCCTCGAATATCGAACGTCAAATGCAGCGATCTGACCACAGGCACATCCACTCTGGCCTCTGTCGTCAGCGGTCCGCGCAGCCAGTAGGACGCCTTGCGAGAGCGTAATGCGCCTGCCAGCAGAGTATCGGCAGCGAAATGATAGGGCACGTCGCCGGACTCGCCGTGCACCACCAGGTCCACGCTCAGGTCGTACTTGCCGGCCAATCCCGCAAGATCGACCGGCTGGGTAGTCTCTGCGTGGTGGCTCGCGAGCATCACCTCGGCCGGTACTGCGGCGGTCAGCGTCACCACGCCGAAGCGCACGGACCCGTCCGGATTGGTGGCCTTGACGTCAAGCTGCACTGGAACCTCATGTTCGCCGATCCGCGCGACCAGCCCACTGTCGGCCGGCAACTGTCCCGGTATGAACACCTGGCCGAACGTAATTGGGCGCACGGCACCGGTTCCGTCATGCTCCAACTTGAGTCCGACAATGTCATCGGGCTCCTTAGGTTGCGGAACCATGCTAATGACAACTGACCGTTGCGTATACGAACCGCCTGGAGCAGCTATATGGATCGGCTGGGGACCGAAGGCGCTGACGTTGATACCTGCCGCACGGGCTTGTTGGATGCCGACGCGCACCGGTGCATCGCACCCAGCAAGGAGAGCCAACGCGATCAACATCAATAGCGACTTAACGAGCATGACCGCGCTTATGACGCAAAAGAGCCCGCAACGTCTATCGTTATAACCTCCTGCAAGAACCAAGGGTCGCATTGGCCGGAACCGGACTTGTCCGGCATCAGCCCCGCTTGAACCTGGCTGCACCCAGGCGTCCCATTCGGCGCCGGCTCCTCTGGCTGCACGCTTGCCAATCGCCTGAGTGCGAACGCCAGGAACTATCGATGACTTGCTCGGTATCACCCATTCCACTTGAAGCGTCGAAGAAGCTGTATCTTGCTACCCATAATAGCGCAGATCCCAGCCAGGCAACGTAGATAGTCTATTTACTGCTACCAGATATAAATGCGATTGAACTGGCGACAATCGCAGCGAACAAAAACACACCGGTTTTGCCGATGTGCGGGCACCCGGCGGTCAGCCTGCCGGCTCCCACCACCCGATCCAATCGGCGCACACGCTGCCGCCAGCCATTCCCGGACCGTCGCATCCAGCCCCGGCCCGACATCAGCCAGCACTCGGGCGTGGTAAGCGTCCAGCCACTCTCGCTCCACCCCTCCAGCATCTCGGGCGCCAGCAGCCGCGTGTCGAACGGCGCCAGGGTCAGCGTTTCGAACCGCAGGAACGGCTTCGCCGCGCCCGGCAGTTCCGCCGGCCGCACCAGCAGCAGGTTCTCCAGCCGGATCCCGTAGTGGTCAGGCAGGTAGAAACCCGGCTCGTTTGACAGGATCATCCCCGCCGCGATCGCCACCGGCCGAGCCAGCCGCGACAGACTGACTGGCCCCTCATGCACCGACAAGTAGCTGCCGACGCCGTGGCCGGTGCCGTGGTCGTAGTCCAGCCCGGCGGCCCACAGCGCGCGCCGAGCGAAGGCATCCAGGTGCGCCCCGCCGACGCCTTGGGGAAATACCGCGGTCGCGATGGCGATATGCCCCTTCAGCACCCGCGTGACCCGTTCGCGCAACTCGGCCGGAGGCGCGCCCGGCCCGGTCCACACCGTGCGGGTAATGTCGGTCGTGCCGTCCGGGTATGCGCGCCGGAATCGATCGAGATACACCTCGTTCGCCCGGATCGGCCGATTGCTTGCATCGGTGACGCGGTAGTGGATGATCGCGCCATCCTCGCCCGCGCCGGAGATCGCCGGGAAGCTTTCCTCGCGGAACCCGGACACCTCCCCCCGCAGAGCCAGCAGCTTCGTCGCGGCGGACATTTCCGTCACCCCGCCGCCCGGCACCGTCGTCTCGATCCAATGCAGGAACCGGCAAACCGCCACCGCGTCCCGCGCATGGGCGTTGCGCGTGCCCTGCTGTTCCACGGGGTTCTTGCATGCCTTCGGCAGCAGGCACGGGTCCGGTCCGGCCACCACCGTCGCCCCTGCCTCCCGCAGCGTCTGAGCGAACCAGACCGAAGAGCCGGACGGATCGACCCGCACCCGCTTGCCGGCCAGCCGAGCCAGGGCCGGAGCCAGCGCCTCGCGCCCCGCCACCGACACCGTGTTGCCCAGCCAGGCGCGCGTCGGTTCGGGCAGCTTGGCCGGGTCCATGAACAGCTCGGTCCCGCCGTCGGCATGCGCCAGCGCGAATCCCAGGGCGAACGGCGTGAACGGTACATCCCCGCCGCGGATGTTCAGCAGCCAGGCGATCGACGCAGGATCGGTCAGCACCGCGGTATCCTGCTTCGCCTCGGTCAGCGCCTTGGCGATCTCCGACCGCTTCTCGTCCGCCGAACGCCCGGCATATTCCAGCGGATGCGGCACGGCAGGGGCGAGGGGCGGCGGCGGGCGATCGGTCCACACCGCGTCCACTAGGTTGCGGGCGACGGGGACCATGGTCAGCCCGGCCTCGGTGTAGCGCGCCAGCCCTTCCTCAGAGAACAGCATCGGGTCGTAGCCGATTCGGGCGTCCGGCTTGGTATTGGCAGCCACCCAGGCCGCCGGAGGGTTTTCGGTGACATGCTGGCGCTCCCACAGTGCGGGATCGGTCTGCGCCGCGAGCTGCAAGACGTAGCGCCCGTCGGTGAACACCGCCGCGCGATCGGACAGCACCACGGCGAGCCCGGCGCTGCCGGTGAAGCCGGTCAGCCAGGCCAGACGCTCTGCCGAGGCCGGGACGTATTCGCCCAGATGCTCGTCGGCGCGGGGGACGATGAAGCCGTCCAGCTTCTGACGGGCCATTTCGGCGCGCAATTCGGATAAACCCGTATTTGACATTGATTTTTCCTCACCGTGGCTGACCCGCCACAGATTTCATACCTTGTTAACTGACCATGCACCTGGCGCATGGCTGGCGGAGCGAAACGGCAATTTAACCACCGGCGCGGACAGCCCATGTTGCTCTGCACAAAGAACCCGGGAGCGTCCCGCCACGAGGACGGTCGCGCTGGACCCGGACTGATACCAGTTGGATTGAGACCATGAGCGCCCTGACTTCCAAGAGCCAATTTGCCTTCGAGCTACCAAACCTCACCTATATCGACGCTAGCCTGGAGGAGGCTAATTTCCGCGCCCCTGCCGTGCCGAGCAAGCCAAGTGGCTTCCGCGGCTTGTTTGCTGCGTTTCGCGCCTGGCGTGAGCGGCAGGTCGCACTCAACGAGCTTGAGATGATGAGCGATCGCGAACTGGCGGATATCGGCCTGAACCGCGCCGACGTGCCCCGCGTGTTCGACGACGCCTATAATCGGGATCTGCGGGACCGGGCGCTGGCCTAAGACCGGGCGCTTTCACTTAAGGGCACGCCGGTGTCCCGCCGTCATCGGCGGAGCACCAGCGTGGTCCAGACGCCCTCGGTAAGCCTGCGTTCCAGCCGCAGGCCCCGTCGGTGGTGCGCCGCCAATACCCATCGCGCCTGGCTCGTCAGCAATCCGGAGAGGATCGCCGTCCCGCCGGGCGTCAGATTTGCCGCCAGATCGCGCGCCATCGTACAGAGCGGGCGGGCAAGGATGTTGGCAAACACCAGATCGTAGGGGCCGCCGCGACGGACCCGCACGTTGCGCCAGCCATCCGCCAACTGCGCGCGGACCAGGTGCGATAGCCGGTTCAACCGCACATTTTGCTCCGTGACACGTACCGACCATGGCTCGATGTCGGTCGCCAGCACACGGCGCCGCAGCAGGCGCGCCGCCCCCATCGCCAAAATTCCCGATCCGGTGCCCATGTCCAGGATGCGCCGCGGTCGCCGGTGCGCGACGTATTCCAGTGCCCGCAGGCAGCCTCGGGTCGAGCCATGCTCGCCGGATCCGAAGGCTAGCCCGGCATCCAAGGTCAGCGTGATCCGCCCCGGCGTTGCCGGCCCGGTCAGATGCGTACCCCGCACCACGAACCGCCGGCCGATATGCTGTTCCGGGAAGCTGGCCTGGGTGCGTGCGAGCCAGCCCTCGGCCGGCGTCCGCTGGCGTTCGAGTGTGGCGGCGATCCCGGTCAGATTCTCAGCCAGGGCCAATGCCGCGGTCAGCATGCCGTCGCCGGTGGCGATCTCTCTCACACCCTCGATCCGCCAGTCGCCTGTGGTTTGGTCGCGAAAGAATCCAACGCTGACGCAGGCGCTGGCGAGCGCCGCCTCATAAGCCTCGGCCGCCGCTTCCGGCACCGTGACCGATACCGTCTCGAGCAGGGCCGGATGGTGTTTCGACATGGGGGGAGAATAGGGGAGGGGGCGGATTGCGTCATGTCGGCAAACAAGTCTCGTTCCTGACCGGACAGATCCTGTCCGTCGATGGTGGCAAGTCGGCGCAGTGAGCAGGGTCGGCTGGGTGGTTGGGCAGGAGGAAACCGGAGAGGCTTGACCTGCCCAACCGCCGCGTCACGCTGGCGCCACCAACGGCCACCTACTGCTATACGGCCGCAACGAAACGCCAGGAAGGAAACGCGGTGGCCAAGACAACCGGTACTCAGTCCCGAAATCATCGGCCGGGCGATCGACCTTACGCCGCTTACCAAGCCTCTGCTGTTCATCATCTTCGTTGCCGCAGCCGGCTTCTTTTTCGATTCGTTCGACATCGTCGTGGTTTCCTACGCGATGCCCAGCATCGCGCATGAGTTCATGCTGGGCCCCAAACAGCTCGGCCTGATCGGGTCTTCCGCACTGGCGGGCATGGCGCTTGGCTCCTGGTGCTGGGGCTGGGTGGCGGATCGCTGGGGTCGCAAGCTGGTGTTCGCCGCGACGGTGCTGACGTTCTCGCTATTCACCGGCGTCGCCGGCTTATCCGCCTCGCTTGGCTTTCTGCTGGGCGCGCGCTTTCTGACCGGCCTCGGCCTTGGCGGCATGGTCCCGATTGATTCTGCGCTGGTTGCCGAGTTTGCACCGGCTCGTATCAGGGGCCGGGTTTCCGCGTCGCTTCCGTTGTGCTGGCCAATCGGCATTTTCGCCGCCGCCGGAGCCGGCCTGGTTGTGGTGCCTACCATCGGTTGGCGCTGGCTGTTCGTGATCGGCATGCTACCGGCATTGCTGGCCTACATCATCCGCCGCCGTGTTCCGGAATCGCCGCGCTGGCTCGCGGCGCATGGCCGCTTCGAAGAGGCGCGCCAGTCGCTGCACTATGTCGGTGTCACCGAAACCCAACTGCGGCAGGCCGAGCGCGATGTCGCCGCTGCACCGATCGCGCCGGCCACGCGGGACGCACGCTTTGCCGATCTGTTCAGCCCGCCCTATGCGCGGCGTGTAATACAGACATGGTCTATGTGGTTCCTGTCGAACTCCGGAGGCTATGCCTTCAGTGTCTGGCTGCCCACGATCTATGCCAGCATCTACCACATCCAGCTCACGCGTACGCTGGTCTATACCTTCATCGTCGCCGGCACGTCGGTGGCGGGACGTGTCGTGGCGTTCTCGCTGGTGGACCGAATCGGACGCAAGCCACTGATCGTCACCGGGTTCCTGGTTGCCGGGTGCTCTGCCTTGCTGTTCACCCTTGCAACGACGGAGACGACTTTACTGCTCGTTGCCATAACGTTTGCGTTCTTTAACGATATCGGTTCGCTCGGGATGACAGTTTACACGCCCGAGGTGTTTCCGCTGCGCATCCGCGGTATCGGCACGGCCGCGGCCATGGGGGTCGGGCGCATGGGCGGGATGGTTTCGCCGATCGTGATCGGTGTGCTGCTGAGCCTCGGCAGCGTTATGTCGGTGTGGTTCCTGCTGGCGGCGGTGCAAATCGGCGCGGCGCTGATGTCGCTGTGGCTGGCACAGGAAACACGGGGGCGGAATTTGGAACTCGTGTCGCAAGTGGCTTAAAGGAAACCTCTCCCGCGCGTAGCGCGGAAGAGGTTTAGTCGACGCGCAACAATAGACGCATCAGTTGCCGCACGGACCGCGCGTCCCCGTCATGGCCGGCCCATGGCCCCGGGCGCTTGTCCCGGGGCTTGTGCCGGCCATCCACGCCTTTGCTCGCACCTGCATTGCAAGGCGTGGATGGCCGGCACAAGGCCGGCCATGACGGGGAACGGATCAGCTCGTCACCAATCGACCCGTTCATTGTTGCGCGTCGTCTTAGTGCCGCATCAGCACCGGCAGGTCCGCGTGGTCGAGCATGAACCGCGTCACCCCGCCGAACATCATTTCGCGCAGGGGACTATGGTAGGTACGCCCCCATCACAAGCAGATCGGCGCCCAGTGCGTGCGCCTTGTCCAGCAGCGCCTGCCCGAACGCGCCCTCGCCGATCGGCAGCAGGTGCATCCGCGCCGCAATGCAATGCTCCTGAAAGACCGCCGGCACCGGCAAGTGCTTTGTCCCGTCGCGCACGCCTTGCAGTATGTCCACCTGAGCGGCATCGGATAGCAGGCGCAGCGCCGGCAGCACGGCCTTCACCGCGCGTCCGTCGTCGCGCCACGCGATCGCAACGCTCCGGCCGAATGGGACATTCGTGCCGGGCGGCACCACCAGGATCGGGCGATCGGTCAAGGCCAGGGCGGCGTGGATGGCCGGCAGGTCGATGCCGTGCCGGTGACGCTCGGGCCGGCCGATCGCCACGAAATCTGCGGCAGCGCCGCGCTGAGCAATAACCTCGCCGGCGATCGACACCACATCGGTCAGGTGCGCAGGGTGCTTCGCCCGAGAGCGCCAATCATCGAAGGCAACGGTCAGCGCAGTCGCCCGCGCGGCTTCTTCCGCTCGGATGGCTTCCGCTCGTGGCGCCGGCAGCACTTCCTCGCTGGGCAGGATGGTCGCTTCAGGTGGCGTGCGGACAATCAGCGCATGGACTTCCGCGCCGCCAACCAGATCCGCAAGATGCGCCGCCGCGCGGAGCAAGACTGGTGCCGATGAAGGCTGGTGGAGGTATGCGAGGATCACGCCGGACATGGCCACCTCCTGTGCCGATTGGCTCCATCGGGGCACGTTATCCTAGCGCTTTGGCAATGCGGGGGCCACCCGGGCCGGCAACACGGCGCTATCCCTCATGGGCGAAGCGGGCGGATGACAGAGGCCGACTCATCGGTTGCCGCTTCCAGGTTGTCGAGTCGGCGCCCCTTTGTCTCCGGCAGCATCAGCAGCGTGACGATCATCAGGCCGAATGCGATGACGCTGAACACCGCGATGGCCGGTCCGAGCGGCATTGTCTCGCTCAACACACCCACCAGCGTTGGGAACAACGCGCCGATCGCGCGGCCGGCATTGTAGCAGAAGCCTTGTGCGTTGCCTCGAACCTCGGTGGGATAGAGTTCCGTCATGAACGGACCCATCGGCGGGAATTTCATCAGCAGCATGGCGTTCAATGGCACCCCGACGAAGAATAGCGCGGTGTCGCCCATCGGCACGAACATGTAGACCAGCACCATCAGCACCGAGCCGAGCGCCGACAGCATGAACGTCAGGCGGCGGCCGATCGCATCGCTGAGATATGATCCGAGCAGAAAGCCCAGCAGGGCGCCGAAGATCTGGATGAGCAGGAAGCCGCCGGTGCTGGACGCGGACAGGCCACGGACGGTACGCAGATAGGTCGGCATCCAGATGCCCAGCGCATAGCCGCCCCCTTGGGCACCAGCCACCATCAGCGACACGTTCACCGTGGTCCACAGATAGGGCGCGCGGAATGCGGAGAGCAAATGCGACAGGCCGATGGCGGGGCGGTCGCGGCGGGCGGCGTGGAAGAGCTCGGGTTCCTCGATGTTGCGGCGGATCCAGACGACGAATGCGGCGGGCAGCAGGCCGACTGCGAACAGCACGCGCCAGGCGATCGACTTCGGGCAGGACGGCATAGAGCGCGGTGTAGACCAGCGCTGAGGCGCCCCAGCCGACGGCCCAGCCGGTCTGCACAAGGCCGACGCCGCGGCCCCGGTATTTGTCGCGGATCACCTCGCCCATCAGCACCGCGCCGGCCGCCCATTCCCCGCCGAACCCCAGACCGTGCAGGGCGCGCAGGATGAAGAAGCTGTTGGA
>CAVXNH010000105.1:0-22554 GCA_963762885.1 uncultured Alphaproteobacteria bacterium
AGCACTAACAAACAACTCAGGTCGAATGGACGGCGACGCATGGCCTGAATCTCCCGAAGCGAGAGGACGTGTTCCGGAGACGCTTCCACCCCGCGAATCTTTGCAGAAACAGAGGGGTGGAAGCGCTTAATTGGGCTCGAGGAATTGCGGCCGCATCCGTGCGACGCACTCCATTGATCTTAGTTGGGCAAGATAGGTAAAGCAACCAATGGACGGCCCCGCGGCTGCGGCATCTGGTGATCCCAAACGGGCCGATACGACCACAGCCAGGGATCGCGGCGGTGAGTAAAATGACCCTGTTTTGGCCCTGAAACTGGGCGCCAGCGGTGGGGGCTAGCGCCGTGCCAGGGCACGGCCTGATCCTGGCCTGGGCGCCGCCGTTTGGGCGGGGCGGGGCGGCGATAAGTTGCACGTTGCCGGGGCCCAGCAGGGCGTCGACCCTTTCTCGCATCTCGGCATTCAAGTCGACCCGTATCCGTTCGCTTTTCATATAGGCTCGGCTGCCGTCGTCCAGGCAAAGGACCAGGTGTAGCTCACAATTTCCGGGATACCCTCGCAGGATTTCGTGCAATTGCTCCAAGCCGCGCTCGGCATGTTGCCGCTCGGTCACGCGGACGCGGATTCCCTTGGTGAAGCGGGCGTTTAATTCGGAGAATGGAATGAGTTCGTTGACGATCACGTTGGACTCTTCGCTGCCGGGACGCCGATCGACGGCACCGCGAATGACCAGCGCGGCGTCGGCCTGGACGAGATGTCCGTGATTGGCAAACTCCTCGGGCCAGAGAATGCAACGCACGGCGCCTTGCAGAATCTTCCAGATCGAACATGGCGTATTTCGTGTTCGTGGTGCCGGGCCGCGGATTCTTGGTCTGCGAAAACTTGATGGCCGAGAGCATGCCGCCCAGGACGACTTCCGTGCGGTGTGGCAGATCGGAGACGTTGGCGGTGGTGTGCGAGCAAAACGTGGCCAGCGTCTTTTCGTGCTCGGCCAGGGGGTGGCTGGTGAGATAAAACCCTAGCACTTCCTTCTCGGCCGCGAGCCGGTGGCGATCGTCCCATTCGGCGCACGTCGGGCAGGCTGGCCGCTGCTGCCGCGGTCGTGGTCCGTGGCGTCGTCCAGCATGTCGAACAAGCCTTTCTGGCCGCTGCGGCGATCGGCGTGCAACGCGGCGCCGGATTGCAAGGCTCGCTCGATGACGGCCATATTCTGCGCACTTAGCCCCCGAGCGCGTCGAATGCGCCCCGGCCTTGATCAGCGTTTC
This sequence comes from uncultured Alphaproteobacteria bacterium, assembly GCA_963762885.1. Taxonomy (GTDB): domain Bacteria; phylum Pseudomonadota; class Alphaproteobacteria; order Acetobacterales; family Acetobacteraceae; genus JASHVB01. Next base: position 1,263 of record CAVXNH010000105.1, read on the forward strand.
GATCGTCGCGCGATTCAACTTGCGAGGGATCCACCCGTTCGCAGAAATCGAAAATGCTGCGGAAGGGGCCCCGACTCTGCGGGCCGCGACGATTGCGGCGACGGCCCCCGCGCCGCAGCCCTTGATCGCGCACAGGCCGACACAGATCTTGCCATCGGCCACGATGAAGTCGGCTTGCCGAACGATTGACGTCGGCGGAACGACCTCGATTTCCATCCGACGGCAGTCTTCCAAGTGCTCGACAGCGAGTCCTTCTTCTTGAAGTTGCGGCCGTGCCATGTCGCCGGAAAGCAGCGCGGCCATGAACTCGACGGGGTAATGGGCCTTCAGATAGGCCGTCATGTAAGCGATCAGGGCGTAGGCGGTCGAATGGCTCTTGTTGAAGCCGTAGCCGGCGAATTTTCGATCATGCCGAACAGGTCCGATGGCCTTGCCTTTTCCAAGCCCTTGGCGACCGCGCCGGCGATGAATTCCTCGCGATACTTGGCGATCAACGGCAGTTTCTTCTTGCTGATGGCCTTGATGCAGCTATAGGCGTTCGGCAGCTCGATGCCTCCTAGGCGATTGAGGATGCGCATCACCTGTTCCTGGTACACCATCACGCCGTGGGTTTCTTCGAGCACGTCTTCGCATGACCGGGTGCGGATAGTCGGCCGGCTTGCGGCCGTGCTTCACTTGGACGTAGTCGTCGACCATGCCTCCTTCGAGAGGCCCGGGACGATAGAGGGCATTGGTGGCGATAATGTCGCGAAAGTGGTCCGGCTTCATCTTCTGCAGCAGATCGCGGATGCCGCCGCTTTCGAACTGGAAGATGCCCTTGGTTTCGCCGCGGCACAAGCAGCGCGAACGTTTGCTTGTCGTCGAGCGGGAATTTGTCCGGGATCGACTCGTCGCCGCGTGGTCTGCTCGATCAGGTCGACGGCCTTGGCCAGGATCGTCAAGTTGCGCAGGCCCAGGAAATCCATCTTCAGCAGGCCGGCAGCCTCGACGTCGCCCATGGCCCATTGCGTGATGATTTCGTCCTTGCCCGTGCACGCGGCCCAAGCGGCACGTATTCGTCCAGCGGCTGATCGGCGATGACCACCGCCGCGGCGTGGGTGCCGACGTTGCGGGCGAGTGCCTTCGATCTTCATGGCCAGGTCCAACAGCTCGCGGACCTCGGGATCGGTCGTCATGGCCCGCTTCAGATCGGGGCTCTTCCGAGCGCTTTGGTGCAGCGTGATGTGCAATTCCTCGGGGACCATGGCGACGATCGAGTCGACGCGGGGAATCGGCATGCCCAACGCGCGGCCCACGTCGCGGATGGCTGCGCGGGCGGCCAGCGTGCCGAACGTGCCGATCTGGGCCACGTTGGCTTCGCCGTACTTGTCCTTGACGTATTGGATGACGTCCCCGCGGCGATCCTTGCAAAAGTCGATGTCGATATCCGGCGCTTCCTTGCGGCTTTCGGTCCAAAAAGCGCTCGAAGAGCAGGTCGTATGAGCGGGTAGCGTGGCTCAGATCAGCAGGTAGGCAGACCAGCGAACCGACGCCGCTGCCGCGGGCCGTGGCCGGAATGCCCCGCTCGCGCGAGTAGCGGACGAAGTCCCAGACGATCAGGAAGTAGTTGGAAAAGCCCAGCTTGTTGATGCCGCAACTCGTAGTCGAGGCGTTCGACGACAACCGGAGCAAGCTTCGCCGTCAACCCAGTGCTTGGGCTCATCGGCATAGCGTTCGTCGCAGGCCCTTTGACGCACAATTCGTGCAGAAAGTCGGGGGGCGTGCTCTCCGGCGGGCGAAGTGTATAGGCGGGGAAATGCCGTTGCTCCAAATCGAGTTGGATGACCACGCGGTCGGCAATCGCCTGGCGTCGGCGCAAGGCGTCTCATGTCCGGGAACAGCGGCGTACATTTCGGCGGCCGGCGGTACGAACCGGTCCCCTTCCATACGCATCCGCTGGTCGTCGAGGCGGAATTTGCCGGTATTGATGCAGAGCAGCACGTCTTGGCTCGGCATCCTCGCGGTTGACGGAGTGGGCGTCGCGATGGCGACGAGCGGAATGCCCAGGCAGCTGGCCACGTCGATGGCGCTTCGGCGCGCTTCGTTGGATTTCGAGCCCGTTGTTTTGAATCTCGATGAAGATATCTTGTCGCCGAAGGCGCTGCGAACCACTCGGCGACGTCGGTCGCCTCTGCATGTTGGGCAGATAGCCATGTTGCTTGAGGATCGTCTGGCTGAATTCGCCGGACGCACCGCAGAAAGGCAAATATTACTGGCTGTGTGCTTCGAGCAGTTCCTTGTCGATGCGGGGAATGAAATAAAAACCTTCCAGGAACGCGACCGAGGCCATGTTGACCAGGTTTTGAAAGCCGGTGTTGTTCTGGGCCAGCAGCGTGAGATGGAAGCCGGCCTCCGCATGGCGCCGGCGTCTTTTGGCACCGGCTGCCCGGGGCGACGTAGGCTTCGTAGCCGACGATCGGGTTGATACCGGCGTCGCAGGCATTGTGGTAGAACTCGAGGGCGCCGTAGAGATTGCCGTGATCGGTCAAGGCCAGGGCGTTCATGCCCTGCTTCTTGGTCCGGTCGACCAGGCGATGAATCCGGTTGGCTCCGTCCAGCAGGCTGTAATGGCTATGGCAATGCAGATGCACGAATGGCGGCACATACATACGCAATCCTCGAGCTTTTTTTGCGTGACTACAAATCCATACCGACGGCGAGGGTTCGGATCGTATTCTAACCGGTGGCGCCGCAGATGAGACCCGTAGCCGGCTGGTCTTGCAGCGACAATCGGGCGGCGCAACAAAGGGGGGTAGCGCAGCGTGGAATTCTGGCATTGGGGACTATCGTCCGTCCCAAACGCTCGATGAGCGTTATAATGCCGCCGGAGAGTTTTGTAATATTATCTCAAGCATTTTTGGGAACCTTGGTGATTCATCCCGCAACGATTGGAGGTTGACATGGCGATCGAGATCAAAGAGCTGGAAGGCGGCAAGATCCTGGAGGTCCGGGCGTCGGGCAAACTGACGAAGGAAGATTACGAACGTTTTGTTCCGCTGACCAAGGGATCATTGAGCAATTCAACAAAGTCCGCGTGCTGTTCGAAATGCACGACTTTCATCGGCTGGGAAGCGGGGGCGTTGTGGCAGGACGTCAAATTCGATCTAAAGCACTTCAGCGACATCGAGCGGCTGGCGATCGTCGGTGAATCGAAATGGGAAAAGGGCATGGCCGCGTTCTGCCGGCCGTTTCCGACCGCCAAGATCCGCTATTTTGACATTAAGGACATCGCCCTGGCCCGCACGTGGATCTCGGAAAAGTAACGTAGGATTGCTCCCGCGTCGTCTGGTTGCGCGAGCGGGACGAGTCATCTTGCCGCGGAAGATGCGTTTCATCCACGAGCGAGGTGTTCCGGCGGAATCCCCGCAAGTGGCGGCACCCTTGCTGCGCACCACAAACATGGCGGCGAAGCAGTGCGAAGATTGTTGGACCTACCGCGGCAACCTTTTTCGCAAGCTCGCCGCAGCATCTCGACCGAGAATAGATACGCGCCCAGAAACGCCGCAACGGTCGGAACTCATCGCCGGCGACAGGATATGGATGATGTCGTCCGGGGTGCCTTGATGCGGTAGCGGCGGCAGCGCGATCATCCATCCAAGGAAGGACAGCGGCGTAACCCCGGCCGGCGCCAGCAGCGATCGCCGCTGAAACCCGCTGTCGCGCAACGCCGTCGGGGCGGCACCGCTGGGCCGCTTATCGTCGATAACCTGTAGCAGCAGGTCGGAAACCACCGTTGGCGACGAGCCATACGCGGCCGCGAACCGATCGGCGTAGCCCCGCAGCCGGACTTTTCGCAGCGCTTCCGACTCTACGTGCGTCGAGCCTCCATCCGTCCTCGTCGGCCAAGCAAGCCAAGCCGATCGAGCGCCGAGGCAAACGCATTGAAAGCGCTCTCGCGCCGGATCAGCGCATGCAAGTAGAACAGAAACAGCGGCGCGATCGACGCCGCGGCCACGAACGCCGCACGTAGCGCATTGTGCCGCCAATGGGGTTCCCAGGGCGCCGCATCCGAGGGCCAGAAATACTCCGGACCCACGCCCATAATGGTCAGCGCGACAAGGCCCCGCCCACCAGGAACATTCTGCTCCAGTGGTATTCGCGGTCCAGGCGCAGCTTGCAAATCGGCGGCGCCGGGCGCTCATCGCCGTGCGCGCCCGCCAGGGCCATGGCATTGCTCTGTGACATGCCGTCAGCTCCTCCCAGGACTTGCGGCTGAATGACAGCGGGCCGCTTGGTTGCCGATGCTCAACGTGTCAGCAAGGTCGGGATCATGGCAACGGAAGAGGACTGCCGACGCGCTGCAATGCGCGTCGTAGCGTTCTGGCGTGGTTTCCAGGTTCCCCGGTCGATCAGTGTATCATGACGGTCACAGGTCAACGAAGCAATAAAATTACCAATGGCAGCCGGGTGACGGTGACGGGAAACACCGCGCCGGAGCGTCACCCCGGCGCAAGCGGGACCTTGTCCGGCATGGGCACTGCTGCGGGCAAGAAACAAAAACCATCATTACGATCGTTTCTTGTCCCTCGCCATCGGCCGCGCCGCTCAATGGGCCTCCAGCCACGTGTCGAACCGCTGCTGCAACTTTGCCTGATTGTCATGCCAGAACCCGGTATCGAAGCGCACCGCCGCGCCCAGATTGGCCGGCGCGGTCGGAGACAGCGATTGCATCTCCGGCGCTATCTCGTCATTCGTACCCTTCGCCAGGCCACCGATGCCAGTCGCCTCGAACAGCCGAGCCTCAACCGCCGGCATCCCCGCGAAATACAGCAATTGCTCCGCCTGGCGCAGATCCGGGCTGCCCTTCGCAATCGCCCAGCTCTCCACTTGGTAAAGCCCGGCGTTCCACTGGATGCCGAAATTGCGATGCTCGGTCCGGTCCGCCATGACGATCCGCCCCGACTGCGCCGTCGTCATCAGCACATCGCCCGAACTCAGGATGTGCGCCGCCTCCGCCCCGTTCGACCACCAGACGATATATGGCTTGAGCTGATCCAGCTTCCGAAACGCGCGGTCCACCCCCTCACTGCTCGCCAGCACCTTGTAAACGTCGGGGGGAGACACGCCGTCGGCGATCAGTGCGAACTCCAGATTGCCGCGCACGCCCTTGAACAGCCCGCGCTTGCCCGGATATTTCGCCACGTCCCAGAAATCCGACCAGCCGGGAGCAACCGGGAACTTGTCGCGATCCCATGCCAGCACCAGCGTGGTCAGCGCGGCGCCAACGCCGCAATCGCTGACACCCTGCGGCAGGTAATGGTCCTTGCCGCCGATCGCCGACCAGTCGAGCTTCTCGAACAGCCCCTCGCCGCAGCCGGTAGACAGCTCGTCGGCGTTCACCGCCACCACGTCCCAGGCGTTGTCGGCGGCCTTCAACTGGCTGCGTAGCGTGTCCAGGCCGCCATCCCAGCTTTCCAGTTGCACGGGAATGCCGGTCGCTGCACTGAACGGCGCCATGACCGTCTGGCGCAGGGGCGAAGGCGTAGCCTCCCCCCGCACCACGACCGTCAGGTCGCGCGCCAGGGCGGCGGCATGGCATGCGGCGACCAGCGCCACGGCGACGAGCAACGTGCGGGCGGTAATGGACAGGGTGTTCGCGCTCCTGATGTGCGGCGGACGCTACAATCCGCGGCGCCAATCGGCAACGCGCCGTTTATCCTCCCAGGATCGAACCGACTGCGAGATCAGCCTCTGCCGCCGCTACCTTCTTGCCGCCGTCCCAGCGCACCCGCTGCACCTCGATGAAGCCGCCCTGGCCATGGATCAGCGCGCCCGACGCGCCCACCGCCACCACCTCGCCAAGCTTCTTGCCCTTCACTTCAGAGAAGGTGCGAGCGATGCGCTTGCGGCATTCGAACAGGAACAGCTTCTTGCCATCCAGCGTGGTCCACGCACCCGGCGCGGGATTGACCGCGCGGATCAGGTTGAAGGTCAGATCGACATGCGAGGCCCAGTTGATGCGGGTCTCGGCGTCCCGGATGATGCCCTCGTACCCGGCGTCCGGTTCGTACTGGGCCAGCGCCGGAGCCTTCCCCGCGACGACCATCTCCGCCACCTCGACCAGCGCCGCCACGCCCATCGGGAAGACCTTGCCGAAATACAGCGACCCGAGCGTGTCCTCCGGCTCGATCTTCACCGAGCGCATCAGGATCACCGGCCCTTCGTCCAGCCCGTCGGTCGGCCGGAAGATGGAGAAGCCGGTCTCGGTGCGCCCGCAGATGATCGCCCAGCTCATGGAAGACGCGCCACGATGCAGCGGCAGCAGGCTGGGATGGAACTGGATGGTGCCGAATTTCGGAATGTTGACGAAGTCCTGCGGCGCGAACTGCGTGACATAGGCCATCACGCCGACATCGGCGCGCGCCGCCCGCATCGCCTCCTGCGCGGCCGGATCGGTCAGCTTGGGGAACTGGTGCACGGTAACGCCGCGCTGCTCCGCGGCCAGGCGCAGCGGGTCAGGCCGCCCCTTCTCCGGCGCACAGAACACTGCCGCGACGTCGTCGCCGCGGTTGAGGAATGCTTCCAGGGTGGCCTTGCCGAAGTCCTGCTGGCCGATGATGGCGATGCGCATGTCGTTGCCTCCCTTGTCCGGCGCGATTGTCTAACCGCCGCCCGTACAAAGTAAACCTCTCCCGCGGGAGCGGGAGAGGTCGGATGCGAAGCATCGAGGGTGAGGGTGATCGGGTCGGCACACTGCGGCTTAGTCCCTTCTTCTCCTCACCCACTCCCGACAGCCACCCGCGGCTTCAGCGTGTGCAGCGTCACCTCCGGCGGACAATTCGAGCCGCACATCCACCAGCGACGTGCCGCTGCCGGTTGCGGTGTATCCCGCCATCGCGTTGTATCGCCACGCCCCCCGCGCAAACCGTCGAGGACTGCGCGCATCGGTCAGCACCGCACGCCCGTTAGGCAGACAGATCTGCCCGCCATGCGTATGCCCGCTCAGCATCAGATCGAACCCCGCATGCGCCGCGTGGCGATACGCCTCCGGCGTGTGCGACAGTAGCACCGACACCGCATGCGCCGGAATCTCATCCGCCGCCCGATGGAAATTCTCCAACCGGTAGAAGTGCGCATCGTCGATGCCAGCGAGAAAGATGGCCGCCCCGTCGCGCCGGATCGCTGTCCATTCATTCAGCAACACGCGGTAGCCCATCGTCTCCATGCCCGGCACCATGCGCAGCGTGTCGTGATTGCCCAGGACGGCATACGGCGTGCCCGTCAGGTGCGGCCGCACCGCGGCGAGACCGGCGAGCGCCGGGTCGAACCGCCCGAACGTACGCGCGCGGTAATCGCCGGTCAGTACGCAGAGATCGTATTCCAGCCCTGATATCGCTGCGATCAGCACATCGGCGTAGTCCGGCGCCGCATCGATGTGCAGATCGGACAGTTGCAGAATTGTGAAACCATCGAATTCTGCCGGCAGCCGCGACAACACGACGACGTTGCGGCGCAGCACGATCCGCCTTGCGTTCCGCCGGGCACGCCCCAACAACCCGACCGACCGCAGGCCGTAGCGCACCAGCGCGTGCATCGAATACCAGTTCTCGACATGAAAGAAATGCGTGCCGCTGCGAAACACATGCGCCTCGAGGTCATGTTCCAGCCCCAGGCGCTGGCGCACATGCATGCGCCCGATGCGCGCGGCCAGCGCTTCGAAGGCGGTGCGGTCGCAATCGGCAACCGGCAAGCTCGGGAAAATCGGGTCGCTCGGGGAGGCGGGGGCATCCATGCGCTGCTTTTAGGCGTGCATGGCAATGTCCGACAATGCAGCATTGTGTGACACAGGCCGGTGTTCGCCATGCGGCCGGCCGATTTCCGGCGGTCTGAACCGGCTTTCCTGTCCGGCCGAAACGATTTCTTGATAACTTGCGATTTGACCAGTTCGATCGTAGAGCGATGTGCCGATCGAAGCGCGAGGCCGCCGCGATACGAGCGTGACCGAAGCCTGGGCAGGACGATGCACGCATATATTGACCCGGCAACGATCGTTGTCATCAACCTCGATCGCTCTACCGACCGGCTGGCAACATTCCGTCGCGACAACGCCCATCTCGGGCCGGTACGCCGCTTCTCGGCGATCGCCGGGGCGAATGTCGACCGGGCCGAGTTGCAGCGCCGCGCCGTCATTTCAGCCGACCTCGACTACTCCGATGGCGCGCTGGGCTGTGCCCTGTCGCACTTTGCACTTTGGCAGGACATCGCAGGCGGAACGCGCACGGTTACGGTTTGCGAGGACGACGCCATCCTGGCGCACGACTTCGTCGAAACCGGGAACCGCCGGCTTGCCGCGCTACCGGATGGCTGGGACATTGTCCTGTGGGGGTGGAACTTCGATAGCTGGCTGGTGTTTCAGATTCTGCCGGGCCGGCCGGCCTTTCTGATGCATGGCAAACAGCCGGTGACCAGCGCAGACCTCGCCGCCGCAGAGAGCTTGCCGGCCTCGCCGCAGTTGTTTCGGCTTTACCGGGCATGCGGCACGTTAAGCTACACGATCTCGCCCAAGGGCGCGGCGGGCATGCTGGCCCGTTGCCGGCCGCTGCGTCCCTATCCGATCCTGATGCCGGAAATTAAGCTCAGACTGGCAAATCGAGGCATCGATTTGATGATGAGCGCGATGTATCCGCAGATGCAGGCTTATGTGAGCTTGCCGCCGCTCGCGGTATCGCCGCATGTCAAAGCGGTCTCGACGATACCCCGCAGGGTCTGAGCCGGCCGATGCAGCGGAAGCGGATTACTGCGGTCAGTGCAGCAGGCCTCGCGCCGCAAGGTTGCGCATCAACGCGCCGGTCCCGAACGTCCATGGCTCGCACTGATCGGTTGCCCGCATGCGATTCACCAGGCTGCCCAATTTCGGCGCCGCAATGGTGACGATGTCGCCGTTCTTGTGGGTGAAGCCCTGGCCCGGCGCGTCGCGATCCTCCACCGGAGCGAACATGGTGCCGAGGAACAGCACCGCGCCGTCCGGATAGTGGTGGTGCCGGTTCACCATCTGCGCCACGAGGTCCGTCGGGTCGCGGCTGATCAGCGCAATCGACGACGACCCTTGCAGCACGAAGCCGTCCTCGCCTTCGACCCGCAACGTGACCGTGGTGCGCCTGATGTCGTCCAGCGTGAAGCCCGCGTCGAACAGCCGCAGGAACGGGCCGATGGCGCAGGACGCGTTGTTGTCCTTCGCCTTGGAGAGCAACAGCGCCGAGCGGCCCTCGACGTCGCGCAGGTTGACGTCGTTGCCCAGCGTGGCTCCGACGATGCGGCCGGTGGAGGATACCGCCAGCACCACTTCCGGCTCCGGATTGTTCCACGATGACACCGGATGCAGGCCGGCGTTGGTCGCCGTGCCAACCGCGGCCATCGGCTGGCACTTGGTGAAGATTTCCGCGTCAGGGCCGATGCCGACCTCGAGATACTGGCTCCAGGCGCCTTGCGCGATCAGCACCTGCTTCAGTTGCGCGGCTTCCGGCGAGCCTGGCTTCAGCTTCGCCAGATCGTCGCCGACCAGGCGCTTCACCTCGGCGCGGATCGCGGTGGCGGCGTGCATGTCGCCACGCGCGCGCTCCTCGATGACGCGTTCGAGCATAGAGATGGCGAAGGTGACGCCGGCCGCCTTCACCGCCTGCAGGTCGACCGGCGCGAGGAACCAGGGCTGGTTGGGATTGCGGGTTTCGGGCGGCGTGTTGGCAAGGATGTCCGCGACGCTGCCAAGCTTATCGCCGGTGGCTTCGCGCACCGTGGTCGCCGGGTCGGCAGATTCGCACAGGCCGCACACGGTCGGGGAATGTCGCGAGATGTCGAACACGGCGCCATCGCGCAGCGCCACGACAGACGGACCGCCGGCGTCGGGCCGCCAGACGCGCCCGGCCAGCGTGGCGTGGGCGGCGTCCTCGGGCAGCGCGCGAAGCGCCGCATCGCGAAGTTGTGACATGGCTGCTCCTGCCGGCTGCGGGCGGGATGATAATGCGGGGCGCGACGGGGGCAAAGAGCAACGGGGACGTTGCGAAAGGGCGCGACGCGGGACGGCAACGGTCCTGCATTCCTGCTGTGGTTCGGCGATGCTTCGATCGAAGCGAGGAAGCCAGCCAAAGATTTGCAATGATGTCGCGTGCGCTTTGCCAAGAGCCGTCACGCATCGAAACCGGATCAGGCAATTCGTGCGATCTCGAAGCGCGTGGAGCATCGGCGCGACGGGGGTGGGAGCGGATGCGAATTGCTCTCTCTTCGGTTAGAGCAATGCCGGGAAAAAGGTTGTCAGGCGCCATGACGTATGCACTGATAAATAGAATGCTGGGACTCCTGTTCCGGCGAATTGGAGGGGTGCACGATGCCAAAGCCAAGCTGGGAGACGGGCAATAATCCCGCGTTTTTTGGACACCTTAAATTCCTTGATTTTCAGACAACACGCGGCCTGGACGTGCACGTGACATTCCAGAAAGACAAAAAAGTCCACGTGTCGGTTTATGAACTGGGCGGCAAAAAGGTTGGCGGCAACACCTGGATGGAGGTTGAGGCCTATGGATTGAGCCTCAATTTCATGGACTGGTATGTATTGAGAAGCAAGATATGTGGTTCGGGCGGGTCGTTTCCCGCGGTCAAGGGCTACAAGGATTACGAGGAATTCTTCCTGTCGGAATCAAACAACAAGGCAGTCGAACTCGGCATCGTCGCGCTCAAGCCGGGTATGGTGATCGTTGCTCAGGCCAAGTATGATCTGCAGGACCAGTCGCAATTCCCCGGTTTGGGTTAGGTTGCGTCGGCGGCTTGTTGGTCCGATGGCTGCGAGGCAGGTCACGCCGCAACGTTGCACCACGCGGCGTCGGAACGAACCGCCCTTACGTCATGGCCGGCACAAGCCCCGGGGACAAGCGCCCGGGGCCATGGGCCGGCCATGACGGTTGGGACGCCCGCGCGCTTTTGCATCGTTCTCGCGCGACTGCGTCCGTCCTTTGCCTTACCCCAGATCCTCGTGCCACGTACGCCCGTCGCGCTCGATCAGAGCGATCGCCGCGGTCGGCCCCCAGGTCCCGGCCGAATAGGGCCGCGGATGATCCGGCCGGCTGGCCCACGCTTCCAGAATCGGTTCCACCCAGGTCCACGCCGCCTCCACCTCGTCGCGCCGCATGAACAGCGTGGGATCGCCGCGGACCGTGTCCATCAGCAGCCGCTCATATGCATCGGGAAACCGAATGTGGAATGTAGCATCGAAACGAATATCCAGCCCGGTCGGCGACAGCCGCAACCCACCCGGCCCCGGATCCTTCGTCATCATCTCCAGCCGGATGCCTTCCTCCGGCTGCAACCGGATGATCAGCCGGTTGGGCTGCCACTCCGCCGCGTCCGCCGGGAAAATCGAAAACGGCAACGCGCGGAATTGCACGACGATTTCCGAAACCTTCTTCGGCAGCCGCTTGCCGGTGCGCAGGTAGAACGGCACGTTGGCCCAGCGCCAGGTGCGCACCTCCGCCTTCAACGCGACAAACGTTTCGGTGTTGCTGGGCTCGTCGTGCCCCAGATCCGCGAGGTAGCCGGGCACCGGCTTGCCGTCGATCGCACCCTGGATGTACTGGCCGCGCACTGTCGACGTGACCGCCTCGTGCGGTTCGAACGGACGCAGTGCACGCAGCACCTTCAACTTCTCGTCGCGCACCCGGTCGGCTTCCAACGACACCGGCGGCTCCATGGCGATCAGGCACAGCAACTGCAAGATGTGGTTCTGCACCATGTCGCGCAGCACGCCCGCCTTGTCGAAATAGCCGCCGCGGCCTTCCAGGCCGACCGTCTCGGCGACGGTGATCTGCACATGGTCGATCACGTCGGTGTTCCACAGCCGCTCGAAAATCGAATTGGCGAAGCGTAGGGCAAGCAGGTTCTGGACGGTTTCCTTGCCGAGGTAATGATCGATACGGAAGGTCTGCACCTCGGTGAACACCTCCGCCACACTGTCATTGACCTTGCGCGCCGAGGCCAGGTCGTGGCCGATCGGCTTCTCCAGCACCACGCGCGATTTCTTCGTTACCAGCCCGGCGCTGCCGAGATTGCGGCAGACCGGCCCGTACAGATCGGGCGAGGTGGCGAGATAGAACACCCGCACCCGCTCCGGATCGAGCAATTGCTGCATCGCGCTCCAGTCGGCGTCGGGCTTCGCTGCGTCGATACTGATATAATGCAGGCAGGAACAGAAACGTTCGAGGGCTTCGGGTTTGAGATCGGCCGGGGCGACGTGGTCGTTCAGCGCCTTCGCGGCGCGCTTGCGAAAGCCGTCGTCGCCGCCGAGGTCGGACCGCGCGGCGCCGATGATGCGCGAGTTCGGCGGCATCTGCCCGTCGAGCGCTCGGTAGGTACAGCGCCGGCAGCAACTTGCGCAGTGTCAGATCGCCGGTGGCGCCGAACACCACGCAGTCGAACGTCGGCACCGGAATGATTTTCGCCGCCATCGCCACACCCCCTGTCTATAAAAACCCCTCTCCCACGAAGTGGGAGAGGATGGGTGAGGGTGCCGCGTGCCGCACGCACTACCCTCACCTGACCCCTCTTTCGCGAAGCGGGAGAGGGGTTCTATCAAATCACACCACAGGCGACGCCCCACCATCCATGTTGATCGCGGTGCCGGTGGTAAACCCGGCATGATCGGAACACAGGAAGCACGCCATCGCGGCGAATTCCTCAGCCTTGCCGACCCGCCCGATCGGCACGTTCGCCCCCATCTTCGTGCGGAACTCCTCGTACGACACGTTGGAACCCTCACGCGCATGGCGGCGCACATGCTGGTCGGAATCGATCAGCCCGACCAGCATCCCGTTCACCAGGATGCCATGCGGCGCACCCTCGCCGGCAAGCACTTTCATCAGCGCCATGCCCGCCGCGCGCGACACCGCCGTGGGCGCGCCGTTGGCCCGTGGCGCTTTAGCTCCGGTGTTCAGCACGTTGATGATCCGCCCCCACTTCCGCTCCTTCATCCCCGGCCACACCAACCTGCTCAGGCGGATCGCCGCGAACAGCTTCAGGTCCAGGTCCTCCTGCCACAGTTCGTCGGTGATCTTCTCCGACGGCATCGCGCGGGAGATGCCCGCGTTGTTGACCAGGATATCCACCTTGCCAAAGGTCGAGACCACCGCTGCAAACGTTTTCTCGATCTCATCGGCTTTCGAGACGTCGCAGACGAACGTGGCGACACGCCCGCTGGCGCCCTCGGACGCGATGGCCTTGGCTTGCTCCAGCGCCTCCACCCCACGCGCCAGGATGGCGACGTCGGCACCCGACGCCGCGAATTCCTTCGCCATGGCAAGGCCGAGCCCCTTGCTCGCGCCGGTGATGATGGCCGAGCGGCCGTCGAGACGGACTTCCATATGAACCTCCCCAATATCGATGCACCGTAGTTTGCGGGAGGCGCGACGCCGCGACAACCGTCATTGCACGCGCCGTCAACCTCGGGGGGGGGCGAAATGGCGCGCAACGCCTTGGTCGCTGAAATGACATTGCGACAGGATGACGGCTGAAGTTCCGCCCAGGGCCAAGGGCTCGGCGGCAGGACTGCGGCAAAATGGCGTGACTCGCCGGGTGGGACGTGACCTGCACATTATCAAAGCGGCAACTGCGAGTACAGCGCAGGCCCGGGACGGCAGCGGGCAAAGACAAGTCATCCGATATGTTGGAAAACTTTACACGCCGATGCATCAGCCCAACAACGTGTTGAGCACATGATTGTCACACAGTCTGATCGAGAATGAATGTTATGTCCGAAATATTAGTTTAATCGGCGGGCTACGTCAATTCTGACACGCGCGTCAAACGAATGATCCCCCTCCAACGCCATATGACGGCAGCACCTTGATGACGGATGGCGAGCGGATTTCAACGTGAACTCGCCGCTCACTCTACGTGAAATTACCGGCTTCATATTGGTAATATTCCATGTAGTTCCGCAGTAAAATCAAATCAATTCGAACGAGGACAAGATCAGATCGGATCGAACGTCGAGAATCTTTACCCTCGACAATCGCAGCCAGTAAAAACGGTAATAGGGGCAAAACCCCGGGCAGCCCACCGTTCAGGCGGGCTGCCCGCGGCAGCGGACTAGTCCCGGCAGTTGCGCAACGACAAGGTGACCGGGAACGCGAAGCCGGCTGCCGAGATAGTCCCAGAACGCGACGCCGAGCTTTGCGCATGTCTTGCCTAAACCGAGAAAGGCGTCACGGCAGTCGCGACCGAGGTCGCTGCGGGTTCCGGCGCTGACCTTGCGACGGGTAACCTGACAGCGGATGTCGTTCTCGGAGCCATTAGTATTCAGCGGTGTCTCGGGTCGGTCGAGCACCGCCAGCAGTTCGTCCTTGTTGGCGAGCAGGCGTGCCAACAGACGATCCAACGTGATGAAGCCGGTGCGGCGGCGGAAGATGCGATTGAACCGTGCCCGCAGTGCAAGACGGCGGTGTTTCTCGGGATCGGCGCGGTACGCCTTGAGAGCGGCGTAGAAGTCCCAGATCAGCTTGCGCACCTTCTGCTGAGCGGCACGGTTGTGGTCGGTGAAGGCATCCAGCTTGTGCACCAGCCGTTCAGCATGCACCCAGCACAGCGCATGCCGGCCGACGGCAAACTGCCCGGCATCATCGCTTAACACGACGCCATCGCGCAGGAATTCGTGCGCGTGGATGCTGCCCCAGATCGCTCCTTCGGTGGCGATCTGCACCGGATTTGGTGCCATGGTCAGGGCAGCGAAGCCAAGCCGGTCGAGATGCGCCTGCCATGCGGCTTGGTCAGCAAAGGCTGCTTCCGGCTGCTCGGCCAGTTGGGCGATCAGGGGAGCGGATAAAGCGCGGCTGCGCATATAATCGAACGCTGCGGCGTTGAGCACGAAGTCGGTATGGCCGGCACGCAGTAGGTCGAGGAAGTTCAGCCGGCTCTTCGATGGCCGCGTGCCGAACCAGGTGAACCGGTCATTGCCGATTTGAGTGCAGAAGCTGTTCGCCATTTTGTGTCGTGCGCCAGTGTCGTCGACCGATATCCAAGGCGATGTTTGCAATCCCGCGCGCAGCACGTCGCGGGCTTCGGCGAGAAAGCCATCATGCTTCTCGGTCAGCAGGCGCTGGACCTCACGCTTGGAGATCGACAGGCCAACCGACTGCAGCAGGGCAGTCAGCCGCGGCAACGTGGATTGACCTTGATGGTACTGCATCAACACGAAGCGGCGCAGGTCAGGTCCGAAATGTCCCTCGGTCCCCTCTGGCAGCGGCGCGACGATGGTCTGACCGTCCGGTGTGGCCCAACGCTCGCGGCGGTAGCGGATCGCATGCACCGACAGCACAAGCTCCTGGACCAGATAGGTCTCGTAGCCCTTGAAGCGCGACCCTGCCGGTGCCGCGGCTTTCAGCACACGGTCCTCGACGTTCGCGCGAGGCTGCACCTTGCCGCGACGACGACGCCTCTCCCGGCTGCCTGGCTTGGATGGTGCGGTAGCCTTCTCCATGCCGCTTGGCTTGATGTCAGGACGGCCCTTCAGGCCTTTCAGCCGGGCGATCTCCTCACGCTGCGCCGCTACTGTTCGCTCCAGTTCGGTCAACTTCGCCAATAGATTGCCCACCAACTCCCGGAGCTGGGCAGACGACAGGCCATCAAAGTTATCCGGCTGGCTCACACATAGCTTGAATCCGAGTCGCCCGCGTCGGGGCAAGCACCAAATGCACTCATGCCCGGGGTTTTGCCCCTATTACTAAAAACGCGGCTAAGTTGTTGTATTCATGCACTGGCCCGGATGGTGCACCGAAACAAGGACTTCGCTGTTTCGGTGCAACGCGTGAGTTCTCTCGGGGGAGTGAAAATGAAGGTTTCATTGCTGGCCGCAACGTCGCTGATGGCCCTTGCCGGGAGCGTCTCCGTTGCTTCGGCGGCGGATTGCTCGAGCATCTACACATATACGGGCAGTGTCGAGACGTGCACGGTAACCACGACAGGCAACTATGACGTCACCGCCTACGGCGCACAGGGCGGCACAGGCGAAGCCGGTACCGGCGGCCTCGGCGCCGAGATTGCCGCGGTCATCAACCTGACCGCCGGCGAGACTATCGAGATCGCGGTAGGCGGCGCGGGCAGCAGCGACCTCAGCGGCCGCGGTGGTGGCGGCGGTGGCAGTTTCGTCGTCCAGGTCGGGGCGGGACCGACATATACGCCGTTGGTGATAGTCGGCGGCGGCGGCGGCAGCGCGGCACTCAGCGATATTGACGCGGCCAGCACCAGTCCGACAGGCGCCAACGGCGGGGGCTCCAATCCCGGCGCCGGAGGCGCCAGCGGCAACGGCGGTGCCGGCTCGACCTTTGTCGGCGCGGGCTCTGGCGCGGGCGGCGGCGGCTTTCTGACGTCAGGCGGGGACGGCTATAACAACCCGGGCAGCGGTGGCGAGTTGTTTGTCGCCGGTGCCGCCGGCGGCGCGACCACCGGCGGCGGCTACGGCGGATTCGGCGCGGGCGGCGCGCCCGGCGCCGATGGCCCTGACGGCGGCGATGGCGGCGGTGGCGGCGGCGGATACAGCGGGGGCGGTGGCGGCGGATATGCCGGGGGCGGCGGCGGTGGCGGGTCCTACGTCGATCCCAGTTTCACGCTCGAAGACCTGATCGGTGCCGAAAATCACGGCAACGGAGAAATCTACATCACCCAAAGCTCAACGCCGATCGACACCATTCCATCGCCGGAGCCGGCTTCCCTGACACTCCTGACGGCTGCGATCTTCGGCCTTGGTGCATTGCGCCGCAGGACGCGCAAGCCGGGCTGACCGGGCCGAGCATCGCAGCACGTTTGACACCGGCGGCTCCTCACGGAGCCGTGGGCTCGGCGCTTGGTCCTGGCGGATCAACCTTACGAAACCTGCAATGAAAACTCCCGGTGGCGCATCGAGCCGGCCGAGGCCGGGCGTCTCTCCCGGTGGGCGGGAGTTGCGTATGGCTTCAGTCCGCCGCGGAGCCCATTTTCTGCGCCAGGATCGGCACCCGATGCCGCTTCGGCGACAGCCAGTGCTGCAACCGGTCCAGATACAGGTAGATCACCGGCGTGGTGTACAGCGTCAGCAACTGGCTCAGCACCAAGCCGCCGACCATTGCAAAGCCCAGCGGGCGACGCAATTCGGAGCCTGCGCCAGTGCCCAGCATCAACGGAAAGCCGGTCAGCATCGCCGCCATCGTGGTCATCAAGATTGGCCGGAACCGCAGCAGACAGGCCTGGCGGATCGCCTCGTGCGGCGACAGCCCGTCCCGCCGTTCCGCGGTAATGGCGAAGTCCACCATCATGATGCCGTTCTTTTTCACGATGCCGATCAGCAGGATCACGCCAATCAGTGCGATGACCGACAGGTCGTAGTGGAACAGGAGCAGTGTCAGCAGCGCACCAACGCCGGCCGAGGGCAGTGTGGACAGGATGGTCAGTGGCAGGATGTAGCTTTCATACAGAATGCCGAGGATGATGTAGACGCTGATCAGAGCCGCGGCGATCAGATAAGGCTGGCTCGCCAGCGACGACTGGAACGCCTGCGCCGTACCCTGGAAGGAGCCGGTCACGGTGATCGGCACCCCCATTTCCCGCATCGCCCCTTCGACCGCGGTCACTGCCTGGCCAAGCGCCGCACCCGGGGCGAGGTTGAACGAGATCGTCACCGACGGGAACTGGCTCTGGTGACTGATCGACAGCGGAGCCACCGGCATCGTGCTCCAATGCGCGATAGTCGAGAGCGGCACAGTCTGACCGGTCGAGGAGTGCACATACAACTTGTCCAGGGTCGTTGGATCCCCCGCCATGTCCGGCGGCACCTCCAGGATCAGGTGGTAGGAGTTCACCTGCGAGAGGTACTGGGTGATCTGCCGCTGGCCGAACGCATCGTACAGCGTGTCGTCGATCACCTGCGGCTGGATGCCGAAGCGTGCCGCGGCGTCGCGGTCGATCACCAGCGTAGCGGTGGTTCCACCCTGCTGCTGGTCGCTGGTCACATCGCGCAGCAGCGACACCTTCTGCAGCCGGGACAAGATCTTTGGACCCCACTGGTAAAGTTCGGCGATGTTGGCGTCCTGTAACGTGTACTGGAACTCTGTCTTGCTCGGCCGCGCGCCGACGCGCACATCCGGGATCGGCTGCAGGAACAGTATGCCGCCCGTCACTTTGGCGATCTTCGGCCGCAAGCGATTGATATAATTCTGCAAAGATCCGCCGACCCGCTCGTCGATCGGCTTCAGCGCGATGAACAAGCGCCCGTTGTTGTTTGGCGCACCACCCCAGCCACCGCCCATCGACGAGACATAGGCTGCGGTATCTGGGTCCGCCGCGATTATATCGCCGAGCCGCTGCTGCACTTCCGCCATCTGCTTGAACGAAATGTCCTGCGCCGCCTCTGTGGTGCCGAGCACGACTCCGTTGTCCTGCGGCGGAAAGAACCCTTTGGGGATGATGATGTAGAGATACACGCTGAAACTGACGGTGCCGAGGAATACCAGCAGCGTGACGAAGTGGTACCGCAGGGCGATATCGAGCGTGCGCCGGTAGCCCGCGATCAGCCCATTGAAAAAGCCCTCGATCATCCGATAGGCCCAGCCGTGCTGGCTGGTGTCGTGATGCAGGAACCGCGAGCACATCATCGGGGTCAGCGTCAGGCAGACGAATGCCGAAACCAGCACGGCGGCCGTGGTGGTCACGGCGAACTCGCGGAACAAGCGTCCGACGATGCCGCCCATCGCCAGCAGCGGGATGAACACCGCCACCAGTGAAAAGCTGATCGACACGATGGTGAAACCGATTTCTCCGGCGCCCTTGAGGGCGGCGTCCATCGGATTCATGCCGTCTTCCACGTGGCGGAAGATATTCTCCAGCATCACGATGGCATCGTCGATCACGAAGCCGACCGATAATGTCAGTGCCATCAGCGACAGGTTGTCCTTGCTGTAGTCGAGCAAGTACATCACCCCGAACGTGCAGATCAGCGCGACCGGGATGGTGGTCACGGGGATGATGGTTGCCCACACGTTGCGCAGGAACAGGAAGATCACCACCACTACCAGACCTACGGCGAGCATCAGCGTGAACTGCACGTCGGCGACCGAGGCGCGGATGGTCAGCGTGCGGTCCATGATGGTGCTGACATGGATGGTTGGCGGGATCGATGCCTCCAGCCGCGGCAACGTCGCCTTGATGCGCTCCACCGTGTCGATGACATTGGCGCCGGGCTGTTTGAAGATAATCAGAAGGATACCGCGCTTGCCGTTCTGCCAGCCAGCGAGCAGGCGGTTCTCCGGCCCGTCGATCGCCTTGCCGATGTCACTCACCCGAACCGCGGCGCCGTTGCGATAGGCCAGCACCACGTTGTTGTATTCCCGGGCGCGTGTCATCTGATCGTTGTCGAGGATGGTGTATGCCTTGTTCTCCCCGTCGACGCTGCCCTTGGGCGCATCGGTCGTGGCAGTCACCAGCATGCCGCGCACGTCCTCCATCGTCAGGCCCATCGCGGCGAGCTTCTCCGGATCCACCTGCACCCGGACCGCGGGCTTCTGCTGCCCGCCGATCAGCACCTGCGCCACGCCGGCGATCTGCGAGATCTGCTGCGACAGCACGTTCTCGCAATAGTCATCCATCTCGGTGATCGGCATCGCATCGGATTGCGCCGCCAGGATCATGATCGGCGCGTCGGACGGATTGACCTTCCGATAGGTCGGCGGCCCCGGCATGATCTTCGGCAACTGCGCGCTGGCCGCCTGGATCGCCGCCTGGATGTCGCCGGCCGCGCCGTCGATGCTGCGGTCGAGGTCGAACTGCACGGTGACACTGGTGGTGCCCAGCACGCTCTCGAGGTGAGCTGCGCCACGCCTGGAATTTGCGCGATCTGCGTCTCCAGCGGCTGCGCCACTGTCGCCGCCATGGTTTCAGGACTGGCGCCGGGAAGCTGCCCGCTTACCACGATGGTGGGAAAATCCACGCGCGGCAGCGGCGCGACCGGCAGCAGCGGGTAGGCCGCGGTCCCGACCAGCACCAGCGCCGCCATGACCAGCGACGTGGCGATCGGCCGTTTGATGAAGGGTGTCGAGATGCTATGCCTCAGCCCCCCGCCTGCGCCGCTGTCGGGGATGCGCCCGCCGCCGCTACGACATGTGTGCCGTTCTCCAGCCGCGACTGGCCATCCAGCACGATCGCCTGCCCGGCATCGAGCCCCTTGGTCACCACCATGACCGAGCCGCGGTCCTGCGCCTCGATCACCTGCCGCTGCACAGTAGATCGTAGACGTAAAGCCCGGCGGGGCCGTGCTGCACCGCACGCGTCGGGACGGTGACCACCTGTTCCTCGGTGCGCAGCAGCAATTGCGCCTCGACGAACTGGCCCGGCCACAGTTTGTCGTCCAGGTTCGGGAAGGTCGCTTTCAGCCGGATCGTCCCGGTCGTGGTATCGATGGCATTGTCCGGGGTAAAGCCCCATGCCCTGGGCGAGCGCAATCTTGTCGTCGCTCGACCAGGCGGCGACGTCCAGCTTGCGGCTGGCCATGGCCTCCACGATAGACGGCAGATTGCGCTGCGGCAGCGTGAATACCACGTTGATCGGGTGCACCTCGGTGAGCGTGACGATCCCGCCCGGGTCGGTCGCGTGCCCCACCAGGTTGCCGGGATCGACCAACCGCAACCCGACCCGCCCGTCGAACGGCGCGGTGATGTAGCAGAAGCTGAGATTGAGCTGTGCGGTTTCCATCGCCGCGTCGTCGCCCTTCAGCGCCGCGGTGAACTAATTCACCATCGTGACCTGGGTATCGACCTGCTGATGCGACGCGAAATCGTTCTTCGCCAGGTTGCTGTAGCGCGCCAGGTCCAGAGGGGCATCGGCGAGTTGCGCCTCGTCCTGGGCCTTCTTGGCGATGGCCGCGTCAAGCGATGCCTGGTACGGGCGGGGATCGATCACCGCGATCAGAGCGCCTTGCTTGACCAGTTGGCCCTCAGTCACCGGGAACTTTTCGAGCGTGCCATCCACCCGGGCGCGGACGAGGACCGTATTCAGCGCCTGGACAGTGCCCAGGCCGCGCAGCCAGACCGGCACGTCCTGACGCTCCGATTTGCCTGTGGTGACCGGCACGGCCGGCGCCAGAGCAGCCGCCGGCGCCTGCTGCGCACCGGGCTGGCGCGCCAGAAATAAGACGGCGCCCAACGCCAGAAGCAGTGCAACGCCGAGCGGGACTGCGCGGCGGCGGGCGAGGAAGCTGCGGGGCTTGTTGCCGTCCTTGATCATCGGGTTGGAACTTCGCTCGTCATCTGCG
>CAVXNH010000106.1:0-37744 GCA_963762885.1 uncultured Alphaproteobacteria bacterium
ACTCATCATCGAGCGTATCGGCAGCGCCATCCGCCATGCCGCAATACTGGAAGACGACCTGCTGAAGGTGGCCCGCGTCGGCCCGTATGTGCTCGCCAAACCCAGCGTTCCGCCCGATCTCCCTCGGTCGCCCCGCGAACCGCGCCCCAGCGGAGTACAAGCCGAACCCGCCGCCGGGCACGCCGAGGAGCCCAAATATCGCGTGCTCAAGCGACTCCCCAGCGTGGCACAGATCACGGCCCAAATTCGCCGCCGTCCGGTCGGTGTGGTCGTTGCCGTCATCTGCCGAGATCTCGGCATCACGCCGAACCACCCGCTGTGGCCGGCGCTCAGCGAGGTTATCGCCGCGCATGGCGGCAATCTCGAAGCACTGCGGCAGGAGATCGAGGAGCGCTGCCCGCCCGAGGTACTGGCCGGCTCCCGTTCCCGACGAGCCTGACACCGGCGAGCGCGCCATGATGGCGACCGTGTCGGGGGTCCTCGCTGCCGCGGACGAGAGACGAGAGTGGCTGACAGCAAAGGGCCCACCCTGACCCTCCCGTTCGGACTGCCGTGAGGACATGCACGGGGCCAGCCACGGCCGACCCCGCCATCCTGGTTCGGCGCACAGGTGCCAAGTGGCACGGATTTTCCCAACAGCCCGCATATCTCGGCCGCGTACGCGCCTTTGCCGCGTGACACAGCGCCACCGCCCCGCTTGAATAGACCAACTGCACCTCCCGTCGCCCCCGCCCGGCTGCAAAAGACCGCCCCGGTCATGGTCTCCCGTCCGCCCCATCAGTTGGTGCCGGTGATCTTTGCCTCGCCGCATTCCGGCCGCACTACCCGCCGGATTTTCCTGCCGCCGCGCGGTCGACCCGCTCAATCTTCGGCGCAGCGAGGACAGGTTCGTCGATGAACTGTTCGCGGCTGCCCCCGAATACGGCGCGCCGCTGGTCGCGGCCACGTTTCCGCGCGCCTTCTGCGACGCCAACCGGGAGCCGTGGGAACTTGACCCGGCGATGTTCGCCGACCCGTTGCCGCCCTGGGTGAACACCACGAGTGCGCGAGTTGGCGCCGGGCTGGGGACCATCGCCCGCATCGTCGCCTCTGGCGAGACGATCTATCGCGGCAAGCTGTCCTTCGCCGAGGCCGAGCGCCGGGTGCGGCAGGTGCTGGCAGCCGTTCCACGAAACGCTGGAGGCGGTGATCCTCGGCACCCGCGCCGTGTTCGGCGCCTGCCTGCTGGTGGATTGCCATTCGATGCCAATCGCACGGCGGCGGTCGCCCGGGAGGGAAGACCGACTTCGTCCTCGGCGACGCCCACGGTACGGCCTGCAACCCACTGGTTACGCAATTCATTGAGCGCACCCTGACGGTGCAGGGCTACGTGGTGCGCCGCAATGACCCATATGCCGGCGGCTATATCACCCGCCACTATGGCCGGCCGCGGAACAGGTCCACGTGGTGCAACTGGAGATTGCGCGGGAACTTGTACATGGACGAGGCGCGGATCGAGCGGGGGCCCCGGTTCGCCGCCGTTCAGAACGACCTGACCGCCCTGATCGAAGCGATCGCCCAGCCGGCAGGCTGGCCGTTCTCCCGTCTGATTCGCGCCGCGGCCGATCCGCACCGGGCAAAAAAATGGCGACCCTTGTGGGGCCGCCAAAGTTTAGGGAGGAAACGTCCAAGAAAGCAGACAGCGCGACCAGGGGCCGCATTGCTGCGACGCACAATCTATGCAGCCGGTCGTTCGCGTGCAAGCAATTTTTTGCAACGCAGCATTACACGGGATTCTTCGGGGTTTCCCCTGCCCTTGCCGCCGCGGCTCGCCTGGCAACGGTCCGTTCATCTTTCCGCCTAGGCTGCCGCCATGCGCCCCACATCCTCGCCCTGCTGGCCGGCCTGGCATCTCTCTCGGCCAGGGCCGATCCATCGCTATCTCCCGGGCCAACCCGGGCTGCTATGCCAGCAAGCGATCGAGTCGGCGGGGCGGGCGCATGCCGTGCCGCCCGGCCTGATGGCGGCCATCGGCCGGGTGGAGAGCGGGCGGCACTACCCTGTCAGCGGCGACTGCACCCCTGGCCCTGGACGGTGGACGCCGAAGGCCAGGGCACATTCTATGACACCAAGCCGCAGGCGATCGCCGCGGTGCGGGCGTTACAGGCAGGCGGCGTGCACTCGATCGACGTCGGCTGCATGCAGGTCAACCTGAAGCACCACCCGACGGCCTTCGGCAGCCTGGAACAGGCGTTCGACCCTTCGGCGAACGCCGACTACGCGGCGCAATTCCTGGTGGAACTGCATGGCCAGACGGGGCATGGCCGGCGGCAACCGCGTCGTACCACTCGGCGACGCCCGAGCTAGGGGCGGCGTATCGGGAGAAGGTCATGGCCGTCTGGCCCGAGGAACTGCGGCTGGCCGACGCTGCGCCGCGGGGCGGCCTGACGCAGGCCTGGGGGGCAACACTCACCGGGGGCCGCTTTACCCCGGCGCGGCGTGACGCTGGCATGCGGATCATCCCGAAGACCGCGCCGGCCGGCGGGGCGCCGCCCCCGGGCCGTGGTCTCGACGCCTACCGGGCCGCACCGATCGGGATGGGTTGGCGCCGGGTGGGTGGGTAACGGGGGAAGTATCGCCGTCGTGCGAAGGCCAGTCGCGCAGGCGTTGCGGATGTGCTAGACGCTCGCCCCCATGAACACCTCACACCCCGCTCTGAACGCGATCCTGCGACTCATCGACTTTGACGGCGCCACGCAGCAGTTGGCCATGGAGGTCATCATGCAGCCGCGCGAGCAGCGCGACGGGTGGATCAGGCGCTTGCGGCAGCTCTATAGCGCGGGGATCGCCCGGTCGGGCCAATCGCTGCACACCGCCGGCCGGATGGGCGACGTGCTGGAAGCCAGGCTGCGCGATCATCTGGCGGAGATCGAGGCGCGGGGCGGCGGAACCGTCGGTACGCCTAGTCGTTGGGACGGAAGAGGGCAATGATGAAGCCGTCGGATATCGCACGGGTCGAGGCGTATCTGCGCAACTTGGGCACCGACCAAATCAAGATCGAGGTCCCGAAGCAGCGCGGCGCCTCGGTGGAGGTGCGCGCCGGGAGGAGTTCCTGGGCACGCTGCATTGGGACGAGGACGACGGCGAGGTGTCGTTCTCGCTGCACATCACGATCCTGGAGGAAGACCTCCCGGCCTGAGGGGGCCGGGGAACCACGGGCAGGCGAAGGTCGGCCCCCCCCGTCACGGCCCTGGGGCTTGTCGCCTCTCCCCCCCCCCCGTCATGGCCGGCCTTGTGCCGGCCATCCACGCCTTTCCGTAACGACCGCAGCAAAGGCGTGGATGGCCGGCACAAGGCCGGCCATGACGGAGGGGAGGCGACAAAGCCGGCCATGACGGGAGGGGGGAGAGAGGCGACAAGCCCGGCCATGACGGGAGGGGGGAGAGGCGATAAGGCCGGCCATGACGCTGGGGCGGTTGCGTTGCCCGTCACACCATCGTCGCGCCTGTACTTCCATAGGAACACGCCGATTGTGATCACAGCGATCGTCGCGTAGGCAATGCGGCCGAACACAAAACAGTTCACAAGCCGATGGAACGTCTTATTGCGCAGGATCTCCGCGAGCAGGCCGGTGATCATCGCCAATAAGCACAGCGTGAAAAACATATAGAAGATATATTCAAGCGCGACCGTGTAGCCGAGCGGCTGGAAGCCTGTCGGAAATCGAAATCAGCAACACTGTGTGGGTCAGAATGCCCGTCACCGGGATCGTCAAACGCTCCTTGGCCAGGCCTGCACCGGGAGAACAGCGCGGAAAACACGACCAGCATCAGCAGGAACAGCGGCAGCAATGCCTTCACCATGAATGCGACGACGTTGCGCTGCACCACCACCGCCAGGGAAAAGCCGCTGATACTCGGTGCGGCTCGAGGTTCCGAACAGCGCGGGTTCCCCGAGCGTCGATTGGATCGAGGACGACGCCACAAACGGAGCTACGACAACAACTCGCCAAAGCTGTAGATCGCTGAACGCATCGCTATTCCCGGCCGCGCGTCCGGACTGATCTAGGGGCAACCCCGACCTATCGATGGCGTAGGGGATTTGCTCCCGCGGGTGCTCGCGGTTGCGCAGACGGATTACCAGAGCCTGGGTGTCGAACGGATAATCGTGCAGGTTGAAGTTCGCCTTAAAGGTGCCGCTGACGCGCCACAGGCGGTAGTCGATGCCCTCCTCAACGCTGGACCGCAGCTGGTGCGCGGGATCAAAGGTCCCGGTGAAGTCGGCGAACTCGACCTCGCTTGGCAGATCGTCGCCGTGGGCGTAGCGGATCCAGAAGTAGAAATCGGCGTGGAACGTGCCCTCCTTGGTGTCGACCCGATCGAGATGGGCGATGTCGATACCGGTGGCAACGACGCGCTGCAACCAGAAGAACTGGTCGCCGATCTGCACCATGCGTCCTAGCGCGATCTCGTGGTCGATGTCCACCAGGTCGCGATCCTTGACCGGCACGAGTTGCAGCGGAGCACTCAGGAAATGCCCGTCATGGAAATAGCCGGACTGCATCGGCCGCGGCATTTCGCGTGCTGCATCGAGGTACAGCGCGCTGCTGATGCCCGGCACCGCTTTGGCCGGACTGTCGATGGCGGCAAGGGCTTTGCGGATTTTTTCGCGATCGGCTCGCAGGGTGTCCACAGTCCCGCCGATATGCGCGTGGCGGGCCGCCACCAGTACCGCGCCGCGTCCTGTGCGCCGGCCGCGTGCCAGCCGGCGGGCTTGCCGCCGGTGCCGGCCCGGTAGCCCGACGCCAACCCCTGCCCGAGGATGCCGGTATTGTCGAGAACGACCGGCGCGACCGCGAACAGGTTGTCGGTAAAGAACCCGGGCTCCTCCTTTTCCTCCGGCTCGGCGTCGAACTGTTGCACAAAGGCGTCGGTCGCGGCGCCGGCGGACAGGATGACCATCGAGCGGATGCCGTGGCGGCGGATCGCTTTCAGCGTGGCCGCTGCAAAATCAGCCGCCAAGCCAAGCACGATGATGCGGGGTTCCGGCTCCTGTGCCAATTGCTCCGCCAGGGTTTGGGCTGACACCTCCAGGTTGCTGCCGGCGGCCAGCATGAAGGTATGGGGTTTGAGGCCGCTGTCAGCCTGCTGGAAGCCGGTGAGGAAACTCTCGGCGTAGACACCGGGACCGCCGACCAGGTCGATATCCGGCGCTTGCAGGAAAGCGCCGGTGTGCCGCAGGACAACGGCGTGGATGTACTGCGCGAGAAACCCCGCCTGCGCGCTGTTGGGCGAGGCAGGACCGAAATAATACCGGTTATCGCGGATGACAGCGTCGGCGGTGGCGTTGCCGGTCACCGCGGCGATGTGGCCGTCCCGATAGACCGGACCTGCCGCCATCGCGGTATCGCTGACGGAATGTGCCAGCACGGCGACCGCCGGGCTGTCGACGATCCAGCCGGCCTTGGTTGCGGCCGTCGCCGGCTTGCTCTGGTCGTCGTAGGCCTGGAGTTCCAGCATGTGGCCGTCGATGCCGCCCGCGGCGTTGACTTCGTTGAAGTAAAGCTGGGTCGCGGCGCGCGCCTCCCATCCGGCATCGGCGCGCGGGCCCGACATCGAGTCGATCAGGGCGACGACAATCGGCCCCGGGCCCTGGCGAGCCTGCCAGGCAAAACGCACCCCGGCCGCGATCAGGATAAGGACGAGATCGAAGCCGCCGCCGCGATGATCCGGAAGCGATGCTTGCGGCGGTCCTGCGGCGGGGCGTCTATCCGCTGTTGATTGCTATCCGGCATAGCGGTTCCTGTTGCGGCGTGTCACATCCGTCCAAACCCGATAACGGCGCATTAGAATGCGTCCGACGCTATTTGTAGGCCGGCTTGCCATCGTGGAGACCTGATTGCGCCAGGTGTCGCGCACCGTGTCCTGGATGGCGGCCGGCAGGACGATGTAACCCAATTGTTCTGCGGACGCTCCTCCATTGCGATACGCCCAGTCGAAGAATCGCATTACCGCATCCGACCGTGCGGCGTCTGCCGGGTTCTTCGGCAGCAGGACGAAGCTGGTGGAAACGATCGGCCAGTTGCCCGCACCGTCGGTGTCCACCAGGTCAACCGCGAAGTTGGGCACGTTCCAATTGGCCGCGGCGGCGGCGGCCGTGAAACTTGACAGCGTCGGCTCGACGAAGACGCCCGACCGGTTGCGCAGCCGGGCACTGTTGAACTGGTTCTCCATGGCAAAGAAGCTCTCGACATAGCCGATGCCGCCGCGGCTGATCGACACCGCGCTGGCGACGCCATCGTTGCCCCTGGCGCCCGATCCGCACGGCCATTTCACGTTGACACCGGCGCCCGTCCTGTCCTTCCAGCCCGCGCTGACCTTGGAAAGATAGGAGGTGAACACGAACGACGTGCCCGACGCTTCATAACGGTGGATCGGCGCGATCGAGACGTTCGGCAGGGTGATGTCGGGGTTCAACGCCTCCAGCACAGGATCGTTCCATTTGCGGATCCTGCAGGCGTAGATATCGGCCAGCACCTGACCCGTCAGTTTCACTCGCCTTCCCGGACGCGGGGCAGGTTCACGATGACGACCACCGCGCCGATGACGGTGGGAAACTGCACCAGGTTGGCGTTGGCGAGGCCGGCCGCGTCCATCGGTACGTCGGAGGCGCCGAAATCCGTGGTGCGGGCAACAATCTGCTTTTGGCCTTCGCCGGAGCCAACCGGGCTGTAGGTCAGGTCGACGCCGATCGCGCTCCGTGCGGCGTCGGCCCATTTGGCGTAGACCGGCGCCGGAAAGGTGCCGCCGGCGCCGGCGATTTTCTGCGCGCACGCGATGGAACAGAACGATACGCAGACGCATGCAAAAGCCGCGGCAAGGAGCGCGCGTAACAAGTCCAGGAACCTCCGGGCTGTCACTGCAAGAATCGCAGAGAGAACGTTCTACAGTGGGACGCTACATTGGCACAACCGGTGCGCGCCGGCGCAAAATTGGGTCCGCCGCATGACGTTTTCATGACAGCGACGCGACGAAGCGGACCCTGACAGGAGCGCCGTTGGGCTGGTCGCCGCCGGGTCCGGGCGCCGTCGCGCGATTGATCGGCGGGCGCGGGCGTGTTTGGGTATCGCATCATGGGGAAGCGCAAATCCAAGGCAGTGGAAACGGCCAATGCCGGCGACCGGCTGAGCATCCGGCTGGACCTCGCCTCGGGCGCCAGGATCGGCCCGGGCAAGGTCGCGGTATTGGAGGAAATCGGCCGGACCGGTTCGATCTCGGCGGCGGGACGCGCTTTGCGCATGTCCTATCGTCGGACCTGGGAACTGGTCGAGGAGCTCAACCGCAGTCTGGGCACTCAGGTTGTCGAAACCGCGGCCGGCGGCAGCGGCGGCGGTGGCGCCGTGCTGACCCCGGCCGGAAAGGCGGTCATCGAGCGCTATCGGGCGATCGAAATGGACACCGCACTGGCAGCCCGCAAGCACCTGCTGGCAATCAACCGGGCCTGCGCCAGCAAGTGATTTGCGACCGGCGCAGTGGATTTGTATCCGGCGGCGGCACCCTGCATGATTACGCCTGCGGGCCGGAAATCCCTGGCCGCAGGAACCACAGGAACCCGCGATGAAGCGACTGCTGATGGCCGTTCTGGCAACCGGTTTGCTTATCGGCACCGCTGCGGCGCAGCCGGCGCCGATCCGCATCGGCTCGACGCTGCCACTTACCGGAAACCTGGCATTCTTCGGTCAGCATTCGCGCTGGGGCACCGAGCTTGCGGTGTCCGAAGCGAATGCGGCGGGTGGCGTTCTCGGGCGCCAAATCGAGGTGGACTACCAGGACAACCAATGCAATCCGGCAGTCGAAGTCAGCAGCGTCACGCGCATGCTGAGCGACAAGACCGAGGTCGCGTTGCTCGATGGCGTATGCAGTTCGGTGATCCTTGCCATCATGCCCGTGGTGGCGCGAGCCGGCGTGCCGCTGGTGGTGGCCAACGGCTCGGCGACCGCGATTGCCGACGCGTCCGGCGTGGGCGGCAATAAATGGACGTTCAAGGTCAATCCCAGCGACGCGTCGCTGGTGGAAGCGCTGGTCGGCTGGCTGCAACAGAACGGCAAGGCCGATGGCATCGGCTTCCTGGGTGAGGACACTGATTACGGCCGCGCCGGCGTGCAGGCGTTCGACCAGGCGCTGGGACGTCGTGGGCTGAAGCTGGTGTCGGTGGATTACTATCAGCAGGGCACCGCGGACTTTACGACAGTGCTGACCAAGGTGCGGCGCGCCAACCCGAAATCCCTGGCGCTCTATTCGGTCGGGGCGGATTTTCAGAATTTGAGCCGGCAGTATTTCGGCATGGGCCTGACGATTCCGCTGACCGGCCGGTTGATGACCGATCAGATACCGCCCGAGATCCTGGCCAGCGGGAAGTTGGATGGCGCCGTTGCGGTGCAACCCTACACGGCGGAAATCGACCTGCCCGCCAACCACGCATTCATTGCCGCGTTCCAGAAGATGCATGGCGCCGCGCCCAACCTGCTGAGTTACGAGGCGTACGAAACCACGCGCGTGCTGCTGGACGCGATCCGGCGTTCCGGCTCCGCCGAGCCGGCGGCGATCCGCGACGCGCTGCAAACCACGAAGCTGCAATCCATCCTGGGGGCGGAGATCGCATTCGACGACCATAACCTGGCGCACAACAACGCGGTGATCGTCATGGTAAAGGACGGCAAGGTCCAGGTGGTCGGGCTCAGCAAGACATAGCGCGAGCGCGCACCAATCGGGACCATGGACGGCATCTATATTCTGCAATTGCTGCTGAACGGCCTGGTGATAGGCGTGATCTACGCACTGATCGCCATGGGCCTGTCGCTGATCTTCGGCTTGCTCGGCATCGTCAACTTCGCGCATGGCGAGTTCTACATGCTGGGGGCCATGCTCAGCTTCTTCGCCGTCGTCGACCTGCATTTCAGCTATTGGGAGACGATCCTCGCGGTCACGCTCGTGGCCGGCGCGGTGGGCCTGCTGTTCTATAAATTCTTCCTTGCGTCGCTGCGGCAGGACGACTTCGAACGCAGCATCCTGCTGACGCTCGGCATCTCGATGGTGTTGCAGAACGGCGGCATCTTCCTGTGGACAGTAACGCCGCGCATCGTGCCGACACCCTATTCCTACGTCTCGCTGAGCTTCGGCGACCTGCAAATTCCGGTGCTGCGGCTGTTTACGCTTGGCATTGCCACGGCGGCATTCATCGCGCTGTACCTGTTGCTGAATCGCACGCTGATCGGCAAGGCGATGCGCGGTCTGTCGCACAGCCGCGACGCCGCGGCGATGGTCGGGATCGATCATCGGCGCGTGGCAGAACTCGCGGTGATGATCGGCATCGCGCTGTCCGGACTTGCCGGGGCGACGCTGGCGCCGGTCTATTCGGTGCAGCCCACGATGGGCGCGGCCTTCGTCTTCAAAGCCTTCGCGATCGTCATCATCGGCGGCCTTGGCAACATCATGGGGGCAGCGATCGCGGCGATCATGCTGGGCATCGTCGAAAGCCTGATCGGCGGCTTCTTCGCGCCAACCCTGGCCGACACGGCCGGCTTCGTTGCCATGATCCTGGTGCTGCTGTTCAAGCCCGAGGGCTTGTTCGGCCGCGGCGTCCGCGTTTGACCGGTTGGCGCGCACTGGCCGTGGCGCTGCTGGCCTGGCTGCTATTGCTCTGCCTGCCATGGGTCGCCAGCGGCGAGTATTGGCTCGACACCGGCATCGCCATTGCCACCTTCGCAGTGCTCAGCACCGGCCTGAACCTGATCTATGGCTATGTTGGCCTGCTGTCGTTCGCTCAGGTCGCGTTCTTCGGGCTCGGCGGCTACACCGCGGCGCTGCTGGTGACGCGGCTGGATTGCTCTTTCTGGCTGGCGCTGCCGGCCGGCGCCGTCGTGGCAACTCTGGCCGGGCTGCTGATCGGCTATTCCTCGCTGCGCCTGTCGCGTCATGCGTTTGCGATCGTATCTCTGACGTTTGCACTGTTGTGCGGGATCGTGTCGCGCGACTGGGTGTCGCTGACACGCGGTTCGATGGGCATCCCGGGCCTGAGCCTGCCGGGCTTCGACGACCCCGCGCGCATGTACCGGCTGACCGTGAGCACCGCGGCGGTATTGCTCGGCGGGTTCTACGTGTTGCTGTCGTCGCGGCTGGGCCTGGCACTGCGCGCCATCAAACTGAACGAGCCACTTGCACAGAGTGCAGGGTATCGATCCGCTGCGGTACAAGCTTCTGGCAATCGGCGTATCGGCCGCGGCGAGCGGGGTGATGGGGGCGTTGTTCGTCTTCCATCTGTCCATCGTCGATCCGTCGGTGTTCGATTTCTACTACACCGAGACGATGCTGATCATGGTCATCCTGGGTGGCGCCGGCAGCTTCTGGGGCGTGATCGGCGCCAGCGTGGTGTTCTCCATCGTGCCCGACCTGCTGCGCTTCAGTTCCGATCTGCGGCTGATGCTGTATGGCGTCGTGCTGGTCGCCGCCATGCTGCTGTTCCCTACCGGGTTTGCCGGCTTGCTGCGACGCCGCGGCCTGGCGCGCTGGAGGACGCCGCAATGAGCTTGCTCGGCGTGACCGGCCTGTACAAGAGCTATGCCGGCGTGCAGGCGGTGCACGATCTCTCGTTCGAAATCCCGCCGGGTTCGGTCACCGGCCTGATCGGCCCGAACGGATCCGGCAAGAGCACAAGCATCGACTGCATCAGCGGCTTCCAGCGGCCGGATGAGGGGCGCTGGTCGCTGGATGGCCGCGATCTGACTGGCCTGCCGGCGCATGCGCTGGCATTGGCCGGGATGACGCGCACGTTCCAGACGGTGCGCGCCTATGGCGAGTTGTCGCTGATCGAGAATTTGTGCGTGGCGGCGCAAGAGCATGACGGCGTCGGCTGGTGGTCCTCGCTGCGCCGCGGTGCGGCGTGCCGCACGGCCGATGCCGCCGCGCATGTGCGTGGGCTCGATCTGTTGGAACAGGTCGGGCTGGCGTCGTATCGCGATGCACCGGCGCAAGTGCTGTCGTACGGCCAAAGCAAACTGCTGGCGATTGCAGCGGCGATGATGCCGCGGCCGCGGCTGGTGATTCTGGATGAGCCGGTGGCTGGGGTTAATCCGACGATGGTGCAGCGGATTGAGGCAATCATCCGCGGGTTGAACCAGCAGGGGATTGGCTTCCTGATTGTCGAGCACAACGTGGATTTCATCATGTCGTTATGTTCGCAGGTCATCGTGCTGGATGCGGGCCAGAAGATCGCCGACGGTCCGGCCGACGCGATTCGCAGCGATCCGCGTGTGCTGGAGGCCTATCTCGGCGTGGTGGCGGAGCCCGCGGGCGCATGAGCGAAGCACCGCCGTTGCTAGAGTTGACCGGCGTTTCCGCCGGCTACGCCGACGGGCCGATCGTGCATGAGATTGCGCTGCGCGTGGCTGAACGCAGCATCACCACGCTGATCGGCCCGAACGGCGCGGGAAAATCGACTTTGCTGCGGACGATCTACGGTCTGACACGGATGTTCTCGGGCCGCATCGTGTTTGCCGGCCGCGAGGTGACGCAGGCCGGTCCGTCTGAACGCCTGCGCTTCGGCATCGGGCTGGTGCCGCAAGGGCGGTGCAATTTCTCCCATCTTTCGGTGGCCGACAATCTTCAGTTGGGCACCTGGAGTTTGCCGAAGCCGGCGCGGGCAGCGGCGCAGGCCCGCGTGCTAGAGCAATTCCCGGTGCTGCGAACACGGTTGGGGGTGCTGGCGGGCAATCTCAGTGGTGGCGAGCAACAGATACTCGAGATGGCGATGGTGCTGGAGACGGGGCCGCGGTTGTTGTTGTTGGACGAGCCGTCGCTGGGCCTGTCGCCACGCAATCAAGAGAGCGTGTTTCAGACCGTGCTGGCGATCCGTCAGGCCGGTATCACCGTGATGGTGGTAGAGCAAAATACGCAGCGTGCGCTGGGCATTTCTGATGGAGCGATTGTATTGGAGCTGGGGCGCAAGGTCATGGAAGGTCCGGCCCGCGAGGTGATGCACGATCCGCGCGTGAAGGCGGCATATCTTGGGGGCAGGCCATAACGGTTGGGCGGCCCGTCGTGACGGTTGGGGACAGCAGGCGCGATCCGATCGAGAGTTGATCATTAGGCTCATATTAAGATATTAGTGAGATCATGGTGCCGTGCACCTATATCGCTTTTGGTGGTGCCTCCGTATCGCATGCAGCGGATTGCTCGGCGGGGCATCTTGGTAAGGGTTGTAGCATGACCGACCTGACTGATGAGTTGGAGGTGCAGGTCGCGGACCTGTGAACCGTATCATCACGAGTTGTTCGCTGCCGAGGCCGACATCAGAGCATCCCCAGTAGGATCGTTCAATAGATAGGCAATCCTACTCGCCACATCTGGTGGTGTCGTTCGATTGGATCGGACGTGTAGCAGGGGTAATCGCTTCAGGTACGACGACAGACCTGACTGGCTGTCTCACCCAGTACCGGCGGAGTACCACAGGATAACAGCTCGTGGGTGGCCGCGAGACACTTATGGACTCTACGACCAACTTGTTGAAACTCAAACCGGAGAATGTGACATGAAGTTGAATATCATCAGTGGCGCGGCGATGATCGTGCTGGCATTTGGCACGGTGCCGACTTTCGCCCAGTCGACTACCGCGCCGTCCAATCAACCGACCTGGACCAACGAGTACAACTCGCAGGTGAAGCCGCCGCCGGCGGTCTTCGGCTACGGCTCTGGCGGCGCTTCGGCGCAACAGACGTCGACCCCCCAATACACGCAGGGCAGCGCCCAGAGTCTCGCCCCTCCGAGTTCGATGGGCCAGGCCGAATCCAGCACCAAAAGCCAGTAATGGCAGTGGAGTCCGTCTGGTGCAGACCTAAATCGAGGCCGGCGGACTCCACACTGGCTTGCTGATGGATGACGCGAACCCACCGAACGATCGCCCCTCGGCCGCTGGGC
Organism: uncultured Alphaproteobacteria bacterium; assembly: GCA_963762885.1. Classification (GTDB taxonomy): domain Bacteria; phylum Pseudomonadota; class Alphaproteobacteria; order Acetobacterales; family Acetobacteraceae; genus JASHVB01. The sequence continues at coordinate 12,951 of CAVXNH010000106.1, forward strand.
GCCGACCGACTGAACAGTCGTTGATCTAAGCCGGGGGGGACTTTGGGTGACGGTCTCGGCCGGAACCCGTCCTGCGAAAATCGCTCGAACAAACCGGGGGGCAACGTGCTCTACCGTCCAGCCTATTCCACGCGGCAACGCACCGTGTGCGACCGGCAATGATACTGCTCACCCCAGCTCATCGACGGCAGCACCTGCAATTACGGTTATGTTGGCACGCGCACCACCGGCACGGATGCCGGCCACTATGTGGTCGTCGAGCCTGACTGGAACGTCCCGACACCATCGGGCATCAAGAAAGTGTTCCGTTCCGGTACGCAATTCTCCCTCGCCCTTCTCCGCGCCCAACTCTGCAGCCCTGCCGATATCGTCAACGCCAAGCAGGTGCAGGGCAGTTACACGAATTGGCCGTCGCTACCCCATCAATGCGCCGATGCTGGCGAGCCTGAAGAAGGGCGCGGACGGCTGGTTGACGATCTGCATCGAAAACGAATCCCCCGGTGCCGAACGCGATTCGAATTCGCCGGCCGGCCCTGCCGGCCCAATCTATCTGGTGATGCGTCTCTACTGGCAGAAGGAAACCCCGCCCTCCATCCTGCCGCCCGGCAAAGGCACCTGGCAGCCGCCTGGCGTGGTTCTCGCCACGAACTGACGACCGGCCGCGCCGGGCGAACGCTGTTCCGCCGCGGCTGCGGTCGCCGTTCGACTCATAGACGCAGATCCGCTATCGCGCCGATGGGTCGCGCGCAGCAGGTGTTGCCCGCCGAACCTTCATGGATGGCACAGCCGTCGTTGCCCGGGTAGCCTGCTGGGTCTGTCGCGACGTTCGCGGCTTCGACGATGCCGAGACCCTCATCCCACCAGGCGGGAAACCATGCTGCCACGCGCAATCCTGTTCGATCTCGACGACACCATTCTGTCCGCCTATGGCCGACCGGAGTTGGCGTGGCCGGTGGTCGCCGCGAGCTTCGCCGCCGACCTGGGGCCGCTGACCGTGGACGAACTCACGCCGGTCATCATTGCTGTCTCCAATGCGTTCTGGGCCGACACAACGCAGCAGGCGCATTGGCGCATGCGCCTCGCCGAGGCCCGCCGCGCCATCGTCGCGCGCGCCTTCGCCTTGCTCTCTGAGGCCGGACGGCCGGTGCCGCCGGCCGCAATCGGCGACCGCCTGGCCGACCGCTTCTCCGCCTATCGCGAGGAGCAAATGTGCCTGTTTCCGGATGCGCTGGCGGTGATCGACACGCTGCGGTCGAGCGGGGTGCGACTGGCGCTGGTGACCAACGGCGCCGCGGAAATCCAGCGCGGCAAGATCGCGCGCTTCGACCTGACGCACCGCTTCGACCACATCCAGATCGAGGGCGAACACGGCTTCGGCAAGCCCGACGAGCGCGCCTATTTGCACGCCATGCAGGTGCTGGATGTGGTGGCGCCAGAGACCTGGATGGTCGGCGACAACCTGGAATGGGAAGTCGTGGCGCCGCAACGCCTGGGCATCCATGCGATCTGGCATGACGTGGTGGGGGAGGGCCTGCCACCGGACAGCACGATCTGCCCCGACCGGATCATCCGCAACCTGACGGAGTTGTTGCCGGACGCCGCACCGAAGTAGACCGCGCAAGCCGTCACGGCCAGATTTCGCCGGCCATGACACAAGCTTCGGTGCGGCGCGCGCGGGAGGAACATGACGTCGCCCTGTCCCGTTGCATCCGGTCCGGCGCACGCCTAGCTTCGCCGCAATAACAAGCCCCAGACATGGAGGACGGCGTCGATGGGCGAGATCCTCGGCCTTGGCTGCACCCACTATCCCGGCCTGCTGCTGCCCGACGAGCGCATGCCCGGCGGCTTCCACCACTTGCTCACCGCGCCGAACGTGCCGGCGCAGCAGAAGGACCGCGCCAACTGGCCGGATGCATTGCTCTCCGAACTCGGCAACGATGCCGGCGTGGCCTCGGCGCGGCGCTACGGCGCGCGCATGGCGGATGGTTTCCGTGCGGTGCGCGCCGCGCTGGAATCGTTCGATCCGGACATCGTACTGCTCTGGGGTGACGATCAGTACCAGAACTTCCGCGAGGACATCATCCCTGCGTTCTGCGTCATGGGGCTCGACCAGGATTTCTCGATCCAGCCTTGGCATAACGGCGCAAGCGGCAAGCCGAACCGCTGGGGCGAGGGCGGCGACTGGCAGATGAAGCTGCACGGCCAGCGCGAGGCTGCGAACGTTCTTGCCCGCGCGCTGATCGATCGCGGCATCGACATGGCGTACGCCTATAAGCCGCTGCACATCGACGGCCTGTCGCACGCGTTTACCAATACGCTGCTGTATCTCGACTGGGATCGGCGCGGCTTTCCCTGGCCGATCGTTCCGTTCGCGATCAACTGCTACGGCAGCAACCTGATCCATGCCAAGGGCGGCATGGCGGCGCTGTTCCAGCCGCCTCGGCCGGCGGAGATGCCGGAGGATCCGCCGGCGCCGCAGCCCTGGCGCTGCATGGACGTCGGCAAGGCGGTGGCGGAGATTTTCGCCGAGTCGCCGTGGCGCGTAGCGGTGGTCGCGTCATCGAGTTGGTCGCATTGCTTCCTGTCGCCGACCAACGGCTATCTCTGGCCGGATCACACGGCGGACCGTGCGATGTTCGATGCCCTGGGCCGCCGCGATTATGCGTTCTGGCGCGGCCGGTCGCGGGCGCAGATGGAGCATGCGGGACAGCACGAGATGCTGAACTGGATGGCGCTGCTGGGGGCGATGGAAACGCTGGGCAAGCAGCCGGAGATCTTCGACTACGTCGAGACGCACCTCTTCCTGTCTGAGAAGTGCTTCGTGGCGTATCACTGAGGGCGGGGCCGAACCGCTGGATGACCGTGCCGCGACCGGGTGCTCAACCGCGCTTGTAACCGCCGGGGCCAGCGTTCATTCTCGACGTTGGGCCAACCGCGTCCCCGGTCAGCAGCAGGAGTGCAATAAATGCGCATTGCGGCACTCCGGCCCGGCGACGATGGCCATCGTCATCGGGACGATCGGCCGAGCGACACGCGGAAGCCCGCGGCGATGAAGCCGTGGGTCTGGCGGCCGGCATTGGAGCATCCCCAGGATCCTCTCAGGTGTCAGCCCAGAGTTGCGGCGGACCTGGAGCGACGGGACAATGATCGATGCTGAATTAACGTAGAATCAACGGCAGGCTGTCTGAAAATTTTACACGTCGCAGCGATGCCGATTTCGACCGCGTCACAACACATTGATAACGCACGATCAATCATCATGGCATGGAAAATGCTTTCGCGTATTGAATTCGCGAAGAATTTCGTGGAAGTTCCGGACCGGGGAGATTTCAGTGTCGCACATTGCCGTGGCGCGGTTTTCCGCCGCGCTGACCGCCTCGGTGGCGACCACGCTCGCCACGTCCCTCGCGCTGTCGAATGAAGCGTTGGCGGCGGGGGTGGTTTGCTCAGCCGGAACCTACGCGAGCGGGACCAACTGCGTCATCGATCCGGCGGGCTATTATGGCGGGTCTGGGATCACCAGTTCCGCCGGCCTCACGCCGGTGCAGGCAGGGTATTACGACGTCGACACGGGGGCGACCTCGTCCGCTGCGGCACAGCCGATGCCGGCAGGCACTTACGACCCCAACCCAGGGCAGTCGTCTTCCACCCAGTCAACGCCCTTGCCGGCTGGCACCTATAGTTCCACGCCCGGCCTGAGTTCGACCTCCCAGGCGACGCTGGTGCCGGCAGGTTATTACGATGCCAGTTCCGGGCAGACCTCGTCTGCCACGGCGCAACCGTTGCCGGTTGGTTACTATAGTGCCACGGCGGGGCTGAGCTCTTCGGCGGGCGGAACCCCCGCGACGGCCGGCAACTACGTCCCCAACACCGGAGCGACTGCCGCGACACCGGCCGGGGTCGGCTACTATGTCTCCGGGCCCGCGGCCTCCAGCGAGACTCCAGCCTTGCCGGGCACCTATGTCCCCACCACCGGAGCGACCACCGCGATACAGGCCGGGGTCGGCTACTACGTCGCGGGGAGCGCAGCCACCGGCGAGACCCCCGCATTGCCTGGCAACTACGTCCCCACCACCGGAGCGAGCACCGCGATACAGGCCGGGGTCGGCTACTACGTTGCGGGGAGCGCGGCCGCCAGTGAGACCGCCGCATTGCCGGGCACCTACGTCCCCACCACCGGAGCGACCACTGCGATACAGGCCGGGGTCGGCTACTATGTCGCGGGGAGCGCGGCTGCCAATGAGACCGCCGCTTTGCCGGGCACCTACGTCCCCACCAACGGCGCGACCACCGCCATCCAGGCCGAGGTCGGCTACTATGTCGCCGGCAGCGCGGCCGCCAGTGAGACCGCCGCATTACCGGGCAACTACGTCCCCACCACCGGAGCGAGCACTGCGATACAAGCCGGTGTTGGCTACTATGTGTCCGGGACTGCGGCCGCCAACGAGACTCCAGCCTCGCCGGGCACCTACGTCCCCACCACCGGAGCGACCACTGCGATACAGGCCGGGGTCGGCTACTATGTCGCGGGGAGCGCGGCTGCCAATGAGACCGCCGCTTTGCCGGGCACCTATGTCCCCACCAACGGCGCGACCACCGCCATCCAGGCCGGAGCCGGCTACTATGTCGCCGGGAGCGCGGCCGCCAGCGAGACCGCCGCATTACCGGGCACCTACGTCCCCACCACCGGAGCGAGCACTGCGATACAAGCCGGTGTTGGCTACTACGTCGCCGGCAGCGCGGCTGCCAATGAGACCGCCGCTTTGCCGGGCACCTATGTCCCCACCACCGGCGCAACCACCGCCATCCAGGCCGGGGTCGGCTACTATGTCGCGGGGAGCGCGGCCGCCAGTGAGACCGCCGCATTGCCAGGCACCTACGTCCCCACCACCGGAGCGAGCACCGCGATACAGGCCGGGGTCGGCTACTACGTCGCCGGCAGCGCGGCTGCCAATGAGACCGCCGCTTTGCCAGGCACCTACGTCCCCACCACCGGAGCGAGCACCGCGATACAGGCCGGGGTCGGCTACTACGTTGCGGGGAGCGCGGCCGCCAGTGAGACCGCCGCATTGCCGGGCACCTACGTCCCCACCACCGGAGCGAGCACCGCGATACAGGCCGGGGTCGGCTACTATGTCGCGGGGAGCGCGGCCGCCAGTGAGACCGCCGCATTGCCGGGCACCTACGTCCCCACCACCGGGGCGAACACCGCGATACAGGCCGGGGTCGGCTACTACGTCGCCGGCAGCGCGGCTGCCAATGAGACCGCCGCTTTGCCGGGCACCTACGTCCCCACCACCGGAGCGAGCACCGCGATACAGGCCGGGGTCGGCTACTATGTCGCGGGGAGCGCGGCCGCCGGTGAGACCGCCGCTTTGCCGGGCACCTACGTCCCCACCACCGGAGCGAGCACCGCGATACAGGCCGGGGTCGGCTACTACGTTGCGGGGAGCGCGGCGAGCGGCCAGAGCCCGGCTGGGCCCGGCTACGATGTCCCCACGACCGGGCAAAGCAGCGCGACCGCAGCGACGCCCGGCAATTTCGTCTCCGGCTACGCCGCCGCTGCTCAGACGCCGGCATCTCCAGGCTTCTATGCGCCGACCTCGGGAATGTCCGCGCCGCTTCAGGCCCAAGCCGGTTACTATGTCGCCGGCTCTGGCGCGACGAGCGAAACCCCGGACCCGCCCGGCACCTACACGCCGGTCGGCGCCACCGCTCCGATCGCCTGCCCGACCGGATATAGCTGCACGAACGGCATCCTGTCGTCGCCGATTGCCAACAACAGCTACACGCTGCCATCCACGCCCGCCGACACCAACTTCGGCCTGGTGGGCGTCAACGCGCCATTCGGGACCACCATTGTCACCGAGCTGGCCCTCACGGCCCCGAGCGGTACGTCCTACCAGATCACCGGTTTCAGCCTCTCCGGATCGACTGACTTCACTGTAGAAGGCTTGTATGTCGGGGAGAATATTCCCGGCGGCCAGACCATCGACTTGTCCGTGTTGTTCACCCCGACTGTCTCCGGGCCGGACGATGGCATACTCACGATCGATGTCATTGCCGGCAGCGACCCGCCCATCACATTCGATCTCGACGGCAACTCGGTGCCGGAACCGGCGAGCATGGCCGGGCTGCTATCGGGCTTGGCCGGGCTCGGCTGGGTGAGGCGGTTCTTGCGGCGGTCGCGGAAGGGCGGGACGGAACCTCGCCCCACGGGCTGGCGATGCTCCCAATGACGGGACACGGGCCCTATGAACGCGCTGCTTACGCCACCGTGCGGGACCGCGCGCAATACTCGCGCCAGAGCTCGCGATAGACACGTTCCAGTTCGGTAGCGAAGACGGCCGGATCGGACATCGGCGCCTCGCGCACCATAGCTCGCAGATCGGTCCGCAGATGCCGCCGCTTGCCGATATCGGCCGCCAACGCCGCGGCGATCGCCACGAACTCGTCCTGCGACCCTGCCGACAGTTCCCGGCCCGACCAATGCGGTGCGGAAATCCGCGACAGGATCGCATGCGTCTGCCGCGACACGGCGCGCTGTCCCGGTAGCGTGACGACGGGGACGCCCATCCATAAAGCTTCGAAGCTGGTGAGCGCGCCACTGAACGGCATCGGGTCGAGCGCGATATCGACCCTCCCATACCCGGCCAGCATTTCCGGATGCTGCTCCGCCCCCTCCAGCAGCAAACGCTCCGGCGACAGTCCGCGGCTGGCCATCGCGTCGCGCAGGCGGCTGGAAACCACCGGGTCGATCATACTGCGCCATTTCAGCAGCAGCCGGCTGTCCGGCACCGCCGCGAGCACGCGCCCCCACAAATCCAGCGTCTGATCGTTCAGCTTGTTGCCATTGTTGAAGCTGCCGAACGTCACCACACCGGACGCGTCGCTGGGCGGCGGCGCCGGGTCCGGCGCGTAGGCGGGCGGACCGTAGCAGAACCGGCCGTGCCGGAGGCGGACCACATGCTCCGTAAACTGTGCCTCGCCACCCGGGGCGACGTGTTCGTCATCGAGCAGGATCGTTTCGATGGACGGCAGGCCGATCGTGGCGAAGTAGCCGAGCCAATGGAGTTGTACAGGCGCCGGGCGGCGTGCGAACACGTTCAGCCGGTTGCCGCCGGTGTGGCCTGAGAGATCGACCAGGATGTCGATCCCATCGTTGGCAATGACCTGCGCGGCGGTGGCATCGGAAACGCCGAAGATCTGCCGCCATTCATCGACACCGGAGATGGCCGATCGGGTGATGGCGTCGGTGATCGTCTGGCTGGCATAGACGAACACGCTGAACTCCGGCCGATGGTGGCTGGCGATCGGGCCGGCGCCGAGCCAGCCGACCGGGTGGCTCCACAGATCGGCGGTGACATAGCCGATGCGCAGCGGTCGCTCCGGGTCGAGCGAAGCCGTGCGACGCTGTTGCAGCGGCGTGCGGCTTTCGCGCAGGCCCCAGGCGGCGGCCTCGGCCACAAGTTCCGCCTCGGTAACCGAGGGCACGTATTGCATCGCCATCAAGAGATTGGATGACGATGCGGACTTTGCCGATGTCAGCGTGACGGCATAACGATGGGTCGCCAGGGCATCGTCGTGCGCGCCAAGTTCCTGCAACGCTCCGGCAACGCCGCTATGGGCAGCGCCGTTGGCCGGGTTCAGCGCGCACGCACGTTGCAGCGCGAGCAATGCAGCCGATGGGCGGCCAAGCTGCGTCTGCGCCGTGGCGATGCCGGTGAGCACGTCGGGATTTTCCGGCATCAGCGCGAGGCTGGCGACGAACGCCGCGATCGCCTCGTCGTATTTGCGCAGCGCATTCAGCGCGTGGCCGAGATTGGCGTGAGCAGTGGCGAGGTTGGGTTCCAGCTCGATCGCCTGGCGCGCCGCGGCGAGCGAGTCATGCGGGCGGCCAGTGCGCAGCAGGGACAGTGCGGCGTTGGACAGCAGGCGGCCGTTGTCAGGATCGATTTCGACGGCGCGCATGAACGTCGCCGCAACCTCGTGATCTTCGCCAAGTTCATTCAGCGCCTGGGCGAGGGTCGAAAGCAGTTCGGTGTTATTGGGAAAGTCAGTGAGCACGGCTCGGGCGAGGGAGACGGCGCGCGGCGGGTCGGTGGTGATCAGCAGCTCGGCCAACTTTTGTGCCGACGCGGCATGGCGCCGGTCGGCGAGCAACGCCTCGTCCAGCAGGGTGCGCGCGCCGGCGTGATCGCCCGAGGCGGCGCGACGAACCGCAGCGGCGTAGAGTACATCTGCAATGGACGTCGTGGTATTCATGAGCGTCCATGCTATACGTTGCAGCATCATGCAGGAAGTCGATATCGCGCAGGCGCTGGCCGCGATCGGACGGCAGGACGAGGCGCAGTTCATCTTGCGGCGCATACTGTCAGGGCCACCCGCGGACGCACCGGTGGAATGGCCGCGCGCTGCGGCTGCGCTGTCGATGCTGCTGCTGCCTGCGCCTGGCAAATTAGACGAGGCAGAGAACCTTGCGGCGCGGGCAATCGCGCTTGCGCCGCACGACCCGCTGTTGCTGGCGCTGCATCGGCAGATCGGGCTGGCGCTCTACAATCAAATGCTGTTCGAAGAGGCGTTTCCCTGGCTGGAGCGCGCAGCGGAACTGGAGCCGTGGGACACGGCGCTGGCTGCGATGCGGCAACGTGCGCGGCCGCGCGATTATCTTGCGCCAGAAATAGAAGATCCGGCGACCGGCCAGGTGCTGCGCCGCTACAACCCGCGCGAGGGCGCGAGTTATATCTATGTGATCGACATCGTCGGCACCTGCAATCTGCGCTGCCCCACGTGTCCGGTGGGCAATTCCGAACTCGGCGCGCGTCCGCGCGGGATGATGAAGGCGGCGATGTTCCGCGAGATCGTTGCGAAGATCCGCAAGGAGTTGCCCTCGGAGCGGCCTGAGGTGAACTTGTTCAACTGGGGCGAGCCGCTGCTGCATCCGCAACTGCCGGCATTCATCCGGTTGCTGCGGGAATCAGGGATGGTCAGCAATCTCTCGACCAACCTGAACATCAAGCACGGGTTGGATGCCGTCGTACGCGCTGGCCCGGACACGTTGAAGGTCTCATTGTCGGGGTTTTCGCCGGACAGCTACGGGCGCACGCATGCCGGTGGCGATCTGGCATTGCTGCAACGGAATCTGCGCGCGCTACGCGAGGCGATCGACCGGCACAAGGTCGGCACTCATGTGTGGGTGGGCCATCACCTGTATCGAAACAATCTGCACGAGGTCGAGGCGGTGCGGGCGATGTGTACGGAGCTGGGGTTCGCGCATCATCCGATCCCGGCCTTCTATATGCCGATCGAACGGCTGAGTGAGTATCCTCGACGGGCGTCCCAATCCGCGTGACCAGGGTATCATTGCCGAGCTGCTGGCCGATCCGCGGGAGAATAACCGGATGATCCAGCAGCATCGCAGCGGCAGGTTCGATTGCGAGTTGCGCTTCAACCAGACGGTGATCAATCACGACGGTTCGGTGGCGTTATGCTGCACGGTCTATGACCAGGAGAACATGCTGGGAATCAAGTTCCTGGAGCATGACCACGCCGAGATCGAGCGGCGGAAATACGCCCATCCATACTGCGCGACCTGCTTCAAGGCTGGGATGCAATACACGCGGGCGGAACTGCGGCCGGCGAATTGAGTCAATGCGGAAAACGGCCGTGCACGCGCAGACCAGCTATTTCGGAATGCGCCCCATCATGACAGCGACGTCGCGCGCCATTTCCAACGCGTGCTCTGGCTCCAGCGACGCTGCCCGGTGGAACGTTCGCTTGGTTTGCCAGAGGAACTCCGGGTTCCAGCCGGCCAGCTTCTCGGCCATCGCCATCGCCGCATCCATCAGCGCCCCGTCAGCGACCACCCGGTTCACCAGTCCGAGTTCATAGGCCCTTTGCGGCAGCATGTTCTCGCACAGCGTCAGCAACTCGAAGGCGACTTTGCGACCCATCAAATGCACGGCATGCGCGGTGACGGTGGTCGCCGTCAGGCCGGCCTTCAACTCCGGATAGCCGAAGCGCGCGCTTTCCGCCGCGACGACAAGATCGCTGCCGAGTGCCAGTCCGCAGCCGGCGCCCAGCGCGTAACCGTGCACGGCGGCGATGATCGGCTTGTCCACCCGCGCCAGCAGCTTGGTCAGCGCGATGTTCGCATCGCCATGCCGTATCAGGTTCGGCCGGTTTTCCACCGTCAGGGGACGCGGAACGGAGGTGTCTGCGCCGGCGCAGAACGCTCGCCCGGCCCCGGCGAGGATGACGACGGACACCGCGCTGTCATTCTGCACCGCGTGCAGCGCCTCGGTAAGCGCATGGACCAGGTCGGCATTCAGGGCATTCAGTTTCGCCGGCCGGTTCAACGTCAGAACGCGCACCGCACCACGCGTTTCGGTCAGCAGCACATCGTCCATGGTTGGAAGCTTCCTGTTGCGCTTCTCGTCTGGGCGTTACCCGCCGACGATGAACTGCTTCGCATGGGCGTCGTAGTCCGGGTAGCCCAGCATCGTGCGCAACTCCGCGGGCGGCAGCGCGGTGGGCGCCTCGGCATCGCCGGCAACCAACGCCGCCAAACCGGCCTTGATGCCGGCCGCCGCCGGCGACAGCATGCCGGTCGGGTATGTGCCGATCTTGAAGCCAAGTTCCGCGGCTTTCTCGCGTGATGGAGTTGCGCGCGGAGCACCGGGCGACAGCACTGCAAAGGAAGGACGCCCGCTCGCTGCCTCGACCGCGCGCCTGATTTCCCCGTCATCGGCAGGAGAATCGAGGAACAGGATATCGGCGCCTTCCCGCACGTACATCTCGATCCGCTTCACGGCTTCGTCGATGCCCTGGGTCGGACGGCAATCGGTGCGCGCCAGGATCAAAATGCCGGAGTCCTTGGCCGCTTGCACCGCCGCGCGCATTTTCATCCGCGCTTCGTCGTGTGGCAGGCATGGCTTGCCGGCCGCGGTCAGCGCGCGCGGGGTGATCTTGTCCTCGATAAGGATCGCGGCTGCGCCGGCGCGGCCATAGGCGCGGACGGTGCGCTGCACGTTCATGGCGTTGCCGTAGCCATGATCGCCGTCTGCCAGGACCAGCAGATCCGGCGCCGCGCCATGCACCATGTTGAAGGAATCGAACATCTCCGCGAAGGAGATCAGGTCGAGGTCGGGGCCGCCCAGCCGGCTGGCGGCGACGCAGGAGCCGGAGAGGAACGCGGTCTTGAAGCCGGCGGCGGCGGTGAGTTTGGAACTCAGCCCGTCCCAGACCGCGGGCATCACGACAAAGCCGGGTTCGGCCAACAGGGCACGCAGGCGTTCGGGCGCGGTCATGACGTTTCCTTCGGATGAAATCTTGTGCCGCCAGCATAGGGGGATTTGTGGTCCGTACCAAGCGCCGGCGCGGCTCGCAGAAGGTTGGCGACCAGATCCGCTGGCATATCGCTGGCGGGATCGCGCGGCGCGGTTGCCGGATAGGCATGGCGTGTTCAAACTCCCGGATTGATGTTCCGATTGATTGCGGGACGCTGCATGCAGGAGGGATGGGGGATGGCCGCCGCGTCGGATTCTCGAATTGCTGCCAGCAAGGCGCCGGCGCCGCAGGTACGACGCCATCGTCGTCGGGGCGGGCATATCCGGGCTGTACCAACTCTACCGCTTGCGAGAACTGGGCATGCGGGTGCTGGTGCTGGAGGCCGGAACCGGCGTCGGCGGCACTTGGTATTGGAACCGCTATCCGGGAGCGCGCTTCGATTCCGAAAGCTACTCCGTGGGGGCCAGGTTCGGAGGGTATCGCTCGTACATGAAAACAGATGGTTCCAGGTACGGTCGGCGCGACCGTGGAAACCACGGTTGAAAGCCAGCTTTCAATGACGGTCAGCGAGGGGGATTTCTGAACAGGGTCGGATGGTCGCCATCGGGAATCACCCTGACCACCCTGACCGCCGTACCCCGAGACCCCGCCGCACCGTTGTGTTATCGTGACGGCACGGTTCTCCCCTGCCGTTTTGGAACCCTCAAATGAAAACACGCCCAGCGATCACGCTTCTTTTGCTCCTGCTCGGTCCATGCACCTTGTTGAGTTTGCTTGTTTGGGATCGGCCGAGTTTTTTGATCTCATCCGACACGCTGCTGCCTGCGGAATTCGTCTGGGACGCCTTGCATCACAGCTACGCGTGGCGAGGCTTTCAGCAGGCACGTGTCCCGAGCTTCTTTCCCGATCTGCTGACCTTCGGAATCATGCAAGTTGTAACAGGGAGTTGGCGCGTCTCTATGGCGGCCTGGGTCTTTATCGTCATAGCTTGGCTTGTAACTATCGCAAGCTGCATCACCACTCGTATCGCACGGTCTACTAATGAGGCGGCAATATTGTCTACCCTGTTGCTGGTCTTGCTCGTGCTGACCGCCTCGTGGACCTGGGGTTTCCTCGGTTCACTACCGGACCGGACAGCAATGGTGACCTTCGCCCCTATCTCTTCGTCCTTCCGCCGTTCAACCATGGCGGTCCGTTTCTGCTTGCTCTGACTGCCGCTGTGATCGCGAGTTGGGCAATAGAACAGGGACGAGCGTACAAAACAGTCGCTCTTGTGCTGCTCTCGTTCGCTGGGGGAATTTCCGATCTGCTCTGGTTCAGTTCCTTTCTGTTTCCTCTGGCGGCAGCCTTAATTGCCGGTTGGTCGGCTGGCACGGTTGCCAAGCGAACGGTTATCCGACTGATGTCGGTCGCCTGGGGTGGTGGCGTGCTGGGGTGGTCTTGCGCCCAGATGTTGGACCGCGAACCTCTTCCCTTTTCTGTACTCTATACAATTCCGAGGCGTATTGGTTGGTTTCTGACAGACCTTGGACATCATCCAGGTATGTTAATGGTCGTGGCCTGCTTCGGGTTTGCAGTCGCAAGCGATATTTGGCGGCACAAAGTAAGCGGCTGGCTCACTAGCTTCTGGTCGGTATTTGCTGCCGCTGCCGCCCTCAGCTCCCTCACACTGACAATGCTCCTGTACGAAGGTATCCCGATTTATCGTTACGCGCTTCCGTTCCTTTGGTGGACTGTTATTCTTATCGCTGCCGAATTGGCTCGAATTACGTCCGGGCGTCCTATATTGCTTCGTCTACCGGTGGCCGCGACCGCCTGTGTCCTTGCACTGGCCTATCTGGCGACTGGATTGCACGTGCCAGGGCTATTACGTTGGGAATTGCCATTGGCGTCATGCCTGCAATCGGCCGGCCTGCGAGCCGGTCTGGCAGACTATTGGTCCGCCCGTCTGATCAACGCAGCAAGTAACTGGCAACTTCAGGTCGAGCAAATCTCCGAGTCTGGGGGGGCACGGGTCTGGGGCAACGACCGGTTCTGGTACACCCGCGACATTCACCATGGATTACAACGGCCGCCATATCAATTCATTGTCATGGATGCGCTTCCGGCGGACCAGATTGCTGTCGCTTATGGTCAACCCGACCGGGTGTTACTGTGTGATCCTGGGACGATCTGGATTTATGACAACTCCGATCGCCTTTACGTCAACCTCGTGCGTGCCTCTCGATCCATGCCGAAAGTATTCACGTCGGCGCCAGCTTCAAGACTCCGAGAAGACTCCACCTCAAAAGGCGCCAGCCCCTTGATTCTAGTAACCAATTAGCTTCCAACCAGGATGGGGCGGTCAGGCTGGTCAGGGTGACTCCCGATGGCGACCATCCGACCCTGTTCAGAAATCCCCCTCGCTGACCGTCATTGAAAGCTGGCTTTCAACCGTGGTTTCCACGGTCGCGCCGAGCGTATCCAGAACCATCTGTTTTCAGGTACGGCGGAAGCTGTCCTCTGAACCCGACAAGGTCCGGCATCTCGCGCTCTCTCGGGCTGACCTCTGTTACCAGTGCGGACCCCCGGATGCCGCGTCCGCTGCATGGAATGTCCGCAGTGGGTCGATTGCGGACATCCGCCCCGGGGCCCATCCCGACCGGCGGACGGCCCGAAACTCGGAGACCGATACAGCTATTCGTTTTCGCAGGAATTGCTCGACGAATGGAATTGGTCCGAGCATTTCGCCGGCCAGCCGGAGACGTTGCGTTACCTTAACCACGTTGCCGACAAGTTCGATCTGCGCCGCGACATCCGGTTCCGCAGCCCGGTCAGTGCGGCGCATTACCAGGAAGCGACGCGGAGTTGGGATATCGCATTGGAAGACGGCAGCCGCTTTGGCTCGCGGTTTCTAGTCACCGCCATCGGTCCGCTTTCGGCGCCGACGATGCCTGTTATCGATGGGGTGGACACGTTCAAAGGCCAATCGTTTCATACGGCGCGATGGCCGCACCAGGCGGTCAGCTTCGAAGGCAAGCGCGTCGCCGTGATCGGCACCGGCGCCACCGGCGTGCAGACGATCCAGGAAGTTGCCAAAACCGCCGGCCATCTGACGGTGTTCCAGCGTACGCCCAACTGGTGCGCACCGCTGCACAACAGCAAGATCGACGCCGAGACTATGGTGAAGATCAAGGCCGGCTATCCGGAAATGTTCAAGCGCTGCCAAGAGACGTTCGCTTGCTTCCTGCATACGCCCGATCCGCGCGGCACGTTCGAGGTGACGCCGGAGGAACGTGAGGCGTTCTTCGAAAAGCGCTATGCCGAGCCTGGCTTCGGCATCTGGCAGGGGAATTTCCGAGACATCCTCACCGATCCGGAAGCCAATGCGCTGATCACCGATTTTGTCGCGCGCAAGATCCGGCAGCGCGTGAAGGACGCGGCGGTGGGGGAGAAGCTGATCCCGAAGAATCACGGCTTCGGCACGCGTCGCGTCCCGCTGGAGACCAGGTATTACGAAGTTTATAACCAGCCGAACGTCCTGCTGGTCGACATCAATGCAACGCCGATCCGGCGGATCACGCCGACGGGCATCGAAACCAGCGATGCCGAGTACGCGTTCGACATCATCATCTACGCCACGGGTTTCGATGCCATCACCGGCAGCTTCGACCGGATCGATATAAGCGGAGTGGACGGATTGCGGCTGAAGGACAAGTGGAAACCCGGACCGCAGACCTACCTCGGCGTCCTGGTTGAGGGTTTTCCCAATATGATGATGGTGATGGGACCGCACACGGCGCTGGGCAACATTCCTCGTAGCATCGAATATAATGTGGAGTGGGTGACAGGGCTTTTGCGTTACGCGCAGGACCATGACCTGACCCGAATTGAGGCGACGGAAGCAGGCGTTTCCTCCTGGACCGATCACGTCAAGGCGTTGGGCGTGGGATTGCTGTCGAACGAGGTCAACTCATGGATGACCGGCATCAACACCAATGTGGAGGGCAAGCAGACGCGCATCATCGCACGCTACAGCGGCAGCGCGCCTGCATACCGCGCGCGGTGCGACGAGGTGGCGGCGAATGGATATCGGGAGATGGCGCTGGCATAGGTGGGCGTCTGCGCGTGAGTGTCATGCGCGTTCGTGTCATTGCGAGGAGCGGAGCGACGAAGCAATCTCCTGCCTGACGAGCTGTCGGTGGTTCGTCAGGCAGGAGATTGCTTTGGCCCTCCGGGCCTCGCAATGACAGTGAGTCGCTATGACAGTGGATCGCAATGACAGGAGGCTCGCAATGACAGTGGGCCACAATGCATGACCGATGCCGAGCTGCGTCTGCTGTTGCGCGACTGCCTGGTGCTCTGGGACGTGCGTGGCCGGGTGACCGTCGTCGATGACGGAAATCGCCATCGACACCCAAGCCGGGCAATACACGTTGCATCGAGCCGCACCGGACCTGCGTCCGGCGCGCTGGCTGCTGCAGACTCCCATTCGCGCCGCCGCCGGGCGCCCGCCGCGCGTCGCGCCCTCGATCGTCGCGGCACTCAGCGCATTGCGCAACGCGCTCGGGGCGGCCGGCGGGGCGACGCTGCGGATCGGCGCTTAGCGGCCGTCGGGAATAACCGCGACAGATCGCGCCCAGCCTGTCATTGCGAGCGCAGCGAAGCAATCTCCTGCCTGACGAACCACGGACGGCTCGTCAGGCAGGAGATTGCTTCGCTGCGCTCGCAATGACAGGCTGCATGCGGTGTCGCGCATTGACAGGCCGCCCGTAATCACCGGGCGATTCGGTTGTTTCCGGACGGTTCCTTAGTAGGCGTCGGGCGGGACCACGTTTTGCGGCTTCGGCCCCAGGAGCGCGGCCCGCATGGTCTCGGCGGACTTCACTCGGATGTCTTCCCAGGCCTCCGGCGAGTAGAACGCCGAGTGCGGCGTGATGATCAGCCGGCCCTCGGTCCACGGCTCCCGCGCACGGTAGGCGCGAACCAGTTCGGGCACCGGCTCGACCGGCGGTTCCACCGGCAGCACGTCCAGCCCGGCGCCGGCCAGGTGGCCGCGCCTCAGCAGTTCCGCCACCGCATCGACATCCACGATCGGTCCGCGTGCGGTGTTCACCAGCACCGCGCCCTTCGGCAGCAGCGACAACTGGGCCAGGCCCAGCATGCCGCGCGTCTCCGGTGTCGAAGGCGCATGCACCGACAGCACCTCGGACACGCGCAGCAGGTCCTCCAGCGTGGCGGCACGGCCGACGCCGACGCCCAGTTCGACACCGTTCGGCAGGTGCGGATCGTAGAACACGACGCGGAAACCCAGCGCTTTGGCACGCAGCGCGACGGCCGTGCCGATGCGCCCCAGGCCGACGATGCCGAATGTCTGCACGCCGGATCGCCGTACCAGCGGATCGAGGATGTAGCTCCACGGCGCCGACGGATCCTTGCGCTGCGCCTCCAGGTGCAGCAACAGGCCGCGGCGCAACGCCAGCGCCAGGGCGATGGCGTGGTCGGCCACCTCGGTGGTGCCGTAGTCGGGCACGTTGAGGATCATGATCTGGCGCTGGGCAGCGGCGACACGGTCCAGATTGTCGTAGCCGACGCCCATCCGGCAAATCGCGCGCAACCGGGGGAAGCGCGGCAGGTCGGCGGCGGTGACCTTGTAGCGCAGGATCATCAGGCCTTCGGCCGCGGCGCACTGCGCGTCAGTCAGATCGGCGAGGGATTCGGTCGCTTGCGGAAAAACAACCCGCACGTCCGGGCCGTAGATGCGGCGTTCGACGCTGTCGTCGGGGTAAATGTTCTCGGAATACAGCACGGTAACGGTCATGACAGCGGCGTTTCCCTCCGGTTGGCGTGGCACGGCTAGCGCGGCCGCGGCAGGAAGGCCAGGGGACGGCGGCCGGCAATACCGCTCGGCTTTCAACCCCAACACGCCGAACCATTGCCTTACGGCACGAACCGCCCCACCTCTCATGGCTGGGTGCCCTGCGTTTGGCATTGCGCCGCGGCGCACCGTATTGCGATAAACGGGCCAGGCTGATGCACATGCGTCCACGGAGGGAATCATGAGCCTCGAGGAAAAATTGGCTGCGGTGCGGGAGGCGTCGGCAAAGCGCCTTCCCCCCGAACGTCTCGCTGTCATGCACGACGCCACGGACCAATTGCGTGCGTCAGGCATTCTGGATCGCGTGATCAAGGTCGGCGCCAGGGCACCGGACTTCACGTTGAACGATCAGAACGGAACCCCCGTCACGCTGTCGCATCTGCTGGCGTCGGGTCCCGTTCTCATGAGCGTGTTCCGCGGCTTCTGGTGACCCTACTGCCGGCATGAGCTGGATGCTTTCGCAAGCAGTATTGCCCGAGATCGAGTCGTTGGGTGCGAGCCTGATCGTCCTGTCGCCACAGTTGCAGGAATTCACCAAACCTGGCGCGGAGCGGCACAAGCTGACGTTCCCGATCCTGACCGACCCCGACAACAAGGTTGGCGAGGCCTTTGGCCTGGCGTTCCGCCTGCCTGACGCTTTGATCGAGGTTTACAAGGCGAACGGTATCGATCTGTCGCGCCACAACGGCGACGACAGTTGGCGGCTGTCCATCCCGGCGCGGATCGTGATCCGCCGCGACGGGATCGTGGCGGGTGCCGAAGCGGACCCGGATTATACGCGGCGGCCGGAACCCGAGGCGACGCTGGAGGTGCTGCGCGGGCTGTAACCGGCCGGGGTTGGCAACGCAGCGTTGACCTTCGCGTGTATCTGACGGGCTGTCTTGCCCCCAGGAGAAGCGCATGCCTGATACGCCTGATGATACGAGCCCGCGTGATCCCTACGATCCAACCATCGAGGCGCGCGCTTCTCGACTGGAGGCCGACAAGCGCGATGTGATGGTCGCAAGCCGCAGGGCGGAGGTGGCGGAGATCAAGGCGTTGCTGGCCGCGACCCTGCCGCATCTCGCGACCAAAGCCGATCTGGCTGAGTTGCGCGCCGAACTCCGCACGCAGCTCGCGGAAAAGCCGAGCAGGACGTATCTCTGGGCCGTGCTCGCTGCGCTTTGCACCGCCTATGCCTCCGGTCTTGCCCTGCTTGCGCTGCTGAATTAGCCCCCCTTCGAGCGCGAGGAATTTCGTCGCGTTGGAGAAGATCGCGCGAGTGTCCGAGGTGTTGATGCGCCGGGGCACGGCCGGGACGTATCGGGCGGGGAGGCCGGTGCTGACGATCGGGGCTGGCGACGAAGCGTTTACCTTTCGCGCGTATCTGACGTGCTGCCTCGTCCCCAGGAGCAGCACATGCCCGACACGCCGGTTGAACCGACCTCGAGAGGTCCCTACGATCCCTCCCTGGAGCCGCGCGTTTTCCGGCTGGAGGAGGATATGCACGAAGCGAAGGCCGCCAGCGGCCGGCTCGAGACGATGGTCGGGGATGTTCGGCAAGCTCTCGCGCGCATCGAGGCGACGCTGCCCCACCTCGCGACCAAGGTCGAGATGGCTGAGGTGTTGAAAACGCTCCCCCACCTTGCGACCAAGGCCGAGATGGCTGAGGTGTTGAAAACGCTTCCTCACCTCGCGACCAGGGCCGAGATGGCTGAGGGGTTGAAAACCCTCCCCCACCTTGCGACCAAGGCGGAACTCGCGGACAAGCCCGGCAAGGCGTACCTCGTCACCCTGCTCGCGGTACCGATCACCGCCTATGCGGCCGGTCTCGCTGCTCTCGCTATCCTTAAATAGCTCGCACAGGAAAACCCATGCCGCCCCGCCCCTGGCAGGCCGAGGTCTACGCCGCGCTGAAATCCGCCGGCATCCGCCAGATCGGCTACGTGCCCGATGCCGGCCACGCGCACCTGATCGAAGCCGCCCACGCCGACCCGGACGTACAGGCCGTGGTGCTGACCACGGAGGAGGAAGGGATCGCTCTCGCCGCCGGCGCCTGGCTCGGCGGCCAGCGCGCGGCGCTGCTGATGCAATCCTCCGGCGTCGGAAACTGCATCAATATGCTGTCGCTGCCGGTTAACTGCCGTATGCCGTTCCTGACCCTGGTGACCATGCGCGGCGAGTGGGCCGAGTTCAATCCGTGGCAGGTGCCGATGGGCACCGCGACGCCGGCCGTGCTGACAGCGGCGGGCGTGCATGTTCGCCGTGCCGACCGCCCGGAAGACGCCGCGGAGATGGTTGCCGCCTCCGCCGCCCTGGCGTTCGACAGCCGGGTGCCCGTCGCCGTCCTGTTCTCGCAACGGCTGATCGGCGCCAAGGTGTTCACCAAACCAGGGGCCGAGCCCTCCGAGGCTGCACCATGACCCGCCGCAACGACGGCACGCTGGATCGCCGCACCGCCGTGGCGGTGCTGCTGCGCGACCCCGGCGATTTGCTGGTCGTCAGCGGCCTTGGCGCACCCAGCTACGATGTTTCTGCCGCCGGTGACCGGCCGCAGAATTTCTACCTGTGGGGCGCCATGGGCGGCACGGCGATGGTCGGCCTGGGCATCGCGCTGGCCCAGCCGCGGCGGCGGGTGCTGGTGCTCACCGGGGATGGCGACATGCTGATGGGGATCGGCTCCCTCGCCACCATCGCCGCAGCCGGAGCGCCGAACCTGGCGATCGCGGTGCTCGATAATGGGCGCTACGGCGAGACCGGCGCCCAGCACAGCCACACCGCGCTGGTAGCCGACCTGGGAGCAGTTGCCGCCGGCTGTGGCTGGCCGGTCACCGCCACCGCCCGCAGCCCGGAGCAGGTCGAGGCCCTGCGCGGCCGCCTGCGCCGCGAGCCCCTGTTCGCGGTGCTGCGCATCGCGCCAGAGGAGCAAGCGCGCCATCTGCCGCCACGCGACGGCGCCCACCTGACGGATCGCTTCCGACGTGCACTGGGAATTACCGACGAGTAGCGATCTCGGCCAGCGGCCAGCGCCATGTTTCAATATGTTTCCACGCGCCGTAGTTCCCCCGATACGGACAATTGACGCTGGCGCCCGGGGAAGAATTCGCGGACAATGCGACGCTTGGGGATAATTGTGGACGGGCTGTAAGCCCGGCATTTTGGGGCGCGGGGGTTCAACGGTGCAGTGCAGCGCAGATGACGAGCGAAGTTCCAACCCGATGATCAAGGACGGCAACAAGCCCCGCAGCTTCCTCGCCCGCCGCCGCGCAGTCCCGCTCGGCGTTGCACTGCTTCTGGCGTTGGGCGCCGTCTTATTTCTGGCGCGCCAGCCCGGTGCGCAGCAGGCGCCGGCGGCTGCTCTGGCGCCGGCCGTGCCGGTCACCACAGGCAAATCGGAGCGTCAGGACGTGCCGGTCTGGCTGCGCGGCCTGGGCACTGTCCAGGCGCTGAATACGGTCCTCGTCCGCGCCCGGGTGGATGGCACGCTCGAAAAGTTCCCGGTGACTGAGGGCCAACTGGTCAAGCAAGGCGCTCTGATCGCGGTGATCGATCCCCGCCCGTACCAGGCATCGCTTGACGCGGCCATCGCCAAGAAGGCCCAGGACGAGGCGCAACTCGCCAATGCCAAGCTGGACCTGGCGCGCTACAGCAACCTGGCGAAGAACGATTTCGCGTCGCATCAGCAGGTCGATACCCAGGTCGCGATGGTGAATCAGTTCACCGCGGCGCTGAAGGGCGACGACGCGGCGATCGAAACCGCACAGCTCAATCTCAGCTTCTGCTACATCACCGCGCCGTTCGACGGGCGGGTCGGGTTGCGGTTGGTCGATCCCGGCAACCTGGTGCACGCGACCGACCCGGGCGGGATCGTCACGCTCACCGAGGTGCACCCGATCAACGTGGTATTCACGCTGCCGCAGCGCAATCTGCCGTCTATCGTGGAGGCCATGGCCAGCCGCAAGCTGGACGTCGCCGCCTGGTCGAGCGACGACAAGATTGCGCTCGCCCAGGGCATGCTGCTGACCCCGGACAATGCCATCGATACCACGACCGGGACGATCCGGCTGAAAGCGACCTTCCCGAACCTGGACGACAAACTGTGGCCGGGCCAGTTCGTCGAGGCGCAATTGCTGCTGCGCACCGAGGAACAGGTGGTCACCGTCCCGACGCGTGCGGTGCAGCACGGCCCCGCCGGGCTTTACGTCTACGTGGTGCGGCCTGATTCGACCGTGCAGCGGCAGGCGATCGAGGCGCAGGACCGCGGCTCGGTCATGGTGGTGACCAAGGGGCTCGATGCCGGGCAGGCGATCGTGCTGGATGGCCAGTCGCGGCTGGAGAACGGCACACATGTCGTAGCGGCGGCGGGCGCATCCCCGACAGCGGCGCAGGCGGGGGGCTGAGGCATGAGCATCTCGACACCCTTCATCAAACGGCCGATCGCCACGTCGCTGGTCATGGCGGCGCTGGTGCTGGTCGGGACCGCGGCCTACCCGCTGCTGCCGGTCGCGCCGCTGCCGCGCGTGGATTTTCCCACCATCGTGGTAAGCGGGCAGCTTCCCGGCGCCAGTCCTGAAACCATGGCGGCGACAGTGGCGCAGCCGCTGGAGACGCAGATCGCGCAGATTCCAGGCGTGGCGCAGCTCACCTCGACGAGCGTGCTGGGCACCACCAGTGTCACCGTGCAGTTCGACCTCGACCGCAGCATCGACGGCGCGGCCGGCGACATCCAGGCGGCGATCCAGGCGGCCAGCGCGCAGTTGCCGAAGATCATGCCGGGGCCGCCGACCTATCGGAAGGTCAATCCGTCCGACGCGCCGATCATGATCCTGGCGGCGCAATCCGATGCGATGCCGATCACCGAGATGGATGACTATTGCGAGAACGTGCTGTCGCAGCAGATCTCGCAGATCGCCGGCGTGGCGCAGGTGCTGATCGGCGGGCAGCAGAAGCCCGCGGTCCGGGTGCAGGTGGATCCGGAGAAGCTCGCCGCGATGGGCCTGACGATGGAGGACGTGCGCGGCATGCTGGTGACTGCCACGACCGATGCGCCCAAGGGCAGCGTCGACGGGGAGAACAAGGCATACACCATCCTCGACAACGATCAGATGACACGCGCCCGGGAATACAACAACGTGGTGCTGGCCTATCGCAACGGCGCCGCGGTTCGGGTGAGTGACATCGGCAAGGCGATCGACGGGCCGGAGAACCGCCTGCTCGCTGGCTGGCAGAACGGCAAGCGCGGTATCCTTCTGATTATCTTCAAACAGCCCGGCGCCAATGTCATCGACACGGTGGAGCGCATCAAGGCGACGTTGCCGCGGCTGGAGGCATCGATCCCGCCAACCATCCATGTCAGCACCATCATGGACCGCACGCTGACCATCCGCGCCTCGGTCGCCGACGTGCAGTTCACGCTGATGCTCGCCGTAGGTCTGGTAGTGGTGGTGATCTTCCTGTTCCTGCGCAACGTGTGGGCAACCATCATCCCCGTGACCACCATCCCGGTCGCGCTGATCTGCACGTTCGGGGTGATGTACTTGCTCGACTACAGCAAGGACAACCTGTCGCTGATGGCACTGACATTATCGGTCGGCTTCGTGATCGACGATGCCATCGTGATGCTGGAGAATATCTTCCGCCACGTGGAAGACGGCATGAATCCGATGGACGCCGCCCTCAAGGGCGCCGGAGAAATCGGTTTCACCATCGTGTCGATCAGCTTTTCACTGGTGGCGGTGTTCATCCCGCTGCTGGCGATGGGCGGCATCGTCGGACGCTTGTTCCGCGAGTTCGCCGTGACCACCACGGCCGCCGTGCTGGTTTCGGCATTCGTCTGCCTGACGCTGACCCCGATGATGTGCTCGCGGTTCCTGCATCACGACACCAGCCAGCACGGCTGGGCCTATCGGATGATCGAGGGCTTTTTCAATGGGCTGATCGCGGGCTACCGGCGCACGCTCGATATCGCCCTGCGGTACCACTTCGTCACGCTGCTGGTATTCCTCGGCACCGTCAGTTTCAGCGTGTATCTCTACATCATCATCCCCAAAGGGTTCTTTCCGCCGCAGGACAACGGAGTCGTGCTCGGCACCACAGAGGCGGCGCAGGACATTTCGTTCAAGCAGATGGCGGAAGTGCAGCAGCGGCTCGGCGATATAATCGCGGCGGACCCAGATACCGCAGCCTATGTCTCGTCGATGGGCGGTGGCTGGGGTGGTGCGCCAAACAACAACGGGCGCTTGTTCATCGCGCTGAAGCCGATCGACGAGCGGGTCGGCGGATCTTTGCAGAATTATATCAATCGCTTGCGGCCGAAGATCGCCAAAGTGACGGGCGGCATACTGTTCCTGCAGCCGATCCCGGATGTGCGCGTCGGCGCGCGGCCGAGCAAGACAGAGTTCCAGTACACGTTACAGGACGCCAACATCGCCGAACTTTACCAGTGGGGTCCAAAGATCTTGTCCCGGCTGCAGAAGGTGTCGCTGCTGCGCGATGTGACCAGCGACCAGCAGCAGGGTGGAACCACCGCTACGCTGGTGATCGACCGCGACGCCGCGGCACGCTTCGGCATCCAGCCGCAGGTGATCGACGACACGCTGTACGACGCGTTCGGCCAGCGGCAGATCACCCAGTACTTCCGCAGGTGAACTCCTACCACCTAATCCTGGAGGTGCCGCCGGACATGGCGGGGGATCCAACGACCCTGGACAAGTTGTATGTGCACTCCTCGACCGGTCAGACTGTGCCGCTCTCGACTATCGCGCATTGGAGCACGATGCCGGTGGCTCCGCTGTCGATCAGTCACCAGAGCCAGTTCCCGTCGGTGACGATCTCGTTCAACCTCGCCCCGGGTGCGGCGCTTGGCCAGGCAGTGACCGCGGTCGAAGGGGCGATGCGGGAAATGGGGGTGCCGATGACCTTGACCGGCTCCTTCCAGGGTACGGCGCAGGCGTTCCAGTCGTCGCTGGCGAGCCAGCCTTATCTGATCGCCGCGGCTCTGATCAGCGTCTACATCATCCTCGGCATTCTGTATGAAAGCTACATCCTGCCACTGACCATCCTGTCCACACTGCCCTCGGCCGGCGTTGGTGCGCTGCTGACATTGCTCCTGTTCCACTACGACCTGTCGGTCATCGCACTGATTGGCGTGATCCTGCTGATCGGCATCGTGAAAAAGAACGGCATCATGATGGTGGACTTCGCCATTACCGCGGAACGGCGGGACGGGCTGTCGCCGCACGAGGCGATCCGCCAGGCCTGTCTGCTGCGGTTCCGGCCAATCCTGATGACCACGATGGCGGCGATGCTGACCGGCTTTCCGTTGATGCTGGGCACGGCGCAGGATCGGAACTGCGCCGGCCGCTTGGCTTCGCGATGGTCGGCGGCCTGGCGCTGAGCCAGTTGCTGACGCGTACACCACGCCGGTGGTCTATTTGTATCTGGACCGGTTGCAACACTGGCTGTCACCGAAGCGGCATCGGGTGCCGATCCTGGCGCAGAAGATGGGCTCCGCGGCGGATTGAAGCCATACGCAACTCCCGCCCACCGGGAGAGACGCCCGGCCTCGGCCGGCTCGATGCGCCACCGGGAGTTTTCATTGCAGGTTTCGTAAGGTTGATCCGCCAGGACCAAGCGCCGAGCCCACGGCTCCGTGAGGAGCCGCCGGTGT
>CAVXNH010000107.1:0-47117 GCA_963762885.1 uncultured Alphaproteobacteria bacterium
ACCAGGTTGGCTTCAAGCTGCTGCCGCGGCGTTGGGTGGTCGAGCGGTTCTTTGCCTGGATCAATCGCAACCGCCGCCTTGCCAAGGATTTCGAAGCCACCATCGCATCGGCCACAGCCTTCCTCCACGCCGCTTGCGTTATGCTGCTCGCCAGGAGGCTGGCTCGTTGGGCTTGAGATTCGAGTCGGACTCTCAGGCACGCGCTTCCCGCTCCGCCAACAAGGCGCGAAATAACGCCGCGTACTGCGCCGCCGGCCGGCGCCACGACACATCCGTCCGCATCGCGTTGACCTGCAACCGCCGCCATACCTCCGGCTGCCGCCACAACGCAGCGGTCCGCAACAGCGCCGCCTCCAGCATCTCGCGCGTCGCCGGCGCGAACTGCACGCCGCTGCCGGTGCCGAGGCTCAGCGCCGCCTCGTTCGCATCGACCACCGTGTCGGCCAGCCCGCCGACCCGAGCCACCACCGGCAGCGCGCCGTAGCGCAGCGCGCAAAGCTGCGTCAGTCCGCACGGCTCGAACCGCGACGGCACCAGCAGCGCGTCCACACCCGCCTGGATCTGGTGCGCCAACGCTTCGTCGTAGCCGATCACGCAGCCCACCCGCCCGGGATGCGCCGCGGCGGCCGCGGTGAAACCCGCCTCCAGCCCCGCCTCGCCGCTGCCCACCACGACAAGCTGCGCTCCCTCGCCCAGCAGCACGTCGAGGTTGGCCAACAGCAGGTCGAAGTCCCTTCTGCCAGGTCAGCCGGCTGACGACGCCGAACAGCAACGTGCCCGGGTCGGCCTCCAGGCCGAACCACGCCTGCAACGACGTCTTGTCGGCGGCCCGCCCCTTCAACTTCTTCACCGAGAAATCAGCGACGATCAGCGAATCGGCGGCCGGGTTCCACACCGCGTCGTCGATCCCGTTCAGGATGCCGTGCAGCACACCGGCACGAGTGCGCAGCAGCCCATCCAGCCCCATGCCGCCAGCGGGCGTGCGGATCTCCGCGGCGTAGGTCGGCGAAACCGTGGTGATCCGGTCGGCGTAGAACAGCCCGGCCTTCAGGAAGCTGATGTCGCCGTAGAACTCCACGCCGTCGATGCTGAAGGCGGCCGGCGGCAGGCCCAGCGTCCCCAGCAGAGCCGCGGGAAACCGGCCCTGGAACGCCAGGTTGTGCACGGTCATCACCGTGCCGGGGCGCCGCCCGCCGCGGAAGTTCAGGTAAGCCAGCGCCAGGCCGGCCTGCCAGTCATGCGCGTGCAGGATGTCGGGCGCGATCCCGGCCACGTCCCCGCCCCCCAAGGCCGCGCCCACAGCGCCCAGCGCGGCGAAGCGTATCGCGTTGTCAGGCCACTCCCGCCCGTCTGGCCCGCCATACGGATTGCTCGGCCGCGCATAGAGATGCGGCGCGTCGATCGCCAGCAGGTCCAGCCCCGCCGCGTGCCCGCGCAGCAGCCTCGCCGGGCCGCCGAACAGGTCGGGAAACGCATGCACCTGCGCTGCATCGACCAGCCCGCGCAGCACAGCGGGATAGCCCGGCACCAGGGTGACCGTCTCGATGTCTTCGGCCGCCAGCGCCGGCGGCAGCGCCCCCACCACATCGGCGAGGCCACCTGTCTTGATCAGCGGAAAGACTTCGGAGGCGACGGACAGAACGGAGACTGCCGTCACCCTTGCATCTCGTCGATCATCGATTTGGTGATCACACAGACGCCCTTTTCCGAGCGGCTGAACCGGCGCGCGTCGTCGTCGGGGTCCTCACCGACCACGAGGCCGGGCGGAATGCGCACACCCTTCTCCACGATCACGTTGCGCAGCCGGGCGCCGCGGCCGATATCGGCGTCCGGCAGGATCAGCGCATTCTCCACCTGCGCGTAGGAATGCACGTGCACGCCGGTGAACAGCAGGGTGCGGCGGAGCAACGCGCCGGAGATGATGCAGCCGCCGGACACCAGGGACGAAACCGCCTCGCCGCGCCGGCCGTTCTCGTCATGCACGAACTTCGCCGGCGGGGTGATCTCGGCATAGGTCCAGATCGGCCAGTCGCGGTCGTACAGATCGAGCGCCGGGGTGACGTCGGTCAGGTCGATATTCGCCTCCCAATACGCGTCCACCGTCCCGACATCCCGCCAGTACGACTCTTGCTCCGTTGCCGATCGCACGCAGGAATTGGAGAAGCGGTGCGCCACCGCGCGGCCGCCTTTCACCAAATAGGGAATGATGTCACGGCCGAAGTCGCGGCTGGACCCGGGCTCCGCTGCATCGCGCTGCAATTGCTCGATCAGCAGCTTGGTAGCGAAGACGTAGATGCCCATGCTGGCCAGCGCGGTGTCCGGCTTGCCCGGCATGGCCGGCGGGTCATCGGGCTTCTCGACGAAGGCGATGATGCGGTCTTTCTCATCCACCGCCATCACCCCGAAGCCACGCGCATCCAGGCGCGGCACCTCGATGCAGCCCACCGTCACGTCGGCGCCGCTCTCGACGTGCTGCGCCAGCATTTGTTCGTAGTCCATCTTGTAGATGTGGTCGCCTGCCAGCAGCACGATGTATTGCGGCGCGTAGCCCTCGATGATGTCGATGTTCTGGAACACCGCGTCGGCGGTGCCGGCGTACCAGTTGTCGCCGAAGCGTTGCGAGGCGGGCAGGATATCGAAGCTCTCGTTGCGCTCCGGGCGGAAGAAGTTCCAGCCGCGCTGCATGTGGCGGATCAGGCTGTGCGCCTTGTATTGCGTGGCGACGCTGATCCGGCGGATGCCGGAGTTGAGCGCGTTGGACAGGGCGAAGTCGATGATGCGGCTCTTGCCGCCGAAATAGACGGCGGGCTTGGCGCGCACGGTCGTGAGTTCCTTCAGCCGCGAGCCGCGTCCGCCGGCCAGCACATAGGCCATGGCGGAGCGGACGAGCGCGGTACTGCCGATGGATTGCTGGCTCATGGGTCGCGGCCCTCCGGGCCATCCGCCGTGTTATCCCGGCTGCCATTACATACAAGCTTCCACCAAGGAGCAAGGCCAGCGCGCTGCTCCTGGCCTTCGCCGCAAATCACACCGTCATCCCGCGAAAGCGGGGACCTGTGCCGCTGGGTGCCCGCTTTCGCGGGGATGACGGTTCTTGCGCGGGGATGACGGCGCTTGGTGGCGTTTGCCACAAGATACCGCAAAAGCTGCGCCTTTGCTGGGGGCCATGGGCCAAAGCCCTGGCCTTGACCCCTTGACGAGGGCCGCTCGGTACGCCATTTCCAGCCAATCAGGACCATCCCGGTCCAGTTAGCGCAACGCCACAGGCTGAAGGGTTTCGAAAAGCCATGCTCAGGCTGTCGAAGCTGACCGACTATGCGGTGGTCGTGCTGGTGCGCCTGGCCGATTCCGAGCGGGTACAAACCTCGCCCGGCATCGCGGCAACCACCGGCATCCCCGAACCCACAGTCGCCAAGGTCTTGAAGACGCTCGCCGCCGGCGGCCTTGTTTGCTCGCAGCGCGGTGCCCGCGGTGGCTACCGGCTGCTGCGTCCGCTCGGCGACATCCCGGTCGCCGACGTGATCAACGCAATCGACGGCCCGATTGCCCTCGCCGCCTGCGTCGATGGCTCGCTGACCGAGTGCGAGTCCCAAGGCCTGTGCCCGGTCCGTGGCCGCTGGGACCCGGTGAACGACGCCATCCACAACGCACTGTCATCGATCACCCTCGCCGACATGCAAGAAGCCTCAATACCGCGCGCCTTCCGCGTGCCGGGACGTCCGGCCGCCACCCACCCGACACCAGCGCTGCCCGCCGAATAGGGACCCTTATGGCCGCCGTCACCGAAACCCTCGACACCGTGCAGTCCGTCACCCAGTCCGGCTACAAATGGGGCTGGGAGACCGAGATCGAGATGGATCTCGCACCCAAGGGGCTAAACGAGGACATTATTGCCCTGATCTCCGACCGTAAGGGCGAGCCCGGCTGGATGCTGCAATGGCGGCTGAAGGCCTTCGCCGCCTGGAAGCAGATGGAGGAGCCGCACTGGGCGCGGGTGGAGCATCAGCCGATCGACTACCAGGACCTGCACTACTACGCGGCGCCGAAGAAGAAGCCGGGATTGAAGAGCCTCGACGAGGTCGATCCCGAGCTGCTGAAAATGTACGAGAAGCTGGGCATACCGTTGAAGGAGCGCGCGATCCTGGCCGGCGTCGATCCGGACTCGGTAGAGAACCGGCAGATCGCGGTCGATGCGGTGTTCGACAGCGTGTCGGTGGCGACCACCTTCCGCGAGACGCTGAGCAAGGCGGGCGTGATCTTCTGCCCGATCAGCGAGGCGGTGCGCGATTATCCCGAGCTGGTGCAGAAGTACCTCGGGACGGTCGTGCCGACCGGCGACAACTTCTTCGCGGCGCTGAACAGCGCGGTGTTCACCGACGGCAGTTTCTGTTTCGTGCCGAAGGGCGTGCGCTGCCCGATGGAGCTGTCCACGTACTTCCGCATCAATGCGCGCAACACCGGCCAGTTCGAGCGCACGCTGATCATCGCCGAGGAAGGCGCCTACGTCAGCTACCTGGAAGGCTGCACCGCGCCGATGCGCGACGAGAACCAGTTGCACGCCGCAGTGGTCGAGCTGGTGGCACTGGACGACGCGCAGATCAAATACTCCACGGTGCAGAACTGGTATCCGGGCGACGCGGAAGGCCGCGGCGGGATCTATAATTTCGTCACCAAGCGCGGCGCCTGCCGGGGTGCTCGGTCGAAGATTTCGTGGACGCAGGTGGAGACCGGCTCGGCGATCACCTGGAAATATCCGTCGTGTGTGTTGCACGGTGAGGACAGCGTCGGGGAGTTCTATTCCGTCGCGGTGACCAACAACCGGCAGCAGGCGGATACCGGGACGAAGATGATCCATCTCGGCAAGGGCTCGCGCAGCACGATCGTGTCGAAGGGGATCAGCGCGGGGAAGTCGAACAACACCTATCGCGGACTGGTGCGCATCGCTCCGTCGGCGGCCGGCGCGCGCAACTACACGCAATGCGATTCGCTGCTGATCGGCGACCAGTGCGGCGCGCATACCGTGCCCTATATCGAGAGCCGCAACCCGACGGCGAAGGTCGAGCATGAGGCAACAACGTCCAAGATTGCCGACGATCAGTTGTTCTATTGCCGTCAGCGCGGGTTGTCGGAAGAGGATGCGGTGAACCTGATCGTCAACGGGTTCTGCAAGGACGTGTTGAAGGAATTGCCGATGGAGTTCGCCGTCGAGGCACAGAAGCTGCTGGCGGTGAGCCTCGAAGGCTCGGTGGGATGACGAAGCGCCACCCGTCGGCGTTGGCGCAGGCGGCAGCCGTGTCATGGCCGGTCGCACTGTGTCATGGCCGGGCTTGGCCCGGCCACCCACGACTTCTCCGTGGGCAGCAGGAACAGACGTGGGTGGCCGCGCCAGGCGCGGCCATGACACGAGAGGACTGAGACGCATGTTGGAAATTCGCGGCCTGGCCGCTTCGATCAACGACAAGCCGATCCTGAACGGCATCTCCCTGGAAGTGCCGGACGGCGAGGTGCACGCCATCATGGGGCCGAATGGCTCCGGCAAGTCCACGCTGGCCTATGTGCTGTCGGGGCGCGAGGATTACTCGGTCACCGGCGGCTCGGTGCGGTTCGATGGACAGGACCTGCTGACCATGGCGCCCGAAGAGCGCGCTGCGCTGGGCGTGTTCCTGGCGTTCCAGGCGCCGATCGAATTGCCTGGCGTGGGGAATGCGAACTTCCTGCGCACGGCGCTGAACGCGCTGCGTCGCTCGCGGGGCGAGAGCGAACTTGACGCGGTGCAGTTTCTCAAGCTGGCGCGGGCCGAGACAAAGCGGCTGGCGATGCCGGACGACATGCTGCGGCGGAACGTGAACGTCGGGTTCTCCGGCGGCGAGAAGAAGCGCAACGAAGTGCTGCAAATGGCGATCCTGCGGCCGAAGCTGGCGATCCTCGACGAGACGGATAGCGGGCTGGATATCGATGCGCTGAAGATCGTCGCGGATGGGGTGAACGCGCTGCGCGGACCGGAGTTCTCGGCGCTGGTGATCACGCACCACCAGCGGCTGCTGGATCATATCGTGCCGGATCGGGTGCACGTGCTGGTCGGTGGGCGGATCGTGCGGTCCGGCGGTCCGGACCTGGCACGCGAACTGGAAGCGCAGGGCTACGCGCAAGTCATCGCGGAGGCGGCGTGATGCTGTTGTTAACCTCGCCCACGCAGTGGGAGAGGTCGGAGCGCGTCAGCGCTCCGGGTGAGGGTGCCGCGAACCCCACCGCTCTCCCTTTCTACCACGGGGCAATTTGCAGTGTGCCGACCCGATCACCCTCACCCTCGGTGCTTCGCACCATCGACCTCTCCCGCTCTCGCGGGAGAGGTATAGGACCGATGAACGCCCCCCAGACAGGCGTTGACGGCTTCCTCGCGCGCTACGCGGGCCTGCGCGACCGCCTGCCCGGCGACCTGCGCGTTCGCGACGCCGCGGCCGACGCGTTCCGCCGAGCGGGCCTGCCCGGGCGCCGGGTGGAAGCGTGGAAATATACCGACCTGCGCCCCGTCGCGACCGCTGCGTTCCACGAACCGCTGGACCGGCACGCGGACTGCACTGCATTGCTCGCCCGCGCGCCGCAGATCGAAGGCGCCCGCCTGGTATTCGTCGATGGCCGCTTTCGCGACGACCTCTCCAGGCCGCCAACAGCCGCACGCTTCACCCGGTTCGCCGACCACCCCACGTTCGGCACGCTCACCCGTCCCGATCGCGAACCGATGGCCGCGCTCAACACCATGCTGGCGGAAGACGGGGCGGTTATCGACGTACCGGCGGATACCGATGCCGGCCTGATCCACCTGATCAACCTCGCGGCCGACGCCACCGGCGCGTCCGACTTCCATCCGCGCCACAGCATCCATCTCGCGCCCGGCGCGACGCTGACCGTGTTGGAGACGTCGCTCGGCGATGGCACCTATCTGCATGCGCCGGTCACCGAACTGCATGTCGCCGAGGGCGCCTCGCTGACCCATATCCGGCTACAGGATGAATCGACGTCCGCGTTCCAACTCTCGACGCTGTATGCAGACGTCGCCGAACGCGGCACCTATGACAGCTTCACGCTGAACCTGGGTGCCCGCATGGCGCGCACCGAAGTGCATGCTCGGCTTGGCGGTCCGGGCGCGACGACGCACCTGAACGGCGCGCAGCTTCTCTCCGGCACGCAACACGCCGACTTCACCACCGTGGTGCGGCACGACGCGCCGCACGGCACCTCGCGGCAGACGGTGAAGAACGTGCTGGCCGGACGCTCGCGCGGCGTGTTCCAGGGCCGCATCGAGGTCGCCCGTCATGCGCAGAAGACCGACGGCTACCAGATGAGCCAGTCGCTGCTGCTGTCGCCCGACGCGGAGATCGACACCAAGCCGGAACTGGAGATCTTCGCCGACGACGTGAAGTGCAGCCACGGCGCGACGGTCGGCGAACTGGACGCCGAGCAACTTTTTTATCTCCGCAGCCGCGGCATTCCGGACGCCGAGGCACGATCCATGCTGGTGCGGGCGTTCCTGGCGGAAGCGCTGGACGCCGTGACGCATAACGGCGCGCGCGCGGTGTTGGAGACCGCCGTCGAAGGCTGGTGGCAGAGGCAGGCCGCATGAACGACGCAACGCTTTCCGCCGCTCCGTCAGCCGCGTTCGACGTCGCGCGCATCCGCGCCGACTTCCCCATCCTGACGCAGAAGATCCGCGGCAAGCCGCTGGTGTTCCTCGACAGCGCGGCTTCGGCGCAGAAGCCGCGCGTGGTGATCGACGCCATGCGTAACGCCATGGAGACGCAATACGCCAACGTGCATCGCGGCCTGCACTGGATGAGCGAGCGCACTACCGACGCCTATGAAGCCGCACGCGATGCCGTCGCCAGCTTGATGAACGCGCGCGACCGCAGCGAGGTGGTGATCACCCGCAACGTCACCGAAATCGCTGAACCTGATGGCGCATAGCTACGGCCGCGGCGTGCTGAAGCCTGGCCAGGCGGTGGTGATCTCGGCGATGGAGCACCACTCCAACATCGTTCCCTGGCAGTTGCTGCGCGACGACCGCGGCATCGAGTTGCGCGTCGCGCCGATCACCGATGCCGGCGAACTCGACATGGAGGCGTTCGAGGCGCTGCTGGCCGACGGCAAGGTCGGGCTGGTGTCGATGACGCACATGTCGAACGTGCTGGGCACCGTGACGCCGGCGGAACGCATCGTGCGCATCGCGCATGCGCATGGCGCGAAGGTGCTGTTCGACGGCGCTCAGGCGGTGGTGCACCGGCGCATCGACGTGCAGGCGCTGGACTGCGATTTCTACGCCTGGACCGGACACAAGCTGTATGGCCCGACCGGCATCGGCGTGCTGTGGGGACGCCGCGAGTTGCTGGACCGCATGCCGCCGTTCCTCGGCGGGGGCGAGATGATTTCATCGGTGACGTACGAGAAGTCCACCTGGGCCGAGGTACCGCACAAGTTCGAGGCCGGCACGCCGCCGATTCTGGAAGGCATCGGGCTGAAGGCGGCGATCGATTACGTGCAGGCGATCGGCTACGACGCGATTGCCGCGCGCGAACAGTCGCTGGTGGATCACGCGCTGGCGCGGCTGTCGGCAATCGAAGGGCTGCGGATTTTGGGTAGTGCCCAGGATCGCGGGGGCGTGGTGTCGTTCGCGCTGGACAAGGCGCACGCGCACGATGTGGCGACGCTGCTGGATCGGCAGGGCATCGCGGTGCGCGCCGGCCATCACTGCGCCGAGCCGCTGATGCACCGATTCGGCCTGGAGAGCACCGCGCGCGCCAGCTTCGGTCTTTATACGACGCACGACGAGATCGATTTCCTGGCGGATGCGCTGACGCGGGTCAGGGAGTTTTTCGCATGACGATGCCCCCGCGGCGCTGCGAACGGCGGTTGCCCCGACGTCATGGCGGGCGAAGGCCCGCCATCCACGACTTTGCCGCCCGCAGCACCGCCAGGCGTGGATGGCGGGCCTTCGCCCGCCATGACGATAGAGTGCGGAGTGTCGCATGACCTCCGATACCTTCGACGATCTGCGCGATTTGTACCAGGAAGTGATCCTCGATCACGGCCGGCACCCGCGGTATGCCCACCGGTTGGAGTCGTTCGACGCCACGGCCAAGGGCGACAACCCGATGTGCGGGGATCGGATCGAGGTGTGGGTGAAGCTCGCGCCCGACGGCAGCATCGCGGATACCGGGTTCGATGCGCGCGGCTGCGCCATCAGCGTTGCCTCGGCGGACCTGATGGCCGAGACGGTGCGGGGGCGCAGCCCGGGCGACACGCGTGCCCTGTTCGAGGCGTTCCGCGAGATGGCGCGCACCGGCGCCTGCCCTGCCTGCGACGCTGCTCTGGCGGAGCCATTGGAACGCTTGCAACCGCTGGCAGGCGTACATGAATATCCGTCGCGCGTGAAATGCGCCACGCTGGCGTGGCACGCGCTGATCGCCGCGTTGGCCGGCAGCAAGGAGGCGACCAGTGAATGACATGAGCGCCGGTCATACGGCCTGGACCCCGGAGGGCGAGACCGCGCCTCGGCCGACCGAGGATGAGCTGATCGCCGCCATCGGCACCGTCTACGATCCGGAAATTCCGGTGAACATCTATGAACTCGGCCTGATCTACACGATCGACATCGGCGACGACGGCAGCGTGAAGGTGGAGATGACGCTGACCGCGCCGGCCTGCCCCAGCGCGCAGGAGCTGCCGATCCAGGTGCGGGACGCGGTGATGGCGGTGCCGGGCGTCACCGGCTGCGATGTGGAAACCGTTTGGGATCCGCCCTGGGACCCGAGCAGAATGACCGATGAAGCCCGGCTGCAGTTGAACATGTTCTGAACACGCACGACATAGAACGAGCCATGAGCACGACCACAGCAACTCCCCGCAAGACCCGCGCCCTGCCGCCTCTGATGACGCTGACCGATGCCGCGGCCGAGCGCCTGCGCCGCCTCTATGACAAGGGCGAGCAAGGCAAGCTGCTGCGCATCGGCGTGAAGACGAAGGGGTGTTCCGGCATGTCGTATGACATGAGCTGGACCGAAGCCCCGGCGCCGACCGACGAGGTGGTGACCGACAAGGGCCTGACGGTCCTGGTGGACCGCAAGGCGTCCTTGTTCCTGATCGGCACGGTGATGGACTACGAAACGAAGGCGCTCGTCTCCGGGTTCACCTTCGTCAATCCGAACGAGAAGGGCCGCTGCGGTTGCGGCGAAAGCTTCCACGTCTGACCGCCCGGAGGCGGTCGGGATCGTTGGGCAGGCCGGGCGGCTAAATGAACGGGGCGCCTAAATCATATCGAAGTGCCGATACCGGTAAATGAGGTGCTGATATTGGTGCCCAGCGTGGTCACCGCACCGACACACACCGCGGCGATCAGAGCAGCGATCAGACCATATTCCAGCATTGTCACGCCACGCCTGTCATCGCCGAGATGCATCGCGGTGCGGACGAAACGTGTGAGTATCCAACTTATCATGCCCAGCTTCCTTTCATGAGCCTTCAGTTGGGTTGCACGGTGGTTCGGGATTGGTTGCAAATCGGTTTCGGGCGCCAGAAGTTCGCAATGGATTACGAGAAGTTGATATGTCGATAGTTTCATTCGCGGTGGGTCGGCCCCTGGGCCGGTGACCAGTACCAACCCGCCGAACGATTGACTCTCGACCGCTTCGCACGGACCGCCCTAACCGTCATGGCCGGGTCAATCCCGGCGATGACCGGATGCAGCCCGTTCGTACCACGGACGTGACCGCCGAACGATGTGCACGACCGACAGCATGACTGGCACTTCCACCAGCACGCCAACGACCGTCGCGAGCGCGGCGCCGGACTGGAAGCCGAACAGTGCGATGGCCGTTGCGACCGCCAACTCGAAGAAGTTGCTGGCGCCGATCAGGGCAGAGGGCCCAGCGACGCACCACGCGACTCCCAGCCTCCGGTTCAGCCAGTAGGCCAGGCCGGCGTTGCAATAGACCTGGATCACGATCGGCACCGCCAGCAGTGCGATGACCACCGGCTGACGCATGATTTGCTCGCCTTGCAGACCGAACAGCAACACCAGCGTCAGCAGCAGCGCGCACAGCGACAGCGGCGCCAAGGCATGCAGCGTCCGCGCCAGGGCTGGCGCGCCCCGGTGCGTCAGCACCGCACGACGCCAGAGCTGGGCGACGATCACCGGCACGACGATATACAGCACGACGGACAGGATCAGCGTGTCCCATGGCACGGTGATCGAGGACAGCCCGAGCAGCAGCCCGACGAGCGGTGCGAAGGCGACCACCATGATCGTGTCGTTGAGTGCGACCTGGCTCAGCGTGAAGTGCGGCTCGCCGTCCACAAGGTTGGACCAGACGAACACCATCGCCGTGCAGGGCGCCGCGGCGAGCAGGATGAGGCCCGCTGTGTAGCTGCTGATCTGGTCCGTGGGCAGCAACGGGCGGAACAGGTGGGCGATGAAGATCCAGGCCAGCAGCGCCATAGAGAACGGCTTGACCAGCCAGTTGACCCCGACGGTCGAGGCGATGCCGCGCCAGTGCTGCCCGACCCCCAGCAACGCGGCGGGATCGATCTTCAGCAGCATGGGCACGATCATCAGCCAGACCAATATGGCGACGGGCAGATTGACCTGGGCGACGGTGGCGTTGCCGATGGTGTGGAACACGCCGGGCATCATCTGCCCGAGAGCGATGCCGGCGATGATGCAGAGCGCGACCCAGACGGTCAGGAAGCGCTCGAACACGCCCATCGCCGGCTGCGGGGCGGATGCTTGAGCGGTGGTGGCAGAGGATTGGGTCATGCTTACGCGACCGCCCGCCGTGCTTCCGCGCCGGTCGGCAGCATCACGGTGATCGCGAGGCAGATTGCCAGCATGATGGCCGAGCCCCAGAGGCAGGCCTGCATGCCACCGGCCTGGGTCAGGATACCCGACAGCATGATTCCCATCAGCCGCCCTGCCGCATTGGCAGCGTAATAGAAGCCGACGTCCTCGGCCGCCTTTTCCGAACCTGCATAGGCCAGGATCAAGTAGGAGTGCAGTGAGGAGATCACGGCAAAGGCGAAGCCGAAGATCAGTAGGCCGACCACCAGCAGCAGGTCCGGTCTCGGCACCCCCGGCATGGCCAGCAAGATCGCCAGCGCCACCGGAATCGCTGTCAGGATCGCTCCCCACAGCCGAGCAGCCGGCACCTCCCTGCTCAACCCGTCGCGGCTGCGCGTGACCACTACCGGGGCCAGCGCCTGCACCGCGCCATAGCCGATGGTCCAAGCGGCAACGAAGCCGGCCACCTGCATGTACTGCCAGCCGAACCGGTACAGGAATACCGGCAGCCCGACGACGAACCACACATCGCGCGAGCCGAACATGAAGATGCGTGCCGCCGCCATCAGGTTGATGGCGCGCGTCTTGGCGAACAGCTCGCGAAAGCTCTTCGACGATTTCGCCTTGCCGAGCGTGCGCGGCAGCGACAGCACTACGCCGACCAGCACCACGCCGAGCATCGCTGCCATCAGCCACAGTGCAGGGCGGAAGCCGATCGTCTGCAACAGGAAACCGCCGATGAAGAAGCCGGCGCCCTTGGTGGCGTTCTTGGATCCGGTGAACCACGCCACCCAACGAAACAACTGCCCCGCGCCTTGTTCCGACGTTGCCTTGATCGCGCTTTTCGACGCGGTCTTGGTCAGGTCCTTGGCAACGCCGGCGATGCCCTGCGCCAGCACCACCCAGACCACCGAGGCAACCGCGCCCCAGGACGGCTCAAGGGCTGACAGCATACATAGCGCAGCGATCTGCGAGATTTGTCCGGCCATCAACATGCGCGGGATGCCGAAGCGTGACGCCAGCCAGCCGCCGCCGACATTGGCGAAGATGCCCGCCGCCTCATACAGCAGGAACAGGAACGCCAGGACAAATGGCGTGTAGCCGAGGCTGTAGAAGTGCAGCAGCACCAGCATGCGCAGCGCGCCGTCGGTGATGGTGAACAGAAAGTAGGCGATGGTGACGATGGCGTAGTTGCGAACCGCGGACATCAGACCCCTCGCGCTTTGATGATGTTGGCGAGGTCCACCATGCGGCAGGCATAGCCGACCTCGTTGTCGTACCAGGCATAGATTTTGACCAGCGTGCCATCGGTCACCAGCGTGCTGGGGCCATCGATGATGGCGCTGCGCGTGTCGTTGGCGTAGTCGGCCGAAACCAGCGGCCGCGCCTCGAATCCCAGGATGCCGGCGAGCGATCCCGCCGCGGCGGTGCGGAACAGGTCGTTGACCTCGGCCGCGGTGACCGCGCGCTCCATCTCGAACACGCAATCCGTGAGGCTCGCGTTCAACACCGGCGCGCGCACCGCGTGGCCGTCCAGCTTGCCTTTGAGTTCCGGGTAGATCAGCGCGATGGCGGTGGCGCTACCCGTCGTGGTGGGCGACAGCGACAGCATCGCCGACCGCGCGCGCCGCAGATCCTTGTGCGGCGCATCGACCACAACATTGGTGTTGGTGGGATCATGGATCGTGGTGATCTGGCCGTGGCGGATGCCGATCGCCTCGTGCATCACCTTGACCACCGGTGCCAGGCAGTTGGTGGTGCAGGACGCTGCCGTCAGCAAGCGGTGTTCGCTCGGATCGTAGCGATGGTCGTTGACACCGACGACGATATTGAGTGCGCCGGCTTCCTTCACCGGCGCCGCGACGATCACCCGCTTCACGCCGCGCGCGAAATAGCCCGCCAATTGCTCCTGCTTGAGGAACTTGCCGGTGCATTCCAGCACGATGTCGCAGCCCAGGTCGCCCCAGGCGACGCCGTCCGCGGTCGGCGCGGCGCTGAAACCGATGCGCCGGTTGCCGACGACGATCGCGCCATCATCCTCGGCACCGAAGCTCTCCCGCCAGCGACCATGGATGCTGTCGAATTCCAGCAGATGCGCGGTGGTGGCCGCGCCACCCTTGAACTCGTTGACATGCACGATGTCGAGGCGCTTGTCCGCGCGCGGATCGTCCGCGGGCCGGTATATCGCGCCCATCGCCGCGCGCAGTGCCAGGCGGCCGATCCGGCCCATGCCGTTGATGCCGACGCGCATGGTCAGCGCACTCCCGCCGGGACGCTTGGCCCGCCGCCGATCTCGTCGAGCCGCGCTTTGATCGCCATCCGGTCGAGCGAGGCGAAGGGCAGCGATCCGAAGATTTCGATCCGCCGCCGCAGGCTGGCGTACAGTTCGTTCAGCAGCGACGAGCGTTCGACGGCGCTGCCTGTGAACATCACCGGGTCCGGCAACGGCCACGCTCCGGTCACCGCCAGCTGGCCAAAATCGGGACAGACCGGCCCCTCCAGCGTGTCGCAGAGCGTGATGACGAAATCCATTTGCGGCGCATTGGGGCCGGTGAACTCGTGCCACGACTTGCTGCGCAGGCCGTCGGTGTCGTGGCCGAAAGCGCGCAGCTTGGCAATGACCTCGGGACTGGGCTGGGCGATCGGATCGGAACCGGCGGACCAGGTGCGGAACCGGTTGCCGCCGAACTTCTGCATGATCGCCTCGGCCATGATGGAGCGTGCCGAGTTGTGCGTGCACAGGAACAGCACGTTGAATGCCGGGGTCATGCCTGGAGCCTCGTCGGGCAAGGGGGGAAGCAGGCGGGCGATGTCGCCGCACAGTTCGGGACGGCCGCCGCAGCAGGTCTCGGTCAGGAAGCCGAGCAATTGCCGCAGCCCGGCGATCCGCGCGGCGTGGATGATCTGGCGTCCCTGGCGCGTCGATTGGGTCAGACCGGCGCGTTCGAGCGCGGCGAGGTGGAAGGACGTGGTGGAGGCTGGCAGCGCCAGGCGGGCGGCGATGTCTCCGGCCGGCAGCCCGCTTGCCCCCTGGGCCATAAGCAAGCGCAGGAGGTTGATCCGCGTGTCCATGGACAGCGCGGCGAAGGCGGCGGCGGCTTCCAACGATTCCATATTTCCAGTTTGA
Organism: uncultured Alphaproteobacteria bacterium; assembly: GCA_963762885.1. Taxonomy (GTDB): domain Bacteria; phylum Pseudomonadota; class Alphaproteobacteria; order Acetobacterales; family Acetobacteraceae; genus JASHVB01. The sequence goes on from CAVXNH010000107.1 coordinate 14,955, forward strand.
TAGAAATATTAGGGAAGCACAAGGCCCCTTTCGGTCAGAAGCGAGTTGCGGTGGCGGTGGGCCTAACGCTCGTTCGTCGCGGCCTGGTACGGCGCCGCGGCGGTCACGGCGAACAGCGCCAGGAAGGAGGCGCTCATCAGCGTACCTGACAGCAGCAACGCCGCCAGCGGTCCCTCGCGGTCGAGGATGAGGCCGAACAACAGCGGCGCTCCGCCTTGCAGGATTCTAGCGGGTGCTGCCAGTAGCCCGGTGCGCAGTCCGTAACTGGCCGGGCCGAACAGGGCCAGCGGCAATGTCCCGCGCGCAATGGTCAGCATGCCGTTGCCGGCGCCGTGTAACAGCACGAACGGCACCGCCGCGACCGGCCCGAATATCGCCAGCAGGACTGCGCCGATCGGGTGCAGCCCTGTCGCTAGGCGAGCCGCAATCATGGGCGACATGCGGCGGAGCAAACCGAACTCGATCAGGCGGGCGGTGACCTGTGCCGGGCCGACCAGGGCGGCGGCGGTGATGGCAGCCGCCGGCGTGGCCCCCATCGCCTGTAACAGCCGCGGCAGATGGGCGGCCATCGCCGTGGAGATGAACCAGGTGGCGCCGAACACCCCGGCGAGGACGATCATCGTCCACGGTATGCCGGCGGGCGCAGGCTCGGTTGCGGTCAACTCGATGGGATGCGGCGCAGCCTTGGGCACCAGCAACCGGTTCATCGGCAATCCGATCGCGATGTGCAACGCCGCCCAGGCCAGGCATGCGCCACGCCAGCCGAGATGATCGATGAACAGCGCACTGGTCGGCCAGCCGACCGTGCTGGCGAAGCCAGCGAACAGCGTGATGCCGGTGATCGCGTTACGCGCCTCGCGGCCATACAGGCCCGCGGCCGTGGCGAACGCCGCCTCGTAGAGCCCGAAGCCCATGCCGACGCCAAGTATTGCCCAGGCTGAAGCGAGGCACACCAAGCTGGTAGCCTGTGCCAGCAGCACCAGCCCGGCGGCAAACACCAGATTGGTCGCCGCCAGCACGTCGCGTCCGCCGAAGCGATCGATCATCCGGCCCGCAAGCGGTCCCAGCAGGCCGGACAGCAGCAAAGCGGCTGAAAACACCCCGAAGAACCAGGCGCGCGGCAGATGCAGCGCGGCCGTCACCGGATCAGCGAAGACAGCCGTAAGATAGTAGGTCGAGGCCCAGGCGAGCGTCTGGGTGATGCCGAGCGTGGACACCACGACGCTGCGGCGCGCCGTGATGGCGGCCAGCGTCACGCGGGTTCCCCGACGCCGGCGTCAGGTGCAGCAACTCGGTGCACAGCACGCGGCCTGGCCGTCTGCGCCCGGCTTGCGCGCCTCGATGATGGCGGAGGCGACGTAGTCCTCGATGCCACGGCCGGGCGCCCAGCTTGCCACCAGGTCGCGGCTTTCGGGCTTCACCGTCACCCGCACGTTCTGGAAACCGGCGGCGCGCAGCCAGGTCTCGACATCGGTCACGGGCGCAGCGCCGGCGACGCAGCCGCACACCAGGGCGCGGTCGGCCGCGAGGTCGGCGGGGAGTAATCGCGTGTTGACCACGTCGGAGATTGCCAGCCGGCCACCGGGCTTCAGCACGCGGAACGCCTCGCGGAAGACCTGCCCCTTGTCAGGCACCAGGTTGACCACGCAGTTCGACAGGATGACGTCGGCGGTGTTGTCGGCGATCGGCAAATGCTCAATCTCGCCGAGCCGGAACTCGACATTGGCGGCGCCGACCCGGGCGGCGTTGGCGCGCGCCTTGGCCAGCATCTCGTGCGTCATGTCGACGCCGATGACGCGCCCGGCGGCGCCGACCTGGCGGGCCGCAAGCAGGCAGTCGAAGCCGGCGCCGCTGCCGAGGTCCACGACGACCTCGCCCGGCTGCATCGCCGCGATGGCCTGTGGATTGCCGCAACCAAGACCCAGGTTCGCGCCCTCGGGCACGGCGGCGAGTTCGGCGTCGGAGTAGCCCATCACGCGGGCCTTGCCGTCGGCGGCCGGCGCGGTGGTCGCGCCGCAGCAGGACGAAGCGGGCGGCGCGCAGCAATCGGCGACGGTGCCGGTGGCGATGCCGCCGTAGCGGGCGCGCACCATGTCCTTGATCTCGACGGGGTCGAAAAGCTGGTCCGACATGGTTCAGGCGCTCCTTCGTTGTGGCGGCGCGGGTATGGCGTCCGCCGCCGGCTGACAGATGGGCAGGCAGGGGTTGGATGGACGGCCGCAGCAGTTCTCGGTCAGGTAGAACAGCAGCGCGTTCATGGTGGGGTATTCGGCGGCATAGATCAGCGAGCGGCCGTTGCGGGTGCAGGAGACAAGACCGGCGTTCCGGAGTTCCTTGAGGTGGAACGCAAGGGTGGCGGACGGCAGGCCGAGGCTTTCGCCGATGCGCCCAGCGGGCATGCCGTCGGGGCCGGCCTGGACCATCCGGCGGTAAATATCGAGGCGCGATTCCTGGGCGAGAGCGGCGAGGGCTGCCAGGGCGGCTATCTTCTCCATGATTCTGGAGATATAGAGGATTGAGGTTGGCGTCAACCCATCTTGACCCCCGCCGCCGCGGCAGGGGTGCGGCGCTCCGAGAGCGGACATCCGTCGAAGGGCTGGGACAGGGGAACCGCCGGGGCTCCTTGCGCGGCGGAGCGACTCATTGCGATCATAGCGTCATGGTGCGCCGTGCTGCTCGTTCCGGTCGCCGACTTTGCTGAGTGCACAGGAATCGCGTGGCGCCTGCCAGACTGCTAGGCTTTGACGATGGATCGTGCAGAGCATCCGAACCTGGCGAACGATGCCGTGCTGGCCCGCTTCAGCGCCGCACTGCACGTGCTGTATGGCGACAGGCTGGAACGCGCGATCCTCTTCGGTTCGCGCGCCCGCGGCGACGCGCGGCCGGACTCCGACTACGACGTGGCGATCTTTTTGCACGATTATACGCGGGCCTGGCCTGAAATCGTGCCGTTGGGCCGGATTACGACAGAGATTCTACAGGACACCGGCGTACTGATTTCGGCCCTGCCGTTTCCCGCCGGCAGCCACCGGGACCGCACGATGCTGATGGCGGAGATCCGACGGGAGGGCGTCGATCTTTGACCCCGGAAGCCGCAGAAGCCCTGACCACGGCGCAACAGCATCTGTCCGACGCGAAGGCAATTCTCGGGTTGCGGATCGGGCACGTTGCCGCGCGCGAGGCTTATCTCGCGGCATTTCACGCGGCGGAGGCGTTCATTCACGAACGAACCGGGCGCGCCGTCAAAACCCACAGTGGACTTCGCACCGTATTCGCGCGGCTGGCGAAAGATGAGCCGCGGCTCGACCTGGCTTTGGTGCAGTTTCTGGCGAATGCCTATGATCTCAAGTCGCTCGCCGACTATGCCGACAGGCCGGCGCAACGGGTGTCCCCCGAGGACGCAGACGTGGCGATCGAAACGGCGGAACGGCGCATTGCCGCGATTGCGGCTTTGATCGCAACCTGATCACAGCCTTGATCGCGCTTGCCGACGGCGCGCCCTGCCCGCGCGCCCAGGCCCCGATTGGACGCAGCATGAACACGAGCCATCCCACCGCACCGGCCATTGAACGGATGCCGCCGCTCCGGCCGGGATTCGTCCCGCTTGGTCCCGGACGGTTGCAACAGCGCAAGTTTGCAGTACGGCGTCGGTGTGGAGGTCCACGCAGCACTACAATTGCCGCGTGCCTTCCCGGCTGCCGGAGCCGCACGCGGCCTCTGCGGTGTTGCGTGGTCCTCGTCACCGAGGCCGAGCCGAAAAAAATCGTGGCGGCGGCCACTAAACCCACCCGTTGCGGCAAGATCGTTCCGGCCCGCGGCGCCAGCAGGCGGCCTCCCGATGCAAGGACATCCGCCCGAGGCGAAAGGACGCCATGCACCAAAACGACGCGCCCTGCTTGTGGCCCTCCGCTGCCGCTCGCAGATCCATCGCGGCCAGACCCTATGCACCCTGGAACACCAGCGTGACGTTCCCCCACGCCCTGCTGGTTGCCGGCCCCACCGCCAGCGGCAAATCCGCGCTCGCCCTGGCGCTGGCCGAGCGCCTGCGCGGCACCATCGTCAACGCCAACTCCATGCAGGTGTATCGCGAGCTGCGCGTCCTCACCGCCCGCCCGACCCGTGCCGAGGAAGCCCAAATCCCCCACGTCCTGTACGGCGTTCGCCCGGCCGCCGAGCCCGGCAGCGTTGCCTGGTGGCGGGCCGAGGCCCTGGCCGCCATGCAGGCGGCACACGACGCCAACCGCCTGCCGATCGTCACCGGCGGCACCGGGATGTATTTTGCCGCGCTCACCGACGGTCTCGCCGACATTCCGCCCCCCGGCCCGCAGGCCCGCGCCGAGGCCCGCGCCCTGCTGCAAGAACTCGGAGCCCCTGCCCTGCACACCCGGCTGGCGGCGGAGGATCCCGCCACCGCCGCCCGGCTGAAACCCAACGACAGCCAGCGCATCGCCCGCGCGTGGGAGGTGTGGCGCGGCACAGGCATCGGCCTCGCCGCCTGGCAAACCCACTGCGCCACCTCATCGCCCTGGCGCTTCACCGCCATCCTGCTCGATCCCCCGCGAGACGCGCTGCGCGCCGCCATCGCCACCCGCTTCGCCGCCATGCTGGAGGACGGCGCGGTGGACGAGGTCCGCGCCCTGATACAGCAGCATCTGGATCCCGCTTTGCCGGCCATGCGGGCGCACGGCGTGCCGGAACTGTCCGCCTACCTCCGCAACGAAATCACCCTGGAACAAGCCGGCCAACGCACCGCGCAGGTCACCGGGCAATACACCAAGCGGCAGGCGACGTGGTTCCGCCACCACCGCCTGGCGGAGCGCACGCATACGATCCATGCGCGATTCGCAGGGCTGACGCAATTTTCGGAAAGGAATCTCGATGGAATCGTGGCATTTATTCAAGCAGCAGGTTGACGCGCCGCAACATTCGCCCTAGTTCTGCGGGCTTCTCGCACCAAGGAGCCGCGTCATGTCGGCGGAATGGACCCAATCCGGAGCTGAAATCCTGCTGCGCGCCCTGAAGGACCAGGGCGTGGACACCATTTTCGGCTATCCCGGCGGCGCCGTCCTGCCGATCTACGACGCGCTGTTCAACCAGAACGCCATCCGCCACATCCTGGTCCGCCAGGAGGGCGGCGCGGTGCACGCCGCCGAGGGCTACGCCCGCTCCACCGGCAAGGTTGGCGTGGTGCTGGTGACCTCCGGCCCTGGCGCGACCAATGCCGTCACTGGCCTGACCGATGCGCTGATGGACAGCATCCCGGTGGTGTGCCTGACCGGCCAGGTTCCCACCCACCTGATCGGCAACGACGCCTTCCAGGAGGCGGACACGACAGGCATCACCCGTCCCGCCACCAAGCACAACTACCTGGTCAAGCGCCCCGAAGACCTCGCCCGCGTGGTGCATGAGGCGTTCTACGTGGCGCGGTCGGGCCGGCCCGGCCCGGTGGTGATCGACCTGCCGAAGGACGTGGTGATCGGCAAGGCGCCGTATGCCGACCCGCAAGGCAAGCACCCCAGCTACCGCCCGCGCACCGAGCCCGACCCGAAGCGCATCGCCGAGGCGGTGACGCTGATGAAGCACGCGCGCCGGCCGATGATCTACGCTGGCGGCGGCGTGATCAACGCCGGTCCCGCCGCGGCCGAGGCGCTGACGAAGTTCGCCCGGCTGACCGGTTTCCCGGTGACCAACACGCTGATGGGCCTGGGCGCCTATCCCGGCAGCGATCCGCAGTTCCTGGGCATGCTGGGGATGCACGGCACCTACGAGGCCAACCTGGCGATGCACGGCTGCGACGTGCTGCTGAACATCGGCGCGCGGTTCGACGACCGGGTGACCGGGCGGCTGAACGCGTTCAGCCAGGGGTCGAAGAAGATCCACGCCGACATAGACCCGTCCTCGATCAACAAGAACGTGGCGGTAGACGTGGCGATTGTCGGCGATGCCGGCCGCGTGCTGGAGGCGCTGATCGCCCAGTGGAACCACGACGCCGCCAAGCCCGACAGCCAGGCCATCGCGGCCTGGTGGCGGCAGATCGATACATGGCGCGCCAAGGAGAGCCTGAAGTTCACCCAGGAGATGGCCAAGGGCTCGGTGATCAAGCCGCAATACGCCATCCAGCGGCTGTACGAGATCACCCGCGCGGTGAAGCAGGACATCTTCATCACCACCGAAGTCGGCCAGCACCAGATGTGGGCGGCGCAGCATTTCAAGTTCGAACAGCCGAACCATTGGATGACCAGCGGCGGACTGGGCACGATGGGCTATGGGCTGCCGGCGGCGATGGGCGTGCAGATCGCGCATCCGGACGCTCTGGTGATCGACATCGCCGGCGAGGCCAGCGTGCTGATGAACATCCAGGAAATGGGGACGCTGTCGCAATACAAGCTGCCGGTGAAGGTGTTCATCCTCAACAACGAATACATGGGGATGGTGCGGCAGTGGCAGGAACTGCTGCATGGCGGCCGCTATTCCGAAAGCTACAGCGCGGCACTGCCGGACTTCGTCAAGCTGGCCGACGCGTTCCATGCCAAGGGGCTGCGCGCGCAGAGCGTCGATCAGTTGGACGACGTGATCCGTGAGATGCTGGCGTGCCCCACCGCTGTAATCGCCGACATCGCGGTGGATCCGAAGGAGAACTGCTTCCCGATGATCCCCTCCGGCGCGGCGCATAACGAGATGATCCTCGGCCCGGAGCATGAAGCCAGCGCCGCCGGGATTACCGATGAGGGATTGGTATTGGTCTAACGTTCTCGCCATCGCGCCTCCCGCTTTCGTCACCCCCGCGAAAGCGGGGGCCTACGCCACATAGGCCCCCGCTTTCGCGGGGGTGACGAACCGCTCAGGAACTCCCAATGCCCGACAGCCCATTGCGTAGTGCCACGATCTCCGTGTTGGTGGACAACGAGGCCGGCATTCTTGCCCGCGTCGTCGGCCTGTTCTCCGGCCGCGGCTACAACATCGACAGCCTGACCGTCGCGCCGGTCGATCGCGACGCCGCGGTCAGCCGCATCAACGTCGTTACCACCGGCACCGACATGGTGATCGAGCAAATCAAGGCGCAGCTCGACCGGCTGGTCCCGGTGCACCGCGTCTCCGACCTGTCGCGCGAGGGCCCGCATGTCGCGCGCGAAATGGCTTTGGTGAAGGTGGTCGGCACCGGCGAAAAGCGCGTCGAGGCACTGCGCATCGCCGACACCTTCCGCGCCCGCGTGGTGGACACCACCACGCAAAGCTTCGTGTTTGAACTCACCGGCTCGACCGACAAGCTCGACGCGTTCATCGACCTGATGCGCGACCTCGGCCTGGCCGAGGTCGCGCGCACCGGCGTGGCCGCCCTGGCGCGCGGCAAACGCACGATCTCAACAGTAAACTCCAGCGAAGGGAACTGAACCATGCGCGTCTACTACGACCGCGACGCCGACGTGAACCTGATCAAGGGCAAGCGGGTCGCCATCATCGGCTATGGCAGCCAGGGCCACGCCCACGCCAACAACCTGAAGGACAGCGGCGTCACGCAGATCGCGGTCGGGTTGCGCGCGCATTCCGGTGGCGTGGCGAAGGCCGAAGCGGCGGGGCTGAAGGTGATGGACCCGGCGGAGTGCGCCAAGTGGGCCGACGTGGTGATGGTGCTGACCCCGGATGAGGGCCAGGGCGACCTGTATCGCGAGAAGCTAGGCCCCAACATGAAGAACGGCGCCGCCCTCGCCTTCGCGCACGGCCTTAACGTCCACTTCAATCTGCTCGATCCGCGGCCGGACATCGACGTGTTCATGATCGCGCCGAAAGGCCCCGGACACACCGTGCGCAGCGAGTATCAGCGTGGCGGCGGCGTGCCTTGCCTGGTGGCGGTGGCGCAGAATCCGTCCGGCAACGCGATGGAGGTCGCGCTGTCTTATGCGAGCGCGATCGGCGGCGGGCGGGCCGGCATCATCGAAACGACCTTCAAAGAGGAATGCGAGACCGACCTGTTCGGCGAACAGACTGTGCTGTGCGGCGGTTTGGTGGAGCTGATGAAGGCGGGGTACGAGACGCTGGTGGAAGCCGGTTACGCTCCGGAAATGGCGTATTTCGAATGCGTGCACGAGGTGAAGCTGATCGTCGACCTGGTCTATGAAGGCGGCATCGCCAACATGAACTACTCGGTCAGCAACACCGCCGAGTATGGCGAGTACGTGTCGGGGCCTCGCATTGTGAACGCGGCGACGAAGGCGGAGATGAAGCGCGTGCTGGACGACATCCAGAGCGGCCGGTTCGCCCGCGACTGGATGTTGGAGAACAAGGTCAACCAGAGCAGTTTCAAGGCGATGCGGCAGAGGCTGGCGGAACATCCGATTGAGCAAGTGGGTGAGAAGCTGCGGGCGATGATGCCGTGGATCGGCAAGAACGCGCTGGTGGACAAGACGAAGAACTGACGGCGAAGCCGTCGTGGCCGGCACAAGGCCGGCCACGACGCGAGCGCTACACGATGCACCGCATGCGGGTTGTCCAGGCCGATATTACTGAACTGGCCGTCGACGTCATCGTCAACGCAGCGAACCAATCGCTGCTTGGCGGCGGCGGCGTGGACGGCGCGATCCACCGCGCCGCCGGACCTGAATTGCTGGCGGAATGCCGCACCCTCGGCGGCTGCCCCACCGGCCAGGCAAAGCTCACGAAAGGCTATCGGCTGCCGGCAAAGTACGTGATCCACGCTGTCGGTCCGGTTTACCGCGACGGGCGGCACGGCGAGCCGGATCTGCTGGCAGGCTGCTACCGCAGCAGCATCGCGTTGGCAGCGCAGCATGGCATCGCGTCGATCGCGTTCCCGGCGATAAGCTGCGGCATCTACGGATACCCCATCCCGGTGGCCGCGCGCATCGCCGTGCAGGCCTGCGCCGCCTGCCTGGACACTGCTCCGACCCTCACCACGGTGATCTTCGCCTGCTTCGGAGACGATGTAGTGCGCGCCTATGAAGCGGCGCTGCGGACCGTGGCCTGACGGCACCCTCACCCGATTGTTACTCAAGCGGGTACTGCCCCGCCCGCCAGTTGGCAGGCACAGTGCGTTCGCCGTCGGTAACGTATGACACCTGCGCACCGCCGCGGCCTGGGAGGGGGATTGGGCTGGGTGGACAGCGCGGACGGCAAGCGCAACCGCCGCTATCGATGGTCCTGCGCCGCATCGATCGCGCCGCGATCGGCCGCGACAGCGACCGCTTGCGCCCTGCCGCTCGCCACCACCCGGGCCCAGTCGATCGAATACCAATTCTTCTTCCGCGCCTCTATGGACCTGCGCCACAACGTGCAAGCCGAGACGCAGATCGCTTGGCAAATCACCCCCGCCATCGAGCTATCGCTCGCCGGCAACACCTTGCTCTCCACGTATCATATGGAGACTGTTGAGCAGCAGACCTCGCCGTTCGAGGGACAACGCAGGATCTATCTCGGCCCGCGCTGGAAGTATTGAGGATGCACCGGCGCATGGCCTCGCACCTGTATTACGCCGCGGCCTGCTGGATCGCCGCGTGGCTGGCGCTGCTGGCCGGCATGCATGCCGCCTGCGCGCAGGGCGCTTCACTCGAATATGCCGTGAAGGCGACCTACCTGCACAAGTTCGCCCCGTTCGTGGAATGGCCTGACCCGGCGGCCGAGTTCCCCGGCGGTAATTTCACGGTGTGCGTCGTCGGCGACGACCCGCTCGGCAGCGTGCTGGATCGCGCGGTGAACGGCCAGGACGTAGCAGGACATCCAATCGTCGTTCGTCGCCTGGCCAGTGTCTCCGGCAATCCCGGCTGCGCTGTCATGTATGTGACCGGCTCCGACATCCAGTCGGCCGCTGTTGCTTTGGCCGCAGTGCATGGCTTACCGGAGCTGACGGTAACCGACGGTGCGACCGATCCCGCTGCCAAGGGCATCATCAACTTCGTCATCCAGGACGACCGCGTCCGTTTCGACATTGATCTCAGCGCTGCGGCAGCCGCCGGGCTGACCATCAGCTCGAAACTGCTGAGCCTGGCGGTGCATGTGACGGGCGGTGGCCGATGAGCATGCAGGGAACGACCGTGCGCGGCGTATCGCGCCTTTGGCGGTTCACCCCCATCATCGCGCTGGCGACGGTGATCGCGCTGCTGACCGCGGGCGGATTGATGGCTCGCTATGTAGACCATGCCAACGCGCAACAGGAACTCGACGAGGTCAGCGTTCAGGCGCGCGTGTTGGCCTCGACCGTCACCGCGGCGCTGGCGTTCAACGATCGCCAGGCAGCGCAGGAATACGTCAACGCGATCCGTGCCAATCCGCAGATCGAGGCGGCGGGGATTTACGATGCCAACGGTAAGCTGTTCGCCGGCTACAAGCAGACTCCGGAAGCCACATTGCCGAACGATGCGCGGCCCGGTCCGCCGCAATTCATTGGCGACCGGCTCAACGTTGTGGTGGCGGTGACCGAGGGTGGTACGTCGCTCGGCACGGTCTACCTGCGCAGCTTCACCGAGCCGTTCGCATTGCGATTGCAGCGTTACGGCGTGATCGGCCTGCTGATGACGATGGCGTCGGTGGTAGTCGCGGTGCTTGGCGTCATGCAACTCACCCAGCGCCGCGCCAACGAGGAATTGGCGCGGCGGGCAGAGCAATTGGCGGCCGCTAACCAGGCGCTCGAGGCGCAGATCGAACAGCGGGAAAAAGTGGAGGAGGCGCTGCGGCAATCGCAGAAGATGGAAGCGATCGGGCAACTTACCGGCGGGGTTGCGCACGATTTCAACAATCTGCTGCAAGTGATTCTCGGCAATCTGGAACGGCTGGGCCGGCGGTTGCCCGGTGGGGCGGCGACGGGCGGTGAGCAACGTCTTGTCGAGGCGGCGACCCGTGCAGCGGGGCGTGCGGCGACGTTGACCCAGCGGCTGCTGGCCTTCTCGCGCCGGCAGCCTCTGGCGCCGAAGTCGCTGGATCTCAATCGGCTGGTTGCCGGCCTGCTGGAGTTGCTGGGGCGAACCCTGGGTGAAACCATCCACGTCGAAACGGTTCTGGCCGGCGGACTGTGGCGGGTGTTCGTTGACGAGAACCAGCTCGAGAACGCGCTGCTGAACCTGGCGGTGAACGCGCGCGATGCGATGCCGGGGGGCGGCAAGCTGACTCTGGAGACGCAGAATGTAGGGCTGGACGAAGCCTATGCGCGTTCACAGGAGGACGTGCGGCCAGGCGACTACGTGCTGGTGTCGGTGAGTGATTCCGGCGTTGGTATGACCAGGGAGGTGCTGGCCCGGGCCTTCGATCCGTTCTTCACGACCAAGGATATCGGGCAAGGCACCGGATTGGGCCTGTCGCAGGTTTATGGGTTCGTCCGGCAGTCCGGTGGGCACGTGCGGATCGACAGCGCGCCGGGGGAAGGTGCCAGCGTGAAGTTGTATCTGCCGCAATTCTTCGAACTCGAGCCGGTCGCTACGACCGCGACGCCAGCGCTGCAGGTGCCGATGGGCAGCAGGCACGAGACGATCCTGGTGGTCGAGGACGAGGACGATGTGCGCAGCTTCACGCGCGACACGTTACAGGAGCTTGGCTACGACGTGCGCGAGGCGGCCAACGGCCCCGCCGCGTTGCGGGCTTTGGAGGCCAATCCGGGGCTGCGGCTGCTCTTCACCGACATTGGCTTGCCTGGTGGGCTGAACGGGCGGCAGCTCGCGGACGAGGCGCGGCGGCGCTGGCCCAGCATCAGGGTACTGCTCACCACGGGGTATACGCGCGATGCCGTGGTGCGGCACGGCCGGCTGGAGCCGGGCGTGGAGTTACTGGTGAAGCCGTTCACCGAGGCGGACCTGGCACGGAAGATCCGCGAAGTGCTGGATCGGTAAACGAAAGTAAGCCGAGAGGGCTCTGCCACTTATACCAACCCGCAAAACGTTTGCCCTACGGCGCCGGTCGCCCCAACCGTCATGGCCGGGTCAAGCCCTGCCATGACGGTTGGGGTGGCCCGTGCGCAGCGGTCGATAGTCGATGGTACAGCGGCTTGGCATTAGAACTCCGTCAAAGGGCGGAACCCTGGCCTTCCTTCCTACTGGTTGCGACGGTTCGGCAACGCCTCCGGGTTCACAACAAATCCCGGGTCTAATGTCCCGTCGAATGCCTCGACGATGTTCTTCGCCGCGCGCACCGACATCTTCTCAAAACACTCGGCCGGCGCCGCGGCGTTATGCGGGCTCAGCACCACGTTCTTCAACGTGAGCAATGGGTTGGCGGGGTCGGGTGGTTCGCGCAATTGCACGTCAAGGCCGGCAGCTTGCAAGCGACCGGACGACAGCGCCTCGACCACCGCCGCCTCGTCCACCAATGGACCGCGCGCGGCATTGATCAGCCACGCCGTCGGCTTCATCAGCCCGAGCATTTCGCGGTTGATCATGTGCCGCGTGTCCTCGCCCAACGGACAGTGCAGCGTCACCACATCCACGTCCGGCAGCGCCGCAGCGACGTCGGTCACCGGCACGAAACCGTCGGCGGCGATGCGTGGCACTGGAAACGCCGGATCGCGCACCAGCACGCGCATGCCGAACGCCGCACACAGCCGCGCCACGCGCGTGCCGATGCGGCCGTAGCCGATCACCAGAATACTGCGCCCGGCCAGTTCGCCCATCGGCCGGCCCTCGCGCAGCATCCAGTTGCCGGCACGCACCGAGGCATCCATCTCGATCGTGCGCCGCGCCACCGCCAGCAAGAGCATCATCGTGTGCTCTGCCACTGCCAGGTCGTTGGCGCCATTGGTCACGCCCACCACCACGCCGCGCCGTGTGCAAGCCGCGATATCGACAGTGTCGTAGCCGACGCCGAAGCGCGAAACGATCTTCATGCCAGGCGCCAGTGCCAGCACCGCATCATCGACCTGTTCCAGCCCCACCAGCACCGCGTGCGCGTCCGGCACGGCGGCGGCAAGATCGGCGGCCGAGGGACGGTCGAGGTGGCGTATGGCGATGTCGGGGCGCGCTTGCAGAACCTGCATTCCACTGGGGTGCAACGGCCGGCACAGGATGACGGTTGGCATTCTCTTGGTCTCCCTTGGTTGTTTCACGCGCGGCGGGCGTGCGCGGCAGACTCGATTTCCATGCGCAGGGCGTCTGCCAGGCGTCCCAGGTCCAGCGGTTTCAGCAGCACCGGCACGCCCAGGGCACGCGCTTCCCCGGCCGAGGCCGCGTAACCCGACGCCAGGATTATCGCCACCGCCGGCCAGCGGCGGCGGATTTCTCGCGCCAGGCCGATGCCATCCATGCCCCCTGGCATGATGATGTCGGAGACCACCGCCGCAAAGCCGCCACCTTCCAGCAAGGCAAGCGCATGGGCCGCATCGGCGGCTTCGTCGACATGCTCGAATTGCTCGCGCAGGTTGGCGGCGGTCAGGTCGCGCACCGCGTCGTTATCATCGACCAGCAGGATTCGGCACATCGAAGGGCTCGTCCGAGGTTCTGTCCCGTCCGCGGGTGGCGGCGCACCGGCGGGCATCGCGGTTGCCGGCAGGTTGATGCTGACGCTGGTGCCCGCGTTGGGCGCACTGCTGATCTCCGCCGTGCCGCCGGCGTTGCCGGCGAAACCGTACACCTGGGCCAGGCCGAGGCCGGTGCCGCGGCCGATCTCCTTGGTGGTGAAGAACGGTTCGAACACACGCGCCAGGATGTCGGCCTGAATGCCGACGCCGGTGTCGGCAACGGTAATGGTGACGCCCGCAGCGCCGTCCGCCAGCGTCGTGGGACGCGTCGCGATGCGCAGCACCCCGCCATTCGGCATGGCGTCGCGCGCATTGGCCGCCAGGTTGAGCAAGGCCAGGTCGAACTGCACTCGATCAAGCATCACCGGCGGCAACGGATCGTGCAGATCCAGCTCGGCCTTGACGCCGGGGCCGACGGTCTCGCGCATCATGCCGAACACGCCGCGGACGCAGGCATTGACGTCCTCGACCGACCCCTGCCCGAGGCCACTGCGCGAGAAGGTGAGCAAGCCGCGGGTCAGGCTGACGCCGCGATCCACCGCGCCGCGCATTGCCGCGATCGATCGATTGCCGACGGCACCCGGCAGGCGGCGCTCGAGCAATTCCAGATTGCCGCTGATCACGGCGAGCAAATTGTTGAAGTCGTGGGCGACGCCGCCGGTGAGCCGGCCGAGCGCCTCCAGCCGCTGGGCATTTTCCAGGATCGCGGCTTCACGGCGGCGCAGGCGCAATTCGCGCAAGAGCAGAAAAAGGAATGTGGCGGCCAGGGCGATGCAGGCGAGGCCACCGGCGCCGGCGATCCAGCCCGCGCGCACCAGCGGCGCGTTGAACAACGGGGTTGGGATGGCGATGAATACCGTCCAGCCGGTCACCGGCGATACGTAGAAGACCGATACGTCCGGCACGCCCTCGCGCAGTCGGCCGTCGAACACGCCGGAGGGCGCCATGGCGCGCGCCTCCAGGGCGACGGGACTGGCCGGCTGGGCCAGCATCGACACATCGCCGTGCGTGCGCCCCACGAGGCGGCCGGCCTTGTCGGCGACGACCGCGGTCCATGCCTCGGGAACCCCGGCGCCACGCAGCAAATCGCCGATCACTTCGGGGCGGATGGCCGCGACGACGACGAAGCGGACCTGGCCGTCGCGGATCGCCGGCGCCCGCACCGGCAGCGCCAAGCCGGCGGCGCCCCGCCCGATATTGCCAACCAGCGGCACACGCTCCTGGACCACCCGCTTGAAGTCCTCGAGAAAGGCCACCTGCTTGCGCGGAACGTGGGTATAGGCGAGCACGTTCCCGTCCGGATCGGCCAGCATGGCCGTCAGCCAGGACGGGCGGGCCGCTTGCTCGCGCCGCATCGCCTCGGCGAATGCGGAGACGTCGGCCGGTGGATCCAGCGACGGCAGCCGCGCCAGCGTCGCAACGACGTCGAGCTGACTTTTGAGCTCGGCGTCCACCAGGTCGGAGATTCGATGCGCCTGCGCCAGGGCATCTTGCTCCTGCGCGACGCGCTCCGATCGCAACGAAACGACGGTGGCGACGACGGCGAAGACGATCAGGGGCACCAAAGCTGCGACCAGCAATAGCGCCAGCGGACGGACGGTAGGCTTATCCTTTGTCCCGGGCACACACCCCCCGTTCGGCTGTCGATCCATCCCTTAGCCGCTGGGCGGTCCCAAGGCCAAGGGCTCCGCCCCAGGACCCCACCAAGGGGCTTTGCCCCTTGGAACCCCGCAGCAAAGGCGCAACCGTTGCCGGGGGGGGCAGGAGGGCAAAACCCTCCTGGCGGGTTGCAGGGCGGAGCGCTGATCCTGACTGGCTCTCCCTGGCCGCCAGGCACTAACATCGGCGGCCAGCCGAGGGATGCCATTGACGTGCCAGAGTTGCCGGAATTCGAATTTCAGCGCGGACTGGCACTGCATCAGCAGGGCAGGCTGGCCGATGCGGAGCGCATCTACCTCGAGGTGTTGCGGCAACAGCCGGCCCATGCCGAGGCGTGGCACCTGCTTGGGGTAATTGCCTTGCAGAACGGTCGGCCGGACACCGCGGTTGAGCTGATCGGCAAGGCGCTCGCGTTGGATGAGGCCGTCGCTGCCGCACACAACAACCGCGCCATCGCGTTGCAGAATCTCGGACGGGCCGATGACGCGCTGGCGGGTTTCGACCGGGCGTTGGCTTTGCAGCCGGACTACGCCGAGGCGCACAACAACCGCGCCGAGTTGTTGCGGAAACTGGGCTGCTCCGATGAAGCGTTGGCGGGTTTCGACCGGGCCATTGCGTTGAACCCCGGATACGCAGTGGCGCACAACAATCGCGGCATCATCCTGCGCAAGGCGGGACGGTTCGAAGAGGCGTTGGCAACTTACGAAAAGGCGATCGCGCTGCAACCGGACTATGCGGGGGCCTACGCCAATCGCGGCAACGCGTTGCTGGATCTCGGGCGCGCCGCTGCGGCACTGGGGAGCTACGACCTGGCGATTGCATTGGACCCCGGCGATGCGGAGACGCACAAAGGCCGCGGCAACGTCTTGTTCGAACTGGAGCGCGCCCAGGAAGCGCTGGAGAGTTACGACCGGGCGATCGCGTTGCGGCCTGACTACGCGGAGGCGTATTGCGATCGCGGCAGCGCGCTACGGACTCTGGAACGGCCCGAAGAATCGCTGGCAAGTTTCGACCGGGCGATTGCGCTGAAACCTGAGGATCCCGAGACGTATTTCCGCCGCGGCGAACTGCTGCGCTTCGAAGGCCGCACCGACGATGCAGTGGCCAGCCTGGAAGCGGGGACAGGCGTGGACCCGCTGCACGCCGCGTGCAGGTTGGCGGCGTGCCTGGCGCAGATTCCGGTTATTTATGAAATCGGACGACGAGGTGCCATTACGGCGGCAGCGCTACGTGACCGCGCTGGAACGTTTGGAAGTTGCGGTGGCAGAGCCTCGGGTGATGCGCTCGGTCGCCGGCATGGCGGGCATTCCGCCGTTCTATCTACCCTACCAGGGCGAGAACGACATTGTGCCGCAGGGGATGTACGGGCGGCTGGTGTCTCGGGTGCTGGCGGAGACGCTGCCTCCGGCGCCACTGGCGCCTCGACCGGCGGCTGGGGGGCGCATCCGGCTGGGCATTGTCAGCGGCTTCTTCAGTTCGCACACGGTGTTCAAATTATTCCTGCAAGGCTGGCTGACGGAAATCGACCGCGACCGGTTCGAGGTGATCGGCTTTCACACTGCTCGGTCGGCGGATCATGTGACGGAACTGGCGGCTGGGCTGTGCGATCGGTTCGTGCAGGGACTGCCGTCCAAGCCCGCATGGCGTCAGGCGATTTCCGAGGCGGGGATTGACGTTTTGCTCTATCCGGAAGTCGGCATGGACCCGGTTGTCGGGTGGCTGGCGGCGCAGCGGCTGGCTCCGGTGCAGTGCGTGGCGTGGGGACATCCGGTGACCACGGGCATGCCGACGCTGGACTACTTCCTGTCGAGCGACCTGATGGAGCCGCCCGACGGCGCGTCGCACTATACCGAGCGTCTGGTGCGGCTGCCTCGGCTGGGGATGCACTACACGATGCACGAGACGCCGCCGCTGGCGATGGAGCGCGAGATGGCCGGGCTGGATGCCGCGGTGCCGGTGTTCTGGTCGGGCCAGTCGCTGTTCAAGTATTCTCCGCAGTACACTGGATATTTCCGCGCATTGCGCAGGCGGTGGGGGACTGCCGGCTGGTGTTCGTGACGACGCTGACCGCGGCGCTGACGCGGATGTTTCGCGAGCGGCTGGGGCGGGCGTTCGCGGCGTTCGGGCTGGATGCAGAGCAGGTACCGCATGATTTTGCCGTCGATGCCGCATGCCCGGTATATTGGGGTGGCGGGGTTGGCGGACGTGATCCTGGATCCTCCGGGCTGGTCGGGCGGCAAATCCACGCTGGATTGCCTGGTGCAGAACCCGGCGATCGTGACGCTGCCTGGACGGTTCATGCGCGGGCGGCATACCGCGGCGATCCTGCGCCAGATCGGCTGCGAGGAAACGATCGCCGGGTCGGCGGAGGAATACGTGACGATCGCGGCGCGGCTGGCACTCGATGCCGCGTGGCGCGGACGGGTGCGGGACGCGGTGGCGGAGCGGAAGTATCGGGCGTTCCGGGACCGCGGGTATGTGCGGGCACTTGAACGGTTCCTGGCCGATGCGGTGGCGTTCGCGTAGGGGTGCTCCGCTGTGTCGAGCGACGTCAGGATGTGATAGAATCGGCTTGGCATGAGCACTTACACTGGGCCGACGCGCGACGCCGCAGAGGAGGTGGCAGTATGGATCAGGGATACGATACCGACCTCGCACTGTGGGCCGAGGGCCAAGCGCGCGCACTCCGCGACGCTGGGCGTGCCGGCACCAACCTCCCGATCGACTGGGAAAACGTCGCCGAGGAAATCGGGTCATTGGGCAAATCGCAAGGCCGGGAACTGGCCAGTCGGATCTCGGTGATCCTGGTGCACTTGTTGAAGTTGGAGGCGTCACCGGCGACAGATCCTCGCGCTGGCTGGCAGGAAACGATCGTGCAGCAACGCGGCGATATTGAGCGGGTACTCGCGGACTCTCCGAGCCTGCGGCCGACCGTCCCCACCGTGATCAACGCCGAGTTGACCAGCGCAAGGAGGGCCGCTGCTCTCGCACTGGGTGGCCATGGAGAGCAGCCGCGAGCGGAGCTTGGAAGTCTGCGTTACACAGCTTGAGCAAGTGCTGGGGGACTGGTTCCCTGACTTGCCGTGAAGGCCGTTGCACGTTGCTGCAATGGCAGCGTGGTAATGGAACTGGCGTGGCCCCAAACCGTGATCGAAATTTTCCTGCGTCACTTGGCAGCAACCAGGATCGCGCTTGTTGCGGCCTCTGTTAGTTGAAATCGGATGCGCCTCGCCGAATTGTGGTCGCTGCAGCTGCCGCGCGTTGCCGAAGCCAAACCCGCAGTGCCGGTGCGGCTTCAACATATTTTTTTCAGCACGGAGGAAGTGCGGAGAGCACGGTGAACACGGAGAGAGCGCAGTCCGGCATAAGCGCCAGCCCATTCACCCGACCAGTCGCTGGTTCCACCCGAGCATAACGCTTTCTCCGTGCTCTCCGCACTTCCTCCGTGCTGAAAAGAATAAGCCGAAGCCGCAGCAGGCAGCGATGCTTATTGTCTGGCCGGCCGAGTATCCGACGCCACAGCCCAAGGCTCCGGCGTCAAACGATCGAATTGCCTGAACCCGAGAAGGCTGCTGGGGGCTCGATGCTACCCACACCGGACGGCGAAGAAAGACAATTGGTCGAATTGCGCTTCGAATGCGCACACGCTCTGGGCTTCGCGCTTACCCGAAGTCCTTGGCGATGCGCTTCCGTGCCTCCATCACCGTGATCGCACCCGACGTTCAACACTGGACAGAAATGAAAAAGCCGTCACGTCGCGGCCATGGAGCAGCCCCATGGCGCTCGCCGAGGAAATTCAGGCAGTCTTCTGTATGTTACGTTAACCCAAAGGAAGCACTAAAAATGGCTGTGCAGACCGCGCGTCCGCTTAAGGTTGGGTTGGGAATTTCGCTGATCGAGGAAGATGGCGATTTAGTAAATACCTGGAACGACATCAAGGCCATGGCGCAGCACGCGGAAGCGGCCGGCTTCGATTCGATCTGGGTGAATGACCATCTCGTCTTCGACCTCGGCGATCCCGGTGGGCCGCGTGGTGCATGGGAGTGTTGGTCGATCCTGTCATCCCTGGCAGCGGTCACGACACGTGTCGAGCTTGGCACGATCGTCGCCTGCGCCAGCTTCCGCAATCCGGCCCTGATGGCGAAGATGGCCGATACGGTGGACGAGATCAGCGGCGGGCGACTGATCCTTGGTCTCGGCGCCGGGTATCATGAATGCGAGTATCGCGCCTTCGGCTACCCATTCGATCACCTGGTTGGCCGGTTCGAGGAGTCCTTGCAGATCATCCATACCCTTCTGCGCACCGGCAAGATCGACTTCAAAGGGCAGGACCACGAAGCACGCGAGTGCGAATTACGTCCGCGCGGCCCCACCCGTGGCGGTCCCCCGATCATGATCGGAGCGCGGCAGGACCGGCCCCGAGCGCTTCGGCTGACCGCCCAATACGCCGACTACTGGAACATCTTCGCCGTCAATCAGGTCGAGAACGTCGTTCCGGCACTGGCCGCCGTTGATGCCGCCTGCGTCAAGGCCGGCCGCGATCCGGCGACGCTGCAACGGACCGTCAGTGTGCTGGTCGATCTCCCTGGATCGGAGAGCGACGTATCCAAGGGTGGTTTCTCCGCGTACCGAGCTTCGAGGACCCCGGCGACCGGCACGCCGGAACAACTGGCGGAGCTGTTTCGCGGCTACGCCCGCGTCGGCGTTAGCCACGTCCAGATCTTCATGGCGCCGACGACCATGGCCTCGATCGACGCCATCGCGCCGGTGCTGGAGATCCTCGATCGAGGGTGATCGGGGCGATTGCGACAGTGGGGTCACCACACGATCTGTCCAAAATCGTGCGCTAATACAAGACTGCATTGATGCCGACTTACCCGCGTCATGGCCGGCGAAGGCCGGCCATTCACGACTTTGCTGATGGCAACTGGAAAAGTCGTGGGTGGCCGGGCCAAGCCCGGCCATGACACATAGGTTACTATTGCCGCAGGCTGGTATAACCGACCTTTCAGGTCGCCCTTGCCTTGCGCAAACGATCGTTGGTGGAAGCCTCCGAATTCTAAGCACTATTCGGCACAGCGTACGATTGCGAGCAAATCGTGTAGTGCCCCCTACAGTGGTGGCGGCATCGTCGACGGAAACGATGGCCTCACGGCGATCGCGTCATACCAGGCGGATAAACCGGCGCGTCCCTCACGCCAGTTCCAGACCGGAAGCCGTCGCTCGACCAAACCGAGAGCCGTGCCCAAAACATACAACAAACGCATCGATAAACCCCTGACCAGAGGGCACCTGACGCATGATCCCGCGTCGGGAGCGCGCCACGCGCTACATCATCGGGTCTGGGTCACGTCCGACACTGACCGCTCAGCGGGCAGTTTTGAACAGAACGCGTGGCGACCCCAACTTGGCGAGGTCCCAAGCCCTCGTTTACGAAAGGCCCTGGGCCGGCCGGCGGGGTGCGTTGCTCGATTACGCCTGCGTCTCCAAGGGAGACGACCACACCAACATCTTGCAGGCCCGCATCCTTCGGGCTGCTGGTTGCCGACGCATCATTGGGGAGGTAGCGTCTGGCGGATGCCGGGACCGGCCGCAACCGCACCGAGTGCTCGACAATCTGCACGAGGCGATACCGTCGTCGTCTGGGCACTCGACCGCCTGTCGCGGTCGTTGCAGGATACGCTGGATATCATGGAGCGGATCGGCGCCGCGGGCGCGGGTTTCGGTCCGATCACCGAGAATATCGACACGACGACGCCAGCGGGTCGGATGATGATGCAGATGGTCGGGGCCTTCGCCGAGTTCGAACGCGCGATGATCCGGAAACGAACGTCGGCCGGCCTCGCCGCTGCACCGGCTGAAGGCCGTATAGGTGCCCGCCGCAAGAAGCTGGACAACACGCAGCGCGGCGAAATCGCCGGGAGTGTCATCACCGGCCGTAATTCGGGTGCCGATATGGCCCGGCTATATAACGTCAGCCAGCCGACGATCTCTCGTATCATCGCCGTTCATCGACCATGACATTCAAGACTGTCTTCGATGTGGGCCAACAGGGATATACAACTTGGTGGTTTCCGGCACTCGGGCTGATCGGTGTGGCTTTCGGCATAGTGCTGGTAATCAGACCAGCAATCATGCAGCGCCTCTCGCATTATTCCGGTCCCCGGACGATTGCCGGAGACTTCTTCGGTCTGTTTTTCTTGATCTTCGCGCTAGTTTGGACGGCAGCATGCTTTTTCTTCACGTTTCAACAATACAAAACTGCCGCTTGGCATTTGAAGACGGCGCAATACACCGTTGTGGAGGGGCCGGTCACCGATTTCGTGCCAAATCCTTACAAGGACGCGGAAAGCTTCGTGGTGAATGGGCATCGGTTCTCTTATGCTCAGGCCATTGTAACCACAGGTTTCCGTCAAACCGCCGCTGATGGCGGGCCGATTCGAGAAGGCCTTTACGTCCGGATTAGCTACTCTGGTAACCTCATATTGCGCCTCGAAGTCGCCCAGTGAGCCTGATGAGCGCACTCATGATGAGTGCCTTATACCAGCCCGCAAAACGATTGACGTCCGACAACAGCCGTCCCTAACCGTCATGGCCGGCACAGGGCCGGCCATGACGGTTAGGGCGGTCCGTGCGAAGCGGTCGAGAGTCAATCGTTCGGCGGGCTGGTATTAGCGTGCGATTTTCGACAGATCGTGTGGTAACTGCGAACTGCGAGGCGTGAGCCATGGCAGTCCCGGATGATCCGCGCGATTTTCTCGATGCGAACTTCGCCGGCGTCGTAGGCCTCCTGCCCGCAACGTGGGGCCACGCCAGAAGCTCCACGGCAACGTGCTGAACAGGCGAGTCCCAGACAGCGGCCAAGCAGCGCAGGCTCTAGGCAGCAAAGACGTGGGTGACCGGCCTTCGCCGGCCATAACACGGGGTAGCGGGTCGCCGGCCGTCGTCCGCCATGACACACACGGAGCGGGGAACTACCGCGTCGGGCGCGGCGGGTTCTGCGTGTAGTCGTAGAAGCCGCGATTGGTCTTCCGCCCCAGCCACCCGGCCTCGACGTACTTCACCAGCAGCGGGCACGGGCGGTACTTGGAATCCGACAGGCCTTCATACAGCACCTGCATGATCGACAGGCATGTATCCAGCCCGATGAAATCCGCCAGCTCCAGCGGGCCCATCGGATGGTTGGCGCCCAGGCGCATCGAGGTGTCGATGCCGGACACCGAGCCGACGCCCTCGTATAAAGCGTAGACCGCCTCGTTGATCATCGGCACCAGGATGCGGTTGACGATGAACGCGGGGAAATCCTCGGCGACGGCGGGGATCTTGCCCAGCTTCATCGCCAGCGACTGCACCGCCTGGAAGGTTGGCTCGTCGGTGGCGATGCCGCGGATGATCTCCACCAGCTTCATGACCGGCACCGGGTTCATGAAGTGCATGCCGATGAATTTTTCCGGCCGGTCAGTCGTCGCGGCCAGCCGCGTGATCGAGATCGACGACGTGTTGGACGCCAGCAGGCAGGTCTGCTTCAGATGCGGCACCAACTGCTTGAAGATGGCGCGCTTGATGTCTTCTTTTTCGGTCGCCGCCTCGATCACCAGGTCGGAGTCATCGAACACCGCGTAGTCGGTGCTCGGCTTGATGCGGCCCAGCGCCTCGACCTTGTCATCCGGCGATATCAGCGACCGGTTGACCTGGCGGTCCATGTTACGGCCCATGGTGGCCATGGCCTTGTCCAGCGCATCCTGCTTCGCATCCAGCAGGTTCACCTGAAGGCCAGCCAACGCGCAGACATGGGCGATGCCGTTGCCCATCTGCCCGGCGCCAATCACCCCGACGCGGGCGAGCAGCGGAGGCTCGCCCATCATCGACGCCGTGGATGGCGTCGGCTTGACCTCGATGTTCATTCAGGAGCGCTCCAGTTCCGCCGCCAGCTCGGGCAGCGCGGTGAAGAGATCAGCCACCAGGCCGTAATCGGCGACCTGGAAGATGGGCGCTTCCTCATCCTTGTTGATCGCCACGATCACCTTACTGTCCTTCATGCCGGCCAGATGCTGGATGGCACCTGAAATACCGACAGCGACGTAAAGCTCCGGGGCGACGATTTTTCCGGTCTGGCCGACCTGGTAGTCGTTCGGCACGAATCCGGCATCAACCGCGGCACGGGAAGCCCCGACCGCGGCACCCAACTTATCAGCAATAGGTTCCAAAAGCTTAAAGTTCTCGCCGGCCTGCATGCCGCGGCCGCCGGAAATCACCACGCGGGCAGCGGTCGAGTTCGGGGCGTTCGCTCTTGGACAGCTCGGCGGAGACGAACTTCGACATGCCGGGCAGGTCGGGGATGGCGACCTTTTCGATCGGCGCATTGCCACCCTCGGGCGCCACCGGGTCGAAGCTGGCGGCACGCACGGTGATGACCTTCTTGGCGTCGGCCGACTTCACCGTGGCGAGGCCGTTGCCGGCGTAGATCGGCCGGATGAACGTATCGGCATCCACCACGTCGGCGATGTCGCTGATCGGCTGAACATCCAGCACCGCGGCAACGCGCGGCATGATGTTCTTGCCGACCGCGGTGGTGGCGGCGAGCAAATGCGAGTAGGCGGGCGCCAGGGAGACCAGCAGCGCGGCGGTGGGCTCCGCCAGCAGGTGGTCGAGCGCGGGGGCGTCGGCC
Source organism: uncultured Alphaproteobacteria bacterium (assembly GCA_963762885.1). Taxonomy (GTDB): domain Bacteria; phylum Pseudomonadota; class Alphaproteobacteria; order Acetobacterales; family Acetobacteraceae; genus JASHVB01. Next base: position 38,729 of record CAVXNH010000107.1, read on the forward strand.
ACCAGCACCTTGGCCACTCCGGGCAGCTTGGCGGCGGCCTGCGCGGCGGCGTCGAGGCCGCTGCCGGCGACCAGGGCATGCACCTCGCCGAGCTTCTGGGCCGCGGCGATGGCGCTGCGCGACGGCTGCTTGATGCCGGCGGCGTCGAATTCCAGCAGGACCAGGCTCGTCATCGCTCAGATCACCTTCGCTTCGTTGCGCAGCTTGGATACCAGCTCGGCGACCGAGCCGACCTTCACCCCCGCCTTGCGCTTCGGCGGATCGGACACCTTCAGCGTTGTCAGCCGGGGCGCTGGATCGACGCCGAGATCGGCGGGGGTCAAGTTGTCGATCGGCTTCTTGCGCGCCTTCATGATGTTGGGCAGCGAGGCGTAGCGCGGCTCGTTCAGCCGCAGGTCGGTGGTGACGATCGCCGGCAGGCTGAGCGTGACCGTCTCCAGGCCGCCATCGACCTCGCGGATCACGGTCATCTGGTCGCCCTCGATCGGTGAGCTTCGAGGCGAAGGTGCCCTGCGGCCAGTCGAGCATCGCCGCCAGCATCTGGCCGGTGGCGCTCATGTCGTCGTCGATCGCCTGCTTGCCCAGGATGATCAGCTTCGGCTGTTCCTTGGTCGGCGATCGCCTTCAGCAGCTTGGCGACGGCCAGGGGCTGCAACTCGGCGTCGGTTTCCACCAGGATGCCGCGGTCGGCGCCCATGGCCAGCGCGGTGCGGATGGTCTCGGCGCATTGCGCGACGCCGAGCGAGACGGCGACGATTTCGGTCGCGACGCCCTTTTCCTTCAGGCGCACGGCCTCTTCGACGGCGATCTCGTCGAACGGGTTCATGGACATCTTGACGCCGGCGGTCTCCATGCCGGAGCCGTCCGACTTCACGCGGACCTTGACGTTGTAGTCGACCACCCGCTTGACGGGGACGAGGATTTTCATGGGGAGACCGTGCCGCTTCCAGGAATTGGGTATCGGTCTCAGAGCCGGGCCGGCCGCCCGCCTGTTCGCACCTGCAATAGACGGCGCGGACCATATGCAGCGGGGGCCGTTCCTGTCAAACGCCAGTCATACCCGCCGGTAGCCGGCGGGACGGACGAGTTTGCGCAGGTGTGTTGCGATGGGAGGGCAATTCAGCGCGAAAGCCGCGGAAGGGCGGGGAGCGGGCGCCGAATTATGGTTCATTTGCACGCCTGCCCTGCGTTACGCGCGCGATCTGGCGGAGTCAGCGGTTCGCCATGGGGCTGGGATCAGCCCTGGCGGCACTTCATCCGGGGGTTTTTCTTATTGATCACGTAGACACGCCCCCGCCGCCGCACCACGCGGCAATTCTTGTCGCGGACCTTGGCTGCTCTCAGGCTGTTGCGTATGCGCATGACACGTTTGTTCCGGGGGAAATCGAGCGGCGCTGGATAGGGGCGGGGCGGGGCGGAGTCAACCTTTAACCTCTCCCGCGGGAGCGGGAGAGGTTGGGCGGCGCGGGAGAGGTTAATGACAACACGTAGCCCCGGCTTTGCGTCTTCCAGGCGCAGTTCCGCACCGTGCAGTTCGGCAACCGCGGCGACGAGGCTTAATCCCAGGCCGCTGCCGGGAGTGCTGCGGCTGTGGTCGAGGCGGTAGAAGCGGCGGAGGACCTGGTCGCGCTCGGCCTCGGGTATGCCGGGGCCGTTGTCCTCGACGGCCATGACAGCGCGGCCGGCCTGGGCGCGGAGCAGTAGACGCACCTGGGTGCCGGGAGGCGTGTGGCGGAGGGCGTTCTCGACCAGGTTGACCAGGGCCTGGGTCAGCAACTCCCGGTCACCGTGCACGGCGATGCCGGGGGCGACCTCGGCGACCAGGGTGTAGCCGGCCTCCTCGGCGGACGGCGCGAAGGCTTCGGCGACCGTTGCGACGACCGCGCTCAGGTCCACCCGGCGGAACGCGGCCCGCTGTGCACCGGCCTCTACCTCGGCGATACGAAGCAGGGCGGCGAAGGTGCCTAGCAGGGCGTCGACCTCGGCCTTGGCGGCGTCCAGGGCGCGCTGCTGGCCGTCGGCGGAGCGCACCTGGGTGCGGGCTTCCTCCAGCCGCTGCCCCAGCCGGGTCAACGGCGTGCGCAGGTCGTGCGCGATGTTGTTGGACGCCTGGCGAACGCTTTCCAGCAGCCGGTCCATGCGGTCGAGCATGCGGTTCAGGGTTTCCGCCAGGCGGTCGAGGTCGTCGCCGGTGCCGCGCAACGGCACACGCTGGGTGAGATCGCCGTCGATGATCGCCTCGGCGGTGCGGGAGATCGCGTCCACTCGGTAGAGGAACACCTGGCTCAGCCAGATACCGCCGGCCGCGCCGAGCAATAGCGTGACGCTGACGCCCCTAGGCAAAGGCGCGCAGGACGGCGGCCTCGGCGTCGCGGATGCCGGCGCATGTTGTCGCCGACGGCGATGACCACCCCGTCCGGCATTTCCTTGGCGAAGGCCAGGATCAGCTGTGGCTCGCCCTGCACCGGGGCCGTCAGTTGCAGCCAGCCGCGCCGGTCGCCGACAGTGGGTAACTCGCCGGCGAGCCGGGTGCCGTCGGGGGCCTGCACCAGGTAGTCCAGCGCGCCCATGCCGCGGCCGTATTGCGCGGCGTGAGCCACCAGGGCTTGCACGCCGCCGGTCTTGGAGTCCTCGGCGAAGCCGGCCAGCGCGCTCGGCACCGGGGTTTCGAGCTGCTGGCTGAGCGTGGCGCCGATCATCCAGAACACCACCGCGCCGATCAACACGGCCGACGCGGTGAACAGCAGCAGATACAGCGCCGCGAGGCGAAAGCTCGCGGTGCGCAGGGACCCTAGGCGCTGGCAACGGTGCCAGGGGCGCGCAAGGCGTAGCCGGGGCGCCGCGCACGGTATGGATCCAGCTCCCGGCCCGCCCGACTGGGCAAGCTTGGAGGCGCAGCCGGCTGATGTGGGTTTCGACATGGTTCGTTCTGGGGATCGAAGTGGAAATCCCACACCGCTTCCAGCAGCATGGTGCGGGTGACCCACGCGCTCGGCATTACGCAGCAGGTATTCGAGCAATTGGAATTCACGCGGCTGGAGTTCGATCTCCTTGCCGGAGCGCGTCACGGCGCGCTTCAGCAGGTCCATCTCCAGGTCGCCGGCGCGCAGCACGGTCTGCACATCGACCAGCCGGGGGCGGCGTGCCAGCGCATTGATGCGGGCGAGCAATTCGGCGAAGGCGAATGGCTTGGCAAGGTAGTCGTCGCCGCCTGCGTCGAGGCCGCGCACCCGGTCGCCGACGCCGCCGAGCGTGGTGAGGAACAGCACGGGGGTGCGCACGTTGGCGTCGCGCAGCATGCGCACCAGGCCGAGGCCTTCGATGCCGGGCAGCATGCGGTCGACAATCAGCACGTCGTAGCCGCCGTCGCTGGCGTGGAACAGGCCGTCGGCGTTCGCCGCATGATCGACGACATGCCCCTGTTCGCGCAGTCCGCGCGAGATGTAGTCGGCGGTTTCGCGGTCGTCCTCGATCACGAGTATCTTCAATGGGTCCTCCGTCGCTGCGCTGGCCCTCCTGCGCTGGGACGGGAGGGGACGCAATGTTGGGCTGACACTTTCAAACGCCGGATTGCCATAGGTAGTCGCGAATGTTGGAGATCGCCAATCCAGGCGCGTGCTCGTGCATCCACCATGACGCGGGGAGCGTTGCGCCGATGTATCCCTCGCCGGGCATGACACAGAGTTCAGCATCATGGTGCAAATGTCGCAAAGCATCGTCATTCCCGCGAAAGCGGAGATCCAGCGGCATGGGTCCCGCTTTCGCGGAGATGCCAGGACACAGCGCGGACGAAACACACCGCGGACGAAGTGGCGTTTGCTACACAATGCCACAAGAGTCCGCGCTATACCGATCCGTATAGTTTGGGCGATGGGGTCCCAACGACCAGGTTCCTTATGTCGCATCGAGGCAAGACCCCGGACGGCGAAGAAGCTGCCGCCACATGACGGTCTGTGCCGCACAGGACACCGAGCCTCGCTTAACCGGTTCCTTGTGACAGGAGTCAACCTGCCCGCCGCATCGACGGGTCGGTCAACAGGAGATGTGCGATGAAAAAGCTGCTGCTTGTGGCCATGATGGCGCTCGGCCTTGGAATCAGCATGGGTTCCGCGTTCGCGGCCTCGCCGAATGTCGTCCATTCGGGCCCGGACTATGGTGCCGACTCCGGCGGCGCCGCGTAATCCGGCGCTGGCCCGGCCGTGATCGACGCGGCCAGGCCATACGACGATGCCGTGCACCGCTTCTTGCACTGCACGGGGGCCGGTCACCGCACCGGCCCTCGCGCCGTCTCGGCCCTCCGCTCTGGCGTGAAATCGTCATCGGACTGGGCGTGGCGGCGATCGGAATTCTGCTGGCGTTCTGCGTCATCGGGACCGGTATGGCGCAACCGCAGAGCACTCGCGGTGCGTCTGCGGCCGGGGCATCCCATGCCGATCTTCCCGCCTCGCAGCCGGCGGCCGTCAGACGGGCGGCCGGGCCGCGCGCAACGCCGTAACCACGGACCGGGCGGCGTGCCCGGCGAGGCGAAGCGGCTGGCCGGCCCGCCAGGTCCAACTGGCCAGCAACCGCCGCGTGTTCCTGGCGCGCCTGCGCCTGCATGGCGGTCAGGGCCGCGATCTGCGCCTGAGAAATCGCCAGCTCGGCATCCCGCGCCGACAAAGTTGCCGTCAGCCTGGCTGCATCCGCGGCCTTGGTGTCGAGCGCACTACGCAGATCCGCCACCGTGGCCTGCTGCGCCGCTGCCGCATGCCCGGCGGCTTCGGTCAAAGCGGCGAACTGGGCTTGCGCCGCCGCCAGCGCTGTGGCCAGTCCGGCCAGTTCCGCCGCCTTCGACTCCAGCGCGTCGCGCCAGACGCCGACCGCAGCCTCATGGCCCAGGATGGCTTGCACGCGCCGCGGCGCGCTGCTGCACGGCGGCGGCGGTCAGCGTAGCGATCACGTCTTGCGCGACTGCCAGGTCGGCGTCGCGAGCCTTCGGAGAACGTCGCGCAGCTCGGCGATCTCGGTCTCGGCGCCGAGCGCGGCGTTCTCGGCCTCTGCCCGCACTTGCTCCGTCGCGCCGGCCAGCATGGCGATGCGCTCTTGTGCGGCCTCCAGGTCGGAGTCACGTGCTTCCAGGGTTGTGGTGTAGACGAGCCAGGTTGGCGTCGCGGGCCTTCAGAACGTTGCGCAGATCGTCGAGCTCGCTCTGGGTGCCGAAGCGCAGCGTTCCCCGCATCTGCCTGCAATTGCTCGGCCGCGCCGGTCAACATGGCGACGCGCACTTGTGCGGCCTCCAACTCGGAGTTACGCGCTTCCAGGGTTGTGGTGAGACGAGCCAGGTTGGCGTCGCGCGAGTTCAGGGCCGCGGTCAGTCGGGCCAGTTCGGCGTCGCGAGCCTCCAGGGCAGTGTGCATGGCGGCGACCGCTTCCTGCCGTTCCGCTGCGACACGCTCGGCTTCGGCCCGACATTGCTCCGCGGCGGCGGTCAGCGTCGCGACCTGCGCTTGCGCGGCCTGCTGCGCCGCATCGCGCGTCTCCAGCCTGGCGAGCAGCGCGGTCAGTTCCGCGGCCTGGGCTTCCAGCGCGCAGCGCAGGCCGGCGACCGCCTCCTGCTGCGCTGTGGCGGCATGCTCTGCCTCGGCGCGCCGTTGCTCCACCGTGGCGATCAGGGTGGCGATCTGGGTCTGCGAGGCCTGGGGATCGGCGTCGCTCGATGTCGGCGCGAGCCCCGCGAGGTCGATCGCCTGCACATCCAGGGCGCTGCGCAATGCGGCCGCCGCATCCTGTTGCGCCGCCGCCGCATGCTCTGCCTCCGCCAGGGCTTCCGCGAGCCGCCTGACCTCGCGCCGCAGGGCGACGGCATCGAGCCGGTCGGGGGCTTCGCAGCCCGGGTCGGGCGCGTCGGGCTGAGCCGCCGCCAGTTCGCGGCCGACGCCGACCTTGTCCGGATCGAGAGCGCGCGTGCGCCTCGATCGCCTGCGCCGCGGTGGCCGGCACGAAGCGGCGCAGCTTGCCGAACAGGTATTCGGCGTCCAGCGCCAGGCGGGGGAAGTCCAGCAGCACGATGGGGATGTCGGCGCGGACCAGCCGCTGCACCAGCCGGTGGAACGACACCGCCAGCAGCCGCGCGGGGTCCACCGGATCGAGCGAATAGACCACGCCGCCGGGCGTGGTGCCCCATTGTTCGAAGCTGTGGGTGAGGCCGGACAGCCAGGGGTTCTTGCGATGGGCGGATTGCAGTTCCTGCACCACGCGGCTGGCCGCCGATTTCGTCAGGTCGCGCACCGGGATCATCACCGCGTCCAGCACGATCCGCGGATTGGCCAGCACGTCGTCGATCACCTCGACGAGCCAGGGCGACTTCATGACATAGGGCGCGGACTTCCAGTCGGCGACAATCGGCAGGTCTTCGAGGCCGGCATTGGCGTCGTCGTCCCAGACCGGCGTGTCGTGCGTCGCGAGGTGGGTCTTCAGTCCGGCGGCGGCGAGCCAGCGCACCAGGAAGCTGGCGCCCGCGCGGCCGGTGCCGGCGATCAGCAGGTGGTGCCGGGGGTGCGGCTGGTCCTGATCAGGCATGTTTCCGCCGGGTTCCTTGGGCGCCGTTACATTTTCTTGACGCAGCACCTTAAGCGATCAACGCGATTCGTGGCACCGAAGCGTGCATGTGGCGGGGTACAGGCAACCGCGGGTGGATTGCGGGGGATACCAGGCGCCGGCCGGTCGGCCAGCGCAAGATACTCCCCCCTCCCACAAGGGGAGGGGGAGCATCTTGCCTATCTCGCCTGTCTCGCCCTCGGCGTCACGCAGATCGAAAGGCGCGACCGACGAACTCCTTCCTTTCCACCGCCGGGACAAGGCGAACAGGCCGCCGCCGGTGTGGGTGACGAACTGGTTCAGCATGTCGAACCTCGCCATGTTCTCGAAGATGCGGATGAAGCCGGTGCGCGGGTCGCGCTCGTAGCACACGAATAGCAGGCCGGCGTCGTATTCCATGCCCTGCCGCCACGGCGGCCAGCGTTCGGCGACGAAGTTCACGCCGTCGTTGTAGGAGTAGCCGCGGCGCAGCACCTCGGCGCCGCCGTTTGTGGTGGCGTTGGCGAGGCGCACATGGGCGTTTTCCGCGATGATCGGGTTCTCGTCCTCGTCGGTGCGGTCCAGGCCGAGCGGTTCGAACTCGTCCTTCAGTCCCAGCGGCGCACCGGAGAAGTTTCTCGCGCCCCATGGTTTCCGCCGGCAACCCGACTTCGCTGCGGTCCCGATGTTCCAGCGCCATGCGGATGCGGCGGACCACCATATAAGTGCCGCCGCGCATCCAGTCGGTCCGTCATCGGCGACCCACACGACCTTGTCGATCTGGCCGGGGTGCGGGCGCCGTCTTTGAAGCCCATCAGGTTACGCGGCGTCGTTCCGTCGGCGGGCGGGACATGAAGCCGGTCTGCGCCCAGCGCATCTCGGCGATATTGTAGGCAAGCCGGGCGAGTTGCCGGACGGCATGGAACGCCACCAGCGGGTCCTCGGCGCAGGCCTGGACCGACAGCTCGCCTCCGGTTCGCGCCGGCTGCAACTGGTCGCCGTTGAAGCGCGGCAGGTCGGCCAAGGCGGCCGGCGGGCGGGCCGCCAGGCCATAGCGGTCCTTGCCGTCCTTCTCGAACAACCCCGGACCGAAGCCAAGGTGATGGTCAGGCGCGACGCCTGCAGTCCCAGCGTTTCCGACGAGTTCGGTGTCGGCCCCTCGGAGTCGGATGCCGCGGCATAGTCATCCGAAGCCTTGGCGTCTCCCTTGGAACCGCCGGATGCTGGCGGCGCGTAGGCCGCCGCTTCGGCCGGGGCCACGGGCTGGCCGGCGACGATCCGGGCGGCGGCGGCGGTCCAGATTTGCAGCAGCGCCACCACGTCGTCGCGCTTCTCTGTCGTCAGGTCGAGCACGGCGAAGTAGGTGTGTTCCTGTGCCGGGGTCACGATGCCGGCCAGGCGCTCGCCCCAGAATGGCTCGGTGGTTTTGCCGGGCTTCGCGGCGGCGGCTTCCGGCATGGCGGCGCGAGCCGTGAAGGCGGCGCCGGCCGCAGCCGCCAAGCCGCCGGCCGCGGCTAGCAATCCGCGCCTCGGCGCGCGCGGCATACGATCTGCGGCATGATCAGCGTGCCTCCATGACGGCGTTCATGTCGTCCTCGACATAATAGAAGCCCTTGCCGTCCGGTTTCAGCGCGATGCCGAACAGGTCGCCGTTGCCCGGCGGCGACTGCGCCTGGTTGGTGTCGATCCACTGCGCGTAGCACCGCTTGCCGGTCGCCGGGTCCAGCTCCACCACCTGCCCGTTGCGGGCGTTGCAGGCGAGCAAGTGACCGTTGGGGAGGAGGATGAGGGCGAGAGGGCGGAGGAGCAGTCCGCCTTTGGTGATCTCGCGGCC
>CAVXNH010000108.1:0-7926 GCA_963762885.1 uncultured Alphaproteobacteria bacterium
CAATTGCGCCTATCGCCGGGGACGGTCAGCAGCAACTCCGCCCCGATCGTCGCCGCCCAATCCAGCCCAGCGAACACCCCGGCCAGCGGGCCCTCCCCGGCGAACACGCCATCCGGGAGCACCGGCAGGCCATAGGTGGCGAAGCGCCCCTGATCGCCGTTTGCGCTGATGGCGATGGCGGACACACCCGGCCGTAGCGTATCGATGATCCGGGTCAGCATCGGCGTGCCGCCGACCTCCAGCAGGGGTTTGTCGCCGCCACCCATGCGGGTTGCCCCGCCGCCCGCGAGCACCAGGGCGGCGGGGCTCATGCCGCCTCCCAGGCCAGGTAGATCGTGTGGAGCGGATCGCCGAGGACGCCGCGCGCCGGGACGGCATGCGCCTGCCAATGGAAGCCGGCGCCGCGCATTGTGACCTCGAAGCGGGGCGACGTGTCGGCGGACCACACCGCAAGTCTGCCGCCGGAGCGCAGGGCGCGGCGGATCTGCCGCAGGCCTTCGGGTCCATAGAGCAAGGCGTTGCCCGCCAACATGACAGCATCCGGCCCGTTGTCGGTATCGAGCAATACGGCGTCAAAGGATGCGGGAGCGGCGGAGCGAAGCAGGGCGGCGACGTCGGCGCATACGACCGAGACACGCGCGTCGTGGCGCAGGTGGCCGGTCAAAGGGGCCAGAGGACCTCGGTTCCAGTCGACGATCTCCGGCAGCAGTTCGGCCACGACGATACGCGCGGACGCGGGTACACGATCCAGTGCGGCGCGCAAGGTGTAGCCGAGGCCGAGGCCGCCGATCAGAACCTGCGGCGCGCCATCGCGCATCTCGGTCAGGCGCTCGCAGGCAAGGATCGCCAGCGCCTCCTCGGAATGGTGCGCGCAATTCGACATCAGTTCCCAGCCGTTGCAACGAAGCTCGACGCAGCCGGCGCGTTCGCGCAGCACCAGTTCGTCGCCGGTGCGGGTGTGGGCTCGGCCAGTTCGGTCCAGGTATCCATACGAGAGTCAGTAGACCAAGCTTTGATTGAGGGGAAACGGTGTGCTGGCAGGCGATGCCTCGGCTTTGACATTGGCAGGGTCGCGGCGTGTAGCAGTCGTTACTCAGCCGTAAGGTAGAGATTGCTGTTGCGTCATGGCCGGCGAAGGCCGGCCACCCACGACTTTGCTGTGCAGGACAGAAGAAGTCCGTCGGTGGCCGGCCTTCGCCGGCCATGACGCAATTAAAGCGGCCCGAGACACCGTGGGTCGGTCCCACGCGCCGTTGGTATCAGTCGGGCATGGCAGAGATTCCGCTACGGCCGCCTGAGCCGATCACGGTGGAGAAATTGTTGTCGGTGGGCACAGCAACTCCGCTGCCTCCGGGGGTACCGTAGGTTTGGTAATACGAGGTGCCGCCGGTGGTGACGCCCAGCCCGCCCTGCGGCAACTCAACCATTCGACCAACTCTGCCACCGCCTGCGATGTCGGGCTGGAACAAGGTGTGGGCGCTGTCGCCGGCCATTATGAGATGGGCCTGGCCTGGGCCGACGGACGTGGCGCCGGCCGGGGCAACACCGGCCAGCATGACCAACGCGGCGACAGCAGTAGCGATACGCATGATGGCGTGACCTTCCATGCACCGAGGCGGTCTTGGGCCTCGGCCTTCAGGCCCCAGTTGGGCAATGCTACCTGCGGGGACGGTCACATCGGGGTGTGATTCGGACTCATTAAGATGTTGGAAATGGCGAGGTCGGGTCGGCGGTCGGCCGCGGTCGATCACCGGGACGGCCGCCCGACTGTAGTATGCCGACCCGATCACCCTCACCCTCGATGCTTCGCATCTCGACCTCTCCCGCTATCGCGGGAGAGGTTTCTGTGCGCTCGGTTGACGCATCTTGGGGCCCCGATCATCTTACCGAACGTTCACGTCGAGGACGCCGCCATATGGCCCTGAGCCGCACGACCCGTGTCAACATCCTGATCGGCAACGGCCATTTCCTTTCGCATTTCTACGTGCTGTGCCTGCCGCCACTGTTCATCCCGTGGGCGAAGGCGTTCGACGTCTCGTTCGCCGAGCTTGGCCTGACCGTGGCGCTGATGTCCGGCACCACGGCGGTGCTGCAAACGCCGCTCGGGTTCCTGGTGGACCGCTATGGCGCGCGGCCGTTCCTGGTGGGCGGCGCTCTGCTGATGTCGCTGTCGATGGCGGCGATGGGGCTGGCGACCAGCTTCTGGCAGATCCTGGCGTTGGCGACGCTATCGGGCATCGGCAATTCGGTGATCCATCCGTGCGACTACGCGATCATCAGCGGCTCGGTGGAGGGCGACCGGATGGGGCGGTCCTTCGCGCTGCACACCTTCAGCGGCAATCTCGGCTTTGCCTCGGGACCGCCGGTGATGGCCTTGCTCGCGGTGCTGTTGGGATGGCGCTCCAGCCTGATGCTGGTCGGCTTACTCGGCGTGCCGGTGGTGCTGGCGATCCTGCTGCAAAGCGCGATCCTGAACGACCAAGTGAAGCACGAGCAGCATCTGGGCGGCGAGGCGATCAGCGGCCGGGCCCTGCTGTTCAGCCGCACCATGCTGCTGTTCTTCGGCTTCTATTTGCTCGGGTCCATGGCAGGCGCCGGGGTGCAGGCCTGGCTGATCACCGTGCTGCACGAGGTGAAGGGCATGGAGCTGGCAATCGCCTCCACCGCGCTGACCGGCTACATGGCGGGCTCCACGTGCGGCGTGCTGGCGGGCGGCTGGTTCGCCGACACGTATCGGCAGCATGTGTCGGGCTTCGCAGTCGGGCTAACGGTGGTGTCGGCGGCGCTGGTGCTGACAGTGGCTATGGCCGGGCTGCCGGCGGTGGCGGTGATCGGGCTGATGTTCGCCTCCGGGTTGGCACTGGGCGCCAGCCGGACACCTCGCGACGTGATGCTGAAAGATGCGTCGCCGCCGGGGCAAATCGGCAAGGTGTTCGGCTTCGTCAGCGCCGGTCTGCCGCTGGGCAGCGCTTTCTGACGCCGGTGCCGTTCGGCATGCTGATCGACCACCACCATCCGGAGATGGTCCTGATCCTTGCGGCCGGGCTACTGCTGGCGAGCCTGCTGTGCATGGGCAGCGCGCGGGCGTCGGCACGCGGCGACGTGGTGGCGGTGGCGGCGGAGTAGCGCGACAGCCGAGACCGCGAGGCTTTGCAATGCATGATCGCCCGCGTCATGCCGCTTCCACCGTCTCCCCGCAGTCGCGTTCGAACACCGATCCCGGATCGAGCACCGTGGTCCGCCGCATGTCGCGCACCTGGGAAAGGTCATAGCGGCAACCTCGGTGCATGACCGAGCGGTTGTCCCACAGCACGAGGTCGCCCGGTTGCCAGGCATGGCGATAGACGAACTCGGGCTGGGTCGCGTGTTCCAGCAGATCGCGCAGCAGGATGCGACCGGCGGGCAGCGCCATGCCAATCACCCGCCGCGCGTGCGCGCCGATATACAGCGCCTTGCGCCCGCTGCCAGCGTGCACCCGCACCAGAGGCCAGCGCACCGGCGGCATGGCGCCGCGGATTTCTTCCTCGGTCGGTTCCCAGCCCAGCGTGCTGCGCGAGTGGTGCACCCAGTGCTCGGCGAAACGCTCCTCCGCCTCGACACGCAACACCTCCGGCAACGCGTCATAGGCGGCGCGGCAGTCGGCGAACTCGGTCTCGCCGCCCCATGGCGGCACCGCGACGGCGCGCAGCATCGAATACTTCGCCGCCGGACGCTGGTACGGAACTGTCGGAATGCCACAGCCTCGTGCCGAGCAATGAGAGGACGCGGCGGTGGTTGGGGTCGATGACGTAACCGTTCTCGTCCAGGTTCGACAGGTCGATCATTTGCTCCGGGATGCGGCTGTCGGCGCTTTTACCGCTTTCTTCCGGCCGATATCGGGCGGCCCGAAATTGGCGGTGAACACAAGCTGCTGCGCGTCATCCACATTCTGCAGCGGGAATAGCAGGATGCCGTAGCGGTCGATCGCAAGTTCGAAGTTGCGCGCCGTTGCGGCATCGATCGGCTGGCGCATGTCGAAACCCAGCACTTCCGCTGCGAAGTGGCCGTGCAGTGGTTTGAATGAGATCGCCATGCTCACAAATCTCCCGCACCGCGTTCACGACGCTTGTCCAGCGACTTTATCGTATTCCGGGCAGGTGTCCTAGCTGACGCCGCAGACCTTCCTCCCGTCATTGCGAGATGGACACCGTCCGGCGCGGCCGACCCGCCCTGAATGAAACCGCTGTCCCCCCGTGTCATGGCCGGCGCAGGCCGGCCATGACACGGGGGGACTGTTTCTTGCGAGGAGCACAGCGACGAAGCAATCTCCCGCCTGACGAGCCGCCCGTGGTTGGCCAGGCGGGGAATGGCCGCGTCGCTTCGCTCCTCGCAATGACGCGGCGCGCAGCGCGGCACGGAAGGGGGAAACGATGCTGGAGACGACGATCGCGGGCAGCCTGCCGAAGCCCGACTGGCTGGCTGAGCCCAACCGCCTGTGGCCGGCCTGGCGGCAGCAGGGCGAGGCTTTGCCCGACGCCAAGCGCGACGCCACCCTGCTATGGCTGAAGCTGCAACAGGATGCCGGCATCGACATCGTGTCGGACGGCGAGCAATCGCGCCAGCATTTCGTGCATGGGTTCCTGGCGTTCGTCGAAGGCATCGACTTCGACCGCAAGGTGGAAATGGGTATTCGCGCCGATCGGTACAAGGCGATGGTGCCGACGGTCACGGGGCCGATCGCGCTACGGGACCGGGCACATGCAACCGAGGCGCGGCTGGTGCGGGCTCACACGCGTCGGCGGGTGAAGTTCACGCTGCCGGGGCCGATGACGATCGTCGATACGATCGCGGATGCGCATTACGGCGACAAAGCCTCGCTGGCCATGGCATTCGCCGCGGCGCTGAACCAGGAGGCGCGCGGGCTCGCGGCCGACGGCGTGGACGTGATCCAGTTCGATGAGCCCGCCTTCAACGTTTACATGGACGAGGTCGCGACCTGGGGCATCGCGGCCCTGGAGCGCGCGGTGGAAGGCCTGCCGTGCAAGACCGCAGTGCATATCTGTTACGGCTACGGCATCCAGGCGAATATCGACTGGAAGGCGGGGCTCGGCGCCGAGTGGCGACAGTATGAGGCGACCTTTCCCGTGCTGGCGGCCAGCAAGATCGACCAGGTGTCGCTGGAATGCCGCAACGCGCGGGTGCCATTGCGGCTGCTGCGATTGCTGGCGGGCAAGGACGTGCTGGTCGGCGCGATCGACGTGACCACGGATACGGTGGAGACCCCGGACGAGGTCGCCTCGGTGATCGAGGACGCGGCAGAGCATGTGCCGCCCGAACGGCTGTTTCCGTGCACCAATTGCGGCATGGCGCCGATGCGGCGGGAGGTGGCGGAGGCGAAGTTGTACACGCTGGCGCAAGGTGCGGCACTGGCGCGGCGGCGGCTGGGGGTCTGACCTGTTCCGCACACGACCTACGGAAGGAGTCGAACCGGCCCCTCGTCATGGCCGGCCTTGTGCCGGCCATCCACGCCTTTGCTACACCGGTCATGAAACAGGCATGGATGGCCGGCACAAGGCCGGCCATGACGAGGGGCCGGTTCGACTCGACGGAAAATCATGGTCAAAGGCGCCTGATATTACACGTAGACTGCCGCCATCCCGCCTGCCGGGTAACGCGTGCCGGCCGCGGCACCGCGTGGTACGCGGCGGAAATACGCGCTACGTCCTGCGGGGTCAGCACGACATGCAACGCTCCGAGATTCTCGTCCAGGCGCTTTTTGTAGCGCGTACCGGCAATCGCGACGACGTCGTCGCCCTGCGCCAGCAGCCAGGCCAAGGTAAGCTGCGATGGCGTGCACCGCTTCTCTGCAGCGATCGCCTCGATCTTCGCCACCAGTTCGCGGTTGCGATCGAAGTTCTCCTTCTGGAACCGCGGATGCGCGGCGCGGCGGCCATCGACATCCGCGAACGTCTGGATCGCGCCGGTCAGGAAACCCCGCCCCAGCGGCGAGTACGCCACGAAGCTGATGCCCAGCCCACGGGTGGTTTCCCGGGTTTCCTCGGCTTCCGCGCGGTAGAGCAATGAATACTCGGTCTGCACCGCGGCAATCGGATGCACCTCGTTGGCGCGGCGGATCGTCTCAGGCTTGGCTTCCGACAGGCCGAGGTATCGGACCTTGCCCTGCTCCACCAGCTTGGCCATCGCGCCGACGGTGTCCTCGATCGGCACGGAAGGATCGACGCGGTGCTGGTAGTAAAGGTCGATCACCTCCTCGCCCAGCCGCTTCAGGCTCGCCTCGCACGCCTGGATCACATACTCTGGCCGGCCATTCACACCGTTCGGGCCACCGGGGTTCTGGGTCTGGCCGAACTTGGTCGCCAGCACGACGCGATCCCGCCGCCCCTTGATGGCGCGGCCGACCACGGTCTCGTTGTGCCCCCAGCCATACATGTCCGACGAAATCGAGATGATCGACGCCGAGGTCGATGGCGTGGTGGATCAAATCCTCCGAGGCTGCATCGTCTGCCTCGCCGTAGATGCCGGACAGCGACATGCAGCCCAGGCCGACAGTCGACACCGTCAACCCGCCGGTACCCAGTTTGCGATGTGCGAGCTTTTCCGTCGCCATGATTGCTGTCTCCTCTCCGGTGTCGATGAATGGGGCGGTCAGCCGCCTCGCAGTGCGGCGGCGTAGGCACGCACCGTGGCGGCAAATCCCGTTTCCAGTGCGTCCGCGGTCAGTTCATGGCCGATCGATGCTTCCGCCAGGAAAGGCACGGCCTGCATCAACGGCGGAATATTGTGAAGATTGAGATCGTGGCCGGCATTCACCACCAGGCCAAGCTCCGCCGCCCGCCGCGCCGCCCCGCCAATACGCGCCAACAGATCGGCGTGGGTGTTGGAACGGAAGGCCTCGGCATAACTGCCGGTATAGATCTCGATCCCGTCCGCACCGGCATCGCGCACCAGCGGCACCACGGCCGGATCGGGATCGGTGAAGAGAATGACGCGGCAACCCAACGCCTTGGCCGCCGCCACGGCCGGCCGCGCCAGCGCCATCTGCGCCGCGTCGAGTTTCCACCCCTCCTCCGAAGTGAATGCCTCCGGTGCATCGGGCACCAGCGTGCATTGCTCCGGCTTCACCTCGGCGAGGATCTCGTGCAGCCGCGGCTCGGGATAGCCTTCGATGTTGAATTCCACGCCTGGCCGCACCGGCTGCATCAGCGCGGCCAGCGCCGGCACATCGGAGCGGCGGATGTGCCGCTCGTCCGGGCGCGGATGCACGGTCAGTCCCGCGGCGCCCGCATCCAGCGCAAGCCGGGCGAAATGCAGCACATCGGGCACGCCGGTGCGGCGCGAGTTGCGCAGCAACGCCACCTTGTTGAGGTTCACGCTCAGTCTCGCCATGCCGGGAACTCTAGCGCGGGACACGCGAGCGCGCCAAACTCGGGTATGCCAACCATGACGCCATCCGGTGGGAGCCTCGGCGCCCGCATCACCGGGATCGATCTTGCGGCGCCGTTGTCAGACGGCGACTTCGCCCTGATCCTGCGGGCGCTGGCAGCGCATGGGGTGATCTGCTTCCCCGGCCAGCGCCTGGATCCCGCAGGGCAGGTCGGGTTCAGCCGCCGCTTCGGCGAGCTGGAGGTGCACGTCTCCGGTGCGTTCCAGGTGCCGGAGCACCCGGAAGTAATGATCCTGTCGAACATCGTGGAGGCGGGAAAACCGATCGGCCTCGCCGATGCCGGGCAGGACTGGCACACTGACATGTCGTTCAGCCGCACCATCGCGTTCGTCAATGTGCTGCACGCGGTGCAGGTGCCGCGGCGGAACGGACAGGCGCTCGGCGACACGCTGTTCGCCGACATGGCCGCCGCGTTCGACGACCTGCCGGCGGCCTTGCAGGCCCGGTTGAACACGCTGAGGGCGACGCATGATTTCTCGAAG
>CAVXNH010000109.1:0-159516 GCA_963762885.1 uncultured Alphaproteobacteria bacterium
AACCTGCAGGAACACTCGGTCGTGCTGATCCGCGGCGGCCGCGTAAAGGACCTGCCGGGCGTTCGCTATCACATCCTGCGCGGCGTGCTCGATACCCAGGGCATCGCCAAGCGCCGCCAGCGCCGGTCGCTGTACGGCGCGAAGCGCCCGAAGTAAGGGGGCCCGCGCATGTCCCGCCGCCGCCGCGCCGTCAAGCGCGAAATCCTGCCGGACGCCAAGTTCGGCGACGTCGTGCTCAACCGTTTCATGAATGCGCTGATGTACGACGGCAAGAAGTCCGTCGCCGAAGGCATCGTCTACAATGCGCTCGACACGCTGAAGCGCCGGGGCGGCGCCCAGGCCGACGCGGTGCGCATGTTCCACGAGGCTCTCGACAACGTGAAGCCGGCCATCGAAGTCCGCTCGCGCCGGGTCGGCGGCGCCACCTACCAGGTGCCGGTGGAAGTGCGCACCGAACGGCGCCAGGCCTTGGCGATCCGCTGGCTCATCGACGCCGCGCGCAAGCGGGGCGAGCATACGATGGAGGAGCGGCTATCGAACGAACTGCTGGATGCGGTGAACAACCGCGGCGCGGCGGTCAAGAAGCGTGAGGACACCCATCGCATGGCCGAGGCCAACAAGGCCTTCAGCCATTATCGCTGGTAGTTACAGGACCAACTAGGGACCCGATCGGGCATCTACGGAGACAATACTATGGGCAAGGCGAGATTCGCGCGCAACAAGCCGCACTGCAACGTCGGCACGATCGGCCATGTGGACCACGGCAAGACGTCGCTGACCGCCGCGATCACCAAGATCCTGGCGAAGACCGGCGGCGCCACCTACACGGCGTACGACCAGATCGACAAGGCGCCCGAAGAGCGCGCCCGCGGCATCACCATTGCTACCGCGCACGTCGAGTATGAAACCGCGAAGCGCCACTATGCGCACGTGGACTGCCCCGGCCACGCCGACTACGTGAAGAACATGATCACCGGCGCGGCGCAGATGGACGGCGCCATCTTGGTAGTCTCCGCCGCCGACGGCCCGATGCCGCAGACCCGCGAGCATATCCTGCTCGCGCGCCAGGTCGGCGTGCCGGCGCTCGTCGTCTACCTCAACAAGGTGGACATGGTGGATGACCCCGAGCTGATCGAACTGGTCGAGATGGAGCTGCGCGAGCTGCTGTCGTCCTACCAGTTCCCCGGCGACGACATTCCGATCATCCAGGGATCGGCGCTGTGCGCGCTGGAAGATCGCAATCCGGAGCTGGGCGAACAGTCGATCCTGAAGCTGATGGAAGCGGTGGACGCCTACATCCCGCAGCCGGAGCGTCCGAAGGACCGGCCGTTCCTGATGCCGATCGAAGACGTGTTCTCGATCTCCGGCCGCGGCACCGTGGTGACCGGCCGCATCGAGCGCGGCATCATCAAGGTCGGCGAGGAAGTCGAGATCGTCGGCCTGAAGGCCACGCAGAAGACCGTCGTGACCGGCGTCGAGATGTTCCGCAAATTGCTCGATCAGGGCGAGGCGGGCGACAATATCGGCGCGCTGCTGCGCGGCACCAAGCGTGAGGAAGTCGAGCGCGGCCAGGTTCTGGCCAAGCCCGGCAGCATCACGCCGCACACCAAGTTCAAGGCCGAGGCGTACATCCTGACGAAGGAAGAAGGCGGCCGTCACACGCCGTTCTTCACCAACTATCGTCCGCAGTTCTATTTCCGCACCACCGACGTGACCGGCGTGGTCACGCTGCCGGAAGGCACGGAAATGGTGATGCCGGGCGACAACGTGACGATGGACGTCGAATTGATCGCGCCGATCGCGATGGACGCGCAGCTTGCGCTTCGCCATCCGTGAAGGCGGTCGCACCGTGGGCGCCGGCGTCGTCGCCAGCATCACGGCTTAGCCAGGCTGAAACAAAGCCGGCGCCCTGCCGCAGCGGGGCGCCGGCGGTCGTTTGCAGCCAATAGTGAATTGGGCAGCGGGGAACCGGAATACCGAAGATGGACAACCAGAATATCCGCATCCGGCTTAAGGCCTACGATCACCGCGTGCTGGACAACAGCACGAAGGAGATCGTGAACACGGCCAAGCGCACGGGTGCCCGGGTCCGCGGCCCAATCCCGCTGCCCACCCATATCGAACGCTTCACCGTCAACCGCTCGCCCCACGTCGATAAGAAAAGCAGAGAGCAGTTTGAAATCCGGACGCATCGCCGGCTGCTGGATATCGTGGAGCCGACGCCGCAGACGGTGGACGCGTTGATGAAACTCGACCTCGCCGCCGGCGTGGACGTCGAGATCAAGATCTGAAGCGATGGCCAACACCATGTCCTCTTTGCGAACCGGATTGCTGGCGAAAAAGCTCGGGATGACCCGGGTGTTCAAGGATGACGGCACCCACGTGCCGGTCACCGTGCTGCACCTCGACGCGCTCCAGGTCGTGGCGGCGCGGACCGAGGAGACGCACGGCTATACCGCCGTGCAACTCGGCTGGGGCACGGCGAAGGTGAAGAACGTTACCAAGCCGAACCGCGGCCATTTCGCCAAGGCGAAGGTCGAGCCGAAGCTGAAGTTGGTCGAATTCCGCGTCGCTCCCGATGCGGTGCTGGAGCCGGGCGCCACGCTGTCGGCGGCACATTTCGCGGTTGGCCAGAAGGTCGATGTGTGCGGCACGTCGAAGGGCAAGGGCTTTGCCGGCGGCATGAAGCGCTGGAACTTCTCCGGACTGGAAGCCAGCCACGGCGTGTCGATCAGCCATCGCAGCCTGGGTTCCACCGGCAACCGGCAGGATCCGGGCAAGACTTTCAAGAACAAGAAAATGGCCGGTCATCTCGGCGTCGATCGCATCACCACTCTGAATTTGGAAGTGGCGGCAGTCGATGCGGAGAAGGGCCTGCTCATGATCAAGGGCGCCGTTCCAGGCGCGAAGGGCGGCTATGTGCTGGTGCGCGACGCAGTGAAGCGCGCGCGGCCGGCGGATGCGCCGTATCCCGCCGCGCTGGTCGAAGCGGCAGCGGCGAGCTGAGGGCAAGGTCGATGCAGGTCGAAATCACCACCCTGGACATGGCCAGCGCCGGCAACGCCGAGTTGCCGGATGAGCTGTTCGGTGCCAGGCCGCGTCCGGACATCATGGCGCGCGTGGTGCACTGGCAACTCGCCAAGCGCCGCGCCGGCACGCACAGCACCAAGGGGCTGAGCGAGGTCTCCGGCACAACGAAGAAGCCGTATCGCCAGAAGGGCACCGGCAACGCTCGGCAAGGCAGCCTGCGGGCGCCGCAGTTCCGCGGCGGCGGTATCGTGCACGGGCCGGTGCCGCATTCGCACGCTTATAACCTGAACAAGAAGGTGCGGCGGCTGGGGCTGATCTCCGCGCTGTCGCAGAAGCAGGCGGACGGCAAGCTGGTGGTGCTGGACACCATCGCCGGCGTTGGGAAGACGGCTGAACTGGCGAAGAAATTCAAGGCGCTGGGCTGGCGTTCCGCCCTGATCGTCGATGGCCTTGTGGACGACAATTTCCTGCTCGCCAGCCGGAACATTCCGGGGATCGACGTGCTGCCGACGGTAGGCGCCAACGTCTATGACATCCTGCGCCACGACGTGCTGGCGATTACCACCGCGGGCGTCGAAGGGCTGAAGGCGCGGCTCAATGGCGCACACGCCGCGTCTGAAGCAGCGCCGGGCGAAGCCGCGGCCGTCGAAGCGGCGTCCGAGGCTGATGCGTTGCCTGAACGAGCGCCTCGGCCGGCGACAACTTGACACCAGAGGGCGATACGGCCGGTGAAGGAGACGCGGCATGAGCGAGACGCAACCCGCCGCGAAGCCACGCAAGCCGACGCTGACGCGCGAGGCGATGTACCAACTGATCCGCAGCCCGGTGGTGACCGAGAAAGTCCACCGCGATCTCAGCGAGCATAACCAGGTGATGTTCCGCGTCGCGACCGCATGCCACCAAGCCGCAGATCAAGGAAGCGGTCGAGGGCCTGTTCGGTGTGAAGGTTACGTCCGTGAACACGCTGGTGCAGAAGGGCAAGACCAAGCGGTTCAAGGGCCGGCCCGGCAAGCGATCGGACGTCAAGAAGGCGTTCGTGCGACTGGCCGAGGGCCAGTCGATCGATCTCTCCAGCGGCCTCGCATAGGGCGGGGGCAGACAATGGCACTGAGACAATTCAATCCGGTCACGGCGAGCCTGCGCGGCACGGTGCTGATCGACCGTTGCGAGCTGTGGAAGGGCAAGCCGGTCAAGGCGCTGACCGTCGGCAAGTCGCACTCGCGGCGGACGCAACAACCACGGCCACACCCCGGCGCGGTTTCGCGGCGGCGGGCACAAGCAGTCGTACCGCAACGTCGACTTCAAGCGTCGCAAGTTCGACGTGCCGGCGACCGTGGAGCGGCTGGAATACGACCCGAACCGCAGCGCGTTCATCGCCCTGGTGAAATACCAGGACGGCGAGTTGGCCTACATCATCGCGCCGCAGCGGCTGAAGCGCCGGCGACCAGGTGATCGCGGGCTCGCGCGTCGATATCAAGCCGGGCAACGCGATGCCGATGGCGGCGATACCGGTCGGCACGATCATCCACAACATCGAGATGAAGCCAGGCGCCGGCGGCAAGATGGCGCGCGCGGCGGGGACCTATGCGCAGCTGGTCGGCAAGGACGCCGGCTACGCGCAGGTCAAGCTGATGTCGGGTGAGCTTCGCGTGGTTCGCGCCGAGTGCATGGCGAGCGTCGGCGCGGTGTCGAACCCCGACAACATGAACCAGAAGATCGGCAAGGCCGGGCGCACTCGCTGGCTCGGCCGCCGGCCGCATAACCGTGGCGTGGTGATGAACCCGGTCGATCACCCGCATGGGCGGCGGCGAGGGTCGCAGCTCCGGCGGGCGTCATCCGGTGTCGCCGTGGGGCCAGCCGGCCAAGGGTTACAAGACACGCGGCAACAAGCGGACGGACAAGATGATCGTCCGCCGCCGCAACAAGGGTAAGTAGAGATGGCGCGTTCCGTCTGGAAAGGGCCGTTCGTCGACGGCTATCTGCTGAACAAGGCCGAGGCCGCGCGTGGCTCGGGGCGCAACGAGATCATTCGGATCTGGTCGCGCCGCTCCACCATCCTGCCGCAGTTCGTCGGCCTGACGTTCGGCGTCTATAACGGCCACAAGTTCCTGCCGGTGCAGGTGAACGAGAACATGGTGGGGCACAAGTTCGGCGAGTTCTCGCCGACGCGCACCTTCACCGGTCACTCCGGCGACAAGAGGGCGAAGCGGGGCTGAGCATGAGCAAGCCGAAGCATGACCGCGCGTCTGGCCGGACAACGAAGCGCAGGCGATCGTGTCGCAACCTGCGGGTCAGCCCGCGCAAGCTGAACCTGGTGGCGGGCTGATCCGCAACCTGCCGGCGCAGCAGGCGGTGGCGACGCTGACGTTCAGCAAGCGCCGCATCGCCAACGACGTGAAGAAGGCGTTGGAGAGTGCGATCGCCAATGCCGAGAACAACCACCAGCTCGACGTCGACCGGCTGGTCGTGACGCGCGCCGAGGTTGGGCGCGCGATGGTCATGCGCCGGTTTCACGCGCGCGGCCGTGGCCGCGCGTCGCGCATCGAGAAGTGGTTCAGCCATTTGAAGATCGTCGTGGCGGAGCGGGCGCAGAACGATGACCGAGGAGGCCGCATAGGATGGGTCACAAGGTCAATCCGATCGGGCTCCGGCTCGGTATCAACCGCACCTGGGACAGCCGCTGGTTCGCCGGCGCCGACTATTCCAAGCTGCTGCATGAAGACCTGCAAGCTGCGCACGCATCTGCGCACCAAGCTGTCGCGGCGCCGGCGTGTCGCGCGTGGTGATCGAGCGGCCGGCGAAGAAGCCGCGCGTGACGATCTATGCGGCGCGGCCGGGCGTGGTGATCGGCAAGAAGGGCCAGGACATCGAGAAGCTGAAGCAAGGACCTCGGCAAGATGGCGAAGGCCGAAGTTTCGCTGAACATCGTCGAAATCCGCAAGCCGGAGATCGACGCGCAGCTGGTGGCGGAGAACATCGCCCAGCAGCTCGAGCGCCGCGTGGCGTTCCGCCGCGCGATGAAGCGCGCGGTGCAGTCGGCGATGCGGCTGGGCGCGCAGGGCATTCGGATCAACTGCGGCGGGCGGCTGGGTGGCGCGGAAATCGCCCGCGTGGAGTGGTATCGCGAAGGCCGCGTGCCGCTGCACACGCTGCGTGCGGACATCGATTACGGCCCGGCGACGGCGAAGACGACGTATGGCACCTGCGGCGTGAAGGTGTGGGTCTTCAAGGGCGAGATCCTTGCGCACGACCCGCTGGCGCAGGACCGTCGCGCCGCCGAACAGGCGCCGCAGCGCTAAGGGATCGGAATCATGCTGTCAACCGAAGCGTACCAAATACCGCAAGGCCCACAAGGGCCGCATCCACGGCCTGGCCAAGGGCGGCACACGCTGAATTTCGGCGCCTATGGCCTGAAGGCGCTGGAGCCGGAGCGGATCACCGCGCGGCAGATCGAGGCGGCGCGGCGCGCCATCACGCGCGCGATGAAGCGCGCCGGGCGCGTCTGGATCCGCATCTTCCCGGACGTGCCGGTGTCGGCCAAGCCGGCCGAAGTGCGCATGGGCTCCGGCAAGGGTTCGCCCGGAGTTCTGGGTGGCGCGCGTGGCGCCGGGCCGCATCATGTTCGAGATCGACGGCGTGCCGTCGGAGCTGGCGCGCGAGGCGCTGACGCTCGGCGCGGCGAAGCTGCCGATCAGTACCAAGTTCGTCGCGCGGATCGGGAGACGCGTGAGATGGCCAAGCTGACAAGTCTGCCGACGTTCGCGCCAAGACGCCGGACGAGCTGGCAGCGTTGCTGCTCGATCTGCGCAAGGAGCAATTCAACCTGCGCTTCCAGCGGGCGACCGGGCAGCAGGAAGGCGTCGGCGCGGGTGCAAGGAAGTGCGGCGCGACATCGCGCGGGTGAAGACCATTCAGGCGGAGCAGATCGCGCTCCGCCGCCAAGTAGTAAGGAGAGGCGCGACATGCCGAAGCGCGTCCTGACCGGGCGGGTGACCAGCGACAAGATGGACAAGACCGTCACGGTCTTGGTCGATCGTCGCGTCATGCACCCGCTCTACAAGAAGTTCATCCGCCGCTCGAAGAAATACGCGGCGCATGACGAGGCGAACACGTGCAAGATCGGCGACATCGTGCGCATCGAGGAATGCCGGCCGATCAGCAAGCGCAAGACCTGGCTGGTGATCGAGCGCAACGGCCAGGCCGATGGCCGCCGCGCACAGCGGCGCTGCGCCAGCGCCTGAAGGAGGGTCAGCGGACATGATTCAGTGTCGAGAGCCAATCTTGAAGTCGCCGACAATTCCGGCGCGCGCCGCGTGCAGTGCATCAAGGTGCTGGGCGGATCGAAGCGGAGGACCGCCTCGGTGGGCGACGTGATCGTGGTGTCGGTGAAGGAAGCGATTCCGCGCGGCAAGGTGAAGAAGGGCGACGTGCACCAGGCGGTGATCGTGCGCACCTCGTTCCCGGTGCGGCGTCCGGATGGCAGCGCGATCCGCTTCGATCGCAACGCCGCGGTGCTGATCAACAAGCAGCAGGAGCCGATCGGCACCCGCATCTTCGGCCCGGTGGTGCGCGAGCTGCGCGGCCGCAAGTTCATGAAGATCATCAGCCTGGCGCCGGAGGTGCTGTGAATGGCGGCGCGCATTCGCAAGGGCGACACGGTGGTGGTGATCAGCGGCGAGGACAAGGGCAAGCGCGGCGAGGTGCTGCGGGTGTTTCCCGACGCCGATCGCGCCCTGGTGCAGGGCGTGAACATGGTCGACCGGCACACCAAGGCGACGAGGATGGGCGAGCCCGGCGGCATCTCGAGCACGAGGCATCGATCCATCTGTCGAATCTGATGCTGGTGGATCCGAAGACCGAGAAGCCGACCAAGGTCGGGTTCCGCGTGCTGGAGGATGGCCGCAAGGTGCGCGTTGCCAAGGCGACGGGCGACGTGATCGAGAGCATGAGGAGGGCGAGCGATGAGCGGAACCAAGAAGGGTCCTCCGAAGGGCGGGGCCAAGGGCGGCGGAAAGGGCGGTGCCCCGAAGGGCGGCGCTCCGAAGGGCAAGGCGCCGGCGGGACCGCAGCAACAGCAGCGCGCGGCCAAGGGCGATCAGGCCGGCAGGGCGCAGGATGCGCCGGCCGGTGTCGCCCAGGTTACCGCGTCCCCGGCCGAGACGCCGCGCATGCTGCAACGCTACCGTGACGAGATCCGTGCCGGCGCTGCAGCAGGAGTTCGGCTACACGAACCCGATGCAGGTGCCGAAGCTGGACAAGATCGTCATCAACATGGGCGTGGGCGAGGCGACCGGCGACAGAAGAAGCTGGATGCCGCGGTGGTGGAACTGACGCTGATCAGCGGCCAGAAGCCGGTGAAGACGCTGGCGAAGAAGGCGATCGCCGGCTTCAAGATCCGCAAGGGCCTGCCGATCGGCTGCAAGGTCACGCTGCGCAAGGCGCGCATGTACGAATTCCTGGAGCGGCTGGTGACGATCGCGATGCCTCGGGTGCGCGACTTCCGTGGCATTCAGGGCAAGGGCTTCGACGGCCGCGGCAACTTCGCCATGGGCATGAAGGAGCAGATCGTCTTCCCGGAGATCAATCTACGACCGGGTGGATGAGGTCCGTGGCATGGACATCCAGTTCGTCACCACCGCGAAGACCGATGCGGAAGCGAAGGCGCTGCTGAAGGCGTTCGACCTGCCGTTCGCGAATTAGAACTGATTTGGAAAACTACAGATCCCCGGGTCGAGCCCGGGGACTGCGGGTTCCGGAGGGTAGAGAAAAAAGTATGGCCAAGACGTCTCAGGTCAACCGGAATGCGATGCGGGAACGCATGGCGAAGCGTGACAAGTCCAAGCGCCGTGCTTTGAAGACGCTGGTGATGGACCGCACGCTGCCGGTGGAGGAACGCTTCAACGCGACTCTGAAGCTGGCGCAGTTGCCGCGCAACGGCGCCGCGGTGCGCGTGCGGCTGCGCTGCACGCTGACCGGGCGTTCGCGCGGCAACTACCGCAAGTTCAAGCTGTGCCGTATCGCGCTGCGCGATCTGGCGAGTTCCGGGCAGATCCCCGGAATGGTCAAGGCAAGCTGGTAAGGGGGGAGCACGGCCTATGTCACTATCCGATCCCCTGGGCGACATGCTGACCCGGATTCGCAATGCGCAGCGTGCGCGGCACTCGATGTGCATCGCGCCGGCCTCGAAGCTGCGCGCCAACGTGCTGGATGTGTTGCGGCGCGAGGGCTACATCCGCGGCTTCGCGGCCGAGGAATTGCGGCCTGGCGTGGCGCAGTTGCGCATCGAGCTGAAGTACAACGAGGGCGAGCCGGTCATCAAGGAGATCCACCGGGTCTCCAAGCCGGGCCGGCGCGTCTATTCGAAGATCAAGGAGCTGCCGCGGGTCTATGCCGGCCTCGGCGTCTCCATCCTGTCCACGCCGCGTGGCGTGATGAGCGATGCCGAGGCCCGCGCTGCCAATGTTGGCGGCGAAGTCCTCTGCCGCGTGTTCTGAGGGCGAGACGATGTCACGCGTTGGCAAATATCCGGTCGAAATCCCGCAGGGCGTGCAGGTGGCGATCGCCGGTGGGATGTTCACCGCCAAGGGACGGCTGGGCGAGCTGCAGCTGAAGCTGTCCGATCTGGTCGAGACCAAGGTGGACGGCAATCACGTGGTGGTCGCGCCGCATACCCAGGCGACTCCGGCGCGCATGATGTGGGGCACCACGCGCGCGCTGATCGCCAACATGGTGAAGGGGGTTTCCGCCGGCTACACCAAGTCGATGGAGATCACCGGCACCGGCTATCGCGCGGCGGTCGCGGGCAAGAACCTGGAGATCAACCTCGGGTTCTCGCACCAGGTGGTGTATCCGATTCCGGACGGCATCAAGATCACCTGCGAGCGTCCAACGGCGATCAAGGTGGAAGGCGTGGACAAGCGCCTGGTCGGTCAGGTCGCGGCGGAGATCCGCGGGTTCCGTCCGCCCGAGCCCTATAAGGGCAAGGGCGTGCGCTATACCGATGAGCAAATCCGGCGCAAGGAAGGCAAGAAGAAATGACGATGTCTCCATCGTCATGGCCCCCACGGGTCGGGCCAGAGGCCCGCCCGAGGACAAGCTAAGGCCGGCCATCCACGACTTGAATCGCCAAGGAAGACGTGGATGGCGGGGCCAATCCCCGCCATGACGTCCGGCCAAGGAGTATGACGCATGAGCGCGCCTCAGGAACTTCGCGACCGGCGGCGCCAGCGCCTGCGCTTCCAGTTGCGTCACAAGGCGAACGGGCGGCCGCGGCTGTCGGTGTTCCGTTCGGGCAAGAACATCTACGCGCAGGTTATCGACGACGGTGCGGGGCGCACGGTTGCCGCCGCCTCGTCGCTGGACAAGTCGCTGCGCGAGGCACTGAAGACCGGCGCCGACAAGGAAGCCGCCGCTGCGGTGGGCAAGCTGGTGGCGGAACGGGCGATCGCCGCGGGCATCAAGCAGGTGGTGTTCGATCGCGGCGCGTATCTTTATCACGGCCGCGTCAAGGCGCTGGCCGAGGCCGCCCGCGAAGGCGGCCTGGACTTCTAGGGAAGAGCAAGCATGGCACGTGAACCCAGAGAAGGCGGCCGCGGCCGGGAGCGCGAGCGCGATCGGGACGCCGATGACGGGCTGATCGACAAGCTGGTCACCATCAACCGCGTGGCGAAAGTGGTGAAGGGCGGCCGGCGTTTCGCGTTCGCAGCGCTGGTGGTGGCGGGCGACCAGAAGGGCCGCGTCGGCTGGGGCCACGGCAAGGCGCGCGAGGTGCCGGAGGCGATCCGCAAGGCGACGGAGCGTGCCAAGCGCGGCATGATCCGGGTGCCGATGAAGGAAGGCCGCACGCTGCACCACGACGTGGAAGGGCGCTTCGGCGCCGGCAAGGTGATCCTGCGCACCGCGGTGGCCGGCACCGGCATCATCGCCGGCGGTCCGCTGCGCGCTCTGTTCGAGACGCTGGGGATCGGCGACGTGGTGGCCAAGTCGCTCGGCAGCCGCAACCCGCACAACATGGTCAAGGCCGCGTTCGACGCGCTGCATCATTGTGCGTCGCCGCGCTCGGTGGCGACGCGGCGCGGGCAAGAAGGTGGCGGAGCTGTTCGCCCGCCGCGATGCGACACCAGCCCAGGCGGCGGCGCAGCCAGAGGAGGGCGCGAGTGCCTAAGGTACGCGTCGACGCAGACCGGCTCGTCGTTCGGGCAGAAGCCGGGCCAGAAAGAGACGCTGATCGGGCTGGGCCTGAACAAGCAGCGCCGCACGCGCGAGCTGGAAGATACTCCGGCGGTGCGCGGCATGATCCGCAAGGTCGCCCACCTGATCAAGGTGGAGGAGCAAGCCTGACATGAATTTAATGAGTTGCGGGACAATCAGGGCGCGCGCCTGAAGTCGAAGCGGCTGGGCCGCGGCATTGGCTCGGGCAAGGGCAAGACGTCCGGCAAGGGCGTCAAGGGGCAGTTGGCGCGCACCGGCGTGTCGATCAACGGCTTCGAGGGCGGGCAGATGCCGCTCTACCGGCGGCTGCCGAAGCGCGGCTTCACCAATATTTTCCGCAAGGAATACGCGCCGGTGAACCTGGGTGCGTTGGAGGCGGCCATCGCGGCAGGCAAGATCGATGGCGGCGCGCCGATTACCGAAGCGACGCTGGCGGCGGCCGGGCTCGTGCGCGGCCGGCTCGACGGCGTGCGGCTGCTGGGCAATGGCGAATTGACCCGGGCGATCACCATCACCGTGTCGGGCGCCTCGGCGTCGGCGCGGGCGGCGGTGGAAAAGGCCGGCGGGACGATCACCACGACGGTAGTGGCTAAGGAAAAGACCGAGGCGGCGTGATATACACTAAACCTCTCCCGCCTGTGGCGGGAGAGGTCGAGGTGCGTCAGCACCGAGGGTGAGGGCGATCGGGTCGGCACGTAGCAGGTAGGGCGTGCCGACCCGATCACCCTCACCCGCCGCTCCGCGGCGACCTCTCCCGCGCGAAGCGCGGGAGAGGTTTAGAACGAGGGGATCCCAATGGCGTCTGCTGCCGAACAGCTTGCGGCGAACCTTAACCTCGGCGTCTTCTCCAAGGCGACCGAACTCAAGAACCGCATCTGGTTCACCCTCGGGGCGCTGATCGTCTACCGTGTCGGCACCTATATCCCGATCCCCGGCGTGGACGCCTCGGTGATGGGCGAGATGCTGTCGCAGCATGGCGGCGGCGGCATCCTGGGCATGTTCGACATGTTCACCGGCGGCGCGCTGCGGCGCATGACGGTGTTCGCCCTGAACATCATGCCCTACATCAGTGCCAGCATCATCACGCAGTTGATGTCGGCGGCGATTCCTTCCCTGGAACAACTGAAGAAAGAGGGCGAGCAGGGGCGGAAGAAACTCAATCAGTACACGCGATACCTGACCGTGTTCATCGCCATGATCCAGTCGTACGGCATCGCCGTCGGGTTGGAGAGCATGCGCGGCACCTTCGGTCCCGCGGTGCCTTATCCCGGCATGTTCTTCATCTTCTCCACCGTGATCACGCTGGTCGGCGGCACGATGTTCCTGATGTGGGTGGGCGAACAGATCACCGCACGCGGCGTGGGCAACGGCACCAGCCTGATCATCATGTCCGGCATCGTCGCCAACCTGCCGAACGCGCTCGCATCCTTGCTCGAACTCGGCCGCACCGGCGCGCTGTCGCCGTTCTTCATCGTGGCGTTCATCGTGCTGGCGGTGGCGGTCGTCGCGTTCATCGTGTTCATGGAGCGGGCGCAGCGGCGCATCCATGTGCAGTATCCTAAGCGTCAGGTCGGCAACCGGATGTTCGGTGGCGACTCGACGCATATCCCGCTTAAGATCAACACCTCGGGCGTGATCCCGCCGATCTTCGCCAGTTCCATCCTGCTGATCCCCGCGACGATCGCCGGGTTTTCGGGTGGTGGCGGGCCGGGCTGGCTGCAGTTCATCGGCAACCAGCTTTCGCACGGCCAGCCGCTGTTCATGCTGCTGTATGCCGGGATGATCATCTTCTTCTCGTATTTCTACACCGCGGTGGTGTTCAATCCGGAAGAGACGGCGGACAATCTGAAGAAATACGGCGGCTTCATCCCCGGCATCCGGCCGGGCAGTGCCACCGCCGAGTATTTCGACAAGGTGCTGACGCGGCTGACCACGGTGGGCGGGCTGTACCTTGTCGCGGTGTGCCTGCTGCCGGAGATCCTGATCAACGATTACGGTTTGCCGTTCTACTTCGGCGGCACCTCGATCCTGATCGTCGTGTCCGTCACCATGGACACGGTGACGCAAATCCAGTCTCATTTGCTCGCGCACCAGTATGAGGGACTGATCAAGAAGGCGCGCGTTCGGGGGAAACGGTGATGGCCGGATAAGTCCGGCCATGACAAGGGAAGGTAGGGCAGTCGCCCGAAACCAGATATGAAACTGATTTTGTTGGGCCCGCCTGGCGCGGGCAAGGGTACGCAGGCCAAGCGGTTGCAGGATCGCTATGGGATTGCGCAGGTCTCAACCGGCGACATGCTGCGGGCCGAGGTGGCCGCGGGCACCCCGATCGGACGGGAGGCCAAGGCGGTGATGGAGGCAGGGCAGCTTGTCTCCGACGACATCCTGATCCGCATGCTGCGGTCACGCATAGAGCAATCGGACGCCGCCAAGGGCTTCATCCTGGACGGGTTTCCGCGCACGGTGCCGCAGGCGCAGGCGCTGGACCGGATGCTGGCGGAAAAGGGCATGAAGCTGGACGCCGTGATCGAGTTGCAGGTCGATGACGCCGCGTTGGTGGATCGCATTGCCGGGCGCTTCACCTGCGCGCAATGCGGTGCCGGCTACCACGACACATTCCAGCCGCCGCGCGAGGCGGGCAAGTGCGATGCCTGCGGGACGACGCAATTTACCCGCCGCGCCGACGACAACCGCGAGACGGTAACGGCTCGGCTGGAGGCGTATCACCGCCAGACCGCGCCGATCCTGCCGCACTATGCCGCGCAGGGGGTGCTGCGCTCGGTGGACGGCATGGCGGAGATCGACGCGGTCACGCGGCAGATTTGGGACGTGCTGGAGAAGCTTCCGGCCACGGTGTGAGGCCGACGGAAGCCTGAGCGGTCAGATAGCAGCACACGTGCATCGGGCCTGAGGCGCAAGGCAAAGTCCATGTGGTGAACGCGCGCGACTGTCGTCCGCAAATTGCGGTTGCGACCGGGCCCGCCATGCTACGGTGGGGAGCAACGCGAACCCAGCAACGGAGCCAAATCGGTGGACCCAGCCAGCGAACTGCGCCGTGCCGATACGCTCCATCTCGAGGGCAAATACCAGGAGGCGATCGAGGCCTACCGCAGTGCCCTGGCGGGCAACGCTTCGCTACATGCGGCCTGGTACGGCCTCGGCTGCGCCAGCCTGACGCTGAAGGTGTACGCGGATGCGGCCGATGCGCTGCGTCATGCCGTGGGCTTGGTGCCGAACGCGGATGTGGTCCGCTGCAACCTGGCCGAAGCATTGTTCAACCTCGGCGAAACCGACGCTGCGATCGCCGAGTATCAGCGCGCAGCGGAGAGCGCCAATGCCGAGGTGCGGTCGGTCGCGCTGGGCGGCATCGCCTGCATTGCGCCGGGCGCTCCGCAACAGGACAATGCCTCCATTCTGGCGGCACGGCGGCGCTGGATCGAGTGGCAGGCGCGCGGTGTGAACCGCGTCACCGCAACGCCACACGAAGCGGGACGCAAATTGCGGGTCGGCTATCTCGGAGCGTTCTTCGGCGCGCGCAACTGGATGAAGATGTATATGGGCGTCCTCAACGCCCATGATCGCGACCGCTTCGAGATCCACTTCCTCGCCGATCGAACGACGCCGTCGGCGGAGGCCGGCTATGTCGATCACGCGGAGGATCGCATCTGGGAGCTTGGTGACGTTTCGAACGCGGCCCTGGCACAGCACATTGTGGATGCGGGTTTGGACGTGCTGGTAGACCTGAACGGCTACAGCTTCCAGCGCCGCCTGCCGTTGTTTCTGTATCGGCCGGCACGATTGCAGGTCTGCTGGCAGGGCATGTACGGCACCACCGGCCTGCCCGAAATCGACTGGCTGGTGGGCGACGCTGCGGTGATCCCGCCAGAGGAGGAACAGTTTTACAGCGAGCCGATCGTTCGGGTTCCCGGTTCTGTACATTCCGTTCTCAGTGTTCTATCCGGTGCCGGTCATAGCGCCGCCGCCGTGTCTGAGCGCAGGGCATCTGACGTTCGGCTGCTTCGCCTCGGCCTACAAACTGACGGAACCGACGATCGCGGCGTATGCCGCGATCCTGCGCGACGCGCCGGCCACCCGGCTGTTGATGCGCAACCGCGCGCTGGACGAGGCATCAAACCGCGCCGCATTGCTGGGCCGTTTCGCCCGGTATGGCGTGTCGGCGGAGCGGCTGACCCTGGAGGGCGGGGCGGAGCACTTCGACTTCCTGTGTGGCTACGACAGGGTCGATGTGGCGCTGGATACGTTCCCCTATAACGGTGGCACCACGACGGCCGAGGCGCTCTGGCAGGGTGTCCCGGTGCTGACCCACAACGGCGATCGTTGGGCGAGCCGCACCAGCCGCTCATTGCTGCTGGCGGGCGGGTTGTCCGAGTGGGTCGCGGCGGACGTGGCCGGATTCCAGGCCGCCGCCGTCGCCCTGGCGCATGCCCCCGACACGCCGGCGCGGCTGGCGGCACTGCGCGTCGAACTGCGCAAGCGGCTGCGGGCGAGTGGAGCATGCGACGTGGTGGGACTGTGCCGTTCGCTGGAGGAGTTATACAGCGCGAGAGCGGGCGTGGGAGAGACGCGATAGGCGGTGGTGGATCGTGTCGGAAGGCTGCGTTGCCTTCGAGACCGGCAGAAGAAGGGCAGTGTGCCGACCCGATCACCCTCACCCTTGATGCTTCGCATCTCGACCTCTCCCGCTCCCGCGGGAGAGGTTTGCAACTCGCGGAATGTTGATATCGCTGCGTTGACTCCGGTCGGGCCGCGACTATAGTCCCGACCTTCGGCGCACCCCCGTTTGGGGGCGGTGCCGTTTGGTCAGTTTCTCGCCCTATCCGGGGCAATTCAGCAAACGTCCGGCGTTCGCGCCGGGGCGACAGGAGTGGCAGGCGTGGCGCGTATTGCCGGCGTGAACATCCCGACCAACAAGCGTGTGACCATAGGGCTGCGGTATATCTACGGTATCGGCCCGACCAAGGCGGCAGAGATCTGCACCCGCCTCAGCATCCCTGACGAGCGGCGGGTCAACCAGCTCTCCGATGAGGAGGTGCTGCGCATCCGCGAGCTGGTCGACCGCGAATACCAGGTCGAGGGCGATCTGCGGCGCGAAGTGGCGATGAACATCAAGCGGCTGATGGACCTGGGCTGCTATCGCGGCCTGCGGCATCGTCGTGGCTTGCCGGTGCATGGCCAGCGCACCCACACCAACGCCCGCACCCGCAAGGGCAAGGCGGTAGCGATTGCCGGCAAGAAAAAAGTCACCAAATAAGCCGGTCTCGCTGCCCGGCGCCTACCACGCAGAATGACGGCAGCCGCCCCATCGCAGATTCCCTCGGCGAAAGGGGCGGCGCGGATTTGGAACAGGATCACCCCCAATGGCGAGACCGGCCACGGCTACAGCGCGTCCCCGCAGGAAGGAGCGCAAGAATATCACGTCCGGCGTCGCCCACGTGGCGGCGACGTTCAACAATACGGTGATCACCATCACCGACGCGCAAGGCAATGCCATCGCGTGGTCGTCGGCTGGCAGCCAGGGCTTCAAGGGCAGCCGCAAGTCGACGCCGTATGCCGCGCAGGTTGCCGCCGAGGACGCCGGCAAGAAGGCGCGCGAGCACGGGATGGAAACGCTGGAAATCGAAGTGAGCGGGCCCGGCTCGGGTCGCGAAAGCGCGCTTCGGGCGCTGCAGGCGGTGGGCTTCTCGGTCACCGCGATCCGCGACATGACGCCGATCCCGCATAACGGCTGCCGGCCGCGCAAGCGCCGGCGCGTCTGATTTTCGTTTGATTTCCCTGGGGCGGGGGCCGCATCCCGCGCGGGCCAGGTTGACGGTACAGGAACCGTGCGGCGGCGCGGTCCGAAAGGTATCCAGGCCATGAGGCAGAGCGCAGTCATTCAGAGGAACTGGCAATCCCTGATCAAGCCGGAAAAGCTTGAAGTCGAGCCGGGCGCCGACCCGTCGCGCATGGCGACGGTGGTCGCCGAGCCGCTGGAGCGCGGCTTCGGCATGACCCTCGGCAATGCCATCCGCCGCATCCTGCTGTCCTCGTTGCAGGGCGCCGCGGTGACCGCAGTGCAGATCGACGGCGTGCTGCACGAATTCAGCAGCATTCCGGGCGTGCGCGAGGACGTCACCGACATCGTGCTGAACATCAAGCAGCTCGCGCTGCGGATGCACGGTGAGGGGCCGAAGCGGATGACGCTGACCGCCACTGGGCCGGGCGAGGTGCGCGCCGGGCAGATCCAGGCCGGCCACGACATCGACATCATGAACCCCGAGCTGGTGATCTGCACGCTGGATGACGGCGTGAAGCTGGGCATGGAGTTCACCGTCAACCTCGGCAAGGGCTACGTGGCCTCGGCGGCGAACCGGCCGGAGGATGCACCGATCGGGCTGATCCCCGTGGATGCGATCTATTCGCCGGTGCGCCGGGTGTCGTATCGCGTCGAGCCGACCCGCGTGGGGCAGGTGACCGACTACGATAAGCTGCTGCTGACGGTGGAGACCAACGGCGCGGTGACGCCGGAGGATTCGGTGGCGCTGGCCTCACGCATCCTGCAAGACCAGTTGCAGCTCTTCATCAACTTCGAGGAGCCGCAGCAGCTTCGCGCAGAGGAGCCGCAGGACGACCTGCCGTTCAACCGCAACCTGCTGCGCAAGGTGGACGAGCTGGAGCTGTCGGTGCGCTCGGCCAACTGCCTGAAGAACGACAATATCGTCTACATCGGCGATTTGGTGCAGAAGTCCGAACAGGAAATGCTGCGCACGCCGAACTTCGGCCGCAAGTCGCTGAACGAGATCAAGGAAGTATTGACCTCGATGGGACTGTCGCTCGGCATGACCGTGTCGGGCTGGCCGCCGGAGAATATCGAGGACCTGGCCAAGCGGCTCGAAGAGCCGTTCTGAGCACGGCGGAAGGGGACTGAACCATGCGTCACGGGGTTGCCGGGCGGAAGCTCAACGTCACATCCAGCCATCGCGAGGCCATGTTTCGCAACATGGCGCATGCGCTGATTAAGCATGAGCAAATCACCACCACGCTGCCCAAGGCCAAGGAGCTGCGGCCGGTGGCGGAAAAGCTGATCACCCTCGGCAAGAAGGGTGGGCTGGCGAACCGCCGGCTGGCTCATGCGAAGCTGCGCGACGATGCAGTGGTGGACAAGCTGTTCGACACGCTGGCCACACGCTATCGCGGGCGCGCCGGAGGCTACACGCGGGTGCTGAAGGCCGGCATGCGCTATGGCGATGCGGCGGACATGGCGGTGATCGAACTGGTGGATCGCAACGTGGAGGCGAAGGGCCAGGATAGCGGCCCGGTGCAGCAGACCACGCCGGACGACGACGAGCCGGGCGCCGCCGCGGCTGGATGAAAACAACCTCTCCCGCTGCGCGGGAGAGGTCGGCGCGGAGCGCCGGGTGAGGGTGATCGGGTCGGCAAGCCCTACCTGCTACGTGCCGACCCGATCATCCTCACCCTCGTCGCTTCGCGCCTCGACCTCTCCCGCGAAGCGGGAGAGGTAACAAGGTGGCCAGTCCGGAAAGTATCAGTGCCAGCGAGGACGGTTCGGGGGCGCTTGCCACGTAGGCGAAGTCCACCGGGGCGAGGGGATCCGTGTTGCCGGTGTCGCCAGTGAGTTGGCCCGCTGCGTCGTAGACGAACGTGGTGACGCGGCCGAGCGGATCCTTCTCCAATTCCAGCACACCGTTGTCGTAGGTGTAGGTTGTGCGCGTGCGGAGTGGACTGATCACGTCGGTGAGTTGATTGTCGGCGTCGTAGACGTAGGTGGTTATCGCGCGCAGCGGATCGATGACCTCGGTGATCTCGCCGTCAGCATCGTACACGTTACGTTGTGACCGCCCCGTGCGCGCCGGTTTCGACGACGTCTCCCGAGCTGTAGTCGAAGGTGTAGGTAGTACCTGCCACTCTCTCGCTGAGCAGGTTGCCGTTCGCATCGTAACTGTAGGTGGTCACCAGATGGCCCGGCAGGGTCTCGCTGGTGAGCAGGTTGCTGCCGCCGTCGTAGGTGTATGTCGTGATGAGGCGGGCGGGGCTGGACGACGAGGCCAGCCGGCCGCCTTCGTAGTCGTAGGTCAGCGTGGTCCTGCCGAGCGAGTTGTTCTCGCTGGGTAACTGGCCGACGCTGTCATAGGTGTATGTGGTGGTGCCCCTCGGCGCGCCAAGCGGCACCAACGGCGTCACCTGGCCGGTGAGGCTCAGCAGGGCGTCTCCGCCTGGGAGGACGATGCAGCTTACCGAGCCGTCCGCCTCGATGACGGTCGTCCCGTCGGGGCTTTCCAGCACGACGCCACTGGCGCTGCACGGGCCTGCGAAGGCTGGGGCATGCAGGGCGGCAAGCGACAGCACGCCGCTACCGATCGACAAGCCCAGGCGTGTGGCTCGGCCAGGCGCCACGCCGGCGCTTCGTGGCGCCGAGGCGGCCTGGTTCTGCCGTGGTGGGTCATCATGATCCAGCATGGCTCTTAACTCCCCTGGGCGATCCGGGTGGCGTCTTGGCGATGCTGACGCATTGTTGGATAGCCGCAGTTTATATCAGGCAATAATTATGCCGCCCCTTGGAATCGTTTTGGCGCAACAGGTTGATGCGTGCCGGCTGCGGGGACTGTAAAGAATCTCGACATGGAGGCCGGGATGCGGACCTCCGTGGTGAGCTGCGTCAGCGTTTGCGGCTGCAGCGCAGGCCAACCCAGCCGGCCAGCCCGGACAGGAACAGCGCCAGCGTGGACGGTTCGGGAACGTTCGCCGCATAGCCGAAGGCCACGACGTGGTCGTAGTTGCCGTCGTCGTTGAGGGTCTGGTTCTGGGTGTCGTAGGTGTAGGTGGTGGTGTTCCCCGCCGGGTCGGTTGAAGAGCTTAAGAGGCCGGCGGTGTAGTCGTAGGTGTAGGTGGTGCCCATCGGGTCGGTGATGCTGGTCAACGGGCCGCCATCGTAGGTGTAGGTCGTCACCCGGCCCCGCCAGTCCTCGGTCGTGATGTCGTTGCGGGTGTCGTAGGTGTAGGTGGTCACGTGACCGTTCGAGTCGTTCGCGACCACCATCCCAGAGTCGTACGTGTAGGTGGTCGTGCGGCCGGGTTGTATTTCATCGGTCAGTCGACCCCCGGAATCGTATTGGAAGGTCGTCACGCTGCCGTTCGGCTGGGTGACCTGGGTCAGCTTCGCCGCCGCCAGCCCCGTATTGGTAGGTGTACATCGTCACTCTGCCCGGAGCGTCGGTGGCGATGGTCGGCTGGCCGGCAAAGTCGTACGTTATCGTCGTGGTGTTGGCTGTGTCGGTCACGCTGGGCAATCGGCCCTGGGAGTCATAGGTGTAGGTCGTCAGGCCCGTCGGTGTACCCAGCGGCACGAATGGCGTCACCTGGCCGGAAGGGCTGAGCAAGGCATCGCCGCCTGGAAGGACGAGGCAGCTAACCGCGCCGTCCGGGTTGATGACGGTCGCGCCGAACGGACCTTCCTGCACGACGCCGTCGCCGCATGACTGCGCCAGGGCCGGCGATTGCAGGGCAGCGAGCGACAGGACGCCGGTACCGATCGACAGGCCGAGCCGTGTGGTTCGGCCGTGGGTTGCGGCAACCCCTGGCCGCAAGGCGGCGGCT
This sequence comes from uncultured Alphaproteobacteria bacterium, assembly GCA_963762885.1. Classification (GTDB taxonomy): domain Bacteria; phylum Pseudomonadota; class Alphaproteobacteria; order Acetobacterales; family Acetobacteraceae; genus JASHVB01. Next base: position 20,857 of record CAVXNH010000109.1, read on the forward strand.
TCGTTCCGGCGTGGTCGGTCGTCATGATTTTGCATGGCGTCTCGCTCCGGATTTCGCGCCTTGTCTGGCGTGCTGTGTTGTTGCCTGAGACTTTCCCGTGACCGTGGAAAGTGCGTGAAGCAATCTTCATGCCGCGAAGCGGATTTGCATTCCGTCAATAGCTTGTGGCGCGGCTGGCGAAGCGCCTGTAAAGATTCCTGACACACCGCGTGACCGGAGGCGGGATGCCGCGCCCCAGGCTTTCGATGTGCATGATCGCTCGGAACTCGGCCCGCACCCTGCGCGCCGCGCTGGACAGCATCCGGCCGTTTGTGGACGAGATGGTGTTGGTCGATACCGGCTCGGTCGACGATACGCCCGCCATCGCGGCGGCCTGCGGCGCCCGGGTCGAGCAGTTTCCCTGGTGTGACGACTTTGCCGCGGCGCGGAATGAGTCGTTGCGGCTGGCCGCGGGCAAGTGGCTCTTCTGGATGGACAGTGACGACACGATCGACGCCGCGAACGGCCGGGCGCTGCGGGCGCTGGCCGACGCGGCGCATCCTCCTGGTGTGCTTGGCTTCATCATCCAGGTCGCGTGTCCGGCGGGGGATGACGAGCCGGACGGGCACGGGTCGGCGGTGGTGGTGGATCACGTCAAGCTGGTGCGCAACGATCCTCGGCTGCGCTTCACCGGCCGCATCCACGAACAGATCCTGCCGGCGATCCGCCGCGCGGGCGGCGAGGTGCGCTGGACCTACATCGCCGTGCGGCACTCGGGCGCCGATTATTCTGCCGAGGGGCGGCGGCGAAAGTGGGAGCGCGACCTGCGCTTGCTGCGGCTGGAACTGGCGGAACACCCGGACGACAGCTTCGCGCTGTTCAATCTCGGGATGACGTTGCTGGATGCCGGCGACGCCGAGGCCGCGTTGCTGCAACTTTGCCGCAGCCTGGTGCTGAGCGAGCCGGGCAAGTCGCATGTGCGCAAGGTCCATGCGCTGCTGGCACAGGCCTACGCGGCGCTGGGCCGGCGGGAGACGGCGCTGAAGACCTGCACGCGCGGGCTGGCGGCGTTCCCCGACGACCGGGAGCTGCTGTTCCGCCGTGGTGTGCTGGCGCAGCTTCTGGGGCGGCCGGCGGAGGCGGAGGCGGCGTTCCGGGCAGTGCTGGCGCCGCAGGCGGGGCGGCATTTGTCCAGCGTCGATGTCGGAATGTTCGGCGTGAAGGCGTGGCACAACCTGGCGATGCTGTACGCGGGTGCCGGGCGCCCGGACGCGGCGGCGCAGGCCTGGCTGGCGGTGCTGAAGCATGATCCCGGCAGCCTGACGGCGTGGTGGGGGTTGCTGGGTGCCGCATGCTCTGCGCCCGTGCCGCTGCCCGATGTGCCGGAGGGCGCGCGGTACGCCGAGCTGCGGCTGGCGGCGCCGGCGTGTGAGGCGGTGCGCGCGGGCCGGACGGCGGAGGCGCTGGATTTGTTCGAGGCTGTGCTCGGCGGCGACGGCGTTTCGGTGGCGTTGCGCGATCTGGCGTGCCGGGTGGCGTTCCGCTGTGGGGCGTGGGCGCAGGCGGAGCGTTGGTTGGAGGGGTTGGTCGAGGTGACGCCGGACAATGCGGCGGCGTGGTTCAACCTGGCGGTCGCCCGGTTCGAGCGTGGGGGATACGCAGGCGCGGTGGAGGCAGTCCGCCGGTCGCTGGCGCTGCGGCCGGGATATCGCGAGGCGGAACGGTTGCTGGGGGATGCAACGGGGCGGTTGGCGGGGGAGGGGGGCTGACGGACCGATTGGACTGCACCCCTGAACTGAGTACCGGAATGAGCCACACTGTTCCCCTCCCCGAACAGTGTGGCTCGAACAGTCGTTGGCGTCGGCCAGGGGGTTCCGACGCCTTTGCGGCGAGGCTGGCGTGTTCACCGTCGGCGGGGGCTGCCCGGCCGACCCAGGCCTGACGGGCGCGGACGGTTCGCAAGGTCAGTCTCATCGCCATCTCAGAATCTCGTTTCAGTCTCACATTGCGCGGCTAAGATACGAAGTCGCAGAACAATTGACTCGCTGGCTGTATTGCGAGGACCGCCCCAACCGGCATGGCCGGGCTTGCTTCAGGTCGAGCGGTTCCGATGCATCGGCCTCTGGCTTGCGCGTTGTGTTCGGGGACCCTTGTGGCAAGGTGCGGCACGCAAGGAAGCAAGCAAGAAATTGGAACCGCAGATGCACGCAGATGCACGCGGATGGGACATAGCCCATCGCAACGGCGTGGCTGCCCAAGGACGTTTGTAGTGTTCCGTCTGTGAACGAGCCTGCCGAACGCTGGCCTATCCGCGTGCATCTGCGTGCATCTGCGGTTGCAAATTTCTTGCTGTGCGGCGTGCCGCACGGTTCCGCCTGGAAGCGATACGGTATGGCACCCCACCTTCCCGCGCCAGCACGAATCAGTGCAGCGGGACCGGCCATGGCGCGGCCCCGTGCATCAGGTTCGGACACTGTGAGCGCAGCGTTCAGGGCGGGCCGGTCGCAGCCTCCGCGACTGGCACGCTCGGCGTCGCAACGGAGGCAGGCGCACCCGGTTCCGGGACTGGACGAAATGGATCGACCGGCGGCTCGCCAATGAGAAAGCCCAGCACCCGCCGGATACCCTCCCTGGTTTCCTCCGGCTGCCCCAGGTTCGGGTGCTTCCAAAGTTCCTCGTCGAACTGCTTCTCCCGCCGCCGCATTTCCACGACCACGTTGCTGACGCTGCCGCGATACCAGCGGATCGCCATGAACACCCGGTCCCAGAACATGCCCTCGCACAGGCTGGGGGAGACGCCGAGTTCGCGACAGATATCGGCGATGCTCTGGCCGATGGGGCGGCGGCACACCTCGGCGTCGAATTGCGCCATGCTGGGCAGGGTGTCGAGCGAGAGCGCCTCCTCCTTGAGGCTGCGACGGACAGGGCCTGGCGCGGGTTGTTGCGCCGGCGGCGCCTCGGCCGGTTGCGGTCCCGCGGCCTCGGTGGTGGCCGGTTCCGCCTGCGGGGCGGCGGGTTCCGCTTCGCGCTTGGCACGCACGCGCCGCGCCAGGAACGCCAGGTCCCGGCCGCGAGCGGCGCGCCGCAACAGCATGCGCTCCAGCGCGGCGGCCCGCATGATGCCGCGCTGGATGTTAGCCAACATGACCGGCAGGGAGGCCGTGCCGAAGAACTGCGCGATGGTGGCGAAGCCGCGCCAGATGGCGCGATGCTCGATGGTCTCGGCGGGGTGACGGCCGTATTCGGCAAGGATCGCGACGATGGAGAGGATGGCCGCGATGCCCTCGGGCACGGGCTTGCCGGGCCGATCCTTTGGCGGATCGGGCAGGGTGGCAAGGTCGGCAGTGAGGGTCGTTGCGGCGCTCATGCCAGTTACTATAGTTAACTGACAGGGCTGGAAGTCAAGAAAATTTTCCGCGCGACCGAGGAACGAGAGAGCCGACCCCCAAACCTGAAGTCATGCTCAGTGGGCAGGGAGCGACACAACGCAGCGGCGGAGACCATACATAGAGAGCTATGCATCTCATGCATGACAAAGGACGTTGGACTAAACCGCTTCGCGGTAGTTCTTTGATACGGTCTACATACCCTCATTTTGAGAAGGTCGTTTGGTAGCAACGACCGACCAGCTCTTCCTGGCCTGACGACTCCATCGCGGCACGATACGGCGGCGCCATGTAGCGCTGTCCGTCTCACAGGAGTTGTCGATGAGCCCACTTCGCCGCCGTATGATCGAGGACATGCAAATCCGCAACCTGACCCTAAACACGCAACGCGTGTATGTTGAGCAGGTCGTTCGGTTCGCCCGCCACTTTCGCAAGTCACCGGACCATCTCGGGCCAGCCGAGATCAGGACCTACCTGCTCCATCTCGTCAACGAAAGGCGTCTTGCAGCCAGTTCGATCATCGTCGCAGTCTCCGCATTGCGGTTCCTTTATACGGTCACCCTCAAGCGCCCCTGGGTTGTCGAGAACGACATCCCGGCTGGCAAGCAAGCAAAGAAGCTGCCCGTCGTGCTGAGCCAGGACGAGGTGGCACGCTTCCTGGCTGCGGTCGAGAATCTGAAGCACCGCGTGATCCTGACCGTCTGCTACGCAACTGGCCTGCGGATCTCCGAAGCCGTCCGGCTCACGCCCAGTGCCATCGACAGCAAGCGTATGGTCATCCGGGTCGAGCAGGGCAAGGGCCGGAAAGACCGCTATGTGATGCTGCCGCCCAGACTTCTCGATATCCTCAGGGACTATTGGCAGCGTACCCATCCGGGAGCGTGGCTGTTTCCGGGTGACCGGCCTGACCGGCCGGTCTGTCCGCTCACCATCAACCGCACCTGCCGGGAGGTGCGATCGCAGTGCGGGATCGGCAAACCGGTCGGGCCGCATTCCCTGCGGCATGCCTTCGCCGTCCACCTGCTGGAAGCGGGCACCGATCTGCGCACCATCCAGCTACTGCTCGGCCATCGCAATCTGGGCACCACGGCTCAGTATCTGCTGATCGCCACCAGCAAGGTGTGCGCGACCGTCAGTCCACTGGAATCGCTGCACGCCATCCCGCCAACCACGCCGGACCTTGTGCCCGCCTGAAGCACGGCTTCCGTGGCCCGCGAGGGGCTGGAAGTGGCGGATGTGTTCCGCCACTTCGGCCAGGCTTTCCGCGACCAGCATGGCGCGTCGCTGTCCGCAGCACGGCGGCGCGCCATGGTCGCGATCGAGAGTTGCCGCACCGCCGCGCTCGGCGGTCACGTCGAGCGTTGCGGCGATTGCGGTCATCAACGCGTCTCGTACAACTCGTGCAGAAATCGCAACTGCCCTAAGTGTCAGGGTCTCGCACGGGCCCAATGGCTTGCAGACCGTCAGGCCGAACTGCTCGACGTGCCCTACTTCCACGTCGTGTTCACCGTCCCGGACCTGGTCGCTTCCATCGCATTCCAGAACCAGACCGTGGTCTACGACATCCTGTTCCGGGCCGCGTCGGAGACGCTGCACAGGATCGCCGCCGACCCGCAGCATCTCGGTGCGGAGATCGGCTTCCTGGGCGTGCTGCACACCTGGGGGCAGAACCTGCAACACCACCCCCATTTGCACTTTCTTGTTCCAGGCGGCGGAATCGCACCGGACGGCGAGAGCTGGATCGCCTGCCGGCCGGGATTCTTCCTGCCGGTCCCGGTGTTGTCACGGATGTTCCGGGGCTTGTTCCTGCACTATCTGGAGAAGGCGTTCGCCGCCGGTGCGCTGAACTTCTTCTCCGCGTATCGCTACCTCCATGAGCCCGCTGCGTTCCGGCGCTACCTGACGCCGGTTTGGAACACCGAGTGGGTGGTCTACGCGAAGCGGCCCTTCGCCGGGCCGGCACAGGTTCTCGACTATGTCGGGCGGTACACGCACCGTGTTGCCATCTCCAACAACCGCCTGGTGTCCTTGGATGGCGGCAAGATCCGCTTCCGCTGGAAGGACTACCGGGATGGCAACCGGCAGAAGACGATGACCCTGGACGGCGGGGAGTTCATCCGCCGCTTCCTGATCCATGTGCTACCAGATGGGTTCCACCGCATCCGGTACTACGGCTTCCTCGGCAACTGCCACCGTGCGCGAAAGCTGGCGCACTGTCGGGATCTGCTCGCGATGGCACCGGCTGGACCGGCGGCTGATCCGCCCGCTGACTATCGCGATCGCCATGAGGCACTGACCGGACGTTCCTTGCGGGCGTGCCCGCACTGCCACACCGGCATAATGGTAGTGGTCGGCTGCATTACGCGGCCAATGGTCTGCCAGCCGGTACCGGACACATCATGACGCCAGATGGACGACCCAACTGCGCCGAACCGAACCACCCGCCAGACCGCAGTGGGGATGCTGTGGCCGCGAGCGCCTCGAACCTGTCCCCGGGCGCGCTTGAACAGGCGTCAAATGGTCAGACCCGGTCTGCCTCGGTCGCCCGAAGGCTTGGCTGGCGCAGCCAATGGCGTCAAAGCACCAACTCGAATGCCCCAATGGCGATCCGGCAAAGGAACCGGCCGCATTCAACGCCCATAGCCCCGACGGCGGGGGGAGCGGTTTAGTCCAACCCGTTTTTCGCTCACCGGCGCGGCCCCCAGCTTGGGTGCCCACCGGGAAGGCTCGTGCGCCGCGCCGCCAAGCAAAAAACGCTGTACGTTATCATGCGTGATATCCAGAGCGCGGGGAAAGGTTCACTTCCATGCGCAACGCTTTCCGCCCGGACCTCAACGCCCTCGCGTAGAAGCACACCGCGTCGATCCAGAGATCGCGATGGCCGTCCGCCGGATATCGGCCCATCGGCGATGTTGAGCGAAGGGCGGCACTAGACGGCAAGCCGCAGGCTTTCCGGGACTTGGCCGATATGCTGCAATTGTCATGTCGTCGGCTGACCTCCCAACGAGCCGGAAGCAACCATGTCGCGGACTGTGGACATGCCAGACGAGAGCATTCGGCTCGTCTACGCCTCGAGCGAGTGCGAGATCGACCTTGCACGCCGCGAACTCCGGGTCCTTGGTTCTCCCGTACCAGTTGGCAGGCGCGCGTTCGAGGTCATCGAAATTCTTGCCCGATCGGCCGGTGCGGTCGTCACCAAGAACGAGCTGATGGATCGCATCTGGCCGGGTGCGATCGTCACGGAGAACACGCTGCAGGTTCATGCAATGGCGGTCCGCAAGGCGCTCGGTCCGTACCGGAGTTTACTGAAGACCGAGTCGGGCCGCGGTTATCGCCTGCTCGGTGACTGGACCGTCCGGCGCCAAGAGACAGCGAAGCCACCAGTCGGTCTGCAAAGGATGCGGGTCGACGGCGAATCCCCAGTGACCAACTTTCCCGCGACCGTGACGCGCCTCATTGGACGAATGGCCGCGGTGGCGCGGGTGCGAGACCTGGTCTCTGCTTACCGTGTGGTGACCCTGACCGGACCCGGCGGCATCGGCAAAACCAGCCTCGCTGTGAAGGCCGCCCGCGGCATCATTGGCGAGTTCGCCGATGGCGCCTGGTTGATCGAGTTGGCGTCGCTGTCGGATCCCTCGCTGGTGCCATCGATGTTGGCGGGTGTGCTGAAGCTGCAGATCGCGGCCAGCAGCGTGACGCCAGAGGCCGTAGCGCGTGCCATCGGGGGCAAACAGTTGCTGCTGGTGCTCGACAATTGCGAGCACCTCGTCGAGGCGGCGGCGATCCTGGCTGAAACGCTTGTCGCACGCTGCCCACGCGCGACGATCATTGCGACCAGCCGCGAAGTCCTTCGCATCCAGGGCGAGTATGTCTATCGCGTTCCGCCGCTCGATGTGCCCGCTTCCGGGCGGGATGACGCAGATCACATTTTGAGCCACAGCGGAGTCGAGCTGTTCATTGCGCGGACAAAGGCGCTGAACGGGGGCCTCTCGCCGGGCGCCGGCGAACTCCCGAGCATCGGTGCGATCTGCCGGCATCTCGATGGCATCCCGCTAGCGATCGAATTTGCCTCCGCCCGCGCCGCCGTTCTGGGGGTTGAGCATGTCTTCGCCGGTCTCGATGATCGCTTCACAATTCTGATCAGGAGACGCCGTAACGCCGTCCCACGCCATCAGACGCTACGAGCCGTGCTTGATTGGAGCTATCATCTTCTGCCCGAGGAAGAGCAGCGACTGTTGCGATCTCTCGCCATTTTCCCTGCGAGCTTCGGGCTGGAGGCGGCTGTTGCCGTCGCGCGAGGCGATGGGCTTACCTGTCTTTCCGCGACTGACGGCATCGCGAACCTCGTCAGCAAGTCTCTCGTTACGCCTGACCGGCGAGAATCATCAGGTCGCTGGAGATTGTTGGAGACCGTTCGCATCTATGCGCTTCGGAAGCTCGCCGAACGCGGCGAGACCCAGTCGGCGCAGCGTCAGCACGCGCGGTATTTTCGCGACTATTTTGCACGGCCAGCGTCGGCGGACGGTCAGGCGCTCCGGCGCGAAAACCTGACGCCGCATATTCAGCAGATCGACGACGTTCGCGCCGCTCTGGATTGGAGCTTTGGTCCTTCGGGCGATGTGACGATTGGCGTGGAGCTGACCGCCGCCTTCGCGCAGGCCTGGATACACCTGTCGCTCGGCGCCGAATGCCGCGACCGTTGCGAGCACGCGCTACTGCATTGCGCATCGGACGAGACGTCAGATCCCGCGCAGCGCATGCGTCTGTTGACTGGTCTTGGAACGACACTGTTGTTGACCCTGGGCCCGGCGGAACAAGCCGTGGCGGCGCTGACCCGCGCCCTGGAACTGGCGGAACGTTTGCAGGATCTCGATACAGAGGCGCGGATACTCTGGGCGCTTTATACCGCGCTCGACCGTCGTGGTGATCGCACCAAACTGCGCCGTGTCGCTGAACGGCTCGCTGCGACAGGCGATCGGCTTGGTGACCCCGCCATCGTCGCGGTGGGTTGTCGGTTGCTGGGCCTGACGTCGTTACGCACCGCCGGCCGGCCCCGGGAAGCCCAGAAGATGCTAGAGCGAGCGCTGGTTCATATCGACCAGGCGCCGGATCAACCGCATACTGTTTGGTCGAGATCGGAAAACCGCGCGAGCATACGGTCCCTGCGGGCAGTGGCGTTGTGCTTGCAGGGCCTGGTGGAAACCGCGCGAATCGAGGCTTCGGCGAGCCTCGCGGATCTGGATAGTGATATCCATCAGCTCTCATACTGTCGCGAGCTGGTTCAGGGCGTCTGCCGTGTCGCTTTGCTGACCGGGGATCTTGCCACAGCCGATTGGGGGATCGGATGCCTGCAAAAGGTCGCGGCGCGTGGGAACGCCACAATCTGGGAGATCCACGGAAGGCTTCTGGAAGCGGGGCTGATGATCGCGCGTCGTGAATTTGCCAGCGGTGTGAGCCTGTTTCACGACACGTATGAATACTGTCGGCGCGTCGGGTGGCAAAGTCCCAGGGCGGAATTCGATTGTTGTTTCGCCGAGGGCCTTGTCGGGCTTGGACAGTTCAACGCGGCGCTGGAGGTCATCAAGGCCGCTGCGGCGTCCAACAGTGGCGGCGATGACGCCCAGATGCTCTACGTCCCGGAACTGCTCCGCATCAAGGGAGAAACCCTGTTGCGGCTTGCGACCGATCAGTCCACCATGCCGGCCGAGGATTGCTTCCGTCAGGCAACCGAGATGGCCCGGCAGCAGGGCACACTGCTCTGGGAACTGCGGATCGCCCTCAGCCGCGCTCAGTTGCGAGTCGCGCAGGGGCGAGAAAACGTAGCCAGAGATATTCTGCTACCAGTCTTCGAGCAGTTCACAGAAGGCTTCGGCACGGCAGATCTGCGGGCTGCCAAAGCGTTGCTGGACAAGCTGCCGGGATAGCGGCCCCGGACGCAAGGGGCGAGCGGTGCCGCTGAGGCGCGCCTCGGATTGCACCCTCGCTCGACCCACAATGCCGCATAAGGCCCCAATATGGCAAGTCGTGATGGTTCGTCCCTGTCCCTAAGGGGGATCATTGTTGGTATTATTTGAAATAAATCTATTATCAAATAATAAAAGAGAGTCGCTTAGGAACCTGTCCGCTTCTAGTGGCACTCCATGGCCAATGCGCTATGATCGAATCGGAATGCCTGAAACGAACACTTTCGTCCCCGCGTCCTCGACCCCTGCTCGTGACAGGGCGGTTGTGAATGCCTCGCACATCGGCCACGGATAGGTCGATGGACCGATAATCACTCGATCAAGCATATAAGCAAGATCGATGTCCGCGAGGCCCGGCGATACCGCCCCGTCGATCGGCAAGAGGTAGACGGGCTGAGGGACGCCGGAGACTTCTTTTATGGGTCTTCAGGAGATCGAGTGGGTAGTTCTGAGGGGTCATAGCACCGGAAGCATGCATGGATATTGGCTTTCTGGGGCTTGGAGCGCTTTCGAAATCCGGCATGATGAGGCATGGGGAGATCAGGCAAGCGACAGCATCGTCTGTCAGATGGATATTCGTTCGTAGGCTTCCACGCGCAAGCGACCGTGCGGGGGGTGTTTGGTGATCCAGACTTGCGGATCGTTAAGCTGGATCGGCGCTCAAAAAAACCGTCTGCGATGGCTGCGGTCAGAGGCAGACAGGGTGGTACCACCGGCGGATACGGCGGGTTCGCGATCTGTCGAGCGCCGGGTTCCGCATCGTCCTGGAACTCGAGGTTCGGCGCGTGGCGTGCCGCACCTGCGGCGCCGTGAAGCGCGAGCGGCTGGATTTCCTGGCGGACAATCCGCGCTTCACCAAGCGGTTTGCGTTCTATGTCGGCCGCCGCTGCCGGCAGGCTTCGATCCGTGACGTCGCGAAGGAACTGAAGCTCGACTGGGACACGGTCAAGCTTCTGGAGATGCAGTACATGAGAGCCCAGATCGAGCGCGCCGGCACGCTGGGACCCAGGGCGATCGGCGTCGACGAGATCTCCATCCGCAAGGGCCACAACTACCGCATCGTGGTCAGTGACCTCGTTCGCAAGCGACCGATCTGGTTCGGCGGCGATGACCGCTCAGAGGCCAGCATGGCGCAGTTCTACGCGTGGCTGGGACCCGAGAAGACCAGCAAAATCAAGCTAATCGTGATGGACATGTGGAAGCCGTTCCGCAACGTTGCGCGAGACAAGGCCCCACAAGCGGCGATCCTGTTCGACAAATTCCACATCATGCGCCATCTCGGTGAGGCGCTCGACAAGGTGCGCAAGGCTGAATATGCGCGGCTGCGCGGCAAGGACCGACGCTTCGTCAAGGGCCAGAAGTACACGCTGCTGTCGCACCGCGACAATTTGACAATGGATGGCAAGCGGTCGCTCGCATTGCTGCTGGCTGCCAACAAGCGCCTGAACACCGCCTATCTCCTGAAGGAGGCGTTCGGCCAGCTCTGGACCTACCGTCGCGAGGGCTGGGCTCGACGCTTCTTCGACAACTGGCGCGCCAGCCTAAAATGGCAGCGGCTCAAGCCCTATGAACGGTTTGCCGGCATGATCGACCGTCACTGGGACGGCATCGCCGCTTACTGCAAGCCGGAGAACAAAGTCTCACTGGGCTTCGTCGAGGGGCTTAACAACAAGATAAGAGTGTTCCAGCGCCGAGCCTATGGGCTGAAGGACGAGGAATACCTCCGCCTCAAGGTCCTCTCATGCATGCTTCCGGTGCTATGACCCCCCAGAACCACCCACTCGATCTCCTGAAGACCCTCTTTTATTGATGACTGGAGTAGCGGCGACGGCTGGCGCCTAGGTGAGTGGATGACACGCCATTCCCTCTCCTCATGAAAGCCTTCATGTTTTAGGCACGTCACAGCAGCAATCAGCATGTTAAAAATATATCCTACAAGGACCGACCGATCGACAGTCTGGAGGAATGCGCGTTCGGCAATAATATTATCTATCACTTCGCGAAGCAAACTATGTACCCTATCCTTTGGCAGATAGGCAACAGGGCTGAACATAATCGGTATTGCTTCATATATGTCAGACATATACCGGACCTTCATGATCAAAGCGACAGAGGCGGTATTTCTTCCAAACGCACGCCACATTGAGAGGCGGCCATGAGAATCTTCAGAACGATCGTGCTCCGAAACCGACGTTATGTACGTGTTGAGTTGTGTATCATGGAACCATCCATCAAACGCTCTTATGGCCTCCATCGCCGCTCCCGACGAGCAGGAATCAAGAGCATCTATCAGTCTCTGCTTGTCTGGATTCTCATCGGCAAAGAACTCCAGAAGCATTGCAAACCCGTGCTGCACCTCGCTATAGTCTGACATACATTTTGTGTTGCGCATCCAGATTCGTTTTTCATTAATGATGCTCAGGGCGGCCGTTGCCGATGTATAGTGGGCAAATCTTATAATCGATCCAGCAGCTGGATCAGAACCTGTCTGCCGCTTGTAAGCCTCGCGGCGCTGTTGCTGAGCATAGGGCATAAAAATACGCTCCAGCCGTATCATACGATCAAACAACTCAGGCGTCATACCGCCAGCCTCGAAACGGTGCTCTTGTAAATAATGTAGCTGCGCGTGATCTCGCACAGCCCCTTCTCCGCGCTATTAGCCCTGCGCTGACCTAGCTGGGCGGTTGCACTCTTGCGGTCAGTAGAGACAGGGGCATTGCCATAGATCATGGTGCGAATCTGCACCAGATTTCTGCAACGGAGAAGCGCTGTTTTTTCGGTGCCCTGGTTACGTACTCTAGGGAGCCAGAAGTCGACTGTGTTCCGCCCGGGACCTGAAGGTCCCCTCCCATCCAAAGCGGCGGCAGCAGTCTCCACTGGTGTGAACCGCAGCATCCGACCCTTTGCACCCGCTTCGACTGCCCGTCCGATGCGCTCCGCGCAATGACAGCGGGGCGGAATGCGCCCGCCTTACGCCGGTTCGCCCCACGCCTCCCCCGCCTCGGTCAGCACACGGCGCGCCTGAGCATAATCCTCCTCCGCCACCATCAGCCGCCGCGGGATGGCGCCGATGCTGCCCTCCACCGCGCTCATGTGCTGGTCGAGCAGGATGGCACGGATCCCGGCATCCGCCGGCAGCGCAGTCAGGAAGGCCAGCCGCACTGGATCGTTGGACGTGGCGTTGACTTGCACGCCGCCATCGTGCCGGCACGTGCCGAGCAAATGCAACCAGACGGCGCTTGCCCCCACCCTGGCGGTTAATGTCATCGCCGCCCGGGCGTCCTGCCCCCTCCGCCGCCAGCCCCGAATCAATCCCCCAGCCGGACCACCGAGATCTGGTGTCCGATCGGCCCGCCTCCGCCCAGCGTCCTCCGCCGGTGGCTGAAGAAGCGCGCTTCGTCCTCGACCGTGTCCACCGCGACGCTGGCCGCCGCCACGCCGGCCGCGGCCAGCCGCGCGCCGCAGTAGCCCGGCAGGTCGAACTGCCAGCGTGCCTCGCGCCGGCCGGGGGCGAAGAACCGCACATCCCCCTCGTCACGCGCCAGCACGGCGTCGCGCAGGTCGGCGCTGACCTCGTAGGACTCCTGCCGGATGCACGGCCCCACCACAGCGGTGATCCGCCGTGCGCCCAGCGCCTGCATGGCGGCGACCGTCGCCTCCAGCACGCCCGCCACCGCGCCGCGCCATCCGGCGTGGGCGGCGCCGACCACGCCGGCCGCGGGATCGCAGAACAGCACGGGCGCGCAGTCGGCGGTGACGATGCCCAGGGCGATGCCAGGGCGATCGGTCACCATGGCGTCTGCTCGGGGGCCTTCGCCGGCGGCCCAGGCGGAGTTTGCATGGACTACTTCGGCGCCGTGCACCTGCGTCAACCCCACCAGCCATGCCGGCTCGGCGCCGATGGCGCGGGCGGCGCGGGCACGGTTCTCCAGCACGGCGTCGCGCGAGTCCTGGCCGGACAGGCTACAGTTCAGGCTGGCGAACGGCCCGGCGGACACCCCGCCGAGGCGGGTGAAGAAGCCGTGCGGCGCGGGCAGGGCGGGAGAGCAAAGCGGATCGGGCATGCGCAGGGTCAGTCAGCGAATCCGGGAGGGGTGACGCAGGCAGGGTGGCAGAGCGCCAGGGCCTTGAACAGGCGGCCCATGCGGTTGGGCTCGGCAAGCCGCTGGGCTGCCTCGACCAGCGCGGCGGCGCGTTGCGGAGGCTGGCCGCGGGCGAGCCGGCCGGTGCGCTGAAACAGGCCGAGCCGGGCGAGGAACGGGCCTTGCGGGATCGGGCCGTGGACGGCGGCGCCCCCGGCGCGGGCGGTCGCGGCGAGGGCGGCGAAGTCCACATGGGCGGTAAGATCGGCGGTGCCGGGCGGGGACAGTGGGTCGGCCGGACGGCCGTTGGCAATCGCCTGAAGGGAGTCGCCCAGGGTGCTATGCTCCGGGCCGTAGTCGAGGAAAAGCGCGGCGCCGGGATGGGCGACGCAGCGGGCGGCGAGAGCAGCGGCGAAGGCCTGCGCAGGTTCGCACAGTTCGTGGATCTGGAGCTGGGGGGCCCCCCGCTCCCCCCAACCTTGGTCCGCTTCGCGGCCCAAGTTCATAAGGGGAGGGGGAGCATCCTGCTTCTCGTCCCGCTCCACCTCCACGAACCCCTCCGGACCCACGAACCTCTCCGTCCAATCCCCGCCGCGGCGGACGAACTGGCGGATCGGCAGGGCGTCGAGGAAGTCGTTGGCGAGCAACAGCAGCGGGACGTGGGGGACGGTGTCCAGCCGTTCGTGCCAGGTCGCGTCGGGCAGGCGGGCGGCCTGCAACGCGCGCAGCCGGGGGGACGTCTCGATCAGGTGCAGCGACAGGGCGGCGCGGAATGCCGGGGCGACCTGGGTCACCGCCCGTAGCGCGTCCGCAATCAGGGTGCCTCGGCCCGGGCCTGCTTCCACCAGCAGCACCGGGTTGGGCCGGCCCAGCAGATCCCAGGTCACCGCCGCCCACAGCCCCAGCATCTCGCCGAACACCTGGGTGATCTCGGGCGCGGTGGTGAAGTCGGCAAACGGGTCGTGCGTCGCGTAGTAGGTGGCGTTGGCACGCGCCATGAACGCGTCCAGCCGCTCGATCATGGCGCCGGGTGGAGCACGGTCTGCGGCACCGGGAGTGACACCGGCCGGGCGCGCCAGATGAGCCAGGCGCCGGCGAGCACCATTGGAACGGACAGCACTTGCCCCATCGTGGTGCCGAACGGCAGGAAGCCGAGGAACGCGTCCGGCTCGCGGAAGCACTCCCCGGCGATGCGGGCGATGCCGTAGCCGACCAGGAAGGCGCCGGTCAGCCAGCCGAACCGCCCACGCACGGCTTCACTGCGGGACAACGCGAACATTACGCAGAACAGCACCAGGCCTTCCAGCGTCGCCTCGTACAGCTCACTGGGATAGCGCGGCATGCAGCGCGACGGGTCGAGCCCGGCGCACACCGTCTGCCGCAGCGCGTCGTAGATCTGCATCGAGGGGTGCGCGGTCGGCTCGGCGTTGGGGAACACCATGGCGCCGGGCCAGGACATCGGCGCAGGCCGCCCCCACAGCTCGCCGTTGATGAAGTTGGCGACACGGCCGAGGCCCAGGCCGATCGGCGCACACACCGCGATGCGGTCGGCGAACCCCAGCAACGGAATGCCGTTGCGGCGGCAGAAGACGACGATCGCCACGGCAACGCCGAGCATGCCGCCATGGAAGCTCATGCCGCCTTCCCAGACGGCGAAGATCAGGCCGGGATGCGAGAAGTACACGGCGGGCTGGTAGAACAGCACGTAGCCGAGCCGGCCGCCCAGCACGACGCCCAGCGTCGCCCAGGTGAGGAAGTCGTCCACCTGCACCTGGTTCGCGACCTGCGGCGGCCGCAGCACCAGCCGGCGCATCAGCCGCCAGCCGAGCACCAGGCCGGTGATATAGGCCAGCGCGTACCACCGGATGCCGAACGGCCCGAGCTGGACGATGACCGGATTGAACTGCGGATACAGAAGAACGGAGAGCATCGCCGTCCGCCCCTACACCTCTCCCGCTTCGCGGGAGAGGTCGATGGTGCGAAGCACCGAGGGTGAGGGCGATCGGGTCGGCACGAAGCAGGTAGAGCGTGCCGACCCGATCGCCCGCACCCTCGCCGCTCTCGCGTCTCGGCCTCTCCCGCCAAAAGCGGGAGAGGTAACTCTGTCCAGGTCGCTCATACGTACCGGTCGGCGTTAGCCAGATGGTCCTGAACGTAGCGGCGCACGCCTTCCTCCAGCGGGGTGAACTGGCCTGCGTAACCGGCGGCGCGCAGGCGGTCCATCGGCGCCTCGGTGAAGGACTGGTACTGGCCGCGCAAGGCGGCCGGCATGTCGATGAACGCGACCTGGCGCGGCCGGCCCGCGGCGTCGCACACCGCATGTGCCAGGTCCAGGTAGCTGCGAGCCCGGCCGGTGCCCAGGTTGAACAGCCCGTTCACACCGGGGTTGTCCAACAGCCACAGCATCACGTCCACCACGTCGCCCACCCAGATGAAGTCCCGCTTTTGCTCGCCATCCGGCAGGCCGGAGACGTCGGAGCGGAACAGCTTGACCGCGCCGCCGGCGGCGACCTCATCGTGCTTTACCTTCACCACCGAGATCATCGATCCCTTGTGGTATTCGTTCGGTCCATAGACATTGAAGAACTTCAGGCCGGCCCATTGCGGCGGCCGCTCGGTCCGCGCCGCCAGGGAGCGCGCCACCAGCAGGTCGAAGGCGTATTTGGTCCATCCGTAAAGGTTAAGCGGCCGCAATTTTTGCAGTGCCTCCACGCCGAACTCGTCGTCGAACCCGGCCGACCCGTCACCATAGGTGGCTGCCGATGAGGCATACACGAACCGTACGTCCCGACCGGCGCACCAGCGCCACAGCCGTCTGCTCAGTTCGAAATTCGTCGCCCAGGTGAGGTCCCCGTCACGTTCGGTGGTGGTACTGATGGCACCCATGTGGAACACCATCTCCAGCGGCGGGCGGGTATCCAGGAAGCTCTCCAGCTCCGGCGGCGGGATCACGTTGGCCGGCGGGTGCTTGGCAAGGTTGCGCCACTTGTCCTGGTTACCGAGCCAGTCCACCACGACGGTTTCATGCCCGCGGGCGGCGAGCGCCGCCTGTAGATTGGAGCCGATAAAGCCGGCGCCGCCGGTGACCAGGATCATGGCGCCGGGTTATAGGGAGGTCTGGCCGCCGGCGAAAGACGGCCCGGCGGCAAGGGAGCACCGACCATGAGCGATCGTCCGAAGTTCTTCGATGACCTGGCCGGGGTGGCCGGTGGCGCTCTGTCCGCGCTGGCCGGCCTGCGCGAGGAGGCGGAGGCCATGGTCCGCGCCCGCATCGACGAGGCGATCCGCAGGCTGGAGCTGGTGCGGCGGGAGGAGCTGGACGCGATGTCCGAACTCGCCGCGAACGCCAGGGCAGGGCAGGAGGCGGCGGAGGCCACCCTGCGCACGCTGGCGGACCGCCTGGCGGTGCTGGAGGCGCGGGTGGCTGCGCTGGAGACGGCGCCGAAGTCGGGCGAGTGATCGGCGGGGCGCGGCTCGACGAACTCTCCCGCGAAGCGCTCCAGGCTCTGGTCAAGCGGCTGCGGGCGGCACGGGATCGGGCCAAGCGGATCGGACGAAGGCAAGGGCGCGAGATCCGTGGCAAGGCCGATCCGAGGGGGCCGTGTCCGCGCGCGACAATTTGCGAACAGAGGCGAAGGCGCAAGCTTTGGTCGAAGCGGTGGATCGGGCGACCGGCGCGCTCCGGAAACTGAGTGCGCCGAGCCAGGCTGAACTTACCCGCAAGGCTGCCGCAATGAAGCGCGCGGCCGCCGGTCCCCAGCACCCGAACCCCGGCAGCACAGCGTCCACCGGCATGCAGCCTAAGATGAGCCGGCGACCGACCGTCAAGTCAGACCCGCGCGAGATCGGCCGCGCCTCGCAGGCAGGCAAGGTCGCACAGGCCAAGCGAGACCGTTGATTGAACCGCTCCGTCGCGGGTTGCAGACGACGCAGCGATGGACGCGTCGCGCGGGGAGGCGTTGCCAGGATAGTCGGCGCCGCTCACAAATTATCAACCCAACCCGGCACAACGTGGCGTCATGCGCCGTTTCGACGCCTGCATCACGATCGGCCCGTACCAGCTCGCGGTCCATCGAGCGCAGCGATGCGACTTTGTAATACCAACCCGCCGAACGGATTCGACTCTCGACCGCTTCGCACGGACCGCCCTAACCGTCACAGCCGGCACAGGGCCGGCTGTGACGGTGGGGGAGGGTCGTTGTCGTACGTCAATCGATTTGCGGGCTGGTATAAGATGCCGTCCTGTCACGGCTGTCCTGGGCCTCCTGGGTCATCGACCGCGCCAGGCCACACGCAACCCGGCCGGCCGCCCAAGAACCACCCAAGCGGCAGGGATTGCGCCCCGGAAACGGTCTGAGGCAAAGATTGATCTCCCTTCGGAGTTTATGTTGTGCAGGCGATCCTCAGCGGTCTGTTCGACCCCTCCGCCCTGTCGCCACACGGCTTCTGCCTGCTGTGGGAACCGGGGCTCATCTGGCTGCATGCCGTGTCCGACGCGGTGATTGGCCTCTCCTACTTCTCCATCCCGCTCGCCCTGCTCTATTTCGTCCGTCGCCGCCCTGACCTGGAATTCGGCTGGATCCTCTGGCTGTTCGCCGCTTTCATCCTCGCCTGCGGCACTACCCACTTCATGGCGATCATCACGCTGTGGATTCCCGTCTACTGGCTCGACGGCATGATCAAGCTGCTCACAGCGATGATCTCGCTCACCACCGCCGTCTTGCTCTGGCCGCTAATCCCTCAGGCGCTGACCTTCCCCTCGCCCCGCACGCTCGGCTTGGTAAACGAAGAACTGTCGCGGCAGATCCAAGAACGCGACCGCAACGCCGCCGCCCTGCAAATAAGCGAGGCCAAGTTGCGCCAGTCGCAGAAAATGGAAGCCCTCGGCCGCCTCACCGGCGGCATTGCACATGACTTCAACAACACGCTGACCATCATCTCCGGCAACCTCGAGTTGCTGCAGCGCCGGCTCAAGCCGCAGGGCGACCGGCTGCTGCGGCTGGTGGAGCAGGCGATGGCTGGCGCGCAGCACGCGGCCAGTTTGACGCACCAACTGCTCGCCTTTTCCCGCAAGCAGCCGCTGGCTCCCAGAGCGCTGGACGCGAATCAACTGATCTCCGGCATGTCGGAACTGCTGCGCCGGACGCTGGGCGAGCCCTATAGCCTGGAGACCGAACTCGATGGAGACCTCTGGCAGACCCGCGCCGACGCCAACCAGCTTGAAAGCGCGTTGCTGAACCTGGCCTTGAACGCGCGCGACGCGATGCCTGAGGGCGGCCGCCTGACCATCGCGACGGCCAACGTCACGCTCGAAGCGGGCCATGGCGAAGCGGATGAGTCGGACCTTGCCAAAGGACAATATGTGCTTATCGCGATGACCGACACCGGCACCGGCATGCCATCCGAGGTCGTTGTCCAGGCCTTCGAGCCGTTCTTCACCACCAAGCCGCCTGGCATCGGGACCGGCCTCGGCCTCAGCCAGGTGTACGGATTCGTCAAACAGACCGGCGGCCACGTGGTGATCGACAGCGAAGTCGGCCGCGGCACCACCGTCAAGATGTTCTTCCCGCGCGCCGCCGCCGCCGCCGAGACCGACGCGGCCGCGCCCCCGCGCGAAACCTCGCCGGCGATGGGAAGGGGCGAGACGATCCTTCTGGTCGAGGACGATCCCAACGTACGCGACTTCACCTCCGCCAGCCTGAGCGAACTCAACTACGTAGTGCTCGAGGCGGACAGCGCGTCGCCCGCGCTGGAGATCCTGCGGTCGCGCCAGCCGATCGACCTGCTGATGACAGACGTGGTGCTCCCCGGCATCGATGGCCGCAAGCTGGCGGACGAGGCCACCCGGCTGCGTCCCGCCCTTCGCGTGCTGTTCATCTCCGGCTACACAAGCGACGTCATGACCCACAACGGAGTCCTCGACCCCGGAGTGCATCTGCTTAGTAAGCCGTTCACTATGGCGCAGATCGCATCGGCGGTGCGTGTCGAACTCGACTGCCCCGCACCGGCCGACAAGGTGTAACCTGGTGTTGGGTTCATGGTTGGATGCCATTCGTCCCAAGGGTTCGTCGCGGAGGAGCAAATGCCGGATTCTTCATTGTTGGTAGATCGGGCCATCCTCACGCCTGATGATCTGGCCTGGAGGAATTATCCTGGTATTCCAGGTGCCCAGGTGGCGCTTTTGCTCGGCGATCCGGGAAAAGCCGAAACCGTCGTCATGCGCGTCAAGATCCCGCCGCACCGCAACCATCCGCCTCATTCACATCCGTACACTGAAATCGCAACGGTCATCAGTGGCCGAGGGGCCCTCGCTTTCGGGGACAAATTCGACAAATCGAAAGGCGGGATGGGCGGCGCGGGGTCGTTTTGCGTAGTGCCTGCTAATCAACCACATTTTGTCTGGACCGAGAACGAGGAGGTGGTCGTTCAGGTTCAATTTGTTGGGCCGGCCGTGATTAGATTTGTCAACCCGGCTGACGATCCTCGAAACAGGTGAGAGGACTCTCGCGTACCCCACGCCCGTTGGCATGACGGTACACAGTGTGCCCCAACCAACGGCATTATAACCGTGGGTCCAACCGCCGGAATCGACCGAGGCTGTGTAAAAACGCCCCTGCGTAACAATTCGGCGTAATAATTTGCTGCGTTCGCCCAAGGGAACCATTAAAACGGAAGAGTCCTGCGCGACAGAAGGCAACGACGGAAGAATATTCTGCGGTCCAATCGCAGCGTTGAGTTTTTACACAGCCTCGACCCATTGCGGACATTCAAATTGGCCCACTACCCTGGCGATGTGCTACAGCATCACAGCCCGTCGCGTGGCGCTACGGGTGGCGGGCGCGATCTGGTGCATGCGCGGCGGCTCCCGCCGGAACCGATCCAAAGCCGTCGTTCGATCAGATCGGGGAACGCTGCGTTCCGCCCCACAGCAGAGGTTGTGTGTAGCTTCACCCGTGTCCGCAGTGCGCCCGCATGGCGTGGTTTATCTGCTTACCAATGCGAGACTATATCGTACCCGGCCATACACTGCGGCAGCATTTTTGAGCTGCAGCTCGACCCCCGGGACCAGTTCACCACGCTCGATGCCTCGTGCAGCCAGGTCCTCCTCGATGACCAACACCGGGATCTTTCGCTTCTCGATGAGATCGATGACGTCGTTGTCCATGCGCGGCGCCTGCGTCTGCTGCCACCCACCGATGCTGATCCCTGGCGCGCCCTGCCCTGCGACTGCGTAGTTCACCGCATTGCCGCGCAGCACCACGGTGTGCTGCGCCCCCGCGCCCTGCATCGCGGCAAGCAGCCGAAGAATCGTGTCGTCCTGCTCTTCCATGACGGCCCGGTAGGCCAACTCGACGATGTTCAGCGTTTTCTTGGCCATGGCATCCCTCACTTGGTCGGTATGGCGAGCACGTTGTCGGACGCTTCGCAGAACGCATGGAAATCGGCTGGGGAGCCCCGCCTGCCGGCGACGAACTCGCGCACGCCACGTTCGTCGACACACATGCCGCAATTTACCCAGTCGACCTTGCCGCCGTTCTGCTCGGCAAGCGCCAGCAGGGCCGTGACCTGGTCCTTGGTCGTGGGGTGGTTTTCTTCGGCGACGTTCTTGCCGTGCACCGGGTTCGGATGCGGCGCCTGCTGCCTGAAGGCCAGGCCGGAAGCGCCTTCGTAGGCGAAGAGATTGATGTTGTGTCCGCGTTGCGCCATGACGCAGAGGATGCGGAAGGCGGTCGTCAGGTTCTCCAACTCATAGGGCGGATCCATAAGCGCGACGGCGAAGGTCTTTTGCGACATGTCCGTCTCCTAGTGCCAGAGAGTTCTTGTGTCCGGCTTCCAGATGATCGACCACGATATCGATGGGTGCGATCTGGACACCGTCGAGCAACCTGGTCATGCCCCGCTCCTTGAGCGCGAAGTCGTCGGCGAGTATCCTGACGCCGGAGCCCGCCAGCGCCCGAAGCTGTGGGGCCTGCGCGGACGGCCGCGCCGCGAGCACCGCATTTTGCACCAGAAAAAGCGTTACCTGGTTGCCCGCTTCCGCCAGCCCGCGTGCCAGTTCGCAGTAGTACCCTACGTCGTTCGATTCGAAGGGGTCCCTCAATTCGATCAGCAAGTATTCTCCCATCTCGCTCTCCCCTGATTGTTAGACTTATCGCAGGCGCATCATGCACTTCGGCACAGTGTTGGCCGATCAGCCAGTCCCGTCTTGGACACAGCGGGGTTCGGCTCTCCACGGTAGCATGCCCCGGGTAGGTAATCGAGATTATTCGGGCGGACGAACGTCCGCTCCCCACCGAGGCTGTGCAAAAACGCGAATGCGCAACGATTCGATGCAATAAATTGCTGTGTTCGTGCCAAGGGCACCACCAAATCGGAAGGACCCCACGCGATAGAGGGCAACGACAGAAGAATATTCTGCAATCCAGTCGCGGCGTTGAGTTTCTACACAGCCTCCACCCAGAGCGGCGCTCGCGGCGTCCACCCGACGAACCGCCGCATCCGACCCATTGCACCCACTCAAACCGGCCCACGACCGACCGCTGCGTTCCTCGCAATGACGTGAGGGTGACGATCTCAGTCAGGGTGGAAATGCCCGCACCCGCGCCGCCGGTGCCAGAGCCTGCGGCCGAACAAATGTGGCCCCGAGGCCCGTCCCCCACCCCACGCGCGGTGCGAACCGCTTGGACCGGCACGCGTAGCCATAGGACAGTCATCCCGTCCGCGGTAGCCGCCCTCGCATGAGACCCCCTGCCGCTCCCCCCCCCCCGCGCCGGTCCTCCAAATCTCTCCGCACGTGCCCCTTGCGGCGCGGCGCGTTCGGCCAGTAGCTTAGGAGTCGCGGGTAACCTAGAGCGATTCCACAATATTTCCGGTCGATGACCGGCGCTCCCGGCTCCCCGTACTCGGCCTTCCCTTCAGATGGGAGACCCCGCAATGTCGGCCTCGCTCTCCACCTACCTCGAAGCCGCGGCTAATCCGCTCGACGTTCTCGAGCAGATCGTCGCCGCCAACGACTGGTCGTTCGATCGACGGAACAACTCCGAAATGGCCGCCGAAGCACCCGGCCGTTGGTGCGACTACGGCCTTTACTTCAACTGGTCGCGCGAGATCAGCGCCATGCACTTCACCTGCGCCTTCGACCTGAAGGTGCCGGCGGGGCGCCGCGGGCTGCTGTACCAGTTGCTCGCCCTGGCCAACGAGAAGCTGTGGATCGGCCATTTCGGCCTGGAAGGCGACGACGGCATGCCGGTGTTCCGCCACTCGGTCCTGCTGCGCGGGGCGCCCGGCGCCTCCGCGGAGAGCCTCGAGGACATGGTGGACATCGCCCTGACCGAGTGCGAGCGCTTCTTCCCCGCCTTCCAGTTCGTACTGTGGGGCGGCAAGGCCCCGGCCGAGGCGTTGGCGGCCGCCATGCTGGAATGCGCGGGCGAGGCATGAGCACGTCGGACCAGCCGGCCGGCGACATCCCGCCGATCCTGCTGGTCGGCTGCGGGCGCATGGGCAGCGCCATGCTGTCGGGCTGGCGCGAGCGAGGCCTGGGACTGTCGGTCGCCGTGGACCCGGCGCCGGACGCGGCAAGCCTCGCCGGTCCCGACCTGATTGTGGTGGCGGACGCTGCGGCGATCCCCGCCGACTTCTCCCCCGCCGCGGTGGTGCTGGCGGTGAAGCCGCAAAGCGCCGCCGAGGCCCTGCCGCCGCACGCCCGCTTCGCCGGCAAGGCCGTCTTCCTGTCGATCATGGCCGGCCGCACCATCGGCGGGATCAGTGCCCTGCTGGGCGCTGAGGCCGCGATCGTGCGCGCCATGCCCAACACGCCCGCCGCCGTGCGCCAGGGCGTGACGGTGGCCTGCGCTGCCCCGGGTGTGTCGGTGCCGCAGCGCACCCTGTGCGATCGGCTGTTGCAGGCCATCGGCGTGGTGACCTGGGCGGACGACGAGGCCTTGCTCGACCCCGTCACCGCGGTATCCGGCAGCGGTCCCGCCTACGTCTTTTTGCTCGCCGAATTGCTGGAACAGGCGGCGATCGAGCAAGGCATCCCGGCTGACATGGCGAGGCTGCTGGCACGGCAGACGGTAGCCGGCTCGGGCGCACTGCTGGCGGCCAGCCCCGAGGACGCCGCCGCGTTGCGCCGCGCGGTGACCAGCCCGGCGGGCACCACCGAGGCCGCCCTGAAGGTCCTGATGGCGTCGGACGCATGGCCCGCCGCAATGAGCCGCGCGATCGCCGCGGCGACGGCGCGGTCCCGCGAACTGGCGGGGTAGGGGACGGCAGCCGGTCTGGCGTCAACGCGCAGGGCTCTGCATGGATGGTATTGCTGCATGGCCCGCTGGAGCCGGCTTCCTCCGCTGCCTGCGACGGGCGAGGACATTGGACCTCTCCGCCTGACCGGGGCCATGGCGATCACCGGCGCGGCGGCAACCCGGCGCTTGCGCGCAACCCGCTTCCGCCGTAACGAACCACACTCCCGCCACGAGTTCTGCCTCCGCCGCGACCCCGTCTCCATTCACGACCCTCTCCGTCCGCCGAACCTGCCAGCGTGCAACCAACGGAGGATGCAATGGATAAGACCGTCGCCTGCCGGCTGATCGGCGCCAGCAACCTGGCCTACGGCATCAACGCCGCCGGCAACGGATTCCAGGACACGCCGTCGAACGCAGCGCTGCTCAAAAGCGTCGGCTTCGTGCCCGCCTCGCTGCAAGTCAGCCTGCCGGATCCAGATAACGCCTGCTACTGGGGGGAGACCGCGGACGGCGCAGTCATCCTGGCGTTTCGCGGCACCTTGTCGCCGCTGCTGGCGAGCCAAAGCCCGGAAGAATTCTTCGATGTCCTGCTGGACTGGCTGAACGACGGCAACGTCATTCAGGTCAAAGGCCAGGACCTGGCGGGCCTGGTGCACGCCGGCTTCCTCAGGTCGCTGGATGCTCTCTGGAGGGTGCTGGACCTGGCGGCCCTGGCCGCCGCCGCCAAGGACAAGCCGCTCTATGTCACCGGCCACAGCAAGGGCGCCTCGCTGGCCTATCTCGCCGCCTATCGCTTGTGCCGTACAGGCATCAAACCCGCCGCGGTTTACACCTTCGCGCCCGCGCGCCCGGGCAATCGGGACTTCGCCACCGCCTTCGACCAGGTTTGCCCATCGGCTTGGCGTTTCGAATATCGCGACGACATCGTGCCGCATCTGCCACCGCAAACCGGAGGCTGGCTGGGCGCGCTTGTGGCGCACGAGGCGGCGGCGTCGAAATTCCCCGCAGAGGCGCCGCACACCACGGACACTCCCGGCGTCATCGCGCGCGCCCAGGCACTGATTGCCCGTCTGCGCATGCCGGGCCTCCCGGTATACGTCTCGGCCGGCACACTCGAATTCATCGACTGGGATAATCCACCGGCGCTGGAGACCGATTCGTTTATGTTGTCGCTCAAGCGGGAATTGAGTTTGGCGGAAAAATTCGCCGCATTGAAATTGACCGAGATCGTGGACGATCACTCCAGCGCCGGCGGCTACACCACCGGAGCGTGCGGCGTGGCGCCGGGCATCTGATACCAACCCGCCGAACGATTGACTCTCGACCGCGTCGCACGAACCACCCCAACCGTCATGGCCGGGCCTGACCCGGCCATCTACGCAGCACGGTGCCGCGACAGATGGCCGGGTCAAGCCCGGCCATGACGGTTGAGGTGGTTCGTACCCTAGGTCGATCGATTTGCGGCTTGGTATGATACGAACAGTCTATCGAGTGCCCCGCTAACCCTACCCAGCCACCATCTCGACACCTCGCACACCGCGCACCGGCTCGGTGCCGTCCGATGTCGTCACGCGCCGCATGTCCCGAGGGAACCGCTCATCGAACGGCAGCCCGCGATGCAAGGAGCGGCGATTGTCCCACATCACCAGGTCGCCCACCCGCCATTCATGCCGATACGTCGTGCCGGCCCGCGTCGCCAGTTCGATCAGGTCCATCAGCAGCAGGCGTCCGTCCGCCACCCCCATGCCAACGATGTGCGACGCATGCGACGCGACGTAGATCGACTTCCGCCCCGTGCGCGGATGCGTATTGACCAGAGGCTGCACCACCGGCGGCAGCGCCGCGCGTTCCTCCGGTGTGAAATCTGTGAACCCCAGCACCGAGCGCGAGTGCATCAGGCTGTGTTCCGCCTGCATTCCCTCCAGCATCGCCTGGCGTTGCGGCGGCAGAGCTTCATAGGCAGCGCAGGTATCGGCGAACTCCGTCTCGCCGGCGCCGAGCGGCCCGGCCGGCGGCACCGCATGCGCGTACAGTAGCGAAAAACCCCCGCGCGGCAGCCGGAACGAACTGTCGGTGTGCCACAGCCGGTTGCCGAGATTGACCATGCGATGCCGCTGCGACCCGGTCTGCGGCTGCCCCGTGGCGGCATCGAGATTTGAAACGTCGGCCATCTCGGGCCGCCCGAGCCGCAGCTTCACCCGGCTGCTGTAGGAAAACACGTAGCGTTCCGGCTGGCCGAGGTTCTCGGTGAAGGCGATCTGTTGCGCATCGGTCAGCGTCTGGCCGCGAAACACCAGGATCGCATGTTCGTCGCTGGCGTCCCACAGCGCCGCCATGTCGGCCGGCGTGATGGGGCGGGAGATATCGAGCCCGCCGATCTCGGCCACGAAGCCGGGGCGGATGGTTGCCACGTGCACGCCCATTGTTTCCTCCTGTGTCGTCACGCCTATCACCCCTGCCAGCCGGCTTTGCGCAGGCCGTCGAGCATGTGCTCGTGATCCTCGGGACGAAACCACGGCGGGCGATTGTGGACATAGACATCGAACTCGTGCGGGGAAACAGAGATCGACTGTTCGAGCGCCGCGCGTGCTGCTTCCGTGCGGCCTAGCTGGCCGAGTACCGGCGGCCAGCCAGCGATAAGTCACAGTGTAGCCGGGATGGGCACTTATTTGACGCCGCGCGGCTTCGACGCATCGCTGATAGTCACGGTCGAAATAGTAGGAAATGGCGATCTGGAGGTGCGCCGCGGCGATGTGCGCGTCACGCGGGCTCAGCCGTTCGAAGATGCCCAGGGCCTCTCGGCCTTCTGCCGTCCGGTCTGTGAAGGTCAGGACCGCTCCCATGCACCAGTAGGCCAGGGCGCAGTTGGGATTGATGGCACGCGCCTGGCGCGCGGTCACCAGGGCATTATCCGTGTCACCCTGTAACAATAAGGTCACGGCCAATATGGCTTGCGCGTCGGCATCGGTCGGATCGAGTTCAACCCCTTTCCGGGCGTATATCGCTCCCATCCGCGTGGCCTCGTCCATCGACATGGTCAGGTAAATGATGCCCGCCATGAAACAGACGCGTGATAATCCGACATAGGCGGCTGCGAACATCGGATCCCGTTCGATGGCACGCTCGAACAAGGGGCGCGCCGCATCGTTCGGCGCCGCACTCGCCTTACCCAAATGCCATAGCCCTTGCTGATAGAATTCCCAGGCACCAAGGGACCTGGGCGGCCGGCGTATGGCCCGGTGCATTTCGGCGTCGGCGACCGCCGGACCGATCGCCGTGGCCACGGCGTCTGAAATCTCGTCCTGCACCACGAACACGTCCGCGAGAGGCCGATCGTACCGCTCCGCCCAGATGTGGTTCCCGGTCTCCGCCTCTACCAACTGGGCGCTGATCCGCACCCGCTCGCCGGCGCGGCGCACGCTGCCTTCCAGCACGTAACGAACGCCCAGTTCGCGCCCGACCTGCTTCACGTCCACCGCGCGTCCTTTGTAGGTGAAGCTGGAATTGCGTGCGATCACGAATAGTGCGCGGCTGCGCGATAACTGGGTGATGATGTCCTCGGCCATTCCGTCGGAGAAATACTCCTGCTCCACGTCGCCGCTCATGTTGGTGAACGCCAGCACCGCGATCGACGGCTTGTCAGGCAATGACAGCGCGGGCGGGTTCACCACGCCATCGGCTGCCCCCAGACGAACCCGGAACACACGTATTCTCGCCGCGATATTCTTCAGCGCGGGCTCGCCGAGGTCGTCCACCTCGAGCGCCATCTTACCGGCGGCGTCCTCGCGCACGCGGGCGGAGATGCAGATGCCGCCTGGCTCGGCCAGCGGTTCGAGCCGGGCTGCGACGATGACGCCGTCGCCCAGCAGGTCGTTGCCTTCGGGCACGACCTCGCCCTGGTGTACGCCGATGCGTAGCCGCAGGGCGTCGGGTTGGGCGCGCAACCTGTCCTGAATCGCGATCGCGCAGCGCAGCGCCTGCACGGCGCTGGCAAACTCGAGCAGAAAGCCGTCGCCCGTGGTCTTGAACAAGCGTCCGCCGTGCGTGGCCGCGAGCGGCTCGATGAGATCGGTGCGGAGGGTGCGCACGCGAGCGAGGGTGCCCGGCTCGTCCGCGCTGACTTTGGCGGAATAGCCGACCACGTCGGCCGCCAGGATGGCGGCGAGGCGGCGGTGCGCTTCGCCCATGCAGAGAACTCCGTTACGTCGAGGCTACGGCGGAGGGACGCGCCGGACAAGCGAGGCCGGGCGGCTTGACCCGGCTCGAGTCGCCCACGCCCGAAGCGAAGACAGCAGCGGATGATGGCAGCGTCAGCAGTGAGCGGTCTAACCTGAAAGGCTGAGACCAGTCCGCGTTATTATTGACACTCGGACGACGGCCTCAACGTCATGCCGACGAAGGTCGGCATCCACGACTTTCTCTCAGTGGCGTGCTACGAAGTCGTGGATGCCGACCTCCGTCGGCATGACGGGTGGCAGGATTGTGCCGCACAGAAGTAGGGATCGATCGCTCAAAATCACAACGCCAGAAATCAAACGCCCCGGTGGATTGCTCCAGAGCAATCCCGACAGAACCGTGTTGGTGTCAAGGACCAGTCGCACGCCGCTGCTCTGCCCGATAGGCAGCAATTTCGGCGTTGATCTCCTCGTTGGTCATCGGCTCAGGTGTGTTGGCCTCAAGTGCGGCAAGAATGGTCCCCAGGTCCGCAATACGGGCGGCCCGAAGCCGGTCTCGCAGAACGCCCTCAATGGCCTGGGGTTCAAGCAGGCCGATCTCGGCAAGGTCCCGAGCCAGATCGTCTGGCAGCGTTATCTGCACCGTCGCACGGCCCTACTCCTGTGTCTCGAGGCCCATCATTCGGGGGAATATGGTCGAAACCAGGCGCACATGCCACCCGGACGACAAAACGTCGCAGTACAGGTCACACCTTCTCCTCCCTCGGCACCCCCAGCAGCGTGTGCAGCACGTAGTCGGTGTGCGCCCCCACCGCCGGGCCGGGCCACGCCACCACCGCCCCCGGAGCCTCGCCGTCCAGCCGGATCGCCGGCCCCGGATGCAGCGTCGGCCCGATCAGCGGATCCTCCACTCGCAGCACCGAGCCTCGCGCCAGGAAGTGCGGGTCCTGCGCGCAGTCGGCGATGTCGAACAACCGGGAGCAGGGGACGTCCGCTGCCTCCAGCACTGCCTCGGCGTCGCGGGCGGGGTGTTGCCGGGTCCAGGCCGCGATCGCCGCATCCAGCTCGTCGCGCCGGGCGCAGCGCTCGCCATTGGTGGCGTAGCGCGGATCGGCGCCCAGCTCCGGCCGATCGATCGCCGTCATCAGCCGGCGGAAGATCAGGTCCGAGTTGCCCGCGACGCACAGCCACTTCCCGTCGGCGCAGGGATAGGTGTTGGTCGGCGCAGCCGTGGCGATGGCGGCGCCCACCGGCTGCCTGATGCGCCCGTCCATGGCGTATTCCGGCAGCATGCCTTCCATCAGGCTGAACACGCTGTCCACCAGGTTGACGTCGATCACCCGGCCTCGCCCCGTGCCAGTGCCGTCACGCTGCCATAACGCCGCCAGCAGCCCGATCGCCGCATACAGCCCGGCGAGGTCGTCGCTGATCGAGATGCCGCAGCGTGGCGGCGGCAGCTCGGTGGCGCCGGACGGATGCGCTGTCAGGTGGCGCAGCCCGCCCATCGCCTCGCCGATCGCCCCGAACGCCGGCTTGTCGCGATACGGCCCGTCCTGGCCGTAGCCGGAGATCCGCGCGATCACCAGCCGCGGATTGACCCCGTGCAGCACCGCCGGCGCCAGGCCGAGCTTTTCCAGTTGGCCGGCGCGCAGGTTCTCCACCAGCACGTCGGCGCGCGCCGCCAGTCGCAGGAAAATGTCGCGCTGGCGCTTCAGGTCCAGCTCGACCGACAGCTTGTTGCGGCCATGCACGCTGAACCATACCGAGTTGCCGTCCACCGCCGCGCCCCAGCCGCGGAACGGGTCACCGCCGGGTGGCTCGATCTTGATCACCTCGGCGCCAAGATCGGCGAGGATCCGGGTGCAGAACGGGGCGGCAATGTAGTGGCCGATTTCCAATACCTTCAAACCGGCCAATGGCCCGGTCCGTTCGGAAACCGCGTTCACGGGGTGCCTCCCTTCCTGCATTCGTGATGAAAACGTCCGCGATAAACCGCGAAATAACACAAACTGGTTAACCGTCTTTTAAGCATTTCATACCATATTACTCGCACGGAGCCGGTGGTTCACCGGTGTCCTGTTTCCTCCCCGATGTCGCGCCCCGCATGGGTTGCGCGACCCCCTTGGGGCGGTGCGGCACTCGTCCGCGCCGCCCCGTTTTTTTCGGGCGAGGCCCATCCCGGTTGCCTGCAATCCGTGCGAAGAGCTTATCGACACCGTAACCGCTGACAAGCTTTCCGCGCTCGCGCAAGCTACAGCTTTGCCGGGCGAGGCCACATGTTCCTGGCGGACCTGCAACCGACGGTGGGAAAAACCGATGCTGGCAACCTTGGTCGCCTTGCTTGCCGCTGCCACGATTGCCGTGCCGCTGTCTCGCCGTGCCGGCTTCGGCAGCGTGCTCGGCTATCTGGTGGCCGGCGTCGCGATCGGCCCCGCCGGATTGCGGCTGGTCACCGATGTCCAGGATATCGCCAACATCGCCAGCCTCGGCGTCATCATGCTGCTGTTCCTGATCGGACTGGAACTCCGCCCGCATCGGCTGTGGGTGATGCGCCGCGCGGTGTTTGGGCTCGGGACTGCGCAGCTTGTCGTGTGCGGGGCGGTGCTGGCGGGATTGGCCCACGTGGCGGGCATCGGCTGGGCCGGCGCCGTGGTGCTGGGCGCCGGCCTGGCCATGTCCTCCACCGCCATCGTGCTGCCTCTGCTGGCCGAGCGCGAGCTGCTGCGAAGCCGCGCCGGCCGCGACGGTTTCGCGGTGCTGCTGTTCCAGGACCTGGCGTTCATCCCGCTGGTCGCGCTGGTGCCGCTGCTGGCGGGTCGAGCGCTGCCCGATCACGTGCCGTGGTGGGACGTGGCGCGGGCCGCGGCGGCGATCGTCGCGATCCTGGTCGGCGGGCGCTTCCTGATGCGCCCGCTGTTCCGCGTCATCGGCGGCGCACGCACGCCCGAGGTGTTCACCACGGTGGCGCTGTTCATCGTCACCGGCACGGCATTGCTGGCCTCGGCGGCTGGTCTGTCGCCGTCGCTGGGCGCGTTCATGGCGGGCGTCCTGTTGTCCGAATCCGAATACCGCCACGAGCTCGAAGCCGATATCGAGCCGTTCGAGGGGCTGCTGCTGGGTTTTTCTTCATCTCCGTCGGCATGACCGCCGACGTGAACCTGGCCCGCGCCACGCCGGCGGTGCTGGCTGGGTGGGACAGCGGCATTGCTCGGTGCCAAGACGGCCATCTGTACGGCGCTGGCCCGCGTGGCTCGGCAGGACCGCGCGAACGCCGTGCGCTTTGCGCTGGCATTGCCGCAGGCGAGCGAGTTCAGCTTCGTGCTGTTCGGGGCCGCAGTGGCGGTGGGTGCGTTGGACGCGGGGCGCACGAATGGCGACGCTGGTGGCGGCTGCGTCCATGGCTGGCAACACCGATCCTGTTCGCGGGGTCGGAGAAGTCGTGATCCCCGTGGCTGAAACCGCCGTGGAACCGGTGTACGACAAGATCGAAGGCGAGACGAACCCGGTCATCATCGCCGGCTTCGGCCGCATGGGGCAGATCGTCGGCCGCGTGCTGCGGCTGCACAACATCGCCTTCACCGCGTTGGAACGTAACCAGGGCCAGGTGGAGGTGGTGCGCCGCTTCGGCAACAAGGTGTATTTCGGCGATCCGACCCGCGCCGAGGTGCTGCGCGCCGCCGGAGCAGCGCAGGCAAGACTGCTCGTGGTGTTGCTGGACGACATGGAGGCGGTGCTGCGCACGGTCGAAGTGGCGAAGCGCAGTTTTCCCCAGGTGAAGATTCTGGCCCGGGCGCGCAACCGGCGGCACGCGCATCTGCTGATGGATCGCGGTGTGGACGGTCTGGTGCGCGAGACGTTCTTCTCCAGCCTGGAGCTGGCGGAAAAGGCGCTGACCGAGTTGGGAATCGATGCGCCGGCGGCGGCGCGCGCGGTGGCGCTGTTCCGTGATCACGACGAACATACCCTGATCACGAGCCACTCGTTCTATCGGGATGAGCAGAAGCTGATCCAGACGACGCAGGATGCGGCGGCAGAATTGGAGAGTCTGTTCGAGGCGGATCGGGAACGGTAATGGTCCCGGCCGCCGCGATGTTGCCGCATAATACCAATCTGCCGAACGATTGACTCTCACGGCGTCGCACGGACCACCCCAACCGTCGAGTGCATCGAACGGAATACAATCTTGGCAGAACCGCGTTGTAGGCTCAAGCCCTTGCCTAATTCATTGAGCGCTCAAGCTGGCAGCCGCATTTCATAGTCCGCCTGGGTGGCATCGAAAAACTCTGCTGGCGCCAATCCACGGCGCCAGATGCAGCAGTGGTCACTAGGACAGCAGGCGTGCGGCCTCGCCTTGCCGTTCTAATAGTGTTATCGCTTTTTTGTCGAAGGAGACGAAGGCATCACCGCCAAGCCAACGTCCCTCGTAGGCAATCACGCCATCCGCGAAGTCACCGCCCGCCGCCAGCAAAGCCAGGCCGGCCTCCACCGCGGGCCGGTCGAACGAGACATTGGTCGCGTCGATCAGCCGTCGGAGCGTTTCCACGATGTCGGCCGACGATATTTTGTAGCCTCGCGACAGCACCCAGACGAGTTCACAAAGCGCCGGCGTGGCAAGCGCGACCAAATCGGCGTTGGCTAATGCAGCCTGGGCAAGCTTGCTCTGCCGCGCATCGTCACCGGTGATGGCCCGAACGAGCACGTTGGTATCAGCGGAGATTTTCACCGTTTGCCGGCCCAACCTTCGGCAGCCAGTTCATTTATTTCCTCGATCGACAGGGAAGGCCCCTGCTCTTTTTTCAGGAAATCGAAGACATCCGAGATCCTGCCGGTCTTCCGTACCTGCTCTTACTTCGACCCGGCCATCCGGGAGCTTTTCTACCGCGATCTTCTCGCCCGGAACGACACCGAGATGCTGCAGGACGTCCTTACGGAGGGTCACCTGCCCCTTCGTCGTGACGGTAAGTATGCTCATGACGCGGGCCTCACACCGGGAGATCGCGATGTAAGGCGAAATTTCCTTACATTCAAGACCCTCGGACGGGCATTCTGCGATTTGCGAAGGGCCGTCCGGTGACCTTCTCCGTTACCGCGGCCTGCGCTCCGGCGCCCGTGCGTGGGAGCCACCATGTTCCGGCCATTCCCACGGACCATCCACATCCACGCCCTTGGCCCGCAGCATCTCGAGATGGTCCTCGGCATTGTCCTGCGGCTGGTAGCCAAGAAACTCCCAGCCCGGGTCGTGGTTTTTCAGGCGCGTATTGTTGGAATAACCGTTCACCACCAGGCAGCCGGGATCGGGATGGCGCAGCGCGCAATCCACCATCCGCGCCACATCGCCCGGGCTCAGCCACGTCGCGAGCGAGCGCTGGTCGATCGGCAGCGTGCGGAACGTGCCGATGCGTAGCGATACCGAACGGATGCCGTGCCGTTCGAAATATTCGCGCAGCATGGTCTCGCCGAACACCTTGAACGCGCCATACAGGCTATCGGGCCGCGGCGGCATCGCCGGCGTGACAGGCTCGGTGATCGGATAGCAGCCGAACGCGTGGTTGCTGCTGGCGTAGACAATGCGCTCCACGCCGCTGAGCCGCGCTGCTTCGAATACGTCGAACACGCCGCGCACGTTGACGCGGAACAGGTCTTCCAGCGAGTAGTCGCCGCCGACACCGGTCATGTACACCACGGCCCGCACGCCTTGCATCATGCGTTCCAGCGCTGCGCGGTCGCCGATGTCGGTGACGATGGCTTCCTCGTTGTTGGCCGGATCGGCGATCGGGCGGATGTCGGTCAGCCGCAGATGCCTGTAGGTGGGTCGCAGGCCGTTGCGCAGTGCGGTGCCGATCGCGCCGGCGGCGCCGGTCATCAGCACGCGGTCAGTGGCGGGATCGATCATGCCTGGTTCCTTTTGGGTTCGCGGAATTGGACATCGTGCCGACCCGATCACCCTCACCCTCGATGCTTCGCATCTCGACCTCTCCCGCTCCCGCGGGAGAGGTTTGACTATCGCGCCTCTCCGGCGAAGCCGCGTTGCAGTTCCTCCAGGCGATTCAGCGCGGCCTGTGACAGCGGTCCCTTCTGAACCGCCGCAAGCGCTTGCTCGAATTGCTCTGGCGTCGCCATGCCGACCAGGATCGTGCCCATGGCCGGGTGCGAAATGGCGAAGCGCACCGCCGCTTCGGCCAGCGAGCCGGCGTATCCTTCGGTCACCAGCGGCAGCAGCCGCCGCGCGCGCGCCAGGTCCGCGTCGTAGTTCAGCGCCGAGCCGATCGGTTCCGGCGGAGGGCTGGCGACCGGATGGCGCTCAGCTACCCCGGACAACGCTCCCGCGGCCAGCACCCGGATGCCGATCACGCCGACGCCCGCCGCCTGGGTGTGCTCGAACAGCCGGCCGTAATCCTGCGCCGGATAGCCCGCCGGCAGCGGCACGGCCGCGCTGGGGTTCAGCATGTTGTAGCTGACCTGAGCGCTGTCGAAGTCGCCGGCGTCGATGACCTGACGCAGCGCCGGGGTGTCACCCACCGCAGTGATGCCGAGGAACCGGGTCTTGCCTTGCTCGCGCAGCTTCTGGAAGGCCGGCACCACTTCGCCGAGCACTTGCTGGGCGCTCAGGGTCTCGCCGCCGCCGGCGCTGCTGATGGCGTTGTGCAGGTGGAAGATGTCGACGCGTTCCATGCGCAGCCGTTGCAGGCTGGCCTCCAGCGACTCTGCCACCGCCGCGGCGATGCGGCCGAAATCCGCGGCCGGCAACCGAACCTTGGTGCCGACGATCGCATTGGCCGGCTTCAGCGTGGCCAGCACCCGGCCGAGGTTCTTTTCCGACTCGCCGTTGCCGTATTGCACGGCGGTGTCGAAGTAGTTCACCCCGACTTCCAGCGCACGAGCGACGGCTTTGTCCTGGTCGGCCGGTGCGCCGCGCACCATAAGCCCGCCGACTCCACCGCACCCGAACCCGAGCAGGGACACCTGCATGCCGGAGCGGCCAAATACGCGCATGTCCATCGCATTTTCTCCCCAATGACTGCGCTATAGCAAACGCCGGAGCGAACGACACGTGTCGCCTGGGGGCCCCGCCTGACGAATTACCTGTGGTTCGTTGGCGGGGGATTGCTTCCCCAGGTCAAGCCCGGGGACCGCTGCGCTCCTCGCAAGAAACAAACAGCCGAGATCGCCTTTCGCGTCATGCCGGCGAAGGCCGGTATCCACGACTTTGCTGCATGCGGCGGAGCAAAATCGTGGATGCCCTGGGCTCACAAACGAAGTGCAACACCATGGTAGGGTGTTGCAATGGCCCAACAATACGATCACCTCACGCTCGAGGAACGGTGTGCGATTGCCCGTCTTCATGAAGACGGGCAATCGCTCCGCCAAATCGCGGCAGCTCTGGATCGCTCGCCATCGACAATCTCTCGCGAACTGAGACGCAACCGCGGCAACAAGGTTGGCTATAAACCGGCCTATGCTGAGGAGCAGGCCAGAGCCCGCCGCTGGACCGGGTCAAAACTTGAGCGCGACGATGCGCTCCGCAACCTGGTTCTCGACTGCCTGCGGAACGGTTGGTCGCCCGAGCAGGTCGCCGGCCGGCTCCGGCAGCAAAAAGCGGCAACAACGATCAGTCACGAAACCATCTACCGCTTCATCTATGCCCAAATCCGCCGGACCCAGGATTTCGCCTGGCGACTCTATCTGCCGCGCGCCAAGTTCAAGCGTGGCTATCGTGGCCGCAAGGGTGGAAGTCCGGTTCAGCACATAAAAGACCGTGTCTCCATCGGCAAACGTCCACTCTATATCAATGCTCGCCGTCAGCCCGGCCACTGGGAGGCCGACTATGTGCTGTTCAGCAAATACGGCCAGTCCGTGCTGGTTGCCCAGGAACGCGCCTCGCGATTTATCCTGCTGGCCAAACCGCCCAGCCGCAAAGCCGAGACAACCGCCGACCAACTGCACACCTGGTTGGCCGCTTTGCCAGCCCAACTGCGCCGAACCCTGACCCAGGACAACGGTACCGAGTTCGCCAACCATCACAAGCTGCGCGATGCACTCGGCATCAACACCTACTTCTGCAATCCACATAGCCCCTGGGAGAAGGGCGGCATCGAGAACGCCAACGGCCGCGTGCGACGCGACCTGCCACGAAAAACCGACCTGCGTCAGTGCTCGCAACGCCAAATCGACGCCATCGCTCGGCGACATAATAATACCCCTCGCAAATGCCTTGGCTTCAAAACCCCCGCTGAGCTATTCTCCGGCCATCTGTTGCACTTCAAATGTGAATCCACCTGCCGACCTTCGTCGGCATGACGCGGGGGCCGTGCACCGTCGCAGTTTCATCCAGGGCGGGTCGGCCGCCGCCGGCCGGTGGTCAACTCGCAATGACAGGAGTTTTTGCAGCAATCCGTGGCGCGGTCGGCGGCGCCCACAAATGAAAACGACGCGGCCATTTCCTGCCGCGCCGTTGGTCAGTTCAAAATTGCTTGATCGGCGAGACGATTCTGGTCTGACGATGTCAGGTCGGTATCTGCCTCGATGCCTTCTAGGCAAGCACTTTGCCGTTCCTGTCCCAACCGAAGGGGGTCGTGGCTGCCTGCCAGCGACCCCCTTGTTCAGTTAGCCTCGGACAAGCTTTGTCGCCGATTACTGCTGCTTCGGCTGCGGAGCCGATGCACTGCCCTGGTTGGTACTGGCCGACCGGGCTGGAAGCGCTGCCCTGGTTGTACTGACCGACCGGGCTCGACGCGCTGCCCTGGTTGTATTGGCCAACCGGGCTGGAAGCGCTGCCCTGGTTGGTACTGACCGACTGGGCTGGAAGCGCTACCCTGGTTGGACTGGCCGACCGGGCTCGACGCGCTACCCTGGTTGTACTGGCCGACCGGGCTGGAAGCGCTGCCCTGGTTGTATTGGCCGACCGGGCTCGACGCGCTGCCTTGGTTGGTACTGGCCAATCGGGCTCGATGCGCTGCCCTGGTTGTACTGGCCAACCGGGCTCTGCGTGGTTTGTGCGAATGCCGCCGTGCTCAGCGCCAGGCCCATTGCAGCAACGCCAGTGACGATCATGCGGTTCATGTTCTAAGCTCCATTTGTTGTCGCCGCTATCAGCGGATTGTTTGTACGCGACGCCGGACTCCCCTTGACCGCCGCCTGCTACATAGCGCCGTGGGTACCGATTCCGGAGCAATTGACCATGCCGATGTTCGATGTCAACCGCCGCCGGGTACCCGCCAGATGAAGCCTGTATTGGGGTAGCGCCATCTGATGACCGTGTTCTCGCATCTCCTGGCGCGTGGCGCTATGAAACGTTTCACGGTTCGATTTCGCTGTCTCGGGGCGCGGTCGCGTGCCTGGGCCGCGGCGCCAAGCCACCCAGCGAGCAGCAAGGTAAGCAATCAAGTCCGACACGGCTTCACGCGGAGTTGAGGGCGAGGGGCCCAGAGCGGCTCCATCCACAACTCCGCGTGGATCCGTGTCGGGCTTGATTGCTTTTTGATTTATAAATGAATGAGTGCGCCCCCGCCCCCGTTTGATGACGCGGAGCAATCATCATGCGGCTTCGCTGCTTATTTCGATGATTCCGGCGCCGGAGGAGCAACCGCGGGCGCCAATTCGTTTCCCACTGCGTAGACCTTGCAACCCCGCTCCATCTCCTGACAGGACTTCAGCGCTGCGTCCTCTGCATCCGCCTTGGTTCGTGCGCCGAATGCCATGCCGTAATGCCCGGCCGCGCCGGTGGCGAACGCCTTCTCATAGCTGCGAGATGGCAGGTAGGCCGCGAACGCACGGCGTCCCGCGTCGTCCAACGACACAGGCTCTGCCAACCGGGCCGGTGCAGCCAGGGGAACCTGGATGTCTGTTGGGAGATGTAACGAACTCAGGAACGATGCCACCTGCGGCCACCAGCCGTTTCCATCGGGTGACCAGATCAACATGTGGCCGTCACGGCCGTAGCTGGGAGCCTGGTACAACGATGCGGGCGCGCCGTTGGACGTGTAGGCAGCGAACATTCTGCGGGCGAGTTCCGGGCTGAAGAAATGGTCGTTCTCGGCAAAGATCCAAAGCGTGGGAATGCGCGCGGTCTGTCCAAAAGTCCGGTCGGCGTCGAGCACGCGATCGATTTCACAAACAACGTCTGGCGACGGGGAGCCGACGGCGCCGGCGAACGATATGATACCCAGGAGACCGTCCGGATTGCTGGCAGCGACAGCCAGAGCGGCGTAGCCCCCCATCGAATGGCCGACCAGCAGGACGCGCGCCGGATCGACCCATGGCTCGGTCCGCAGCACCGCCATTGCCCCGAGAATGTCGGCGGCAGCGGCTTTGACAGCCGCCTCATAGGTCCGTGCCTGGCATGGCCCGAGCGCCTCGGCGAACGGACCGTCCGACCGGCCGTAGCCACGCCGCATCACGACCACGGCCGCATAGCCACGTTGCGCAAATACAATGGCGGTTCCGGAATAAAGCTGCGGGCGATCGCGCGGGATGTCCGCTGCGTCGCGCGGGTGGCCGTGGGCAATCAGGGCCAACGGAAACGGTCCCGGACCCGTGGGGCGCACGACCAGCGCCTCCAGCGTCTTCGTGCCGCCTTCGGGCATGGGGACCGTCAACAGCAGCGCCTGACGTGACAGCCCGGGCAGCGCGGTCACCTCATCGGCGCGCGCCGGATTCGACAGCATGAACAACAAAACCGCGCATAGTACGGCGCGCACCGACGCCTCCCTGTCGATTGCTCCAGCTCCCAGGCCCCCGGCGCCCGCTGCGGCTGCCGCCTGCATCGCGCGCCCTGGCGCCTCGCCGATCAATCGCCTCGTATCGCGTCAGTACGGCCCGATCGCGGCACGCAGCTGGTCCTTGTCGCAAATGGTCAGTTGGCCACGCGCGGCATCGTATTTCACAATTCCGTCAGCCCGCCACTTGTTCAGAACCGTAATGATGCTGCGCGGTGTCGTGCCCAGCAAATCAGCCAGATCAGTCTGACGGAAGCGGCCGCCGAGACGCCAGCCGTCCTCGGACTGATGCCCGGGCAGTCCAGCCAGATACAGCACCTGCCGCGCCAGGCGTGCTTCGACGGTGCCGAACGTCGCGTCCTGGAGCAGCGCGTCGGTGCGGCGCAATGCGCCGGCCAGGATACGGCACAGATTGGCGCCGAGTGCCGGTGTGTCCTGCAACACCGCCATGAAGGTCGCGCCACCGATGCGCATCAAACGCACCCGGCCTTCGGTCACCGCTTCGGCGGTGCGGCCGCCACCATCCAGCACCGCGATCTCGCCGAAGATGTCGCCTTCCCGCAGCATCCCCAGCATGATCGCCTTGCTCTGCCCATCGGCGGATCCGACCCGCACGAAGCCGCTGCCGCCGACGATGGCATAAACCGAATTCGCGGTATCTCCGCTCGTCAGGATCTGCGATCCGCTGGGTGGTTCAAGCATGGTGCCGCCACGCTCCAGACGCTCCAACGCTTCCGGCGGCATGCCCTTGAAGGCCGTGATCTTCGCCAGGATACTCATGGCGCACGTTCCTCGCGCGGTGCTGGCAAATCAGAGGCTCACTGCTGTGGCGGATGGCCTGCAACATCCTGCGCCTGGCCCTGCGCCGTCGCTTGCGGCGGCGTGACCGAGGCAACCCGGTCTTTGGGGTCGATCTGACCGATCCACAGGGTGATCCATCGCGTCTCCGCTTTATCCTTCACGAGCACGGCGACGAGATCGCCACGTTCGCCGTGTCCGCGCCGCAACATCGAAGCGGTTTCCTCCGGCGTGGTTGCCGGCCGCTCTCCCACTTGCTCTATCGCATTGCCCGGCAGCAGGTTCAAATGTTCTGCCTCCGATCCGGGTGTGACCTGGTCGATCATCACGCCAGACGCGTCCTCAAGCTCGTATTTCTTGCGATCGGCCGGCGTGATGCTGGCAAGGTGCAAGCCCAGGCCGCCCAACTCGGCTATTGCAATGTTTGCGGAGCTGGCCAGAACCTCTTCGCGCAGTGCCACCATGTGCGGCCACGGCTGCCCCTCGATCGTCACGTCCTTTGTCTGACGATGCCGCCAGACCGACAGCGATATTTGCTGTCCGGATGGAACCGCCACCAGGGCGCGCAGCACGGCGCGCGAGTTCGGGCATCTCCTCGCCGCGAACGCCCAGGATGATGTCGCCGGCCGAGAGCGAGGCGTGCGCAGCGGGACTGTTCGGCTCGACTCTGGTGACAATCGCGCCGGCGATCGTGGGGCGGTGGAACACCGAGGCCAGTGATTCCGTGAGATCCTGTAGATGCAGGCCAATCCAGTTTGGCGCGCTGTTGGCAGGATCGCGCAGCATGTCGGTGACGAATTTCACATCGTTGGATGGCATCGCGAAGCCAAGGCCGATCGAGCCAAGCAACGAGTTGTTCGACAGCAGCGCGGTATCGATGCCGATGATGCTGCCGGAACAATCGAGCAGGGGACCGCCTGAATTGCCGGGATTGAGCGCAGCGTCGGTCTGGATGAAATCGTCGAACGGCGTACGCATGAGATTGCGATTCACCGCGCTGACAACGCCCGTGGTGACCGAGGTTCCCACGCCGAGGGGGTTGCCTACGGCAATGACCGGCTGGCCAACCCGCACCTCATCGCTATTGCCGAATGACAAAATCGGCAGCGGCTTAGGGGATACAACTTTGAGCAACGCAAGATCCACAAGGCCGGCCGCTGCGATCAATTGCGCCCGCAATTGGGACCTGTCGTGAAAGGTCACCCTGATCGTCGCGGCATCCTGGATGACGTGCTTGTTGGTGACGATGATGCCGGACGGATCAATGATGGCGCCGGAGCCGACGAAAAGCTCGAAATGCATGTCGGGCACCTTGTTGGCCGCGGCATCTTTCGTCGGCAGCACCCTGATGACCGAAATATTCACGACCGCCGGCAATGCCTGGTTGGAGGCGAAGGCGGTGTCGCAGCCGACCGCCGACGCCGCGGTCGCCGGCGGTCCGGCCAACGTCGCTGCAACGCCGGCCGCAATGGCAATGCGGACAGCGAAGCGCGGCCAGGGACGGCACCGATCCGTCGCGGAGGCGCGCGCTGCACTGTCGGGACGAGAACCTTGATTTGGGACGATCCTCATGGCGCGTGAACCTTGCCCAATGTGACTGGCCTGCGAGTCTTGGCGGAACCGGAACGGAACGGCAAGGGTTGGAAACGCCGCAGGCTTGTAGCCAAGCCCGTCATTGCTTCGCTCGCACGAAACAAAGATCCTCCCCCCTCGCTCAAGGGGAGGGGGAGGATCTTAGGCGACGCGCAACAATAGACGCACCAGTTGCCGCACGGACCGCGCGTCCCCGTCATGGCCGGCACAAGCCCCGGGACAAGCGCCCGGGGCTTGTGCCGGCCATGACGGGGGAACGGATCAGCTCGCCACCAATCGACTCGTTCATTGTTGCGCGTCGCCTTACCCCCGGCCGCCGTTGCGGCGTTCAGCCGGAATACAGGCCCGCGCCGCGTGCCCGCACCTTCGCCAGCCCGACCAGCAGTTCCAGCGCCGGCACCGTGACCTCCGCCAGCCGGGCCAGCTCCAGCGGAGCGTCGAACATCCCGTCAATCTCCATGTTCCGGCCGAGCTCCAGATCCTGAAGGATGCTCGGCTTGTGGTCCATCGACCGCGTGCTGGCGATACGCTGTGCGAAGTTACGATTCGGACGCGAGCCCAGCGCTTCGGCAATCGCCGCCGCTTCGTGCATCACCTGCTCTCCGGCCGCGGCGCAGACCGGCTCGGCATAGACGTCGCGCGGCGCGGCGCCGCCCAGCACCGCGAGCGTGCCGCCGGCCAGGTTGCTGATCAACTTGTTCCAGATCTCGGTGCGGATGTCGGGCGACACCTCGCCAAT
This sequence comes from uncultured Alphaproteobacteria bacterium, assembly GCA_963762885.1. Classification (GTDB taxonomy): domain Bacteria; phylum Pseudomonadota; class Alphaproteobacteria; order Acetobacterales; family Acetobacteraceae; genus JASHVB01. The sequence continues at coordinate 62,528 of CAVXNH010000109.1, forward strand.
GATGCCGCCGGCGCGCAGCAGCGAAGCGAGCGCCTCGGCGCGGTCCGACATCCGGCCGTCCGGCTCGCCGAACACCACGCGGCTGCGTGGTTGCTCCACGTCGATCACGCCGGGAGCCGTGACCGCGCTGGCGGCATAGACCACGCCGCCGATCGCGCGTTCCGGCCCAACCGCACGCCACAGCACGTCGCCCGGGTCGATGCGCGGCAGGCGGCGGCCTTCCAGCGGACCGCAGAGAGCGTGGAAATACCACCAGGGAATGCCGTTCATCACGAACGCCACGCCGGTATCGGCGCGCAGCAAAGGCGCGATCGCGGCGGCGACCTGCGGCAGGGCGGGCGCCTTCACGGTGACCACGACCGCGTCCTGCGGGCCGAGTTGCGCCGGGTCGTCGCTGGCCGGCAGCTTGACGTGATGCTCTCCGTCGACCGCGTGCACGGTCAGGCCGTTCTGCCGGATCGCCGCCAGATGCGGGCCGCGCGCCACCATCGAGACCTCGGCGCCGCCGCGCGCGAACCGCATGGCCAGATGGCCGCCGATCGCGCCGGCGCCAAAGACGCAAACCCGCATGGCGGGACTCCCCGTTTGTTTGAGCGCATCGGACGACAGGGGGTGCGGTGCGTCAACCTGGATGTGGGGGACAATGTCCGCGTTGGGTGGAGTTCGGACCTTGAGCAAACCGGGGAGGCTTGCCGCTTGCGGCGCACACGACGAGTGGCCTGTGGACAGACATTGCGATGCCATGACGCGGAATCTGCAGCGCGATCACTTGGAGGATTTGTTCCCGGGCGGACACCATGGCGACGCCCAACAATGAATGAGTCGGGCAGGTGGCAGGCTGATCCGTTCTCCCGTCATGGCCGGCCTTGTGCCGGCCATCCACGCCTTGCATTGCTGATGCGAACAAAGGCGTGGATGGCCGGCACAAGGCCGGCCATGACGGGGACGCATGGTCCAGGAGCCCCCCGGACGCCGCCGGTGGGCACGGCCGGGCGACCGCCTGGGTCAGGCCAGGCGGCGGCGCGTCGCGGCATGAACCAAACGCTCCCGGCATGGCGGCAATGCCGCAACCGGCGCACGTCCAATCAGAAAATTGTCCAGGCGAACAGCAGGAAGGCGTTGTTGCTGGAAGCGTTGCGCCCGTAGCCGTCATAGTTCGTGTTGGCGCCGTTGTAGTCGGTGTAGAACATATACTCGGCGCCGACTTTGAGATTAAGCCACGGATGCCACAGGGAGTCGTCCTTGCCGAACGGCACCCAGTCGGCCTCGACGCTGAAGCCGTTATAGTTGGGTGAATTGTTGGCAAAGCCCGCGAGGTCGGCGCCTAGCTGGTACCCGGTCTGGTAGGAAATCGGGTTCTGCGGTCCGAATCCGGCGAACCAGCTCACCACCACACCGTAGGTGTTCTTGTACCAGGTCCTGGGCGTTGACGGTGATCGTGTTGAGCCCGTAGTTCGATCCTATGCTGCTGCCGTTCGTGGCGTTGTAGTTCGCGGCGCTGGCCGTAAGGTTCTGGGTCTCGTGCACGAAGATGCCCTGTACGGTGACGATGTTGTCGCCGGTGCCGAGGAACTGGTAGCCGCCGTCGATTGCATAGTCGGTGTAGCCGTCCTGGCCGGTGCCGAACTGCGGATTGATGTTGGCATGCAGCATGGTGCCGCCGACCCAGGCCGCGTTGACGTCCCAATCCCATTCGTAGACGGCACGGACATAGGGCATGAGGTTGTTGCTGGCCGGACCGCCTGCGGTACCGAGTCGGGTGGACAGCCACGGACTCTGCGTCCCGTACGCGCCAGCTTCCAGATAGAGGTGCTGATTGTACCAGGCGTAAGCCGTCGCCCCGATAACGTTGCCGGCGAACGCGCCACTGAGCAACGTTGCGGCGCCCGGAAAGATTTCGAGCTGGCTGGTATAGAACGGATAGCCCCAGGCAAACGTGCTGTTATACGGATCCTGCACCGTCGGATTGTTGTTCACGGACATGCCCAGGACCAGGTCGTTGCCGAAAGCCTGGACCGTCGTCACGTAGGGGCGAAGATCGGTGTTGTCGAGCACGACGGTATTGTCGAAGCCGGAATAGGTGAACTGGATGAAGCCGCCGGTGTGGCTGCCGATGCCGCCGGCCACGAAGCCGCTGACCTGGTCGAGCGATACGTTGTTGTTATTGTTGTAGTGATGTGGCACGGCATCGGCTGGATAGCCGTTGCCCAGATTGGTGAACGAGCCCTGCACCATGGCCGAAAACGGGATGTCGGCCGCCAGGCCCTCGCCGCCGCGCTGGGTATAGCCGGTGATCTTGAAGGCCCGGCCAAGCGGCGTCAGTTGCGGCCCGAAGGCGCCGACATGGCAGGCGGTACAGGCGAGTCCTGTTTAAGTCGCGAATGCCGGAACGGCCTGCGCCGGGCGTAGCGGCACCAGCAGTGCCAGCGCTGCGAAGACTAATACTGCTCCGGCGACGCCGATGGCCCGAAGGCTGCTTGCAGGTTCGTTCGACATTGGATTCCCGTTTCCCCGGTATTCATGAGCCGCTCACTGTTCGGAGAATTTTCACTGCCCGCCTTGATCTGGATCAAAGACACGAGATTGTCAGGCGCCGCACTTCGGGGCCGGTTACCACGGAGCACCATTATGCGCGCCCGTCCGTTTTGCGTTCCGCTATTGGCGAGCGCGGCTTTCCTGATGTTGGCCCTTGGCGTGCCGCATCAGGCGCAGGCTGGCGATCCCGCAGCCGGCGAGGCGGTGTTCCGTTCGCAGTGCGGCATCTGCCACTCGCCGAAGCCCGATCGCAACATGATCGGCCCGACGCTGTTCGGGGTGGTGGGTCGCACGACCGGTGCGGTACCGGGTTACGCCTTTTCGGTGTCCAACAAGAATTCCAACATCACCTGGACGCCCGAGGTGCTCGACAAGTACCCTGAACTCGCCGAAGGTCGTCATACCCGGAACGAAAATGCCTTACGCGGGGCTCAAGGACCCAGTCAAGCGGGCCGATCTGATCGCCTACCTTCAGAACTCTGAAATAGCCGGAAGCCGGAGCTTCCAGACGCGTCCGTTCCAGGAGGATAACATGATCCCGACACGTCGCTTCCCTTCGCGCCGGCAGGTCCTGGCTGGAGGAACTCGCGCTGGGGACGCTTGCGGCACCATTCGTGCGCGCCCGGGCAGCGGCGCCGATCCGCATCGGTTTCCCGATACCGCTGACCGGACCTTATGAGGAGGAGGCGCTGGACATGCTGCGCGGCGCGCATGTCGCCATCGCCATGTTCAACGAACAAGGCGGCCTCGACGGCCAGATGGCCGAGTTGATGACCCGAGACGATGAGCTGGATCCGGCGAAAGCCACTGAAGTGACCCGCGACCTGATTGCCAATGACCACGTCAACTTCGTCACCGGCGGACTTTCCGGGTCAGTGCAATTGGCGATCAACCAGGTGACGAAGGAAGCCAAAATCCTGTTCAATTCGATCAGCCAGTCGGATGCGATCGTCGCCGCGCCGGCCTGGAGTCCCTACACTTTTCACGAAGCGTTGACCCCGCATATGACGACGCAAGCCGTGGGCCGATACGTGTTCTCCAACTATCTCAGGCGGGTTGCATTCCTGGTCGCCGATTACGCGTTCGGCAACGAGATGCTGGCGGGCTTCGAGGCTGCGGGCAAGGAGTTCAACATCGATGTCGTTGGAACCGTGCGCCATCCGATCGGCACCAACGACTTCCGCCCCTACCTGCTGCAGCTTTTGACCGACAAGCCGAACGTGCTGATCCTCTGCAATTTCGGCCTCGACCAGCGCAATTCGATCCAGCAGGCGGACTGGATGGGTATCAAGCACATGACCAAGCTGGTGGCGCCGGTGATGGACTTCACGCAGCGCCTCGCCCTGGGTCCGGAACCTTATGAGGATGTGCTTGGCGGCACATCGTATTACTGGAAGCTCGAAGATACGATTGCCAGTGCACGCCAGTTCAACACCCGTTTCCGCTTGATGAACGATGGGCGGGTGCCATCCGATTATGGCGCGCTTGGGTTCGCCGGAGTCCTGACGGTCCTCACCGCCGCGAAAAGCGCGGGCAGTGTCGCCACGGACAAGTTGGTCGAGGCGATGCAGGGCATGAAGTACCGATCTGTACAAAGGACCCGAGTACTACCGGGCTTGCGACCATCAAGCAGTGCAGTCGGCGCTGATCGTTGGCAGTCAGTTCAGCGTCAGCCCGAACGATATGGATATTCTGAGTATCGTGCAGATCGATCCACCCGATGAGGCCATGCTGCAGAGTTGCGCTGCCGAGGGGCATGGCTAACCGAGTGTAGAATATCTACGTGTCGGCCATGACACAGGGAGCCCTACGCCGTCAGCCGCTGATTCGATTGTTCCCCCGCAACTCCCGGGGCGTCGCCCAATCATGAACGAATCGGTTGGTTGACCGCGGACCCGTTCCCCCGTCATGCCGGCGGAGGGCGGCATCCGCGACTGTGCCGCATGCACCAAGGCGAGTCGTGGACGGCGGGCTTTCGCCCGCCATGACGGTTGGGGCGGTTCGTGCCGTAGGTCAATCGTTTGACGGGTTGGTATAGCACTGACCCCAGGCAAAATGGCCGCGCCCGCGGTCGTTTCCCACTTGCAAGCGTGAGGATAGTTAGTTATATTATCCTTATTCAGTCTTTAAGACTAACTCATCCGGAGCCAAGCCAATGTCCGCCTTCTCCACCACAGCCAGGCATGAATATTACGCCGAACTCGCCGCTGCCCTGCCGCCACACGCCCTCGACAATCCTGAATACTGCCAGCGCCGCCTCGTCACCGCGGTCGAAGCATTCAACGCCCTGCGCCCCGGCGACGCCTACGAAGCCGGCCTCGCCGTGCAAATCGTGCTCTGCCGCGCGCATGGCATCGAGAGTCTGCGCCTCGCCAGCGTCCAGCACAACGACTTCGCGAAAATGATCCGCTGCCGGGCCCAGGCGGCCAGCATGATGCGCGAGGAACGCTCGGCGAAGCGCACGCTGGAGCGGGAGCAGAAGATTCGGCTGGCGAGCGAGGCGGTAGCGGACCGCGCGCCGGCGCCCATCCAGGCGGCGGCCGCAGCGCCACAACCCGTGCCCGTGCCCGTGCCCGTGCCCGTGCCCGTGTCGGCGGAGGCCGCGCCGCTGCCCCCTGCCGCCGTCCAGGCTGCCGCATCGCGCGCGCCGGCCGAGGCGCTTCCGCCGCCCTCGCCCGAGGCGATCACCATGGCTGACGCTTTTGCGCATAAGAACTGCGTGGCCGCGGCGCAGATCCGCCACGATCGCGGCGTCACGCCGAAGAACAGGGCGTATTTCCGCCATGTGACGTTCCCCTCCGATCCGGTGGTGATCGACGCGCTGGTCCGCGGCGTCAGCGACATGCTGACCATGCTCGACAAGGTCGGCGGCGAGGATCTGTCCGCGGCGGCCTGATGGGATCGGCACGGAAACAGGGGACGTCATCGCACGAATCGGGATTCTGAGACGAAGATGAGATAGGCGCGGGGGTTTTGCTCTGGTCCGGCCACCGATCGAAGCACCATGCCGCATAGATGGCCGGGTCAAGGCCCGGCCATGACGAATGGTGCGGACGTGCCGGCCTTCGCCGGCCGTAACACGTGGTGGGAGCGGGCGCCTGATCACTCCTCCAGCGCGTAGTGGATTGGCACCGTCGCGGTGATTGGCGCCTGACGCATCGCCGGGTCGAACGGCGGCAGCTTTGCGTTGCGCAGCATCGCCTCGGCAGCCGCATCCAACCGTGGCGAGCCGGAGCCGCGCACCACCGTCACGTTCGTCACTTGCCCCGATGGCTCGACCGTAAACCGCACCGTCACGTTGCCTTGCTCGCCGCGGCGGCGGGCCTCCTCCGGATAGACGTTGTGCGATGCGAGCCACGCCGCCACGGCCTGCTTCCAGGACGCGCTGATCTGCGGTGCTGCCGCTTCCGAAGGCGCCGGTATCGCAGCCTGAGGCGCCGGGTTTGCCGCGGGCGGCGCAGAAGGTGACGGCGCGGCCTCGATGGTCTTCGGTTGCGCTGCGACGGGCGTCCGGGCGGGCAGGGGACGTTGTCGTGGCGGAGGAGGCGGCGGCGGAGGCGGCAACGGGAGCGGCTCCGGCACCGCCTCCGGCGTCGGTGACGGTTCCGGTGCGGGTGGCGGCTCCGGCGCTGGAGGCGGTGGAGGTTGTTCCACTGGCAGAGGCGGCTGTGGCTCGGGCGGTGGGGGCTGCGCCGGAGGTGGAGGCGCCGGTTGCGGTTCGGGCGGCGGCGGCGTGGGCTGGGCCTGGGGTGGGGATGGTGCTGGCCCTGCTTGCGTCGGCGCCGGTTGTTCGGGCGGTTCGAACACCAAGGCTACAGCCGGCGCTTCCGGCGGCGGCGCGGGCACGACGACACGCACGATCAGGACGGCCAGCACCAGGGCGGCCGCGTGCAGCAGCGCGGATACCGCCAGGGGGCGGTCGGCCCGCTCGGGCCCATGCGCCGCCGGGATCACGCGCGGCCCTGGCACGCCGAGCAGGATTGGCGGGGCGAGTGGGGGGGCGGGTTGCCTTGTAGCCCGAATTGATATGTTATAACGTATCGACACGGGCGTATTCTCTACGCCCAGCGGCCGCTTTGAAAGAGGCCCCTCGATGCGCCCACGCCTCACACCCTGTCTGGCTGCCTTGCCCGGCACTCTCTTCCCCGTATGCCTGTCTATCCTCCAGGCCAGGGCCGCCGACCAGCCGCCGGCGCCAACATCGCCGCCGTCTGTGCCAACGCCGCCTGCGACGACCGATCTGTCGTTCGATATCGACGTGATCTCACGCCAGCTCGATGTTGCGCGCCAGCAGATTCAGCCAAGCCTTGGCGCTAGCGTTTACGGCTTCTCGCCCGAGGCGTTGCAGACCATTCCGCAAGGCGGCAACGCGCCGCTGAACCAGGTTCTGCTGCAAGCGCCCGGCACGGCGCAGGACAGTTTCGGTCAGATCCATCTGCGCGGCGAGCATGCCAACGTGCAATACCGGCTGAACGGCGTGGAACTGCCGGAGGGGCTGTCGGTGTTCGGTCAGGCCATCGACTCGCGGTTCGCCAACAGCATGTTGCTGATTACCGGGGCGCTGCCGGCGCAGTACCGGCTTCCAGACCGCGGGCGTGGTGGATATTCAGACCAAGACCGGCATCACCGATCCCGGCCTGACATTGACGGCGTATGGCGGCCAGTGGAATTGGACGCAGCCGAGCTTCGAGTATGGCGGACAGAGCGGACCGGTGAACTGGTTCATCACCGGCGACTACCTGCATGACGATCGCGGCATCGAGAACCCCGATTCGCACTACGGCGCGATCCACGACACCACCAACCAGTTTCATGGCCTGGCCTATGTGGGAGCGATCCTGGACCCGGACACGCGGCTCAGCCTGATCCTGGGCGGGTTCAATGGGTATTTCCAGATTCCCAACAATCCCGGGCAGCAGACACTCGGGTTCTCGGTCAATGGCGTGTCGCAGTTCGACAGTAGCAAGCTGAACGAGAATCAGCGGGAGGAGACCGACTTCGCGATGCTTTCGTTGCAAAAGCACGTCAACGACGTGGACGTGCAGTTCTCGCTGTTCACGCGTTACAGCGCGCTGAACTACTCGCCGGATTGGCTGGGCGACCTGCTGTTCAACGGCATTGCGCAGCAGGCGGCGCGGACGGATACGGCTTACGGCATCCAGACCGACGGAAGCTGGAAGATCGACGAACAGCACACGCTGCGATTTGGGCTGCTGGCGCAGCAGGAGACGACGACGGCCGGTACGGTTTCGTCGGTTCTGCCGGTGAACGCATCGGGGGTGCCGACAACAGATGTGCCGTTCAACATCTATTCCAACGCCAGTAACAGCGGCGGGCTGTACGGGGTGTACGTGCAGGACGAGTGGCGGATCCTGCCGACGGTGACGATCAATGGCGGGCTACGCTTCGATGACGTCGACCAGTTCACCCATGAGCACCAGGTCAGTCCGCGGCTGAACGTGGTGTGGAAGGCGACGCCTGACACCACGGTGCATGCCGGCTACGCGCGCTATTTCGTGCCACCGCCGTTCGAGTTGTTGAGCAATGGCACACTGAACAGTTTCGCCGGGACGACCGCGGCGCCGCAGGTGAACGAGAACAGCCCGGTGCGGGCCGAGCGATCGCACTACCTGGACGCCGGCATCAGCCAGGTGGTCGTTCCCGGGCTGACCGTGGGCGTGGACGGGTACTACAAGATTTCCAACAACCTGATCGATGAGGGGCAGTTCGGTGCGCCGATTATCCTGACCGCGTTCAACTACGCGCACGGATTGCAGGAGGGAGTCGAGTTGACCGCGAGCTATGATCGCGGGCCGTGGTCGTTGTACGGCAACCTGGCGAAGTCGCGTGCGATGGGCGAGGACATCGTCTCGGCGCAGTATAATTTCTCGACCGCGGAACTGGCTTTTATTGCCAACAACTGGATCCATCTGGACCATGACGAGACCTGGGCCGGTTCGGCCGGGATCGCCTATACGCTGAACCGGACGTCGGATCAGCCGACTCGGTTTTCGGTGGATTCGATTTTGCAGAGCGGGTTGCGGGCGAGCACGCCGACGATCCCGAACGGCACCGCGACGCCGATGTATGGCGTGGTGAACCTGTCGGTGGTGCAGAAGCTGCGCAGCGGGACGGAACTGCGGCTGGACGTGCTGAACGTAGGGGACACGATCTACGAAATTCGCAACGGCACGGGGGTCGGCGTCGGCGCGCCGCAATACGGCCTGCGGCGCACGATCCTGGCCGGTGTGACGCAGCATTTCTGAGAAGAGAACCTTTTCCCGCGCTGCGCGCGGAATTACCTCTCCCGCGGGAGCGGGAGAGGTCGAGACGCGAAGCGTCGAGGGTGAGGGTGATCGGGTCGGCACGCAATACCGCTCTGCACCGTGCCTTCCGATAACCCTCTCCCGGCGCTTCGCGCCGACCTCTCCCGCGCGCAGCGCGGGAGAGGTTTACTACGCCGCGGCCTGCTGGGGCGCTGATTTTGCGGCGGCATCTTCCAAGATCATATCCGACGCCTTTTCCCCGATCATGATCGTCGGCGCGTTGGTGTTCCCGGCGATGATCGAGGGCATGATCGACGCGTCCACCACCCGCAGCCGGTCGATCCCCTGCACGCGCAGCCGAGGATCGACCACGGCGCCCGGCCCGTGCCCCATGCTACAGCTTCCGACCGGGTGCAGGTTGGACACGCCGCGCTTGCGTACGTCGTCCGCCAATTGCTCGTCGCTGATCACACCTGAGCCCGGCAGCGTCTCTTCCACCAGCAGCTTTTGCAACGCGTGCTGCCGGGCGATCTGCCGCGCGATCCGCATGCCGGTGATGACCGCCTGCATATCGGTACTCCGAGCGCAGGAAGTTGAACCGGATCTCCGGCGGTGCGAACGGGTCGGGACTGCGCAGCCGCACGGTGCCACGGCCTTCCGGCCGCAGGTGCACCGGGCTGATCGCGAAGCCGGGGAACGGGTGCGAGATGATGCCATGCCGCGTCCGATCGATCGTGCTCCAGGCGGAGATGTTCAGTTGCAGGTCCGGCCGTTCCAGCCGCTTGTCGCTGCGCACCAGCGCGCCTACGTACAGCCCGTTGCCGGACATCGGCCCGCCTCGATAAAGTGCGTACTGCACACCGGCAACGACCTGCCGAGGGATCGAATGGTGCAACTCGTTCAGCGAGATCGACCGGGAGATCCGCCACGCGCAGTAGGTGTTGAAATGGTCGTGCAGGTTGGACCCCACGCCGGGCAGGTCGTGCAGCACCTCGATACCCATGTCCCGCAAATGCGCTGCCGGGCCGATGCCGGATAGCAGCAGGAGCTGCGGCGATCCGTAGGCGCCGCCGGACACGATCACCTCGCCGCTGGCGCGCGCCGTCTCCCGCCCGCGCGGGGACTGGAACTCCACGCCGACCGCGCGGCCGTTCTCGATCAGCACGCGCGTGGCATGTGCGTGGGTGCGGATCACCAGGTTCGGGCGTTTGCGCGCCGGGCGAAGATACGCCGCGGCCGTGCTCCAGCGGCGGCGATCCTTGGTGGTGGTCTGGTAATAGCCGCAGCCTTCCTGCTGTGCGCCATTGAAATCCGGGTTTGGCGTGATGCCGGCCTGGATGCAGGCCTGCAAAAGGATTTTCCCGATCTCCCATTCATAGGGCTGGTTCGATACGCGCAGCGGGCCGCCGGCGCCGTGGTATTCGCTCGCGCCGCGTTCGTTGTCCTCGGCCTTGCGGAAATACGGCAGGACCGATTCCCAGCTCCAGCCCTCGCAGCCGCGCTGGCGCCATTCGTCGTAGTCCGCATGGTTACCGCGCATGTAGATCATGCCGTTGATCGAGCTGGTGCCGCCGAGAACCTTGCCGCGCGGCTGGTACATGACACGGTCGTTGAGGTTCGGTTCGGGTTCGGAATCGAACATCCAGTTGACCCGCGGATTGCAGAAGGTCTTGGCATAGCCGAGCGGAATGTGGATCCAGGGATTGCTGTCCTTGCCGCCGGCTTCCAGCAGCAGCACGCGGTGCCGGCCGGATTCGGAAAGTCGCGCGGCCAGGACGCAGCCGGCGGAACCGGCGCCGGTGACGATATAGTCGAAGGTGTCTTCCGCGGACATTTCTTCCCTTTCGTTTGCCATCGCTAGAACGTCCCGCCTCTTGGTCCCCGCACCGCTGTCATTGCAAGGCCCGCAAGGGTCCCCGGGCCTGACCTGGGGAAGCAGTCTCTCGCCTGACGAACCGATACTGGCTCGTCAGGCGGGAGATTGCTTCGTCGCTGCGCTCCTCGCAATGACAGGGGGCTGCGCGCGTCCGGGCGCAGCGACTGCTTACGCCGCGGCGCGCGCGGGTGATGCCGACGCGTCTGCCAAGATCATCGCCGCACATTTCTCGCCGATCATGATGGTCGGCGCATTGGTGTTGCCTCCAACCGCAACCGGCATGATCGACGCGTCCGCTACCCTCAGCCCGCCGATCCCATGCACGCGCAGCCGCGGATCGACGACGGTGTTGGGACCATGACCCATAGCGCAGGAACTGGTGGGGTGCTGGTTCGACACGCCGCTCTGCCGGACGTAGTCCTCCAGCGCCGCGTCACTGGTGACCGCCGGACCGGGCGCCAGTTCTTCCACCACGTAGGGCTGCAACGCCGGCTGCGCGGCGATCCTGCGAGCAAGGCGAATCCCGAACACCACCGCCTGCATGTCGTAATCGGTGCGCAGGAAGTCGAACAGAATTGCCGGCGGCGCCAGCGGATCGGGACTGGCAAGCCGCACCGTGCCGCGACCGTCAGGCCGCAGATGCACCGGGCTTAGCGTGAAGCCGGGAAACGGGTGCGGCACCACGCGATCCTTGTCACGCTGCAACGTGCTCCATTCGAACAGGTTGATCTGGATGTCGGGCCGTTCGAACCGCTGATCGCTGCGGGTGAACAGCCCGGCATGAATGCCATTGCTCGCCATCGGCCCGGAGCGGAATAGCGCGTACCGCACGCCCGCGACCGCCTTGCGTATCGGGCTGTTCTCCAGGTCGTTCAGCGTGATCGCCTTGCTGCACCGCCAACTCACATACGAGTTGAAATGGTCGTGCAAATTCGAGCCCACCGAGGGCATGTCGCGCACCACGTCGACACCCATGTCCCGCAGATGCTGCGCCGGGCCAAGTCCGGACAGCAGCAGCAGTTGCGGCGAGCCATAGGCACCGCCCGACACGATGATTTCGCCCGTCGCCCGGGCGGTGCGGCGGCCTTGCTGCGTTTGATACTCGACGCCGACCGCCCGCTGATTTTCGATCAACACGCGCGTGGCCAGGGCGCCGGTGCGCACCACCAGGTTGGCGCGCGCCCGCGCCGGCTCCAGATACGCCTTCGCCGTGCTCCAGCGCCGCTTGTTGCTGCTGGTGGTCTGGTAATAGCCGCAGCCTTCCTGCTGCGCGCCATTAAAATCCGGATTGCGCGGGATGCCGGCCTGCGCGGCGGCCTCCAGCACCGCTTCGGCGAGTTCGAACCGGCCGGGCTGGTCGGACACGTGCAGCGGGCCGCCGACGCCGTGGAAATCGTCGGCGCCGCGCGTCTGGTTCTCCGCCTTCTTGAAGTATGGCAGCACGGAATCCCAGTCCCAGCCTTCGCAACCGCGTTGCCGCCATTCGTCGTAGTCGCCGTGGCTGCCACGCATGTACACCATGCCGTTGATCGAGCTGGACCCGCCCAGCGTCTTGCCGCGCGGCAGGTAAAGCCGGCGGTTGGCAAGCTGCGGCTGCGGCGCGCTCTCGAATTTCCAGTTCACCTGCGGATTGACATAGGTCTTGGCAAAGCCGAGCGGGATGTGGATCCAGAGATTGCTGTCGGGCGGTCCGGCCTCCAGCAGCAGCACGCGGTGGCGGCCGGATTCCGACAGCCGCGCGGCAATCACGCAGCCCGCGCTGCCCGCGCCGGTGACGATGAAGTCAAAGCTGTCGGCCTCGTCGGCCATGTGGCGTTTCCCCCTGGTCGGTTGCGCGAAGGATCGTCGAGGTTGCAGCATCTTGCAACGCCGGGGCATGGCTGGCGATGCTCCGCCGGTTGGTGCATGTTGATTTTCTGCGATCCGCCCACACCTGTGCCGCTGGACTGAGTTGGTGAAGGCGTGAACACACGACGCATGCTGCCGGTCGTAGCAGTGCTGATCAGCATCGGCGTGACGGCGCACGCCCAGGACACCGCCGAACGCACCACCATCCTGTCACCCAAGGCCTTGCAGGAGATCGCCCAGGTCGAGGCGGAGATCGATCGCGTCGAGGCGGCGACACTCGCACGGTTGTCAACGCCGCCCGACAACCAGGTTCAGCAGCTCGAATTGCTCGGCAAGGCGATGCTGTATGACAAGCAGCTATCGGTGAATCGGAACGAGGCCTGCACCTTTTGCCACATGCCCGAGGCCGGGTTCACCGGCCCGGTTTCCGAATTGAATGCGACGACGGGCGCCTATCCCGGCTCGGTGCGCACAAGGTTCAGCAACCGCAAGCCGCAGACCCACAGCTACGCGGCATTGTCGCCTGTGCTGCATTACAATCCAGGGCAGGATGACCTGGTCGGCGGCAATTTCTGGGACATGCGCGCGACCGGCCGTCGCCTCGGCAATCCGGCGGCGGAACAGGCAGAAGGACCGCCGGTGAATCCGGTTGAGATGGGACTGCCGGATGCGGCGTGCGCGGTGTATCGCGCGTCGCAACGTCCCTATCGCGGCTTGTTCGAACAGGTGTGGGGAGCGCAGGCTTTCGCCATCACGTGGCCGGCGGATGTGGACAAGGTCTGCGATACGCCTGGACCGCCGCCGGACGGCCCGCCGCCCGTGCGGCTCGACCCGATCGAACGCGGCCGGGCGAACGCGACCTTCGATCAGATGGCGGAATCCATTGCCAGCTATGAGGCGTCCGCTGAGGTGACGCCATTCACCTCGAAATACGATGCGGCGCAGGCGGGCAAAGCGCAGTTCACGCCGCAGGAACAGCTTGGCTACGACCTGTTCCGCGGCAAGGCAAAGTGCAATCTCTGCCATCGTGACGGCGGTCCTGGCGAGGATCCGCTGTTTACCGATTTCACCGCGAGCAATATCGGCACGCCCGCCAATCCACGCCTGCCCTATTACGCTGAACAGCGGCCGGATGCGCTCGGCTATGTCGCGAATCCGGCAGGCCCGGCCTACATCGATCCCGGCGTCGCCGGATTCCTCACCGACCGCAATCTGCTCTCTCACCCGTCATCGGTTGATGCGCGATGGCGCAAGCTGGCGCCGGAGGATACCGGCCGCTTCAAGGTGCCGACGCTGCGCAACGTCGACAAGCGGCCCTACGCGGAATTTGTGAAAGCTTACGGACACAACGGATATTTCCTCAGCCTGAAAGAGATCGTGCATTTCTACAACACGCGCGACACGCTGCCGCGCTGCCAGGCCAACGATCCCGGCGAGGGCACCACGTGCTGGCCGGCGCCGGAATCGACCACCAATATGAACACCAGCAAGGTTGGCCGGCTCGGCCTGTCGGACGCCGACGAGGACGCGATCGTGAGCTTCATGCAGACGCTGAGCGACGGCTACTTCTCGCGCGATACGCAGTAGGGATTACGAAAACTTGCGCAATCAGTTCCTGCGCGCGCGCCTGAATCTGTGCCTGACGATCCTCGGGCAGCCGGGCGAGCATGACCTCCAACGGTATCCCCACACCCGTTTCCCTCACCGTCACGTTTAGGTACGGTGCTGTACCGGCTCGACCAGGCGCCGGGATCATTCTCGCGAGGATCAAAGATCGGCAACTCTGATCCACGTCGCAATGCCGCCCGCGACCAGAACCCCGGCGATCAACACCGGCACGCTGTCCGCCCCCAACTCGTGCGCGACGGCAGCCCACAACACCACCACCGCGACGCCGACCGCGATCCCGCCGATCAGGCTCGCCTTGCCTGGCTTGATGCGGGCGCGATCGCTCATTCCGCCGCCACCTGCACATGCCCGGCACGCACGTCGTCGGACGTGTTGCGTACCCGCTTGAGGTCGCGGCGCACGAATCGCGTCTCGTAACCATTGAAGACGTGTTGCAGCAGCCCACATGCAAGATCGGAGGTGTCGAAGAACCAGTCGGCCACCGGATAGGTCAGGTTGAAATTGCGCTCCATCATCAGCGCCGTGTTGTGGTGCGCGATGTGATGCCGGCGGATCGAGTTCACCAGCGGTATGTGCCGCACCATGCTGTCATCTTTCACGTGGCAGCAATAGTGGAACAGCTCATAATTCAGGTACAGCGCCACATTGGTGATCAGCAGCAGCCAGCCCGCATTCGGCAAGCCAACCAACCACAGGATCGCCGCCGGCGGCAGCGACAGCGCCATGAACGCCACCAGCGCATAGGGTGGGAAGAACACGATGCGGAAGTCGCGCGTGTTGTCGACGGTGGGCTCGATATGGGTGAAGAACTGGTGATGCGCCAGCGTATGGCGCTTGTAGATGCCCATGAAGCCCTTGACCGGTCGGTGCATGACGTAGCGATGGATCCACCACTCGAACACGTTGGAGATGCAGAACGCCACCGGGATCACCAGGAACTCGTACCACGCGGGTTGCGCGATCTGCCGCGCGCAATACCAGATCGCGGTCAGACCCAGGGCGTAGATCAGGGCGACATGCGCCCAACCGAAATAGGCCGGGGCGATGCGGGTGCGGAAGTCGGCGCGGAACGCCGCCTGCCGCTGGGACATCCGGGCGTGGTCCATGGCAGTCTCCTCTAGCGCGCCAGTGATAGGATGAAAGTCCAGACGACGACAAGAGGCAGTCCCGCCGGCATAGTCGCCGCGGCGTGCGGATAACCGGGGGAGAGCAGTTATGCTGGAAGTGGAAAAGCCGGCGGACATGAAGGCGTTTATCGGCAAGCAGATCGGCAGCAGCGACTGGCTCACCGTCGACCAGGGAATGATCGACAAGTTCGCCGACGCGACTGGCGACCACCAGTGGATTCACGTCGACGTCGAGCGTGCGAAACGCGAGATGCCGGGCGGCAAGACCATCGCCCACGGCTTCCTCACCCTGTCATTGCTCGCGGGGCTGGCGCACCAGGTCTACGCGATCCGCAAGCGCTCGCGCGGCATCAACTACGGTTCGAATCGCGTGCGCTTCACGTCGCCGGTGCAGGTGGGATCGCGCGTGCGCCTGCACCAGACATTGAAGAACGTTGAGGATATCGAAGGCGGCGTGCGCATGACCTTCGAAAGCACGATGGAAATCGAAGGCAGTACGCGCCCTGCGCTGGTGGCGGAGACGCTGAATCTGGCGTACGACTGAACCGCGCATGACCTTCGCCACGCTGCATGTCGACGATGCGCCGGAAGTCGTTGCCCCGGATGGCTCGGCAGTGCGCGTGCTGGTGCGCACGGCCGGCGGTAGCATGGCACGATTCAGCCTGCCGCCATCGGCCATCTCGCGCGCCGTGGTGCATCGCTCGGTGGACGAGGTGTGGTACTTCCTCGCAGGCAGCGGCCGCATGTGGCTGCGCTTCGGCGCGCGGGAGGCGGTGATCGACGTCGCACCGGGGATGTCGGTCGCCATCCCGGCCGGCACGGCCTTCCAGTTCTGCTCCAACTCCGCCGCCTCGTTGCAGGCGATCGGCGTGACGATGCCGCCGTGGCCGGGACCAGACGAGGCCCTTCCCGTGGAGGGGCCTTGGTCCGAGACGATCTGAAATTACAGCGGCTTCAGCGGCGGTGTCTCGCCTTCCGGCAATGGCACCTGGGCAACGTTCAGCACCATCGAAACCAAGCTGTAGTAGCCAACCGCGCCGACCAGATCCATCACGCCGCGCTCGCCGAACTTGCTCTTCACCGCGTCGTAATGCGCATCCGACACCTGCCCGGTGCTCAGCAGTTCGGTGGCGAAATCGTACACGGCCGTCTCGTCGGCATCCATGCCGGCGGGGCGTGTGCCATTGGCAACCGCGTCGGCGATCTCCGGCTTCAGGCCTGCCTGGATGGCGAGCCGCCGGTGCGCATAGAACTCGTACTGCGCGGTCCATTTGCGGCCGGCCATGCAGATCGCCAACTCGTTCAGCTTGCCCGGTAGAGACGTGCTGTAACGCACGTAAGCACCCACGCGCTGCACCAGGTCGCACAGTTCCGGACTGCGCAGCAGCGCATGGAACGGCCCGCGCAAGCCGGCGCCACGCGGCCCCGACTGGATCGCGTCCAGCACCTGCTTCTGTTCCGGCGTCAGTTGATCTGCCGGAATCGCCGGCAGGCGTCCTTCGTTGGCCATCGGTTTTTCTCCCGTATTGCGAGATTACGGCATCGCAGCGGTCAAGCCGCCGTCGACGATGATTTCAGTCGCGGTGATATAGTGCGCTTCGTCCGAGGCCAGGAACAGCACGGCATGCGCCACGTCCCATGCATCGCCCATGCGGCCCATCGGCACCGCCTTATGACGCGCTTCGATCAGTGCTGCGAGGTCGTTGTTGCCGACCGTCTTCGCCAGCCGGGTCTCCACCAGCGGCGTGTGCATCAGTCCCGGCACCACGGTGTTCACGCGAATGCCCTGCTTGGCATAGGTGCCGGCGGTCGATCGGGAAAGCTGGATCACGCCCGCCTTCGACGCGCTATAGCCGACATGCGATCGGCCCGAGCCGAAGTCGTTGCGCAGTCCGGCCACCGAGGCGATGTTGACGATCGCTCCCTTGCCCTGCCGAAGCATCACCGGAATGGCGTATTTGCAGCCGAGGAACGCGGTTTTGAGGTTGAAGTCGATCTGCCGGTCCCAGACTTCCTCGGTCATCGTCACCGGATCGCCGGGCGCGGAGCCGCCGACATTGTTGACCAGCACATCGATCCGCTGAAACCGCGCCAGGCAGGCCTGCACCATCGTCGCCACGTCGGCCGATTGCACCATGTCGCAGCAGTGCACCGCACAGGTGCCGCCTTCGGATTCGATGATGCCGCGGGTTTCGTCAACGGCCGTTTGGTTGATGTCCACCAGGAACACCGATGCGCCCTGGCGTGCCAGCAGCGTCGCGGTCGCTTTGCCGTTGCCCCAGCCGGGACCGACCGACCCCGCGCCGGTGACGATCGTGACCTTTCCCGCCATGGAAAGCATTGGCGCGCTTCCTTCCCTCGCTCGTGCGGGGAAGCTTATGGCTTGGGTGCGGAGAGTTCAATGCGCGGGCCGCGTGGGTCACACTTGAAAGGCCTTCGCTGCGTGTCAGTCCGCAAGCAGATTCACCACAAAGACACGAAGGCACGAAGATAGCATGAACTTCGTGCCTTTGTGTCTACCATGGAAATAGCCCGAACCGAGCGGCCTGCCTCCCGCGCGAGCGATTTCGAGCCATGGGGATGCGGCCGCGGCCGCTGGCTAACTTTGTGGTGAATCTGCTTGCGGACTTACACGCAGCACTATGTTGCCAGGCCCGCTAAAGCCGCCCGCAACTCGGCGATGCCCGCGCCCGTCTCGCTACTGGTCGGCAGCACGTCCGGATGCGCCGCCGGATGGGCCCGCGCCAGCCGCGCTGTCTCCTCGATTTTGCGCGCCAGCGCGCCCGGTTTCATCGAATCTATCTTGGTCAGCACGATCTGGAACGCCACCGCGGCGCGATCGAGCAATTTCAGCACCGAGGTATCGATCGGCTTGAGCTCGATGCGCGCGTCCAGCAGCAGCATCACGCGGCGCAAGGTCGGGCGACCGCGCAGGAAGTCGAACATCAGCCCCTGCCAGTCGGCCTTCACGTCCTTCGGTGCGCGCGCATAGCCGTAGCCTGGCATGTCCACCAGCGTCAGCCGCCCGGCAACATCGAAAAAGTTCAGTTGCCGCGTGCGGCCGGGCGCGGCGGACACTCGAGCCAGCGCATGCCGCCCGGTCAGCGCATTCAGCAGCGACGATTTCCCCACGTTCGAGCGCCCGGCGAACGCAACCTCGGGCCCGGCCGGCGGCGGCAAATGATCCAACGCCTGCGCGGCCTGCACAAAGCGGCACTCACCGGCGAACAGCACGCGCCCGGCTTCCAACGCCAGCGCGGCGTCGGCCGCCTCCGCGTCACCGCCAGGCTGCAAAGTCGTGGTCAGGTGCGTGCCAGCCCGGGCCGCGCCAGCCGGGTGCGGCGCATGATGAACCATTGCTGGGCCACCGACAGCAGGTTGTTCCACGTCCAGTAGATCACCAGTCCCGCCGGAAACCGAGCCAGCATGAACGTGAAAATGATCGGCATGAACTGGAACATGCGCGCCTGCACCGGGTCGGGCGGCGGCGGGTTGAGCTTCTGTTGCAGGAACATCGTGAAGCCCATGATCAGCGGCCACAGTCCCAGGTGCAGATAGGGCGAGATGGTCGCCGGATCGAACGGGATCAGCCCGAACACGTTGAAGATGTTGGTCGGATCCGGCTGCGACAGATCGTGGATCCAGCCATAGAACGGCGCCTGGCGCATCTCGATCGTGGTGAAGATCACCTTGTAGAGCGAGAAGAACACCGGAATCTGCACCACCATCGGCAAGCAGCCCGACGCCGGGTTCACCTTCTCTGCCCGGTACATCGCCATCATTTCCGACTGCATCTTCGACGGATCGTCCTTCAGGCGTTCGCGCAGCGCCTGCATCTTCGGCCCGAGCAATTTCATCTTGCTCATCGAGCGGTACGAATAGTTGGCCAGCGGAAAAAACAGGATCTTGACACCCAGCGTGAACGCCAGAATCGCCAGGCCGAAATTACCGAGGATGCCGTTCAGCCAGTCCAGGCAATAGAAGATCGGCTTGGTGATCAGATAGAACCAGCCGAAATCCACCGCCTTGTCGAAATTCGGAATGTGGTATTCCGCCTCGTAGCGGTCGAGCAGGCGCACGATCTTGGCGCCGGCGAACAGATGCGACGGCAGGGTGGTGGTCGAATCAGGCGCAACGATCGTGGCATCCTGCGCGATGTACCCGACCTGGTAGCGGTCGCCATTGTCGGCGATATGCAGGTAGGTCAGCTTCTGCGGCACCGATTGGTCAGGGACCATGGCGGCAAGCCAGTACTTGTCGGTAATGCCGGCCCAGCCGCCGGTCGCCGACGCGTCATAGGCAACGCCGTTCTTCTTGTCGCCCTCGGACTTGGTGTTGGCATAGGTGGTCTCGTGCAGCGTGCCATCCACGACGCTGAGCAAGCCCTCGAACAATATGTAGTAGCCCGCGACCTCCGGCGTGTAGTCGCGCCGCACGCGCGCCCAGGGAAACAGCTTCACCGGCGCTCCGGTGCTGTTCTTCACCGACTGCTGCACGCTGAACATGTAGTCGTCATCGACCGAAAGTTGCAGCGCGAAGGTCAGCCCCTGGCCGTTGTCCCAGGACAGCGTCACCGGATGCCCCGCGCTGAGCGTGTCGGCCGACGCCGTCCACAGCGTGTCCTGTCCGGGAACCTTGACCTGTTCGCCCGCGGCCGGCGTCCAGCCATACTGCACGTAATAGGGTTGCTTGCCCGACAGCGGCTCCAGCAGTTGGACATCCGGCGAATTCGGATCCTGCGTCTCGTGGTAGTCAGTCAGGATCAGGTCGTCGATGCGGGCGCCGACCAGGCTGACCGAGCCTCGCAGCCGCGGTGCGGCGATCTTCAGGCGCGGCACGTTTTCCGGCACCGTCGGCTGGGATGTCTGGCCGCCTATGCCGGGCGAGCCCTCCTCCGGGGTGGTCGCGCTCTTGCCGGGCGTCGCCTGGTTGCTGGCCACACTCACGGGCGGCGGTGCCGGCGGGTGCGGCAGATGCGGCGAGACCAGGAACTGGAAGCCGAGCAAGATCGCGATCGATACCGCGATTGCCAGCATGAGGCGCTTCTGGTCCATCAAACCCTCGTGTTATCGCCGTGTGGAGCGGCTGGCGGTACCGGATCGTAGCCGCCGTCGCACCATGGGTTGCAGCGCAGGATGCGCCGTGCCGCCAGGCCACTGCCGCGGACCGCGCCATGCGCGCGGAATGCCTCGATCGCATAGTCGCTGCAACTCGGCCAGAAGCGGCAATTGGCGCCGATCACCGGCCGGATCGTCCACTGATAGGCGCGCACGGCGCCGACGGCCAGATGGGCGGCCGGTGTCACAGCACGCCAACCTTGGCCAGCGCGCGCCGCAGATCTTCCCGCAGGGCGGCAAAATCGCGCGACCTGGTGGTGTCGCGGCCGACCAGCACCAGGTCGGCTCCGGCCAGCGGTTGGTCCCGCAGCAGCAGACGCGCGGCTTCTTTCAACCGGCGGCGGGTGCGGTTGCGGATCACGGCGTTGCCGACCTTCTTGGTGACGGTAAAGCCCAGCCGGGCGGGAGCGTTATCGCCGCGCTTCAGAGCTTGCAGCACCAATCCCGGCATCGGCGCCCGGCGGCCTTTGGCGGCAACGTGCAGGAACTCGGCGCGGCGGGTCAGGCGGCCGGGGCGTGGCGGAGAAGGGTCGGTCGGCACAGGGTTGGGCAGCATGGGGTGCGGCCTCCTCCTGGCCGGGGGCCGAGATGGTTTGGCCCGCCGGAACTCAGGCGGACAGGCGCTTACGGCCCTTGGCGCGGCGATTGGCCAGCACCTTGCGGCCGCCGACAGTCGCCATGCGGGCGCGGAATCCGTGCCGGCGCTTGCGGACCAGCTTCGACGGTTGATAGGTGCGCTTCACGAGGCTGTTCTCCGGTCGGGGCAATGCATGCGGGCACCGCCGCGCCGGGGCGGGCGGTTCGTCGCAGGCGGCGGCTTATAGGGGCCGGGCCCGGGGGCGTCAATCTCGGTTGCGGCCGGATGCCGACTGCCCCCATAGGAGGAAGCCTGTCGCGCCGCGGAGTCGCCATGGAAAACCTCAAGCCACCCGTACGCTATGACGACCTGGCCGATCCCCAGGCCCGGCCGCGCTATAGCGGCATCGCCAGCTTCTTCCGCGCGTCCCCCAGCCAGGACCTGACCGACACCGATATCGGCTTGATCGGCGTGCCGTTCGATGGCGGTGTGACCAATCGCTCGGGCACCCGCCATGGCCCGCGCGCGGTGCGCGAGCAATCCACGCTGCTGCGGCGGATCAACGGGGCTACGGGCGCGACGCCCTTCGCCTCGGCGCGGGTGCGCGACCTCGGCGACTGCTGGCTAGAGCAACCGTACGCCTTGGAAGGCGCGCTGGAGGAGATCGCGGCGTTCTATCGGACGGTGGTTGGCGCCGGCGTGGTGCCGCTGTCGGTCGGCGGCGACCACTCGATCAGCCTGCCGATCCTCCGCGCCGTGGGCGGCGGGCGGCCGGTCGGCATGGTGCACATCGACGCCCATTGCGATACCGGCGACGACTACATGGGCTCGCGCTTCCACCACGGCGCCCCGTTTCGCCGTGCGGTCGAGGAGGGGCTGCTGGACCCCACACGGGTCATCCAGATCGGCATCCGCGGCACCGTCAACGATCCGGACATGTGGGGGTTCAGCACGCGCAGCGGCATGCGGGTGCTGCCGATGGACGAGTTCGCCGACCACGGCTGGCGCTTCGCCGCAGAGGAGGCGCGGCGGGTGGTGGGCCGTGGTCCGGTCTATCTGTCGTTCGATATCGACAGCCTCGATCCCTCGCACGCGCCAGGCACCGGCACTCCCGAAGCCGGCGGCATCACCGCCCTGGAAGCCCTCCGACTGCTCCGCGGCCTGCGCGGCATCGATTTCGTCGGCGGCGACCTGGTGGAGGTGTCGCCGCCGTTCGACGTGGGTGGGCTGACGGCGTTCAACGGCGCATCGCTGCTGTTCGAGATCCTGTGCCTTTTGGTGGAGGCTTGGCAGCGGCGCGGCGCGGCGCGCGGTTGATGCCTCTGGCGTTTGGACGCAACCGAGGTTATATGCCCGCCCTTGCGCCGCCGGTCGGTATCGGCAGCGCCAGGCAAGGGACCACGCCGATGAAGCCGGGCATCCACCCCGAATACCACGAGATCAACGTCATCATGACGGACGGGACGCAGTTCAAGACGCGCTCCTGCTACGGCAAGGCCGGCGACACGCTGCGGCTGGACATCGATCCGAAGTCGCACCCAGCCTGGACCGGCCAGCACCGGATTATCGATTCCGGCGGCCAGGTGGCGAAGTTCAACAAGAAGTTTGCCGGGCTCGGGCTGAAGCAAGGGTAGGACCGCGGCAAGGATTGGTGTTGCGGCGTCTGGTTTTACTGATCCTGATGCTTTGGTGTCGCTCCTGCGGCAGCTCGAACGCCAGCGCGGTGTGTCAGTCCGCAAGCAGAATCACCACAAAGGCACGAAGATTCAGTTCTTCGTGCCTTTGTGTCTTCGTGGTGCATCTACTTGCGGACTGACACCCGCTGGAGTCGAAGCGTGAGGATCGCAACACTATAGCGTGGAAGGTTCGGGGCACCGCTCATGCCGGCGCAGCACCACGATCCTATTCGTGTTGGTGCCCTTCGAATTATTCCGCACGCCCCAGCAATTTGCCGTCTTGGTGAATTCCTGCTGGTTCACCATGACGAACAGGCGATCGAACGGCAGCCCTTCCGCGGCGTCCCACACCAGCCGTTCAAGCAGCACCTTGCCGTTGCGAACCTCCCCTACTTCGAATGCCACATGTCCGCCAGGCCGGACAACCCGAGCCAGTTCGGTCAGCACGTCCCGCACCATGCCTTGCCAGCCCGCCTCGGTGCGGTGCTGCGCGATAGCGACGGTCCCTGTGTCGATGCCGGCGAACCAGCTTCGCAGCCAGTTGTCGTCGGCGTATTGCACGATGTTCAGGAACGGTGGCGACGTGACCACCAACTGAACCGAACCGGTGGCGATTGCCGGCGTGGATTGCGCTGCGCCGGTGGTGAGCAGCGCCGGCGGATGTGGCGTCATCGGCCCGTCGCTCAGCAACGACGCGCTCTTTTTCAGGATCAGCTTTTTCACGTCGCGATCCGGTGGCGTCTGTCCCCGCCGCTCATTGATCTTGCGCTGCGACTGCGCTGACACCGCCTGATTGGGCGGCAGCGTGTAGACCGAGAAGAAGCCGGGCGAATGGCCGGTCAGGCGGTTGATCGCCACCATCCGGATCCAGTCGTCCACCGGGTCCGGCGCGCCGTCCAATGGCGTTCGTTCGATCAGCCAATCGCGCAATGCGCAGATGTGACGCAACGTCCGCAGGCTATAGAATGCCAGCAACTCCGGATCGTCGATCGTTCCCGCATCCCAGTCGATCCGATCCAACCTTCGTGCGACGTCGGTCAGGGCCGGCGGCGCCAATCGAGGGCGGCTCAACAGGGCGCTCAACGGGTTGACATCGTTGCCGATCGGCCGGCGGCCCATTAACGCCGCCTGAACGGGCGTGGTCCCGCGCCCCATGAACGGATCGTAGACTGCGTCGCCCGGTGCGGTGAGCCGATCGATGAAGAACTCGGGAAGCTGCGGCTTGAAGCAGGCCCGGTAGCTGACCTCATGCAGGGAATGAGCCTGCCGCTGACCGGATGTCCAGAACTCGTTGACCAAATACCGGACGGGTCCTTCGCGAGACTCCGTCGTTGCCGCGCCGAACTGGCAAAAGTCCTGGACGAGAGTGTCGAAATCGGGACCCTCTCCAGCGTCGGCGAACGCGGCCTGATCGTGCAAGTGCTGGAACAGCGGGAGGGTATCGAACGTCGAATCGGGCATGCGGCACGTTAGAGCATTTTTGGAGTTTCCGGAATCACTGAGAGCCTGTGTCATTGCGAGGCGCGGAGCGGTCCCCGGGCACTTGACCCGGGGACCGCTCCGCGCCTCGCAATGACGGGGTGGGGCCGGCGTCTGTCCAGTCAGTGTGGGCAGCAAAGCGTTGCGCTTGGACCCCTCCGCGCCGCGAATTTTGACCGCCTTTCTTTGCCCTGCCGCCGCACGAAAAACTCTTGAACCCCCCTGCGCCGTTGCCTATGTCGGTGCTGTCCGGAACGCCCTGATGGGGTTCCGGGGACGTGAGCAGGACTGGCCCGATCGGGCGGTCCGAATGAGAACCTTGCTACCGCAGGAGGTTTAGTATGACGACGTATGATTTCGCACCACTGTTCCGTACCGCCATCGGTTTCGACCGTCTGGCTCGTCTCATGGACACAGCCGTTTCCAGCGCCGAGGCGCCCAGCTATCCGCCTTACAACATCGAGAAGACCGGCGACGACACCTACTGCCTGACGATGGCGGTGGCCGGCTTCAGCCCCGATGAACTCGACCTGACGGTCAAGGAGAACACCCTGGTGGTCTCCGGCCGCGTCAACGGCGAGAGCACCAAGGGCGAGGTGCTGTATCGCGGCATCGCCGGACGTGCGTTCGAGCGCCGGTTCGTGCTCGCCGACCACATCGTGGTCGATGGTGCCGACCTGAAGAACGGCCTGTTGCATGTCGGCCTGAAGCGCGTCGTGCCCGAGGCGCTGAAGCCGCGTAAGATCGCCATTGGCGGCACCTCTGCTCCGACGGCGATTGCCAACAACTCGGGGACATCCGCCAAGGCGGCGTAACCCGAACCCGGCTTAGGACGGAACGAGGGGCCGGTTTTCCGGCCCCTTTTTCGTTGGGGCGCCTGCTTGCGTTTGCTCCGGGCGCCTGCAGTATGCTATCGATGCTGGCACCGCTAGCAGTGAGCGTAATATGCCCGCCAGCCTGAGCATTCGCAACCTCGATACGACGCTGATCGATCGCCTGAAGCGCCGTGCTGCGCGCCACGGCCGCTCAGCCGAGGCTGAAGTGCGGGAAATCCTGCGCCAGACCCTGGCCGGCGAGGAAGAGCCTGGTTTCGACGCGCTGGCGGCGGAATTGCGCACCCTGACGGCGGGCCGCCAGCACACGCCCGCCGAGACACTGATGCGCGAAGGCCGGGACGAGCGTTAGGGCACACGCTCCGTGAGCGCATACGTCATCGATGCCAGCGTCGCGATCAAGTGGCTGATCGACGAGCAGGGTACGAGCCAGGCGCTCGCTCTGCGGCGCCATACTTTGTCGGCGCCCGATCTTCTGCTGGCGGAATGCGCCAACATCCTTTGGAAGAAGGTGCACCGGGACGAACTCACGGCGGACGAGGCGGTGGTCTGCGCCCGTTTGCTGGTGCGCGCGGATGTCGAGCTCGTGCCCGCGCGGGCGTTGATGGATCGGACGGTGGGGCTGGCAATACGCCTGGACCATCCTGCCTACGACTGCATGTATCTTGGCCTCGCGCAGGCGTCGGGCAACCCGTTTGTCACCGCCGATGGCCGGCTGCTGCGGAAGTTGGCCGCCGAAGCTCCGACCGGCATCCAGGCGATCGCGCTGGCGGACTTTGTCGGGTGACAGTCCGGGGTCTGCGCTTTACGGGCGCTTGAAGAACGCGTCCGCGGCGCTGCGATGGCCCTGCTTGCGCTCGATATCCGCCTCCACCCGGGCGATCTCCTCGCGCAATTCGCCGATGTACTCGCGCAATTCCTCGATCCCGAGGGTGTCGAGCAGCAGCTTTTCCAGCCGTACGCGCTTGCGCGGCGGGGCCTCCCACGGGTTGTCGTCGTCTCTTGCCATGGCGCGCCTCCCCCTGTCCGACTGGCCTATTATAGCGGATGCAACTCCCTTGACCCACCCCAGGCCGCTTGTCATATCCTCACACTGGCCGCGTCTGCGGCGCTCCCCCGTCCGGTCGATGCGCCCGCCGCGCGGCGGCCCGGAAAGTGCCCCGCCGCGCAGCGGCCCTGAAAGTGAAATGCCATGCCCACCCCGCTGATGCCCAAGGCCACCGCCGTGTGGCTCATCGAGAAGACCGCCCTGACCTTCACCCAGATCGCCGATTTCTGCGGCATGCACCCGCTCGAGGTGCAGGCGATCGCCGACGGCGAAGTGGCGCAGGGCATCGTCGGCTACGACCCGGTTGCCAACGCCCAGGTCACCGCCGAGGAGATCCGCCGCTGCGAGGCCGACCCCGCCCTCCGCCTGAAGCTCGCCCACACCGCGCTGCCGCTGCCGAAGCGCCTGCGCGGCTCGCGCTACACCCCGGTGGCCAAGCGCAACGACCGGCCGGACGCGATCGCCTTCCTGCTGCGCAGCTACCCGCAGTTGACCGAAGCGCAGGTCGGGAAATTGCTCGGCACCACCAAGGAGACCATCCAGAAGGTGCGCGAGCGCTCCCACTGGAACAGCGCCAACATCAAGCCGCGCGATCCGGTGATCCTGGGCCTGTGCAGCCAGACCGACCTGAATGCGGCCGTGGCCCAGGCGAACGAGCGCCTGGAGCGCGAGGGTCGCGCGGTACCGCCACCGCCTCCGCCCCAGGAGGCGGAGGAGGCCGCGTAGGCCGGCGATGCCCAGAGGCACGCCGGCCGCAATGGGCGATGGTCAGGCCGCTTGTGCGCGGAGCCGTTCCATCTCTTCCTTGACGTGCAGCTTCTCGATCTTCAATCGGGTTAGGGTTTCTGGGTCAGGTCGGGGTCGCTGGTCCTCGTCCAGAATTCGGGCTTCGAGCGCCGTGTGCTTCTCCTTGAGAGCTTCCAGACGGGCCTGCTGGCTCATGATCAGAGTTCCTCCGCTTCGTCCCGGTGAAACGCCCGCGGCCGCTACGGCAGCCGCGGCGGGGCAATGTAACGCCAATGCCACATCGCCCGCCAGATGGAACTTCGCCCGTGCCCCTGGGTTTGTTGCCTCTTTCCGTGCTATTCACGCCCCATGTTGACCGACCGTGACTCGCTGCTCCGCAAGCTGCACGAGCTGCGCAGCGAGCATCGCGACCTGGACACGGTGATCGCGCGGCTGGCTGACCAGGGCGCGGCCGATCAACTGCACCTGCAACGGCTGAAAAAACGCAAGCTGATGTTGAAGGACGAGATCGCCTGGCTGGAAAGCCGGCTGATCCCGGACAGCATCGCCTGACATGGGCGGGCGAGGTTATCGGGTGAGCGAAACAAGGCCAGGGCTCTGCCCTGGCCTTGCGTCGCTCACCCGATCGCTCCCGGCCGCCCCATGACAGCGCCGCTGGTCGGGATCATCATGGGCAGCCAGTCCGACTGGACGACGCTGCGTCACGCCGCCGAAACTCTGGATCGCTTGGCCGTTTTGTATGAGACGCGCATCGTCTCGGCTCACCGCACCCCGGATCGTTTGCGCGAGTATGCCAGTGGGGCGCAGCAGCGCGGACTACGAGTGATCATCGCCGGTGCCGGGGGAGCAGCGCATCTGCCCGGCATGTGTGCGGCGTGGACTGCGCTGCCGGTGCTCGGCGTTCCGGTCGAGTCGCACGCGCTGAGCGGGATGGATTCGCTGCTGTCGATCGTGCAGATGCCGGCCGGCGTGCCGGTGGGCACCCTGGCGATCGGCCGGGCCGGCGCGGTGAACGCCGGCTTGCTGGCCGCCGCCATTCTGGCTCTGGGCGATGCGGCGCTGGCGGAGCGCCTGGCTGCGCTGCGCGCCGAACAGACCGCTGCTGTGGCGACCGAGCCGCACGACCCGGCATGACCTTTCCTCTGCCGCCCAATGCCACGATCGGCCTGGTTGGCGGCGGGCAGCTTGGCCGGATGTCGGCGATGGCAGCGGCCCGGCTCGGCTACCGCTGCCATATCCTGACGCGCGAGGTGAACAGCCCGGCCGCCCAGGTGGCCCATGCAGTGACCATCAGCGACTACGCCGAGCCTGGTCCGCTGCGCGCATTTGCCGCCGCGGTGGATGTGATCAGCTTCGAGTTCGAGAACGTCAGCGCCGAGGGCCTGGACCTGCTGGACTCGCTGAAGCCAGTGCGCCCGGCGCCGTCGGTGCTGCGGATCAGCCAGGATCGGGTGGCGGAAAAGTCCTTCCTCAACAGTGCCGGTGTCCGGACTGCTCCGTGGCGTGAGGTGACCAGCCTGGAGGACCTGCACACCGCTGCAGCGGAGTTGGGGCTGCCGGCGGTGCTGAAAACGACGCGGCTTGGCTACGACGGCAAGGGCCAGCGCACGTTGCGTGACGTGTCGGACCTGGCGCCTGCGTTCGCCGCGCTGGAACCGAAGCCGCTGGTGCTCGAAGGGTTCATCGACTTTGCCTGCGAGATCAGCGTGGTGATTGCCCGCGGCGCGGATGGCTCGATGTCGGCGTTCGACACCGTGGAGAACCGCCATCGCGCGCACATCCTGGACGTGACGCTCGCCCCGGCGCGCATTGCCAACGAGATCGCGGAGGCAGCGCAGGCGATTGCCCGCCGGGTGGCGGAGGCGTTGAACCTGGTAGGGTTGCTGGCGGTCGAGATGTTTGTGGACGCCACCGGCCGGGTGCTGGTGAACGAGATCGCGCCGCGCCCGCACAACTCCGGCCATTGGACGCTCGATGCCTGTCCGGCGAGCCAGTTCGAACTGCATATCCGCTCGATCGCCGGGCTACCGTTGCCGCCGGCGGTGCGGCACTCCGACGCGGTGATGCGTAACTTGGTGGGGCCGGAGGGGATGGCGCTGTGGCCGGGCATTCTGGCGACGCCGGGCCTGATCCCGCATCTCTACGGCAAGACCGAAGCGCGTCCGGGCCGCAAGATGGGTCACGTGACGCGGCTGTTCCCCAGGGGGGCGCTGCCCGGCGAGTTCGGGGTGGAGGCGGCTTTATTAACCTCTCCCGCGCTACGCGCGGGAGAGGTCGATGGTGCGAAGCACCGAGGGTGAGGGTGATCGGGTCGGCACGTAGCAGGTCGAGCGGGGCGACCCAATCACCCTCACCCGCCGGCTTCGCTCGGCGACCTCTCCCGCGACGCGGGAGAGGTTAAGTTACAGGCAGCTTGTCCCCACCCTCCAGCGCCGGCACCTCGAACGCGTTCGTCATGCCCGACAGGAACGCGAAGTAATTCGCCGCCGCCGTCAGCTCCACCAGCCACTGCACCCCGAACCGCTCCCGCAGCGCATCAAACACCGCCTGATCCGCGCGATTCGTCCGCATCAATTGCCGCGTATACACGATGATATCTCGCTGTTCCGCCGGCAGCCCGGACGGATCGCCCTTCGCCCGCAGCAGGTCGATCACCGCCTCCGGCACACCCGCCCGCCGAGCCTGACCGACCTGCGCCGCCCAGACATACGCTGCCTCCTTCTCCCGCACCGCCGCCAAAATCGCGAGCGAGCGCAGTGCCGCCGGCACCACGCTCTCCTCTCGGTTGAAGGTGACCAGCTTCAATAGGCGCTCGGCCAGTTTCGGGCTGTGCAGCAGGATGCTGAACGGCCCGCGGACGCTGCCGAACACCTCCAGCACCTGATCGACGACGGCGTGGTATTCCGGCGCGACGTCGGCCTTCCCGGTGATAGGGGCAATGCGTGGCATGACGCACCCCTGCTACGAAACCGCCGGATACGGCTCGCCCCACTTGTCCTGGAAGACGATGTCCGCCAGCGGCCCGCGCCCGACCGGCCCGAACTTCCCCATCGGATATCCCACCGGCAAGATCGCATACGAATGCACGCCCGGCGGCAGCCCGAGCGCCGCCTCGGCTTCCTTCTCGTGCAGCAGGTGCCGCGTCGTCAGAGTGGTGCCCAGCCCCAGCGCGCGGATCGCCAGGATCATGTTCTGCACCGCAGGATAGATCGACGCCCCGGCGCCGCGTCCCGGGTTCGGCCCGTCTTCCAGGCAGGCGACGATCCACACCGGCGCCTCGTGGAAATGGTCGGTCAGGTATTGCACTGCGCCGTGCTGGCGCTGGTAGCGTTCCGCCGTCACCCCCGGCGGCGGAGCGCTGCTGGCGTAGCGCGGCCCGACCACCTCGTCGAACGCTTTCTTGTACCAGGCCGCGACGGCCTTTTTGATCGCCGGGTCCTTCACCACCAGGAAGCGCCATTTCTGCGTGTTGCCGCCGTTGGCGGCACAGGCGCCGGCCTCGAGGATCTTGCGGATCAGATCATCCGGCACCGGGTCCGGCTTCAGCCGCCGCATCGAACGCGTGGTCTGCATGATCTCGAATACGTCGGTGCTGGTCTGGGTGGTCGCGGACATCCGGCATCCTCCTGCTCGTGTTCTATTGGGCGCCAGCCTATCCCGGCTCTCGTAACCGCGCCATCGCCAGTCCACCTCTCCCGCTCGGCGTAGCAAACCTCTCCGGCGGGAGCGGGAGAGGTCGAGGCGCCCTTGCGCCGAGGGTGAGGGTGATCGGGTAGCCCCGCTCTACCTGCTTACGTGCGGCCCGATCACCCTCACCCTCGGTGCTTCGCACCATCGACCTCTCCCGCGAAGCGCGGGAGAGGTGTACTGCTTCCCCCGGAAGGACCCGAAATGCATGCCATTGCCCCCTTGCTGCCTCTGATCCGCGCCGTCGTCGGCGATCATGGCCTGCTGACCGAACCTTCCGACACCGCCGCCTACAGCGAGGATTGGCGCCGCCTCTACCAGGGCCGCACCCAGGCCGTCATCCGCCCCGCCACCACACAGGAAACCGCCGCGGTCGTGCGCCTTTGCGCCGAGGCCGGCGTGCCGATCGTGCCGCAGGGGGGAAACACCTCCATGGTCGGCGGCGCCGTCCCGGCCGCCGACGGCAGCGAACTCGTGCTCAGCACCGCCCGCCTGAACCGGGTGCGCGTCATCGATCCGGTGGACCTGACCATGACCATCGAGGCCGGCGTGACCCTGAAAGCCGCGCAACTCGCCGCCGCCGATGCCGGCTGTCTGTTGCCCCTGTCCATCTCGTCGGAGGGCTCGGCGCAGATCGGCGGCGTGCTCGCCGCCAATGCTGGCGGCAACAACACCGTGCGCTACGGCAATGCCCGCGACCTCGTGCTCGGGCTCGAAGTCGTGCTGGCGGACGGCACCATCTGGAACGGCCTGCGCCGGCTGCGCAAGGACAACACCGGCTACTGCCTGCGCCAGTTGTTCGTGGGGTCGGAGGGCACGCTCGGCATCATCACCGCTGCCGTCTTGAAACTGGCCCCGCGCCCGCGCGAAACCGCGGTGGCGTTCTGCGCCGTTCCCTCGCCGGCGGAGGCGCTGGATCTGTTCGCCCGCTTCCAGGCGCACGACGCGGCGGCGATCAGCGCCTTCGAGTTGATGTCCGGCCTGGGCACCGCGTTCGTCCTGAATCACATTGACAACGCAACGCTGCCGCTGTCCGAGCCGGCGCCGTTCTACGTGCTGGTGGAACTGGCGACGCCGCGCGAAGGCGCGGGCCTGCGCGGCGCCCTCGAACACGTGCTGGAAGATGCACTGGCCGACGCGGTCATAACCGACGCCGCGATCGCCGAATCCGAGGCGCAGCGCGCCGCGATCTGGCGGCTGCGCGAGGAACACTCCGAAGCGCAGAAGCGGGAAGGCGCCAGCGTCAAGAACGATGTTTCGGTGCCGGTATCGAAGGTGCCGGAGTTCATCCAACGCGCCACCGAGGCGTGTGTGCGGCTGATGCCCGGCATTCGCGCGGTGCCGTTCGGCCACATGGGCGACGGCAACATCCATTTCAATCTCGAACAGCCCGAAGGCGCCGATCCCGCCTGGTTCCTGGCGCAGGACCACGCGATCATGGACACGGTGAACGAGGTCGTGCGCGCGTTCGACGGCAGCTTTTCCGCAGAGCATGGGATCGGCAAGCTCAAGCCATACATGATGCCGGACTGGCGCGGCGGCGCGGAACTGGCAATGATGCAGCGGATCAAGGCGGCGCTGGATCCGCAAGGCATTCTGAACCCCGGCAAAGTTCTTCCCAGGTGATTCTCTGCACCAACAACGCTTCGTTGACCGCGCACCCGAGCGTTCATCGTCATGGCCGGTCCGAAGTCCCCGGGCACTTGACCCGGGGATCACCCGGCCATCCATGCCGGCACGTTGCAGCGTTCGTTGACCGGTCAAACCTTATCGTCAACTGAGAGCCTCTCCCACGTTCACGCCAGAGGGAACAAACTGGCCGTTTCCGGCGTCTTATCACTAAACCCTTGATGAAAGACCGCGGTGACCCAAGCCTGGCTCAATCGCATCGGCACCGCGGTGCCGCCGCACGACATCCATGCCGAATTCATCGACTTCGGCCGCACCACGGCGGTGGACGAACGCACCGTCGCGTTGTTCGACCGCATGGTCGCGCTGGCCGACATCGAGCACCGCTATGCCATCTTCGCTCCCGGCCCGAAGCCGCGCGATCACATTCTTGACAGCGAGGCGTTCTATCGCCGCGGTGGTTTCCCAACCACGGCCGCACGCATGGCGCGTTACGAACCCGCTGCCCTCGCGCTCGCCGGCCAGGCCATCGCCGCGCTCGACATAACACGCAATCGCGACGCCATCACCCACCTGATCGTCGCAAGCTGCACGGGCTTCACCGCCCCCGGACTCGATTTTCAGATCATGCGCCAGGCCGGCCTGCGCGACAGCGTCGAGCGCACCATCGTCGGCTTCATGGGCTGCTTCGCCGCAGTGAATGCATTGAAGCTGGCAAGCCACATCGTGCGCTCCGATCCGCACGCCAAGGTCCTGGTGGTGAACGTGGAACTCTCCAGCCTGCATCTCCAGGAAGATTGGCGCATCGAGAAATTGCTTAGCTTCCTGCTGTTCGGCGACGGCGCGGCGGCCTGTCTGGTGTCCGCCGAACCGACAGGCCTCGCTCTTGGTGTGTTCCGTGCCGCCGTGATCCCCAATACCGACGGCCTGATCACCTGGCATATCGGCGATCATGGTTTCATCATGCACCTTTCCGGCCAAGTGCCTGGCCGCATTCGCCGCTGGCTGCCCCAACATGGGGAGGCGCTGCTGCGCAACCGCACCGTCAACGACATCTCACTATGGGCGGTGCATGCCGGCGGACGCTCGATCCTCGACGCCGTGCAACAGGCGCTGAGGCTACACCCCGATGCGCTGAATTTCTCCCGCGACGTATTGCGTGACTACGGCAACATGTCGTCGGCGACGTTGATGTTCGTCTTGCAGCGCATTCTGCGCGACGCCGCCAGCACCGGCGAGGGTCTCGCGATGGCCTTCGGCCCCGGTCTGACCGTGGAAACCTTTGCGTTCCACCGCCCATGACCCTTGCAATGCGAAGTGCCGCTGCCGAGCGGATGGATACCGACTGCGCCGACTACGACGACTACGCAAGCTGTCTCGCCGACCTCGCGCGCGTCAATCTTGTCACGATGACGCATCGTCCGTTGCTGGCCTGGCTCAAGCAAGAAACCGCCGCCTTGCAATCATTCTCCCTGCTCGACGTCGCCTGCGGTCACGGTGATCTGCTGCGCCGCGTGCGCCAGTGGAGCACGCGGCGCGGCATCGATGCGACACTGGACGGCATCGACCTCAACCCGTGGAGCCTGCGCGCGGCCCGCGCGGCGACCCCGCCGGATTTTGCGATCACCTGGCGGCACGGCGACGTCTTCGCATTCCATCCAGCGAAACGCTACGATTTTATTGTGAGTTCGCAATTCACCCACCATCTCGCCGACGCGGATGTCGTTCGCTTCATCGGCTGGATGGAGCAGCATGCCGAACGCGGTTGGTACATCGCCGACCTGTACCGGCATTGGATCCCATATTACGGGTTTGGCTTGCTCGCCCTGGCAGCCCGTTGGCACCGCTTTGTGCGCTACGACGGGCGCGTCTCCATCGCACGCAGCTTTGTGCCCGCGGATTGGCACCGCCTGATGCAATCCGCCGGGCTCGACGCCGAAGCCGTCCGCATATCCCGCGAGGCGCCCTTCCGCCTGAACGTATCGCGGCGATGCGCCCCCTAGATATCAGGGCAAATTCACTCCCCCTCCCCTTGTGGGAGGGGGTTGGCGGGAGGGGGCCTTACAAGCGCTGTCCGTCGCAGTACCGGACCCCTCCCCCCAACCCCCTCCCACAAGGGGAGGGGCAGTTATTCTTATCCTTATCCATCCCGCCCCCCGCTGATCATCGGCGGCGGTCCGGCCGGCGCCGCCGCGGCCGCGCTGATCGCTGCCGCCGGCCACCCGGTCACGCTGATCGAGCGCAATTCCGGCCCAACCGACAAACTCTGCGGCGATTTCCTCAGCGGCGCAGCGGTCTCGGCGCTGTATGCGCTTGGCCTCGAACCACCAACCATGGGGGCTGCGCCGGTACGCACTATCCGGTTAGTTCATCGCCGGACCACGGCCGAAACCGCGTTGCCATTCCCCGCATTGGGCCTGTCCCGCCGCTGTCTCGACGAGGCGCTGCTGGACATGGCCGCACGACGCGGCGCCACCATCCTGCGCGGCCAGACGGTGCACGGCTTGGAACGCACCGGGTCCGGTTTCACCGCAAGGACCGCGACCGCCGGCCCGGTTTCGGCCGACATCGCGTTTCTGGCGACCGGCAAGCACGACCTGCGCAACCTCGCCCGGCCGCCCCGCCCGAACGGTTTGATCGGGCTGAAAATGTATTACGATCTCGAACCGGACCAACGTGACGCCCTGCGCGGCTGCATCGAACTGCTGCTCCTCCGCGGTGGCTATGCCGGATTGCAACTGGTGGAACACGACCGCGCCGTGCTGTGCCTGCTGCTGCCAGCCGTCCGGTACCGCCGGGTCGGCGCACGCTGGGACGCCCTGCTTGACAGCCTCACCGAGGATGCGCCACTGCTCGGTCGACGTCTCGTCGGTGCAAGGCCGCGCCTTGAAAAGCCGCTCGCCATCGCCGGTACGCCCTACGGCCACCTGCACCGTTTAGAACGCAACGCGCCGCCCGGCCTGTTCCGACTGGGCGATCAGGCCTGCGTCGTCCCGTCGTTCGCCGGCGACGGCATGGCCATTGCCCTACAGAGCGCCACTGCCGCGGTATCCACCTGGCTCGCGGGCGGTACCGCGGCCGATTACCACGCCAGTTTCGCGCGGCAAGCCAACATCCCCATGCGGTTCGCCGCGCTGCTCCATTTTGCCTGCCGTACTCCCGCGGCGCAGCCGATCGTTGCCGCCGCCTGCCGCGCCTGGCCGGCAACGCTGCGCCTGGCCGCGACGCTAACCCGCGTGGTGAGCCCGGCATAACCTGGGTCCGTGATCATGGCACCGGGGACCGGCCGTGCCCGGGTTGCGCCCCCACCCTGCCTAGAGCAAAAAGCCGCCCTCGCGAGGGGATCGCCGACTGTCATGCGCTCAGGAGAATTGATCGACGGGCACCATCGCGCGGTGTCGCGGCCGTCGCGGCTTCCCGGATGAGGGGCCGAGCAGCATCATGTCTGACGTGACAGGCCGGCCCGCGCCGTCGCCCAACCTTGACGCTGCGCCGGCAGACAAATGGCGTCGGATCGCCGACGATCCGCGCATATTCCGGCTGGTACTGGCTGCAACCCTACTCCTGCCCGTCGCACTGCTCTACACCAGGGCAACCGGTGACGCCCTGTTGTCGCTGGTCGCAATCCTGTTCCTGGCCAAGGCATGCGTCCTGCAAGATTGGTCGTGGTTGAATACGCCACACGCTCGCCTGGCGCTTTTGTTCTGGCTTTGGCTGGTAATTTGCACGCTCGCCGCAGGCACCCACCGCGCCATCGAGGAAGCGCTCGTCGTCTGTCGCCTGTTCCTGTTCGTCGCGGCATTGGAAAATTGGGTGCTGGCACGGGAAGCGCAGCGCCGGCAATTGTGGATCGTCATCCTGGCCGTCGCCATCTGGGTTGTTCTCGAAACATGGGAGCAATACGCGTTCGGCAAGAACATCTTCGGCTACCCCCGCTGGGGCAGCGGCGTTCTCACCGGGCCGTTTTCCGGGCCGCGTGCCGGCGCCGTTCTGCAGAATCTTTATCTGCCTGCCTTCCTGCCGCCGGCCCTGTACTTTTTTGGCCAACCGAGCCTGCGTGCCCGGCTGGCCGGCGCACTACTGCTGTTTGTCACCATGCTGACCGAGGCCTTGATCGGCCAACGCATGCCGATGCTCCTGCTCTTTTTTTCCCTGTGCCTGACTGGCCTTTTGGTGCGGCGCTTCCGCTGGCCGATCGCCATTGCCTTGATCGTGCTGGCCGCAACGATTGCTGCCATGCCGGTCCTTTCGCCGGTCACTTACGCCACGCTCGTCGTGGAGTTCCTCCGCCGCATGCGGGACTTCTGGGATACGCCATATGCATTGCTGTACCAGAGGGCGCTGGTCATGGTGCAGGCACACCCTTGGTTGGGCCTCGGATTCGATGGGTTCCGCGACTATTGCAACGACCCACGCTACTTCCGCGCGATTCCATGGCTGCCGGTGACCCATGTTGACAGCCCCGACGGCTGCACGATCCATCCCCACAATTATTGGCTGCAGATCGCCACTAGCGCTGGGCTGCCCGGGCTTCTGCTGTTCGCAGCCCTTTGCGTAAGCTGGCTGGTCCGCATTGGAAGCGGAATGCTTGCGGCAGGGCGATCTGTCCAGGTTGCCCTGTTCGCAACGATTTGCACCGCGCTGTGGCCCATCGCCTCCACCACCTCCCTGTTCACGGTGCCAAATGCCGGATGGTTCTTCCTGACCATCGGTTGGGGCCTCGCTGAGCGCTCTCGTGGGGCGGTTCCGGGAAGAGCTGCACGCCGAGTCGAACGGCAACCGGGACCGCAGCGGGCGCCGCGGCTTCACTGCACCCTTCAAGGGGTGCTAGTCAGGCCCATGCACCCCGCCATCTTCGGTAATCAACTGGACCGTTATATCTTCCGTCAGCTCCTGTTCGCCCTCGTTGCGGTGACCAGCGGACTAACCGCGCTGATATGGCTGACCCAGTCGCTGCGCTTCGTCGAGCTGGTGGTGAACCACGGCCTTTCGTTCGGCGTCTTCCTGCGGCTGACCGGATTGCTGATTCCAAGCTTCGTTGCGGTGATCCTGCCGATTACCACCTTCGTGGTCGTCCAGTTCATCTACCTGCGCCTCGCCGGCGATCGCGAGCTGACGGTCATGCGGGCCGCCGGCTTGTCGCCCTTTGCCTTGGCTCGTCCGGCGATTGTTGTGGCAATGCTGGCGACGCTGTGCGGCTATGGGCTCAATCTCTGGCTGGTCCCGGCAAGCCTGTCGTCGTTTCGCCAGTTCCAATGGGAAATTCGCAATCGCATCGCCGCGTTTCTGGTGCAGGAGGGCGTGTTCACGCAGATATCGGAGGGTCTGACCGTGTATGTTCGGTCGCGCGACCCCGACGGCACGTTGGAAGGCATCCTGGTGGATGACGAGCGCGACAAGAACGCGCCCGCGACCATCCTGGCCGAGCGCGGCCGACTGCTGGAAGGGCCAAGTGGCCCACGCGTATTGCTCATCAACGGCAGCCGTGAGGAGATCGATCGCCAGAGCGGCCGGCTCGACCTGTTGACGTTCCGGGAAAATGTCGTGGACCTGTCCGACAGCACGCGCCAGGACAGCCCGCGATTGCTCGATATCAGCGAAGCCTCGATCCCGGAGCTGCTGAACCCGCCCGCCAACATTTCACAAAACGATCGTCCGCGCTGGATCGCGGAAGCGTACAAACGCCTGTCCGGCCCGCTGACGTCGATATCCTACGCATTCGTCGCCTTGTTGTTCACGCTGACCGGCACATTCCGCCGGCAGGGCGGGTTCATCCGGCCCCTTGTATCCATCGGCACCGTCGTCGTGTTGCTCGCCATCGGCCTGGCGACCGACAATCTTGCGGCGCGTCATAATGCCCTGATCCCGCTGATGTGGGCGCAGGCTGCGTTACCCGGAATCGTCTGTGCATGGCTGTTGCTGGGACCGCAATTGCTATCGTCCTGGCGGCATCCGGTGCAGCACGCGAATTGAATCCATGACCCCCGCAATCACGCTGTCGATCTATATTTCGCGCCAGTTCGTGGCTGCGCTGATCGCTATGCTGCTGGCACTTACGGGCCTGGTCGCTTTGTTCGATTTTCTGGAGCTGTTGCGCCGCTCCGTCAGCAAGCCGGCCGCGACGTTCGGGGTGGTGTCGGAAATCGAGGCGCTCCGGTTGCCCTACATTTCGATGCAGATCCTGCCGTTCGCCGTATTGCTAGGCGGCATCATCTGTTTCTGGCGGCTGACTCGCTCCTCGGAGCTGATCGTGGCGCGTGCCGCAGGCGTATCCGCCTGGGAGTTCCTCGCCGCGCCGACCTTCTGCGCCATGCTGCTCGGCGTCGGCGCGGTGACCATCGGCAGCCCGCTGTCGTCGATCATGCTCGCGCGCGCCGAGACAATGGACAATACCTACCTGCGGACCGGCGGTGGACCGTTGGCACTGGACGGTGGCCAGCTATGGCTGCGACAATCGGATCGGGCGCTGTCGCCGCAGGGCGTCGCGATCATCCACGCCCGCGGCGTCGAATTGCATGGCCGACAACTTACGGCAAGCGGGGTCAGCGTGTATCGCCTGGACGGCAACGACCGACTGTTGGCGCGTATCGAGGCGTCCCGCGCCGTACTCGATCCGGGAAGCTGGGACCTTGTTGAGGCTCGCAACCTGCGGCCTGACCAAGTGCCTGGCCCGTCACAACAGATCAGTTTGCCGACCGATTTGACCGTGCAACGCGTGCAGGAGAGCTTCGCTTCACCCGACACGCTGTCGGTCTGGGCGCTGCCGGATTTCATCGCGCTCCTGCAACGCTCTGGTTTCTCCGCCATCCGCCACCGGCTGCACTTTCAGTCCTTGCTCGCGATGCCGTTGCTGTGCGCCACGATGGCGTTGGTCGGGGCAGGATTCTCGATGCGTCCGGCGCGGCGCGGCGGCGTGGCGCGCATGATCGGGGGCGGCGTCGCGGCGGGCTTCTCGTTGTTCATGATCTCCAAGATCGCCGAGGAATTCGGTCAGTCCGGCGCGCTTCCGGTCTTGCTCGCGGCCTGGGTGCCGGCGGCATCCGGCCTAATGCTGGCGGTCGCCCTGCTGCTGCATATGGAAGACGGTTGACGATGGCGCGGGCCTTCCTCGCCTGCCTGCTGGTGCTCTTGCTGTTGCCGTTGGTTCCGGCCCACGCGCAACTTGGCTCGCTGACCCGGCTTGGCAAGGGTCCGCAGCCCTCCGGCAAGGAACCGGTCACGTTCGGGGCCGACCAGGTGGAGTACGACCAGCAGAACAACCTGGTGATCGCCACCGGTCATGTCGAGGCCTGGCAGAACGGTCACGTGCTGCAAGCCGATAAGGTCGTGTTCGACCGCAACACGGGAACCGCCGCTGCCACCGGCCACGTCGTGCTGCTGGAACCGGACGGCGAGGTGATGTTCGCGGACTACGCCGAAATGACGCAGGACATGAATGAGGGCGTGCTGAAGGACATGCGGGCCCTCATGGCGCAAAACGGCAAACTCGCGGCCAACGGCGTACGGCGCACGGCGGGCAAGATCAACGAGCTGTCACGTGTGGTCTATTCCGCGTGCAACCTTTGCAAGGATGATCCCACCAAGCCGCCGTTGTGGCAGCTTCGTGCATTTTCGGGTGTTCAGGACCTCGAGAACAAGCGTGACGAGTATTATGACGCCGTGCTGGAGATGTGGGGCTGGCCGGTGGCATGGTTTCCGTACATTTCGGCGCCCGATCCGTCGGTAAAGCGCGCATCCGGCCTGCTGATGCCGTCGATCGGGAATTCCAGCCATCTCGGCGTATTTGCTGCCCAACCATACTACCTGGTTATCGACGATCAGTCCGACGCAACCTTCACGCCAGTGATCACATCGCGGGCGGGCCCGCAGATCAACCTGGAATACCGGCACCGCTTCGACGATGGTTTCGTGCTGCTGGAAACCTCCGCCGGCTACGTGGACGACTCGTTGCAGGGCACGCTCGCCACCAAGGGGCAGTTCAACTACGACGATACATGGCGCTGGGGCTTCGACATCAATCGGGCATCGTCTTCCGTATACGTGCGCGACTTCCGTTTCGGCAACGGCTATAATCTGGATCCCAACCTGCTGTCCTCGCAGATTTATGTCGAAGGCTTCGGTGAAGGCGCTTATTCCCGCCTGGACACGAAATTCTACCAGGGTCTCAGTACCACGATCAATGACAGCGAGCTGCCTGTGGTATTGCCACGCTACCAGTACAGCTATTTTGGCCAGCCGGACGCGTGGGGCGGCCGGTTTTCGCTCGATGCCGGTATGTTCAACGTGTTGCGCACCGACGGTACCAATACGCGGCGCGCCAGTATGATTGTGGACTGGGAGCGGCCGTTTGTTGGCGAACTCGGCGATCTTTGGAAGATCACGCTGCACGGCGTTGCGGCTGCCTACTCTGCGTCGGACTTCAACGAGCAACCGAATTACGGTACGCACGACACCATTGACGCTGCTCGTGCCCTACCGGAAATGTCGGTCGATTTCCGTTGGCCGTTCATGCGCGATTCCGGCGCGTGGGGCACCCAGGTGATCGAACCAATTCTGCAACTCGTCGTCTCCCCGCAGACCGGTAGCAGCCAGAACGACAAGTATCCGAACGAGGACAGCCTCGACTTCGAATTCACTGATGCCAACCTGTTCGGCTTCAACCGATTTCCCGGTATCGACCGGCTGGAAGGCGGGGTACGTCTGAATGCGGCATTACACGGTACCTGGTATCTCGGCGGCACCACGTTCGACGCGTTGATCGGACAGTCCTACCGTGACGGCGCGGACAACCTGTTTCCGGAATATACCGGTCTGCACAACCCGGTTTCCGACATCGTCGCACGCGCGACGTTCGCCCCGGCGCCGTGGCTGGATCTCACATATCGTACCAGGCTGAACTCCCAGACTTTCGCCACCCGCATGGCAGACACGGTCGCTTCGGTTGGCGTGCCGCAATTCCGGCTGAACCTCGGCTATCTTTATACCACCTACGATCCCTACACCCTGTTTGATACTGCCCCACCACCGACACCGGCTACCGACCCAGGTTTCTTCCAATCCAGAAACGAAATAACGCTTGGTGCGACGTCCAAACTGGGGCCATACCGCTTCAATACCTATGTCCGCCGCGACCTGACGACCAATCAGATGGTGGCAGTTGGCGCGGATGCGATCTATGAGGACGAATGTTTCATCGCAGATCTCAAGTTCTATCGCCGCTATACCTCGATCGACAACGACAACGGCTCGACCGCGGTGCTGCTGCTGTTCACCTTCAAGACGATCGGCCAGTTCGGCTACCGTGCGTTATGAACAAGGGAGTGTTTGCGATGCCGCACGATCATGGCGTTTACCTGCGGCGACTGGCGCCTCTCTCGGTTGCGGTGCTGTCGCTGCTGCTGCTCGCCGTCACGGTCCAACCCGCAACGGTCCTTGCCGCGACCGCGGTCGCTCCGCCCGCACCGCAGGACACCAGCCGCATCGTCGCGGTGGTGAATGGCGAGGTGATCAGCAACGCCGACGTGGACTCCCGGGCGAGGCTGTTCGCGCTGTCCACCGGCCTGCCTATGTCGCCCGACGTGCTGGACCGTTTGAAGCCGCAGATCACGCGGCAACTGGTGGACGAACGGCTGCGCTTTCAGGACGTGCAGCGCCACAAGATCGTCGTGCCGGACAAGGACATAGTGCAGGCCATCCGCGACATCGAGCAGCGCAATGGCATGCAGCCCGGCGCTCTGCGGCAGAAATTGTCTGCTGACGGCGTGAGCCAGCGTACCCTGATCGACCAGATTCGAACCCAGCTCGGCTGGTCGCAGGTGCTGCGCCAACAATTGGGCGACCAGGCGCAAGTGACCGATGCCCAGGTGGCGGAGCAACAGAAGCTGGAGCAACAGCTTGTCGGCAAACCGGAATTCCGGGTCGGCGAGATTTTCATTCCGGTCGACGATCCAGCGAATCGGACCGATGCGCAGCGTTTCGCCGAGACGGTGATCGCTGAGTTGCGCAAGGGCGCAGCATTCCCCGTGGTCGCGGCACAGTTCAGCCAGACGCAGACCGCGTTGCAGGGCGGAGAACTCGGCTGGGTGCAGCCGAACGAGCTCGATCCCCAGGTGGCGGAGCTGGTGCAACAGATGCCGGTGGGTGCGATCAGCAATCCGGTGCCGGTGCCTGGAGGATTTTCCATCGTGACCTTGCAAGGCAAGCGCGAGGTTGGCCGCGATGTCGGCACTGTTCTGACGATGCGCCAGGTCTTCCTGCCGTTTACGACAACGCTCAATCCGCAAGAGCCAACAGAGCAACAGCGCCAGACGCTGGAGAAGTCCCGCAACATCAGTGCCACCGTCCATAGCTGCGCCCAAATGGAGCAGGTGGCAAAGGCGAACAACTCGCCGCGTCCGGTGGATACCGGAGACGTTCGGCTGGAAGGCGTCAATCCGCCGGCGTTCCGTCAGTTGCTGGCGACGTTGCCGTTCGACCATGCCAGCCAGCCGCTGGTCGCGGCGGATGGTATCGCGGTTGTAATCGTCTGTTCTCGCGAGGAGAAGAACCTGGCAACGATGACCGCCGCGGAAGAGCGGCAGAAGATCCTGTCGGAGCGTGTCGAACTGGTGTCCCGCCAGTTGCAGCGGGATCTGCGGCGGCAGGCAACCATCGATATTCGCAGCGACCACCACGGCGCGTGATCGCGCTGCCACCGCTGCGTGAGGTCATCGCGCGGCACGGTCTCGACGCCCGTCGTGCTCTGGGCCAGCATTTTCTGCTCGATGCCAATTTAACGTCGCGCATTGTGCGGCTGGCGGGCGAGCTTGGCGGGCGGCACGTCGTCGAAATCGGACCCGGGCCCGGCGGTTTGACCCGGGCGCTGTTGGAATCAAACGCCGCCAGCATTGTCGCGATAGAAGTGGATCCGCGGGCGGTTGTGGCGGTCGAAGAACTGGCTGCTGCCGATGGACGGCTGCGCGTCATAGCTGCCGACGCACTGACGCTGGATGTCGCTGCGCTGGTAGCGCCGCCGCGTCAGGTCGTGGCGAACCTGCCGTATAATATCGCATCGCCGTTGCTGGTGCGCCTGCTGCGCCAGGCCGACGCTTTCGAGCGGCTGACGCTGATGTTCCAGCAGGAAGTGGCGGAACGGATTTGCGCCGCGCCCGGTGGTCGCGACTACGGCAGACTTTCGGTGTTGGCACAGTGGATCTGCGATGCGGCGATCGTGCAACGGATTCCGCCCTCGGCCTTCGTTCCGCCACCCAAGGTGTGGTCAGCCGTGGTGCGGTTCACCCCACATGCGGTGCAGCCAAACTCGGAGGAGTTCGCGCGGATGGAGCGGCTCACCGCTGTCGCCTTCGGTCAGCGACGCAAGATGCTGCGCGGTGCATTGAAGTCGATCGGCGGCGAGGCGCTGCTGCTTGCAGCGGGCATCGCACCGGAGCGCCGCGCAGAGACGCTAACGGTCGCGGAATTTGAAAACCTCGCCGGTTTGCTAACCTCTCCCGCG
This sequence comes from uncultured Alphaproteobacteria bacterium, assembly GCA_963762885.1. Classification (GTDB taxonomy): domain Bacteria; phylum Pseudomonadota; class Alphaproteobacteria; order Acetobacterales; family Acetobacteraceae; genus JASHVB01. Next base: position 106,096 of record CAVXNH010000109.1, read on the forward strand.
GGAGCGGGAGAGGTCGATGGTGCGAAGCACCGAGGGTGAGGGTGATCGGGTCGGCATGTAAGCAGGTAGAGCGTGCCGACCCGATCACCCTCACCCTCGATGCTTCGCATCTCGACCTCTCCCGCGTCCGCGGGAGAGGTTTACCAACGTGCAAGGTTTGCGGGGTGCGTATCCGGCAGCCTGTCCCCGCGCCCGAACAGCTTCTGCCGATAACTCCCCGGCGCATACTCGCGTTTGAACGCACCGCGTTCCTGCAACACCGGCACTACCAGGTCGATGAACGCATCCAGGCATTCCGGCACCACCGTGCGGGCCAGGTTGAAGCCGTCCACGTCGCCTTCGTCCACCCACGCGATCAGCTCGTCCGCCACCTGCTGCGGTGAGCCCACGATGGGCAACTGCCGGCTCCCCAGCACGAAGCGATCGATCAGCATGCGCTTGCTCCAGCCGGGGCCCAGCGCCCGTTCGATTGCCTGGACGTTGGACTGGATCGCCTGGGTTGGCGCGTCATCGATCGGCTCATCCATGTCATAGCGGCCGAAATCGATGCCGAGCGACGCCGCGGCGTGTGCCAGGGCGCCCTCGACGCTGGCGTGGCGCCGATACTCTTCCAGTAGATCGCGCGCCTCGCGTTCGGTGCGGCCGACTACGGCGGTGGCGCCAAGGAAAGCCAGGATCGGACGCGGCGCCGCACGGGCTCGCAGGTCGGCGACGATGCGGCGCACGTTCGCCTTGGTGCTTGGATTGACGAACATGCACTCAGCGTGGCGTGCGGCGAACACGCGGCCCCGGTCCGATGCGCCAGCTTGATACAAGACCGGCGTGCGTTGCGGCGACGGCTCCCATAACGGGATGGCATCGACGCGGAACTGCTTGCCGTGATGCTGCACGCGGCGCACCCGCGCCGGGTCGGTGTAGACGCCGGCTGTGCGGTCACGAATCACCGCGTCGTCACGCCAGCCGCCTTCCCATAACGCATAAACCACCTGCATGTATTCATCGGCCAGATCGTAGCGATCGTCGTGTTCCATCTGCGCATCGAAGCCCATGGCGCGCGCCGCGCTATCGAGATAGCCGGTGACAATGTTCCAGCCGATGCGGCCCTGCGTCAGATGATCCAGCGTCGCCATGCGGCGTGCAAACAGGAATGGCGTTTCGTAGGCGAGGTTGCAGGTCACGCCAAAGCCAAGATGCGTGGTGGCGTGCGCCATTGCCGGGACCAGAGCCAGCGGATCGAGCAGTGGAATTTGCACGGCATTACGCAGCGAGGCGTCAGGCTTTCCCTCGAACACCTCGTAAACGCCCAGCACGTCGGCAAGGAACAGCCCGTCGAACAACCCGCGCTCCAGCGTGCGGGCAAGCGATACCCAATGATCGAGCGACGTATAGTCCGACGACCGGTCGCGGGGATGGGTCCACATGCCATGCTGGATGTGGCCGACGCAGGCCATGTCGAACGCGTTCAGGCGGATTAGGCGAGTTTGGGGCATGGCGCTGGTGTTATGCCGGACGGGGCGGCAAAACGCCATGCACCGCGACCGGCCCGGCTTGACGCTGTGCAGCCTGATCTGCGCGAATCGCGGGCAGGAGCCCTTGAAGGGAAGTATCGAACCCATGTCCGACGCCGTCATCGCCCATCTCAGCGCGGAACGCGACACGATCCTGGAGCGATTGAAGGCGCTGCTGCGCCTGCCCAGCATCTCCACAGATCCGGCCTTCGCCGATGCCATGCGGGCGGCGCGAGAATTCCTGGTGCGGCGGTTGCGGGCGATCGGCATGCAGAACGTGCAGTTGCTGGAAGGCGGTGGTCAGCCGGCGGTGTTCGGCGAATGGCTGGGTGCGCCCAGCAGGCCGACGATCATCGTCTACGGCCACTATGACGTACAGCCGGCGGATCCACTGGAACTGTGGAACTCGCCGCCGTTCGAACCCACGGTGCGCGACGGCCGCCTGTACGCGCGCGGCGCATCCGACGTGAAGGGGTCCACCACCATAGCGATCGAGACGATTGCCGGGTTCCTCGCGGTGACCGGCGCCTGTCCGGTGAACATCAAGCTGTTCATCGAAGGCGAGGAAGAAAGCGGCAGCCCCAGCCTGCGCGGCATCGTCGAACGCCATCGTGACAGGCTTGCCGCCGATGCGATGCTATCGGCGGATGGCAGCCGCGTCAGCACGACAATTCCTACGCTTGGGGTCGGCGGACGCGGTCTCGCCGGACTGCAATTTTCGCTGCGCACCGCTGCAAAGGACGCACATTCGGGCCGCTACGGCGGCGCCGTCCGTAACGCGCTGCACGAGATGGCGGCACTGCTCGCCGGCCTGCACGATCGGCAAGGCCGTATCCTCGTCGCCGGGTTCGGCGGTGACGCCACACCCAGCAGCAACGCCATGCGCGTCGCGACCGCTGCGCTGCCGTTCGACGAGGCGGCGTTCTATGCCAGCATCGGCGGCACCGCGTGGGGCGATCCAGCTTATACCGTCCGCGAACTGACAACGTTGCGACCGACGATCGAGGTCAACGGGATGTGGGGCGGCTACACGGGCGCCGGCACGAAGACCGTCTTGCCGTGCGAGGCGCATGCCAAGATCACCATGCGGTTGGCGCCCGGCATGGACCCGCAACGAGCGCGCCGGCACCTGCGGGACCATCTGCAAGCGCAGACGCCGCCGGGTGTGGAATTGCTATTCAGTGACCATGATGGCGGCACGCCGGCGCCGACGCTGCCCGACGACCACCCGCTGCTGGTGACCGCGCTGCGCGTGCAAGAACACCTGCATGGGCGCAAGGCGGTCCCGGTCCGCGCCGGCGGCACGCTGCCGATCACCGCGATTTTTCGCGAGATGCTCGGCATCCATACGTTGATGTACGGGTTGGCGATGCCCGATGAAGACGTGCATGCGCCGAACGAGTTCTTCCGTCTGTCGTCGCTGGACGAAGGATTGAAAAGCTGGCCGATGCTGCTGAGTGAACTCGGCCAACTCACTGCGGCAGACTTCGCGCCGTTCCGCCATTAGAGGGTTCTCATTTGAGGGGTTGAGCTGCGAACTGGATCAGGGTTGGGGTTCTTGCGGCACGAACCCATCCCCCCAACCCCCTCCCACAAGGGGAGGGGGAGGGTCCTTTTCGATCTGTTACCCCTCCAGGAACTCGACGAAATACTCCTCTGCCGACACGCGGCGGCTGACGATGCCGAGCGAGAACATCTCGTCGTTGAACACTTCGATCGTACGGCGATTGGCTTCGAATCCGTACGGATGAAAGTCCGCACCCATCAGCGCCTCGGTCTCCTCCAACTCAACATCGAGCCAGGGCGACGCATAGGGAAACGAACGTTGCGCTTTCTCGAACATCTCGTTGCAGGCGATGAACGCGTCGGTCAAGCTGCGGGCGATCCATTTGTTCGCCTCCCAGACCGGACGTCGCAGCGCCACCAGATGCTGCGGCGGGAACATGCCGGTGTGGCGGAAATAGTCACGCTCGATCGCGCGGATGTCGGTAAACAACCGCACGATCGGGCCTTCCACCGGATGATAGCGGCGCGGCCGCGGCGGGCTGTATAGCGCGTCAAGTTCGCCGTCGATCAGCATCTCGGACAGTGGCTTGCCGGCGGGCGCGGCGTGTACGCCGTCCGGCAGGGTGTAGACGTGATTGGTGATCCCCGGCTCGTCCACGCTGCCGATCCACCACTGCACCTGGTCCGGCTGCACACCGATGAAGCGCAGGAAATGCCGATACCAGATCGAGCCGCTGGCCACCCAGTCGTACATCCCGACCCGCCGTCCGCGCAGATCCGCGGCGGTCTTTACCGCGCCGTCCTTGCGCACGTACAGATCCCGCGCGGTGAAATTGCGCAGCGGGAACACAGGTATCGCAACGTGGCTGCGATCGCCCTGCGCGATGCGGCGCAGATGTCCGGCCATCGACGCCTCGCCACCCTGCACTGCCGGATCGCTCAGCGCGCGCCGCAGCAGGTCGGCACGGGCTGGCCAGGAACCGTGGCGGCCGAGCACTAACGTCAGATCGATGCCGTCGGGCCTCACCTGGCCCGTGGCCAGCGGCATCACCCGGGCATAGTCGGCGATGGTCAGGGTAAAGGGCAGGTCGGTCATCTCTGGTTCCTCGTATACTTCCGTGGATGCGTCCAGCAGCTTCGAGTGCGGCTGAGCGATCGCGTTGTTGCCACTTATACCAACCGCCCTAGACGGCGACTCTCGAACAACGCCTACCCCGTCATGCCTGCCACCGGGTCAAGCGCCCAGTGGCAGGCTCCGGCCATCTGTTGCACTTCAAATGTGAATCCACCTGCCGACCTTCGTCGGCATGACGGGGCAACCTCGGTCCGTGTGTCAGTCTCAAGGGCGGCTGGCATTATACTCCCCGGCAGCGCTTATCCCATGGGGTAGCCATTCCCGATGAAAGGCTGGCATCATCGCGACTTCGAGATGCTTCAGCCGTGATAAAAATTCAACGGAGGAAACAAAATGCGCTTCATGCTTCGCTGTGCGGCACTGATGTGCGGCCTCGTACTGCTCGGGCATGGCCATGCGGCGGAGCCGGTCGACACGCACGGTCCGCTGACCATCCAGTCGCAGGGCAGCTTCTTCATCGGCGGCACCGTGCGTCATGCGGCGGCACTCAGCGGCGTCGAGACCGGCCCCGATGTCTCGCGGGAAGGCGATATCACGACGGGACAGATGTATGTCCAATACCAAATCCCCGTCGCAGCCGGACATCTGCCGGTCGTCATGATCCACGGTGGCGGCCTGAGCGGCCAAGCCTACGACACGACCCCGGACGGGCGCATGGGATGGAGCGAATATTTTCTGCGCAGCGGACGCCCGGTCTATGTGGTCGATCAGGCTGGGCGCGCGCGCTCTGGATTCGACGCCACGCCTTCCAATGAGGCCAAGCTTGGTGCCAGAAATCCGAAGGACCTGGCGCCGGTGCTGATCATCGGCCATGAGTATGCATGGACGTGGTTCAGGATCGGGCCAAAGTTCGGTGTCCCGTTCGCGGATACACAGTTTCCGGTGGAGGCCGTCGACGCGTTCTACAAGATGTGGATACCCGATCTCAATGCGTCCCTCCCGCCGCAGAATCCGAATTATGCCGACCTGGCGGCGCTAGGGCAGAAGGTCGGCGGCGCGATCCTGATGGGGCATTCCGAATCCTTCATGTTTCCGGAACGCGCGGCATTGCTCCAGCCAACGGCCGTAAAGGGAATTGTCAGTCTGGAAAGCGGTTACGCCTGCGCTACGACATTCACGCAGCCAGAGCGCTCGACGCTGGCGAAGATCCCGATCCTGATCGTATTCGCCGATCATCACGCCGACGCGCCGGAGCCGTTCGGTTCACGTTGGACCACGTCGATGGCGCAGTGCCACGATTTTGCCGCCGGCATCCGCAGTGAAGGCGGCGACGTCACGCTCCTGCACCTGCCCGAGATGGGCATCCACGGGAACACGCATATGTTCATGCTCGACAAGAACAATCTGCAAATTGCGGACCTGGTGCTGGATTGGATCAATGGCCACGTGGAGCACCCGACCAAGTAGTTTGGTCTGCTCTTCGGCCCTCTCCGACTGACCGTGCGGCTCGCGAATTCCGAAAGCTTTTATCACGGAGATAGAACGAGAGCCACGGAGGGCCACAGGAGTTGGCGCTTGTACGCCATGCAGGGGCCACTCCTGACGATCAGCGGCCGGAGCAGCGCACAATATTGCGTGCGCCCCGGCTCCTGTGGCCCTCAGTGGCCCTCGTTCTGTCTCCGTGATCAAAACTTGCCGATCGGCGCGATGCGACGGCCGTCGTTGTGAACCTCTCGCCCGATCAGCGAAGTGCCGATGAGGCGACCTGCACCGTGCGATGCGTCTCCGCCGACTGCGCGACTGCTTCGAATACTTCCACGCCGTGCAGGATCTCCGACAGCGGCGTCGGGAATGGGCGATGTTCCGCGATGCAGCGGGCGAACTCGGTCATCTCGGCGGTGAGCATGTTGAAGCCTGGCGTTTCGATCACTTCGGGCCGCGCGCCGGACATCTGGCTCGGGTCGCCCGACGGCGTCAGGCGGAAAATATTCATCGGATGGTGCAGCACTTCGCCGAGCCCCTGCGTGCCGTACACCGCCATCCGATAATTCGGCGTCGCCGCGACGGAGCAAAACAGGTGGCCGGTGGCGCCGCTTTCGAACGACAGCAGCACACTGGTGGTATCGTCGCCACCATGCGGCGCCGCGCAATGTGTGGTCAGCGCGGTGACCTCCCGGATACGGCCCAACAAGTCGATCATGCCATCGACGAGATGCACACCGATCGGCGTCATTGCACCGGCCGGCAATTCATCCGGCCGCGCGCGCCATGCATCCGCGGTAAGCTGCAAACCATGCAGCGCCGTCTGTTCCGCGGTGATGCCAACGATCGTGCCGAGCCGGTGCTCGTGCACCGCCAGGCGCAGGTGTCGCATCGACGGGTGGAAGCGCCGGTTGAAGCCGACGGCGAGCACAATTCCGGCGCGTTCGGCCGCCTCGATCGCTGCCACCGCTTCGGCGACGCTCAGCGTGAAGGGCTTTTCCACGAACACCGATTTGCCCGCTCCGGCGGCGCGCAGCACCTGGTCCGAGTGCGTGGTATGCGGCGTGGCGAACACCACGGCGTCGAGTGTCGCGTCGGCCAACACAGTGTCCAGGTCGTCCACCCAGCGCAGATTATGCTCGCGGCAAAAGTCGGCGACCGGCGCGGCGTGGCGCGTATGCGCGATGGTGAAGCGCATCAGGTCGCCCTGATCGCGCACGGCGTTTACAAGGTTTTGGCCCCAGCGGCCGAGGCCGACGATTGCCGCGCGGATCACGCTGCCTCCCCCGGCGTTGCGCTGACAAATCGGAACGTGCCGCCGACCCGTTCGACATGGCCCAACCCGGGCCACGGATGGTGATAGCCGATGACGGCCAGTTTCTCGCCCGCCAGCCGTGCCAGCAATCGGCGCCGTGTCGCCACCGCTTCGACCGGATCGGTGTCGAATGCGCTTTCCGCCTCGGGGAACGCGTAGGACAGCGGATCGTGGAACGCGACGTCGCCGGTCAGGCACCAACCGCCGGTGAACAGGTACGCCAGGTGCCCGGGGGTGTGTCCCGGCGTCGCCCACGCCTGGACGCCGGGCAGGAATTCTTCGCCGTCGCTGATCAGGCGGATGCGGTCGCGCAACGGCAGCAGGTGCTTGCGCACGCCGGCCAGGCTGCGCTCGCGCCGTTCCCCGGGAGGGTTGGATTCCCAGAACGCCAACTCCGCCTGTGCCATGTAGATCGTCGCGTTGGGATAGTTCGGCACGCCGTCATCGCGCATCGTGCCCCAGCAATGGTCCGAATGGGCGTGCGTTAGCACCAGCGCATCGATCGACGCCGCATCGACTTCCGCCTGCGCCATGCTGTCGAGCAATTGCCCGCTATCCGGGCCGAACAATTTCGACGAGCCCATACCGTTATCGAACAGCACGCGCTTGCCGTCGGTGTCGAGCAGCAGGCAGTTTTGTTCGACTCGGACTTTGTCGGTCGCCTGGCCGGCGGCGGTGAGCGCGACATCCATAGCCGCCTCATCGGGACCTTTGAAGATGCGTGCCGCGCGCGGTAGCACCAGCGGTCCGTCGGAGACGATCGCCGCGTCCATCGCGCCGATGCGGAAACGGTGGAACATGGTTACCTCACCAGATTCTCGGTACCCGGACGCTGCAAAAGCCTGGTCCTCGGTGCTGATGATCAGGTAGTTGCGTAACGCGGTGGCGGTCAGCATGCGGTCCGTCGGGTCCTTGTGATGCAGCGGCAGGTGGTTGGCATGTTCTGCGTTATCCCAGCCCAGCGGCTGCACTGCAAATCCCCGGGTCCGTAGTGGCGCGGCGAGCGACGGAGCAACGCCCAAGACAGCGGGCAGCCTGTCGAGAGCGGCCTTGCGAGTGATCTCCCAGACCGTGATCGGCGAGACCCATACTTCCGCTGTGCGCATGATCGGCGCCGCCTGCGGCATGGCGCGATCAGCGTCTGGTGCTGTGAGAAAGGCGATCAGTGTGCACGCGCCGGCGAGGTAGCCAACCATCATTCCCGGCCTTCGTCGGCGAGCTCGGCATCGGTCATTGGTGCGAACATGGCTGGGTCATAGACGAAATCGCGCCATTCCGGCACGCCACGCAGCAGTCCGGGTTGCCGCGCATGCGGTACGGTCACGGGCACCAGCTTTGCTGGCGGCGTTCCATTCCGCGCGATGACAATTTTTGCCCCCTGCTCGATCTCTGCCAGTAGGGCAGAGAGAGTGGTCTTCGCCTGATGCACGTTGACGGTCTTCAGCGAGGATGTGTTGGACTAAGTTTGAACCAGGCGAGATCGTGAGAATCCAGGGGCCAGTCGTCAAATCAAGTGAAGCCATGGCTCGCGAAGAATATCGGCAACGGGTCGATTCCGGCGGCACCCGCCCGATCGTCCGTTATGGATTGACCTAGATCAATCATTGGACCTGAGCGCCATGCAAGACTGTCCGTGGCCGAACAGTTGGGCTCCAGATATGCGGGATTGCGGCGAGGCACACGAAATCGTTTTGCGGCAAGGTTGGCTCAGCCGGATGCCGGTCTCGTTTCAGCAAGAGGTGCTGGAACGATGCCGTGTGCGGCATTTCACGCGGGGGCAGGTCATTTATGTGATCGGCGAGCCGCCGGGGTCCATGTATGGTCTGGTAGCCGGCGGGGTTGCCATTTCCATCGCACCCAACAATGAGGTAGGTCCTCTCGTCGCATTTTCTGAGAGGCCAGGCTCCTGGTTCGGACTGGCAGCGGCAATTACCGAAAAGCCGCGCCCAATCGGCCTTGTGGCAACGTGTAGCACCGACATGCTGCAACTGCCACTACATGCATTGAATGAGATCGTCAGCCAGGACCCCGCTGTTTGGCGCCTTTTTGCGATTGGCGCGCTTGACCAACTCGGCGTGGTCTTCGGGACATGTGCCGACCTGATGATCCGCGACCCGTTCAAGCGATGCGTCGGCATACTGTTAAGTCTGGCTGGCTGCCGAGTGGCCTGTCCGTCGGAGTTACCGCCCAACGACATCAACTTGAGTCAGGAAGATCTTGCCACCCTGTCCAACGTCGCCAGGACCACCATGAATGCTACCCTGAACAAACTTGAAACAGCCGGCAGGCTTGAAAGATCCTACCGCCGAATACGTCTTCTGGCGCCTGACGCAATGAGAGCAATGCTGTGCGATTAGAAAGGGACAAAATTGGAAGCGTCAACGCCGTCTCCGGAGATATCCTTGAACGCTACCTGCGTTCAGTCGAGACTGGCGAATTGGTGAGCGGCCAACTTACCCAGAGGAAGCGAGGAATCGTGCAGATACTCACTAAAGCCGTGAAATTTGACACCCGCCGGAGAGCCGCAGCGTTGAGTTTCCGCGCGAGACTGGACAAAAGCCAGGTAGGCATGCTCCCTCCGCGACGTTTGTCGGAATTGGCCCTGAACGCGCGGCGGCACACTGTCGTTTGTATTCGCGAGTTCATGCGCTAGGATGACGGTCCGGAACGGAGTGGCTGTTTCCGGGGACGAGCACGCTGCGGGGCGAAATGCGGCTTTTGGAACTGCCGCCGGGTGACATCGCCTACTTTGCATCGCGACTGCTGTTATGCGGTGTCGCAATTGCAGTGGCAGGAACTGGTTTGCAATACGCTTGGCTCGCACGACGCGAGGGCCGGCGGTGGCGAATGGCCACGGTCGGAAGCATATTGCTCGTCGCCGGCGCCGGCTTGTCGGCTTATGACGCAATCGACAACGTCCTGTTGTCGCTGGATGCTCCGCTGACCCTGCTAAGTTGGTTGTGGTTCTTCCTGTTCGATGCTCTGTTGCCACTCTGGGGGATGCAACTGATCGCCGCATGGCGCGAGCGCGACCGGACCTTGGCAGAGCTATCGCGCCTAAGTGTGACCGACCAGTTGACCGGTGCCCTGAACCGGCGTGGCTTTTTTGATCGCGCGGTAACATCGATCGCGCAAGCTCGGCGCTCCGATTTGGCGGGTGCCCTGATCATGTTCGATATTGACCGCTTCAAGGCGATCAATGATCGATTCGGGCACGGCGCAGGCGATGAGGTACTGCGCGGTGTCGTCACAGTGCTTATGGCCGCGATGCGTCCCGGCGACCTGATCGGCCGAATGGGCGGCGAGGAGTTCGCGGTTTTCCTCCACGACACCACCAATACGGCGGCGATCTCGATCGCAGACCGCTTGCGTGGCGGCGTGCAATCCGGCGTGATACATCCCGCAGGCCCGGGCAGCCAGGTGACGGTCAGTGGCGGCGTTGCGCCGATACGCAACTCACTCGAGCCGGAGACTGCGTTGTCGCTGGCGCTGTCCGCCGCCGACGAGGCACTTTACGCCGCCAAACGCAATGGCCGCGACCGGGTTATGTCAGCGTTCGCCGACGCAGCTATTTCGGAAGAGACACACTAGAGCATTTTCACCCTGTGTGGATTGGCCGCGGGATGCCTTGTGTGCCATCAGGCAGGGGGCGCGGGAACATGATCGGGCTGAAACCAGGCACCACCGACTACGGGGTTGTCAGCAACAATCATATGTCGCCGCAGACCTTTATAGCATAATTTATCTGTGACATCAGCAGTCACATCGCGCACAATCGGGTACCGACCCGACCCGGGACAGCGTCGAGAGGTTGTAGTATCGGGAATTTGGGAGACTGCGAGGGGACCATGCTGACAATTCTGCTTGCGGACGATCATGCCGTTGTACGCCGCGGTCTGCGAGCGATCCTCGAGCAGCGGGAAGACTGGCGGATCTGTGCTGAAGCGTCGAACGGTCGCCAGGCGGTCGATCTGGCGACGCTGCACAGGCCGAACGTCGCCATACTTGATATGGCGATGCCGGAACTGAACGGATTGGAGGCAACCCGCGGGATACGGCGCGAAAGCCCGGAAACCGAGATCCTGATCTTCACGATGGTACAGTCCACGGTGTTGACGCGCGACGTCCTGGCAGCAGGCGCACGCGGGTTCGTCCTGAAAGGCGAGTTGGACCGGTTCGTGGTCGATGCAGTCGAAGCACTCGCTGCGCACAAGGCTTACTTCAGCGGCGCCATCTCCGGAGAGATCCTGGAAGGCTACCTGCGCTCAGTCGAGGCAGGCGGTTCAGTGAGCGATCTGCTCACCCGCCGGGAGCGAGAAATCGTCCAAATGATTGCCGAGGGACTCAGCAATAAGCGGATCGCACTGAAGCTCGATGTCAGCGTCAAGACAGTTGAGACACATCGGACGGCGCTCATGCGCAAGATTGGCGCGCGCACTGTGGCTGAAGTCGTCCGCTACGCGATAAGAAACGGAATGACTGCCGCATGAGGGAACCGCGTTGACGGAGCCTGCTGTCGCAAGATGTCCTGCCGCATCAGCCATCCAGGCTCGCCTGGATGGTTCCTGAACGTACAGCGGCAGCCAGCACCGCGTGGTCTTGCTCGGCACGATCAGCATAGGCAAAGGCAAACTTGCCGATCGCTTCGTCGAAGGTGTCCCGTCTACCAAGATAGCCACTGATAACCCAAGGATCGCCGGACTTCGCGTGCGCACGGGCCAGGACCCATCCACATGCCTTTGCGTAAATCGCCAACATCTTTGCGTCATAGGTCTCGACCCGCGGTGTCAACTTCACGTCGCGCAACTGTCGCACGTAGTAATGCCGGCCATTTGGCCCCGTTGCCCATCCCAGGAACAGATCCGAGGCGGGTTGCATCAACCGTTGACCTTGGACCACGCGCTCGCCGTGATGAGCGTGCACGCTCTTGCCGGCATAAGCCTCCAGCACGGATGCATTGGCTTCCTTGACCTGCAAGAACAAAGGATCGCCCGTGACGGACATCATCAATGCAACCATGCAGAGTGTCCCGACGCTGCCAATTCCAACCACCTTGATCGCCACATCCACGGTGCGGTACCGGTCGAGCAAGACACGCCTGTCCTCGGCCAGAGTGCTTCGGTATTGCGCCAGCACCTCAAGGCACATGGCCGGATAGTCAGTTCGACTCTCGGCGGGCAAGTGGAATATGGTTGGTCGGGTATCGCGGATCCGCGGCGTTGTGCTCGCGAGGTCCACCAACTTCGGGAACACAAGCTCCGAACTACTGCGTGCCGTAGCCTTGGAAATCCGCTTGCGATGCGCCACCTGACGAGAATGCGGTAGCATCGCCAGATAGTCGGCTTCGTCGAGCCGGGCATACCAGGCATCCAATACATTCATCCGCGCAAAGTCATGCATTGCCTCACGGTAGCGGCGCGCACAGCCAAGTACAGCTTCCCGTCCCGCATCGTCGGACAGCCCGTTCGACCGCGACGCAAGGGCAACCGATGCGGTCAGGCGTTTGAGGTCCCACTCCCAGGGCGCAGGCAGCGTCTCATCGAGATCATTGATGTCGAAGATCAATCGGCGTTCCGGTGTGGCGAAGCCACCGAAATTAAGCAGGTGGGCATCTCCGCATGCCTGCACATGGATTCCAGTGTTCGGTGTGCGGGCCAGATCGGCCGCCATGACACCAGCAGATCCACGGTAGAAGGTGAAGGGAGTTTGCAACATGCGCCCATAGCGCAGGGGCAGCAGATCTGGCTGGCGCGTCTTGTCTGCGGCGCGGAGGATGGTCAGCGGATCCACACGATCGGCCGGCACGCGCCAATCGGCATGCGCCTCATGGGGCACGGTCGCCCGCAAGTCTTTACCCATGGTGCGTCGTTGCGCCGGCGGCAGCATCGCCGGCCATTCCCGCTGCGATGGTTGGATGCTTGGACCGCGTGCCATCAGTGTGTTTGTCCCCTCGAGCCAAATCCTTGGATCGTCCAGACGAGCGGGGAAGTATCTGCCCAAATCGCGCCTTCGCGGGGTTGGTTCAAGTCCACGATCAACACCATCCCCCCCGCCCACATCAGCAACAAGAGGGACGACAATACCAACTGCCTTTTGCCGGCGAGGCCGAACTGGTAGCCCAACGCACCAATGGCCAGCAGCGAGCCACAGTAGAGCGCAAGCAGGATTTCAACCGGCACGCGGCTTTCGAACGCAAACCGCTGCGCGGTCGACCTGGAAAACATGTCATTCAACGCGTTGACCAGGGCGGTTGTCACCGTGTTCGCAGAGTGGTGGGCGACCGTCTCGGTGGAACCCCATATTTCTGTTTGCAGCGCATTCATCCGCGCGACCAGCAGGGGTACATCGGCTTCAGACCGGGTTTCGGTAAATTCAAGCCGGACCTTGGCATAATCTGCGATCTTTGCAGCGATCGAAGGCCCCTCCTCGCCGTCGATCAACTTTGTTCTCAGCCAGGCCGTCTGGATCGCGGTTGCCTCCGACACGACCAGACCGCGACGGGCCTCATACCGGTTCTGTGCAAAGTTTATCGACAAACTCAGGGTAAACGCGAGCAAACCAACCATTCCAGCGGTAAGCGTCGAAATACCCGAACCGTCCTCACCCTTGGCTGCACTCCCGACAATTTTCATCCGTCCAAGACGGAAACCGATCTCCGTAGCCAGCAAAAGCGACAAAAAAAGGAAGCTGCCGGTGGCAAACAGACCCAACTCAAACAGGTCCTTGAAGAACAGGAGACTCATCCAAAAATCCCCGTTGGGGAAGGCATGTCCTCACAGGAAATCGTAAAAGGCGCTCTTACGCGTGCGGTCGGCATTCCGAATTTCCTTCGCGTCTGTGTTCTGCCCGGCGCATATGACGGCGACATGGACCGGTCTGCCGAAAGTGCGCCCCATGGCGATTCAACTTCCGTGTTAGGGGATTTCATTGGTTCTGGCCGATTCGGCTACGTCTGGCAACGGGCGCCCAAACCACATTTTGTACGGCATTGAGATGATCACGTTGACCAGCAGGTAGAGCAGTATCGTGGACCCCACGAGGGTCTGATGCGGAAAATTGGCTGTCGCTATTGCCGCGGCGACGCCAGGATGACGAGAGGAGGTTGTCAGCGCCAGGACGGTTCGGTTGGCTGGATCAGGTCCACCCAGCAGATGCCCAGCCACAAGCCCGACGAGAACAAAAGCTGCCAAAGCAAGCAAAGTACCGCTGCTTATCAACGAAAGGATCTCCGGCATTTTGGTAACCAAAATAGGAAGCACACTTACAATCAGGAGAATTGAAGCAACCGCAGCAAGTGGCTTGGCGATCCGCTCGGCGAACGGACGCGCAAAGTGGTGGACCATCAGCCCGCACCCCAAAGGCGCGAGCACCTTGGTCGCGACAATGAGGGCGATCGTCGTTATCGGGATTTCCGACTGCGTGCCGAAGGCCTTGCCAAGCCAATGGACCGCCAGCGGCACAAATCCGACCGCGAGAAACGCCGCAACAACCAGCAGGCCAATAGCGTACGAGGCGTCTCCTGCCACTTTGTGCGCCTTCTTCGGAAGCAATGGCGGAATGGGCGAGACCGACAGAGTGATCAGAACGATCTCCACAACCGGCTGCAAGTGCGTGATAGCAACTATGACCGAAGCAAACAGCGGCATGATGACATTAATCGACACCAGCGACCTGATCAGCAACCTCGGCCGAAACACGACATACGCCACGTCCTGAGGCCTGGTCGTCAGGCCGATCGCAAAGACGGCAAGCAAGATGCTTGCCGCCAGCGTGAACTGTATCAACGCGACCATGCCGATCCGCCTAATACCGTTGGCGCGATTTCACGATCATCGGGTCACGACTTGCCCGCGCGACAGACCGAGTCCCTGGCGATCCTCACGGTGCATCATCCCCCGATCGAGGGCATCCATCGGGGACTGTTCCACTGTGAGATTCAGATGGTGCAGATACTCGGCCACTTCCGCCTTCCGTGTCGGCGTGCCGGCTGTCTCGGCGAGCCCGATGAGGGCCGAGCGCAACCGGCGCATCACTTGAACCGATGTTGCCCCGAACTGGCGGATCTCGTCGAACGAAAGCGAAAGATAATCGTGCCAGGTTGGCATCGGGATAATGACGCGGAGCAACCCTTCGTCGTCCATCGCATAACCTGCATCGAGATGACAGATCGCAAGACGGCGTAGCAGGTCTTCAATCTGATCGAGCGCCTGGACTGCAGTTGTCGGGTCGTTGATCGCCGGGGACAGCGCCTTGATCGCGATGTCAACAAGAAGACGCAGTGGATACTTCGGATCCTGCTCAAATGTTCGCTCCGCCGCCAGATGCAGCGGCGCCAATAGAGCTGCTTCAGGTAATTTTGTGGAAGCGCCATAGACCCGCAATATCGTCGTATCGTTCACCAAGGTATCGCCAACGGCGCAGTCGAGCACGATCACCGCGCCGGCATCACGCGCCAGTCGCACCAGGGCAGGAACATCGAATTTGGCGATCGTTCGCGGCTCGGCGTCGTAGTGCACGACTTGCGCAGCCTCACCTAACTCCGGCAGGCCTGCTGCCGGATCATCGATTGGCGGCGTCACATTGCGCGGATACAATTCATGGAGGACGTCACGTCCTTGCGCTCCGATGAATTGCAATACATTGCTTATTTGCAAGTCTGCAATCCGCTGCACTAACCGTGCGAACATGATCATGCTGAGGAACAGCAGGATGAGCACGATTCTAATTGAGTAATACGGGACCTCACCCGACCCATCTCGGTCGGTCCAGAGTATGGTCGCCAGGCTGTAGAGGAATGTAGAGATAAAAACGCCCATCGAGTGGAACAAGGTGGGATCGCGCCCGAACCATGCGACAAGTCGAGGCGAATATGCGACAGCACTGAATTGCACCATCACAAAGGCAATAGAGAAAACGATGCCCGTCAGCGCCATCATGCCGCCGGCAGTCGGTACTCAAGTACGCCTCAGCGGCGCCGACCGAGATTGCCGAGTGCTTAGACGGTAGATAAAAAGCCTCAAGGCGAGGTAGCACGAAGCCCGCGAGCATAGTAACCGCGGCGTAGATCATCGGAATCATCCATAACTTCATGCGCATCATTGTACTCGCCCGCGGCGTTGGCGACCGTTAGAAGGTCGCCAACCAGCCAGCTCTCATCTTCAACCCTCGCGACCCAATCGGCGATCGGATCGGTCTTGTACGTTGTCTTACGCGGGTACGTGCACTTTTGCAGGTACAGACTCCGCAGTTTCTTCAGTCTGGTGCAGCCAGCGGGTGAGCAGTCCGGCGATGACAGCGCCGAGGATGGGTGCGAGCCAGAATAGCCAAAGCTGCCCAATATATTCGCCGCCAGCGAAGAGTGCCGGACCCGTGCTGCGCGCCGGGTTCACCGAGGTGTTGGTGACGGGGATCGACACAAGGTGGATCAGCGTCAGGCCAAGTCCGATCGGTATTCCTGCAAAGCCCACGGCCGCTCCCTTGGAGGTGCAACCGATGATGATCAGCAGGAAGAAGAAGGTCATCAGCACTTCCGTCAGGAAGCAGGATGCCAGGTTATATTTGCCCGGACTCAGGTCGCCGAAGCCATTCGACGCGAAGCCGCCGGGGACCCAACCGGCTTTCCCGGATGCAATGCAATACAGTGCCGCTGCGCCTATGATGGCTCCGGCGACTTGAGCCACGATGTAGGGGATGACATCGGCAGACTTGCACCGCTTTCCGGCCCAAAGTCCGATGGTCACCGCGGGATTGAAATGGCCGCCCGAGATGTGGCCAACCGCGTAGGCCATCGTCAAAACGGTCAAGCCGAAGGCAAATGCCACACCAAGAAAGCCGATTCCGAGGCCTGGAAAGGCGGCCGCCAACACTGCGCTGCCGCAACCACCAAAAGTGAGCCAAAATGTGCCAAAGAATTCAGCTCCGGCACGTCGGGTCATGTTCATTGTTTTTCCCCTTACAATCTTGATTGGTTGTCGATCTGCGGGCTTGATCGGTTTCCTATGAGACCGCCCGCCCATGGTGTTCGACAGGCCACACGCGACAGCTCAGGTCCATACGGTAGCGAGGGATGGTATATGGGGTATCGGGTGAAACCCTCGGTTATGTGGGCACCATCACCTGATGGGGCGAAGAACATTGATCGCGGCCGGCCCCGCAGTGGCATTCCAGGCCGCAGCCCGGTGAGGTTCGCGATCATGGTTTGTGGCCGGTCATACTAACCAGTCGCCGGCCCACACTGACAGGATGACCGGTCCACCAACGAAAACGGGAGTGCCGTGCTTCTCCGGAACATCTGCTTGTCCTTTATTCCCGGCAGCATGCGGTCTATTGCAAATCGACGCTGACTGCACCGATCTTCCCGTTGAATGGAAACGGCCGGCGATCGAAGTAGTCGAGCGAGACGGGCGATCCGAGGTCCACGCCGACGTCGAGTGTCTCGCTCGCCGAGAACGCACCCGCGACTGTCCTGTCTACCCGAATACGTGACACCTCATGACCGTCGACGTCAATCACGACGTCTGCCGGTCCGGCGGGCTTGGCAATGGCCGTATCGACCGTGATCTTGTGCTTGCCGGGAGCGATGGCATCATCTGAACGACCGATGTAACGCTCGATCATCATCATATTGTATTCGTAAACGATGTGGCCCTTTTCCATATACAGACAAAGGCCGCCTGCGACCCCGCCAAGTGCATACAGCACACCGGACGCTTCCGGGCCGACGTCCACATTCAGTGTCACCCGATTGCTCTCCCGCCCGAGGCCGGGGGCGGCGAATTCGGGAAGCCGGGTCGTCGTCGAGTTCGAAACTCCAATGCGTATACGGAACCTTGACGCGATCCTCCGGGTGCAAGCGCGTCCAGAGACCCGCGCCAACGGGAAATACCTTGTTTTCCTCTGCCTGAGCCAGAAACAACTTCTTCATATCCGAGAGACGTCGAGGCTCCTCCGCGGCAACGTCGTTCGCCTCCGAAAAATCGTGCCGGAGATCGTAAAGCTCCCAAACATCCTTGTTGGCATCCCAGGTGTCGAGGCCGGGGCTGACCGTGAGCCAAGGTATCAGCGGGCCAAACGTTGCGGCGATCCAACCGTCGTGGTAGATGGCACGGCTGCCGTTGTTCTCGAAATATTGGATGCTTTTCCGACCGGGCGCCGCTGCATCAGCAAACGTGTACATCATGCTGACACCGTCGATGGGATCCTGTTTGAGCCCGTTGACCTCCTCGGGCGGCTTGATCCCGAGGATTTCATAGATGGTTGGCGCGATGTCGTTGACATGGTGAAACTGCGCCCGCGGCGTTTTGTCCGGCTTGATCCCTTTGGGCCATGACACAACGAGCGGATTACGCGTGCCGCCGAAATGCGAGGCGACCAGCTTGGTATAGCGGAATGGCGTGTCCCCTGCCCAGGCCCATCCTGCATGATACATGTTGTCCGCCTTCGCCGTGCCGAGCGCGTCGAGGCCACCGATCTTATCAAGCGCGGCAAGCTGCTGCTCAATCGTGTTCGGGATCTGGTTTTGCGCGAGTAATTCGCTGATTGTGCCGTTCTGGCCCTCCGCGCTCGAGCCGTTGTCACCAAAGATGTAAAAGATGATGGTATTATCGCGCAGCCCAAGTTCGTCGATACCGTCAATCAGTCGCCCCGCCTGGGCATCCACATGCTCGACGAAACCGGCGAACACCTCCATCAGCCTTCGCTGGAAGGGCCGCTGCGCCTCGGGGATGCTGTCCCATGACGCCATGGTATCGGCGCGCGAAGTCAGCTTCGTGTCCGGTGGGATCCACCCAAGCTGCTTCTGGCGTGCAAACACGCGCTCACGGTATGCATCCCAACCATCGTCGAATTTGCCCTTGTACCTATCCGCCCACTCCTTGAAGATGTGATGCGGTCCGTGCGCGGCGCCCGGCGCCCAGTACATGAAGAACGGCTTGTCGGGGGCGAATGCCTGATGTCGTCGCAGCCAGACCAGTGCCTTGTCAGCCATATCGGTCGAAAGGTGGTACGTCGGATCGTGCGGTGGTTCGATCGGGTTGGTATTCTCGAACAGCCGCGGTTCATATTGCGAGGTCTCTCCCGCCATGAATCCGTAAAAGTAGTCGAAACCATACCCAGTCGGCCAACGGTCGAACGGTCCCATGGCGGTGGTTTCGGTTGCCGGCGTGTTGTGCCACTTGCCGAATGCCGCGGTCTTGTAGCCATATTCGTGCAGTATTTCAGCGATGGTTGCGGAGCTTTTGGGAATGACACCGGTGTATCCGTCGAAATCCAGGGCGCGCTCGGCGATCGTGCCCGATCCAACGCGCTGGTGGTTTCGCCCGGTCAGCAGCGCCGCCCGGGTGGGAGAGCAAATCGACGTGGTGTGAAACGTGTTGTAGCTGATGCCTTCGTTAGCTAGCCGGGTGAGCGTTGGCGTGGCGACTTCGCCCCCGAAAGTATCGGGCAACCCAAAACCAACGTCGTCGAGCAGTATAATCAGAATGTTCGGTGCATCCGGCCTGAGGTGGTCTGGCTCCGCACGGCGAACATGTTTGGACTCCTGGAGCGTGGGGCCGGCCACGCTCGCCGACGGCACGGGTGGAAAGGGCAATACCGACCCGTCCGTTGGGGTTTCACCAGCCTTAGCGGACGACAGGGCCGTCATGCCTGAGAGCATGGCGAACGCCAGACCCATCCATAACGCATGCATTGGCGCAACTCCCTCAGTTCAATCGCGCTCTTGAAGTTGCAGAACCTGCGACTTCAGTCTCAATGGTCTTGCCAAGGTCGGCGCCTAAGCAGATCCGATGGACCGTAAACTATTTGAACGAGGCAGGAAGCTGCTGGCACGCGCTCAGGAGCGGTGCCGCCGCCGCTGACTCCTCGGTGGACTGCCTCGCAGCCGCGTACGAACAGGCTTCGAGGGGGCGGCACGAAGTCGTCAGGCTGACTCAGCCACCTCCGTTGTCCTCGTCTGCCTCGCCCGCGATGGGTGCCGGTGCGCCAACTTTCTGCCATGTGGCGTCAGGGTCGAACCGGGTCATGGCCGCGCCGATATCATTCGTCTTTGGTCCCAGATCCTTCTGGTAGATCTCGCCATCCTGATTGACGATGAACGTCATCACGCCGGTATTGCCCCAGCGTGCCGGCCACGCGACCAGGCCGAAGCCGCCCAGCATCTGCCCGTGCACCACGTAGTCGTAGGCGCCGCCCGGCGCATGCGGACCCTGCCCGGTCAGCACGTGGAAGAAATAGCCATGGAATGGCGCCGGACCGGCAGTTTCGCCCGGGTGGTAGCCAGCGGCATGCGCTTCGGCCATCAGGGGCCCGAGCGGGCTCTGCGGCTGGCCGGCATCGGTCGGCCAGTAAAGCCCGTCCTGCTTGCCGGGGCTGCTGAGCAGATGGCGCGCGTATACGTGCATCTTCAGGCCATCGTGCAAGCCCTGCGCATAGTCATTCTGTGCATCGACATAGGCGAGTACCACCTGCTGCACATATAACTCATTCGCGCCGATACGACGATCGAGGATTTCTTCCTTGCCGGCCGCAACGTCGAACGACCAACCCTGGGCGTCGTGCTTCAGCGGAATGGGGAACGGCCAGTCGTTAGCGCCGATCGACAGCGTTGCCGTGTCGTCCTTGGTGTCGATCGCGTGCTTGGCATTGTATGCGGCGACGAACTTCTCGCGGTTCGCCTGATCGACGACTGGGTCGCCCGAGCCCACCACCTGCATGCCGGCCTCGCCGAACAGCGCCGCCAGCTTCGTGGGCCCTTCGGTGCCCACCGCCGCGACCAGCGCGTCAACCGCCGCGTCCGGTGACGCGAAGTGCTCTAGGCTTGGGATGGGTGCCGCGGCCAGCAACGGAAGTGCGAGAGCAGCGGCGCCAAGGCGTAGCCGAAACCAATTTGCGCGCATCACCGACGTCCCCCTCTGCCGCCGCCGCCGCCACCGCCGCCACCGCCGCCGGCGCGACCTCCGCCACCACCACCACCGCCGCCACGACCGCCGCCACCGCCGCCTGCACCACCCATGCTGGCGCGGCTTGAGCGGCCCTGCGCGGCTTGGGCACGGGTGGTGGCACCATTGCCTCCGGCACCCTGGAAGGCACCGCCGCCAGACGGGCGTTGCATATTTTGTGGCCGTGCCGCCGTGTTGCCGCCGGCATTCGGACGCTGAACGTTCGGCCTCGCGGCCGCGGCACCTCCGCCTGGCGTAGCATTCGGCATCTTGCCTTGCAGGCCACCGCCGCTGCCGGCCGGGGATCCGTTCGGCAGTTTGCCCTGGAGGTTGCCCCCCGCGCCCCCGCCGGGTTGCGAACCGTTCGGCATCCGTCCTTGCAGATTGCCGCCAGCCGGCCCCGATTGCCCCGGGCTTTGCCGACCGCGGAACGCGTCGCGCTGGGCCGCGTTGCTGCCCTGGTTCGGCCGATACTGCTGCCTGACCTGATTGTTGGAATAGGCAACACCCCTTCGGTGATCAGGGTTATGCTGCCAATTATTAGACGTGATGGACCGGTTGTTCGAATGGAAGTTGTTGAACTGGTTCGAGTTGATGCTGTTGTATCGATTGACGTTGACGTTGACGCTGCCGGCGCCCCAGTTTGGCCGTCCCCAGCCCCACAGCGCTCCGGTGATTGCGATCCCGGCGCCGAAGGCGAGCCCGGCCGCCAGCGCTGATCCGACGTAATAACCGGGAGGCGGCGGGTAATAGGCCGGCGGATAGGACGGATACGGCCATGTCCCATACACCACGCTCGGGTCGTACGCCGGAACGTAAACCGTGCTGGCCTGCGCTGGGGCGATAACGATCGCCGAGGCGTCCTGCGTCACTACCTGCTGCGCGTTGCTCTGTAGTTTTCCGGCCGCCTGGGCCCTGGCGCGCAGTGCCTGCACGGCGGCTAATACATCCGCTTGCTGCGCAAGGAACGCATCGCCCATCTTCTGGGTCCAGTCGAGCTGATCGCTCATCGTCTTCAACACGACCGGGAAGGGCACCAGAGATTTTACACTCGGGTCCCAGTTCTGGTCATCGAGCGCCTTAACCAGCGCGTCGTCCTTAAGGCCCTTGTTTTGGGGTTGTTCCACCCAACGGTCGGCCATTGCCACTTCCAAAGGATACGTGGAGGCGGCGAGCACCTGGGTCAGCAACTCGTCCGGATACAGCGCTATCGGCGCCAGGATCTGTTGCAACTGTTCCTGGGTGTAAGCCGGCGCGCTCGCGTCGCTTTGCGCTGGCGGCGTCTGCTGCGCGGGAGGAGGCTGCTGAGCCAGCGCGAACTGCGGTGGCAGTTGCATCAGCGTCAGCGGTACCGCGAGCAGGTATTTCCAATTCGCCAAAGTGGTCCTCCTTGTCACCGACGCCAGACTCAGCAGCCGGGGCAACCACAGCTAAAGCGATCGCGACGGGCTTCGCACGCAACGGTGGCCGCAACGTTCGACCCACAGGCCATCATGTACCCTGCGAATACCGCGGCACCGTAGCGTCGCGGCGCGAACGGGATATCGGGTGGATACCCGGGTCCCATGGGGGACGGAACCCGAGTTATGCGAGCGAGCGATGCGACGCCGCCATTGGCGCCATAGCGATGCGGGAACCCATTCGGCTCTCCCGGCCACCGATGTCGTGCCAAAAAACCCTGCTCAGCCGTGCGGAATAACCGCCTTCTCATGAGGCAACCCGTCGTCATCGATGTCGAAGTCGGGATCGAAGATCGTTTTGCCCTGACTGCCGGCGAAAGCAGGCTGTGCCTTGATCCATTCGCTTGGCTTTTGCTGCTTCGCATAGGCTATGAGCCGCGCTTCCAGGTCGGCGGCGATATCCGGATGCTGCGCGGCAACATCGGTTGTCTCGCCGGGATCCTTCGACAGATCGAACAGTTCGGTCTTGCCCGGGAGCAACGCGATCTTCAACAGCTTGTAGTCGCCCTTGCGTATCGCACCGCGAAATGCCTCGACATTGATCAGGATTTCATCGTTAGGCGACGGCTTCCCGTCCGCCAGCGTCGGCCAGATGTCTTTGCCATCCATCGGGTGGTCTGCGCTGCCCGTGCCGCCTGCGAGGGCCAGAAGCGTCGGCATAATGTCCACCATGGCCAGCGGTTCGTTGACGGTCCGCGGCTGCAGGTGGCCAGGCCAGTTTACGAACGCCGGCACGCGGACGCCGCCTTCGTAGAGGCTGCCTTTACCGCCTCGGAGCGGAGTATTCAATGCGGGGGCCTTCGCCCCCTGATCGATCCCGCCTTCCTCATGCGATCGCTCGTCGTTGCTTTTGGCGCCCTGCGCGAACAATCCGCTGGTGGCGCCACCGTTATCGCTGGCAAACAGGATGATCGTGTTGTCGCGCAAGTGCTTTTTGTTTAGCTCCGCGACAATGCGTCCGACCTGGTCATCCAACGCCGAGATCATGCCGGCATAGGATTGCCGATTCTTGTCCTGGATGGAGGGATACAGATCTTTGTATTGCTGCGGAACCTGATAAGGCGCGTGTGGCGCCAAGGACGCAAAATAGAGAAAGAACGGCTGCTTTCCGTCCTGCTCGTCGATGAGTTTGACGGCATCATTGCCGATCAACGTCATGTAGTATCCGGGCTCCTTTAGAAATGTGCCATTGCGCTGCCAGTCGATGATGCCACCGCGCTCGTGGGTGAAGTAGTCCACCTCTCCCACGAGATTCCCATAGAAATAGTCGAATCCGCGGTTCTGTGGCCAATATTTCTGGTTGGCGTGCCCAAGATGCCATTTGCCGGTCATGAGCGTGCGATAGCCCGCGTCCTTCAACGCCTGCGGCAACGTCCGTTCGTCAGTTGGCAGGCCATACGTGTGACTGGGAAAAATCACTAACGTCTGCAGCCCATACCGCATCGGATAGCGCCCCGTCATCAGCGCTGCTCGCGACGGCGTACAGACCGGCTCGCCATAGAAGCTATCCATGCGAACGCCTTCATTGGCAAGCTTATCGATGTTAGGTGTCTTGATCTGGCTGCCACGGTAGCCAAGATCGGCGAACCCAAGATCGTCTGCCATGATGAAGACGATGTTGGGTTTAGGGTCCGCAGCGTACGCCACGCCGAACCTCAAAAGACAGAACAGGCCTACGAGCCAAAACCGGTGCCATGAGCGCATCGTCGAGTTTCCTTCTTCCCGTATCTCAGCTGCGTGTTTGTGTTTGTCGCTATCCTCGGCAAACAGCTCCGTTAAGTCGAGGCCATCATGGTGTCGCTATCCATCTGGCACCTTCTGACTTGCTGTTTGCGGTCCTTAATAAAGATATCTGTAGACCATACGGGACAATCCCGGTGCATCAGCCACTGCATTTACCTAGAATTTGTAGACGGCCTTGAGCCAAAACAGGTTTCCTTGAAGTCGGTCTTCCGTTTGGACCTCATGGAGCCATTTGAGCTCCCAGATCGTGTCGTGCGTGCCGATCTTGCCGATATACGAGACCACAGGTCCAAGACCGATGGATCCGCCGAGAAAGGGACCCAGTGTCGCACCGGTTCCGCTATCCCCGGTCACCTGCCGGTAATCATATGCGGACACGCCGGCCCCGACGACACCGCCGAGCCACGGAAAGTGTTGCGCTACCGTCCCATCGATGTGCAACTGGGTTCCCGATGCATACTGCGTTGCGTTGTTCTCGGTATTGAAGTCGGAGCCAAGGTATGCGGACACCTCGATGCCATTCTTTTGGCCGAAGTAAGCCAGCCCGAGGATAGGTTCGACGGTCCAGAAGTTCTTGCCGGTATTGGACAGCCGGCCCAGCTCATAATCCCCGGTCGGCGCATAGATTCCGACACGAAAGTTGACGTTGAAATCCGGATTAACCTTATAGTTCAGCATCACGGGAAATAGCAGGATATCGCCAAGCGCGTCGGTATTGCTGGACCGCCCAACTCCCACCGAAGCGCCGTTCGCGAACGTAGTGCTCACGTTTGCCGAGACGTCCATCCTCAGAAAGGGGATGGTCGCCCCCATGGCGTAGCTCCAGCCGTCACCTATTTCGAGCGGCGGGCGCCAAAGCACCGAAAGGCCGAGACCAAACGAACTGGCCTGGGCACCGACAGTCGTGAGGCCGGCAAACGGCAGCGGTCTCGTGATCCCCGCCGAGCCTGAGTAGTAAATGGTGTTCAGCCTTACAAGAAACGTCTCCTCCGCCGGCACTCCGTCAATGAAGTCCGACATCGACCCGGGAAGGTAGTGACCGGAGCCACCTTCCTCGGCCAAGGCGCCACCAGATAGCAACCCGGCTCCGGAAACGACACTCATAGCCGAAAATATCGTCACCGCGAACAAGCGGCGATATTCTCTGAAAAATCGCATTAGGCGGTACGAAACATCGCTGGCACGGGTCCTTGCGAATATTGGAATCTGACGCGCGAGCCAGTTCCTCGGGCCACTGACACAAGGTGCGCTGCCAAGGGGGCCACGGTCATAATTAAGCGTGGCGACGCATGGCGAACGCGACGTATTTTACTGCAGGACGACCATTGGGATATCGGGCAAATACCCGGGTTTTGTAGGCCGCATCACCCGAGATCGCATGGCCCGCGCTGGATCGAATTTCGGTGCCGTCAGTGTCCGCACCGTAGCGCCCAGCCGCTTCACTGCATCGTCCGTGCTGAGGTTCTCCGAGGCGCCTGGCTCAAGCGGCCGTTACGGAAGGTAGAGCAAAGGACAGCGGCAATGTCGCGCGCACCCGCGTGGCTCCGCTGCCAGTCTCAATCGACAGGTCGCCGCCAAGCTGACGAACCCTCGCCCGCATGCCCGCGATCCCGACGCCCGGTGACACCGGACCGCCTTTCGCCATGCCAACGCCCGCATCCTCGATTTCCAAAACCACACCCCCTTGGGTGATCTGCAGCCGAACCAAGGCAGTAGGGCTATTCGCATGGCGATGGACGTTGGTTAGCGCCTCCTGCACGACACGGAACAGCGCGGTTTCCATGGCGCGTGGCAGGACGGGATCGGCCTCGGGCGCTTCGACCGTGACCGCAAGTCCACTGCGCCGAGAGAAACCTTCCGCGTAGGAACGCAATGCGGTCGCCAGGCCGCACTCGTCCAGCAACGGAGGCTGCATCAGGAAAGAGACGGTGCGAAGCTCTTCCTTGGCTCGGTCCAGGCCCATCAGGGCCTCGTTCAGCGCGCGTGCTCCACGTTCGTCGATCGCAGCGCCCGTCATGGCTCTCTGCGCCGCCATGAGATGTAGCGACGCCGCAACGAGCTCCTGCACCGTCGAGTCGTGTAGATCGCGAGCGATCCTCCGCCGCTCGTCGTCCTGAGCGTTCAGCAGCCGCCCGGTTGCTTCCTCCAGGGCACGCGTTCGCTCCACGACGCGGGCCTCGAGTTCCGTGGCCGTGTTCGCCAGGCTGGCCAGCCTGGCTTGCTCGAACACCCGCTCGCGCGCTGCGATGGCAGCCGATCGAAGCGCGCGCCGCAAAACATCGATCTCATGCACCCGCGACCGGCCCCCTGTCGCAGGCGAGCCGACGTCTGGGGCAGTGGCTTCGGACACCAGTCTCCCTGCCTCGCGCACCAGGAACCTGCCCAGCAACAGTGCCAGCATGGCGGCCACCACAATCACGACGAAACCGACGCCGATCAGCGTCGCGAGCGCTGTGCTCCACGTTGCGGCGAGCGACGCCCGTGGAGCCAACAGGGCAACATGCCACGTGCTCGCGGCGATCGGCTCGACAGCCGCCGTGAATCCGGCCTCCGACGCTGCGGTCCACTCCGGCCGCACGTCCGAGTCCTCCAGGTTGGCCGGAAACGGTGGCACACTGACGCCGGCAGCGGCGTTACTGACGAACGGGTGGCCGGCACCGTCGTAAACCACGGCGAAGGCGCCGCGCCAAAGGCCAGGCCGGGGCAGCAGTGCCAACAGCTCCGCCGAGTTGATGCGTGCCGCGACCACGGCCGCTTGCGGGCCGCCGTCAGGCACCGGCACGATCAGTCCCGCCATCGGCCGAACCATGTATGGGCCGGCGAGGATATTGGTCAGGAACGGGCGGCCGGTCATCGTGACCTGTCGCACCAGATCCGGACGCGGTATGTTACGCGGCGAAGCGCCGGGTGGCGATGCCGTGTTGATGACGTACTCGCCCGTCCGGCTGCCGAGAACCAAGGTCACGCCGGTGGTGGCGGCGACGGAGCGCATAAAAAGCTCGAAGCGGTCGATGTCCCCCGCCGCCAGGAGAGGCGATCGGGCGAGTGTCTCCGTAAGGACAGTCGCACGCGCGAGGTCGACGGCGACCGCAGCGGCGGTTGTGGCGGCAAGGCGCTGTAATTCCACACGCTGTGCACTGAGCTCGAGCCGCGAGGCCCACCAGGTCACGCCGACACTGAACACCGCCAGCGGCAGAACCGCGGCCAACACGAGGGTGACAAGATAGGTCTGGAGCCGCGGGAGCGGTCGCGTGCCGCTCCATGACACGACGTAGTTTTCTGAATTCCTCCGACAGGAAGATGGCCGCCGCAGCAGCGTTATGAGTGTCCAATTCTGGTGGCGGGCTCGCCCCGCGCTAACCCGCTCGTAGACTGCGGTCGCGCCCGGCGACGCGAAATCCGCGTCGCCCTCGGTGCTGCGGGATGCCGATGCCACCGAAGTTCCTGTTGCTACAAACCAAACCCTAGATCGATCTGACCGCCCTGATTGTCCGCAGACGATCAATTAGCAGCCAAAAAGTGCGAATCGCGCCGACATTCACGCATTGGTGATGCCAATAGGAGACGCCGTCATTCACGATGCCAGTGTCCCCCGTCCCCGCCACGTAGGCGACTTGACGCTCGTGACACTCTCGGGTCACTCCCCCATCTGCTCTCGACTTAAGCGCCGTGTCCCGCACCGCATGGGGATCGCGCAGCATAATCCAGGAAACGCACTGAGTGAGGGTCCAAGTGGCAGGAAGCTGGGACAAAGGCACCGGACTACCCCGGACAATATTCGGAGCGTCGAAGTTTTGCGGTCAATCGACCCGCGGCCCGAGCGTTTCCGCAGTGAAGATCACTTGCGGCAGATTCCGCAATCGGCACAAGACGCCATAACAGATCTGTTCAAGGCAGCAAAGCCTGCATAGGGGCGCCGAATCCGGGCAAGCGGATTGACAGACAGGGATCCAGAAGGCGCAACGAACGTATCCGGGGAACGCAGTGACGGGGTAGTCGTATTGGCTACTCCAGTCAGGAGATCATGTTGTCGCGGTTCTGCGGCGTGAACGGCGTCATCAGGAAATACTCCAACGTATCGCTGCAGGGTAGTTTCATCAGGATATAGCACGGCTCCATAGCCTGCGTCTGACCGCCAAAGGTTTCCTTCGGCGCGACCCACAGATCCTCCCGGTTATAAAAAACCTGGGGATCGATCATATGAAACGTTTTATACTCGTCGGCCTGGATGGCGAAGATATCCTCCGCGTAGCGCAGATGCGCTTTCAGGTTCGGTGACAGTTGCTCCAGCATCTTGAACACGCAGGGGAACGCAGCGGCGATGTGCTGCTGCTCCGTCATCGGTCCATACCTCTCGCTTACAGCCTGCGCGCTGCTGAGAGGACCTTAAACACAGGGCACACGACACCGGCAGGTTTGAACACTACCTACGGGACGAAGCAAGGATATTTGTTCCGATCCGGTTCCAACACTCCAAGAGTGCCGCGTTGCCGCTCCAGAGGACGCCATTGAGCAGTGCAAGGCTCCTGACCGTTACAGCACTATTGATCAGCGAAGACGGCGTTGTCATTTCGGTACATCACTACAACCCTCCGAGCACGCTGCAGCTCAAGCAGTGCGCCGCTCGTTCTATATCCGACAGTCCGTTTCATACGGACCTGACAGTCGGCCCCCTCCGCTTGGCATGCATGCGTCAATCAATTAACCTGAGCCATGCAACCCATGAACCGCCGCATCGACGCCTATATCGCCCAGACCCAGTTCGGTCGGATCATGGACCTCGCCACCAAGAACAACGGGCGTTTCGTCGCCAACCGGCGAAGCAAGCGGGGCCGCGCTGCCCAAGCGATCAAGTGATCCGGCTGACATGACCGCTCTCCTCCTCTCGGTCCGCAACCTCTGCGTCCACTACGGCGATCTTGTTGGCGTCGCCGACGTCTCGCTCGAAGTCGCCGCCGGCTCGATCGTCGCTTTGCTCGGCTCCAACGGTGCCGGCAAGACGACGACCCTGAACGCCATCGCCGGCCTGGTGCCACCCGAGTCCGGGCACGTCACGTGGCAGGGTACCGACGTCACCGGCCTGCCGGCCTACGCCATCGTCGGCCGTGGCCTCGCCCTGTCGCCCGAAGGCTGGCGTTTGTTCGTGCAGCAGACCGTCGAGCAAAACCTGCGTCTCGGCGCCACCGTCCTGCGCGACTTCAACCGCGTGCCCGAGTTGCTCGACCGCGTGTTCGCCCTGTTCCCCCGCCTCGCCGAGCGCCGCCGCCAGCGCGCGGGTACTCTGTCTGGCGGCGAGCGGCAGATGCTCGCCACCGGCCGCGCGCTGATGAGCGATCCGAAGCTGTTGATGCTGGACGAGCCCAGCCTCGGCCTGGCACCGGCGGTGGTGGAGGCGATGTACCAGACACTCGAACGCCTGCGCAACGAAGGCCTGACCTTGCTACTGGCCGAGCAAGCGGTGGAACTGGCGCTGGAGGTCGCGGATTACGCATACGTGCTGCAAACCGGGCGCACGGTGTTGCAAGGTAACGCCGCCGACCTCGCCGACGACCGCGACGTGCAGCGAATTTATCTCGGTCTGGAGACCGGCGCCGGCTGAGTCCTGTCGAGCAAGCTCGTTCGTCACGTAATAATGTGTCATGGCAAGCCCTCGGGTCGAGCGCCCGAGGGCCGGCTCCGGCCGGCCATCCACAACTTTGCTGTGTGACACGACGGAAAGACGTGGGTAACCGGGCCAGGCCCGGTCATGACACGATGGGTAGCTTCGCCCAACTTACCGACCGCCTGTAACGTTCGGCGTCCTACGCCGGTCCTGGAACCACGCAAAGGCGCCGCTACGCAATAGTCCTTTGGGCGTAGGCCCTTGAGCGGATGGCCCGCTTGTAGCTGTTTTGTAATGACATCCCTGCAAAATCCATCGTGTCACAACCGATGTCCCAGCGATGGACCACCGCGTCGAAAATGTGCATCGCATATTTCCACCTCGCCCCCTCACGGACGGCGAGCGTGCCATCCTGCTCGGCTGGACAACCACCGCCAAAGGGTTTTCGACGTTCGTCAGCGAGCGGCGGAGCGACGATCCGGCGATTTACCGAAGGATCATCGTCTCTCGAAAAGGCGACAATCGACGCTTGGAACTTGATCCATTCACATCAGAATTCCGACTACTGGGTCATGGTATCCGCCGCTGAGGGAGAGGATATCGGACACTTTCCGACCTTGCGTGCGGCGCTGAATTTCATCAATCCTGTGACGTTGCCTGCACGGACCGGCGAATTGTCCGGCGATGACAATGCTTCAAACGTTTCGACCGAGAAGGCAATTCGAGACGCCCAGGCGATGATCATGCACCTGCAAGGCAGGTTGGATGCGTCCGCGCAGCGCCTCCAGGCGGCTCAGGCAGAGCTGGCTGCCGAGCGTCAGGCCCGCCAGCGGGCTGAACAAACTGCAAGAGCAGTGCTGCACGCTGTGAATGAATGGAAGTCTCGTAGAGCGTAGATATCTTTCGGGCCTCGAGCTATCCGCGAGACTGCGACAGCACGATACCGGGCAGCATCGGGTGCGCCGCCGCCAAAGCCCCGCGTCAGCGTCGCGTCAGTGGGAACGTCACTGCGATCTCGGTGCCTTCCCTGGAGCTGATTCCCAGAGTGCCGCCGATCTGCTGCACCAACCCATCGACAATGCGCAGGCCCAATCCCTGCGCGGCTGGTCCCACCTGGCTTATCGCCAATTGGCCGGGTCCGTCATCCTTGATGACGAGTGTGGCATGACCGTTTGGCGTTGCCTTCAAGGATACCGAAAGTTGTGAACCGCTGCCATGCTGGAAGACATGCTTCTGCGCATTGTTCGCTGCCTCGATGACCAGCATTGTGACGGTGCTCATCTGATCGAATGTGAGATCGATCTCTTCGACATCGAAAGTCAACGCGATGCTGCGACGATCGACGACCGTGACAACCGCATCTCGCAACACCGCATCCAGCCCTCGACTGAACAACGTAGGATCGTGCAGCCGTCGATGCACGTCCGCGGATGCCGTCAGACGCTGGCCCATTTCCTCCAGCAGGTTGGCAGCTTCGGCGGGCGCGGAATCGATTCGTCCGCTTGGCAATTTCGACCGTCCCCACGACCGCGTGCAACGTGTTCGCCACGCGGTGCTGAAGCTCCTGGAACAGAATTTTCTGCCGCGCGTTGGATGCGGCAAGCTGTTCGGCCAGCAACTTCAATCCTGCGATGATGACGACGTTGAGGCCACCGACCACGAGCCACCCGACCGGAAGTAGATACATGCCCGGTTGCAGAAACAGATACGTTCCGGCAATCACCGACAGGACGAGGACGAACATGGCCTCCCTCCACCCGAGCAAGACGGCCGCGACCAGTATTTCCGGGTAGAAGACAAGTGCTGGATTGGCTCCGTGGAGCCGCCCCAGGCTGAATTTGGCTAGCAGTGCGATGCCGATCAGAGCAAGCGCCGCCGACCATCTGATGATGGCGGGCTGGCTCGACCGCCATGCCAGGATTTGCATGCAGCGATGCGAGAGTTGCTCCATTCCTGCCCCGTAGCATGTTGAATTACGGATGTGGAAGGGAAACGATCGTCATCAGAGTGGCCGGCGAAGGGTCACCAAACGGCTTTGCTGTCGGCACCGGAGCACGTTCATCGTATGAAAGCTGGCGCTCCAAACTGTCATTGCGCGTTGACCACCAGCAGGCGCGGCCGACCCGCCCTGGTTGAAACTGCTGTCTTCCGTGTCATGGCCGGCCTGCGCCGGCCATGACACGGGGAACCGTTTCTTGCTAGGCGCGCGGCGGTCCCCGGGCTTTACCCGGGGACAGATCGCTCCTCGCAAAGGCAGCGGCTTCGATCATTCTCCGTCACGGTGAATATGCCCTGACAAAACATCCGCATCGCGAATGATTGTAGGTCGGGTGGCTGCACGCTGACCGGAGTTCTCGATGTAGCGCCAATCAGCGGCGCGGCGCGCGGACCCTCTATGATAATCGATCGGTGCCCCGAAGAAATGCACCGGGCTCCATAACCGATTGAAAAACTGGAGGTCCGGGCGGGAATTGAACCCACATTCGCGGATTTGCAGTCCGCTGCATCACCACTCTGCCACCGGACCCAGGGCACTGGAGCCATTGCTATATCGTGCGGCGTCCGCCTGCCGGTCAAGCCCGGTCGCCGTCGTTACGGCACCGGCGCACATCCGACCGCACCATGCGCCAGCACCTGCACGTGCCCCGCCACATCTGCGGTCGTCTCGACATCGTACGAGATGACGCTCGGATCGTCCGCCGGTGCCCGTTCCGCCGCGTAGGCCGCGGCGCAGGTCTCCGCCGACGGAGCCGCCGGCCGCATCTCCCGCGGGATCTTTCCGTCCGCCACCAGCTTCGACCAACATCCCGCCGCATCCTGCATGACGGAGCACGAGGCGTTGAACCCACGTGTGTAACGCAGGTGCAGCACGCCGTCCTGCAAGCCAACATCCCGAAAACTGCGATCGGCAGGCATGCCATCGGTGAAAACCACGCGGCCCCACCGTGCCTCGATCGCCATAAACGGGACCGCACCATTCGGGTCCGTCGCGCTGAACAGCAGGAACGGCCCCTTCCGCCCCAAAAGACTGAAACCGTCGGTCTTCAGCGCGATCTCATGCACGCGGTGCCTGGCATCGCAGGGTGGCCGCGGGCCGCCAGCCGACAACGGAACCAGCGTTGCCGCGTTCGGGTCAGGTGTGTCTGTCCCGCTCTCCCGCACCATCAGGTCCGAGTACCAGGTGCAAATAATCTCGCCGACCGGGTCGTCACCGGAGCGAGACGGCACCTTCTGAACCAGTGCCGGCCGGTCGAACAGCGTGGCAAACCGTGCCGCGTCATCCTCGCAGCGCGCAGCGATCGGCAGCAACCCCGCAACCGCGGCACCGCAGCCGACCACTGCACCGCGGCACCAGACCAAGCGCAGCCACGTCGCCGATAGCATACCGCCCCCTGCCCGCTAGCCGACACCACCGCCGCAGGCGTTCATAGCGCTCGGGACGACACCGCGCGACGGCGCGTGCCGCCCGATCGCGAACCAGCCCTTCAGACCACGGCTTCCGGCTCGGCCTCGGTGACCAGTTCGAAGCTGCCCCACCGTCTCCTTGCCGAATAGCAGAGGAATGCAGGCGCCGATCCCCACAACCACCGCGATCCAGCCGAAGAAGATCGTCGCCGACCCGGTGTGCGGTTCCAGGAAGAACGGCGTCACCACCCCGGAAAAGATCCGCCCGGTCGCCTCACCGAAGAAATGCCCGCGCCCGCGCAACGCCGTGGGGAATTGTTCGGACAGATAGACCCGCACCGCGGTGAACGACGACAGCACGGTCAGTCCGGTGATGATCGCCCCCGCCGTCATCACCACGGTCGCCAGCTCGCCTGCGTTATGCGCCATCGCCATGAGCAACAGCCCCGGCACCGCGCCGCCGAGGCAATAGGTGATGGTCCACCGCCGGCCGATGATCTCCATGATGAACCCGGTGAAGAATTTTCCCGGGATCGTCACCAGGAACAGCAAGGTGCCCAGCCCGAAGCTCAGGCCGACGGCCGCGCCCTGATCCACCAGCGCCTTCGGCAACAGGATCGCCGAGCAAAAATACGCGGTGGTCGCCGCCGCGTACAGCACGATGCCCACCACGGTCCGTTGCAGTTGGCCGCGCGCGAACAGGGCGGAGAACGGCGGCAGCGTCTCGGCGCTGTCCGCCACGTTCGGTCCCAGCTCCGGCACTGTCAGCTTCGGAACCCTATCCCCGCAGCGCTCGATCATCCGGTTGACGGTCTCCACCGCCGCCTGAGGATCGCCGCGGCGCAGATACCAGCGCGCGCTCTCCGGCAGCCCGAAATGCACCAGCAGCGGCACCACCCCCAGCGCCAGCCCGCCCGGCAGCGCGATCAGCCGGAAGCCGTCCGGATCGCCGGCCAGCAGAAAACCGACGAAGGGCAGCAGCGTGAATGCGCTCGCCAGCATCACCTCGAAGATCGCGCCGTAGGTGCGCCGGTGCTGCTTCGGCATCAGCTCGGCGGCGATCGGAAACGGCGCCGAGATGGCAAAGCCCAGGCCGATGCCAGTCAGTACCCGGATAATGAGCAATTGCGTGCCGGTCTGTGCCAGCGGGACCAACAGGGTCAACCCAGTGCTGATGATCACGCCGATCTGCATCACCGTCTTGCGGCTGAAGCGATCGGACATCGCCGAGGCCGCGTAACCTCCGACGATAGCAAGGAAGGTCGGCGCCACCGCGAGCCAGCGGACTTGCTCTGGCGTCAGTTGAAGCGGCTGCTTCGCCAGTACCAGCAGCGAGCCGCCGAGCGCCAGGTCGTAGCCTTCGACAAAGCCGACCGTGCCCAGCACCAGGATGATCATCAGGTGATAGGCGCAGAACGGAATGCTATCGAGTTTTTGGCCAAGCACGTAGCTGGCCGGCATCGCCGGCCTGCCAAGATCGGATGGATTGCTCACGCTCGTTCTCCCAGATTGGCTCAATCCGGAAGCAAGCATCAGGCAGCCAAAGGTCAGGCCCGTTAGGCGATTGTCGTGCGAGCGTGGCGGGGGGAAAATGTCCTCCGCCGACGCCTCCCTGTTGTCCTCCCGCCGCCCGCGGTCCCTGCAGCCGTTGAGCGATTTGTTTGCCGTTGGTCGGGGAAGGTTGCGTTCCCGCCCCGCGTTGGCGGCGTGTCTCGCCGCAATATGAGCCTACGACAGGGCGCTTGCCGTCTCAACCGATATCGCAGGGTGGCCGCGATCCAACGACTTCGCTGCAAGGTCGCCGCCCGCGCTTCCAATGTCACGACCGTTTGGCCTGGCACAGCAACGTAGAGTGATTGCAACGCAACTGCCTCACACTCCCTCTCCCGCAACCCAGCGGGAAAGAGTAGGGTAGGGGCCGATGCCGACCGATCTTCCCAACCTGCTGACGCTGTCGCGTATCGCGGCGATCCCGCTGCTGGTGCTGCTGGTCGCCTTGCGCCTGCCCGCGGCGGACCTTGCTGCCTGCGTGGTGTTCAGCGCGGCCGCCATCACCGACTATTACGACGGCAAGCTGGCCCGCAGCCGCCGCCTGCAATCCGACCTCGGCCGCATGCTGGATCCGATCGCCGACAAGCTGCTGGTCGGCGCCGCGTTGATGATGCTGGTCGGCCAGAATCGCCTGTCCGCCCTGGGGCTCTACCCGGCCATCGTCATCATGCTGCGCGAAATCCTGGTCAGCGGGCTGCGCGAATACCTAGCCGGCATCCGTATTGGCCTGCCGGTGACGCCGCTCGCCAAATGGAAAACCGGCTTCCAGATGGGCGCCCTCGGCACCCTGCTCGCCGGCGACACCACCGCGCAGTTCCTGCATCTCGGGTTCCTGCCGGTGTCGATCATCGGCGAAGCGATGCTGTGGGTCGCCGCCGGCCTGACGCTGTGGACCGGTTGGGACTACCTGACCGCCGGCTGGCGCCATGCCACCGTGCCATCAGACCCGCTGCGAAAGCGTCAGTATCCCTCGTGACGGCGATCGCGTGAGGGTTGCGGCGTGAAGGTTCTGGGCATCGTCGGCTGGTCTGGCAGCGGCAAAACCACCCTCCTAACCGGGCTGCTGCCGTTGCTAAAGGCGCGCGGCCTGACCGTGTCCACCGTCAAGCACACCCACCACGGCTTCGACATGGACCGCCCCGGCAAGGATACCTATCGCCATCGCGAGGCCGGCGCGCAGGAGGTCCTGGTGGCATCCGGCGAGCGATGGGCTCTGCTGCACGAGGTCGAGGGTCCGGAACCACGCCTGCCGGAACTACTGGCGCGCATGCAGCCGGTCGATCTGGTGCTGGTCGAGGGCTTCAAGTCGCACCCCTTCCCCAAGCTGGAGGTTCACCGCCCAGCGCTGGGCAAGCCGCCGATCTGGCTTTCCGAACATGATGTCGTAGCCGTGGCGACCGACGCGCCGCTGGCAGCCTGCGACCGGACTCTGCTGCCGTTGAACGATCCGGCCGCCGTCGCCGAATGGCTGCGGCAATTCCTTGCGCTTGAGTAGCGCGCTCTGTGAGGGCACATTCGCCCAGGGATGGCTGGCCGGAGCCGCCCGTGTCGATTTCGAGCTGTCGTTCGGGCCGCGGCCACGGTCCCTATGGGGGAGACTAGACTTCATGCGGCGTTTCGCCACGCTGGGCCTCGCGCTCATGCTTGCTGGCTGTGGTTACAAGACGTGGTGGAATCCGCCGTTCACCCCGGGATATCAGCCTTATGCTCCGACCGGCGACGCCGAGAACCTTCAGCGCGCCAAGGGCATCAGCGTCGATGTTCAGCCGATGACGCCACAGCCGGGCGATATCTGGCCCGGGCCGGTGCCGCCCACGCCAACTTTGCAGGAGCTGGAACAGCAGGGCCTGGAGCCGCAGCCGGAGCAAGCGGTGCCCGGCTCGCCGCTGGGCCGTGGGGTGGTGCCCCGGTCCTCGCAGGGCGAGGCGGTTCCTTACGTGCCGCCGCAGGTGACACATGGCAGTTCGACGCCGCCTGGCTCGAATCAGCCGGGGCTGGCGCCGCTGCCGAACATCCCGCCGGGCTCGCCCCCCAGTGCGCGGGCCGCACCGCCGCCCGGGCGCCCATCGTATGGCCAGACGATACAGACACCGAACGGCACCACCGGCGTGACAACCGGCGGCACCCAGGGCTATCAGACCATCACCACGCCCGGCGGCGGCTCCGCGATCGTCGTGCCGAACGGCAACGGCACCAGCACCGTTATCAAGTCGGACGGCACGATCGAGACCATCCCGACACCGAAGTAAGGCGCATGGCTGACACCGACAGGCCCCTGACGATCCTGTACTTCGCCTGGCTGCGCGAGCGCGTCGGCACGGCGGCGGAGGAGCTTTCCCTGCCTGCGGCCGTGGCGACCGTCGCCGACCTGGTGGACCACCTGGCGGCGCGCGGCCCCGGCTATGCGGCGGCGTTCGCCAACCGCCGCTCGGTGCGCTGCGCGGTGAATCAGGAGTTCGCGCCGGCCTCGGCCGCGCTGCATCCCGGCGACGAGGTGGCGTTCTTCCCGCCGGTAACCGGGGGCTGACGACCGGCCGGCGAGACCTCGATCGGGGGCCGTGGATGGGTGACGAGAACACGTCGACCAGGCGGGCAACTCCGGCGGATGCAAGTGCGATCCGCGAGCTGACCCGTGCCGCTTACGCCAAATGGGTGCCGGTCATCGGCCGTGAGCCCAAGCCGATGGTAGCGGACTATGACGCTGCTGTGCGCCGTCACCTGATCGACCTGCTGTATGCCGGCGACCATCTGGCCGCATTGATCGAGACGATCCCAGCCCCCGGCCACCTGCTGATCGAGAACGTCGCGGTCGCCCCTGCCTTCCAGCGACGCGGCTACGGCCGCAGGCTGCTGGCGCACGCGGAGCGATTGGCGGCATCGCTGGGGCTTGCCGAAGTGCGGCTCTACACCAACCAGCGCTTCGAGCAGAACGTGCGGCTATATTTGCTGCTTGGCTATCGGGTGGATCGCGAGCAGGTGCTCGCCGGTGGCGTCGCCGTGCACATGAGCAAGGCGCTCTGATCCGGCCGTCGCTGGGTCCCGCGAAAACTGTTCCGCCCCGCTGACCCGCGGGTTAAGCTCGGCCCAACAAGGTGATGTAATGGGGAGCCGTTGCCATGAGTTCAGAAGCCGTTTCGTCGACTACCCGTGGCGCATTGCAGCCGATGATCATGACGCCAGAGAAGGCGGAAACGATCCGTCCATTCGGCATCGACATGAAAGTGATGCTGGGCGGCGAGCACACCGGCGGCACGTTTTCGGCGATCGTCGCCGAGGTAAAGCCTGGCGAAGGCCCGCCGCCGCATCTGCACCGCGACCGCGAGGAGTATTTCTTCGTCATCGAGGGCACCTACTCGCTCGGCGTGGACGGCAACGAGTCGACCATTGGACCCGGCACGCTGGTCTTCGTGCCGCGCGGCACGGTGCACACCTTCAAGAACATCACCAGCGGCATGGGCAAACTGCTTGAGTGGACCATCCCCGGCGATAACGGCGATTACTTCCGCGCTATGCACGCGATGGAGGCGGGCGGCGGGTTCGATCCCGAGAAATTCGCCGAGATCAACCTGCGCTTCGTGACGGAGTTCGTCGGATAGAACGAAACCCTCGATAGGGGAGGGGAGAAATTTGTCCGGCTGTCGCCTATCTTGACCCTTTGGGGTCAAGGCCCTCGGGGAGTCCAGCAATGGCGACAGTGCGCGTGCAGGAAGCGGATTTCGACGTGTCGGCGGAGATGGCGGCACTGACCGCCGGGCGGACCGATATCGGCGGCATCGGCTGTTTCGTCGGCACCGTGCGCGATGCCGCCGCGGGCCGGCCCATCGCCGCGATGTCGCTGGAGCACTACCCGGCGATGACCGAACGCGCGATCCGCCGGATCGCGGCCGAGGCAGCGCAGCGGTGGTCGCTCCTCGGCTGCACGGTGATCCACCGCGTCGGCCGGCTGGAACCCGGCGCGCAGATCGTGCTGGTCCTTGCCGCGGCCTCGCATCGCGGCGAGGCGCTGGAGGCGACCACGTTCCTCATCGACTGGCTCAAGACGAAAGCGCCGTTCTGGAAGCGGGAGGAATTCACCAACGGCACCGGCGTTTGGGTCGAAGCGCGCGAGACGGATGACGCGGCCGCGGCGCGGTGGGGCTCCGGCGCGGGATAGCGGAAGCCTATCAGTCACCCATGGTCATGATGCGTTCGATGCGCCGGTCGGGAATGAACCACATCGTGGCGACCAGAGCGTAGATGACCTCCGCGATCGCCGGATTGACGAATGCCAGGCCAACCGCCGCGGCATATAGCGCCAGCGACGCCTTGCCCTTGATGTCGGAACCAAGCGCGGCGGCCAGGGTCGAAGCGCGTCCTTCGGTACGCAAAATGGTCTGTTCCAGGACGTAGTACGCGGCGCCGCACATCAAAAGCAACGCGCCATAGATCGCCGCCGGCACCGGGGCCTTGTAGTTCTGGCCCAGCCACTCCGTCGCGATCGGCGTCAGCGAGAGCCAGAACAGCAGGTGCATGTTGGCCCATAGGATCATGCCGTTGACCCGTTTCACCGCGTGCAGCATGTGGTGATGGTTGTTCCAATAGATCGCGACGTACAGAAAGCTCAGGACGTAGCTGAGGAAGAACGGCAGCGTCCTGGCGAGCGCCGCCCAGTCGGCACCCTGCGGCACCTTCAGTTCCAGCACCATGATGGTAATGATGATGGCGATCACGCCATCGCTGAACGCGGTCAGCCGTTCCTTGTTCACGATGCCCCTGTGCTGGCCTTGTCGAACCCAGTCTACGATGCAGCCTAAAGCGGCGGGAGGATAGATCGGCGCCGCAATCTTCCGTGTCATGGCCGGCGAAGCATGCCACCGGGTTTGACCCGGTGGTCCGGTCACCCAGGACTTCGCTGTGTGGCACGAAAGAAAGACGTGGGTAACCGGGCCAAGCCCGGTCATGACACTTTAGCGCAGTGTCGCGCGCCCCGACCCGGCAATGACGCCGCCGCCCGCCTGTGCCATGCTCTCCCCAAGCAAGACCGAGAACCCATCAGGAGGAGCGCAATCATGTCCGACAGCAGCGTGGAACTCGACTTTCTCGCCGGCATCAAGGTCGTCGATTTCACCCAGTTCGAAGCCGGCCCATCCTGCACCGAGGCACTCGCCTGGCTCGGCGCCGAGGTGGTGAAGATCGAGAACCCCAAGACCGGCGATCCCGGCCGCCGCCTGCGCGCCGGCCAGCCCGACGACGACCCGTATTACTTCCACATGTTCAACGCCAACAAGAAGTCCATCACCGTCAACCTGAAGGAACCCCGAGGCCTTGCCCTGGTGCAGGACCTGCTGCGCAAAGCCGATGTGTGCGTCGAGAACATGGCCCCCGGCACCATCGAGCGGCTCGGCCTCGGCTATGACGACGTGCGCGCAATCAATCCCGGTATCATCTATTGCCAGGTGAAGGGCTTCGGTACCGGCAGCCCCTACGAAACCAATCTGGCGTTCGACATGATCGCGCAGGCCACCGGCGGCACCATCAGCGTCACCGGAGAGAAGGGCAGGGGACCGGTAAAGCCTGGCCTGTCGCTCGGCGATACCGGCACCGGAATGACGATGGCGATCAGCATCCTCGGCGCGTTGCACAAGCGGGCGAAGACCGGCGAGGGCCATCGGCTGCAAGTCGCGATGCAGGACGCGATGCTGCACTATATGCGCACTAACTTCTCCACCCAGGCGCGCAGCGGCAAGGCGGTGGAGCGGGACGGCACCCACTCGGGCGGCGGTTCTAACGCCCCGTCCGGCCTGTATCCCTGCGCACCCGGCGGCCCGAACGACTACGTCTGGATCATGACCAGCCGCGCCAACCCCGAGCATTGGGCGCGGCTATGCAAGGTGATGGGGCGCGAGGAACTGATCCAGGATCAGCGTTTCGCCAAGCCTGCCGACCGCGTGAAGAACATGGCCGAACTCGACGCGATCATCGAGGCCTGGACGCGCAGCCGCACCAAGCACGACGCGATGGCCCAGGTCGGCGGCGCCGGCATTCCGGCCGGCGCGGTGCTCGACACGATGGAACTCCAGAACGAGCCCACCTTCGAGCAACGCGGCATCATGCAGACGATGCAGCACCCCAAGCATGGCCCGTTCAAGATGCCGGCCTGGCCGGTGCGCGTGGACGGCAAGCCGCCGCGCGTCAAACCGTCGCCGATGCTGGGCGAGCACACCGCCAGCGTGCTGACCGGCTGGCTCGGGCTAAGCGATGCGGAGGTGGAGACGCTACGCGGCGAAGGCGTAGTGTAGCACCGATTGCTCCAGCGGCCCCACCGCCCAACCGTTCAGCCGCCCTACCGTTCAGCCGCCCTACCGTTCAGCCGCCCAGCCGGTCAACGTCATGGCCGGCCTTGTGCCGGCCATCCACGCCTTCGCCGTGGCGGTCAAGGAAGGCGTGGATGGCCGGCACAAGGCCGGCCATGACGGTTGGGCGACGGGGGCGACGAGGGGCGACGGGGAGTGTCCCCGCACCACTACCCCACCCGCCGCAGATCCAGCGTCCGCGGATGCTCGCGCGACCGCGCAACCACCGGCTCCGCCATCGGCCCGGGCGTATGCCCGATCGGGAAGAACCGCGCCTTACGCCGAGCCTCCGCCTCGTTCGCATTCACCGGGAAGCGTTCGTAATTCCGCCCGCCCGGATGCGCCACGTGATGCGTCAGCCCGCCCAGCGAACGTCCCGTCCAGCGATCGTAGATGTCGAAGATCAGCGGCGTCTCCGGCGGGATTGTCGGATGCAGCGATGACGGCGGGTTCCACGCCTTGAACCGCACCCCACCGA
The DNA here is from genome assembly GCA_963762885.1 of uncultured Alphaproteobacteria bacterium. Lineage (GTDB taxonomy): Bacteria > Pseudomonadota > Alphaproteobacteria > Acetobacterales > Acetobacteraceae > JASHVB01. The sequence continues at coordinate 147,490 of CAVXNH010000109.1, forward strand.
CATACTCCCCCACCCGGTCCGTCTGGGTCAGCGGCACCGCGTGGCCGTTGCACGCCAGCACGTAGCGCTCATCCACCCAGCCATCCACCCGCGCCTGCACCCGTTCGATGGAGCTGTCCACGTAGCGCGCCGTACCGCCCAGCGCCGCCTCCTCGCCCAGCACATGCCACGGCTCCAGCGCGTGCCGCAGTTCCAGCGTGGCGCCGCGCAGCGCGATCTCGCCGATCCGAGGAAACCGGAACTCGAAATGCGGATCGAACCACCCGCGGTCCAGCCCAAACCCCAACAGCCGCAGGTCGTCCAGAGCGTCCTCGAAGTCCTGCGCCACGAAGTGCGGCAGCATGAAATCGTCGTGCACGCGGGTGCCCCAATGCACCAGCCTCCGGTCGTACGGCGCTTGCCAGAACGCCGCCAGCGCCGAGCGCATCAGCAGCATCTGCGCCGCCGCCATCTGCGCATGCGGAGGCATCTCCAGCGCGCGGAACTCCACCAGTCCCAGCCGCCCGGACCCACCCTCCGGCGTGTACAGCTTGTCGATGCAGAACTCGGTGCGGTGGGTATTGCCCGTCATGTCCGCCAGGATGTTGCGGAACAGCCGATCCACCACCCAGGGCGCCGTCTCCCGCCCCGGCGCGATCTGCGCGAACGCAATCTCCAGTTCCGCCAGACTATCCTGCCGAGCCTCATCGATCCGCGGATGCTGACTGCTCGGCCCGATGAACAACCCGCTGAACAGATACGAAAGGCTCGGATGATTGTGCCAGAACCCGAGCAGCGATTTCAGCAGATCGGGACGCCGCAGGAACGGAGAATCCGCCGGCTGCGCCGCGCCCATCACCACGTGGTTGCCGCCGCCAGTCCCGACATGCCGCCCGTCCAGCATGAACTTTTCCGTAGCCAGCCCGACCTGCCGGGCCTCCTCGTAAAGTTCCTCCCCCCGCTGCACCATGTCGGACCAGTTGTGCGCGGGATGGATGTTCACCTCGATCACCCCCGGATCGGGCGTGACGGAGAAATGCTCCAGCCGAGGATCGTGCGGCGGCAGATACCCTTCCAGCACCACCTTGCGACCGGTTTCCGCCGCGGTGTCCTCGACCGCCGCTATCAGCGCCAGCCAGTCCTCCGCCGCCGTCAGAGGCGGCAGGAACACGTGCATCAGCCCACCCCGAGGCTCCACGCACAGCGCCGTCCGTATCAGTCCCGGCTCGCTGCGCCCGATCACCGGCGCGTCCTGCGCCATCGGCCGGAACCCCTCGGGACCGGCCGCCATGCCCTGCACCGGAGGCTGCGCTCGGAACGCCTGCCGCGGCGGCAGCGGCGCAAGCGGAGCGAACGGGTCCGCCTCGAACTCCGGTTCGATCTCGTCGGGGTTCGCCCAGGGCAGGCTGTCCAGCGGCAAGCGCAATCCGATCGGCGAATCGCCGGGCACCAGGAACAGCACCCCATCACGGAAGAACCATTTTCCGCCCTGCCAGATCCGCACCCCATCGCGCACCGCGCGGCGCAACGGCAGCACGCTGCCGACCGGCGCAGCCAAGCCGCCGCCGAACACCCGGGCCAGCCGGGCACGCTCCATCTCGTCGTGCAGCTTCGCGTCCTCGGCGATCACGTTGGCCGGCAGCCGATGCTCGCGCCACAGATAGTAGTGCACGTCCTCATAGGCCGGCTGCACCAGCGCCGGATCGACCTGCAGTCGCTCGGCCAGCATGGTGGCGAACCGCGCCGCGTCGTCCGGGCTGGCATTGTCGGGATCGTCGGCGGCGGCCAGCAGCGACTGATCGCGCCACACCGCCTCCCCGTCCGGCCGCCAATGCACCGTCAGCCCCCAACGAGGCAATTGTTCCCCGGGATACTGCTTGCCGAACACGTGTTGCAGCGCCCCGCCGGGTGACCACCGGGCCGCAAGCCGGCGGACCAATTTTTCCGCGTAAGCTTGCTTGGTGGGGCCCAGCGCATCGATGTTCCACTCCGGCGCATCGATGTCGGTGGCGGAGACAAAGGTCGGCTCGCCGCCCATGGTCAGCCGGATGTCCGACGCCACCAGCGCCCGGTCCACGCGAGCGCCCGTCGCCAGGATATCCTGCCACTGCGCCGGCGAATATGGCTTGGTCACGCGCGGTGTCTCGCGCACCCGCGTCAGGTGCATTTCAAATTCGAATTTCGTCTCGGTCGGCTCGATCAGGCCGGAGATCGGCGCCGCCGACGCCGGATCGGGGCTGGCGGCGAGCGGAATGTGTCCCTCGCCGGTCAGCAAACCCGACGTAGCATCCAGCCCGACCCAGCCGGCGCCGGGCAGGTAGACCTCGGCCCAGGCATGCAGGTCGGTGAAGTCGGCGGTGGGCCCCGCCGGGCCTTCAAGCGGCTTCACGTCGGCAACCAGCTGGATCAGGTAGCCGGACACGAAGCGCGCGGCGTAACCCAGGTTGCGCAGTGCCTGCACCAGCACCCAGGCGCTGTCCCGGCAGGAACCCTGGGCCTTCGCCAGCGTCTCTTCCGGCGTCCAGACCCCCGGCTCCAGCCGCACGATATAGGCGATGTGCTGCTGCACCCGCCGGTTCAACGCCACCAGCATGTCCACGGTGCGTTGCTCGCCGCGCAGCACCCCATCCAGCAGCGTGCGCATCCGCGGCCCGACGGGCGCCAGCTTGCGGAACGGCGCCAGCTCTTGCTCTAGCACCGGGTCGTAGGTGAACGGCCAATGCTCTGCTTCGGGCTCGAGGAAAAAGTCGAACGGATTGATCGTCGCCATGTCGGCGACAAGATCCACCGTCACATCAAAATGCGAGACCCGCTCGGGGAACACCACGCGCGCCAGGTGGTTGCCCTGCGGGTCCTGCTGCCAATTGAGGAAATGCGGCTGCGGCTCGACTTTCAGCGCATAGGACAGGATCGGCGTGCGAGCGTGCGGCGCCGGGCGCAGCCGGATGGTCTGCGGCCCGAGCGACACCAGCCGATCATAACGGTAGCTCGTCCGGTGGGTCAGCGCGACATGAAGCGGCATGGGGCGGTTTTCGCAATCGTGGAAAGAGGAGAGAGCAGTACGCGTAGAATGATTGGGCGTGCGGTGCGCGGCGGGAGCCGAACGCAGGCGAAACTAGGACAGCTCGTTCATAATGCAGCGGTTTGTGCGGTGCAGCAAGGGGCGCGAGCAAGTCCGCTGGCCGCCGAGAGCTGGCTTCGATCAGCCTAACGGTCGGCCACTGTCAGGCAACCACTTCAATCTCGGCCTCAATGCGCGGGCCGATGCTGGCGCGCAGCACGGCCAGGTCGTAACTCGCCTGCATGGCGAGCCAGAACTCCGGCTCGTTGCCGAAGAACCGGCCCAGACGCAATGCGGTCTCGGGCGAAATGGCCCGCCGCCCCGCTACAATCTCCTGAATGCGCTGTGGGGCGATACGCAGTCTGATCGCAAGCGCCGCGGCGGAGAGCCCACGGGCGTCCAGTTCGCGCTTCAAAATGCGGCCTGGGTGAACCTCTTCGAATATCACCGGTCTGCTCCTTTAATGGTAATCGACGATCTCGACGTCGTGGGCGTCGCCGTCGCTGAAATCGAAACACGAGGCGAAAGGGTCCGTTGATCGTCATGGCCCAGGTTCCTGAACGGCCTCCGCCTAGCTTGTGTAACCCTAGGCTGCGTAATCGACCGAGGCCCTCCAAGCTCTTGGCTGCGTTGAGTGCCTGGAGGCGTTCCTTGGCGATTTCCACGTCCATGCCTCGCCATCGGCTCTTGCCGATCTGGGCAAAGCGCCGTGTGCTGGCGTCTTTCCAGGACCGGATCATGGCAAAGCATGCCATGGATGACATGGTATGTAAAGAGTGGCATGTGAGGCGATGAACCTGCGGCGCTACGATCAGTTGCCTGCCCCGGGCGAGGCGCCACTGCAATCCGGGTTCAGTCCCGCCGAGCCGGGCAAGATTCTCGGCGGCAACTACCCCAGGGTAGTTACAACCTGCGTTGCGTGGATCGAGTCACTGGCATCGGCGGGGGCGTCACTTCTAAATGGTTCTCCCGTCTTGGTGCGGGCTCAGGCACCGCAGGAGCAGTTCGCCTCTGGTATATTTATAAGAGAAGACCGCCAAGACGCAGAGACCGCCAAGCAGCACCCTTCGCGATCTCTGCGTCTTGGCGGTCTTCACTTATAAATATGCCAGACGCCAGTAGCACCTGCGCTGCCTGACGAGCGACTCGGAATGCCATTTTCGCTCGCGCAATGCGGTCACTATCGCCTTCTCGCCGCATTCAAAATCGCACCGAACTCGCTCCCGCCCGCGCCACCCGAGAATACAATCTCGTCCAACCCCGTCGCCCCATATATAGCAAGCCTGCGCCGCACCTCGTCCGGTGTGCCGCTGGCCGCGTGCCGGCGCACCACCTCATCGGACACCAGCGCCTCGACCCGCGGCCAGTCCTCGTGCGCGTAAGCCTCCGCCAGCGCCGTCTGATCCAGCGTCGTGCCGGCAAGGCGGAGGTTCGCGGCATGGTGCGCGCCACGCAGGATGAACCCCAGCCGGTGGCGCAGTCGTGCATGCGCGCGCCCAGGCTCGGCATCCATCGCGGCACAAACCAGCGCGATACGCCGCACACGCCGCCCGCTCGCGGCCTCTCCGGCCCGGACTTGCTCCAGCGTCGCTGCGATGAACTCCGGCGATGTCGCCGCGCTGATAAGCACCCCGTCGGCGGAGCGCCCGGCGAGCGCCAGCATGCGCGGCCCCGACGCCGCCAGGATCACCGGCACCGCCCGCGCGCCGGTCGCCAGCCGGCGGCCGTGCACGCGGAAGCGCTGCCCATCATGCGCGACGGGTTCTCCCGCCAGCAGGGCGCGAACGATGGCCAGGCTCTCGCGCAACGTCCCCAGCGGATGCGGCGACGCAACGCCGGCGGCTTCAAGGTCGCGCGGCGCGCCAACGCCGAGGCATAGCTCGATGCGCCCCGGAAACCACTCATCCAGCGTTGCCGCGGCCATCGCTGCATAAACCGGATGCACCGTGTACGGACTCAACGCCATCAGGGCGATCTTGATGCGCGACGTCGCCGCGAGCGCACCTGCGGCCATCGCGATTGGCTCACGGTTGAACAGGTGCGCCGCGAACCACAGCATGCGCGCCCCCGCCGCCTCTGCGTCCCGCGCCGAGGCGCGCACCATGTCCGGCGTTTCCAGCCCATCGAACGCCATGCTGAATGCCGCCACCATCACGCCACCAGCCGCGGCATGATCAACTCCGCGAACATCTGCATCTGGTCCAGCAGTTCGCCCACATCGTCGGCCGCGAAGTACAATCCGAGGAAATGCGTCGCGCCGGCTTCCCGGATGCGCATCGCCTTCTCTAACGCGGCGTCGAACGAGCCGACGATGTTGATCTCCTCCATCGACAGCCCCGCTTGCTCTCGCAACGTGGACTTGCGCAGCGACAGCAGATGCTTGTGCATCTGGCTCTGCCTGAAGCGCGCCAGCGCCGCTTCGTGATCGCGTCCGATATGCACCATATATTGCGGCGCGACGGCGATCGCCGCGGGATCCCGGCCCGCCGCCACGGTCAGCTCGCCAAGCCGGCGCACCATGCCGGCAAGCCGCGCCGGTTCCATGCCCGCCGGAATCCAGCCGTCCGCGCCGCGCGCCACGCGCTCCAGGTGATTGATGCTGTTGCCGCCGAAATAGATCGGCAGCCGAGCCTGCAACGGCTTCGGAAACAACTCGACGTCGCGGAAGTTATAGTACGTGCCGGAGAAGCTGGTGATGGGCTCGGCAAACAGGCTCTGCAACGCCGCGACGCCCTCTTCCATCATCGCCGCACGATGGGCGCCGCTGTCCGGCCACAGCGCCTCGAACTCCTCGCGGTAGGCGCCGATGCCAACCCCCAGTTCAAGCCGTCCGCCGCTGAAATGATCGAGCGTAGCAAGTTGCTTCGCCAACACGACGATGTCCCGCCGCATCGGCAGCACCAGCACGCCGGTGCCCATCCGCAGCGTCGTCGTGTGCGCGGCGACGAACGCATAGGTGATCAGCGGCTCCCAGAAACGCGGCGGGGTGGGGAACTCCGCGCGCACATAGTGCTGCGTCGTCATGTGGTCGTTGCCCCACACCGAGTGGAACCCCAGCGCTTCGGCATGCCGGGCAACGCGGAGCACGGCCTCGGGTTCGGAAAACGGGATGGGGTACATCATACCCTCCATCCCCGTCGGCAGTCCCGCACTGACGATCACGCCCATCCGTTGTCTCCCTGCTGTCCGGCAGTTGATACGCCATTCGTGCCAAGCTGTGGAATTTACGGCGCTGCCGACCGACCCCGGATCAGGGGCAATGACGGGGATATCAGGGCCATCGGAATTGGCGCTCGCCTTACGAAAGCAAGATGGCCTCCGTGGCCCTCCGGAGTTCTCGTTCTGCCCCTGTGTTAAAGCTTTAGCAGTGTTGCTTGCACATTTCTGCGATCCTGGTTTTCGCCGAGCACCCATCCCGGCAAATGCGATGGCCCCAGACCGGGACAGACTACTGCGCCACCCAATACGGTAACGGAAGAAAAATCGAAGCCTGGAGTTGCTCGAAACCCTGGTGTTATGATGCCCACTTCATGCCCGGTGTTCCGGCGTAATTGCGAACGAAACGAAACCATCCATGACGGACCCAATCCGCCAACCACTGGCCGCGGCTGCGGCGCAGGATCCACCCTATCCACGGGACCGCTTCGCCGGACGTGGCATTGTGATCTGCGCCGGCGGCGCGCGCCTGTTCACCTGCGCATGGGTCGAAATCGCCCTGCTCCGCCGCCACCTGGGCTGCACGCTGCCCATCGAGGTCTGGCATATCGGCAGCGCAGAACTCGGGCCGTCGATGCGCAACCTGCTGGAAGATCTCGACGTCCAGACCGTCGATGCGCTGGAAGTCGGCAAACGCTATACCGTGACCCGGCTCGGCGGATGGGAACTCAAGGCCTATGCGTTGCTGCACAGCCAATTCCGCGAGGTGCTGCTGCTCGACGCCGACAATGTGCCGGTGCGCAATCCGGAATACCTGTTCGATACCCCGGATTATACGGCGGCGGGCACACTGTTCTGGCCCGACATCGTGCGGCTGGCGCGCGACAATCCGATCTGGGCCCTGGCCGACCTCCCGTTCCGCGACGCACCTGCTCTTGAATCCGGCCAGCTCCTGCTCGACAAGGCGCGCTGCTGGCGCGCGCTTACACTGGCGCACTGGATCAACCAGCAATCCGAGACCTTCTATAACTTCCTGCACGGCGACAAGGACACTTTCCTGATCGCCTGGCTGATGACCGGCCAGCCATTCTACCAAATCCCTCACATGCCACGGCTGATCGAACTGACGCTTTGCCAGCGCGATCCGGCAGGCGCCGTTGTGTTCCAGCACCGCAACGGCGCCAAGTGGATCCTGCATGGCCACAACCCGGCGATCGAGGGGTTCCGTCTGCAATTGGAATGTCTTGCTCTGCTGGAGGACCTGCGGTCACTCTGGGACGGAGCAATCTTCAACCCGCCGCCCCGCTCGCCGGAGGCAATTCGGCTCGAAGCCGATCTGGTTCGGCAACACCGGTTTATCCTCACACGGGTGTCGTCGGACACCGAACCGCTCGACCTGCTGCCGGCTCACCGCACTGGTCGCGGAGCGCCGCATCGCCTGCGCTGTTGGCACGTGCGCGATGGCGAGGCCGCGCCAGAACTTCTGCTCGGGTCCGGCGGCCGTGCGGATTGCGTGCTCGCCCGTGACGAAGACGGCGCCTGGCGAGGCAAATGGCAGTGGATGCCCGGTATGCCGGTGGAACTCCTGCCCGCCGCCGCTTGCGAAGCCGCGCCGTCGCCCGCCCCCGATGACGGCCAGCCGTATGACCTGATTGCGTTGCTGGACCGAATTCTCGGGGCGTTCGAACTCGCTGCCCCACGACGATCGGATCGTGCGCGACCTGCTCGGTACGCTGCGCACACTGGCGACAGTCGAGCCGCTTCTGGCAGAACGGATGCGTGCGCTCGCGGAGTCCGGAGACGCCGGCACCACAACCAGCCACCCCATCCGCGATGTGATCCGTCAGGCACTGACAGGCTTGCCCACAGCTTCGGACGGTGCAGCACTGGTGCAAGGGAAGATCTGGCCGCAGCCGGCCTTCGTCCTCGAGACCCCGCTCTACGTCCGCGACCGCACCGCGTGACCGTACTGCCCTATCACCGGTCAACGACGCCGCGCGCGACCCAGAACGATAACGGGCCGACTGGCACGACTGACCTGGCCAGATGAACAGCTCACGCTCGGCCTGCTCGAAGGCGACAGCGTGGATGACACCCTCGCCCTCGCCAATTCGCCGGCTCGCCAGCCGGCGCGTCTGGTGGCCGAGCAATACGCCCCGGCGTGCGTGGCCGACGCTCTTGCCGCAGCCTACCGGATATGATGCAACCCGTCGGCAGGAACTATAGAAGGGGGCATGCTGGCGATGCCTGACGCCACACAGCGGTTTCCGGAACGAGTGTCCGGCCTGGAAGTGAATGAGGTGACGGACGGCTATATCGTCCATCAGCCGGACCGTGCCCGTGTGCATTACCTCAACAACACAGCCGCCATCGTCATGGAACTCTGCAATGGTCGCAACGCGGAAGCCGATCTGCCCAGACTGTTGCAGCTTGCGTTCGAACTTTCGGCGCCCCCGGCGATGGAGGTGGAAGAATGCCTGACGACTCTGCGCCGCGAGGGCCTGATCACCTGATACTCACCGAACGACTGCGGATCCTAGCGTGCGAGTTCGAAATCAGGAGCAATTCCCCGGACTTCATCGCGCGGCTCGCCTACGTCGCGCAACGCGCGGAGCAGACTTTTCCGCTTGAAGAACGATACGTGGTCGACGTGATGTGGACCGGCGAGGAATACCGCATCAGCGACGCAAGCGGCGAGGCACGCCTCGAACTCAGCGCCAAGACGACGCTGGAGGTGCTTTATGAACGCATGCACCGCCACGCGCTCGGTCTGTTGCGCGACCATATTCGGATCCATGCGGCGAGCGGAATGACGTCGCAGGCCATCTTCCTGATCGTCGGCCCAAAGCGCGCCGGCAAGACGACGCTGGCCTTGCGGCTGATCGCGGAAGGCTACGACGTCACCGGCGATGAAATGGTCATGTTGCGCGACGGCGAGGCGGTGGCGTTTCCACGCAAATTCTATGTCCGCGAGGGCAGCCTCGATCTGCTGCCGAACGTGAACGCGCTGCGTGCGTCCTCGCCTTTCGTATCGAACCCGATGGAGGGACGCTTGATCGCGGTCGATCCCACATGCTTCGGCCGGCCCTGGAGAATCAGCGCCGCGCCGATCGCGGCCATCCTGTTCATTGAGCCGAACCACGGGGCGCGGACCACGATCGTGCCGTGCCGCAAAGTGGACATGGTGCGGCGGGTCCTCCCCGAGTGCTCGCCGCCGGCATCGGGACGACCCGATTGGATCGCCGATCTGTGCCGCGCCGTGGACAATGCCGAAACCGTTATCATCCGGCTGGGCCAACTCGATTCGGCTGCGGTTGCGATCTCCCGAATCCTGTGTAACACTTAAAGTAGTGCTGGTCAGCGGGAGCAGGGTCTGTGAGCAACGATTGTCAGGACGAAAAAGCAATGGTAACGCCCGAGTTGTTGGCCCACGTTGACGAGGCCAGACGCTCGTCGCTGCGCAAGATCCTGGTTGCGGGCGCCTATGCGGTACCGGTGATCGCGTCGTTCTCGCTCGCGGGCCTCTCGTCCAACGAGGCGCACGCTTACACCAGTAACATACCGGCCTGAGCAGGACTGTCGGCCTGGGATCGTTGGCCTGCACAACGACAAGGGCCAGGGTTTAACATCCAAGGGATCGGTCGATGGATAACAACGATCAGCGCCATGCGGCCCAACTGCCCCCGGACCTGTTGGCCCGTGTTGACGAGGCCAGGCGGTCGTCGCTGCGCAAGCTGCTGGTCACGGGCGCCTATGCGATACCAGCCATTGCGTCGTTCTCGCTTGCTGGCCTGTCGTCCAACGAAGCCCACGCCTACACGAGCAACACTACGTAGATCGACGCCGGAGAGGATCGATAAATGGATAACGACGATCAGCGCGATGCGGTACCAGTGGCTCCTGAACTGTTGGCCCATGTTGATGAGGCCAGGCGGTCGTCGCTGCGCAAGCTGCTGATCACGGGCGCCTATGCGATACCGGCCATTGCGTCGTTCTCGCTGGCGGGCATGTCGTCCAACGAAGCCCTCGCCTACACCAGCAACGCGTTTTGAGCGAGATTATCGAACTGGTTCGATCGCCCTCGCAACACAATGGACATAGACCAACATCGGAGAGGATCGATCAATGGATAACGGCGATCAACGCGATGCGGCACCGGTGGCCCCCAGCTGTTGGTCCATGTGGACGAGGCCAAACGCTCGTCGTTGCGCAAGCTGGTGATCGGCAGTGCCTACGCGATACCGGCGATCGCGTCGTTCTCGCTCGCCGGCCTGTCGTCCGCCGAGGCGGTGCCTATACGGGGAACCTCCTGTAGGATGTGATCGTCACGGGTGACCGCTCGGTTAGATGATCGATACGTGTCGTCCCAAGGTCCCGCTCCCCGTATATCCGCGACCCTGATCGTCCGCAACGAGGCAGCGGTCATCGCTGACTGCCTCCGCGCCTTGGCGCCCGTCACGGATGAGATCGTGGTTGTCGATACCGGCTCGCGCAACGCCACAAGGCAGATCGCGCTGGACTATGGCGCGCGCGTCTTCGACTTCCCCTGGCGGAACGACTTTGCCGCGGCGCGCAATTATGCGCTCGACCGGGCGATCGGCGACTGGGCGCTCTACATCGATGCCGATGAGCGGGTTCGTGGCACGAATGGCCCGACTTTGCGCGCCCAACTCGATGACCCCGGGCTCGTCGCCTGCAAGTGCGTTTCCACCCGCGCACCGGTTTCACCGCCTATCCGGAACATCGTCTGTTCCGGCTTGACTACCGCATCCGTTTCGCCGGCGCGATCCACGAAACCATGATGCCGGGGATCAACTCGCTGGTCGCGGCCGGCGTCGGACGCATCGGCATTAGCGGCCTGATCATCGATCATATCGGCTACGACGGCGATCAATCCCACAAGCGGACCGGAACGAGACCCTGCTCCGCAAGCAGATCGCGGTCGATCCGCGGCGGACGTACCTGTGGTGGCACCTGGGCACCGTAGAACGCGATCGCGGACGTATCGTTGCGGCCGAGGCAGCCTGGAACGAAGGCGTTGCGTTGGTGCGTGCCGAGGGTGTGCCCGACCCGGAAGAGGTGCTTTGCTTCATCGAACTAACGAAGCTGCGGCTGGCACGATCGGAAGATGCGCTGTCGCTGATCGCGGAAGCGGAAGCTTTGTTCTCCGACAACTGGCTGTTGCACTGGCTCAAGGGCAAGGCACTGGTCGCTGCCGGCCGCGACGCCGAAGCGTTGGCGGTCTTCGAAGCGCTGTCGCGGGTCGATGCCGACACGCTGATCGCGCCGATGGCGTTCGACCGTCGCCCTGTTCGGCCCCTTTGCATTTGCCGAGATGGGTCATTGCGCGTTCCGCCTGGGCAGGTTCGAAGCCGCCGCACGCTGCTACCGCCTGGCGCAACCCTGCGGTGGCGAGGCGTTGCCGGCGTCCCAGGCCGAGGCCTGACCATGCCGCGACTCGATGCAGCCTGATCTCACCGGCGGCCGGTGCTAACCGATGGCCTGGGATCAGTCGGCCGGAACCCCGGAACTGCGGTTGATCGCTGCGTGCATTGCCGAAACCGTCGCCGCGCAACCAGCGCGCTGCGCAACGGTGCTGGCAGCGGGCGATCCGGATTGGATCCTGTTCCTGACGCTAACACTCGAACACAATGTCGGAGGCCTGGCCGCCACAGCGCTTGCCGCGCTGCCGCAGGGCCGCGTTCCTCCCGCCGTCGTTGCCACGCTCGCCGCGCATCGCCACCACACCGGCGAGGCCAATCGCGCGGCGTTAGACGAACAGCGCCGCGTCCTGGGCGCGCTCGATGCCGAGGGCATTCCGGGCGTGCCCC
>CAVXNH010000110.1:0-8429 GCA_963762885.1 uncultured Alphaproteobacteria bacterium
AACCCGATGATTGCCAGCGCAGCCAGCCGCAATGGCTTCGCGCCGACCCTGATTCCCCCTGCCATCAGTGCCGCGCCATAGGCGAGCCACGCGCCCGACCAGGCCCACAGCTCGGCATCCGTCACCGGGACATCCGGCATTCCCATCGTGCCGGGATGGAACAGGTGGCGCACCTCCAGGGTGATCCAGGCGAACCCCGCCACCAACGCGTATCCCCCCAGTGCCCAGCGGAGCCAAGGCGGCTGTGCGGTCGCCGGCGAGCGCCGCGCCACCACCGCGAGGCAAGCGGGTAGCAGGTACACCGGCAGCAGCCAGTCGAACAGCGGAGTGTGTCCGACCGGCTCGCCGGTGACGAGCGGGTTGAGCAAGATCAGCAGGAGACCTCCCACGAGGGCCGCGCCGCCTTGGATGCGCCAGGCCCAAAGCAGCACCGGCCGCTGGAGCCTGGTGGCGATGCGCATTGTCGCGACGGCGAGTACCGCCAGCGACGCGACGTGCTGTGCTGCCTCCACGAAGCCCATGTCATCCGTGACGTATGCGTCCGGGACGGCGGCGTGGTGGATTTCCAAAGCCACCAGCACGGTGACGAAGGCGACGCTGCCGGCCTCCAGCACGCCGACCGCCAGATCGTCGGCCCGGCGGCGGAACATGGCAGCGGCGAGGGCGAACGCAGCAGCGGGCACGCCGTATGCAACCAGCAGCCCGTCCGCCACCGGCAGCCCACCGAAGACGTATCCGCCTATGTACCAGTTCAGCAGCAAACGGCTCAGCACCACCGCCGCCACGGCGAGCGCCACCTTGCGCAGCGGCGGCAAATCAACCTTTGCCTCGATCCACGCCAGCGCTGGGAGGAACAGCGACACCGCCAAGGTGAGCCAGTGCTCGCGCAGGATCATGGCGCAGCCAAGCGCGAGCGCGGCGACGGCGCCGGCTGCGTGGACGCCGGCGTGGGCCCGGCCATCGGCGTCCGCCGCGGCCCAACGGCCTTGTTCGCGCAATGCGGCGGCGGCGGCGGCGATCAGGCCTGCCGCCAGCAGTAGCGCGAATATGGCCCAGTCCAGGCGCGGGCTGAATTCGGCGACCCGCGCGTAGCATATCGCGAGCGTCAGCACCGGCACGGATGCGGTCAGGCTCGACCAAGCCAGCGGGCGTGGCGCTTTGCGTTCGAACCACAAGCCGCTGGCGGCGAAGCAGCCCGCCATGAAGGCGGCCGTTTCCATCAGGGCTCGCACCACGGCTGGCGTCCAAAGCTCCTGCGGCGGTGTGAAGTCGGGCAATTCGCGAATATCGATGGACCAGCCGGCCAGCAGCAGCAGGAACAGCGTGGCGGCAACGAAGGGCAGCAGACGCAGGCGTGGTTCTCGGGCGGCCTTGGCGATGGTGACCGGCGTCAGCAGCAGCACGCCCACTCGCGTCGCCCACTCCTGGTCCAGCGACGCGAGCAGCAGACCGGTGATGCCGAGCACCGCGACTGGCACCCAGGCCAGTCGGCGGCCCACCGCGTGTTCCAGCGCCTCCGCCGGAAGCAACGCGAGGTTCAGCGCGGCAGCGGCGGGGACGAACAGCGCCGGCGCCCAGGCTTCAGTGCCGACGCCACCGGCAACCGCCAGTAGCACCCAGACCGCGCCAGCGATGGTGGTGGCCCAGCCGAGCCATATCCAGGCGGTATAGCGCACCACCGCCAACGCCACGGCGGTGACGAACAGCAGGTAGCAGAACAGGCCGGGCAGCGACGGATCGTCAGTCTGCACCAGTGCAGGAGTGACGAAGGCTCCTATCAGGCCCACCGCGGCGACCAACTGGCCGTGCCGCAACGACAGCGCGAGTCCGGCGAGCGACGCCACGGCCAGCAGGCCGAAGCCAACTGGCGGCGGCACCAGCGCATACAGCACGCCGGCGCCATAAGCCGCGCCGAACAACACCGCGACGCCGCCGGCGGCCAGGGCGGGCGCGGCCTGATCGGCAACCTTGGACGGCACATTGTCCCACCGGCGCATCCACTCGGCGCCAACGATCAGCGCCAATCCGAGCAGCCCGGCCAGAAAGCACCTTGGGCCCGGCCCGAGCATTCCTTGCTCTGCCGCGTAGCGGACCAGGAACACGCCGGCCATGACCAGCGCGACTGCGCCGAGCCACACTCCCCAGCGCATGGTCAAGAGGGCTTCGATGTCGATGCGCGGCGGGATCGGTGCAGGCGCGGGCGGCGGTTCGGGCGTCGGCGGCGTTGGCTCGGACGCCCCGGCCGCGATCGGCTCGGGCTCGCCAGCGGGCGGCGGTTCGCCCACGCGAGGGAAGGTCGTCGCGGCCATTTCGGGCACCACCGGTTCTGGCTCACCCGGCCGGCTCATCTGCTCCGACGCCGGTGCCTGCGCCATGGCGCCGGGCATTTCCGCCGGGGTTGCAGCGACCCGCGCGGTCGCCATTTGCGTCAATTCACGGCGCAAAGCCGCGACCTCATTCAGTGCCTTGCGGGCCTTGAAGAAGCCCCTGACGCCAACGATCCAACCTGCCAGCCAAACCAGGAAGAGGGGGATCGCTAATGTCAGCAATAGGTTCAGGAGGTCATCCATGCGGAGGATGCTCGGGCCGAACGCATCATCGCGCAATGGCGAAACGATGCCGGCGCTGGTTTACGGCGACCAATCGACAGCGCCGAACCGGGACCCGCGGTTCGAGTTCGAGTTAGAGCGCGTTCACCGTGGCTGGAAACGTGTGGCCCTGTCATTGCGAGCGAAGCGAGGCAATCCCCCACCTGACGACCCGCTTGTGCTTCGTCAGGCGGGGGATTGCCTCGTCGCTACGCTCCTCGCAATGACACCCGCTATGCAGCCGGATCGTGCAGCAACGCCTCCAGCGCATCGTCTTCGGCCGCGTCCGCGTCCAGCGGATCGCGCGGCAGCACGCGGTGCACCAGCACCATCCGCGCCAGGGCCAGCCGATGCGGGTCCTGCAACCGGCCCGCCTCCCACGCCATCGCCGCCGCCGAGGCCACGTGGTACAGCGCCGACGCAGACTGCCGTGCCAGCACCTCGCCGTCCGTACCTTGCGCCGCTTCGGCCAAGTGACAAGCGCGCTCCACGGCTACCCGTGCATCAGGCAACGGCGGTGCGTCATCCAGCAGGTCCGTCACATGCGCCCGCAGGGCCGCGAGAGCGTTCTCCCGCCGCACCGCACGGCGCACGTCCAGGGCGACGATGTTGCTGGTGCCTTCCCAGATCGAGCCCAGATGCGCGTCGCGCAGAATGCGCGGATCCGGCCATTCCTCGATGTAGCCGCAACCACCCCGCACCTCCATCGCGTCGCCCGCCACCGCGCGGGCATCGCGGCAGGCGCGGAACTTGATCAGCGGCGTGAGGATGCGCAGCAGCGCATAGGCCCCCGGTTCGCCGGCGTCCGAGCGCCGCAGCGCCTCGGCGGTCTGGAACATCATGCTGCGCGCCTGTTCCGTCCGCATCAGCATCTTCGCCAACTGCCGGCGCATCAGCGGCAGCTCCACCAGCCGCAGGCCGAACGCGACACGGCGATGCGCGACGAACAGCGCCTCGGTGATCGCGCGGCGCATCAGCCCGGCAGCGCGCACGCCGTTGGACAGCCGTGAGTTGTTGATCATGTCCGCCATCTGGCGGAACCCGGCGCCGGGCTCGCCGACCAGCCAGGCGGTTGCGCCTTGCAGCGTGATTTCGCCGCTGGCCATCGAGCGCGTGCCCAGCTTGTCCTTCAGTCGGACGATCCGATAGGCGTTGCGCCGCCCGTCCGGCAGCATCCGAGGCAGCAGGAACAGGCTCAACCCACGCGTGCCCGGCGGCGCATCGTCCGGCCGCGCCAGCACCATCGCCAGGCCGGCATCGGGGTTGGAGCAAAACCACTTATCGCCGTGAAGCTGCCATGTGCCGTCGGCGGCCGGTGCCGCCCGCACGGCGGTCGCCCCGACATCCGACCCCGCGCCTTGCTCCGTCATGAACATGGCGCCCTGTAACAGCGTGTCGAGGTCCTGGCTGGTCAGCGCCGGCAGGTAGCGCGCCACCAGTCCCGGGTCACCGAACTTGCGCAACGAGCGGGTCAGGCTGTCGGTCATGCTGACCGGACACATCAGCCCGAACTCGGCCTGCACGAACAGGTAGGTGAGCAGGTATTTGGCGGCGGGAGGCATGGGGGTGGGCCAGCCGAGGACACCGCCGCGATGCGACAGCGCCGCCAACCCATGCTCGCCAAACGCCAGTTGCTCCATTTCGCGATAGGCGGGGTGCTTCTCGATCCAGTCGCCGTCCTCGCCGGAGCGCCGGCGCTGGTGCAGGACCGGTGGGTTGCGATCGGCCTGGCCGGCCAGATCGTCCAGCCGGCTGCCGGCCAGTGCGCCGAGCCGATCGAGATGCGGGGTCAGGTGCTGCGCGAGATCGGACGGCAGGTACAGCGCGGCCAGCCGGGCAAGCATCGGATCGGCGCGGTACAGGTTGATGCCGTGGCTGTCGGGAACGGGTGCGGTATTAGTGGGATGTTCCTGGTCCACGACCGCCCTCCCAGCAGCGATCAATGCTCGACCGCGGCGGTCGAAGCGCGCGCGCGCAAGCGTTTCCCCGCTTGCCGCGCTTCATCGATCGGGGTGTAGGTCCCCGCCGCAAGATCCACGGCGACCGAACGCGCCAGCGCGACCGGCCGCACTTCCTTGCCCTCGCGTTCCAGCCGGATCAGGCCGTGGCGCGCCAGCAGTTGCAGCGAGCGCGACACGTTGGGCTGGGCGCGGCCGGTGCGTGCGACCAGCGCCGACACGCTGGCCGGGCGTTCCTGGTTGATGATGCGCAGCAGTTCCAGGTTGCCCGGCGAGGACAGCGTGGACAGCATGGCGGCAGCTGGCAGCGGCGGTACCTCGCGTTCGCCGCGAGCAACCGACCGCATCTCCTCCCGCAGGTCACGCAGCGATTTCGTCGTCATCGTAAAACTCCAGTTCAGTCAATTCCGAGTCGAATGCGAATGGCACGCCTTCCAGGCGGCAGACGCGTTCGACTTCGTCGAAGAAGTCGCAGATCAGTTCGTCGGTGCCGACAAACTGGTAGGGTATCAGGTCGGCCCCGCGCCGGAATCGATGGCGGTGGTCGTAAGCTTGCCGGCGCGGTATGCCATGCGCGTTGTCGAAACCCAGCAACCGCGTCATGTCCACATCGTGCAAGGTGAACGCGTAACGGATGCCATGCGGTCTGGCGTGGGTGATCGGGCATTGCTTGACCCGGAATCGCACACACCAGCCATTGCTGAGCCAATATCGCCGCCGGTCATAATCCAGCAGACGGTCCATCGCCTCGCCGTTCATATATCACTCGTCGATATTCATGGCAAGTGCCATTCTGACCGCAAGAAGTTAATCAAACGATGACAGTGCCCCGGAGCGTCCCGTTGGTTGGACGACCTCGCCCCACCCCCCAACACTTCGATTGTGCGGCGCCGCGCTTTCCGGCATGGTGCCCGAGTCCCAGCCACCCGGCGCGGGAGAGAGCGGCCAGCG
Organism: uncultured Alphaproteobacteria bacterium; assembly: GCA_963762885.1. GTDB lineage: Bacteria > Pseudomonadota > Alphaproteobacteria > Acetobacterales > Acetobacteraceae > JASHVB01. Next base: position 5,498 of record CAVXNH010000110.1, read on the forward strand.
TGCCGCCGCCGAAGGCGCAACCGGCCCCCGGAAACGCTCAGGCAACAGGGACCGCGTCGGGATTCGGGATCTCTGGAAAGACGGTCTGCGCACGCACGCAGTCCGCACCGACGGAGTAAGGGGCCGCAAGGCTTCGAATCTCTCAGGTTCCGCGACAGAGGGGGGTCAGCCGCGTTGGCATCGTAGCCGACCGGATGACCTGACTTTGGAGTGGACCGTGATCGAGAACGCCCTGCCGGACGACCCCACGCCCAAGCCATTGAAAAGCACCCCGCTGGATGCCTGGCACCGCCGCCTCGGCGCCCGCATGGTGGGGTTCGCCGGCTACGCCATGCCGGTGCAATACGACCTGACCGGCGACCTGGCCACACGCTGCCGCGGCGGTGTGATGGCAGAGCACTTGCACTGCCGGTCGCAGGCCGCCCTGTTCGACGTGTCCCACATGGGCCAGGCGATGTTGACCGGTGTCCACGCCGCGGCAGCGCTCGAAGCATTTGGTGCCCGGTGACATCATCGGGCTTAAACCCGGGCGCCAGCGCTATAGCCTGTTCACCAACGAAGCCGGCGGCATCCTCGACGACCTGATGGTGGCCAATGTCGGCGCCGACCGCCTGTTCCTCGTGGTCAACGCCAGCCGCAAGGACGACGATTTCACCCATCTGTCCACCAACCTTCCCGCCGGCGTCCAACTCGCCGTCATGGACGACCGAGCCCTACTCGCGCTGCAAGGGCCGGCAGCCGCCACAGCATTGGCGCGGCTCGCACCGGATGCAGCGAAGCTGCCGTTCATGGGCGTTGGCGCCATCGATGTCGGCGGCATTCCCTGCCTGGTCTCGCGCTCCGGCTACACCGGCGAGGACGGGTTCGAAATTTCCCTCCCCGCCGATCGGGCCGAGATCTTTGCCGACTTGCTCGTTGCGCAGCCGGAGGTAGCGCCGGCCGGCCTCGGGGCCCGCGATTCGCTGCGGCTGGAAGCCGGCCTCTGCCTCTACGGCAATGACATCGACGAACTCACCACGCCGGTCGAGGCCGGCCTGACCTGGGTGATCGGCAAGCGACGCCGCGACAGGTGGGACTTCCCCGGCGCTGCGGTGATCCGTGACCAGTTGGAGGCCAGCACGTTCACCCGCCTGCGCGTCGGCATTCGTCCGGAGGGCCGTGCCCCGGCCCGCGCGCTGGTCGACATCGTCGCCGACGACGGCACGGAGGCCGGCGTCGATTACCTCCGGCGGTTTTTCCCCAACGCTGAATGCGCCAATCGCCATGGGCTATGTGCGCCGCGGCCTCGCCGCTGCGGGCACCAGCCTGTCCGTGATGGTGCGCGGCAAACCGCTACCCGCGGCCGTGGCGCCGCTGCCCTTTGTCCCCCACCACTATGTCCGCTGAACAGGAAACATCCCATGCCCAGCAAGCGCGCGGATAAACGCTACACCAAGGAACACGAATGGGTGGTGCTCGACGGCGATATCGCCACCGTCGGCATCACCGATCATGCCCAGGAGCAATTGGGCGACGTCGTGTTCGTCGAACTGCCGGAACTGAGCCGCGACGTCGTCGCCGGCGAGGCCTGCGCTGTGGTCGAGAGCGTGAAGGCCGCCTCCGACATCTTTGCCCCGCTGACCGGCAAGGTGGTGGAGACCAACTCCGAGATCATCGACGACCCGGCGTTGGTGAATTCCGATGCCGAGGGCGAGGGCTGGTTCTTCCGTATCGAACTCGACGATACCGCCGCCTTCGAGGCGCTGTTGGATGAAGACGCCTACAACGAATACCTGGAGACGCTCGACTGATGGACGCCGTTGTTTCTACTCCGGGCTTGTCCCCATTGGCCGAGCTCGCCGAACTTGAAGCAGCCGACGGTTTCGTCACGCGGCACATCGGTCCGTCGGAATCCGACATCGCCGCGATGCTGCACTTGGTCGGTGCCGCGACCCTGGACGATCTGGCCGCCAGGACGGTGCCAGCAACGATCCGTAGCAACCGTGCGCTCGACCTGCCGCCGCCATTGGACGAGGCCGGCGTGCTCGCCGAACTACGCGCGCTGGCCGACCGCAACGTGCTGAAACGCTCGTTGATCGGCATGGGCTATCACGGCACCCGCATGCCGCCGGTGATCCAGCGCAACGTGCTGGAAAGCCCTGGCTGGTACACTGCCTATACGCCCTACCAGGCGGAGATCGCGCAGGGCCGGCTGGAGGCGTTGCTGAACTTCCAGACGATGATCTGCGAACTCACCGCCATGCCGATCGCCAACGCCTCATTGCTCGATGAGGCGACCGCCGTCGCCGAGGCAATGGCGATGGCGCATGCCGTCAGCAAATCGAAGTCGGACGTGCTGGCGGTGGCGACCGACGTGCATCCGCAGACCCGTGCGGTGCTGGCGACGCGTGCCAAACCAATCGGCGTGACGCTGGTGGACGTGGCGCCGGGCGACACGGCTGCCATCGGCGCAGCGCGGCCGTTCGCGCTGGTGTTGCAATATCCCGGTACCACCGGCGCGCTGCGCGCGCTGTCGCCGGAGATCGACGCGGCGCACGACGCCGACGCGCTGGCAATCGTCGCGGCGGACCTGCTGTCACTCGCGGTGCTGACGCCGCCTGGCGAGATGGGCGCCGATGTGGTGGTGGGCTCGGCGCAGCGCTTCGGCGTGCCGATGGGCTTCGGCGGTCCGCATGCCGGGTTCTTCGCCACGCGCGACGTGTTCAAGCGGCACATGCCGGGGCGGCTGGTCGGCGTGTCGGTAGATGCCAGTGGTGCGCCGGCACTGCGGCTGGCGCTGCAAACCCGCGAACAACACATTCGCCGCGAAAAGGCGACGTCGAATATCTGCACGGCACAGGTGTTGCTGGCGGTGATTGCCGGGTTCTATGCGGTTTGGCATGGACCGGAGGGGCTCAAGCGCATCGCCCGCCGCGTCAACCTGGGTGCGCGT
>CAVXNH010000111.1:0-83893 GCA_963762885.1 uncultured Alphaproteobacteria bacterium
GGGTGGATGGCGCGCGCCGGCCGAACGGTTATTGGGTGTTCAAACTACCGCGGCGCCCGAGCGAACTGCGCGTGGTGTCGCGCGGGACCGCGCCGGCGGAACTCGGTCGGCGCGGGACCCCCGCCTCCTGGGCGTCGCGATCAGGCAGGCCCGCCTGTGGCAGGGCCGTAGCGTGCGCGTGCTGGATGCCGAGGACACGTCGCTGGCCGAGGGCTTCCACGCATTCGAGCCCAACAACATGTGGCGCTGGACCCAAGGCAATGCACGCCTGCCCGCGGCGCTGTTCGCGGACATCGAGGGCGCCTGTCAGTTGGAAGCTACTCGTCGCCGGTGCGGCGCACTATCCCCTGCTCGCCGAGGCGACCCAGCGGCAGGCCGCGTAACCCCTCGCCACTGTCATTGCGAGTTGACCACCAGCCGGCCACGGACCGCCCTAACCGCCCTAACCGTCATGGCCGGCGAAGGCCGGCTACCGACGACTTTGCTGCGTGGGACGAGGGAAAAGACGTGGGTGGCCGGCCTTCGCCGGCCATGACACGGCGGGTGAAAACGCGCGATCGAAGGTCAAGTCTTACGGGCGGTTGGTGTTACTCCGCCGCCACCATCGCCTCCGGCGCGGCGAGAGTGGCCCTCCACCAGCGCCGCGAACCGGCCGTTGCGGGCCAGCAACTCTCGAACTTGCCGCGCTCGACGATGCGCCCGGCCTCGAACACCAGGATCTCGTCGGCATCGCGCACCGTGGACAGCCGGTGCGCGATCACGAACGTGGTGCGCCCGGCCATCAGCGCGCTTCAGCGCCGCGCTCACCCGCGCCTCGGTGGCGGCGTCCAGCGCGCTGGTCGCCTCGTCCAGGATCAGGATCGGCGGGTTCTTCAGCAGCGCGCGCGCGATCGCCAGCCGCTGCCGCTGGCCGCCCGACAGGGTGGCGCCGCGCTCGCCGATCATCGTGTCGTAGCCGTGCGGCTGGCGGATGATGAACTCGTGCGCGTCGGCCATGCGGCAGGCGTGCTCGATCTCCGCCTCGGTGGCGTCCGGGCTTGCCGACCAGCAGGTTGTCGCGGATCGAGCGGTTGAACAGCAGGCTTTCCTGGAACACCACGCCGATCGAGCGCGCGCAGGCTGTCCAGCGTGACGTCGCGCAGGTCCTGGCCGTCGATCAGGATCCGGCCCTCGGTCGGGTCCCACAGCCGCTGCAGCAGCGCCATCGCGGTGGACTTGCCGGCGCCGGTGTGGCCGACCAGCGCCACCGCGGTGCCCGGCCGCGCGGTGAAGGGACATCGGTCAGCACCGGCGCCGCCGCCGGGGGATAGGCGAACGACACGTCCTCGAAGCGCACCTCGCCGCGCGGCGCCCACAGCGTGCGGCCGTCGGCCTGCTCCGGCACCTGCTCCGGGCGTCCAGCACCGCGAAGAAATCCTCCATCGCCGGCAGCTTGAAGAACAGCGACGAGACGAACGCGCCGCGGTGTCCAGCCGGCCGATCAGCAGCGTGGCGAAGCCCATGAAGCTGACGATCTCGCCACGCTCGCCTGGCCGATGCATGTGCAGCCAGGTGCCGACCACGCACGATGGTGATGACCGCGACGGTGCTGGAGGCGCGGGTCATCACGTTGACCAGCGCCCACCAGTTCAGCACCGGGAACTGGTTGCGGATCACGTGCGGGCGATCTCGCCGAACATCCGCGCCTCGGCCTGCAGCCGGGTGAACGACTGGACCACCACCACGTTCGAGAGCGCATCCTGCGCGGTGCCGGCGAGCGCGGAGTTGTGCTGCTCGACCCGGCGCTGGCGCTCTCGGTCTTGCGTACCACCAGCGCCGTCACGCGGAGAACAGGCGACCAGCACGATCAGCGCCAGCGCCAGCCGCCAGTTCAGGAACAGCGTCAGCGGCAGCAGCACCACGGCCGACAGCACGGTGGAGAACTGGTCGCGGAAAAACACCAGCCAGGTGCCGAACAGGGCGTCGGTCCCCGTCAGCATGGTCTTGATCACCCGCCCGGAGTGCGACTCGCCGTGGAACGACTGCGGCAGGGTCAGCACGTGGCGGAAGTAGCGGCTCATCGCCTCGATACGGTGCTTGTGCGCCAGCCGTTCGGTCTGCACCGCGACGTATATGTTGCTGCCGATGCCGATCAGTCCCACCGACGCCCAGATGCCCAGCAGGATCAGCGCCTGATGCCACAGCGCCGGCGCCGCCAGCGAGTCGGAGCGGCCAGCAGGCCGATCACCCGACCGAACAGCACCGGATCGAGGAATTGCAATCCCGCGATCACCAGATTGGCGCCGGCCAGCAGTCCCGCGATGCGGATGTCGCGCCCGAGAAACAGCAGGACACGGCCATAGATGCGAACGAAGCGCATTCGATTTCCCCGGAGGAGAGGTGCATCCTCTCACCGGCCGCAACATCACCCATCCGTGTGGCAGCAACAGGGCGGAACCACGGAGACGCTGCGAAATCTCGTTACGTCTTCTTGGGTTTTTTCTTCGCGGCGGGCGCCGGTGCCTTGCGTTGCCGCGACGGCGAGCGCCGCGCCGCCGGCGTCGGCCTGACCTCGACCTGGTCGGTGTACCGGCCGGGGAATTCGCCCAGGTTCTCCTGGATATCGGCCTCCCCCACGTCGGCCCGCAGGATCGGATCGGGATGGCTTTGCGGATTGGGCAACAGGCCCGAACCGGCACTTTCCTCCATGCCGATCAGTTCGCGGGCACGTTCCCAGTATTCAAGGTCCCGGCCATGCGGTTTTCCGTCGGCTTCCCACAGATGATAGGCGCGCTCCCGGACGCGTGCTTCGCGGGCGGGGTTGGTTTGCAGCGGATTATCCACGTCGGCTCCTCGTTCGATAAGGAAACCTCTCCCGCTGCGCGGGAGAGAGAGGCATGCCACCGGGCGCCGACCCGGTGGTCGAGACGCGTAGCGTCGAGGGTGAGGGTATTGGGCACGCACATGCCAATATCCGCATCCGCCGCGCCGCGCGTTTCAGGATTCGGCAAGGACCGTCGCTCCCTCACCCACGGCGCTCTGCGCCTTGGACCGCCGGGTCAAACCGCCCGCTGGCGTGCCTCTTTCTCCCCGCCGTAGGCGGGAGGTGTCTCCCCCCATATTATGCTCGTTGCACAGTTGGGTTGCCACCCATGTCATCGATGAGCTTCCGCTCGCTCTACCGCCACAGCTTCGCCCGGGTCGCCGCGTGTACCACGCGGACCTCCCTGGCCGATCCCGCCGCCAACGCCCAGGCCATCCTGCGCCTGGCCGAGGACTGCGACCGCGAGGCCGTCGCGCTGGCCGTATTCCCGGAACTCGGCCTCTCCGGCTACGCCATCAGCGACCTGCTGCAACAAACCACCCTGCTCGACGGCGTCGAGACCGCGATCGCCACCCTGATCGACGCCTCCGCCAATCTGCTGCCGCTGCTGCTGGTCGGCGCACCAATCCGGCATCTGGGGGGCCTCTACAACTGTGCGCTGGCGATCCATCGCGGTAAGCTACTGGGGGTTGTGCCAAAAATCCACCTGCCGAATTACCGCGAGTTCTACGAGCCCCGCCACTTCGTCTCCGGCGACGGCGCCCGGGGGAAATCGCGGTTGTCGGCCATCGCGCCCCCTTCGGCCCCGATCTGCTGTTCGCCGCCGACGACCTTCCGTCCCTGATCGTGCATGCCGAGATCTGCGAGGACGTCTGGGTTCCCATCCCCCCCAGCGGCGAGGCCGCCCTGGCCGGCGCCACCGTCCTGGCCAACCTGTCCGCCAGCAACATCACCATCGGCAAGGCCGAAACCCGCCGGCTGCTGTGTCGCTCGCAATCCGCCCGCTGCCTCGCCGCCTACCTGTATGCGGCGGCGGGAGCAGGCAAATCCACCACCGACCTGGCGTGGGACGGCCAGGCGTCGGTGTTCGAGAACGGCGCCACCCTGGCCGAGACGGATCGCTTTCCGCCCGACCACGCCGCGGCGATCGCCGATATCGACCTCGACCTGCTACGGCAGGAGCGGTTGCAGATGGGCTCGTTCGACACCAACCGCCGCCGCCACGCGACCCATCCGTTCCGCACGGTAACGTTCCGGCTCGACCCGCCTGGAGGCGATGTCGGCTTCCGCCGCCGCGTCGAGCGATTTCCCTTCGTCCCCGCCGACCGCGAACGGCTCGAGCAGGACTGCTACGAGGCCTACAACATCCAGGTCTCCGGCCTGACCCAGCGGCTGCGCGCCACCGGCATCAAGCGCGTGGTGATCGGCGTCTCGGGAGGTCTGGACTCCACCCAGGCACTGATCGTCTGCGCCCGCGCGTTCGACCTGCTCGGGCTGCCGCGGACCGGCATCCTCGCCTACACCATGCCGGGGTTCGGCACCTCCGAGCTGACCAGGCGCAACGCGGTCGCGCTGATGCAGTCGCTGGGGGTGACGGCAGCGGAGCTGGATATCCGCCCGGCGGCGACCCGCATGCTGGAGGACATCCACCACCCCTACGCCGACGGCAAACCCGTCTACGACCTGACCTTCGAGAACGTGCAGGCCGGCCTGCGCACCGACTACCTGTTCCGGCTGGCGAACCACCACAACGGCATCGTCATCGGCACCGGCGACCTGTCGGAACTCGCGCTGGGCTGGTGCACCTATGGCGTCGGCGACCAGATGGCGCACTACAACGTCAATTCCGGAGTGCCGAAGACGCTGATCCAGCACCTGATCCGCTGGGTCATCGGCTCGCAGCAGTTCGCGCCGGAGGTGCTGGAGACGCTGGACGCCATCCTGGCGACGGAAATCTCCCCCGAACTGATCCCCGCCGCCGAGGGCGAGGCGCCGCAAAGCACCGAGGCGCAGATCGGCCCCTACGCGTTGCAAGACTTACCTTGTTCTACACCCTGCGTCACGGCTTCCCCCCGTCGAAGATCGCCTTCCTGGCGTTGCAGGCCTGGGAGGACGCCGATCGCGGCGATTGGCCGCCGCATTTCCCGCCGGACCGGCGCAACGCGTACGACCTTGGACAAATCCGCCACTGGCTGGAGCTGTTCCTCCGCCGCTTCTTCGCGTTCAGCCAGTTCAAGCGCAGCGCCATGCCGAACGGGCCGAAGGTCAGCGCCGGCGGCTCGCTATCCCCCCGAGGCGACTGGCGCGCTCCGTCCGACGGCAACGCCAACGCCTGGCTGGCGGAGCTGGACCGCAACGTGCCGAAGGACTCGGCGTGACCCGTGGCGACTCACCAGCTCCCGCTGCCGTTCCCGCACCAGCCGATCTACGCCGCCGCCGATTTCCTGGCCGCGCCGTCCAACGAGGCGGCCCAGACCTGGTTGGACCGCACGCCGGACTGGCCCGACCACCGCCTGGCGCTGTGGGGCGAGCCAGGCTGCGGCAAGACCCATTTGCTGCATCTGTGGGCCGGCCCGCGCGGCGCGGCGCTGCTGACGGGCTCGGCGTTGCATGGTCTGCCGACCCTGCCGGCAAGCGGCGGCATCGCCCTCGACGATGCCGACGCGCCCGCCGAGGAAACCGCCCTGCTCCACCTGCTGAATGCCGCGCGCGAGGCAGGGTTGCCCGTGCTGCTGGCGGCCCGCACGCCACCGGCGCGCTGGCCGGTGCGCCTGCCCGACCTGGCGAGCAGATTGCGGGCGGTGACCGCGGTGGAGATCATGCCGCCGGAGGAGTCGTTGCTGCGCGCGTTGCTGCTGCGCTTGCTCTCGGACCGGCAGCTTGCGGTGACCGCATCCTTGCAGGAGTGGCTGCTGCTGCGCCTGCCACGCTCCCCGGCCGCGTTGCGCGAGGCGGTCGCCCGGCTTGATCAGGCCGCGCTGGCCGCCGGCGGGGCGGTGACGCGGCCGATCGCGGCGGCAGTGCTGGCGGCGATGGGGGGCGGAAAGACCGAAGAGTAGCACGCGTCAGCAGGGCGATGATCGTTGCGCTATAACACGCGACGCGTGATGCCGTCGGTCAGCGACACCGTGTTGAAGTTGATCAGCAGACCAACGGAGCACTGGCTGATCTTGAGGTATGTCAGAAGCTGCGCCTCATGGACCGGAAGTATGCGTTCGACCGATTTGATCTCCAGGACAACCTGCTCGTCCACGATGATGTCGGCGATATATCCGCAATCCAGGCGAACACCGTCATATTCCAGAGGAAGCGGCGCCTGGCGACGAAACGCGATGCCGGCGCGATCGAGTTCATAGCAGAGACAAGCCTCATAAGCCGCCTCAAACAAGCCGGGACCCAGGCAACGATGAACATGCATTGCGAGGCCGATGATCCGGCGCGTGAGCTCACTGTTGTGTACGAGGCCGGGCTGCATGGTTCCCATGTTTGCCTCGAACAGGTTGAGGAAGTGTTAATCCGTGACGCAACGCGGGAACAGCAAGCAAGGATTCAACACGGATTACATGGAGAAGCAGGTTAAGCCACGGATTGCCCAGAGAAGAAAAGTTGGTGATAGGACACCGCATAACCCATCCGACTGGGAAGCATCAGATTTTTCTTCTCAGTGTAATCCGTGGCTTAACCTGCTTCTCCGTGTAATCCGTGTTGAAGCCTTGCTTGCTTCCTGAGCCGCCCCGATATCGATATCTCCGTTGTCAAAGCGGTCGGAGAGGGCGTACCGGAATGCCGGCTCGATTGGGGACCCTGCTATCGGGTATCGACACCATGCTGACCGGCGACGTGGATACCGGGAAAGCGATCCTGCGAGACTATATCAAAGCGACTGGCGCATTCGAGAAGTTGGGCGAGGCGACTGGCACACAGGCCAAAAGCCTGATTCGCATGTTCGATCCGCGCGGCAATCCGCAGGCTCGCAACCTGTTCAGCAGCATTGGTTACCTGCAAAAGCACGCAGGCATGGAGCTGCATGTCACTCAGGCGCCTGGCTGACCGGCGCGAGCACCTCAAATCCCCAAATCCTTGAACAGCGCCGCGGCCGAGGCGGATCGCTTCCCCCTGCCCCCCGCCAATTCCTGCATGGCCTCGCGGCTCTTGGCGTTCGGCACCTTCCAGACGCTTTTCATCGATCAGTCGTCGTTATGACGGTCGCCGGTATCAGTTGAGGCGAAAGAAACGCGTACGCACCAGGCTGGCAACGTCACGCCGGTCTACCGCCTGTACCGGATGACCAGCGGAAAAATTGTATTGCCTGCCCGTCACCGGACCCCGCACCATGATCGGCGAGCGCTCGAGGTAACGGAGCGCCACTCCCCCATCCGGGCCGTTTGAACCAGCGGCTCTCGCCCCAGCCGGTACCGCAAGGGGCATTGGAACCGCCGACGCCGGATTAGCTGCGATATTCGGTCTGGCCACGATCGGCCCCGCCGGCGCTCTGGTGGGCGCCGCCGGGCTCTTGAGCAATACCCTCTGCTGACCGCAACATGCCATCGCTCACGTCTCCTTCCATTTCTTGGCCTGCTGGATGAATGATCACGGGATCGGACCCGATGCGCTCCAGCAGGCAGGCTGCGCCCGACAGCGCCAACCACGACAGCAGCAGCTCCACCGGCTTCTGCGTGACCAGAAGAGCCAGTGGCGCGGCGATCCAAAGGCTGAGGCAGTTGAAACAGTCCATCAGCCCGCCTGCCCTGCTCTCGGCCAGCCACGCGCGAAATCGCACAACGACATCGGCTGGGCCGTCCTCGCTCGCCAGCAGGTGGGTCACCCGCCAGGTCGCGAGAACGGCCAGCACAAACCGCAACCACAAACTCATCGCGTTGTGTCAAATGTCACGAAGCCGGAGCCAGGTCGTTGCAGATATAGACCGGCCAGATGAACTGCGGCGGCTGGTGGCGCCCATTCGGCCCGTCGAGGCACACTGTGGTATCCCAGACGTCCAAGGTTAAGAAGAACGAGCAGCACTCGCCCGGCTGGCCGGTGGCGGGGTTGGCACGTTGCAAGGCAAAGCCTGCCGGCGGAGGCGGCTGTGCCGACGCAGCGCACACGGCGTCGAACATGCGCGCATCCATCGTTGTGAGCGTGTTGGATTGCTTGGTTGGAGTCATTGGCGGCGGAGGAGACGCCGTGCCACACCGCACGCCCGGATCGCCAATCCGGTTTGTGCCGACCGTCGTCGGGCTGGTCGGGATGGGAACCGGCAGCGCGACGGACAGTATGAGCGGGGAGCAACCTAACTCGACACCACCCTGGCGGGTGATGGTCATGCAATAGCCGCCGAAGTTATCGCTGGGGTGGGTGTGCGTTTCGTTCTCCAGGATGTACTCGTCGTAAGCAATCCCCTGGATGGCCAGCGGCCAAGCCACAGCGCAATTACCGGCGTTTGTTATCTGACTCAGGTTGATGACGGCGCATGGCAACACGCCCAGTATGCCGGTGATCTCGCCATAAATGGGCTTGTTGTCGAACCAGATGTGCTGCGTATCGTAGTACAGGTTCCCCATCGTGTCTTGCACGGTCAGCAGCAGGGTGTACTGACCGGAGAAGCAATTGTCCGGTGGCAGCGACTGGGTAGCCCAGATGGTGGCAGGCACCTGCGGATCCACCGGGAAGACCTGGCCCGGCGGGGCAAGGCTGCCGCCAAGTCCCGGAGGCGTATACGGCGCAGGTCCCGCCCACCATGCGGTCGGGACCAGCTCATCATACTGGATGAGCGACAGCGGCGGGCACAATCCAGGCAACGGGCAGAACTGAACCAGTATCCAGGAACTGGTGAGATCGATGTAGCCGGTAGCAATCTGCGCCTGTTGCAACGGACTGTTGTAGTCAACTTCCCAGAATTGCGTCCATGTGCCGGCCGTCGGGTCGCTAACGAAGCCTGCCTGGTAAGACAGCGTGTAGCGCTGGATCATCCTGCCCGTGCAGGTTCCCACCCAGGCGTGACCGAAGATTTCGATATCGGTCCCGAACGAGGCCACCTGGTTGATCGCCGTGTTGACCAGGGCAGCATTGGGATCGGGCCAACCCGGGGGCGACTGGACGGCAATTCCCTGGACATTCTCGATCGAAACACGCGTCTCGAAGATCTGGAACGAGACCTCGACGACGCATGGCGCCTGCCCGGGCTGCGCGCTGAAGACCGTCAGCCGGACCTCGACATCGGTGGGGACCGGGGTGCCGAAGGTTTGCAGGTATCCCAACGGACCGGAGACGACGCCGCAAGCGCCCGGCCCAGTCGGCGGTGCAGGCGGCGGATAGACCACGAACGACTGACTGTACGACGTTGGAGGCGCCAGCGGATCTTTCCACTCCAGGATGTAGTGGTCACAGAACGCGCCGGCTGCCGTGCCGATGATCTCGATGCCATAGACCTGCGGACCGGCATAATATTGCTCCACGGCGCAACCGTCCGCTGTTGGTTCGGTGATGGCACAGGTCAGCGGCTGGAAGCACTCGCGCAGGCAACGCGCGTAAACTTCGAAACACAGCACGATCTGCTGAATGTTGCGGGCGCGGCCCAGGCAGCAGCCGAAACAGAGCGAGCACAGGCACCAGCAGCGGCAAAACCAGAAGGCCCGCTGCTCGCTTTGTTCCTTGAACGCCGCCGCGCCCAACAGAGCGCGCGCCGCTTCGGTGGTCAGCAGCCGTTCAAAGATCTCGCAGCCGAGGTCGTTGTCGGTAGAGCAATCGATCTTGCCGGAGATGACTTCATCCGGAACGCCCGCGGGGAATTCGACACTCGCGAGTTGATCGGACAGGTAGGGCTTGTATGCCGCGGCCAGCAGGTTGACCAATGTCTCGAAGTCGCGCCGTTGTTCTGCTGTTGGAGGGTCGCTGACAGGATTGCCTATGGCCTGACGAACGCACTTCCAGTATTCGTACAGGTAGAATGCAAAGCCCCGGAACGTGCGTGGCCAGCGGCAGGCAAGCCATCCGAATACGAGGCAGCAGCGGATGTGCAGCAGGCACTCCCGCCATTCCGCGACCGGTCCAAGCACCTCCTTCGCCTCGGGAGGCAGCAACCGTTGTGCAACGTCCTCGGTCAGAAAACGTTCGAACAGGGCGGACGCTTCGGCAAACTCTTCCGCGCAGGTTGGTTGGACAGCCGGTGGCTGCTTCTGCAGCTCGTCCGGGTTCTTGATGAGGTCGAGTTGTTTTTCTAGCGCGGGCTGGTACGCCGCGAGCAATGCCCGCAGGGCGAATTGAAAGTCCTCGGGCGCGATGGTCGTCGCCGCACCCGTTGGACCGGTTGACGCTGTGTTGCCGCTCATGACCGTTTCCTTTCCCAAGATTGTCGTGTTAACCGGGAGCTTCCCCGATGGTTCGCCTGGGCACGTGCTTCACCGACCGGTGTTGTTACGGTTGCCAACCAAGACAATGGGGTGGCACGGGCGGTTATTCCGCCCAGCCAACGTCCTCCGCTAATTCGCGGTTTGCGATATCCAGGCAATCGGCACCGCCGGGTGGACCGTCTCCATGTCCCGGCGTTATCAGGCGACGAAAGTCTACCGGACCGATGCTATGTCGGCTCGGTTGCCCGTATGCTGGCGAAGCACGCATACCGAGGCGTTTTCCACCGCCGCGCAACCAAACCGCTGCCGGATCGAACTCCCAACATCGGAGTTCGCCGCAGCAAGTTTCTCATTGCACTATTGTAGCCGACTGGCTCATCAGGCGATATCACAATGCCGGCATCTCGCATTGAATGCTGTGATCTCTGTCATAGTGTCGAAACCTCATGTTCATCAAAGCCAGACAACATCATCAGTTCATCAAAATCTGACAACATCATCATCAGCAAGCATGCGAATAACGCCACATTATCGCACGGCTAACGACCTGGATCGCAGGACGGGGCGCGCTGGCGCCTGCTGTCGGCCGATAGCGGGTTGTGAGTGACGGACATCGCCCGTCACTCCCTCTCGCCGCCGCCCCCGCTGCTCCTGTAGGATCGCCGCCATGACCCGCTCATCCGCCCAGGCAGTGCTCGTCGCGCGCGAACCCGCAGCAGCAGAGCAACCCTCCCGCCCGTCCCCGAAGCCGGCCCCGCAAGCCGCGCCGCCCCAGATCGCGCCCGAGAGCCCGGAACGGTTCATCAACCGCGAGCTGTCCTGGCTCGACTTCAACCACCGCGTCGTCGAGGAAGCCGAAAACCCCCGCCACCCCCTGCTCGAACGCCTGCGCTTCGTCTCCATCAGCGCCTCCAACCTCGACGAGTTCTATTCGGTCCGCGTCGCCGGCCTGATCGGCCAGGCCAAGGCCGGCCTCACCAAGCTGACGCCGGACGGCCGCACCCCGGCCAGCAGCTCGCTGAAATCCGCATACGCGCCGAGGCCTTGCTCGACGAGCAACAACGCGTGTGGCGCGAAGTGAAGGACCTGCTGCAAGCCGCCGGCATCGCGGTCTGCACCGCCGAAAACCTGTCGCACGACGACCTGGCCTGGCTCGAAGCCTGGTTCATGGAGCGGGTCTTCCCGGTGCTCACCCCGCTCGCCATCGACCCGGCGCATCCCTTCCCGTTCATCCCCAACATGGGCCTGGTGATGGCGATGCTGCTGCTGCGCGAGGAAGACGGCCTCGCCATGCGCGCCCTGATGCCCCTGCCCTCCCAGGTCGATCGCTTCGTCCGCCTGCCGCCCAACCCCGCCCACGCCGACACCATCCGCTTCATCATGCTGGAAGACCTGGTCGTCCTCTTCCTCGACCGCCTCTTCCCCGGCTTCCGCGTCACCGGCCAGGGCATGTTCCGGCTGATCCGCGACACCGACGTGGAGTTCGAGGAAGAGGCCGAAGACCTGGTCCGTTCCTACGAAACCGCGCTCAAGCGGCGGCGGCGCGGCGTGGCGATCCACCTCGGCGTGGACGCCCGCATGCCGGAGGAGCTGCGCAGCTTCGTCGCCGACCAGCTCGGCGCCAGCGACGACGAGATCAACGTCACGCACGGCATCCTCGGCATCGCCGACCTGCGGCAACTGATCGTGGACGACCGGCCCGACCTGCTGTTCCCGCCCTACACCCCGCGCTTCCCGGAACGCATCCGCGATTTCGGGGGCGATTGCTTCGCGGCGATCCGCGCCAAGGACATCATCGTCCACCACCCGTTCGAGAGCTTCGACGTGGTGGTGCAGTTCCTCCGCCAGGCGGCGCAGGACCCCAACGTCATCGCGGTGAAGCAGACGCTGTACCGCACCAGCCGCGACAGCCCCATCGTCAAGGCACTGATCGAGGCGGCGGAAGCCGGCAAATTCGTCACCGCCGTGATCGAGCTGCGCGCCCGCTTCGACGAGGAAATGAACATCCAGCTTGCCCGCACGCTGGAGGCCGCCGGTGTGCAGGTGGTCTTCGGCTTCGCCGGCCTGAAGACCCACGCCAAGCTGTCCCTGGTGGTCCGGCGGGAGGGCGGCTCGGTCCGCTCCTACGCCCATTTCGGCACCGGCAACTACCACCCGATCACCGCGCGCATCTACACCGACCTGTCGTTCTTCACCTCCGACCCGGCGATGACCCGCGACGCGGCGCGGCTGTTCAACTACATGACCGGCTACGCCCGCCCGGCGCAGATGGAAGAAGTCGCGTTCAGCCCGCTGACCACGCGCAACGTCCTGCTCGAGTTGATCCACAAGGAGACCGCCTTCGCCGTGGCAGGCCGCCCCGCCGGCATCTGGATCAAGCTGAACAGCCTGGTGGACGTGAAGCTGATCGACGCGCTGTACCAGGCGTCGCGCGCCGGCGTGAAGATCATGGCGGTGGTGCGCGGCATCTGCTGCCTGCGCCCGGGCGTCCCCGGACTGTCGGAGAACATCCGAGTCAAGTCGATCGTCGGGCGTTTCCTCGAACATTCACGCATCTGCGCCTTCGGCAACGGCTATCCTCTGCCGAGCCGCCACGCCCGTGTCTATATCAGCTCCGCCGACTGGATGGAGCGCAACATGGATTGGCGGGTCGAGACCCTCGTGCCCATCCACAACCCCACGGTGCACGCCCAGGTGCTGGACCAGATCATGGTGACCAACCTCAAGGATTCGATGCAGTCCTGGGAACTGCAGCCGGACGGGGCATGGAAACGCGTGGCGCCGGGCAAGAAGCCGGTCTCCGCGCACGACTATTTCATGACCAACCCCTCGCTGTCCGGCCGAGGCTCGGCGTTGCATGGTCCGGCGACGCTCGCGCCGCTAGGTCACCAGCACCACCGCCGCCCCGACCGGGTGAACCAGGACTAAAACAACCTTCCTCCCCCGCGCTTGCGGGAGGAGCCAGGGGAACGTGCCACGGCAGGCACACACCCCCGCCCTTGGTCCGCTTCACGGCCCAAGCCCTCAAGGGGAGGGAAAGACACCTTGAGCCGTAAGGACTTGAACGCATGCCCTATAAGCCGCCGCCTGACATGCCCCGCTGTGGCGTGGTGGACCTCGGGTCCAACTCGGTCCGCCTGGTGGTGTTCGAAGGCCACGGCCGCAACCCAATGGGCATCTTTAACGAGAAGGCGGTGCTGCGCCTCGGCCGCGGCCTGTCCGCCACCGGCCGGCTGAATGAGGACGGCATGGCGCAGGCCTTCACCGTGCTGCACCGCTACCACGCCGTCGCCCGTGCCATGGGTGCCCAGCCGTTCGAGGTGCTCGCCACCGCCGCCGTGCGCGACGCCCGCAACGGCCCGGATTTCGTCGCCGCCCTGGAAGCCCGCCTGCCCGGCGTCCCGATCCGTGTCCTGTCCGGCATCGAGGAAGCCGAATACTCCGCCGAGGGGGTGCTCTGCGGCATCCCCACCGCCGACGGCATCCTCGCCGATATCGGCGGCGGCTCGCTGGAAGTGGTGCGCCTCGACGCCGGCAAGCGCCGCGAGTCGCAGACCCTGCCGCCTGGGCGTGATCCGGCTGGCCGAGCGCGCCGGCAACGACCCGATCCGCGCCCGTGCCATCGCCGAGGAAGACATGGTGGCGGTGCCCTGGCTGGCCGAGGGCGCCAACGCCGACCTTTATCTGGTCGGCGGCGCCTGGCGCGCGCTGGCGCGGATCCACATGGCGCAGACCGGTTATCCGCTCCAGATGGTGCACCACTACGCCATCGGCCGGGAGGAAGCCCGCGACCTGGCCGGCCTGATCTCCACCGCCGGCCGCCGCGCGCTGGAGCGGCTGCCGGCCATGGCCCGCCGCCGCATCGATGATCTGCCGTTCGCCGCGGTGGCACTGCGCCGGCTGCTGCGCGTGACCGGCGTTCGCCGGGTGGTGTTCAGTGCCAGCGGCCTGCGCGAAGGCTGGTTCATGCAGCGCCTGCCCGAATCCATCCGCCGCCAAGACCCCCTGCTCGCCGCCGGGCACGAGATGGCGGCCCGGCTGGGGCGCGATCCGACGTTGCCCCCGGCTCTGCTGAACTGGACCCAGCCGCTGTTCCCGTCGGAGACCCCCGAGGCCCGCCGGCTGCGCGAGGCCGCCTGCTGGCTGTCCGACATCGGCAGCCACGACCATCCCGAGTTCCGCCCGGAGCAAGCATTCCTGCGGGTGCTGCGCCAGCCGGGCATCGGGCTGGACCACCACGCCCGGGCATTCCTCGCGCTGGCCACCGCCATGCGCTACGAGGTGGAATCCACGGCCGGCTTCCTGCGCCCGGCCCGCCTGCTGCTGGATGTCGCCAGCGCCAACCGCGCCGAGGTCCTGGGGATCGCCCTGCGCCTGGCCTACACCCTGTCGGCCGGCACGCCGGACCTGCTGGCCGGCACCGCCCTGTCGCTGCGCGGCGGGCAACTGGTGCTGCGGCTGCAAGAGGACAGCGGGGTGTTCGCCGGCGAGAGCGTGATGCGCCGGCTCGACCGGCTGGCTCAGGCGGTCGGGCTGGAAGCCGCAACCGAAGCGGCGACCGCCCGGGCAGCGTAGAGTTATTGCTTGTAGGCGATTCTCTTTTGGGACTGTCCGGGAACAAATGAACCTGCTGCTGGTGGATCACAAATTCCGTGTCATGGCCGGATACTTTTGACATGGTGAATTTATCGCTCGCGACGGAGAGAACAATCCCGCCAATGATCAGACCAGCGCATGAAGGCGAGGCCGCCGCGGTACGTGACGTCGTGCATGCCGCCTACGCCCATTACGTGACACGGATTGGCAAGCCGCCCGGGCCGATGCTGGATGACTACGCAGCGAGAATAGCGAACGGCCAGGTCTGGGTGCTGGAGGACGCCAGCGGGATCCCCGGCGTGCTGGTGCTTGACGCGCAGGCGGACGCGTTACTGCTGGACAACGTCGCTGTGCGGCCGGAGTGCCAGGGTGCCGGCCACGGCCGTGCCTTGATGGCGTTCGCCGAGGCCGAGGCACGCCATCGTGGCTTTGCACAGATCCGGCTCTACACCCATGTGCTCATGACCGAGAACCAGGCGCTGTACCGCCGGTTGGGCTACGTCGAAACCGGACGCGCGACGGAGAAGGGCTTCGACCGGGTCTACATGGCGAAGGCCCTGTGACGATCGCGATCCGGCAACCTCCGCGTGGGGCGCGGCGCCGGTCCTCAGTCGTAGAAGCCCTTGTGGTAGTGGAAGACGATATACTGCGCTCCTGACACGCGGAAGCAGATGTTGTTGCGCTTGCGCTGGCGCGCCGGCTTCACGCCGGTATCGAGCCCATATTCCTCCCACTTCCATGTGCCGCCGGGTTCCCGCGTCGGGGGTCCGCCGTACTTGACCGCTGCCTTGAAGGCGGTGCGGATATCCGCGTCGGTAGGCTTGCGCCGCCCGCTTGCGAATTCGGCCTCATGCTTCTTCGCGTCATCTTCGACCACGATGTTGCTGTCGGCGATGATGGTATCCTTCGTGAAGGGCGGTTGAACCGTGGCGCTCACTTGGTGTCTCCCCATTCAGCACTGTAAAGCATAGTGCTGGCCAGTGCTGCCATGCAACGGTCGCCTGCTGTACCGCCCGATGCCGATCCATGCATCATTCGAGCAGTTGCCAGGTTTTACGACGAGCGGACGTAAACGCGCTTGCCGGTCGCCGGCTGGAAATACACCTCGACCGGCACCCCGCTGCCGGGGTCCAGAAACTTCTCGCCGGTCGGCTGCCAGTCCGGACCCGGCCGGTCATCGACAATGCGCTTGTAGCCCCGGTGCTCAAACAGGATCGCGAGCATCAGAACCGCACCGAGGCCCGCCGGACCCAGCCCCACGGGCGAACGGCTCAGCAGCGCGACGGCCACTCCGCCCAGCAACAACACCGCCCCGCACCAGAGCAAAACCTTGCGCAGCATCACGCCGCCATCGGCTCCAGCACGACGGCCGTGCCGTAGGCGACGATCTCGCTCATCGTCTGCCCGATCTCCGAAGAGTCGAACCGCATCATGATGATCGCGTTGGCGCCCATCACCGAGGCGTTCTGCACCAGGCGATCCACCGCGTGGCGGCGCGCCTCCTCCAGCATCGACGTGTATTCGGTGATCTCGCCGCCGGCGATGCTGCGCAGGCCGGCCATGATGTTGCCGCCCAGGCCGCGACTGCGCACCACCACCCCGAAACACTGCCCCAGCGTCTGGCGCACCCGATGCCCCGCGACTTGCTCCGTTGTCACCACCAGCATGGCAGGCCTCCCTCGCAGCCGGTTTTCACCCCGGCCACGCCATGTGCCACGGTCTTTGCATCCACCGCGTTACATTCCGCCCAACAGGGCAGGCAGCGCGATCGTTTCAGGCACAGGGGATAAGCAGTGCTCGTCGGAAGGCGCGTGCCCGCACCCTCACCGGGCCGGTCGTCACCCTGACTGAGGTGCCATGTTGAGGATGTCCTCGCCGGACACTGACATTTTGCCCGATTTCGTCAGCGCCTGCTGCAAGCGGGCATACAGCTTTCGATCTTCCGGCGACAGCTCTCGGATAAAGCCGAGTTCCTGGTGCCCCAGCGTGCTGAGCGACACGTACCTGGTCGATTCATTCCGTCGCGTGCGCGCAGAGATGCCCCATTCGGCCGCCAACCAAGGATTGTAGTGCGCCGTATCGGTGACCTCGACCAGATGGCGGGCCAATCGTTCGATCACCGCCTGCGTGTCGCCACCGCCCAGCCAGCGGCACATCGAGTTCGGCTCGACGACCTCCGGGTTGTAGAGCAATTTCCGTGTGTATTTCTCGACGAACTGCGGGGTAACCGCCGGCGGCAATCGGTCCAACTCCAACGCACGCAGCCACTCCTCGGTATCCCGTTCAACCACGCCGGAATCGATATTGCGCTGGAACTTCGTCAGGATATAGTTGAGCTGCGACACCGCGATCTCGGTCGGATCCCGCATGATCGTGAAGACCCGGTCCGCCGGACGGATCAGGTCCGCGTCCACGTAAAAGTCCAACGGGACATGGCCGCGAACGAACACCGAATCCGAGAACGGCAACTCCCGGACGAATTCGCCCAGGGCGGCGAACAAGTCCCCCTTGCTGGTCCAGCTTTCCTCCATCAGCCGCTGTTGCAGCGACGGAAATCGGAACGTGAGGTGGTGGGACAGGTCGCTGCCCGCACATTTCGGGATGTGCACGAACATCAGCCGCTGCTTTTCCGGGAAAGCCCGCAGCGCGTGCGCCAGCACATTCTGCTGGAAGCGCGGCGAATGCAGCAGGTCGTTCAGATAGTCGCGGGCGAGCGCCGGCGACCAGGTCATCGCGCGCGGATAGACCTCGGGCACCTTGCCCCAAACGCTATAGCCGAGATGGGTCGGCCGCGTCCGGTCGAAATCCAGCCGGCACAGCAGGTGGTACATGTCCAGAGTTGGATCGAACAGGGCGAACAGTCGGAACAACGTCCGCGGGTCGACCGGCGCGGGAACGATCAGTTGCTCCTCCCGCTGCGGCGGCAGCGCGATAACCACCGCCTCCGTCGAGCCGCGCGCAATGAACATGTTGCCGTGTCCCAGAAATGCGCCGGTCTCCTGGAAACGGACGGATATTTTGGCGGGCTCGCCATCCGGCAGCGGCGGCGCGAATTCATAGCGAAAGCCGTGCCGGCCCTCGCCATACAGACCCAGATGCCGCAGGTCCGTACGAAGCTGGTCGCACGCCAGTTGCGCTATCTTCCGGCCGTTGACAAAGACGCCGATGACAACCGGCTCGTTCGGAGCGGCAGCATCGGCGGCCCACCCGGTGATGAACTGTCGTGTACCTCGATCGACATGACCCTGAAGCATCTGTACCGCCACACCCAGCCGCCAATCATCACATATTTTGCGACTGGTTTCAACGCACGGAATGGCCCAGAGATCGGCCAGCGCGACTGGAGGCGTGGCCGCCCCACTGACCGCGACGCCCAAGCGAACCAGCGGCTCGGTTTCGCGCGACGGCTGCAACCAACACCTTGGCTGGACCTCTGAGATTGACGACCCGCCAGCGACGGTGCGCAATACCACGTCCGGCCGAATGCCGGCGAAAAGGCTGCTCCCGGCCCCGACGTTCGTCAATAGCCTATTTATTTCAGTATCTTAGATCAAACTCGCCGCAATGTCGCAACCGCCCGCACGCGGGTGCAGGAGCAAAAATTTCTGGCTATACCGACACGCCCGCGTTATGAAGCTGCTATGCTGCGCGGTCACGTCGATCTGATTTCCCCCACATTCATCGGTGGATGGGCGGCCGACACCGATCGGCCGGATGTCCCCGTCGATGTCTGCATCTTCGTGGACGGCCTTAAGTGGTTCAGCTCACCTGCGACGTCCCGCGCGAAGACCTGAGCGGACGGGACGGGTTTGGCAATGGGCGGCACGCGTTTCGCTACCGTCCGGATCCGCCGCTGACCGGACCGCATCCCTTGCGTGTCACCGTGCGCGGCGCCGCAACCGGCAAGCTCCTCGGCAACGGCGACGCAGTCCTGAGCCCGGGCCTAACTGAGCAGCCGCCAGACTTCGGTGCCGATTTGCTACCGGGCTTCCAGGTGTTTCCCGCACCCGAAACGCCGCGGCAGACATTCGATATGCTGTCACTCTACGACCGCAGCCAGGGTCTCTACAACCTGCTCCGCCAGATGGACTTCAACGGCCGCTCGGCCAGGCAGGCGGCGTATGCGGTTCTCGGCAGACATGCACCGCACACCGACAAGGCTCCGTCTCCCTGGCATTCCCAGGCCGCGCGCGATCTGCTGAACGACCTGTTGCTGTCGCTGGAGTTCCAGCAGAACATCCTTCGGTTGTTCCTGGAAGCGTTCCCGGAAAAGCGCCGCCTGCTGTTCGTGCACATACCCAAATGCGCCGGCAGCGATCTGTCCTATCACCTGGTGGGCCGCTACCCCAGCATCCCGGAGCAACTGCGAGCGTTGCGATGGACGGAAAAGCGGCTGCTGTTCGACACATTGAGCGAGACCGTGCGCCGGCTGCGTTTCTCCGACACCATTTTCGTGCGCGGCCACGTCAACCTGGGCGATTATCTGAAGCAGGGTCTGGCTCGCCCGTTCGACCGCCTGTTCACCATCCTGCGCGATCCGGTCGCCAGCGCGATATCGCAAGTGAACTACATCCTGACACGGCTGAAGATCGACGCCGCGGCGGGCGAATTCCAACCAGATACAATCGGATGGGTGCCGCTGCTGCAACTGGACGAAGTACCGCGCGACTTGTCCGATGAATTGCTGTGCCGGGTGGGACAGCGGGCATTGCGCAGACCTGATATCGTCATGGCCAATCCGATGTGCCACTGGCTGGGCGGCGGTGACGCGGCGGCCGTGCTCGCGCGGCTGGCCGAGCATGAGGTGGAAGTGACGACCGTCCGGCACTACCCGCGCTGGCGCCGGCAACGCTGGGGGATCGAGGCGAACACACGGCAAAATGAATCGATGAAGTTCCTGACGCAACAAACCATAGGGCCAGAGGACCTTGCCTATCTGCGGGAAATGTCCATGCAGGACATCGCGCTGTATCACACCGTCGAGCTGCGCCTGTTGCGAACCGGTGAATGCTCTGTCACGGACTGGTCGCAATTGCCGCCGGAAGACGCCGGTGCGGTCACGGTAGCATGATGCCGCGGTGCGACAGCGGCGTGGTGCGGCAAGGAAGCAGTTCTGCGTTGCCCTCAGCGTGCGGCGAGGTCGCACGGTGAGTGCGGAAAACCAGCCGCAGCGCGATGCGACACACCAACCCTGGCCGTACCAGGCGAATTTGCCACAGCGCTATTCAATCAACTATGGAGCCTATTTGGGTCTTGGGGGCCCGGTCTGCCTGAGTGAGTTCGTCAAAGGCTTCGTCTCTGGCGGCATCAATCAGCACGACATGGCAAGATTTTACTTCTTTTGCCTGACATTCGATCAAATCGTAAAGGAGGGGTTGGAAGGCGATTTAGCCGAACTTGGCACTTACAAGGGCCACACGGCGACGCTTCTGGCCGGCATGGCACGTCACTTGGGGCGAACCGCCTATGTCATGGACACATTCGAGGGCTTCAACACGGGCGATCTGAAGGGGATCGATTCCGCGGGTAATCCCAACGCCTTTAGCGATACGTCGCTTGACGTGGTGCGCGCGCTGGTGGGCGACGCCAACGTCCGCTACGTGAAGGGCTATTTCCCCGACTCTGCGCGCGAATTGCCCCCGGATGGCCGATATTGCCTGGTTCACATCGATTGCGATCTCTACGCGCCGATCATCAGCGCCCTCGAATACTTCTACCCCAGGATGGTGCCAGGCGGCTTTATCATCGTCCACGATTATTCCAGCCTTTATTGGCACGGTGCGGAAAAGGCGGTTGACGAGTTCTTTGCCGATAAACCCGAAGCCGTGCTGCCATTGCCCGATAGCGCAGGCAGCGTCGCTGTGCGTAAGTCCAGATCGCCAACTCCAGATGGCAATTGGAAGCTGCGCAAACGAGCCGAGCTGCTTCGGACCGAATGGGTGTCCGCCGGCAAAGGCGACTTGCGGGATCTGCTGGGAGCGGGATGGAGCGGTCCGGAGTTGTGGGGCGTATGGGGAGTTGGCAATGCCCACGAACTGGAGTTGGTGCTGCCGGGACACCTGAGCGGCGAGGTCGAGATTCAAGCCGATGTCCACGCAGCACTGTTTGGCAGCCGAACGCAGCAACAGGTCGACGTCTTTCTCGGAGCAGAAAAACTGGCCGTATGGCACTTTACCGTTGCCAACAACCGCGGTGTCAGGTCCGTTGCTTTCCCCGTTGCAGTTCTTCAGGAGACACGGCACGGCGGGTTCCGTGCTGGGAAGCTGACGTTCCGGCCCGCATCGGTTGCTGCACCGGCCGACCTTGATCCTGGCTGGTCGGAAAAGCGGCCGCTTGGGTTGGCGCTGCACGGGTTGAAGTACATCGCTGCTCGGCCGAAAGCACCCGATTGGCCTCGGTGATCCGTTGACGTTGCGACGAGTGTGCCAGGGCTGGTAGTATAACCAATGCTGGGCAAAGCACGGGTCGCATGCTGATGTATCGGCCTCGCAGACAGGGCTAGGGTTCAAGTTCGGCCGCAGTGCCGCGATTCGGCGCTGAATCCGGCGCCTTACCGCATTTGAGACGAGGTGGCTGAGAACATGCTTTCGACGATGCGTGGATGGCTTGAGCGTCGCCGCGCGATGCGCGATCTCCGGCGGATCGACGCCGTTGAAATCGAACGGCTCAAGTTGGATGACACCAATCCTCTCTCACGGGCCAAGCTGGCCTTGAGATTGGACGACCCTACGGAAGCAGCACGGCAATGGGCTGTGGCACGGGAGCGCCACCCGGCTTATGTGATGGCGTCGAACGATTTACTCGACGTGCTGCTGGGATTGCGGCTGTTCGATGAAGCCGAGGCGCTGCTGTCGGCCCGCAAAAAGCGAAATCCGCGCGACCCGAAGGTCCTGGAGGGCTTTGGTTCCATTGCGGAGGGACGTGGCGATATCAAGAAGGCGCTGCAATGCTGGGCGCGATATCGGCGCAAGTTCCCCGAAGCGTGGCAAGGCTGGGTGAGCAGCGTGCGCGTCCTGCGCGAGGCGAAGCGGCTTGACGAGGCTGAAAAGATGGCGACCCGGACAGTCAGGCAGTTTCCGGATTCACTCGTCCCACGCCTGGAATGCGCAAGGGTGGCCGAGGCGCGGCAGGACTGGGAAGCGGCTGTAGAACGTTGGACCTGGGTCGCGGACAAGTTCCAACGCAGCGATGGCGCTATCCATGCTGCCTGGGCTCTCGAAAAGCTTGGACGTCCTGACGAGGCGATCGACCGGCTGATTGCCGCGCGCCGTGGTGTTCCAACCGACCAGGATGTCGCGCTGGAACTCAAGCGCCTGACGCAGGCACGCAGTGCCCGACTGGAAGGCGTAGACGCTGTCGGCGCAGTCCCGGCGACAAGTCAAGCGAACGCCGCTTCCGCTTGAACCCGCGACCACTCGTATGGTCTATAGGCCTCGATTGGATGCGAGGTCTTATGCAA
Source organism: uncultured Alphaproteobacteria bacterium (assembly GCA_963762885.1). Taxonomy (GTDB): domain Bacteria; phylum Pseudomonadota; class Alphaproteobacteria; order Acetobacterales; family Acetobacteraceae; genus JASHVB01. The sequence goes on from CAVXNH010000111.1 coordinate 22,208, forward strand.
CACAAGCGTGACCGCGTAGCGACGCCGGTCGCCCGCCGGGGGCGGCCGAATTGACCCAGCCGGTACTGATCGTCGGTGCTGGATTTGCGGGAGCCACCTATGCTCGCGTGCTGGCTGAGGCTGGGCTGCGCGTGGATGTCATTGACCGCCGGCCCCATGTCGCAGGAAACGCCTATGACGAGCTTTCGCCGAGCGGTGTGCGCGTGCACCGCTACGGACCGCACCTGTTCCATACCAACAACGAGCGCGTGGTGGAATGGCTGCGGCGGTTCGGTGCGTTCGTGCCGTATGAACATCGTGTGCAGGCGGAACTCGCGGATGGCCGGTGCGTGCCGTTGCCGGTGAACCGGCTCACCATGGAGGCGGTGTTCGGGGTGACCCTGAGCGATGATGCCGCGGCGCAGGCATTTCTGCGCAAGCAGGGGGAGTTGATCGCAACGCCGGGGAACGCCGGAGAATACCTGCGTTCGCAGATCGGCGCGGTCCTGACAGATCTGTTCTTCCGGCCGTACACCCGCAAGATGTGGGCGTTGGACCTGGAGGACCTCAGTGCCGAGGTCGTCAAGCGAATCCCGATCCGCTCCGACGATGAGGACCGCTACTTTCCCAATGATCGCTTCCAGATGCTGCCGCGGGACGGCTACACCGGTGTATTCGAGGCGATCCTGGACCACGACTTGATTTGGGTCACGTTGCGGCAGGCGTTTGACAAGGCGATGCTGCCTGACTACCGGCACTGCTTCAACAGCATGCCGATCGACGAGTATTTCGAGAACATGTTTGGGGTGCTGCCATATCGGTCCATTCGCTTCCATCATCAGGAGCGGCTGGCCACGAGCCAACGTGGCACCGCGGCGACAATCAATTTTACCGGCGACGGAAAGTTTACGCGGGAGACGGACTGGAGCAGAATGCCGGCCCATCGCACCGCGGAGGGACCGGTGAAACTGGTGACGGTTGAGGAGCCGTGCGACTATCGGGATAATGATTTCGAACGTTACTATCCGGTCAAGAGTAGCGACGGCCGGTATGATGCGGTGTATCGGCGCTACAAAGCCGCGGCTGAAGCCGAAGGCCGCGTCAGCTTCATCGGTCGTTGCGGCACCTATCAGTATCTGGATATGCATCAGGTCATCAACCAGTCACTCGCCGGCGCCCGAGCCTGGTTGGAACAGACGCTATGATCAGACACTGGCTGATGTGGTCCGTGCGCTGTGACCCTGGCGAGCCGACTGCCCTACCCAAACAGGCATGACATGATCACTGCAAACGACATCTCGAACCGGTCGTTCCGCATGACGCGCGGCGATGGCTCGGTCGTGGCACGTGCGGTGTATATGTTGCCCGACGGCCGCGTGGTCGGTACGCGCCAGCCAACCGAGGCGTTTTGGACGATCACCGGGGACAGCCTGGAGTTCCTCGATCTGGGCCATAACGTTACGACGCGCTTCGGCAAGATCACGCGCGACGCGGCCGGTTGGCGATTGGAGGGACCGTTCCTGCCGGACGCAGGATCGAACGTGGTGCATATCCTCGACGAGAGCCCGTACCCGGTCGATCGGCGTGACTTCGGCCGCAGCCCGGCCAACACCTCGGTCGCGGTCATGGTCCGGACACACCTCATCGATGACCGGGTGCGCGAACTGATCGAGCACCTTGAAAACGGGCGCAAGGACTTCGACCTGTACCTGATCTTCGATGAAACCAACGGGCGACCTGAAATCGACCTGCCGAATATCGTTTGGCATTCCACAAAGCAATGCCCGGGGCTGGGCTTGACACAGACACGGGATCGTTTGCTGTGGTGGTGCGGAGATTTTCCGTTCTACTTTGCATTGAACCAATTACCACAGTATCAATATTATGCGATGGTCGAATATGACGTGTATTTGACACAAAGGAACGCATCCCTCTTCAATGATCTGGCGAGCGCCTTGAATGCGACCGAAGCAGGCCGGGTCGATGCGGTCGGCACCAGGCTTCGGCGGGAGGACCCGCGCGATGACAAGCTGCACGTTCCGGCGTTCAACTTCTTTGATACGACGTATTCGTACTTCTTTCCACTGATCGTGCTGTCCCGACCCGCGGTATCGTATCTGTATTCGCAACGTTTGATTGAGGCGACGCGCGGAACGCCGTCCGATGCACTGATCCATTGTGAATCCTTCGTACCGAGCCACCTGATCCGGGCCGGCTTCACTTGCGTCGATCTCAATGCAGTCCTGCCGGGAAGTTATCGCAACGATCTGATGATATTGCCGGGACGCTATCACGGAATGGCAAACAGCCTCGCTGATGGCTTCGCGGGCTATGTTCGCATGATCCATCCGGTTTACAGTGACACCGCCTTCCTTCAGCGTCTGCTGGACAATTGTCGCAACGACGCAGAGCGGCAGGGGTTTTTGCGTCACCTGGACAGCGGCGAATTCGAGCCGATCCCCGAGGCGGTTCGCTCCAGGTTCCGAGTACAACCGGGCGGATCGGAACCAGATGCAAAACCCGGAATGCAGGATGAGACCCGGTCATCGCGCGAGAAGGCGACCATGGCACAGCACGAACTAGCTCCTGCGCAGCTGCGCCCCCCTGGCATTATTTCGGAGCTCCTGTCCGAATTATATGGGGGCGACGGACCTCTGGCGTATGCCGACGAACGCTATGTGGATAAAGGATATCCTCATACTAATCTGCAAGGCGGGTTGGTTCGTAGCGTGATCGACGTCGCTCAGCCACGATTCTGGCTGGAACTCGGCTCCATGCTGGGCGGCTCCGCAATTTAGGCTGCTAACATAATAAAGCACCAGTCTGCGCCCACCGAAATCGTCTGCATCGATCCGTTCACCGGCGATGTAAACATGTGGGCGTGGGAACAGCCCAAGAAAAGGGCCAATGAGTGGCAGTTCCTTCGGCTGGAGCGTGGTAGGCCGACGATCTATGACCGGTTCCTGGCAAATGTCGCAGCCGCCGGCCACTCCGATATTATTCTGCCGATCGCGGCGACGTCAATCGTCGGAATCAAGTTGCTGCGTCGTCTCGCCGACGAAAAGCGCATCACCTCGTTTCCTACAGTCATTTACCTCGACAGCGCACACGAAGCCGACGAAACGTTCCTAGAACTCCAGCATTGCTGGAGTTTGCTCAAGCCGGGCGGTGTGTTGATGGGCGACGACTGGGTGTGGGCGGCAGTTCGCAATGACATCCTTCGGTTCGTCCAAACGATTCAACTGGACCGTGATCGGAGCAAACCGCTCATCGAGCGGCATCAACGTTTCACCGAGCAGGACGGCGTTTTGTTGGATGGCAATCAGTGGGTTATCGTGAAATAGCGAAGTTCGCGCCCGCAAATGAATCCCGGCCCACCGTACTGTTGTCGCTTGTGTCGAGAACATTGCACCCCGAAGGCCAGGCCGCGGTTGCAATCGTCTGGCAAGCCTGTGAACTTACGTTCATGCCAGAGTACGGTCATCTGGCATTTCTGCGGCTTGGTAAGGGAGGCCCCTATGCGCCTGCGACGGACATTCGCGTTTCTCGCACTGATGTGGTTTGCGGCGATACATCCGGCCGCCGCCAAATTACAGTTGTGGCTCGTGCCGTCCGACAACATAACTCAACCGCAGAGCACCGACCTCGCAGGTTTTTTTGAGCGCCCCAACGACTGGAGGATTGCGGCGGGGCAGGCCAAGGTGATTGGAATCCAGGTCAATTATCTGCTGAAAAGCCCGCCAGATACCGTTAGCCGGGTGTTGCGACGGGTCGCGGCGAGCGGGTTGAAGCTGGATGTCGGGGTCCAGATCCTCCAGGTTGACAAGAAAATCTGCGGCGATGGGGTGGAAGGGATGGTCTGGCCGGGCGAGGTGGCAGGATTCGGTCAGCGGTTGAAGCAGATTGGAGCGGATGTGTACTCGTTCAGCTTCGACCTGCCGCTCTCCGACACCTCAATATCCCCGTTGCCAAAGGCGTGTCACTTACCGATCGCCGAAGCAGCGCGGCGTGTCGCGGATGCAGTCAAGACTCTGCGCACCTACTATCCCCACGCCCTCATGATCGACACGGAAGTCCCCACGGGAATGCCCGTAGAAAAATGGTCGGCGATTTTGCGCGAGTGGCTTACGGCTTATAAAGCCGCGTCTGGTCAGGAGTTCGACGGTTTCACAATGGACGTGTGGTATCATGGGAGGTGGCAGGACAACGTCCGTGCGAGTTCGGCAATACTGGCAGAGCATGGCGTACCATCCGGTGTTATCCTCGACGCCAGCGAAGGCCCCCGACTTTCCGCCGCTGAGTATATAAGTATGACCAAGGGAATATACTGTAACATCGTTGAGGAGAGGATCCGTCTCGACTATATGGTAATTGCCGACTGGCTGGATCTTCGCGTCCTGAATTTGCCGGAAAGCGATCCGAACACCCTGACCGGTTTGCTTAATTGGGTCGCGCTGGATGGACATTGCGCCAAGTGACGGGCAGCAAGTTCGAATAGTTGCGCGAACCACGCGGCATAGGTATAAGCATTGAAGTCGGAAGATGACTCTGGGTACTAGCAAGGACTCTTCGAATTGCTACCAACTGCTGCGAAGCTGATCCGCCCGCGTCGTGTTCTATGAGCCTCGTTTGCAGCGACAACCTGCGTTGCATCCGTTACCAGGAGCACAAGTTATTCAGCCCGGTCTCTGAGTGTCTGTCCGAGAACATATTGAGTCTTTAAATCGGTTAGCGGATCCCCCTTGAAGTCGTTGAATCGGCTACCATTTTGCTTCCCCCGTGCTGTTTTGGGGGCATCCGATGTGGACCAAGGAGAACCGCGGCCGCTATGACCGCAGCGGCCTGCGGTATGAGAGCGACCTGACCGATGAGGAGTGGGCGGAGATCGCGCCCTTGATTCCGCCCGCCAGGCCGGGCGGCAACAAGCGATCTGTCAACCTGCGCGAGGTGATGAACGGCCTGATGTACATCCTCAGCACCGGCTGTCAGTGGCGCGCGATTCCCAAGGATCTGCCACCGCGCAGCACGATCCATGACTACTTCGGCCGCTGGCAGTGGGATGGCACGTTGGAACGCATCCACCACGCGCTCTACATCAAAAGCCGCGAGCAGGTCTCGCGCGAGGCCAGTCCGACCGCCGCGATCATCGATGCGCAAAGCGTCAAGAGTGCGGAAAAGGGTGGCGCGCACATCGATCCGCATGGTTATGATGCGGGCAAGAAGATCACGGGCAAGAAGCGGCACGTTCTGGTCGATACGGAGGGATTGGTGTTGCATGCCATCGTCACGGCCGCCGATGTTCAGGACCGTGACGGAGGAGCTTGGCTGCTGGGCACCCTGTTCGGCCTGTATCCCTTCTTGCTGAAGCTTTATGCCGACGGTGGCTATCAAGGGCCAGAGTTCCGCAAGTCGGTCAAGGCCGTGCTGTCACAAGTGCAGGTGGAGATCGTCAAACGCGCGGATCAGGTCAAAGGATTTGTCGTGCTGCCAAAGCGCTGGGTGGTCGAGAGAACGCTCGCCTGGCTTAACCGCTGCCGCCGCTTGGGCAAAGATTGGGAGAACCTCAATCACAAGGCACGCGCATTTCTGCTGATGGCATCCATCCGTCTCATGGTCAGGAGGCTATGCCGGGCCTAGGAATGTTTCCGGACAAACTCTGAGGATCTCGTTGCACGGCTAGCCCTAACCAACCACTCTTCGGAGACTGCATGACGCATTTTGCAATCACGTTCGGTTACGAAGGCGACGCGGTCCCGTATCAAGCCGAAGGCTGGAGCCCTGCCGAGAAGGGCTTTACCTGGACGGTCGGCAACCGCGCCTCGCTGCTCATACCGAAGCCTGCTGTAGGCGACTATCATATCCGAATGGTTGTCGGCACGTTTGCTCCGGAGGAACGCCCCTGGCAGCGCGTCGAGATCAGCCTCGGGGACACGATGCTAAGCAGTGAGGTGGTGGTCCGGCTGACCGAATTGAATGTCTGGATTCCCTGCAAAGTGATAGCCGTCACTCCGGATCCGATGCCGCTGCGGTTCAATCTGCCAGACGCCGCGCGACCGTGCGACATTGGACCATACAAAGACGACAGGGTCCTGGGACTTAGCTTTCGAACCCTGGACCTCAGCCCAATCGTTATGTCGGCCACGAATGCCGAATTAGCCGCCATTGTCTGGGACGTTGAAAATTTGGGCCTCCATTGCGAGGTCGGACTCGTGCAACGGCGCGCCGGAGCAGAACCTATCAGCCTGTTGCGCTTCGCCACCAGCCGGCGTGAATTGCTATTGAACGCCATGCAGCAGGATTTCGCCGGCTTGGGGGATCCGGAAAATCTGGATTTCCTTGTTCACGGCGAAGGCAGCAATGCGCAATGGATGGCGTTCGACCGCCGCTATGGTTTTATTTTTCATACCTGGGCCCACCCAGACGAGATTTCGGTTGAGCAAATAACCAGGCGCGAATCCCGCAGGTTACCGTGGTTGGCAAAAAAGCTGCTTGCCGACCTGTCGGCGGGGGAGAAGCTGTTCGTATACCAGAGCTATAACATGACATCTCCCGAGGACGCATTGCCGCTTGCCCAAGCGATCCGGCAACGAGGTCCGGGCACCCTGTTTGCTGTGATCCAAAATCCTGCTCGCTCAGGCGACGTGGAGCGGTTCTCCGACGAACTGCTGGTCGGATATATCAGCGAACTTACGCCGGATGCCCGCGACCTCGATCCGGTATGGTCCGAATGGAAACTGTTGTTGACGGCGGCGCACAAGGCCTGGAAAGCCGAGCCACCGCAACAGGAACAAGCTGCCGTTGCCACGCAAGAGCCCGAGCCTCCGCCTGCCGAAAGCAACCCCACCCCGGCAGAACAGCCCGAATCCGACAGCACATTTCCGGCCCCGGCAACCTGGGGTCGGGCCGCTTCGCGTTTTATCAGCCGGGTGAAGGCCGCCGCACTGTCGCGACTACGCTGATTTGCTCCGCGTCAGCGCATAAGCGTTCGCACACACCTGAAGCCAGACCTCCAACGACAGGTCATGCGCATTTTCCGATGGCGCAAGCCGATCGACGTAACCCTTCAACAAGCCGGGCATGGTCTGCTCCACCGTCCCGGGCTCATTGCCCTCTTCCGCAGGCACAACCCACAGCAGCCTGTTACGGCCGTGGGCATTGAGCGCGGAAAACAGGCCCAAAACCTCCTCCTGCCGGAGCGGGTCGTTGCGCTTCACCACGAAGATCTTCTCCGCGTTGCCCAGGTCTTCCAACAGCTTGCGTCGCAGAAACTTCAGCCGCTGCGCCTGCTGTTGAACCAGCGTTCCCTGATCGACTTCTCCCTCGTAGAGAAACGTGTGGAACACCAGGCCGTATCGCTTGGCACGCAGCACATATTCGCGTCGCGGCCGGTCGCCCAGCCAACATTCCAGGTCATCGACGTCGCCCAACCCCTCGAACCCGGTCTCGATGCCATGGATCAACTGATTCAGCATGATGTTGGAAAACCGCAGCAGGCTCAACGGCTCGGCACCGCACCGCCGCTGCACCAATCCGAACTCGCAATTATCGCCCAGGCTTTCGAATTGGAGCAGGAATTGCTCCGCCGGCATGCCGACCAGCGCCTCCAATTCGATCGGCGTGATGCCCGCGCCCCCTTCGAGCCGAAGCTCCGACATATCGCCGATCACCCGCAGCAGCCTCACCTGCCGCATCGAGCAGGACAGCGCTCTTGAATCGTTCGGATGGCCGTGGTCGGTCGGCCGCGCGGCATCGATGTGCTGCAACACGATCCGCACCGGTCCGGGCGCCGCCAGCAATTCAGCCGGAATGCGATACGAAAGATTGGAGCGGTTGGTAACGACGGACCGCCCGACCACCTGCCCCCGCATGACCACCGTCAGCCGCTGCGACGGCAGCGCCGGCGGACTGAGATACGGCGACACGTCCAATTGCAGCGTGTATTCGGTACCTGGCCCAGGGTGGTTCAGCCACACCTCGCTTTCGCTGCCCACCATCCAGCGCTGTCCGGGCTCTGCCCCGGACCAACCGGCCCCAAGGTAAGTCTCGTCGTCGCCCTCCATACCGAATTGTATGGCTAGCACTTGCTCCACCGCCACCGACCAGCTCCTTCACTCTGCCACCTCGCGCGGGAAACCCCCGCTGGCGGCGATCAACCGCCCAGCCGACAGACAGCTCCGCCCACGGCGCGCACGCCCGGGCTAATTACGGGACACAGGCTGACGCGTCCATATAAACCTGGATGACAGCGGCGCCGCGTACATGCAAAACGTGCGTCCCCGACGCGACTGTGGCAGCATACCATCTGCAAGATATCCGGCTGTCAGTGATGCAGAGCGACCTGACGCAAGACCCGGCCACTGCCAAGGCAATGGCGGCCCAGTTTGCTCCGGCTCCGAAGCCGGACGCGGCGGCGGTGGATCCGCAAGTGCGTGACCTGGCAGGGCAGTTCGAGAGCCTCGGCGGACGCCTGCTGGGCTGCGAATTCGGCATCTTTCAACGCAACTGCGGTGCCGAGCCGCTGGGATTGCTGCGCTGGGCGGACATGCCGTACGAAGGCCTGTTGGCCACGCTGGAAGCGCGCTTCGCCGGTGTCGGCAGCACGGAGAACACCGAGCTGTTCCTGTCGCCGGTCCCCGACGGCCCCGCCGAGTACTGCACCCGCGACCGTCGCGGCTTCATGTTCATGCGAGCCTTCATCACCCAGGACGAGGTGCCGTTCGACCGCATGTATGCCTCGGTCTGCCGGCGGCTTCAGTTTCTGTCACGCAAACTCATTGCGGACCTGGAAGAGGGCAAGAAGATCTTCGTCTTCCGGCTGACCGACCGGCATTTGACCGATACCGAACTGCGGCGGCTGCACGCGGCGATGCGGCGCTACGGCAACAACACGTTGCTGTATGTTCGGCACGCCGGCCCGGATCACCCCAACGGCATCGTAGAGCAAATCGGACCCGGCCTGATGGTCGGCGCCATCGACCGGTTCAAGGTGTCTTCCACCGGCGAAGTCGCTGCGTCTCTGCCCACCGCCTCATGGCTCCGCATCTGCCGGAACGCGTTCGAACTGTGGCGCTCCGCGGTCCCCTAGCGCGCTCAAACCGTCATTGCGAGCGAAGCGAAGCAATCCCCCCCGCAAGTTCGCTGTCACCCACACGACTCTCCAATACCAGTGCCAGTTGCGTACCACTCTGCGCTCCCGCAGCCTCCAGATTCGAAATCGTAACCCCGAGAAGCCGTACAGCCAGCAGCGGAGGAAAATGCGGTCGGAACAACTCCAGACCGATGTCTTCCAGCGCCGCCTGCGATCCAATCGGCTCGGCACAGGATCGGCTCCGGGTGATCTGGCGGAAGTCGGCATATTTGATTTTCACCGTCACCGTGCGCCCGAAATGGCCGCTACGCGCATAGGCAGCCCAGACCTTGGCGAAGACCGGCGCCAGCGCCGGCACCACTTCCTCCCAACGTGTCAAATCAACCGCGAACGTTGTCTCGGCGCCGATCGATTTGGGCGTCCGATCGGGGTTCACCGGCCTGTCATCCTCGCCGCGCGCAATGCCGTGATAGAAGTCCCCGGCCTTGCCGAAATGCGCGGTCAGAAACGCCCGCGACCGCTGGCGCAGATCGAGACCGGTATAAATGCCAAGCGCATTCATCCTGGCCGCAGTCACCGGACCGACGCCATGGAATTTGCCGACCGGCAAAGTCTCGACAAACGCCGGTCCCAGCTTCGGCGTGATCACGAAAAGCCCGTCCGGCTTGCCATGATCCGACGCCAGCTTGGCCAGGAACTTGTTATACGACACGCCAGCCGACGCGGTCAGCTCTGTCTCGGCGCGAATCACCGCCTTGATCTCACGCGCAATCGCAGTCGCCGAGCCGCGGTCCAGCAGCGGCGTCGTGACATCCAGATACGCCTCGTCGAGCGACAAGGGCTGGATGATCGGCGTGTAGCGGGCGAAGATTCCCTGAATTTGTTGCGAAACGGCCCGATAGGCGTCGAAGCGCGGACGCACGAACACCAGCTCCGGGCATTTCCGCCGCGCTGTGACCGACGGCATGGCGGAGTGCACCCCGAACCGCCGGGCCTCGTAGCTCGCCGCGGCCACGACGCCACGTTCCCGGCTGCCGCCGACCGCTACCGGCCGGCCGCGCAGGCTCGGATCGTCGCGTTGCTCCACCGACGCGTAGAACGCATCCATGTCGATATGAATGATGCGCCGCAGAGCATTTGTCTCGCCGGACAACTCCATGCGACTCGCACGGTAGCACGCTACGGAGCGATTGAGAACGAACCGGGATCGCCCCGCACGCATGGGGCCGCAAAGTCGGAATTGCACTCACGCCTCACTCCGATATGATGCCGCGATACGGGGAGACCAAACACAATGCGCGTCTGGCAAGCGATCATCGCTCTTTTTACCATGGCTTTTCTGGCCGTGCCGGCTTTGGCCGATAGCACGCAAGGCATCACGGCCACGACGATCACGATCGGCAATCAGGGACCGTTCTCGGGCTCGGCTTCGGTGTTCACGCCGCTGAACTACGGGCCCGAGGCGTATCTTCGCTATATCAACGACCAGGGCGGCGTGAACGGACGCAAGTTCGTCACCGTGTTTGCCGACAATTCCTGCAACGAGGCAAAGGGTATCGCGGCGGCGAAGAAGCTGATCTACGAAGACAAGGTCTTCATGATCATGGGCAATCCGTGCAGCGGCGTGGCAATGGCAATCAAGCCCATGCTGGTGCAGGAGGGTGTGCCCTGGATGGGCGCCTCCGCCAATCCAAAGATCAGCAGCCCCGCGTCTCCCGGCATTTTCCACGCGGTCTTTCCCGGCAGCGATTCCGGCCGTGCCATGGCGACCTTTGCATTGACCAAGCCGGGCACGACGAAGGTCGCGCTCGCCATGCACAGCGACGACTGGGCGCATGGCTATTGCGATCCGGCCGCAGCCTACGTGAAAGACCACGGCGGCGAGATCGTTGCCACGACGACGCTGGAGCATGGTGCCACGGACGCTACCGCCCAGGCATTGCAGATCAAGGCGTCCGGCGCTCAGGCGGTGATGGGCTGCCTGTATCAGCCCGAACTCGTCGTGCTGTTGCGCGACCTGCAGAAGTACCAGGTGGACACCGTCGTGATGGGCGCGCTTGGCGCCGACTTCGATCAGGTGGTGGCGGCGTTTCCCAGCCACGACTGGCTGAAGGGGCACTTCTTCCAACCATACCAATTCAAGGCCAGGATCGGTACCGGGCCGCTGAAGAAGTTTCACGATATCTTTGTGAAATACCTCACCAAGGATGAGCTTCCTAAGACCGGCGAACCAACCAACTTCTATTACTATGGCGTCCCAGTTGCCATCGTCACGGTGGAAGCCTTCAAGCGCGCCGGCCCGAACCCGACCCGCGAAAGCTGGGAAAAGGCCGTCGAGTTGCTGAAGGATTTCGACACGGACGTGCTTGCCGACACCGAGACGTTCGGTCCGGACGATCATGTCGGCGTCCACAAGATGTACGCCGTCGGATTGGACGCGCAGGGTCAGGAGACGGTCTACAAGACATGGGGTGTCCCATTGCCGAATTCCGACTAACATGCTGTCCCTGCTGCCGCAGCTTGTCGTCAGCGGCTTCTCTACCGGAATGCTCTACGCCCTCATCGCACTGTCGATGACCGTGGTGTACCGCGCGACCACCGTTGTGAACTTCGGTCACGGCGACATGGTCGCCGCCGGCGCCTACGCGGTGTTCGTGTTCGGCATGGGCTTCGGGTTACCGTTCCTGGTGGCGATGGCGCTGGCGATCGCATTGCTGTTCCTCGCCGGCTTCGCCGTGCAGCGGTGGCTGATGCAGCCAATCATCGCCGGCCCGCATTTGTCGCTGGCGATGATGGCGCTTGCCGTCGGCTATGCGCTGCGCGGCACGCTGCGACTTGAATGGGGCAACGAAACGATCAACCTCACGCGCCCCTATCCACAGGACGTTTACATGTTGGGCAACGTCGTCCTCACGACAGACGACGTCGTGATCTGCGGCTTTGTACTGCTCTTGCTCGTTGCCCTGTTCGTCCTGCTGCAAGTGACACAGCTTGGCAAGGTGATTCAGGCGACGTTCCAAAGCCAGCGAGGCGCAGCCCTGGTCGGAATCAACGTGCCGGCCTTTCACGCGATCATGTGGGGAGGCGGTGCCGCACTCGGTGCGATCGGCGGCGTGCTGCTGGCAATGATCACGCCGCTAACGCCCGATCTTGGACAATGGACCCTGGTACAGGGTTTCGCCGCCATGACTCTCGGCGGCTTCGGCTCGCTGGGAGGCGCCGTAATCGGCGGCATCCTGCTCGGCATCACCGAGAAGCTGCTGGGCTTCTACGTCAACACGATGTTCATCGAAATCACCGGCTACCTAGTGCCAATCCTCGTCCTGTTGCTGCGCCCGCAGGGCCTTTTCGGCCGACGCGCGATCGTGCGCGTTTGATGGCCAAGGGCACGGGATTGCGCCGTCTGTTCTGGCTGATCCCGCTTGCCCTGTTGCCGGTACCGCTCTTGCTCAATCCATACCAGCAATACGTACTAAATACGGCGCTGGTCTATGTGCCGGTTGGCATCGGCTTCAACCTGGTGGTCGGCAACCTCGGGTTGCTGGCATTTTCCAACGTCGCCTATTTCGGCCTGGGTGCTTACACCAGCGGTATCCTGATGGCGTCTCTTCGAAATCCCCTGGTGGCTCACCATCATCCCCGCGGCCATCGTCGGCGGCATCGCGGGTTCCGCCGCCAGCTTTCCCGCACTGCGCGGTGTGCGCCTGTTCTATCTCGCCATCATGACGCTTGCGTTCGGCGAACTGATGCGCTGGACCTACATCAGGTGGGAATCGCTGACCGGCGGTTCAATGGGCATGGCGGTACCATCAGCCAGCCTGTTCGGCTGGGAACTCGATAGCGACCGCCGCAGATTCTATGTCTTCCTCGCCCTCGTCGTGTTGATCGTCGCCATCACCGACAAGCTGCTGCGCTCCCGCTTCGGCCGCGCCTTCCTGGCAATCAAGGACAACGAAATCGCCGCGGCGGCAATGGGAATTCCGACCGACCGCTACATCGTGCTCGCCTTCGCGTGGGGCGGCGCGGTGGTCGGCATCGGAGGTTCGATGTTCGCAATTTCCGTCGGTCATCTTTCGCCCGTATCGTTCGACCTGACCGAGCTCATCCTGCAATTCGCCATCATCATGGTCGGCGGTCTTGGCAGCCTCGCCGGTTCGATCATCGGCGCCGCCGTCATCACCGCCGCCCCGCAAGCATTCATCAGCTTCCCCCGGATTCGAGGAACTCGTCTTCGGCCTGCTGATCATTCTCGTCATCCTGTTCCTCCCCCGCGGCCTGGCCAGCCTGTTAGCCCGCCTGCATCCCGCCTTCATCGAGCGCTACTATCGTGACTGACCCGCCTTTGCTCGAACTCCGCGACGTCACGGTGCGGTTCGGCGGACTGATTGCCGTCAATGCCGTATCGTTCCGCGTAGAAAAGGGTGAGATCTGCGCCCTGATCGGCCCGAACGGCGCCGGCAAGACCTCGCTGTTCAATGCCGTGTCCGGCAACGTCGTCGCCAATTCCGGCAACATCCTGTTCCGTGGCGAGGAAATCCGCACGCTCACGCCACACGAAATCTCCGCGCGCGGCGCCCGGCGAACCTTTCAGAATGGCGGCCTGTTCACTGATCTGACGGCGCTGGAAAACGTCCTCGTCGGCCTGCACGCACAAATCGGCAGCCACTTCTTCGGCCTGCTGTTCGGCCGCCACTCCGCCGCAGCCGAAGCCGCCGCAACCAAACGCGCTCGAGAATTGCTCGAACTGATGGGCGTCGGCGCCGTCGCCGATCAGAAGGCCGGTGCATTGTCGGGCGGCCAGCAACGCATCGTCGAAATCGTGCGAGCCCTGGCCACCAATCCGCCACTGTTGTTGTTGGACGAACCGGCAGTCGGACTGTCGCCGCCGGCACGCCAGCGGCTTGCCGTCGTCATCCGCTCCCTGGCAGGCGAACGCGGCGTCGGCATTCTGTTGATCGAACACGCCATCGAGTTGGTAATGAGCGTCGCCGATCGGGTGATCGTGTTGAACGAAGGCCGCAAGGTAGCCGATGCACCGCCAGCGCAGGTGCGTGCCGATCGCGCGGTGCTGGAGGCCTATCTCGGCCATGCCTGATCCCTTGCTGATCGCGCGCGGCGTCGAGGCCGGCTATCGCAACCGGCAGATTCTGTTCGGCGTCGATCTGGATGTGGTTGCCGGTGAAACGGTCGTGCTGCTGGGTGCCAACGGCAGTGGCAAATCGACGCTGCTGAATGCGATCAGCGGCTTCGTGCGACCGCGCCGCGGTTCGATCCAGAATCGGTCCGGCAGAGTTGGCCGGGTTGCCACCGCATCGTGTTTTCCGTCACGGCGTCGTCCAGGTATCGCAGGCGCGTGACCTGTTTCCCGAGATGTCGGTTGAGGAAAACCTGCGCCTCGGCGCCTGGGCGCGCCGCAGCGTCGGCGCGCGCATGATCGATCGTGTCTACGAATCCTTCCCACGTCTTGCGGAACGGCGCGCCCAACCCGTCGGCCTGATGTCCGGCGGCGAGCAACAGATGGTGGCTATTGGCAGGGCGCTGATGAGCGAGCCGAAGTTGCTGTTGTTGGATGAACCGTCAGGTGGTCTCGCGCCGGCTTTTGTCAGCGAGATCGCGGCCATCGTCGCGGCACTGAAACAGCAAGGCGTCACCATGGTGATGGTCGAACAGAACATCCGGCTCGCATTGTCGGTCGCCGATCGGATCCTGGTGTTGCGCGACGGATTGGTGGCAGAACACCACGACGTGCGCGACAGCACCACCGACGAAGAGCAGATCGTGCGGGAGATCTATTTGTAATCCCATGTCATTGCGAGGAAGGCAGCGACGAAGCAATCTCCCGCCTGATCAACCGCAGCCGGCTCCCCAGGACAACGATCGCCACGTCAATTCTGCTCCTCGCAATGACAGGTTATCTTTCCACCCAGACCAAAAATACTCTACGCTGCCACGCGCAATTGACGGAAAGGACACGCGGTCATGCAGTTCAAACCGCTCCATGGCACATTCGGCGCAGAGGTGATCGGTGCGCCAGCGGATCTTCAGATGGATGCGGCAGCGTTCCAGGAAATCGAGCAAGCATGGTTCCGCCATTCGATCCTGCTGTTCCGCGGCCTGCGCATGACGCCGGAGCAGCACATCGCCTTCACCCGTCGCCTCGGCCCGATGCACATTCATGGAGCCGCTCCATATGAACCTGCCCGGCCATCCGGAGGTTTTTGTCGTCTCCAACGCCTTGCAGGACGGCAAGCCGATCGGTTTGAAGCGCGCCGGCGAGGGCTACCACACCGACGGCGAAGACAAGATCATTCCGAATGCCGGCTCCTTTCTCTACGCGATCGAGATCCCGCCGGAAGAAGGCGATACGATCTTCGTTGACATGTATGCCGTGCTCGACGCGCTGCCCGAAGCGACACGTCGCAAGCTGGAGGGCAAGCGCGCTCGCTTCAGCCGCATCGATCTGCACCACGTGCACTACCCGCTGCTGCCCGCCTTGACCGACGAACAAAAACTGGCGCGCCCGGATGTCTATCATCCGCTGTTGCGGCGGCATCCGCGCAGCGGACGCACCTCGTTATATATCGGCCGCTGGGCTTGCGACATCGAAGGGATGCCCACCGAAGAAGGCCGTGCCCTGGTCTCCGAATTGCAGGCCTTCGCGCAGCAGCCGCGCTTCGCCTATCGCCATAAATGGCAAGTTGGCGATGCGGTTCTTTGGGATAACCGCTGCACGCAGCATCGCGCGACCGGCTTCAACGATGAGATCCACGTGCGCACGATGTACCGCACAACGCTGGAAGGCGACACGCCGATCATGGCGACCGCACGCCCGCAACAGGCCGCCTGATCATGCCACCACGCATCGACACACTTGGACGCCGCGCCGTCCTCAAGGCTGCCGCGGCGGCCGCCACCCTGTCCGCACCGTTCGTCATCTCCGCACGCGCCGCGGACACGCTGGTGGTCACCGCTTACGGCGGCGAATACCAGGACGTCTTCATGAAGTCGGTGATCGAGCCCTTCCAGAAGAAGTTCGGTGTCCAGGTCACCTACGATGAAAGCGGCGGCGCGGCGCAGACCTATGCGAAGATTCGCGCGGCACGCGGCACGCCCGGCTTCGACGTCGCCGCCGAACTCACGGCACCGGAGGCGATCCTGGGTGCCCGCGAGAAGCTGCTGGAACCAATCACCGAGCAGCAGGTGCCAAATTTGCGTTACGTCTGGGCGAAGAGCCGCGATGCGATCCCGCCCGTCGGCATCGTCGCCTATTACCAATACATGGCCCTGCTATGGAATACCAAGAAGATCGACAAGCCGGCGTCCTGGGACGCCTACTGGATGCCGGAGACCCTTCATAAACCCGAGGTGAAAGGCCATCTGCTCGGCCACGATCCCGGCACCAACCTGCTGGAAGTCTATGCCCTGATCATGGCCGCCAAGTTGAAAGGCGGCAGCGTGCAGGACATGAGCGGCGCCTGGGAATTGTTGCAAGCCCAGAAGCCCTGGCTCGGCGCGGTGCTGCAGGCTGTCCGCCCAGGCAGCCCCTTACTTCGAAAATGACGAAGTCTGGCTGACCCCGTATTGGAGCGGCCGTTCCGGCTACTACGTCGCAAAGGGCTACCCGCTGGGGTTCACAATCCCGCAGGAAGGCACGATCGGCCTCGCCGACGTATCCGCCATTCCGGTCGGCGCCGCGAACAAGAAGCTCGCCTTCGAGTTTTTGAACTTCCGCCTCGACCCCGACGTGCAGCGTGCCTTCTGCCTCGGCTATTTCGCCAGCCCGGCGCGGCCGGACATCACCGACTGGCCAGCATCCTTCGTCGCAACGCAGATCACCACGCAAGCGAAGATGGATGCGCTCGACCTGCCCGACAGCGCGGTACTCGGCAAGCAGCGCAACGCCTGGGTGATGAAATGGCAGGAGATCATGGCCGGTTGACCGCCGCATGACGCCTCCTGGCGCGAAACCGGCAGCGCTATCTATCTGCTGGCAGCGGTTCCGCCGTGTTCCTGCTGGTGTTTTTCGTCCTGCCGATCCTGATGCTGCTATCCGCCAGCGTCCTCAAATCGGATGACATGGTGCCGGTCGCGCAGTTCACCACGGAACACTTTACCACGCTGCTGAGCCACAAACTGTATCTCGATGCCGTCATGCGCACTATCGGCATCGGCATCGCCGTAGGCGCCTTGGTCATAGTCCTCGGTTATCCGCTCGCCTATGTCCTGACGCGCACGCGCAGCCGCTGGCAGCCATTGCTGATCGCGCTGGCATTGTCGCCATTGCTCGCCAGCGTGATCGTCCGCACCTATGGCTGGTGGGTGCTGTTCAATCGCGATGGCGCCATCAACGGCTTTCTCCAGGCCATCGGTCTCACACACGCGCCATTGCTCATGCTGCCATCGACCGCGATCATCATCGTCGGCCTCGCCCACGCCTTGTTGCCATACGGCATTCTAACGCTGATGGCCGCACTCAACGGCGTCAACCCGAACCTGGAACGCGCCGCGATGAGTCTCGGCGCCGGCCGCTTACGCACCTTCGCCACCGTCACCCTCCCGCTGACCTCGTCCGGCGTCATCGGAGGTTTTCTGCTCGCGTTCGGCGTCGCGATCGGCGCCTACGCCACGCCCGCCATCCTGGGCGGCCCCGGCACCCAAACCATGGCGACGCTGATTTATAGTTTCATGATGACCTTGCTCGATTGGTCGCTCGGCTCGGCCATGGGCGTAATCCTGCTGGCAAGTTCCTTCGCCGTGCTTGCGCTGACCATGCTCGCCGGCCGGCGCAGCGCATCGTGACTCGCCGGATCGCGCCGCATCGCATCGTGTTGTGGAGCATCGTTGCCCTGATCTACGCTTTCATGCTGGTGCCGATCGTGATCACCGCCGCGGTGTCGTTCAACGCGGTGGACCGCTCCTACTTCCCGCCGCGCGGCTTTTCGTTCCACTGGTGGGCGATGGCGCTGTCGCCGCAATGGACCACGCCGTTCCTGTTCAGCCTTAAACTCGCGGCACTCAGCGCGATCGCGACCGCTATGCTCGGCCTGCCGCTCGCTCTTGCGCTAAGACGGCCAGCCTTCGCCGGACGCGGTATCTTACTGGCCCTGATCATGGGCCCCCTGGTGCTGCCAAGCCTGGTCACCGGCATCGCATTGCTGCAATTCCTCACCATCGCCGGCGCAGCCGACTGGCTCGGTCTGCCCGCGCTCATCATCGGTCACGTCATCATCTGCCTCCCGTTCATGGTCCGCACGCTCTCGGTCAGCTTGGACGCGATCCCACGCAATGCGGAGATCGCAGCCGCAAGCCTCGGCGCATCCCGCTTGATGGTGCTGCGGGAAATCACGCTGCCATTGGCGCGATCCGGCGCCGGCGCCGGCATGATCTTCGCCTTCATCAGCAGTTTCGACGACATCAACCTCGCACTGTTCGTCGCACGGCCCGGCCAGCAACCGCTGACCGTGCAGATCATGCAATTCCTCGAATATGGTTTCTCGCCGACCCTGGCAGCGCTTTCCATCTTGTCATTGCTCGTGCCGCTGGCGCTGGTCGCGGTCTTCGGCCGCCTCGTCGGCATCGGCAATTTCATCTACCAGGATCACGGCCATGCCTGATCCCGCCCTGGAACTCCGAGGCCTCACCAAGCGCTACGGCGCCGGCGTCGTCGTCGGCCCGATCGACCTCACCGTCCAACCAGGCGAGTTCGTCACCTTGCTCGGCCCCAGCGGCTGCGGCAAAACCACGACACTCAACATGATCGCGGGCTTCGTCGCGCCGGATGCCGGCAGTGTCCATCTGGCCGGCCGCCACGTCGAGAACCTGCCGCCGTTCCGCCGAGACCTCGGCGTCGTATTCCAGGACTACGCGCTGTTTCCCCACCGCACGATCGCCGAGAACATCGGCTTCGGCCTGCGTATGCGCCGCATCGCACGACCGGAAATTGCCCGCCGCGTCGACGAAGCCATGCAGATGGTCCGCCTGGAAGGATTGGGAAACCGCCGCCCCGCGCAACTCTCCGGCGGCCAGCGCCAGCGCGTGGCGCTCGCCCGGGCGCTCGTCATCCGTCCCAGCCTGCTACTGCTGGATGAACCGCTGTCGAACCTGGATCTCAAGCTGCGCGAGGAGATGCGCATCGAGATTTCCGCGCTGCAACGCCGTCTCGGCATCGCAACAGTCTTCGTCACCCACGACCAGGAAGAAGCACTGACCATGTCGGATCGTATCGCCGTCATGCAAGGCGGCGCGATCCGGCAGATCGGCGCCGCGCGCGATATCTACGAGGCGCCGGCTTCAACCTTCGTCGCCACGTTCATCGGCACCACCAATCTTATCCGCGGCGTCATAGCAGCCGCAACGGACGCCGCCGCCCCGCTGCGGCTCGCCACCCCCGCCGGTCCGGCGCGCATAGCCAGCCCGCAAAGCCATCCGCCCGGGACCCAGGTTCAGATCGTCATCCGGCCGGAGCGGCTGAAACTGGCACGACCCGAAGCGCCGCCCGCGGATGCAACGACATGGCCCGCACAGGTGACGCGCCTGATCTATCTCGGCGGCCGCACCGAGATTTACCTGCGGCTCCAGGACGGCAGCGCCGCCGTGTCCTACGTGGTCAACGAGGGCAGCATCTCCTGGGTCGAGGGCGACACAGTCACCGCCTGGTTCCGGCCACAGGACGCCTGGCTGCTGCCGGCCACATGAATGACGCGATCGTTTCGGATGGCCCGCCCCGCTCGTCACCGCTATACAAGGCGCCGGTTCGGGCAACAGCAACAGGACAAGCCAGCATGCGACGTCGTGACGTTTTCCTGGGCGCAGGCGCAGGCGCCATTCTCGCGGCATCTGGCGTGCGGCGCGCGCGCGCACAGGCACCGAAATCGCTGGTGTTCGGCGGTTCGGTCCCGCTCACCGGCGCCGCCGCGGAAACCGGCCTGAACGTCAACAATGGCTACATCACCGCCGTCAGCTACCTCAACGACGTGCTGGGTGGCGTCGAAATCGCCGGCGAGAAATACCGCTTGGAACTCAAACTCTTCGACGACGCCAGCGATCCGGCACGTGCCACCACGCTGATCCAGCGCCAGCTCGACGACGGCACCGATTTCTTCCTCGGCTCCTTCGGCAGCAACATCGTCCTGCCGACCGCCGCGATCACCGAGCGCGCGCACAAGCCGATGGTGCAGACCGGCGGCGGCGCCGATGCCATCTTCACCCGCGGCTTCAAATACGTCTTCGGCATGTACCCCCGCGCTACCCGCCAGTTCGCCGAAGCCGCCGCGCTGTTCAAATCCCTCCAACCCACCCCGCAGAGCTATTCCGTCGTCTACACCAACGACGCATTCTCCAAATCCGCCGCCGACGGAGTGAAACTGTCCTGCGACGCCGCCGGCTTCAAGATGCTCGACAGCTTCGAGCTGCCGCAGAAACCCACCGACGTCTCCAGCGTACTCGGCTCGGTGCGCGCTAACACGCCGGACATCCTGGTCTGCGTCATGCACGACCAGGACTCGCTGCTGGTGGCGCGTCAGATGATCGCCGGCGGCACCTATGTGAAGCTACTGTTCCAGGGCCTCGGCCCCCAGCTCGCATCCTTCCGCGAGGCCCTCGGCAAATACGCTGAAGACCTCGTCACCTCGATCTACTGGGATGAGCGTGTGCCCTACAAGGACCAGTTCTTCGGCAACTCGCAAAAATTCGCCGAGTATTACCGCAGCAAATTCACCCGTCCGATCGCCTATCACACCGCCGGCGCCGCTGCCTGCATCCTCACCTACGTCATGGCCATGCAGCAGGCCAAGAGCGTCAAGCCCGAGGCGGTCCGCGATGCGCTCGCCGCCGCGGACTTCCAAACATTCTACAGCCGGATCAAATTCACCCCCGAAGGCGACGGCGACCCCATACTGCTCGGCGGCATGATCGGGCAGGTGCAAAAAGGTGACGTCGCCATCGTCTTCCCCAAGGAAGCAAGTTCGCCACCGCGGTCTATCCGTCACCCGCCTGGGACAAGAAAGCCTGATCCGGACGTCCGGCCGCCGATGCATCTGATTGCGCAGACCCTGGCGGATGGGTTGGTGCTGGGCGGCATCTACGCATTGTCCGCCGTCGGCTTCTCTTTGATCTTCGGCGTGCTGCACGTCATCAATCTCAGCCACGGCATCCTGGTGCTGATCGGCGCCTACCTCGCGCTGGTGTTTTCCGCCGCGCTGCACGTCGATCCGTTGCTGACCACGCCTCTGGTCATGCTGGTGCTGTTCGGCGTCGGCTACGCCTACCAGCGCCTGCTGATCCAGCACGCGGTGGACCAGTCGCGCCTGGGCTCCATGCTTCTGACCTTCGGCGTCGCCTTGATGCTGCAAAACATCCTGATCTGGGTATTCTCGCCGGACATGCGCAACATCACGCCGAGCTACGCCTTCGCGTCCTTCCATGCCGCCGGCCTGACCTTCGACGCGGTGCGCCTGAGTGCCTTGCTGGCGAGCCTCGTGTTGCTGTGCTGCCTCGCCGTGTTATTGAAATTCTCGCCGCTGGGCCGCGTCATCCGCGCCACCGCCCAGCAGACCCTGGCAGCACGCCTCTGCGGTGTGAACGTCCGCCACGTCTATGCCCTGACCTTTGCCGTTTCCGCCGCCTTCGCCGGCGCCGCCGGTATTGTCATCGGCATCATCCTGCCCTTCGCTCCCGCAGACGAGGCGCTGTGGACCCTGAACGCCTTCGTCGTCGTCGTGCTCGGCGGCGTAGGCAGTCCGGCCGGCGCGCTGATCGGGGGCTTATTGTTAGGCATCGCCAATACGCTGACATCGCAGTACATCGGACCCGCGTTTCCCAACGTGACGATGTTCCTGCTGCTGGTCCTGATGCTGCTCGTCCGTCCTAACGGTCTTCTGGGCAACGCCTTCAGCGCATCGCGATGAACCGCTCAAACGCCCTTGCCGCACTTATCGTGCTGGCCTGCGTAGCGCTGCTGGCCGCAGCGCCGCTGCTATTGCCGCCATTCTATGTCCGCGTCGGACAGTTGATGCTTTACTCTGCGGGATTGGCGGTCGCCTGGGGCATCCTGGGCGGCTTCGCGGGCTATGCCAGCTTCGGCCATGCCGCGTTCATCGGCGTTGGCGCCTTCGCCGCCGGCCTCGTCGAGACGAACTATGCCGACCACGCGCCGATCCTGCTGCTGCTAACCGGATTGGCCGTCGGCGGCGCCGCCTGCGCTGTGCTTCGGCCGCGATCGCCTACCCGATCCTGCGGCTGCGCGGCACCTTCTTCGCCATCGCCATGCTCGGCGTCTCGCATGTCTGTGCCGAGCTCAACAACAACGTCGATGCGCTGCAAGGATCGGTCGGCCTGAATTTCCCGACCGTCGCGCCCGACAGCATGGCGCCGGAAATCCTGTATCTACGAACTCTATCTGCGTCGCCGGACGTGTCGTGCTGGCGATCGCCTGGGCAATCCGCCGCAGCCGCTTCGGCGCCGGCCTGCGCAGCATTCGCGAGGACGAGGATACCGCCCGCATGCTCGGCGTGCCGACCGAGCGCTACAAGCGCACCGCCTTCATCATCAGCGCCGTGCTGACCGGATTGCTCGGCGTGATCTATGCTCATGCGCTCGGCTACATCACCACCGACTCGGTCTATCGCGACGACACTAACCTTAACCTGATCGTTTTTTCTCTCCTCGGCGGCATCGGCACGCTGTTCGGGCCGGTGATCGGCGCCTTCCTGCTGGTGTTCATCACCCAGGTCGTGCTCGGCCAACTCCTCGACTTCCATCTGTTCGCAACCGGGCTATTGCTCGTCGTGCTGGTGCTCGCCGCGCCAGGCGGCATTCTTGGTCTGCGCAAGCTCCGCAGCCGCCCCGCGGCCGCGCCCGCGGAATGACCGACGCCGCGATCCTCCGTGTGGACCATGTGTCGAAGACGCTTTCGCGGGTTGCAAGCGATCGACACCGTCTCCTTCGCAATTCAACCCGGATCGATAACCAGCATCATCGGTCCGAACGGCGCAGGCAAATCGACGCTGTTCAATTTAATCACCGGCTACCTCGCTCCCAGCAGCGGAGAAATCTGGTTCCAGGGCCAGCGCATCACCAACATGGCGACCAACCGCATCGCCGAGCACGGCATCGCACGAGCATTCCAGATCGCGCGCCCGTTCCGCGACCTCAGCGTGTTCGAAAACGTGCGCATCGGCGCGTTGTTCGGCAAGCGCGGACCGCGCGACGTCACCGCCACCACCGCGCGAGCGCTCGAACTCGCCGGCATCGCGCATCTGGCCGATCTGCCGGCGAGTGCGCTGACGGTCGGACAATTGCGCCATCTCGAAGTCGCCCGCGCGATGGCCACACGCGCCGACCTGCTGCTGGCCGACGAACCCTGTGCCGGTCTCAATCCGACCGAGACGGCGGCGATGATCGACGTGCTGCGTCAGATCCGTGCGAGCGGGGTGACCATATTATTGGTCGAGCATGACATGCCGTCGGTGATGGAGGTGTCCGACCGGCTGCTGGTGCTGGACGCCGGCCGCATGATCGCCGACGGCGCACCGCACGAGGTAGCAAACGATGCGCGGGTGATCGCGGCGTATCTTGGTACGGCGGACGCAGAGGGTATGTAATGCTGATCGCGCGGGTCCCGCCCCCGTGTCATGGCCGGCGAAGGCGGGCCACCACGTCTTCGCTGCGGGCCACGACGAAATGACCTGGGGTGGCCCGCCTTCGCCGGCCATGACACAATGGGGACCTCAGCGCCCCAGAAACGCACGCTGCACGTAAGAATCCGCCAGCAGATCCTTGCCGCTACCGGCCAGCACCACCGTGCCCTTCTCCAGCACATAGCCGCGATGGGCAATGCGCAGCGCCTGATGCAGATTCTGTTCAACCAGCAGCACACCGACGCCACCCCGGTTCACCGTTTCGATCAACCGGAACAATTCCTGCGTGACGGTGGGCATCAATCCCAGCGACGGCTCGTCCAGGATAATCAACCGAGGCTCCGCCATCAGCCCGCGCGCGATCGCCAGCATCTGTTGCTCGCCGCCGCTCATCGAGCCGGCCAACTGGGAACGCCGCTCGGCCAGGCGCGGAAACAGCGTAAACGCACGCTGTATCAGCGCCGGCACCTGCGACCGAGGTTTGACGTGTGCGCCAAGCTGCAGGTTTTCCAACACGGTCATCTGCGGAAACACCAGCCGCCCTTCCGGCACCAGGGTGATCCCGCGCTGCACGACAACGTGGCTGGGCGATCCCGTCAGCGTCTCGCCGGCAAAGCGGATGCTGCCGCGCTGTGGCCGCAACACGCCGGCGATCATGCGCACCGTGGTCGATTTGCCGGCGCCGTTGGCGCCCAGCAAGGCAACGATTTCCGCCGGGCGCACGGTCAGCGATACGTTTTGCACGGCGCGAGCGCCGTCATACGCATAGCAAGCTCGGACACATCCAGCGATGCGTCCTCTGCCACAGCGTCCATTACGCCGCGGACGGCTTGCGATAAGCGTAGTTGCGATCAAGCCGTTCCAGCAGATAATCGCCGTAGCGCACCGGAGGAAATCTCGCCGGGTTGTCCGGCCCCTGGCAGGTCGGCACCACCTCGACGATGCTGTCCATCGCCGGATCGAAGAAATACGGGCAGGAGTAGCGATCACCGCCCGAAAGGTTCTTCACCCGATGCGGCGTGGACTGCCATCGCCCGTTCGTCCAGCGCGCCAGCATGTCGGCGACGTTCACCACCCAGGTGCCCGGGATCGGCGGCGCCTGCAGCCACGTGCCGTCGCGCCGGCGCACCTCCAGCCCGCCGCGGTCGTCCTGCACCAGCATGGTGATAAACCCATAATCGGTGTGCGGCGCGGAGCCGAACGCATCGTCCGGCGCGTCCACCGGCTGCGGCGGATAATGCAGCAGCCGCAGGAACGTCGTTGGCTGCCGAAAAAACGGCGCGAACCAATCGCGCGGCAGCCCCAGCGCCAGCGCCAGCGCCGGCAGCAGGCGCCGGCAGAACGCTTCCATCGCCTGCGTCGTACGCCTCCACCGCGCGCGAAATCCCGGCAGATCCGGCCATTGGTTCGGGCCGTCCAGCGGCCGGCCATAGCGCGGGTCGCTCCGGCGCGACCTCGTGCATCAGCATGAACGATTCGCTGTCGTTCGGCCGCGTGACCCGCGCAACCGTCGAGGTCTCGATGATCGACGTCTTCGGCGCCATGTAGCCGCGATGGAAGCGGTTCATGGCGATCGCGTCCTTCGCCGGCCGCGGCAACGCATGGAAGCGGCGCGAGGCGTCGAACACGCCCTCCACCAGGACGGGATCGACGCCGATCCCACGAAAATAGCAGAAGCCGATGCCGGTGAAAGCCGCATCGAGCTGCCGAGCCAGCGACTGGTCGTCAGCGCCGGTAAAGTCAATGATCGGAAGGGTCTGAGTGCTCATCGCCGCAACGCGTTCCTCTTGGTAACCGGAATTTCCAGGCCCAACGATTGCATGATGAGGTCTCGCGGAATAGCCCTACTACGCCATAGGATCTCGCATATAATGCGTTGTCTGGATTGAGTTCACCGTTCGGCTCGCGCTCGTCACGCTGCTGAGTGGCGCCACGTTCGAACAGCGTCGGTTTAATTGAGCACGAAATTCCGCTGCCGCACACGTCCTCATCTGGACATCGATCACATCGATAAATCGAGCTCCCGCATCCGGCGGGAATGCTATTGCGGCGGGAGCTCCGGCCGTGCCAGTACACATAGACCGACGCCGCACTTCGATGATGGAGTGCGGCGTCGAAATGCATCAACGCCTGGGATGCCGGCCAGCTTAGTTCAGTGTCGTCTTTTGCAGTGCTTCGATCTGCTTCTTCACCGGATCGAAAGCCGCGGTGAACACGGCAGCGGTCAAATGGGCGATGTTTTGACTATCACTGACGGCTGCCTGGACGCCATCCTTGATCAACCTCTGCTGCAGTTCGATGAACTCCGTCGGGTTCTTCACCCCGGAAAGAGCCTGGATCGCAGCGGTCAAATTCTTGGCGTTCCTGGCCGCCAATTCCTGATACGCTTTGGCCAACTCCTGAAATGCGGCGCCGGAGGCATTGCCGCTATCGGTCAGGGCGGCGGTATTTGCCTGGACGATCTTCTCGGCGCCATTGCTGCTCTTGGTCAGAGCATCGGCACTGGCTTTGCCGATTTGCTCAACGGTGGGTTGGGACATGACAAAACAATCCTTGTCTGGTGAGGTCGGGTTGCCAGGTCGGTACCCTGGCGTCGCTTGGCCGGTAAGCCGTAATGGAACCGAGAAATAAAGTGTCGCATTCCGGCCACGGCTGGAGCCATGCGACCCTCGAACCATAACCCGCGGAGCATGGCCGTGTGAGACTCGGAAACTACTCAGATGCACCTCGGCCACTCGTGGTGGTAACCCACGCACGCGCGTCGCTGGCCGCCGACATCGGAAATGCCTTCATTGGACAAGGCATGATGAAGCTGAAGATGCGCATCGTCTGTCGGATCCACTCGATATCGGTGACAATCGCAATCCGCTCCCAGCGTGTGAGATGACCCACTCCAACCTTGAAATCCTCCCACACCGCGCCCACATCGAGGCCGGAAAAGTCGGATCTCACTTCGAAATAAACCCGAAGTGTCTTGTACGCCTCCAAGGCATTCATGATAGCCGGCACAAGGACGTCATCGTAGTCGTCCTTGGTCACATGCCCCTTGTAGCAGAAGGCAAGAACGTCGTCCGGAAAACCCGACAAATGCTCGATCATGAGCTTCCTCCATTGTGTGTTATTTAGATTGTTCCCGGACGGTCCCTTAGTCAGTATGCCGGGCCTGCCCGGTGACCCTCGGCATGATCCCATTCCGGCTTGCCAGCCAGACCAGACCCACTGCAACAGCAGGACGAGCAAAACGATCAGGACGATGAGGCCGCCGCCGTAACCGAAATGGGGAGGCACATAGCATCCGTAGCGGCCGAAGAATGTCAACAAGACGAGTACCGACGACAAGCAATGGTTGCAACGCCGTTTTATCCTGCTCATTTGGCCTGGCACTGCATCAATTTCGTAAGTTCTGTAATTGATGCGCTTTTGCTGACGTTTGATATCGACAAGCCAGCTCCATGATCTGGCGCTGCCGTCGTATCGGTCCGGCAAAGTGATTGACCGCGGACTCTCGCCACGCAAGGAGTGCATGGACCAACACGTCCTTTTCACGTAACCGCGCCTCCGCCTGAACAACCGCATGGCGGACCTGCATCTTGGTCACCGAACCAGCGTAACTCGCGCCCCGCTGCGCCGGGAATAGTTGGCGCGGGAGGGTCAGAGCAGAACCAGGTTTGTCGCTGGATGGAGAGTGGCCGTGACGTCAGCCTTTTCGCTGCCTCTAGGCCGGATAAGGCGGAAATTAGCGGTGAGGCGGTCCGGTAGTTTGATTCAGGTCAAGATATGTCCGAGAACCAACATATAGACCTTGCCGTACCAACGGCTTCGGATTACGCTGCTGTAATCGGCGGTGACGCCTGAACAAGGTGCCGCCGAATGGGTAGAGGCGCCTGCCTCCGGAACACCGGTCGCTCTCGCTTCCGTCCCCTTGCGGGAGGAATCGCGGTGATGGAAGACCCCGACATTGTCCAGATGAACATCGATCGTTATCAGGCAATGCTGAAGCTTTCCCTGGATGACGACACGCTTGCCCGCGTCAGTCAATTGCTGGGCGAGGCAAGGTGCCGGCTTGCGACGGCAATCGAACTGCAAGGAAGCGTGACAGGATCTGAGCAGATTGCGTCCTCGGAATTGCTTGGCTGACAAGCGGCTGGGCCAACAGCCGACCCGCATTCGATCGCAAATGCACTGCGTGCCGATTGGTCCGGCGACCATCCAACCGTTCGATCATGACCGATAGGAGCACTTACGTGGCATCCGGCCGCAAGGCTACCGAAGCGCACAGCAACCGATTGCTCGGTTTGCTGCCACGCACGGATTATGAGCGGCTTCGCCCGCACCTTCAGCCGGTCGCACTGGAGTACAGGCAGTCGCTCTACCGAGCCAACAAGCCGATCGGGTTTGTCTATTTCATCGAGACCGGCGTCGGCTCCCTGGTGAACACCATGGCGAACGGCCAGGCGGCCGAGGTCGGCACGATCGGCAGCGAGGGCATGGTGGGCTTGCCTCTTGTGCTCGGTGACAACCAGGCGCCTACCAGCGTCTATATCCAGGTTCCCGGCGCCGGTCTGCGAATAAAGGCGACGCTGTTCAAGCAGGAACTGGCACAAAGCACGTCTATGCGAATCGCGATGCTGCGTTATGCACACGCGTTCTTCAATCAGGTCGCGCAGTCCGCCGCGTGCAATCATTTCCATAACATCCAGCAACGGACATGCCGCTGGATGCTGATGACGCATGACCGCATGCAATCTGACCAGTTTCTCCTCACGCAGGAGTTCCTTGCCATGATGCTCGGGGTGCAGCGGACCGGCGTTACCGCTGCCGCCGGCGGCCTGCAAAAGGCCGGCCTCATTCGCTACTCGCGCGGCAACGTCACGATCCTCGATCGCCGCGGCCTGGAACGCCTCTCATGCGAGTGCTACGCCGTTTCCAAGCTGGAATTCGATCGGCTGCTCGGAGCGCGTGCGATGCGTAAGGTCCGCTCCGGCAGATTGTGAGGCCAAATAAATGGGCGCGCCGTGCAGGGGACGGGCGCGCCCATTCAGTCGGCAACGTGCACGAGGAGGAATTCGAGCGCGCGCTTTGATCATCCATCAGCAACCGCTGGTGCCCACTTTCGGACTCTACCTGGTTTCAAAATCCGGCCCGCGGATGAAGCCGGGTCAAATCCGCCACCGGCTCAACAGGCCAAGCGACATACCGATTCCGAGAGCGATTAAGGTCGATGTCAACGGATGGCGCGCGACGCCGGCCTCGAAAGCGGTGCCCGCGGCGCAAACCCGGTTCTGAGCGTCGGCGGCGGTGCCGGCAAGCCGATCCGTGGCATCTCCGACGACTCCGAAGGCGCGCTCACCGGCGGCCTGTGCCTGATGTCGCATCAACTTGCTCATTGTGTCGGCGAGACTTGCGACGCCTTGTCGCAGGGCGGCGATATCCGACGTAAAGTCTCCCGCAGCGGGTTGAGCGTTCATGGACATGATAGCCTCCATTGTGAAAAGTTGCATGCAGGATGGTCGCTGTCCGGCCAAACTCGGAAACTACGCAGGCCCGATCTTCCCGATCGCGGTGTTTGATCTGAACACCATGCTGCGGCCGGACCGCGAAAGCGCCGCGCTCGGTCTACGGCAGACGATCACGGCGTATGTTTGTCGGCGGCGTTTGTTATGGCTTGCCCGGTGGCGGAGATATCCTCGCCCGCTCCCGCGGTGGTGTGACAGGCGCTCAGCAGTGGCGCCGAGGCCGCAAGCATGAGGTACAGTCAGACCGACGATAAGGATCTTGTACATGCTGAAATCCTTTGCTTTTATCGGATCCCCACATTCTCAGCGCCCGGGGGGATACTGGGGCCCGGCTTGCGCAGCAACGCCGGCGCCGTCCGAACGGCGCCGGCGGCGAAGCACTTTGTTTTTTACGGCATTTGGCGCCGGACGACATTGATCTGGATCAACCCATCAGTCGCTCTTCTGCGTTAAGCTATGTGCCATATCCGACATAACGAAACCAGCGGTGCGCCATGCTTACACGCCGAGCGACCATGACCCTGATCGGAGCGACCGCCTTACTGGTTGCGCCGCCATGGCTGGTGAACCGAGCCAAGGCGCAGGCAGGCTCCCAGGCAATCACTTTCGTCAAAAACACCAGCGACCAGTTGGTGGCCATCGTAAACAGTTCGGACCCGCCGCAAGACAAGCGTCGCCGGTTGCAGGCGGTCATTGCTTCGTCTGTGGACGTTGACGACATTGCGCACTTCTGTCTGGGCCGCTTCTGGCGGATCGCCACGCCGGATCAGCAGCAGCAATACATGGTCCTGTTCCACGATCTTCTGGTGACCGAAATCGCCGGTCATTTCGGCGAGTATCAGGGGGTCCACGTCACCATGGGACTGGCGCGCGCGAGTGAGGACACCGAGATCGTCATCACCACGGTCGAGCGACCGAAAAATCCGGCAACTCAGGTCGATTGGGTTGTCGCCACGAACACCGGCAGCTCGAAGATCGTCGATCTGCTTGCGGAGGGCACCAGTCTGCGCCTGACTCAGGCCGCCGACTTTGCCGCTTTCCTTGCACGCCACCAATACAACATTCACGAGCTCGTCGAGGGGATGCGCCAGAGGGTTGCACAAAACGAGTAGTGCCTTTTAGCCCCGTCCATCCTTACAAGGATGGCTCTAATACTACTCCGCCGGACGATTGCCTCTCAAAAGCGTCACACGAACCGCCCCACCTGTTACGGCCAGGTCAACCCCGGCGATGACGGTTGGGGCGGTCCGTGCCGTACGTCAATCGATTTGCGGGTTGGTACAACACCGCATAATAGCGGAACCAGGATATCCTACGTCTGCACCGTGGACGGTGACGGAGCCGCTTCCCTCGGGTTGCGCCAACTGCTCAAGCGATCGAGATAGATGTAAACCACCGGCGTGGTGAAAAGTGTCAGCGCCTGCGACACGATCAGTCCGCCCACGATCGCATAGCCCAACGGCTGGCGAAACTCCGAGCCGGTGCCATTCATCAGGATCATTGGCACACCACCCAACGCCGCGCAGGCGGTGGTCATCAGAATAGGTCTCAGGCGTTGATGCGACGCCTCGCGTACCGCTGCCTCCCCGGTGAGGTTTTGTTCGCGCTCGAGACGCAGCGCGACATCGACGATCATGATGCCGTTCTTCTTGACGATGCCGATCAACAGGATGATGGCGATGATGCCGATCACATTGAGGTTCTGACCCACGGCGATCAGCGCCAGCAGCGCGCCCAGACCCGCGGAGGGCAGGGTCGAGAGAATCGTCAGCGGGTGGATGAAGCTCTCATACAGCACGCCCAGGATGACGTAGACGGCCAGCAGCGCTGCACCGATCAGGATCGGCTCACTGGACAGCGATTGCTGGAAAGCCTGAGCCGTACCCTGAAAGGAACCGGTGAGGGTGACCGGCGCACCCAGTTTGTCGCGCGCGGTTTGCACCGCTTGCGTCGCCTGGCTCAGTGCCACCCCCGGGGCCAGATTGAACGACAGCGTAGCCGCGGGATATTCGTCCTGATGGCTGACCGTCAGGCTGCTCGCCTGCGGGGGACCGACTTTCACAAACAGCGACAGCGGAACGTTCGCCCCCGTGATCGGCGATAGCAGATACACCGAATTGAACAGGTCGGTCGTGGCTTGCAGCCCGGGCGGCGCCTCCACGATCACATGGTAGCTGTTTTGTTGCGTGTAATACTGCGCAACCTCAGCCTGGCCGATCAGGTCGTAGATTGCGGTGTCGATGTTGGTCGGAGAGATCCCGAATCGCCCGGCGGCGTCGCGGTCGATGGTCAGGGTGGTCGCGAGGCCTTGCGATTGCTGATCGGAACTGATGTCCGTGAGCTCCGGCAAAGTCTTCAGGGCAGCGAGCAGCTTGGGCGCCCAGGTGTCCAATTCGGTCAGGTCGGGATCGGACAGGGTGTACTGATATTGTGCCTGTCCGGTGCGACCGCCGACATTGATGTCCTGCGCCGCTTGCAGAAAGGTTTGCACACCGATGAGCGCGGCCAGCTTCGGGCGAAGCCTGGTGATCACCGCCTCAGCCGTCGCCGTCCGGCCGCTGCTCTTGGGCTTCAGGGAGATGGTCAGGTTCGCCTGGTTGCTGCTTGACGATCCGATGAACATCGCCACCCCGGCGACCGCCGTATCCTGGCTCAGCACATTGGCGACATCCTGCAGCTTTTGTTTGGTCATGGTGAAAGACGCAGTCTGGGAGGTGATCATGACCCCGCTGAGGAAGCCGGTATCCTGCTGTGGGAAGAAGCCGGTGGGTACTGTGGTGTAGAGCCAGACCGCCGCCGCCATCGTGACCAGAAAGACGACAAGCGTCATCAGCTTGTGGCGCAGGACCCGGTCCAGGGCGCGCACATAACCGTCCTCCATGTTGTTGAACCCCTTCTCCAGCGTCCGGGTGAACCAGTTCGCGGGCGGATTGGGGACTTTCAGGAACAGGGCACAGAGCATTGGCGTCAAGCTGAGCGACAGCACGAGGGACAGGACGACCGCCGCGGCGAGGGTGACTGCGAACTCACGCATCAGCAGGCCAACCACGCCGCCCATGAACATGAGCGGCGTGAACACCGCGATCAGCGAAATCGAAATCGTCAGGATGGTGAAGCTGATCTCTTCGGAGCCGGCCAGGGCCGCGGCCAGCGGGGCTTCGCCGGCCTCGATGCGCTTCCAGATCACCTCCACCATGACGATCGCGTCATCGACCACGAACCCCACGGCGATGGTCAGCGCCATCAGCGACAGATTGTCGAGACTGTAGCTGAGCGGCAGCATCACCGCCATGGTCGCAAGCAGCGCCAGGGGGATCACGGCGCTGGGAATCAGGGTTGCGCGCACATTGCGCAGGAACAGGAAAATAACCGCCACCACCAATGCGATGGTGATGAGCAGGGTGATCTCTACGTCATTGACCGAATCGCGAATGGTCTGGGTCCGGTCCGCCAGGACGTGGATTTGTATAGCCGGCGGAATATTGGCTCGCAGACCGGGCAATGCCTTGGTGATCTGGTCCACCGTCTGGATGACGTTGGCCCCGGGCATCTTGTAGATGATCAGCAGGATGCTCTGGCCGCCCTTCAGGGTCGGATCGGTATTGGCCTTCCCCGGGAAGGCCCAGGCGCCGAGCCGGTCGTTCTCCACGCCCTGGACGGCCTCGCCCAGATCACTGACCCGGATCGCGGCTCCGTTGTGGTAGCCAACCACGAGCTGGTTCCACGGCGCCACGTCCAGGATCTGGTCGTTGGCGTTGACGGTGAGGTTCTGCTGTGGCCCGTTGATTGCGCCCTTCGGGGCGTTGACGGTGCTGGCGACGATCTGGGCGCGGACATTGTCGATCTGCAGGCCAAGGGCCGCGATCTTGCGCGGATCGATCCGGATGCGAACGGCAGGCTTCTGCTGTCCGCCGATGGTGACAAGACCCACCCCGACGATCCGCGATATCCGTTGCGATAGGATAACGTCGGCATAGTTGTCGACCTGCGCGAGAGGCATCGTGTCGGAGCTGAGCGAGAGGATCATGATTGGCGAGTCGGACGGATTGACCTCGCGCAGGGTGGGTGCGCTTGGGAGATTGCTGGGCAACTGAGCGCTCGCAGCAGTGATTGCCGCCTGGATTTGCTCGAAGTCGACGTTGATGTCCTGTGTTAGCGCGAACTGCAAGGTGATGCTGGTCGAACCGAGCGAACTCACCGAGGTCATCTGGCTGATGCCGGGAATCAGCGAAAACTGCCGTTCGAGCGGTGTGGCGACGTTTGAGGCCATGGTCTCGGGGCTCGCCCCGGGGAGCGTGACGCTCACTTGAACGGTCGGGAAGTCCACGTTCGGCAGCGCCGCCACGGGCAGGCTGAGATAGCCGACGATCCCCACCAGCAGGAACGCCGTCGCGATCAGCGTGGTGGCGACCGGGCGACGGATGAAGGGACTCGAGAGGCTCATCGCGTGGCCGAACTTTGGGTTGCCGGGGTTTGCAGCGGCGGAGTTTGGGTTGGCGGAATCGGCGCTGCCGGCGTCCGAGTTGCCGGCGTTTGGGCGGGCGAGGTCGCCGGCGCGGCGACTTTGACGAGCGTTCCCGCGCTCAAGCTCATCTGTCCGTCGGTGACCACGATCTCGCCAGGCTGGAGACCGCTGGTGATGACGGCCGTCGTGCCCTCGGTCGGGCCGACTTTGATCGGCTGCATCGACACTGTCTGGTTTGTCCCCACCACATAGGCGAAGGGACCATTCGGCCCCACGTTCACCGCTGCGGTGGGAATCGTAATGGCTTTCGAGAGGGTCTGGAGCGTCAGGTTCACATTGACGAACTGGCCCGGCAGGAGAAGGTCGCCGCTATTGTCGAAGCGCGCCTTCATCTTGACGGAGCCGGTCGTGGGATCGACCCGATTGTCGGCGATGCTCAGTTGGCCCGTCCCCAGCGAGGCGCCGGTATCCTGGCTAATCGCCTGCGTCGCCAAGGACTTGCGAAAGCCGTTGGAAACCTCGGACAGGCGCTGATAGTCGGCCTGGGGAACCGAAAAAATCACCGCGATCGGCTCGATCTGGTTGACGATGACGATGCCGACCGGACTGGTCGTGCTACCGGTCATGCCGCTTGTGGTGCTGTTCGATGAGCCCGTGGTCACGTAATTGCCCGGGTCAAGCAAACGCAGGCCAACGCGGCCGCCGATCGGCGACGTGATGCGGCACCAGTTGAGGTTGAGTTGAGCGGTGGCCACCACGCCCTGGTCGATCAAGACGATGCCTTCGTCCTGCTTCACCAGGGCGGCCTCGTCGTCATAGGTCTGCCTGGCGATCGAGTCCTGCCTTGTCAGCGTCGCATAGCGCGCGAGATCGACGCGCGCGCCAGCGAGCAGTGCCTGGTCGCGTTCAAGCGTCCCCTGCGCCTGGCTGAGCGCCGCCTGGTAGGGCGCGGGATCGATCTGGGCCAGGAGCTGACCCGCCTTTACGTTGGTTCCCTCGATGAAGTCGACGCTGAGAAGGATACCGCTGACCTGGGCGAGGATTATATCGCTGGTCCAGGCCTGGGCCGCGCCCAGGGCGGTGATGGAAACCGGAACGTCCTGAGCTGCGACCGTGGCGACCGCAACGGAGACGGGTTGCGGCTTGGCCGGCACGGCGGGTTTCTTGGGGAAAACAATCCACGCGAGCAGGGCGACGGCCACGGCGCCCAGCGCCACAAACACCCAACGAAGCCGACGCCTGGATCGGGGGGGTGCGCCGATGTCGGGCGGGGCGACATTAACGCCTACATCGGGCATGTCGGATTTACCACTACTCGCGCTGATGGCCTAACGCCGGATCGGCAAAAGCGGCCGTCAATGCACACTGCAATCTTGGGCGCACCTTTAGACTCCCGCTGGGATGTGGACAGGAGGCACAGCACCCAGCCATTGTGGCCCTCCATGGAACGATGTCATACCCTCGGAAACTACCTACGCGCCGCTTCCATCGATGCCCGGAAGTGATGCTTGGTGCAGCGGATGGAAACCGAGGTGGGCCGCAACAAGCTACGTGCTTGGCATCGCGGTTAGCGTCCGGCGGCGCGTTGCTCTGCCGCGGCGTGCATCTTGGACTGATCGACGCTGACGCTCACAAGAGCACGAGGCGTCATTGGGCCCGCTTCAGGAACAGGGCAACATCGCCTGGCTTACCACCCGGAAACTCGAGTACACGCGCATCACACATGAGTTCGGCCACGCCGTGAACCGACACAACCTCCCGACTCGGCGCAGAAGTGCTGAGAGCCATGTTGAAACAGGAAACCAGCCACCAAGCTCTTTGGGGCATCCCACGACGTGGCCATTGAGTTGAGAGGCTGACGCAGTGGCGTTGGGAGGAGACGAGGCACGGGTGCAAGCCGGGGTTATTTTGTTCCGAGACCATTATCTAAAATGGCGTGGCGGGACAGCTGTCGACGGGCTGTCAGCGCTCCGCAGGCCCGTACCTCCGATGGCTGCAATCCTGACGAACCTACGCCGCCGGATCCGGCGATATCCCGCCGATTTGATAGAATCCGCTCAGACCACCGCTCCGACGGACCATTCTAAGCAAAGACGGATCCGGAGACCGGCTGCTAGATCGTTGATTGTACGTTGAAAGTCTGGAGCGGGCGAAGGGATTCGAACCCTCGACCCCAACCTTGGCAAGGTTGTGCTCTACCCCTGAGCTACGCCCGCGCTCCAATCAGGGCGCGGGTTCTAGGCGGCTTCCCAGCGGTTTGCAAGGCCGCCGGTCCGCGCTGGACGCCACGCCCGAGAGGCGGCATGGTCCCCCCAACCCGTGCCGGGCGCTTGCAGCGCCGGCGACCTGAGCAACATCTATGGGCCGCGCAAGCCCGACCAGGATAGCGAGGCAATGGACCACATCATCGGCCAACCCCCATCGACTCCGGCAGGCGCGGCCAACGCGGCCGCGATGATCGTCGACGGCGACCAGAAAACCTTCATGCAGGACGTCGTCGAGGCGTCCCGCACGATACCGGTCCTGGTGGACTTCTGGGCTACCTGGTGCGGCCCCTGCAAGCAGCTTACCCCGGCCCTGGAAAAGGTCGTGCGAGCCGCCGGCGGCCGGCTGAAGCTGGTCAAGATCGACATCGACCAGAACCGCTCGCTGGTCGCCCAGCTCTCGCAGCTCGGCCTGCCGTTGCAGTCGGTCCCCACCGTCGCCGCCTTCTGGCAAGGCCAGATCGCCGACCTGTTCCAGGGCGCCCTGCCGGAATCCGAGATCAAGCGCTTCGTCGAGGGTCTGCTCAAGCTTGCCGGCGGTTCGATGCCGAGCGCCGATTTGCTCGTTGAGGCAAAGGCGGCGATGGAGCAAGGCGACCCGGAACATGCGGGCGCGCTGTTCAGCGAGCTGCTGCAACAGGAACCGGAGAACCCGGACGCCTGGGGCGGGCTGATCCGGGCCCTGATGGCGCTCGGCCGCGAAGACGACGCCCGCGCGGCACTGTCCCAGGTCCCCGCCAAGATCGCCGACCATGGCGAGATCGCGGGCGCCCGCAGTTCGCTGGCGCTGGCGGAGGAAGGCCGCAAGGCCAAGGCGCAGATGCAGCAGTTGCAGGCCCGGGTCGCGGCGGACAGCAACGACTTCCAGGCCCGCTACGACCTCGCGACGGCGCTGAACGCGACCGACCAGCGCGAGGCAGCCGCCGACGCGCTGCTGGACATCGTCCGGCGCAACCGCACCTGGAACGAAGACGCCGCGCGGCTGCAACTGCTGAAGTTTTTCGAGGCCTGGGGCTTCGACGATCCCGCCACCATGGCGGCGCGTCGCAAGCTCTCCGCCATCCTGTTCAGCTGAATGCCGGCGTTCCAGACCGCGCTCGAGGATCTGCCGTCGGAGTTTCCGATCTTCCCGCTCGCGGGGGCGCTGTTGCTGCCCCACGGCCGGCTGCCGCTGAATATCTTCGAACCGCGCTACCTGGCGATGATCGAGGACGCGTTGGGGGCGGGACGCATGCTCGGCATGATCCAGCCCGATCCGCAACGTGCGGAAACCGGGTCGGGGCCGGGGCTTGTACCGCGTCGGCTGCCTTGGCCGGCTGTCGTCGTTCAGCGAAACCGATGACGGTCGCTATCTGATTACTCTGACCGGCCTGACCCGCTTCACCGTCGTGGCGGAACTCGCGATGCGGCGCGGCTACCGCCGGGTGCGCGGCGATGTCTCGGCATTCCTGGCCGATCTTGAGGAAACAGCGGGTCCCATCGGCGTCGAGCGCGACGCCATGCTGGAGGCGTTGCGCGGCTACTTCGCGCGGCGCAAATTCGAGGCGAACTGGGATGCGGTCCGGCGCATGCCGGACGACGCGCTGGTCACCACCCTGGCGATGATCTGCCCGTTCGAGCCGGCCGAGAAGCAGGCGCTGCTGGAGGCCGCCACCGATGCCGACCGCGCCGCTATCTTGCTGGCGCTGTTGCAGATGGGCGCCGCGGAGACCGAACCTCCATCCGGCCGTCCGGTGAGCTGAGGGAGACGACGCGATGAGCGATGCACCGGCAGAACCCCGCCGCGCGGTATCGATCGACCCGCGATTGCTCGATATCCTGGTGTGCCCGCTGACCAAGGGCCCCCTGGAGTACGATCGGGACAACAGCGAGCTGATCAGCCGCAAGGCCGGGTTGGCCTATCCGGTCCGCGACGGCATCCCGATCATGCTCCCCGAGGAGGCGCGCAAGCTCGACGAGTGATGCCGATCGCAACCGAAATCCGCCTGCGCAAGGCAGAGCATGTGCTGGAAGTGGCGTTCGACGACGGCACCCATTTCAGCCTGCCGACGGAGTATTTGCGCGTCGAAAGTCCCAGTGCCGAGGTGCAGGGTCACGGCCCGGGCCAGAAGACGATCGTCGCGGGACGCCGCCATGTCGGCATTATGGCGATCGAGCCGGTGGGGAACTACGCCGTTCGCCTGGTCTTCGACGACCTGCACGACACCGGCATCTATTCGTGGGAGTATCTGCATCAACTCGGCCGCGAACATGCGCGGCGCTGGGCGACCTATCTGGATGCGCTGGATTCGCGAGGGATGAGCCGCGATCCGCCGTGACCGTTGCGATCCATCATGGCCGTTGCAACCCCGTCACGGCCGTCATCCGCCCGTCATGGCCGTCACCCGCCCGTCATGGCCGTCACCCGCCCGTCATGGCCGTCACCCGCCCGTCATGGCCGTCATCCGCCCGCCATGGCCGTCACCCGCCCGTCATGGCCGGCCTTGTGCCGGCCATCCACGCCTTTGCTGCGGCGTCGCGGAGAGGCGTGGGTGGCCGCCACAAGGCCGGCCATGACGGGGAGAGGCGCCGCCCAGCATAAATCCTGTTGCGGTTCCGATTCACTCCGAAATGCGCAATGTTTCAAACTCATACCGATCGCTGGACGAACACGACGCATCGGCTGCCCCGCCCGCGAAACCGGGGAACCGTTTTGTTTCGTCCCTACGGCAGGGCAGTCTCTTTTGCGTCGCCGGAGGCGTGCATCGATGGGTGGCAATCTCGTCCGGCAGCTTCACCGCAACAGCATCGACCGGCCGCGGCACCTTGCATTGTCGGTTGCCGGCCACGAACTCACCTATGAGGACCTGGCACAACTCGGCAGAACCATCGCGGGGTGGCTGCTTTCAACCGCAAGTAGCAGCAACACGCCCCGGGTCGGCGTGCTCGCCGGACGCAGCGTCGCCGCGTATGCCGGCGTCGTGGGGGCATGCTGGGCGGGTGCGACCTACGTCCCGCTCGGTATCGCCTGGCCCGAGGACCGCCTGTGCGCCACCCTGGAAACGAGCCTGCTCGATGCACTGATTGTCGATGCGGAAGCCGTCCGGCTGCTGTCGCCCCGCATCCTGGCCGGTTGCCCGAAGATGATCCTGATGGCCGACACTGCCGGTGCCGATGCGGCGCAGTTCCAAACGCTGGACGCACTCGCCGACAAGCCTGAACTGGCGCCTGTCGCACGACCGGACGACCACATCGCCTACACCATCTTCACCTCGGGCACGACCGGCACGCCGAAGGGGGTGCAGATCAGCCTCGCCGCGATCTCGTACCATCTGGCGGCGATGCAGGACATCTACCGGTTCACACCCAACGACCGGGTCTCGCTGGCATTCGAGCTGACCTTCGACCCCTCGATCCTCAACATGTTCATGACCTGGAACGCCGGCGCCTCCTTGCACGTCGTGTCCAACGCCCAACTGACGGTGCCGATCAGCTTCATCCAGGATCATGCGCTGACCGTCTGGAACTCGGCGCCGACCACCGTCGGGCTGCTGGTGCGGCTTGGCGTGCTGGAGCCCGGCATCCTTCCGTCCCTCCGTATCTCGATCTTTGGTGGCGAGACGCTGACGGTAGAGGCGGCAACTTCATGGCAGCGGGCCGCACCCGCCAGCATCGTGGATAACGTCTACGGCCCGACCGAGGCGACGATCGAATGCCTGCACCAGCGCCTCACCGATCCGCCCGTGGTGACCAGCGAGCGCAACAGCATAGCGCTCGGCCAGCCCTACCCCGGCAACACCATCGCCATTGTCGATGCGGCGTTGAACGTCCTGCCCCCTGGCGAGATCGGCGAACTGGCAGTGTCGGGCATGCAGCTTGCGGTCGGCTACCTCAACCAGCCGGAGTTGACCGCTGCCCGCTTCCCGATGATCGACGGAACGCGGTGGTATCTCACCGGGGACAAGGTCTATCGGGACAGCGAGGGGCGGGTTCACCACCTCGGCCGCATCGACGATCAGATCAAGGTTCGTGGACACCGAGTTCGAGTTGGGCGACGTCGAGAGCCACCTGCGCCAGGTGTGTGGCACCGACTTGGCCGCAGCAGTCGCCTGGCCGTTTGCCAACGGAGGCGCCATCGGGATGGTTGGCTTTATCGCCGGGCCGATCGGCGACGCCCAACCCGCGCCGCATGAAATCCGCGCGGCGCTCGAACGGCGGCTACCAGGCTACATGGTGCCGCAAGCGATCCATCGGATCGCCAGCCTGCCGATGACCCCGCACGGCAAGGTGGACCGGCGCGCGCTGGTCGCGCTGCTTGCGGGCGACGGGGCCTAGTACCAACCCGCCGAACGATTGGCTCTCGACCGCTTCGCACCGGCGTCCCCAACCGTCATGGCTTGGCTTGAACCGGCCATCTATGCAGCACGGCGCCTCGACAGATGGCCAGTTCAAGCCAAGCCATGACGGTTGGGACGGTCCGTGCCTGTACGTCAATCGAATTGCGGGTTGGTACACCACGCGAAGTGCCTGATACGCAGTCCACATGACGGCGCAGCACCGCTACTCCAAAATGGCGGTGTGCAACCGGGAGCGACGGTTCAGCGGTGAGAGCATTTGCGGTCCGACCGCCGCCGCCGCGTGAGACCGCCGCGGTAGTCGCGCCCATGACCGGACCAACGCGCTGTCGCCGCGAAAATAAGCGCGGCAATGCGCGGCAAACTCGTATTCCGGCCACGCCAGCAGCAGCGCGTGGGCCCTCGGCAACGCATAAAACGGCATCCCCGGATTGAGGTGATGCGCCAGGTGGTAGCCGTTATTGTGCGGATGGATCAGCACGCCGAGCACGCCGCCGGCGATCTGGTTACGCGAGAAACCAATCAGGCTTCCCGGCCGCAACCCGACATGGTCGGAGATTTCACGGAACGTGGTAATCAGGTGAAAAATCGTCGCCCGCGACAGCAGCCATAGCGCGGCAAACGCGACCGCCGCGAACGGGGTGGCGAGCCCGGCGACAATCAGCAGCAACCCGGTCCACCACAGCGATATCGCGCCGAACTCAGCAACGTCCACGCGCGGCAGGTGGCCCAGCGTCGATCCCTGCCAACTCTGCCGGTTTGCAACGTGCCGCAGCAGCAGAACCGGCCAGGGCCGGCCCATGTCCTCTTCGCGGTGGATCAGGTCCACGTCGTGCCCAGGCACGCCCAGCAGCCGATGATGAGCAAAGTGATCGTGCCGATAGATCTCGAGCGAAGTCCACATCGGCCGAAACAACAGCCAGCGCGCAATCGCATCAGCGTTTTGACGTTTGCGACCCAAGCTGCCATGGGCCGCGTCATGCAGCAAATTACCAAGTGCGCGCTGCCGGTTGCCGATGACGACGATAGCCAATGGCGCGGCAAGCGCCCCCCAGGCCAGCACAGCAGCAAAGGCCGCGAAGATGGCCAGCCAATCGCCGATCGCCGCTGCCAGCGAGCGCCAGATGACCGGTTGATGCAGGTGTTTGATTTCAGCCGCGATCCCTTGGTCGCGCGCGTATCGCCACATCCGGGCGATATCGTCGAGGGCAGGCCGCATCGCGCTGTTCGCATGCATTGGCAACGATCCCGGGAAGCAACGTGCGAAGCAGGCTTACCAGGGTCGGAGGCGATAATTCCATGAAAATACGCCGGGCCAGCTACAGTTTTTCATTGGCGATAACCGTGTAACCGCTGGCGCGCAGTGCATCGGTCGCGGTGGCAAGATCGGCGTCCTTGACCAGCAGGTAATCGGTATTGAATGTGGACAGCGCAAATATGCTGACCCCTGCGTTCGCCAGCGTCGCGGAGATCACGGCCAATATCCCGACGATGCTTAAAGCGAACGGTCCCTGG
The DNA here is from genome assembly GCA_963762885.1 of uncultured Alphaproteobacteria bacterium. GTDB lineage: Bacteria > Pseudomonadota > Alphaproteobacteria > Acetobacterales > Acetobacteraceae > JASHVB01. Next base: position 64,005 of record CAVXNH010000111.1, read on the forward strand.
AGCTCCAGGCACCGCCAGCCTGCGTCGCAACGCCCGCCCGGCGTCACCGCCCGTTCCGGTAGGACCAGCGAGAGTTCATCGTCGGTCTTTGTAACCGAGTACCACGGCAGACGAAGCAGTTCCGGCGGGATCGCGGCATCGGCAGGTAGCTGACAGATGGCGAACCGCCCAGGCCGAACCTTGACCAACTGCGCGCACACGGATCGTGCTCCCAGGAGAGTGGTGAAAGGGCGAAAGGGCCAAAATCCCCCCTCCCCCCAGCCCCCTCCCTCAAGGGGAGGGGGAGGATTTCAGCTGCCCGCCCTGCCCCTATTCCGGCAGCACCAGCAACTCGGTCACTCCCGCGGCCAGCACCCGCAGCAAATCCGGCAGTGCAAGCGCCACGCAGCCCTCGGTCGGTCCGTAATCCGGCCGCGCCACGTGCAGGAAGATCGCCGAGCCACAACCACGCTCGACCGGCGCGTCATTCCAGCCCAGCACGCCCACGACATCGTACAGCCCGTCCGGCCGCCAGAGTTCCTCGCACCGCGCCTCGTGCGGCAGGCTGACCCGCCGGTTGTAGTCGCGATGCATCGGGTCGTCGCACCAGCCGTCGGCCTCGCTGATCGGCTCGATCGGCACAGCGCAATCGGGCGCCGGCAGTCGGTCCAGGCGATACAATACGCGGCGCAGCGGCAGCACCCCGGCCGGTGTCGCCCCATCACCCTCCTGCTTGTGCATGCCCACCCGCGCACGGCCCAGGGCGGCGCGGAATACCTCGTTCCGCATTGTCAGCCGCCCGTCCGGATGCACCACCGCTTGCACTGCCGGGTCAGTCCAACAAATGACCGAATCGCGCCGCCTTGGTCGCCAGATACTCGTCGTTGATGCCGTTCGGCGCGAAAGTGTGGGGCTCGCGGCCGACCACCTCCACGCCGCACGCCGCCAGCGCGGCAAGCTTGTCCGGGTTGTTGGTCAGCAGCCGGATCCGCTCCAGGCCCATCGCGTGCAGCATGCGGGCCGCAATCAGGAAGTTGCGCTCATCCGCGTCCCAGCCGAGCGCCCGGTTGGCGTCCAGCGTATCCAGTCCGCGATCCTGCAAGGTATAGGCCCGCAGCTTGTTGATCAGGCCGATGCCGCGGCCTTCCTGTGCCAGATAAAGCAACACCCCGGCGCCTTCCGCGGCCATGCGGCGAATCGCGCCGCGCAGTTGCTGTCCGCAGTCGCAGCGCAGGCTGCCCAGCAGGTCGCCGGTAAAACACTCGGAATGGATACGCACCAGCGGGGCATCGGCCTTCTCTGGCTCGCCGACGACGATGGCGAGATGGTCCAGTCCGGCGCCCTCGCTGCGGAACGCGATCACGCGCGCGTCCGGGGCATCTTCCAGCGGCACTTGCGCCGCGGCCACCTGCCGCAGCCCCGCCGCGGCAGCCGCCGGATAGTCCAGCACATCGGCCGCCGACAGCACCAGAAGGTGACGCTGCGCCAGATCGGCTTCCAGCCCGGGACGCAGCGTGGCCACCAACACCGCCGGCAGCAGCAGTGCGAGCTTGCCCAGGGCCAGGGCCGCCCCCGCCATCGGCGGCAGCGGCATCGGTTCGCCCAATCGGTCCGGCGGCACCGGCGTCAGGCTGGGATCGGCGAACGCACGCAATGTGTCGGGCGCCAACAGGCTATCCGGCACCCGCACCGCCACGGCGGCCGCCCCCTGCTCTACCGGACGGCGCAGCACCGCGGCCGCCCGGGTCGGCGCCAGCAACAGCATGGGCGGATCGATCGCCAGCGCCGCCACTTCCGCCACGCTCCCGGTTGCCGCGGTTTCCGCCGCTAGCACGGCCATCATCAAGTCGCCGGCGCTCAGCACCACCGGAATGCCCCGCCGAAGATCGGACGCCGCCCGGTGCACCCGGCGCAGCCGCGCGATGGTCTCGGGAGAGACCCAATCGGGCGCCTCTGCGGTGGGGAGCACAGGGCGGCTTTGGCCTTGCAACCGGTTCATGGAACTGAGACTACACGGATTACGTGGATTTGAGACGCTGCGTGCCCATTTTGGTCAAGATTCCGCGGAAACTGCGTTCCGTGCGATGCACAAACGGGCCGGTCGTCGACTCGCCAACTGCGCCTATATGGCGAAGGCGGCTGTGCTCCGGCCACGGGTTCACGAAAAAGTGAGGTGACGTCCCTCACGCCTGATCGTGATCGCGGACCGATGGGCCAGACGGTGATGCATCCATTTCGATAGCACGTGGGCCAAGCTATTGTAAGTTCACGGGCCTTGGCACAGATGTCGCTGCGGACCACCTCCGTGGCCGGATTGCGAGGGGAACAAGACATGTCGGCCGAACGACCGATCCTGATCGTGGATGACGATGTCGCCCTGCGCGACACCCTGACCGAACAGCTTGCGTTGGACGGCGAGTTCGCCCCCACCGAAGCCGGGACCGTCATGGAGGCCGAGGAAAAGCTGCTGGCAAAGGATGCCCGCTTCGACGCGATCATCCTGGACGTCGGGCTGCCGGACGGCGATGGGCGCGACTTCTGCGTCAAGCTGCGGCGCCAGGGGCAGAAGATGCCGATCATCATGCTCACTGGCTCGGACGCCGAGACAGATGTGGTGCGCGGGCTCGACTCGGGGGCGAACGACTACATCGCCAAGCCGTTCCGGCTGAACGAACTGCTGGCCCGGCTGCGCGCGCAGCTCCGCATCTTCGAGAACAGCGAGGACGCGGTGTTCAGCATCGGGCCGTACACCTTCCGTCCCTCGGCCAAGCTGTTGCAGGACCCGGCGAAGAACCGGCGGATCCGGCTGACGGAGAAGGAAGCGGCGATCCTGAAGTTCCTTTATCGCGCCGGCACCCGCGCCGTGGCGCGGCAGGTGCTGCTGAACGAGGTGTGGGGCTACAACGCCGCGGTCACCACGCACACACTGGAGACCCACATCTACCGGCTGCGCCAGAAGATCGAACCGGACCCGGCCAATGCCCGGTTGCTGGTGACTGAGGGCGGCGGCTACCGGCTGGATCCCGAGGGCATTCCGACACCGATGCCAGCGCACGCCTGATCGTGTGGCTCCCTGGCGTGCGGCTGATGCCTGTCGTGGCGGGCAGTAATTCGGCGCCGGGCGAGACTCGCAATCGGCGACAGCATCGAGCGGTTCACCGCATCGTGCGACAGGCTAACGGGCGGTTAGACCGGCTTAACACGCGCAGTGACGATCGCTATTCGCTGATGTGGTGGGCAATCGCGAGAGAGGTGTCGAACCGATCGTTCGGGTCGCGGGTCAGAAAGTAAGGTTTTGAAACACAGATTTCACAGATTTCACAGATCAAGGCACAGATGAGTTTGAATATTTTCGGTGCCTTGATCTGTGAAATCTGTGAAATCTGTGTTTCAAAACCTTGCTTTTTGCCGAGAAGCACATGCTCGGCGGAAATGCGGGCACAGCATGCAACAAAGGTGCGGCACGCGGCTGGCAAATTTATCACAGAGGCAGATGAGGCACAGAGATCGCTAAGAAGAATGAATTCTGCGGTCGAGTGAACGCGGCAAACAACCCACATACAAGACAAGCTGCTCTGCACCTCGATCTCCCGCTTGCTTGATTTAGGTTTTTGTTACCTCGATGTCGACCTCGTCCAGCCGTGCATAGCGATACCCGATCACCGACCCAATCCAGGCCAGGATGAACAGGCCGATAACGGCGAAACCGAGCCCGTTGAAATTGTCATTCAAACGGCCAATCCCGTCCCAGAATCCGCCGCTCAGACCGAACCGGTCGCCGATCAATCCAAGACCCTCGATGCCACCGATCAACACCGCCACCACGACCGAGACCGCAGTGATAATGAGGTTGTAGTACAGTTTGCGGATCGGCCTGATGAACGCCCAATTGTAGGCACCCAGCATCAGCACACCGTCCGTCGTATCGATCAGCGACATGCCGGCAGCGAACAGCGCCGGAAACACCATGATCGACCAGATCGCCATTCCCTGTGCCGCCTGGGTCGCGGAAATGCCGAGCAATGCCACTTCGGTCGCGGTGTCGAATCCGAAGCCCAAACAGGAAGCCCACCGGGAACATGTGCCAACTGCGGGAAACCAGCCGGAATACCGGCCTGAACACGCGCGCCAGCAGGCCGCGGCTGTTCAGCAACACGTCGAAATCCTGCGCCACGAAGGCGCCACCCCGGCGAACATGGCGAAACATCCGCCAGATCCCTGCGAGAATGACGACATTCATCGCCGCGATGACGAACAGGAACAGCGTCGATACCAGCGTGCCGACAACGCTGCCGACACTCTTGAAGGCATCGATGTGGGATGACAGAGCGCTCGCGGTGGCCGCGATCCCCGCCGTCGCCAGGATAACAACCGAGGAATGGCCGAGGGCAAAAAAGCAGCCGACGCCGACAGGCCGCTTGCCGTCTTGCATAAGCTTGCGGGTGACGTTGTCGATGGCCGCGATGTGGTCGGCGTCCACCGCATGACGCAGGCCAAAGCTGTAAGCCAGGAATGCCGTACCAAGCAGTACCGGCTGGTGGCGGAATACCAACAAGGCCCAGGCCCAGACCCCGATATTCGCGAGCACCAGCAGTGCATAGATACCCGCGATCCGCCCTCGCAGATCGGCGGAACGCCCGGCTGAAAACTGTCCTCGCAGCGTCACAAAGTCGTCCTCATCGGTTGGCCTGTCTTGCGGTCAACGGTCCTATCCTACCGCCAACCCCTGTCATTGCGAGCGAAGCGAAGCAATCGCCGACGTAACATCGCACCAACCCACGCGGGAGATTGCTCCGCTTCGCTCGCAATGACATGGGAACACCGGACACGGATCGTTTGGATCGGAACGCTATGACGCGTTCTCCATCCGCACCCCCGGGTGGAAATGCGCGTAGACCCGCCGCGCCGTCTCCCGGCTGATCCCGGGCGCGGCCTCCAGGTCGGCCAGCCCCGCCATCTTCACCCCGCGCGCCGAGCCGAAATGGTTCAGCAGCGCCCGCTTGCGCGCCGCGCCGATGCCCTGGATCTCGTCCAGCTCGCTCACCCGGATCGCCTTCGACCGCCCCGCCCGGTGCGTGGTGATGGCGAACCGATGCGCCTCATCGCGCAGCCGCTGGAGGAAGTACAGCACCGGATCGCGCGGCGGCAGTTGGAACGGCTCCATCCCGTCGGTGTGGAACCACTCGCGTCCCGCGTCGCGGTCCGGACCCTTGGCGATCGCCACCAGCTTTACGTCCTGCACGCCCAGGTCGTTCAGCACGTCCCGCGCAGCCGACAACTGCCCCGCGCCGCCGTCGATCAGCACCACATCCGGCCACTCCCCCGCAGGTGCGCCCTCCGCTTGCTCCTTCAGCGCCCGAGTGAAGCGGCGCTGCAGCACCTCGCGCATCATGGCGAAGTCGTCGCCGGGCGTGATCGGGCCGCGAATGCCGAACTTGCGGTAGGCCGCCTTCACGAACCCCTCCGGCCCGCCGACAATCATCACGCCGTACGGGTTGGCGCCCATGATGTGGCTGTTGTCGTAGACCTCGATGCGCTCGGGCGGTGCCGGCAGGCCGAACAGCGCCGCCACGCCTTCCAGCAGCTTCGCCTGGCCGGCGGATTCCGCCAGCTTGCGCTCCAGCGCCTCCCGAGCGTTGGTCTCGGCGTGCTGCACCACCGCGTGTTTTTCCCCGCGCTGCGGATACAGCACCGTCACCTTGCGTCCCGCCTTCAGCGACAGCGCCTCGGCGACCAGGTCCTGTTCCGCCAGGGGGTGGTTGACCAGGATGCAGGGCGGCGGCGGCTTGTCATCGTAGAACTGGGCGATGAACGCCGACAGCACCGCCGGCGCGTCCTCCGCGCGGGTGTTGGCCGGGAAGAACGCGCGGTTGCCGTTGTTGCGGCCGCCGCGCACGAAGAACACCTGCACGCAGGTCTGGCCGGCGGTCTGCCAGGCGGCGATCACGTCGGCATCGGTCAGGCTGGCGGGATTCACCACGTCGCTGCCCTGCACGAAGGTCAGCGCCCGGATCCGGTCCCGCACCGCCGCCGCGTGCTCGAATTCCAGCGCCTCGGCGGCATGCTCCATTTCCGCCGCGAGGTCCTGCTGCACCGCCGCTGACTTGCCCCCCAGGAACGCCTTCGACTGGCCGACCAGGCGGTGGTAGTCGGCCTCGCTGATCCGGCCTACACAGGGGGCAGAACACCGCTTGATCTGGTACAGCAGGCAGGGCCGCGAGCGGTTGGCGAACACCGTGTCGGCGCAGGAGCGGATCAGGAACACGCGCTGCATCGCGTGGATGGTCTGGTTGACCGCCCAGGCGGACGCGAACGGCCCCCAATAGCTGCCCTTCCGCACCTGTGCGCCGCGGTGCTTGGCGATCTGCGGATAGGGGTGGTCCTCGGTCAGCATCAGCCAGGGATAGGACTTGTCGTCCCGCAGCACGATGTTGAAGCGCGGCTTCAGCCGCTTGATGAGGTTGGCTTCGAGAAGCAGGGCCTCGGCCTCGGTATGGGTGGTGATCACCTCCATCGCGGCGGTCTCGTTCACCATCCGCCGCAGCCGCTCGTCCAGCCGCACCGGCTGGGTATAGGCGGTGACGCGCTTCTTCAGGCTGCGCGCCTTGCCGACATACAGCGCGTCGCCCTTGGCATCGAGCATGCGATACACGCCGGGGCTGAGCGGCATGGTCGCAAGCGCCGCTTCGATGACGGCGACGCCAATGGGGGGCGGAGGCGCGTTATCGCTCATGCCACATTATAACCTCTCCCGTGCGCGGCGCGGGAGAGGTGAGTCGGGCGGATTAATCCACCAATCCTGTGGACAAGTCTGTGGGGGAACCGCCTCGCAAATGCGTGAAAGCCGCGGATTCTCTGGCCTTCTTATACATTGCACAAATTTTAGTCAATAACTATACTACTGATATTGTTGGATTTTCTTTCCATAAGTTGTCACGCCATTGAAAACAATGGATTGTGAACCGCGAACCGTTAAGCGGTCTGTCAGCGCGTGGACAAATCGGCCTGTCGCCGCTCGATTTCCACGCCCGCCGATGTTGCATCTGCGAATATGTCCAGCTTTTCGACGCGGATTCGTGCAAGATGAACCCGCGGGTCGACCAGGCACGCTTCGGCGATCCGCTCGGCCAGAGTTTCCACCAGCCTGACGTGGCCAGAGGCGACGATGCCGCGCACCGTGGCGGCGACTTTCTCGTAATCCACCACGCGCGACAACTCGTCGCGCCCGACCCGGACGCGCGACAGGGCGCGGGCGCCGTCATCCTCCACCCCTAGATCGATGTTGATGCGCACCCGTTGGCGGGCGGCGTGTTCGTGCGGATAGATGCCGATGCTGGCCGATATCACGAGGTCGCGCAGGAACACATGCCGCAGTGCCCGGGCGCTGGAGGCGATACGAGGCGTGTCCATGCGGCTACTCCTCTGGTGGCGGGGCGGTGCGCCCGGCGGCCCATTGCAGGTGCTGCCCGCCATCCAGCGCCAGCATCTGCCCGGTCATTGCGGGCAGGTCCAGGATGGCGACGACGGCGCGGCCGATCTCCTCCGGGCTGGTACCGTGCCGCAGCGGCACCGACTCGGCCTGGCTATCGAATTGCGCCTGGGTCTGGCGTTCGCTGGGCAGCGTAGGCCCGGGACCGATGGCGTTGACCCGGATGCGCGGCGCCAGCGCCAGCGCCATGCTCTGGGTCAATGCCCACAGCGCCGCCTTGGACACCGTATAGGACACGAAATACGGGGTGATCGACCAGACCCGCTGGTCGAGCAGATTGATGATGGCGCCTGGGAGGGGGGCGGGCAGCAGGCGGGCGAAGTGCTGCATCAGCACAAACGGTGCCCGCAGGTTGGGCTCCAGATGCGCGTCCCAGGAGGCGCGGGTGGCGTCGTTCCACTCGTCGCGCTCGAACCGGCTGGCGTTGTTGACCAGGACGCCGATCGGGCCGAGTGCGGCCATGGTCTGCGGCAGCAGAGCGGCGGTCTGGGCTTCGTCGGCGAGATCGGCCTGCACTACGACGGCGCGGCGGCCGAGGCGGCGGATCTCGTCGCAGGTGGCGGTGGCGGCTGCGTTGCTGCTGCGGCAGTGCACGGCGACGTCGAACCCCGCCCGCGCCAGGGCGAGCGCGATGCCGCGACCGATCCTCTGGGCGCCGCCGGTAACCAGGGCGGCACGCGGAATGCCAGGTGGGATGGCGTCGGACGGATGTGACATGACGGTGCGTTGGCCGGTTCCGTGGAGTGTGGGATTAGCGCGGATGGCGGGGGACGCGCAAAGTTGCGTACCCGCTTCCCCTCCCGCGCTTGCGGGAGGGGTTAGGGGAGGGTGAGGCGTGCGGCACGCTGCACCCTCCCCTGGCCCCTCCCGCAAGCGGGAGGGGGAAGACAGAAGCGAGAGGGGACAATCAAAGGAAAAGTGGCCCGATGACGGCGATGATCGAAGTGCATGACCTGGTCAAAGAGTTCGGCACGTTCAGGGCCGTGGACGGCATCTCGTTCAGCGTCCCCGAAGGCACGATCCGGGCGTTCCTGGGGCCGAACGGCGCCGGCAAGACGACCACGATCAAGATCCTGACGACCGTGCTGGCGCCGACCTCCGGGCACATCAAGGTCGCCGGCTTCGATCCGGTGCGCGAGCGCACTGCCGTCCGCCGCGCCTTCGGCATCGTCTTCCAGGACCCCAGCGTCGACGAGGAGCTGACCGCGCACGAGAACATGGAGCTGCACGGCGTGCTGTACGGCGTCCCGCGCAAGGAACTGCGGGAACGGATGCAGGCGCTGCTGAGTTTCGTCGGGCTGGCGGATCGGCAGAACGACTACGTCAAGCAGTTCTCCGGCGGCATGAAGCGCCGGCTGGAGATCGCCCGGGCGTTCCTGCATCAGCCACGCCTGCTGTTCCTCGACGAACCCACGCTCGGCCTGGATCCGCAGACGCGCAGCCACATCTGGGAGTTCGTGCGCGGGTTGTCGCGCGAGCACCAGGTCACCGTGTTCTTCACCACCCATGCGATGGAGGAAGCCGAGCGTGTCGCCGACGACATCACCGTGATCGATCACGGCCGCATCGTTGCGGAGGGCACGGCTGCATCTTTGAAGGAACGAACCGGGCGTGCCACGCTGGAGGATGCGTTCATTGCCCTGACCGGGCGGGACATTCGCGAGGACGAGGCGACGCCGGCCGACCGGATGCGCATGTTGCGCCGCGCCTGGGGACGCCGCTGATGCGCGCGGTGTGGATCCTGTGGCTGCGACAGCTCAAGCGCTACGCGAGGGCGCGCACGCGGCTGATCGGCTCGTTGGGCCAGCCGGTGCTGTTCCTGTTCGCTCTGGGGTTCGGGTTCGGCCCGATCTACGCGCGGGCCGGCGGCGGCAATTATCTGGAATTCGTTGTGCCCGGCATCATCGCCATGGGCATCATCTTCACCGCGGTGTTCGGCGGCATCGAGATCATCTGGGACCGGCAGTTCGGCTTCCTGAAGGAAACGCTGGTGGCGCCGGTGCCGCGGCTGGCAATCGTGCTGGGGCGCACTTTGGGCGGCGCGACGACGGCGATGCTGCAAGGGGTGATCGTGCTGGTGATCTGCCTGATCGCGGGGTTTCGCATCCACCATCCGTTGCTGGTGCCGCTGGCGATTGTCTTCATGTTCCTGATCGCTCTGGTGTTCGCAGCCATTGGGACGGCGATCGGGTCGGTGTTGCGGGACATGCAGGGGTTCCAGCTTATTATGAATTTCCTGGTGATGCCGCTGTTCTTCTTTTCGAACGCGTTGTTCCCGACGGCGGGGCTGCCGGCGCCGCTGCGGCTGGCCGTGCAGTTGAACCCGCTGAGCTATGGGGTGGCGGGGATGCGAGATGCCCTGACGGGGGCTGCGTCGTGGGAGATGGCGCTGGACCTGGCGGTGCTGGGTGGGATGGCGGCGGTGCTTCTGGGGGTTAGCAGTTTTCTGTTCTCGCGGATCGAGGCGTAGCGAGGACTGGGTTCCGGCGGTCAAATCAGCCGGTTGAATGGGGCGTGCCCGGTTTGCCAGCGCGCCGCGCCTTACCCTGACAACGCAGTGCTGCACGCGGTGAAGCAAGCAAGAATTCTTACGCAGATACAGGCAGATGCACGCAAAACACGCAGATGGTTATGCGTCCGGCATGAAGGTTCACGGCAAATCTCGTCCGGCTGAACCTGATGAGTTCCCGCCGACGCGTCAAACTCTGTCCGATCCGCGTGTTTTGCGTGCATCTGCCTGTATCTGCGTAAAACTCTTGCTTGCTTCGCCACCCGCCGCACCCCGCGCTGCGGCGTGAAGCGCGGGCCTACACCAACCGCCATTGCACCAGCGTGAACGGCGGATCGGCGTTGTCGTGCGGTTCGAATACCGCCTCGACCGGAGCGCCGATGCGCACCTCCTGACGCGGGTCGCCGAGCAAGTTGCCGACCATGCGGACGTTGCCGGCGTGCGGGAGTTCGATCAGGACAGCGATATACGGGCCGTGGCCGTTCAGCGCCGGATGCACCGGATGGTGCGGACGCTGGTAGCTGTAGATCCGCCCCTGCCCTGCCACATCCTCCCACGCGAGGTCGAACGAATGACAGCGGTGGCAGATCCATTCGGGACCCCACTGCCAGGCGCCGCACCCTCGACATTTTTGGATACGCAGTTTTCCTGCGCGCGTGGCTTCCCAATAGGGCGCGGTTAGTGTGTCGCCCGTGTTAGGGACTGGCAGGCCCTCGGGCAGATAGGTGTCGCTCATAGAACCGCCTCCGAGCCGAGGATCAGCGAACTCACCGGCGTCACCATCGGGCCGCCGATGATGATCGCTGCGTCGTTGCGTTTCACCTGGTTGATCGCCGTGCCGCGAATTTGCCGCACCGCCTCGTTCACCAGTTCCAGTCCGTGCATGTAGCACTCCGCCAGGTTGCCGCCACTGGTGTTCAGCGGCATTTTTCCGCCTGGCGCGCACAGGTTCTCGGGGACCAGGATTTCGTTGGCTTCCTCGGGCTGCACGAGGCCATGCTCCACCAGGCTCATCAGCACGCCGCCGGTAAAGTTCTCGTAGCATTGCACGATGCCCATGTCCGCCGGCGTCAGCTTCGCCATGTCGTAAAGCCGAGGTCCGATCTGGCGGAAATGCGAGCTGGGATAGTTCGGCATGTTGTGCACCGGCGCTGCACTGCGATGGTCGCAGCCCTGCGCGCAGGCCATCACCCAGGCCGGCTTGTGGGGGAAGTCGCGCGCCCGGTCGGCAGGCACGACGATCACCGCGGCGGCGCCGTCGTTCTCCATGCAGCAGTCGAACAGATGGAAGAACGGCTCGATGATCCAGCGCGACGCGTCGTATTTCGCCGCGTCGAGCGGGCGGCCGCGCATCACCGCGTTGGGGTTGTTCTGCGCGTGGTGATAGCAGGCGAGCGAGATCGCCCGCAGCGCTTCCTGGCGGATGCCGTGGTCGTGCATGAAGCGCGTCACCTTCATGGCGAAGCGTTGCGCTGGCGACATCACGCCGTAGGGGATGCTGAACTGGTCGTCGCCCGCCACTAACGGCGCGCCAGTGCCGCGGCCGTAGCGCGCGAACTGTCCCTGCGCCAACGAGCGGAACGCGACGACGCAGTCCGCCATGCCGGTGGCGACCGCCGCGGCGGCGTTGCCGACGGCGCCACAGACGCCGCCGCCGCCGCCGCCCCAGAACATGTTGGAGAACCGGAGTTCCTTCACACCCAGCGCGGCGGCAAGGCGGCCGGCCTCGCTGCGGTCGTTGCCATAGGAGGCAAAGCCGTCGATGTCGTGCGGGCTGATGCCGGCGTCCTTGCAGGCAGAGAGCACTGCTTGCAGGGCGAGTTTGAACTCGGCGTCGGGCGATTGGCCGTGGCGATAGTAGGTGGTTTCGCCGATGCCGACGATCGCCGTCTGGCCGCGAAGGGTGCGCATGATTTTATAAACCTCTCCCGCTGCGCGGGAGAGGTCGAGACGCGAAGCGTCGAGGGTGAGAGCGATCGGGTCGGCACACTACGCTCTACCTGCTACGTGCCGACCCGATCACCCTCACCCGCGTCGCTGCGCTCCGCGACCTCTCCCGCAGGGCGGGAGAGGTTTACTTTACCGACTCCCGATCGGCAATTGATTGAATGCAACATCCTTGTCCACCCGCACATCCCCCGGCAGCCCAAGCACCCGCTCGGCGATGATGTTCCGCAATATCTCGTCCGTTCCGCCGGCGATCCGATGGCTCGGCGAGGACAGCAGCGCGTCCTGGAACATCGCGTGCATCGGCGCGAGATCCGGATCCATCACCCCACCGGCCATGCCCAGCAGGTCCATGCCGAACGACGATATCTCCTGCAACTTGGCCGCGTTCACCACCTTGGCGATCGAGTTCTCCGGCCCCGGCGTCGCGCCGCGCGACAATGCGGTCAGGATGCGAAACCGCGTATAGGTCAGCCCCTGCGACTTCGCATGCCAGTCGGCAATGCGTTCGCGCACCACCGGATCGGCGATCGCCGGCCGCCCGTCGAGTTCCACCGACCGGGCCAGCTCGATCAAATCCTGCAAGTCCGGCCGGCGGATTTCACCGACCGCCAGCCGCTCGTTCATCAACGTGGTGATCGCCACCTTCCAACCCGCACCCACGGCACCCAGCCGCTGCGCATCCGGCACGCGGAGATCGGTGAAAAACACCTCGTTGAAATTCGAGGCACCGGACATCTGGTGGATCGGCCGTACCTCGACCCCCGGAGCATGCATATCGATGAAGAACGCCGTCAGCCCGGCATGCTTCTGCACGTTCGGATCGCTGCGTGTCAGCAGCAGGCCATAGTCGGAGTAATGCGCGCCCGAGGTCCAGATCTTCTGGCCGTTGATCACCCATTCGTCGCCACGCTTTTCCGCGCGGGTACGCAGTCCGGCGACGTCCGAGCCGCCGGCGGGTTCGGAAAACAACTGGCACCAGATTTCCTCGCCACGCAGCGCCGGACGCACGTAGCGCTGCAAGTGATCCGGTGCCGCGTAGGCCATCATCGTGGGAATGCACATCCCCAAACCGATCAGGAAGACGTTGTGCGGAACTTCGTACTCCGCCTCCTCCTGGTTCCAGATGATCTGCTGCATCTGGGTGCCGCCGCGGCCGCCCCATTCCTTCGGCCAGGTGATACCGGCGAAACCCGCATCCGCCTTCTTCGCCTGCCACACCTTAGCGCGCGCGATCTCCGCGGCGTCGGTATCGCCGTAGCGATGCGCCCCGCTGCTGCGCTGCTTGCGGCCGGCGTTGGCGTTCAGGAACGCGCGTGCCTCGGCACGGAACGCGGCTTCTTCCGGGGTATCGTCGAAGTCCATAGGCGTTCTCCTGCGCTTGTCAGGCTTCGTTGCGCGTTTCGAGTTCCGCGACCACGCGGTCTTTCCAATACCGCTGGCTGCCGAGCGCCAACGCCAGCAGCTTGGCGCGGCGATAGAACAGGTGACAATCGTAGTCCCAGGTGAACCCGACGCCGCCATGCACCTGGATGTTCTCCTTCGCCGCAAGGTAGAACGCGTCGGTTGCGGAGACCCGCGCGGTGGCGGCCGCCAGCGGCAATTCCGCCGCTTCGGTCGATAACGCCCACGCCGCAAAATACGCGTTCGACCGCGCCAACTCGGTCGCAACGTAGACATCGGCGAGCTTGTGCTTGATGGCCTGGAACGAGCCGATCGGCCGGCCAAATGCAAAGCGTTCCTTCGCATACGCGGTCGCCATCTCCAAACTCGCGCTCGCCCCACCCACCTGTTCGAACGCCGTCAGGATCGCCGCACGATCGAGCAATCGGCGCACGATCTCCCATCCCTGACCGGACGCCCCGAGCACCGAGGCCGGCGCGTTGTCGAAATCGATTTTCGCATGATCGCGACTGGGATCGACCATCGGCAAGACGTCACGGTTCACACCCGGCGCTGCGAGATCGACCAGGGCGAGCGACACACCGGACGCATCGCGCGCAGCCACCACCGCAAGCTGCGCGATCGAGCCGTCCGGCACCGGCCATTTGCTGCCGCTGATGCGGCCATCGGACAGGCGCGCGCGAATGCCCGCCTCACGCGGCTCGCCCGGACCTTCCGCCAGAGCGAACGTCGCGATCAGTTCGCCGCGCACGATCTTCGGAAGATAATCCCGCTTCTGTGCCTCGGTGCCGGCGGCGAGGATCGCTTCGGCGGCGAGACAGACCGTGGACGTAAACGGTACCGGCGCCAGCACGCGGCCTAGTTCTTCCGCCAACACGCACAGCGCCTCATAGCCCAGGCCGGCACCGTCGTAGGCTTCCGGAATGGCCGCGCCCAGCCAGCCCATCTCCGCCATCGCACGCCAAAGCTCGGCGTTGTATGGCGCGTGGCCCTCCAACACGTGGCGCACCACTTTGGGCGTGCATTGCTCGCGCAGGAACCGCTGCGCCTGTTCGCGCAACAGCTTGCTGTCGTCGGAAAAGTCGAAGTTCATGGCGTTTCTACCCTGCGGCGGCGTTCGATACTAGCGGGTAGCCGTTGGTGATCAATCCCTCAACTGCGGCTGCCGCACCAACCAACGTCATGCCGACGAAGGTCGGCATGACGGGACCCACCTACGCCTGACGCGGAACCTCCGCGCGGTACAGCGTGTTGCCCAGATCGTCGATAAAGCTGAAACCGAGAGTGTCCTGCTCCAGTCGCATCGACATGAACCCGTGCCGGCTGCTGGCGAACTGGTCCGGCGGCGCCTGTACCGGCAACGTCTGGGAACCGGCCCCGCAGGTGATGTAGTTCACCCGCCCCTGCCGAACATGCTGCAAATTATGCTCGTGGCCGTTGATATAGGCCTGTACACCGTATTTATCGAGCAGCGGCGCGAAGCGCGTGATCATGTCATTCCCAACGTAGTCGTCCGGGGCCGTGGCCGCGTACACCTGATGGTGGCCGACGACGATCTTCCATGCCGCCCGAGACGTCGCCAGCGCATTCTCCAGCCATGCGAATTGCTGCTCCGGCTGCGTCCGATCCACATGCACGTTCGAGCCCGGGCGATAATAATGTTGGATATAGGAGTTGGTATCGATGAAAAGGAAATCTGCGCTGGTGCCATCCGCCAATTGCTCGGTTCGCATGTAATACGGGGACGGCAGCGACCAACGCAGGTGCGTCTGACTGTATTGGATCTGCGCCTCCGGCTTGCCAGTCCCCTGGTAATCATGATTACCGAGGATCACGTGCCACTTCGTCATCAGGCCAGGCCGCGTGTAGACGTCCTCGAATGAGGTCTTCCACTGCGGATCGGTGACGCTGCTGACCCCGTTCTCATAGAAATTGTCACCAACGGAAATGACGAAGCTGCTGTCGATCGCAACCGCGCGCTTGCTCATTTGCTCCGCAACAGCGGCCTGCTGACAACAGCCCTCGCGTCCCCAATCGCCGATGACGACGAAATTCAGCGCCGGCGCCTGCGCCCGCGCCGGGATCGGCCGAAGCGCGATCGCCGGTGCCGCACCGAGCAACAGGGAACGTCGCGTCAGCGACATGCGGGCCATGACTTGATCCTTGGAGTCCAAGTGGCGACAGATGCGGTGTAATTGTGCCAGCCGGTGCTTCGCAGTCCAAGGCGCGGAATGTGAAATAATCTGGTCACGCGCAGGCTGCAGCGGCGAGGCCCGATCGGCACAGGTGCAACGACAGGCATGGCCGGTGCCGCGATGGATGGCCGGGTCAAGCCCGGCCATGACGGTTGGGGGTTGGCGGTCGGCGGTTGGCGCGGCCCGGCCGTACGATTGACGCAGCGCCGACTACAACCCCAGCCGCAGCGCGGCGCCGATCTCGCCGACGATCCCGCGCCGGAATGCCAGCACACACAGCACGAAGATCGCGCCTTGCGTCACCGTCACCCAGGAACCGAACTGCGCCAGGTAGTTCTCCATTGCGGTCACCACCACCGCGCCGACCACCGGCCCGAACACCGTGCCCAACCCACCGAGCAATGTGGTCAACACCACCTCGCCCGAGGTGGAGTAGTGCACGTCGGTCAGGGTGGCGATGCCGAACACGATCGCCTTGGTGCCGCCGGCGACGCCCGACAACATGCAGGACAGAATGAACGCGATCAGCTTGTAGTCGTCGGTCCGATAGCCGAGCGACGTGGCGCGCGGCTCGTTCTCGCGGATGGCCTTCAGCACCTGGCCGAATGGCGAGTGGATGATGCGATGTATCAGCAGGAACCCGGCGATGAACACCGCCGCGACGACCCAGTACATCGCCATGTCGTCGTTCAGGTTGATGATGCCGAACAGATGCCCGCGCGGCACTTGCTGAATGCCATCCTCGCCGCCGGTGAACGGCGCTTCCAGGCAGAAGAAATACACCATCTGCGCCAGCGCCAGGGTGATCATGGCGAAGTAGATGCCGGAGCGGCGGATCGCCAGGTAGCCGAGGAACAGGCCCAGCACGGCACCGGTAGCGCCGCCCAGCGCGATCGCCAGCACCGCGTCGATGTGCCAGAACTTCATGGTCCAGGCGGAGACGTAGGCTCCCATGCCGAAGAACGCCGCGTGGCCGAACGACAGCAGCCCGACATAGCCGATCATCAGGTTGAACGCGCAGGCGAACAGCGCGATGCACAGCACGCGCATCAGGAACACCGGGTACAGCACGTATGGGCAGACCACGATCAGCACGATCATCAGTACGAAAGCAATCGACTGCGAGCGGGAGAAACCGAACATCTCAGGCCCTCTTGCCGAACAGGCCGTGCGGCATGGTCAGCAGCACAATCACCATGACCAGGAACACCACCGTCGCGGACGCCTGCGGCCAGAACACCTTGGTCAGCCCCTCGATCACACCGAGGCCGAAGCCGGTCAGAATGGCGCCCAGGATCGACCCCATGCCGCCGATCACCACCACGGCGAACACAGTGTTGATGAAGTTGTCGCCCATATTCGGATTGACCGAGTAGATCGGCGCTGCCAGCACCCCGGCGAACGCCGCCAGCGCGACGCCCCCGCCGAAGGTCAGCGTGATCACCCGCGGCACGTCCACGCCGAACGCCTGGACCAGCGGCGCGTTCTCGGTCGCGGCGCGCAGGGTGGCGCCGAGCGATGTCTTCTCCAGGATCGCCCAGGTCGCAAAGCAGACCACCAGCGCGGCGCCCACCACCCAACCGCGATAATTGGGCATGTACATGAAGCCGAGATTGGTCGCGCCTTGCAGGATGTCGGGAATGCGGTACGGCAGGCCGGAACTGCCGTAGTAGTTACGGAACAGCCCCTCGATCACCAGCGACAGGCCGAAGGTCAACAGCAGCCCGTACAAGTGATCCAGTTTATACATGCCGGCTGATCAGCAGCTTCTCCAGCACGATGCCGAACACGCCGATGATCAGCGGCGCCAGGATCAACGCAGGGAAGTAGCCGATGCCGCCGTATCCAGCAGCATCCAGGCGGCGAAGGCGCCCATCATGAACAGTGCGCCATGCGCGAAGTTGATGATGTTGAGCATGCCGAAGATGATCGCCAGGCCCATCGACAGCATGGCGTAGAACGCGCCATTGATCAGGCCTAGCAGTAGTTGGCCGAACAGCAACGGGCCGGGGATGCCGAAGATCATGATCATGTTGTTTCCCCCTTATCCCCGGCCTCGCCCTGTCAGGCTTTGCCGACGAACGGGCAGTGCCCGTCAGCCAGCGGACGGGCCGCCTCGTCGGGCGGTGTCGTCGCGACCAGCGTGAAGTAGTCCCACGGCCCTTTGCTCTCGGACGGAGATTTCGACCTCGAACAGATAGGCCGGAACCAGGTTGCGGCCGTCCTCGCGGATCGTGGTCTTGCCGAAGCACTCGTCCTCCACCGGCATCTTCTTCATGCGGTTGACCGTGGCGACGCCATCCTTCTTCGCCTCGGCCGCACCCATGTCGTGCGCGGTCTTCAGGTAGTGCAGCGTCGCCGAATAGCAGCCGGCATGGATCATGTTCGGCCAGTTGTTAGGGGTCTTCGGCCTCACCCGGTTTGTGAAGGCACGGGTTCCGTCGTTCAGGTTCCAATAGAAGCTCTCGGTCAGGTGCAGTCCCTTGGCGGTCTCCAGCCCGAGCGCATGCACGTCGGTGATGAACATCAGCAGCGCAGCGAGCTTCATCGATTTGTTCACGCCGAATTCGTTCGCCTGTTTGATCGAATTCACCGTGTCCGCGCCGGCATTGGCGAGGCCGAGCACCTTGGCACCGCTCGACTGCGCCTGCACCAGGAACGAGGAGAAGTCGGAGGTTCCCGGGAACGGATAGGCCGTGGAGCCGAGCACCTTGCCGCCCGCGGCCTTCACCATGGCGGTGGTGTCCGCCTGCAACTGTTTGCCGAATGCGTAGTCGGCGGTGATGAAGTACCAACTATCTCCCCCGGCCTTGACCATCGCACCGCCGGTCGATTTCGCCAACATGTACGTGTCGTAGACCCAGGTTATGAAATTCGGCGAGCATTGCTCGCCGGTCAGCGCGGTGGTCGCGGGACCGACGGCGAGGAAGACCTTGTTCTTCTCGCGCACCACACCCTGCACCGCGAGCGCCACCGACGACGTCGGCACGTCGAGGATCACGTCCACGCCGTCGCGGTCGATCCACTGGCGTGAGATCGAAACCGCGAGGTCCGGCTTGTTCTGGTGGTCGGCAGTGATGATCTCGACATTCAGCCCTTTGGTAGCGACGCCGTAATCCTCGAGCGCCTGCTTGGCACAGATCACCGAGGTTGGGCCGCCGGTGTTCGTGTACGGGCCGGATTGGTCGTTCAGTACACCGATTTTCAGAACCGGCGATTGCGCTCGGGCGCGCACCAACGGCAGGGTCGTGGCAGCGGCGGCAGTGCCGAGCAAGGCTCGGCGAGAGATGGTCATGTCAGGGATTCCTTCCGGGGTCAGGGGTCATGCGGCGATCCTGGAATCCTCTCCGTGGAGGCCGTTGCCTCGCGATATCAGGGGTGTATTCACCCCATACGTCTCACTGCAAGCCGGTGGCATCGTCGTCGTGAGCCACCGCAATCTCTGGGGCAACCACATCATACACCCAGGTACTCGTGCAGCTTATCCATACGCGCCTCGAGCTGGTAGTTGGGGATCATGTCGATCACCCGGCCATGCTCCACGACGTAGTGGCGATCGGCCACCGTCTGGGCGAAGCGAAAATTCTGTTCCACCAGCAGCACGGTGAAGCCGCGGTTCTTGATCTCGTGGATGGTGCGGCCGATCTGCTGCACGATGACCGGGGCGAGGCCCTCGGTCGGCTCATCCAGCAGCAGCATCTTCGCTCCCGTCCGCAAAATCCTCGCGATCGCCAGCATCTGCTGCTCGCCACCCGACAGGCGCGTGCCGTGTGCGGTGCGCGCTCGTTCTTTCAAATTGGGAAACAGCGTGTAGATCTCGTCGATGTGCAACCCGCCCGACGCGACCACTGGCGGCAACATCAGATTCTCGGTCACCGACAACGAACCAAAGATACCGCGCTCCTCCGGACAGAAGGCGATGCCACGACGAGCGATATGGTGCGGCATCATGTCCACCAATTCGGCGCCGCGGAACTGGATGCTGCCGCGGCGCCGCGGCACCAGGCCCATGATCGACTTCATCGTGGTGGTCTTGCCGGCGCCGTTGCGGCCCAGCAGCGTGACCACCTCGCCCTCGCGCACCTCGAATTCCATGCCATGCAGAATGTGACTTTCGCCGTACCAGGCGTTCAGCCCCTTTACTTCAAGCATGCGGCGTCCCCAGATAGGCGGCGATGACGTCCGGATTCTTCGACACCGTAGCGTAGTCGCCCTCGGTCAGTACGCGGCCGCGAGTTAGCACGGTGATGGTGTCGCACAGGCCTTCCACCACAGACAGATTGTGCTCCACCATCAGGATGGTACGGCCGTTGCGCACGCGCTTGACCAACTCGACGATGCGATCCACGTCGTCATGGCCCATGCC
>CAVXNH010000112.1:0-23062 GCA_963762885.1 uncultured Alphaproteobacteria bacterium
TGAGGCGACAGCGCGGATTTTTGACCTGGGCCGCCAGGCGCATAAGGCTCTGCGGTGAAGCAAGGGCCTCGCGGCGAAGTAATACCAGCCCGCGGAACGATTGATCCTCGACCGCTTCGCACGGACCGCCTCTACCCGTCATGGCCGGCCCCAACCGTCATGGCCGGCCTTGTGCCGGCCATCCACGCCTTTGCCTTCGTGCGCGCGACAAAAGGCGTGGATGGCCGGCACAGGGCCGGCCATGACGGGTAGGGCGGTCCGTGCGAAGCGGTCGAGAGTTCTATCGTTTTGCGGGCTGGTATTAGGGCCTCACTAAGTCGCGCCGTAATCCCATGTGTCATGGCCAGGACGATTGGGGTGGTCGCTTCCGACGGAGGGCGCTCGATCGGCCGAGCCCGATCGATCAGCGGATCGCCGCAAACGCCGCCGAAACCAGCGCCGGCACAGACTGCCAATCCACCAACAGCCAGTAGGACGCGAGCAATGCGGCGATCCATGCGACCGGCACCAGGAAGGCGCGCCGGCCGGGAGAGCCGAGCTCTGGATCGTTCCTGCGTCCCGTCATCGCAAATCTCCCACCCACCACGCGAACAGTATCGTCTGAAACCGTTCCGTCGGAGCTAAAGCTAGCACCAAACCTCTCGCCTGGAGGTGAACATAGTCACACATTGCGGCATATTGTGGCACGATGAGTGGAATGATCCGGGCAAAGCGGGTAGCTGGCAGAACCGCGACGCATAGGTCGGATGCCGTGTGGGGCTGCATAATACACTCTTCAATCACTCGAACGTGAGCAATACGACCGTGAGCGAGAATGCGATGGCTGTCGCGACGCAGCCGACCGGACAGATATTGGCGAGCAGGACTGCGGCGGACACCAACACCACCTTTGCCATCCTGATCTCGCTCTCGACCTGTCACCTGCTCAACGACATGAACCAGTCTCTGGTGCCGTCGCTCTATCCGATCCTGAAACAGTCCTACCAGTTGGATTTCGGCCAGATCGGGCTGATCACGCTGGCGTTCCAGCTCACCGCCTCGATGCTTCAGCCGGTGGTCGGCATGGTGACCGACCGGCGGCCGCAGCCGTTCTCGTTGCCGATCGCGATGGGCTGCAGCCTGGTCGGCCTGCTGCTGCTGGCGGTCGCACACACCTACGGCCTGATCCTGTTCGCCGCGGCGCTTGTCGGGATGGGGTCGTCGGTGTTCCACCCGGAAGCGTCGCGCGTGGCGCGGATGGCGAGCGGCGGCCGCTACGGCTTCGCCCAGTCGCTGTTCCAGGTGGGCGGCAGCACGGGCTCGGCAATCGGTCCCCTGCTGGCGGCGTTCATCGTGGTGCCGCATGGCCAGGGCAGCATCGCCTGGTTCTCGGGCGCGGCCTTGCTCGCCATCCTGCTGCTGAGCATGGTCAGCCTGTGGTATGCGCGGCACCCATCGATCGCGGCACGCCGAGGCCGGCGGCAGGTGGCCGCGGCGCCAGCAGGAGGCTTCCCGCGCCGGACGGTGGTGACCGGGATTGTTGTGCTGGTGGCGCTGCTGTTCTCCAAGAACGTCTACACCGCCAGCCTGAGCTCGTACTACACGTTCTACCTGATCCAGAAATTCCACCTGTCGGTAGCCTCCGCCCAGGTGCTGCTGTTCGTGTTCCTGGGGGCGGTGGCGGCGGGGACCTTTATCGGCGGCCCGATCGGCGACAAGATCGGGCGCAAACCGGTGATCTGGATTTCAATCCTGGGCGCGGCGCCGTTCGCCCTGCTGCTGCCGTACGCCAACCTGTGGTGGACCGGCGTGCTGACGGTGGCGATCGGACTGATCCTGGCGTCGGCGTTCTCCGCCATCCTGGTCTACGCGCAGGAGCTGTTGCCCGGCCGGGTCGGCATGGTGGCCGGGATGTTCTTCGGCTTCTCGTTCGGGCTGGGCGGGCTGGGCGCCGCCGCGCTGGGGCGCATCGCCGATTGGTCCAGCATCGGGGCGGTCTACCAGGTGTGCTCGTTCCTGCCGCTGATCGGGCTGCTGGCAGCCTTCCTCCCGAACGTGGAGAAGCGGCGGAGTTAGAGCGTTTTCACCCTGCGTGGCAATGCCGCGAAGAACCACTGTCGTTGCGAGGCGCGCAGCGTTCCCTAACTGCCTCCGCGCCCCGCCAACTCTCCCGCGTTCAGCGCGAGACGTTTAGCTCTTCACCAGCGGGCAGCCGCCCTCATTCAGCGGGCGCCAGGCCTCGGCGGGAGGAATCGTCGCTACAAGCTCGCAGAAATCGGTACTTGTACTTCGCCTGCGCCGCCGGCTTGACCTGCCACAGATACATGACGTGCATCACCCGCCCATCTTCGCGGATCTTCACGTCGGTGTTGTAGAAGTCGTTGACCGGCGTGGCCTTCATCTTCGCCATCACCGTATCGGCGTCCGTGGTGCCCGCGGCCTTCACCGCCTTCAGCCAGTGATACGCGGCGCAGTAGCTGCCGGCATGCAGCAACCCGGGCACCATCCCATTCATCTTGGCGCCCCAGCGCTTCGACCAGGCGCGCGTCTTGTCCGTCATGTCCCAATAGAACGAGTCGGTGTAGATCAGACCCTCGCAGGTCTTCTGGCCCAGCGAGTTCACATCGCTGATCTGCATGAGCAAGGTGGCAACCTTCACGCCGCCGTTGGTCAGGCCGAATTCCGCGGACTGCTTGATGCAGTTCTGCAGATCGGTGCCCGCATTGGCGAAGCCGATCACCTTGGCGCCGGAAGACCGTGCCTGGATCAGGAAGCTGGAGAAATCCGGCGTCGCCAGTGGCGCACGCACGGTGCCCAGCACCTTGCCGCCCGCTTGCTCGACCGCGGCAATCGTGTCCCGTTCCAGCGCATAGCCGAACGCATAGTCGGCGGTGACGAAGAACCAGGTGCTGCCGCCGGACTTGGTCAGCGCGCTGCCCGTGCCGTGCGCCAACGCATAGGTGTCGTAGGAAAACTGCACGCTATACGGCGAGCATTGCTTGCCGGTGAAATCGGACGAGGCGGGACCGGTGACCAGGTAGATCCGCTTCTTCTCCCGCGCTATCTGCAGCACCGCGAGGCCGGACGAAGACGCCGCCCCATCCGCCAGCACGTCAACGCCCTGGTCATCGATCCATTGACGCGCCAACGAGGCAGCGACGTCGGGCTTGTTCTGGTCGTCGGCCTGAATGATCTCGATCGGGCGGTCGAGCACCGAGCCGCCGACATCCTCGATCGCCAGTTCGGTGGCGACGTGGTTGCCTGGTCCGCCGACATCCCGATAGGGGCCGCTCATGTCGCTGAGCAAGCCGATCCGGATCGGCTTCGAGGTGCTCTGGGCCCGGATAATGCCAGGCATTGCCAGCGGCGCCGCGGCGATGCCGCCCAGCAGCAAGCGGCGCGAGAAATCCGTCATCGAGTGCGTCTCCTATTGGACTGCGCCGGTTGTTGCAGGCTGGCGCCCCGCCAGTCTGCCGGCTTCGCGCGTTGCAGGGAAGCGCCTTGCGGCTTGGTCGCGGCGCGGGCCGCGCGCTATGAAGCTGTGCGGACAGGACGAGGACGAGGCATGGCGGCGAGGCTTCTGTTTGTGGTCGTGGCGCTGCTGGCTGACGTGACGGCGGCGCAAGCAGCAGGGTGCGACCTGGACCAGGTGATGGGATACCAGGTCGTCAAGTCGTGGACCATTCAGGGGCATCTCGAAAATGGTAAGCCGGTCTACGGGTTCGAAGGCTGCGAGCCCGGACGGATACTGGTGTTCACCGACCGCACCGGACTGCGCTGCAAGGGCTCCGGGCTGGCGCATCTGGAACTGCCGAAAGCCTGGCTGTTCGCTCGCAGCAACGACGATTTGAAACTCTGTGTCGGCGATGACCTGTACGACGTGGAAAAGATCAATTGATGCGGGAGGGTGCGATGGAGCATAGCGGCGGGTGCCATTGCGGGACGCTACGGGTGAAGGCGCGGCTGAACAAGCCGCCGTTAGAGAATCCGTTGCGGTCCTGTTCGTGCTCGTTCTGCCGTGCGCATGCCACGCGCACGGTGTCCGATCCGGGCGGGTTGTTGGAGGTCTGGTCGGACGATTGGTCGCAGGTGGAACGCTACCGGTTCGGCTCGCGCACCGCGGACTACCTGGTGTGCCGCCGATGCGGCGTCTACATCGGCGCGGTGTGCGAGACGGCGGCGGGCACCCGCGCGGTGCTCAACACCAACTGCCTGGAGGATCGCGCCGCATTCGCCCAGGACCCGGTACGGCCGGACTATGATGGCGAGGCGACGGAAGCTAGGCTGGCGCGTCGTGCGGCGAACTGGATGCCGACCGTGTTGCACCCTTGAAGCGAGGGAAGAGGCTGCGCTTTGCCCGAGTGGCCCCGGCTCCCCCCCCCGTCATGGCCGGCCTTGTGCCGGCCATCCACGCCTTACGGAAGAACGGATAGCTCACAATAATCCGTCGTAAAGGTCGTCCCATTTCCGATTCATGACCTCGAGAGTGCGCACTTTCCAGGCGCGCGGCCATCGTTTCAAGCTGGTCTCTCGCTGGATGGCGGTGCGGATATCCTCGTGGCGTTCCGCGTACACCAGCCGGGTAAGACCGTATCGGCGTGTGAATACGCTGGCGATGCCTTCACGATGCTCCCAGACACGGCGAACAAGATCATTCGTAACGCCGATGTACAGCGTTCCATTCGGCCGATTCGTCAGGATGTAGACCCATCCTCCTCGCATGCATGCGAGTCTGGGGCGTTGCGATTAACGCGAGATATACGGCGACTTCAGGGGCGCATCGGCGAAGGCGTGGATGGCCGGCACAAGGCCGGCCATGACGGGGGGGCGCGGGCATGACGAGGGGGGGCGCTGGGCATGACGGTGGAGCGTTGGCCATGCGGGGGGCGGCGGCGGCCATGACGAGGGCGGGCGACGCCCTGTCCCGCCTCGATACGCGCTACCGCAAGCTCGCGTTCACCTTTTCCAGGACCGCCGAACCCGGCACCAGCGCCGCCTCGTCCAGCTCGTTCAACGGCGTCGTCACCGTGTTCATATGCTTGTGCATGTCGCGCGGATCGGGATCGACGTACAGCAACCCGGTGACAATCTCGCCCGCCGCATGCCGCTCCTGCATGTAGGTCAGCGCGGAAATCCGGTCGTGCACGTCGTAGTCCGTGTGCAGCTTGCGCAGCCGCAGCACCGAGCCGTCATGCTGCGTCACCATCTCCACCGTCCCCGGCGCGTAATCCACGGTGATCGGTTCACGGCCGGTGATGACATCGAGGTAGTTCACAGCCTCGTTATGCTCGCGCACGAAGTCGAAGCTCTTGGTGGAGCCTTCGTGGTTGTTGAACGCCACGCAGGGCGAAATGCAATCGATGAAGGCGGCGCCTTCGTGCTTGATCGCCGCCTCGATCAGCGGCACGAGCTGCGCCTTGTCGCCGGAGAAGCTGCGGGCCACGAACGTCGCGCCGAGTTGCAGCGCCATGCCGACCAGGTCGATCGCCTCGTCGCTGTTGATCACGCCACGCTTCGACTTGGCGCCGCGGTCGGACGTGGCCGAGAACTGCCCCTTGGTCAGCCCGTACACGCCGTTGTTCTCGACGATATAGACCATGTTGATGCCGCGCCGCATGGCATGCGCGAACTGGCCGATGCCGATCGACGCGCTGTCGCCGTCGCCCGACACGCCGAGATAGATCAAATCGCGATTCGCCAGGTTCGCCCCGGTCAGCACCGACGGCATCCGCCCGTGCACCGAGTTGAAACCGTGCGACGCGCCCAGGAAGTAGGTCGGCGTCTTCGAAGAGCATCCGATGCCGGAAAGCTTGGCGATGCGATGTGGCGGCAGGTCGAGTTCGAAACACGCACGCACGATAGCGGCGCTGATCGAATCATGGCCACAGCCGGCGCAGAGCGTGGACACCGCGCCTTCGTAGTCACGCCGCGTAAAGCCCAGGCTGTTCTTCGCCAGGTCCGGGTGATGCAGCTTCGGCTTGGGAATGAAGGTCATTCGGCGGCCCTCTCAAGCGGCGCAGGTTGTTTCACGTCCAGCCGGTCGGCGATCGCGTCGGCGATGAACCGGGCGGTGATCGGCGTGCCGTCGTAGTGCAGCACCTTCACCAGCTTGGCCGGATTGATCTCCAGTTCGTTCACCAACAGCATCCGCAACTGCGCATCGCGGTTTTGCTCCACCACGAAGACCTTTTCATGCGCATCGATGAAGGCCTCCACCTCGTCGGCGAACGGGAACCCACGTACGCGCATCAGGTCGAGCCGCACCCCTTGCTCGGCCAGGATCTCGTCGGCCTCGATCATGGCCGGGCTGGTAGAACCGAAATAGATCGCGCCGAATTTCGTTGGCTCCGGGGCCGATCGCACAATCGGCGCCGGCACCAGGAGTCGCGCGGTGTGGTGCTTCTTCAGCAGGCGCTCCATGTTCTCCTGGTAGTCGGGGCCTTCTTCCGAATAGCGCGCCATGCTGTTCTTGGAGGTGCCGCGGGTGAAGAAGGCGCCCTTGGTCGGATGCGTGCCCGGCAACGTGCGATACGGGATACCGTCGCCATCGACATCCAGATAGCGGCCGAACTTCTTGCCCGCCTCAAGATCCGCGTAGGTCATCACCTTGCCGCGGTCCAGCTTGCGCGTGTCGTCCCAGTCGAACGGCTTGGTCAGCCGCTCGTTCATGCCAATCTCGAGGTCCAGCAGCACGAACACCGGGGTTTGCAGCCGGTCGGCGAGGTCGAACGCCTGGGCGCCGAAGGTGAAGCACTCGTAGGGATCTTCGGGGAACAGCAGCACGTGCTTGGTGTCGCCGTGCGAGGCGTAGGCGCAACTGATGATGTCGGTCTGCTGCGTGCGCGTCGGCATGCCGGTGGACGGGCCGGAGCGCTGCACGTCGAAGATCACCGCGGGGATCTCGGCGAAATACGCCAGGCCGATGAACTCCTGCATCAGCGAAATGCCAGGACCCGACGTGCAGGTGAAGGCGCGCGCGCCGTTCCAGGCGGCGCCGATCACCATGCCGATCGAGGCCAGTTCGTCCTCGGCCTGCACGATGGCGAATTTGTTCTGCTTGGTTGCCTTGTCCACCCGGTAGCGATAGCACCAGCGGGTGAACGCCTCGGCCAGCGACGATGACGGGGTGATCGGATACCACGCGCACATCGTGGCGCCGCCATACACCGCGCCGAGCGCCGCGGCGGCGTTGCCCTCGACGAAGATGCGATCGCCGACCGCGTCGGCATGGCGCAGGCGCAGGCCGATCGGGCATTGCAGATTGGCCAGCGCCCAGTCGCGGCCCATGTTCAACGCCTGCACGTTCGCCGCGATCAGCTTGTCGCGGCCATGAAACTGCTCTGCCAGCAGCTTCTCGATCGCCGCGGTATCCATCTCGATCAGCGCGGACAATGCGCCGAGATAGACGATGTTCTTGAACAACTGCCGCTGCCGCGTGTCGGTGTAGGCCTTGTTGGTCATCTCGGTCAGCGGCACGCCGAGCACCGTGATGTCCTTGCGGAATTTCGACGGCGGCATCGGCTTGGTGTTGTCGTAGAACAGGTAGCCGCCCGGCACGATCGAGGCGACGTCCTGGTCCCAGGTCTGCGGGTTCATCGCGACCATCAGGTCCACGCCGCCACCACGCGCGGCGAGGTGCCCCTTCTCGGAGATCCGCACCTCATACCAGGTCGGCAGCCCCTGGATGTTGGACGGAAAGATGTTGCGCGGCGTCACCGGAATGCCCATGCGCAGGACCGACTTGGCGAACAGCGTGTTGGCGCTGGCCGAGCCCGATCCGTTGACATTGGCGAACTTGACGACGAAGTCGTTGACCCGCTGGAGGGATTCCACGCGGTCTAGTGTTTGCAGCATGCGTTCTCCGCCTGTGCCACGTCGAGCAGGAAACGTTGCATATCCCATGCGCCGGTGGGGCACCGCTCGGCGCAGAGGCCGCAATGGAGGCAGACGTCCTCGTCTTTCACCATCACGCGTTCGGTTTTCAGTTCACCCGAGACGTAGAGCGCCTGGGTCATGTTGTGCGCCGGCGCGTTCAAATGGTTGCGCAGGTCGGCTTCTTCCGCGTTACGCGTGAAGGTGATGCAGTCGACCGGACAGATGTCCACGCAGGCGTCGCACTCGATGCAGAGGTTGTCGGTGAACACCGTCTGCACGTCGCAGTTCAGGCAGCGTTCGGCCTCGGCGTAGGCGAGTTCCAAATCGAACCCGAGTTCGACCTCGGCCTTGATGTCGCGCAGCGCCTGCACCTTTTCGCGGTGCGGCACCTTGAAGCGCAGGTCGAGCGAGATGTCGTTGTCGTACGACCACTCGTGGATGCCCATCTTTTGCGACGACAGGTTCACCAGCGGCGACGGACGGTCTTGCAGGCTTTCGCCCTGGCATAGCTGGTGGATGGAGATCGCCGCCTGGTGGCCGTGCGCGACCGCCCAGATGATGTTCTTCGGACCGAACGCCGCGTCACCGCCGAAGAAAACTTTCGGGTTGGTGGACTGCATGGTGACTTCGTCCACCACCGGCATGTCCCACTTGTCGAATTCCAGCCCAATGTCGCGCTCGATCCAGGGGAAGGCGTTTTCCTGGCCGACCGCCACCAGCACGTCATCGCACTCGAAGAATTGTTCGGGCTCGCCTGTGGGGACCAGGCGGCGGCGGCGCTTGTCGTCGTATTCCGCCTTCACCTTCTCGAACGTCATGCCGATGAGACGCCCGTTGTCGTGCTTGAATTCCTTCGGCACCAGCATGTTGAGGATCGGGATGTCCTCATGCATGGCGTCGTCCTTTTCCCAAGGCGACGCCTTCATCTCCTCGAAGCCGGACCGCACGATGACCTTCACCTCCTCGCCGCCGAGGCGGCGGGCGGAGCGGCAGCAGTCCATCGCGGTGTTGCCGCCGCCGAGCACGATCACCTTCTTGCCGATCTTGTCGATGTGGCCGAACGAGATGGAGGACAACCAGTCGATGCCGATATGGATGTTGGCCTTGGCCTCCTCGCGGCCGGGGATCGGCAGGTCGCGTCCGCGCGGGGCGCCGCAGCCGACGAAGATCGCGTCGTAGTCCTCCGCCAGCAGCGCCTTCAGGCTGTCCACGCCTTTGCCGAGGCGCATTTCCATGCCGAGGTCGGTGATGTAGCCGACCTCCTCGTCGATCACGCTGTCGGGCAGGCGGAATTTGGGGATCTGGCTGCGGATCATGCCGCCGGCGCGCGGGTCGATGTCGTAGACGACGCAGTGGTAGCCGAGCGGCGCCAGGTCGCGCGCGACGGTCAGCGAGGCGGGGCCGGCGCCGATCAGCGCGATCTTCTTGCCGTTCTTTTGCGCCGCCGGGCCGGGCATCCGGTCGCTGACGTCGCCTTTGTAGTCCGCGGCGACCCGCTTGAGACGGCAGATCGCCACCGGCTCCCGTTCCACCCGGCCGCGGCGGCAGGCCGGCTCGCAGGGGCGGTCGCAGGTGCGGCCGAGGATGCCGGGGAACACGTTGGAGTGCCAGTTGATCATGAACGCGTCGGCATAGCGGCCGGCGGCGATCAGCCGGATGTATTCCGGCACGGGGGTATGGGCCGGACATGCCCACTGGCAATCGACGACTTTGTGGAAGTAGTCGGGGTCCCGGATATCGGTGGGCTGCAAGTCGAACCCTTTCCTCCGGTCCCTGGCGGCAACTTCTCTCCGCGCCGGACCATGGGCGCGGAGGCTTCTGCGACCCGGCGCGCGCCACGTCAATGTATTCTAGCGCGAGGGCTGCCCGGCAGAAAAGGCCAGGGCACTGCCCCCCGGGTCAAGCCCGGGGGCAGGCTCTGGACCCGCCGGGCTTTCCCCTGGACCCCCAGCTAAGGCGCAGCCTTAGCGATCCATCCGTTTTGGTTGGGAGTCGAAGGCAGGACCTGTGCTCAGTGACGCTTGGTCAGGTCGGCCGTTGCCGGCCTGACCAAGCGTCACTGAGCACAGGTCCTGCCTCCCACTCCCAACCAAAGTGGAAGGGTTCCAAGGGCTCGGCCCTTGGCGGGGATCCAAGGGGCAGAGCCCCTTGGTGGGGTCCAAGGGCAAAGCCCATGGCCGTTGCGCGCCCGGCAATTCCTCCATAGCGTCACGCCAACCCGCCAGGAAACTCCAGGAATGCCCGACGATAGCCCGCTGCGCCCCCCTCCCGCGCCCGCACCAGAACCCGCCGCCGCGGTCGGCTGGGAGCCCGAACTAGAGGAACTCCGCCACCGCATCGCGCTGGCCAAGCAACTCGGCGGCCCCGAGCGCGTCGAACGCCAGCACAAAGGCGGCCGGCTTACGGTGCGCGAGCGGATCGACCGCATGCTGGATCCGCACAGCTTCCACGAGATCGGCGCGATCGCCGGCAAGGCGACCTACGACCCGGACCACAAGACCATTACCAGCTTCACCCCCGGCAATTGCGTGTTCGGCCGGGGCATGGTGGACGGCCGGCCGGTGGTGATCGCCGGCGACGACTTCACCCTGCGTGGCGGCTCGGCGGACGCCTCTATCAAGGGCAAGCCGAAGATGTCGGAGGAGATGGCGGCGCTCTACCGCATGCCGATCATCCGGCTGATCGAGGGTTCCGGCGGCGGCGGCTCGGTGAAAACCATCGAGACCACCGGCCGCGCCAACCTGCCCGGCGGGCTGACCGAGACGACCTCGTTCGACCTTGTCGCCAACCAGATGGGCATCGTGCCGGTCGTCGCGCTGGGGCTGGGCTCGGTCGCCGGGCTGGGCGCGGCGCGGCTGGCCGCCAGCCACTTCTCGGTCATGGTGAAGGAGATGGCCGCGGTGTTCGTCGCCGGCCCGCCGGTGGTGGAACGCCTTGGCGAGCCGCGCACCAAGCAGGAATTGGGCGGCTGGGAGATCCAGCTCGGCTGCGGCGCGGTGGACCATGCGGTGGATACGGAGGAAGCAGCGTTCGACGCCGCCCGCCGCTTCCTGTCGTACCTGCCGTCGTCTATCCATGACCTGCCGCCGCGCCAGCGCGGCTGGGATGCGCCGGACCGGCGGGAGGAATCGCTGATCTCCGCGGTGCCGCGGGTGAAGAAGCAGGCCTACCACATGCGGCGCATCATCGAGGCGCTGGTGGACAAGGGGTCGTTCTTCGAACTGGGCGCGCTGTTCGGCCGCTCGATCATCACCGGTTTCGCCCGGCTGGATGGCTGGCCCGTGGCGCTGATGGCGGGCGACCCGCTGTATCACGGGGGCGCCTGGACCGCCGATGCCTGCAACAAGATCATCCGCTTCGTCGATACGGCGCAGACCTTCCATCTGCCGATCGTCCACCTGGTGGATTGCCCCGGCTTCCAGGTCGGGCTGGCGGCGGAGAGTTCCGCGGTCATCCGCTGGGGCGTGCGGGCGCTGTCGGCGATCAACCAGACCACTGTGCCGTGGTGCAGCATCGTGGTGCGCAACTGCTACGGGGTCGGCGGCCTGGGCCACCAGCCGGTCAGCCATTATTGCATGCGCTATGCCTGGCCGTCGGCAAGCTGGGGCTCGCTGCCGCTGGAAGGCGGGATCGAGGCTGCCTACCGCGCCGAGATCGACGCCGCGGAGGACCCCGGGGAAAAACTGGACGAGATCGAGGCGCGGCTGAACCGGCTGCGCTCGCCGTTCCGCACGGCGGAGAGTTTTTGGGTGGACGAGATCATCGACCCGCGCGAACTCGCGGCGGCTGCTGTGCGAGTTCGCAAATATGGCGGCGCCGTTGCGCACGCCGGGAGAGTCGCGGTTCACCATGCGGCCGTAAGGCAGGCGACCGCATTTGTGCGCATGGCAAATGGTCAGGCTATTACCAGGCAACCGCTTCGGCGCCGCTGGGCGAGGACCGAGGAAACCCGTAAGATGGCACCGTCGGTTGCGTTGAGGTTCACATGACCAAGATCGTTCGCGTCGAAATCCCCGTCGATGAAGACGCCGCGGAGGCACTTAAAGATGCGGACCGGCGGACCAGGATCGGACGACTGGTGAGCGAGATCGCGCGTCTGTACGACGGCCCTGACCCTTTGGCAGCGGTTTTAGAACGGACGGCGCGCGAGGCGCACGAACGCGGCCTCACCGACGCGGAAGTTGATGCCGAGCTTGCCGCCTATAACGCGGAACGCCGGCGCTGATCGTCATTGACGCCAGCACGATCGTCGCCGCGGCACTCAAGCGCGACGGCGTACCCAGACAGGCAATCCTGAAGGCCCGGCAACACAACGCCATTGCCCTTTCGCCCGCCGTCGAGGCTTAGATCCGTGACGTGCTGGCGCGCCCGAAATTTGCTCGCCTCCTGAGCAATGAAGACCGTATGACAATTCTCGCGTTGGTTGGAGACGCCGCCATTCGGATCGAGCCGAAGATCACAGTGACCGACTGTCGCGACCGAAAGGATAACAAGTATCTCGAACTTGCTGCCGCGGTCGGCGCAGAGATCATCATTTCCAGCGACCTCGATTTGCTCGACCTGGACCCTTGGCGCGGCATCCGTATCATGCGACCGAGGGAGTTCCTCGAATTGGCGTAGTTGATCTCAGTCTCGCAAAAATCGAGGCCCAACTGACCAGGCAGGGCAGCGAGCTTCCGAGTGGGAGAGATCGTCGGTCGGCGCGAAACCGGCCCGGCATCGAGCCAGAGTTACGATCGGAACGCCGGCATCACCTGTTCGCCGAAGCGGCGCATCGACAGCAGGTTCTGTTCGTGGCTCATGTCGCCGAAGCCGGTCTGGCAGAGCAAGTGCCGCACGCCGACGTCACGCAGCGCCGCGACCTGTTCGCGGACCCGCGCCGGCGATCCGAACAGCGACCCGGTGGCCAAAACGAACGCCAGCGCTGCTGCATCGCTGACCGCAGGATCGGTCCACGGGTTCAGCATGACCGGGTCGATATGGAAATCGGCCGGATTGTATTCATGGCGGACATGCATCATATGCGCGCGGGTCCGCAGCAGCAGCGTCGAAAGTTCGTCTTCCGCCTGGGAGTCGGTCTCCGCCACATAGACGTTCCGCCACAGGGCGGCCTGCGTCAGCAGTCGCTGGCATGTTGGCTCGTCGTGACCGCCCTCCACGAGCCCCGCCTTATACAGCGCCCAACGTTCCTTGATCCGTTCGATCGGCAGCCGCGCGGTCAGGATCGGAATTCCCAGGCGGCCGCACTCGGTGAACGAGGCCGGGGAAATAACGCTGCGCCAGATCGGCGGGCCGGGTCGCTGCACTGGCCTGGGCCGCAGTTCCGGCACGCGCAGGTTGAAATACTTGCCCTGGTAGACCAGCGGCGTTTCACGCCAGGCGCGTTCCAGCACCTCGATCGCTTCGGCCATGCGCGCTCGGCTGTCATCGCTACGCAGCCCATGGCCGACGAATTCGTATTCGTTGTAGACCGTGCCTTTGCCGATGCCGACGTCGATGCGGCCCTTGCTGAGATTGTCGAGCAATGCGAGTTGCACCGCGAGGCGAATAGGGTGATGGAACGGCATCTGGATCACGGCGAATCCGATGCGGATCCGGGTCGTTCGCATGGTCAGGGCGGATGCGAACAGCAACGCGTCGTTATAGACGCTCTCCCCAGTGAAATAGTGCTCGGTCAACCAAACGTCGCTGAAGCCCAACGCCTCGGCGGCGCAGACCTGCGCGATCTGGTCGTCGATGCGGATGGCGTCCTCATCCGGTGTGGGAGACAGCCCGAGAGTGAGCCAGCCGAATTGCATCGCGTTCTTCCGGTTCGTGTGGCTGGCAGACTGCCGGTAAGCCGAGGCGCGAGCAAGCGCGGCACACCGATCGCCCCAACCGTCATGGCCGGGCTTGACCCGGCCATCTATCGCGGCACCGCGGCTGCATAGATGGCCGGGTCAAGCCCGGCCATGACGGTTGGGCGGACCGTGCCGTACGTCAATCGTTTTGCGGATTGGTATAAGATCGCGGTGGCCCCTTGTCGCCGTAGGCCGCGAGTTCCGACAACAAGCAACCCAGACTATAAGACGGTTTATAACCCAGCCATCGTATCGTCTCAGAAATATCGAGCCTGATCGGCTTAATGGCGGGATCGAGCCCATAGGATAGTGCCACACCGTAATAGTCCGGATAGTATTTCCTGAACGTGGAACCCGCACCCTCAGCATCCCAATCATCCAGATCGGCGCCCGTGTATTCATATGCGCTGTCGAGCGTCAGCGGGGGAACACTACCGGTTTTCGGCCACGACACCAGATCCAGGCTCAGCAGGACCGCCGCGGCAACGTCATCGATATGCACCGCGCCTTTCCAAAACCACCGAGCCCACTCACTATAATTGGAATACACGTCGCGATTCCAGAACGGGATGAATCCGCGCGGCCGGAGGGTAACCACGTTCATGTCTCTGGACCCCCGGTAATCCTCGGCAATACGTTCGGCCAGGATCTTGCTGCGTCCGTATAGTGTATCGACGCTCCGAACGCTGGTGGTGGAAATATAGACGATCTTGGCGATACCGGCAGACGCCGCCGCTTCGAACACCTCGAAAGTCCCACGCACATTCAGGTCGAAAAAGTCGTACGCCGACTTTTCACCGCGAGCCTCATGGATGCCGTGCCAACCGGCGATGTGAACGATGCAATCGCAGCCACCGAAGAACGCCTTCAGCTTCGGTCGGTCCAGCACAGACCCCTGAACATACGTTGCTCCCCGCTGCGCATCCGGCGGAGCACGAATATCCAGGACAACCGGCGCATCGCCTCTGGCGAGCAATCTGGGAACCAGCGTCTGGCCGAGATCTCCCGCCCCTCCCGTCAGCAGGACATTCATCGGCCCACACTCCCGGTCATCCCGCGCCTCGCCCACCCAACCGAGTGATGCGCGTTCACGTTGAACATCGAGCCCGGCTCGATCGGCAATACCAAACCGTTGCATGCCCTTGGGCGCTTCAGTATCAGTCGAGCCCTCAATTCGGACGCCACGCCATGACCGCCATTCACCATGTGGACGTGCCCGGCTATCCCGCGCCGCATTCGCCCTACGCGCATGCGGTGGTCGCCAACGGTTTCGTCTTCGTGTCGGGCCAGATACCGGTGAAGCCGGGCGGCGGTCCAACCGAGATCGTCGGCGACACGATGCAGGAGCAAACCCGCCAGGCGCTCCGCAATGTCCAGCTAATTCTCGAAGCCGCCGGCAGTTCACTCGATCGCGTGGTGAAAGTCACGGTCTTGCTCGCACGGCCCGACCTCTACACCGAGATGAACGCGGCGTACGCCGAGTTCTTCCCAACGGCAAAGCCGGCGCGATCGATGGTCCGGTTTGGCGCCGACATTCCCGGCGTGCTCGTCGCAATCGACGCGATCGCGCTCGCCTGAATGCTCTGGCCGATCCGCCGGCGTTCGCCCGGCACGACAGGGACGCCGCCGATCAGTGGAACGTGCGTCCGGAGTCGATGACGATGGTCTGGCCGGTCATCGTCTCGGTGCGGCACATGGTCACCACCATGTCGGCACAGTCGTCCTTGTCGGCGGGCTTCTTCAACAGCGAACTGGCGGCGTTGCGTTCGACCACGTCGGGCCGCAGGTTGGCGGTCGCGCGGGTGCCCTCCAGCAGCCCCGGCGCGACGCAATTCACCAGCGTTTCCGGGGCCATCGCCACCGCCATGCACTTCGTCAGGTGGATCAGCCCCGCCTTCGACACCGCATAGGCGATCGACGAGCCGGTCGGCCCGAGCCCCGCCACCGATGCGATGTTGACGACGCGGCCTCTCCCCTGCGCCTTCATGACCGGCGCCACCGCCTTGGTCAGCCGCATCGGCCCCGTCAGGTTGACGGCCATGATCTTGTCCCACAGCTCCTCGGTCAGGCCGTCGAGATCGGTGAAGGAGACGGATTTGTTATAGGCGGCGTCGTTGATCAGGATGTCGAGCCGGCCAAAGCGCGCCGTCACGTCGCCGAGCAACTTGTCCACGGCCATGGCATCGGTGATGTCGCAGGCGAACGCGGCGGCGTTAACCTGGTAGCGCGAGGCCAGCTCGCGCGCGACACCCTCCGCCTGGTCGCGGCTCTCCGCATACATGACGGCGATATGCGCGCCTTCCTTTGCCAGCGCGTGGCAGATGCGCTGCCCCAAGCCGCCATTGCCGCCGGTCACCAGTGCGACTGCGCCCCGTAGCTCCATGAACTCTCTCCTGTATGCGGGGCACGTTGTCGCGCGCCGCGTCCCGATGTGTCCCGACAGTTTGTTGCTGAAGCCGCAGCGCAGGCAAGTCTTTGTCAGACTACCCCGGCAAAGCCGTTGGCATCTCGGATGGACTTTCGCCATGGACCGACACAACATCGAGCCGAAACATCCCGTCGCTACTGCCAGGCGGTATGGTTTGCATATGGGTGTGGTTCGCCGAGATGGCGATTGCGCCGATCCGGGAGGGGAAAGACGTGAAAGTTGGAATTCTGCAGTTCTTTGGCTGGCGCGACCGGTCCGTGCCGCTGCATTCGGTCTATCAAGCAGGGCTCGAACGTTTTTCCATCATGGACGAGACGGGCTACGACGCCGTCTGGCTTGCGGAGCACCACTTCTCCGGCTTCTCGGTCTGCCCGTCGGTGCACATGATGGGCACCATGGCGGCGGCCCGCACCAAGCGGCTGCGCATCGGCACGGCTGTGTCGCTCGCCCCGTTCTACAACCCGCTGCGCCTGGCCGAGGAAGTCGCATTGCTCGACGTTCTGTCGGGCGGCCGCGTCAACTGGGGCGCGGGACGCGGCTTCGAGCGCAGCGAGTTCGCCGCGTTCGGCATCCCGGGCGAGGAAAGCGCGGCGCGCTTCCACGAGACGGTCGAGATCGTGCTGAAGGCGTGGACGCAAGAGCGTGTCACGCACCAGGGACGGTTCTACCAATACGACGGCGTCGAGGTGCTGCCGAAGCCGTTGCAGGCGCCGCACCCGCCGGTGTGGATGGCGGCGTCATCCAATCCGGCCATCGAGTGGGCGGCGAGCCAGGGGCACGCGATCCTGATGGACCCGCATGCATCGCGCGCCGACCTGATCCGCAAGCGCCGGCTTTATGCGACGAAGCTGATCGAGGCGGGGTTCAGCGATGCGGGACGCGAGATCCCGATGTCACGCCTGATCGCGGTGGATGAGACGGCAGAGAAGGCGCGCGAGGTGGCGAAGCGCGCGGCTGGTTGGATGGTCGCGTCCTATGTGGGGCATACCGCCAATGTGCGGCAGGGTCCGCCGCGGGATTTCGGCGGTAAGGATCCGCTCGATTTCTATCTCGACGACGTGATGTTCCATGGCACGCCGGAGAGCGTGGCAGAGCAAATCGGGGCGTTCGGGGAGGAGATCGGGATGAATTATTTGATGGCGGCGCCGCTCAGCGGGCGATCGTTCCGGCTGTTGACGGACAAGGTGGTGCCGCGGATTGCGGGGTGAATTGGATAGAGTGGGTCGAGCAATGGAAGCAGGCTTGCGTCCCGGTAGTCGGCGGTTCCCTGGTCAGCGGTAGGCAAAAAGAATAAGATGGAATGGATCCACGTTAACAAAGACGTTGAAAACGCGTTAGATGAAATCAAGAACGGCGGCGATCGGGCCGCAGCTATCGTCGCCGCGACATTGGTAGAGGAGCATTTGGGAACGGTGATCAGATCCTCCCTTCATCAGAGCAAAAAGATAGCAGACGCGGTGTTTAGCACGAGCGGACCACTTGGAACGTTTGGCAGCAAAATAGACATCGCCTTCCTAATCGGATTGTTCACTGCCGACGGACACAAAGAACTCACTACGATCAAGAAAATTCAGGAATCTCTTCGCTCATGATTTAGGATTAAAGGGATTCAACTCTCAGCGGGTGAAGGATCTAGTGAACGGTCTCGTCAAGCATGAGAGACAGTTCACGATCACTAACTTAGACCGCAGAGGCATTCCGCAATCCCTCGTCTATTTTCCTGATCCCATACCGCCGATCAACACGCGCGAGCACTGCATTCGTTCTTGCAGAGTACTATACTGCAATTTTGTCAATGCAAATACCCGGTCGCGTAACGATGCCACCGCCTTTCTTCTAGAGTTACGTGTTTCCCGGGTGAGGAAATCGGATGGTTAGCCGGTTACCGACACAAACTCATAAATCTCCGCCAGCGGAATATCGAGCCCTACGCTATGCAGGCTCAAGCTTGCGTCCAGCCCGTCAACCGCATCGAACGACCACTGCCCGCCTTGCTCCCGACGGTAGATATGAATTGCTGCCTCGTCCTGATAGATCTCGACGATTTCCTCCACCCCCTCGATATCCTGCAAATGCCGCCGCCTTTGGTTCCGTGCTCGCCACGCGCGCAGTTCGGAAGGCGACACCACATCGAACACGACACGCGGGAGGTCACCGCACCGCACCATGGCATCAGGAATACGCGCGGTAGCCCGCTGCTGCTGTCGCGGTGCGGCGCCGCTGCCAGCTTCCGGGCGACAGCCGTCCCGGTTGCCACGCAAACGGGTGCCCAGCGCAGTCCCCAAACCCATGAGGATAGCCCCATGATTCGGGCTCGGCGCCGCGTGGGCAACAACCTCCCCATCGACGAGCTCGTACCGCCACGCGTCGCCGAATTCGCTCTGGTCGGTCATTAGAAACTCGTCAGCCGTCCAACCACCCGTTACGCGCGCCGCGTTATCCATGTGGGCCTCCGGCTCGCAGGTTAGCCGTTCCAGCCCTCAATGGCCAACATACACCGGCGTCGACGCGCGTAGCGCCCTCGCCCCCGCCATGCCACCCTCCCGCCAACCCAACGGGAGGAAACCACGCATGCGCATCGTCGCCCTGGAAGAGCACTTCACTGCCCCCGGCATCGTCGCCGGCATCTCGCGCGACGCCATCACCCGCCGCGGCTTCCCCGGCCCGGACTTCCCCTGGGCCCAGACGATCAAGCGTGCCGAATTGGCGGACCTCGGTGACGCCCGCCTCGCCGACATGGACGCCAGCGGTATCACCACCCAGGTGCTGTCGGTCGCCGGCCCGGGTGCCGACCTCGTGCCAGGTCAGCCCGGCATCGACCTCGCCCGAGCCTACAACGACGCGCTGGCCGAGGCCTGCGCCCGCCATCCCACGCGCTACCGTGGCTTCGCCCATCTGCCATTGCTCGAACCCGATGCCGCGGCCGAGGAACTCCACCGCACAGTGACAAAACTCGGCTTCCACGGCGTGCTGGTGAACGGCGCCACGGATGGGCGCTTCCTCGACGACCCACGCTTCGAACCGGTCCTGGCGCAGGCCGAGAAAGACGACCTGCCGATCTACCTGCATCCCGGCATCCCCACCGAACCGGTGCGCGCCGCCTACTACGACAACCTGCCCGGCAACTTCAGCTTCACCCTGGCGCTATCCGCCTGGGGCTGGCACGCCGACACCGCGATCCACACGCTACGCTTGGTATTGTCGGGGGCGCTGGACCGCCATCCCGGCCTGAAGATCGTCATCGGCCACATGGGCGAGGCGATCCCCTTCATGCTGGACCGCATCGACGAGACCACCGCCGCCACGGCGAAAACACACCTCAAGCGCTCGGTCCGGCAGACCATCCTCGACCAGGTGTGGATCACCACCAGCGGGTTCTTCACCATGGTGCCGTTCATGGCGGCGCTGATGACCTTCGGACCCGACCGCATCATGTTCTCGGTGGACTACCCGTTCGCGTCGAACGCGCGCGCCCGGGCGTTCCTCGACGCACTGCCGGTCTCGCCGGCCGACCGGGCGAAGATCGCGCACGGCAACGCGGACCGGTTGCTGCGGCTGCCGGCAGACCATATCTGACAGACTATTCAGGCTCAAAGGGAGACCGCACCAATGACCGAGGCCAAACTCGCCCCCAACCTTCCCGGATGGATGGTGGACCATACCAATCGCTATCTCTCCAGCGGCGGCACCGACGGGCACATGTACAAAATGACCCAGCCCGGCCGCCCGGAGATGACGGTTCCCTCGCTGCTGTTGACGACGACCGGCCGGAAGTCCGGGGAGAAATACATCTTCCCGCTGTTCTACGGGGAAACCGGCAACAGCTACATCGTGGTGGCGTCGAAGGGCGGCGCGCCGCAACACCCCGGCTGGTATCGCAACATCCTCGCCAATCCGGAGGTCGAGGTTCAGGTCGGGCCCAGGCACATCAAGGCGCGCGCCAGGACAGCCACCGGCGAGGAGCGCGCCCGCTTGTGGGAAAAGGCGCTGGAATTCTGGCCGCCCTATGCCGACTACCAGAAAAAGACCGAGCGCGAGATCCCCGTCGTCGTGTTGGACCCCGTCAGCTAATGCTGCGATCCTGACGCTTCGATCCGTCAGCCAATCCCGTCATTGCGACCCCGGCGAAGGCCGGGGGAAGCAATCTCCCGCGTGAGTTCGCGTGATCTTTCGGGGGAGATTGCTTCCCCCGGCTTTCGCCGGAGGCGCAATGTCGGGGGTTGGCCACGCCGGCGTCCTCACAGCCATACAGACACGCCATAACAAGAGAGACCATGGGGGAACGGATGATCGATCTCAGCCCAGGCATGACCGAGGTGCCGGCACGCCGAAGTTTCTTTACCCGCCTTGCCGGTGCGGCGGCGCTGGGCCTTGCCGGACTTGCGCCGGCGGCGTTTGGGGCAGAGAGGGCCCCCGCGAAACACGACGCCCCGGAATGGCCTGGCAAGCTCAAGACACGCCATCGCCTGGTGGTTGACGGCTACGAGATCAACCGCGGCCGTCCGCTGAACTTCGCGCACGCCTTCCTGATCACCAACGCGGCGCCCGGCGAAGCGACGGCGATCCTGGTCCTGCGCAGCGAGGCGCTGCCGATCGCTTTGAACAGCGAGATGTGGGCGAAATACAAGGTCGGTGAGTCGTTCGAGATCATCGATCCGGAAACCAAGGAACCGGCCGTCAAGAA
This sequence comes from uncultured Alphaproteobacteria bacterium, assembly GCA_963762885.1. Taxonomy (GTDB): domain Bacteria; phylum Pseudomonadota; class Alphaproteobacteria; order Acetobacterales; family Acetobacteraceae; genus JASHVB01. Next base: position 20,807 of record CAVXNH010000112.1, read on the forward strand.
CCCATACCTGCATCCGAAGCCGGGTGTCCTGCCAACCGACGAAATGGCGATGGACTGGTTGTTGGGTAAAGGCGCGCTGATCGGAGCCTGCAACCTGGCGCTGCTAGGTCGAGCAAGCAACTCGCCAGCAATGCCGGCGTCAGTCCGGAAGACGCGGCGAAGGAATGGGCCGCGAACCTTGTGCCGGGAATCACGCTGCTGCCATCGGGCGTATGGGGATTGAACCGCGCCCAGGAAGCCGGGTGCTCCTATTGCACGGGTGGCGGCTGATCCGTCTCCTGAACACTTATCGAATCCCAGAATTTGCGTCGCTCCCACAACCCTTGATCCTGGGTCCAAAAATCAGATCGCTTACCAGGCGAAAATCCCCAGGACGCCCTGCCCGCGTTCTGTGGCAATATCGGCTGTGGATCGGCGTGATCGCGCGCCGCCCAGCGCCGCCGCAGGTGGCAAATTTTGTTTTTTTGCCACAAATCGATGCATCAGAGGCCGAACGCCGCTGCCGAATGTCTGGACAACGATGTCAATCGCGGGACAGACTCACGCGCAGTCGATGACAATTCCGGCGGCCAACCAGATACTCGACCGCCTTGGGGAGCGACCACGCATGCGACCATGTTGCGCCGGCCGGCGCGAGACGATCCAACCGTCGCCTCTCCCTTCGACGAACCGGGCAGACGCCGAACCGGACGCCGGTGATGCCGCTGACGTTGCGCAGATTGGCAACGCCGTCTTTATCCCCCCGCCAGATTAAGCCTGTCATCGATGCGCCGCCTGTCCATCGGCTTTCGCCTCCTGTTGCTGGTGGGATTCCTGCTGTTGGTGATGCTCGCCGGCAATTTCTACTTCGTCAGCACGCTGCACGACTCCTCGGCCACGGCGCTAGGCACTGATCGCATCCTGCAACAAATTCAGACCCTCGACGGCGTGCGCGATGCCTTCGGCCAACTGCGCTATTGGAAGGCCGATCATGCGGTCACCCTGATGGCCGCGTCGGAGCGTAATGCCGCCGCTGTGCGTTCTAGTAGGATGTGGTAAGTCTCTTTCCAGTCACGTTGCGAGAGGTGCGCGTTGTCGGCCACTAAGTGCCGGAGGGCTTGGAAGCAAATATGCGCTCATATAGACGAGTCCCGTTGTCCAGAGTAATGTAATCCATTAGTTTGAGAGCATGCGTTATTGTCGCTAGACTGGTACAATACACGGCACGTTGCAAGGCGTACTCGCGCTTGGGTCCCAGAAGCCCCCGTCGGAGTCTCGCTCCAGCACGTCGCCGACTGTGGCTCCGTTCGCCGAAAGCGCCCCGTTGAGGACCTTGAGAGTGATAGTTTGCCCGGCAGGCCGGGGGAAGGAGGTCACCGTAACGCCAGCCGTCGCTGCACCTGTCGCGTTAGTCTTGGGCTGGGTGGTGCCTGGGTGTTGGTCGAGTTGTCGCGGTTCGTGGACATAGGTTAGAACTTCGAGAGGAAGATGATGTAGATGTTACCGGGGGAGGCCCGAGATTATAACACTTGAAGCTGGTGTACTGACGACCAACGTCCCAGACCATTGTCGATCCCGCAGGAACTCGAAAGGTTACGATGCCGGTCGCCCGCAACTCCCGGAGGTCCAAACCGAATGGTAATATCCTGTGTGGCGTTGATACCGAAAATTTGATTGTACCCAAGGGCTTGCTCTACGGTGCTGGCTTGGATGAGAGAGAGCCGATGACTGTAGCGGGAGTCTGGGCCGGAGTTAAGATCGAACTATATGTGGCCATTGCACTCCTGACAGATTACCCGGACGCCGGATACTGGACATAGTAGCGAGTTTGCTCATGGCAAGATTCGCACAGATACTCAGGGCAGCTGCCTGGTCAATTGCCAGCGGTCCATCCCCCGCCTCGACTAGCTGTGTGAGGACGGAGATGGGAGCGGGCTTGCCCCAGATCAGTTTCCAGTGTTCGCCTAAGGTCATAGTTGATTGAGTGGCTGGAGGACGCAGTTCAACTTGTTGAGGTGAATCTCGACATCTTGGGTGCCTCCGACGACTACCGTCGTGCCGATGATGTTCGAATCCTCGTTAAACGGGAGGCCGACGTACATTGTCGCGCCGACAGGCGCAGGGAACAGGTTGGCCCAGAAGAAGTCTTCATCGCCCGGAAGCGGGGGAGTCGTGGTCCAAACGCCTTTCATCAAACCCGTATGGGAGAGACTGATAGAGACTGGCGGCGACAGGCGCAACTGGGTCGCCAGAAGTCCTCGTCTGCTTTGAACCGAG
>CAVXNH010000113.1:0-34744 GCA_963762885.1 uncultured Alphaproteobacteria bacterium
GTCTGGAGACCACCCACACCAGCGGTAGCGGGCCGGTCGCGGCTACCGCCGGAATCGACCCGTTGCGGACCTTCGTTCGGCCCAAGGATGCACACTTCGCGACCGTCGCCGACGGCTGATTTGTTGATCTATATCAACGACGATCCGGCCGGTGGGGCGTAGCCGAGATTTGCGAAATGGGACGGCGATGGCCGCGGTCCACTCAACCAAGGGATATTGACGTATGACGGACGAGACCCAGGACCGCGCGCGCCTGAACCGGAGAACACTGCTGGCCACGGGCAGCGCCGCGCCCGTCGCCGCACTGACTTTGTTCGCCGGGCAGGCGCTGGCGCAGTCGGCGCCATCCGCGGCGGCCGGGCTGCCGCCCGAGCAGGCGCGGTTGATCCAGGCATGGGCGCGATCGTTGGCGGTGCAGGCGGCGACCTATGCTTCCGCCATCCTGGGCATGTACAACCTGCGGGATACGGTGGCCGTTGGCGCGAAGCCGAAGGTGGCCCCGAACGAACTGTGGCGCCTTACGGACATCGCCACCCCGAAGCTTGCCGAGGAAGCCGGCTACGTCACGCCGAACGTGAACACGGTCTATGGCTTCGGCTTCATGGACCTGGCGCAGGAGCCCATCATCATCACCTCGCCCGACTCGGACGGGCGTTACTACATGGTCGAGATCGTCGACATGTGGGACAACGCGTTCGCTTACGCGGCCGGAAAGATTGTCGGGTACAAAGGCGGGAAATACGCGCTGGTGGGGCCTGGCTGGAAAGGCGAACTGCCGGCCGACGTCAAGCGTATCGATGCCCCGACCCGCTGGGTTGAGATCCAGCCGCGCGTGCATGTGAAGAATCCGGGCGATCTCGACGGCGCGTTGAAGGTATTGCAGGCGGTCACGGTGCAGGGGCTGTCGCGGTATCTGGGCAAGCCCGCTCCGGCCCCGATGACCTACCACTACAAATCACCCAGGCTGGTTCCGAAGGTAGCCAGCAGCCAGTTGCAATTCGTGGACCCGCTGCAGTTCTGGTCGCTGTTCTCCGCGGCGATGAACGAAAACCCGCCGCCGCAAAGCCAGATCGAAGCGGTGTTGCCGCAGTTCAAGTATCTTGGCATCGAACTGGGCAAGGAATGGAAAGCGGAGGATGTGAACCCGCTGGTGCTGGCGGAAATGAAGGTCGCGGCCCAGGAAGTCGGCTTGATGATGGACGTGGTCGGGCCGATCGTGGGGAAGCCGTCGAACGGCTGGGACATCCCGCCGGCGAATTTCGGAGCGACGGGCGCGGATTACCTGACGCGCGGCATCAATTCGGTGCTTGGGCTGACGGCGAACACGACGATGGAGGCGATCTACTATCTTGGGGCGTTGGATGCCAAAGGACGGCCGCTGAGCGGGAAGACGGCATACACGATCAACTTCAAGGGGCCGATTCCGTTTGCCCAGGCGATCCCTCCCGGTTTCTGGTCGGTGACGATGTATGACGGCGTGACGAAGCTAACGGTTACGAACCCGATCAACCGCTACTCGCTCGGCAGTGACAACGATATGAAGAAGAACGCCGACGGGTCGTTCACCATGTATTTGCAGGCGGCGAGCCCGGGCAAGGATTTGGAGTTCGAACTGGCTGCCCGCGCCGGAGGGGCCGTTCTACCTGCTGTTGCGGAATTACGGGCCGGTGCCGGAGGCCGTCGAGGCGCTGCGGAATTCAAATGCGTTCCCGATGCCGCCGATCGTGCCGGCTGGTTAGCACGCGGCACGTAGGGCTTGCCAGCAAAGCGGACGAGCGTCGGTTTCACACGCTCGTTCGCTCTCCGGCTCAAGGACGGCAACTGGATCCAGACGGATCCCGACAAAGGTTGGTTCCCGCTCCTTCGATTGTATAGCCCACTGCCGTCGTTCTTCGACAAAACCTGGCGCCCGAGTGAGTTCGAATTGGTTCAATGAAGCAACGCCGATCCACGACGAAGCGTCTGCGACAGCCGGCAGGGTCCGCTTGCCACCCACAGCGGCGGTTCAGGAGAGGGCAGGAGCCGCCAGTCCGACCCTCGGGCATAGAGCAGCGCCGCAAGGCAGCCCCCATCGGACCGTGCCAGCGATCGGAGTGATCGCCCGTGCACTCCCGATTGCGACCATTTTGTCCGTTCAAAAGTGCCCCTCGCCGAGCGTGGCTGCAAGCCGGCTTTCAATCGTGGTTTTCGCCGGTCTGTCGACCGGACCTGGAACCATCGGTTTTCGGCGACAGGCACGCAAAAGGGCATTGATCCGCCAGTATGGGAGGTAGGGCGATCCCTTGCGCGTGGAAAAGCTGTCGGCCGGTGCGTATCGTTCAAAGCGACTGGACAATTCAACCTGATATTCGGCCCGAACGCGCTTGCAGCTTGATACGTCTCTCACGTCCATGTCGCACCACGGCATCGCGAGCTTCCGCCTTCGGGTAGCCAATCTGCTCTCGAGTCGGTACCAGCCGAGCAGGCCACCCCGGCCTCGCGACGGAGCGCGTATGCCCTGGGTTGATGCGGTCGGACACCATCCTCGCCTCTGCCACGGTGGAATGGGATAGCGGCACGCGGCAACGAGCGGTCCCGGGCGCCGCCGCGCGGGCGGTGCAGGCCGGGCGCCTTGCCCTCGGCGCGCGGGCACCCATTTCGAACTAACAGACAACGAGGCCGGGACGATGACGGCGACCACGCGCCAGCAGCATAGCCGGAGGATCGCGCAGCGGCGGCGGCAGGGCAGGGAAGGCAGCAGCCCATGCAGCGTGAGGATCGCGGCACTATGTAACAAACGCCACAATGAATCGTCATCCCCGCGAAAGGGGGACCCATGCCGGTTGGGTCGCCGCGTTCGCGGGGATGACGGCGTCGTTTGCGGTTAATCGGGACCAAGTGGCGTTTGCCGCATAATGCCGGAGGAACGGCTCGCCACGGCACGGCAGGGTCCGTTGCGGCGGCGCCTCGGAGCAGGTCCCTGCGGCGGGCGGGCAAGCAAAAAGGTTCAACCGCCGATGCACGCGGATGGGTCTGGAGTCCGGCAGGCTGGGTCAGTGTGACCTCGAGCGACAGCGGGATGAGCCGCATGGCCTCGATGTCCAAGGCACCATCGGCGTGCATCTGCGTGCATCTGCGGTTGAACCTGCTTGCTTCCTTGCGAGCCGGCCGCCCGTCCCACAGGCACCGATGGCTGCGGCGCGGCAAAACTCCATGCACCAGGGCAAGACGCTGCCGGACACGCCGGCTGCGCCAGGTGCTCGCGATTGGAGCGACGCGGCGTGGCATGCCCGTGTCGCGGGAGACACCCCATGCCAAGCGGACAACCCGCAGCGTCACCGTCCGCCCGGCGATCAGGCTGAGCACCGGCAGCGACAAGACCCATGCACCAATTCGTGCCGCGTTTCCGGCAACAGCCCAGCGGCAGGCATCACCCCATGCCAAGCGGGCAGTTGCCCGCTGGGCGCTGCCCAGAGTCTCCACGGGGAGACTTCTGAGACGATGGTGATACGAGCCGGTAGAGCGACTGACGGATACCAACCAGGCCACCCGGATCGTCATGGCCGGTCTCGTCCCTGCCATCTCTTGGGGCGCCCGTGCTGCATGGATGGCCGGGTCAAGCCCGGCCATGACGATTGGGGCACGGCCATGACGATTGGGGCATGGCCATGACGATTGGGGCATGGCCATGACGATTGGGGGCCGGGCATGACGATTGGGGCACGGCCAATACGGTTGGGGCACGGCCATGACGATTGGGGTATGGCCATGACGGTTGGGGCGGCCGGTGCGAAGGCCGGTCGATGAAATGAGGACTCGGCCCGTTAGTCAATTATATTGACAGGCGGTTGTCAAAATGTTAGAAATGCCGGATGAAAAGCGCCGCGCCCGCAACTGCCTGTCCTGCCTCACCCGACGATCCCCAACCGGATCGTTCGGCGCGGACCGTGCCGGAGCGCATCGCCGCACTGCTGCACACGGTTCGCATCATGCTCGGCTTCGGCCGCCATCTGGCCGAGACCGCAAAGCAGCGCTCCGCCAGCCCCGAGTTCAACGTCATCGCCGCCTGCTTCGGCACCGGACGGCTGTTTGCCATCATGGCGCACCTGCAACGCGGCATCCTGCGCGCCACCGCACTGGAGAACGTACTGCTCGCACGCGCGGCACGAGGCCGCGATATCGCCGTCGGCGTACCGCGCAAGCTCGTGATTACGGAACTGACCATGCCGGCCGACCCGCCGGTAGAGACGCCGACAGAGCAATCGGCCGAGGTGCCAGTAGAGCAACCGGCTACGCCAGCCGAGCCGCAGACCGAGGCACCCGTCGCGCGGAAGAACCCGCGGCCGTCCCGCCCGTTCGGCTGGGACGATCCCGAACTGTTCATGCCAACCCTGAAGGAACTCGAGGCGCAGGTGCGCCGTCGTCCGCTTGGCCGCACCCTGGTCGATATCTGCCTCGACCTCGCGGTGGTGCCCGGCTTCTGTTCCAGTCCGTTCCTGAATGAGCTGCTCGACGCCATCCGCCTGCGTGGCGGCAGCATTGGCGTTCTGATGGTGGAGAAGATGCACCGGGAGCAGGCCTTCTGTAAGGAGCAGGACCGGAAGGTGGGCAGCAACTGGGATTGGCAGACGCTGACGCAGGACGCGGTCCGCCGCATGCTGGGAGGCCTCATCGGCGAGGCGGCGGACTCTGCGTTCGATCCGTTCTCAGAACCATGTGCACCGGCGGCCGCCGGCCCTTCCTGACGCTTTCGCATGCATCGCGGCAAGGCTCGCACACGGGACCGGATCATGGCCGGCCCCGCCGTTCCGATTCGCGGCTTGCGCAAGGCAGGCAAGAAAGTTTTGCCGCAGATGCACACTGACGCGACGGCGTCCGACTTGCTGGTTCACGGCAAGACTTGTTCGACCATGCATGACGAGCCGCGAAGCCGCTGCGCGCCCAGTCCATCGGCGGTTCCAAATTTCTGACTTGCTTTGCAAGCATCCGGGTGCGTCGGGCGGCGCCTGTGCCGGCACGGAATTCAAGTAATACCAACCTGCCGAAAGACTGACCCATCGACACTGCGCTACCCTCATCGTCATCCCGCGAAAGCGGGGACCCAAGCAACATGGGTCCCCGCTTTCGCGGGGATGACGATGAGCGGGAACGGTCAATCATATCGCAGGTTGGTATAAGCTTCTAACACGGAGGGCACGAAGGACCACGGAGCAGCACGGAGAGCGCGTGGCTCCCGATCAGCCGACGAACATACTGGCTCTCTCCGTGCTTCTCGGTGCCCTCCGTGTTAAAGGCTTCCTTTGTTGCCCACGGGCAAGACAGTGCCAGGTTCCCACCGGCTGCCGATCCGGCGCGGGCAAATTCAAAGTCCTGCTGTCGCCGTGCCCTACGCCCGCTTCAGTTCGACCCCGCGCCCGGCCATGTCCTCGATATACGCGCCGTCGCTCCGGCGCACCGCGCAAGGCGCGGGTGCAGCACCGGCTGATCCAGATCAAGGCGCGACGCCGCGGCAGGTGCGATGGAGCACCAACTCAGGAGTCGGTCATGGCCACCCGTGACGTGCCAGCCAGAGCAATACGATGCCGCCCGCGGGCGACCCCGATGCCGCGGGCAGCCGTGCGCCCTCCGCCGACGGCAATCCGTTCCCCGCGGAACGCGGCAGGTGCGCCGTGAGGTTCTGCATCCTCGCCGACGACCTGACAGGCGCCAACGCCACCGCCTCGCTGCTGAAGCGCGAGGGCCTGCCAAGCCACACCCATCTCTTCGCCCAGCCGCCGCGCGGGGGCGCGCCGGCTTCGCTGCGGCAGGACGGCGCCCATGTGCTCGACCTGGACACGCGCGAGCTCTCCGACGGCAAGGCGGCGGCGCGGCTGACCATCGCCACCTTGTGGATCGGCGACGCGCCGGACTTGGTCGGGCTGCGCATCGACAGCACCCTGCGCGGACCCATCCCTGCCTCGATCGACGCCTTGCTCGGGGACGTCAGGCGCCTGGCGCTGATGGTGCCGGCCTTCCCGGCGTCCGGGCGCACCACGCGGGGCGGCATCCATTATGTCTACGGCGTGCCCCTGGCCGAAACGCAGGTGGCGCACGATCCGCATTGCCCGGTCACCGCCTCGCACGTGGGCGCGTGGATCGGCGGGCGCCTGCGCGCTGCCTCGGCAATGCTCGACCTCGATGACGTCCGGCGCGGACGCGACGCCATCGCCGGACGGCTGGTGCGCTGCATCGAAGCCGGCGCCCGCGTCGTGTTCTGCGACGCCGAAACCGACCGCGACATCGAGGCGATCGCCCGCGCCGCCCTCGCGCTTCGGCACAGCCACGGCGTCGCGATCCTGCCGGTCGATCCCGGCCCGTTCACCGCCACGATCGTGCGGCTGATGCGCGAGCCGCGCCGGCTATGCCCGCTGGTCTTCGGCATCGTCGGCAGCGTGATGGACACGTCGCGCCAGCAGATGGATTTCGTCGAAGCCGGCGGCCACGCCTTCACCGTCCGCTACGATGGCCAGAGCGTGACCGAACTTGTCGCGGCGTTCGGGCAGGCGCCGCTCCCCACCAAGGCGATGTTGCTGCGCACCGACACGGCGACGCTCGATAGCGACGGGCAGCTGCATCTGTATGACACGATGGCCGATCTGTTCGAGCAAGTGGTGGAGCACTTCCCGTCACTGGGCGGATTCCTGTTGTCCGGCGGCGAGACCGCGGGGCGGCTGCTGGCGGGTTTCGGTGCCCGCAGCCTGCGATTGCTGGGCGAGGTCATGCCGCTCGTCGCCTTGAGCAAGATTGTCGATGGACGGCTGGGCGGCAGGTATCTGGTGACCAAGGGCGGCACCGTCGGCACGAATGCGGCGATCGCCGATGCGCTCGGCCGGCTCTACGACGTTCTCGCCGACGATCCATTGCGCGTCGCGGCGTGGAACCGCGCGAGCCAGCAGGTTGCCGCGCCCGTGCCGGGGTGAGCGCCACGGCGCAGTAGCCCCATGCCGCCGGATGGAACGATGGCGTGACCGAGGCTTCTGCCGCCGCTTGAGGGTTTGGTACGCTGCGCGGCCCCAGCCCTCACGGGGAATTCGCTTCCTGCCAGGGTCCGCCGATCAGGCCAGGGCAGGGGCTCGGTGGCGGGCCTGGACGAACAGCACCGCGATCCCGCTCGCGGCGGCTGCCGCCATCACGTAGTAGCTCGGCGCCAGAGGGTCGCCGGTGAACTTGACCAGGGAGGTGGCGATATACGGGGCGAAGCCGCCGAAGATCGCCACCGCGAAGCCGTAGCTGACCGATAGCGCGGTGTAGCGCACCTTGGTTGGGAACATCTCCGACAGGATGGTGGAGATCACCCCGGTGTACAGCGTCAGGATCGCCTGCGCCGTCGCCTGCACCACCAGCAGGCCCCAGAATGTCGGGTGCGACACCAGGAACAGGAACAGCGGATAGGCCATGACGAAGGCCAGCACGGCACAGCCGAGCATCATTGGTTTGCGGCCGATGCTGTCGGACCAGTGGCCCACAAGCGGCGTCAGCACCAGATAGATCAGGCCGGCGATCGTGGTGGACCATAGTGCGTGCGACAGGTCGATATGCAGCGTCTGCGAGGCGAAGCTCGGCAGGAACACCAGGAAGACGTAGTTGATGACGCAGCCGATGATCGACACGCCGAACGCCGCCAGGAACACCCAGCCATACGTGGTGAAGGCCTCGGCGAGCGGCATCCGGGTCAGGTCGCGGGCGGCCTCGGCGCGCTGGAAGGCGGGCGTCTCGGCGACGCGGGTGCGCAGGTAGTAGCCGACGGGGCCGAGCACGAAGCCGATCAGGAACGGGATGCGCCAGCCCCACGCGTAGAAGCTGTCCGGGCTTAGCGCCGAGGTCAGGATCGCCGCGGAGAAGGTGGCGGCCATGGCGCCCAGCGCGGTCGCGGCCTGTTGGAAGCTGCCGACCAGGCCGCGGCGGCCCTCCGGCGCGTGTTCCACCAGGAATGCCGCGGCGCCGCCCCACTCGCCGCCGGTGGAGAAGCCCTGGAGCATGCGGCAGAACACCAGGAGGATCGCGCCCCAGACGCCGATCGAGGCGTAGGACGGGATCAGGCCGACGCAGCCGGTGGCGACTGCCATCAGCCCGACGGTGACCACCAGTGCCTTGCGCCGGCCGTGGCGGTCGCCGTACCAGCCGATGACCATGGCGCCGACCGGACGCATCAGGAAGCCGACCGCGAAGGTGGCGAAGCTGGACAGCAGCGAGGCGATCGGGTCGGTGGAGGGGAAGAAGGCGCGGCCGATCGCCAGGGCGAAGAATCCGTAGATGACGAAATCGAAGATCTCGAACATCTGGCCGATGCCGCAGGCAAGGACGGCGCGGCGCACGGTGGCGGAGTCTTCGGTCAAGGCGGGCAGGGTTCCCGCAGCAGTGCTCTGCATCGGTCTTCCTTATGCGTTCCAAGCGTTGGGCCGGGCAGCATGGTGCCGAAATGTGCGTCGCGTCCATCCCGCCGATGCCCGACATCGGTGCCGCGGAGCACTCCCGGTGCGCCGCCGGTCGTTCGTAAAACCCACCGCGGTTTCCAAACGCGGTGGCTATGTCCAAGACGAGGCGACCTGAACACGCCACTTTCTGGTGGGGGTTTTGGTTCTGAAGCCGCTGGACAACCTGATCGCGGCGCGGCGACCTGCCGCGGCCACCGACAGACAAATTCGCCCAGGCATTGTGCTGCAAGTTCAGTTTGCCCCAGACCGACTGAGAGGAGTTCCGAGCATGGACCAGCAAATGCTGCCGGCGACGACCGCCGCCTCCATTTCGATGCCCGGATCAGCTGGTGAGTTACCATCCGAAATACTGCCGTCGACATCGCGGACGACCACATATCACACGATCAGCGTTGACGGCGTGCGCATCTTCTATCGCGAAGCCGGGCCGATGGATGCGCCGACCATACTTTTGCTGCACGGTTTTCCGTCGTCCTCCCGCATGTTCGAGACGCTGATCCCCCTGTTGGCGGACCGCTACCACGTGGTCGCGCCGGACTACCCGGGCTTTGGCCTGAGCGACGCGCCGCCGCCGTCCCACTATGCCTACACGTTCGACCACATCGTCAGCACGATGGAGGGTTTCATCACGTCACTGGGCCTGACGCGCTACAGCCTCTATCTGCAGGATTACGGAGGACCGGTCGGCTTCCGGTTGGCTTTGGCGCATCCCGATCGCGTCGAGGCCATCATCATCCAGAACGCGGTTGCCAGCGAAGCTGGCCTTGGCCCTGCCTGGGATGAGCGCAAGGCATTCTGGAGGGATCGCGCCGCCTACGAAGGCACGGTGATGCCGCACTTCCTGTCGCTGCAAACCACCAGGCTGCGGCACGTTGGTTCCAGCCCATATGTCAATCGCTACGATCCCAATGCGTGGATGGACGAGTTCGCGCACCTCTCGAAACCCGGACAGTATCAAATTCAATCCGATCTGTTCTATGATTATCGCACGAACGTCGCCGCGTACCCGGTCTGGCAGGCTTGGATGCGCGAGAAGCGGCCGCCCATGCTGGTCGTCTGGGGCAGGGTACGACCCTTCCTTCGCGGTCGGCGGTGCCTTCTCCTACCAGCACGATGTTCCGGACGCCGAACTGCACATCCTCGATGCCGGACATTTCGCGCTGGACGAGAAGCTCGACGAGATCGCTGCTCTCATTCGTTACTTCCTGGCAAAGCAGAAGCTGAGCAATTCGTAGCCATCACGTCTCGAACAATGAACGACCCGATTGGCCGCACACCGATCCGTTCCCCCGTCACGGCCGGCACAAGGCCGGCCATGACGGGGACGCGTAGTCCGGGCGGCAACCGACGCGGCAATTGTTGGGGGCCGCCATAGCGGTTTGTTCGACTTTGAAGTCGCGATCGGGCGGCGTTCACTCCGCCGCCTCGACCGATGGACCCCGCTTCGCTAATGTGGCGATTCTGATGGTTCGGTCCGTCGGCCAACGCGTCATTGCGAGCGCAGCGAAGCAATCTCCCGCGTGAGTTGGTGCGATCTCTCGGGGGAGATTGGTTGGCTTCGCTTGCGATGACGGGATGGCCCGCGCCGGGGAAACGGAGAACATACGCCGCATGATCGACAAGTTCGTCGCCTCGATGGCAGACGCGATGGCCGGCATCGAGGACGGATCGACCGTGCTCGTCGGCGGCTTCGGCGATGTCGGCGCGCCGGCGGCCTTGCTGGATGGCCTCGCGGCGGAAGGCGTCTGCGACCTGACGATCGTGATCGTCGCCGGCGGCCGTGACGGCAGCAAGATCGAGCGATTGCTGGAACTCGGCCGCGTTCGCAAGATGGTGTGCAGCTTCGTGCGTCCCGCCAGCCTGGCCGGTCGCCTGTTCCAGCAAGGTGTGCTGGAGCTGGAGATCGTGCCGCAGGGCACGCTGGCGGAACGCATTCGCGCGGGTGGGGCAGGGATCGAGGCGTTCTTCACCCCCACGGCCGCCGACACCATACTCGCCGAGGGCCGCGAAACCCGTGTGATCAACGGCAAGAATTGCCTGCTCGAATTTCCCCTCCGCGGCGACGTGGCGCTGATCGAGGCGTGGCAGGCCGACCGCTGGGGCAACCTCACCTATCGCGAGAGCGCGCGGAATTTGAATCCGGTGATGGCGATGGGCGCGGCACTGACCATCGCCGAGACGCGTCACATTGTCGCGTTGGGCGACATCCCGCCCGAACACGTGCACACGCCAGGCCCGTTCGTGCACCGCGTGATCCACGTGCCGGAGTGAGAGGGGAAAGCATGGCCGACAGCGCATTCCAACCGCTGGATCGAATTGGCATCGCCGCCCGTATCGCACATGACATTCCGGAGGGCTGGTTCGTCAATCTCGGCATCGGCATTCCGACCGCCGTATCGGACTGCGTGCCGGCCGAACGCGAGGTGATCTTCCATGCCGAGAACGGTGTGATCGGGGTGGGGCCTGCACCGGCGCCAGAGGCGATCAATCCCTATCTGATCAACGCGGGCACGCAGCACATCACGCTGCGCACCGGCGGGGCGTATGTGCACCATGCCGACAGCTTCGCCATTGCGCGCGGCGGACACCTCGATCTTTGCGTGCTGGGCGCGTTCGAGGTGTCGGAAACCGGCGACATCGCCAACTGGGCGCGCGCTCCGGACGAGCCGGTGAAGCAGGTTGGCGGGGCAATGGACCTGGCGATTGGCGCCAAACGGCTGTGGGTGGCGATGGAGCACCTGACGAAGGAGGGCGAATCGCGCATCGTGCGGTCGTGTTCGTATCCGCTGACCGCCAAGGGCGTGGTGCGACGGGTCTACACCAACCTCGCGGTGTTAGACGTCACGCCGCGCGGATTCGTGGTGCGCGACATGGTGCCGGGTTTGACATTCGAGGCGTTGCAAGAGCACTCCGCGGCGACGCTGCATCGGGAGGCAGGACATGATCACAGCCATTGAAATCCGCGACCGGGAAAGCTTTGTGCCCGGCGCCGAGTTCGGCGCGACGGGCGCTTACACGCGGCTGAATGGCACCGCGTTCGGCGAGTTGGACCCGTCGCATCCGTCCAATCGAGGGATCGCGTTGCTGGACCAGGCGCCGCGCAATGCGCGCGGTCGCGTCGAGTACCGCAGCGACTTCGTCATCCTGCATCCGACGGATCCGGTGTGCGGCAACGGACGCATTCTGTATGAAGTGAACAACCGCGGCCGCATCATGCTGTTCGCCAATATGTGCGCGGGTGCGGCCGGCAACACGCCGCAGACAGCGGCAGAGTTGGGCAACGCCTTCCCGCTGCGACTGGGGTATTCGCTGGTCTGGTCGGGGTGGGACCCGGGCGCACCGAAAGCCACCGGATTGTCGCTGGAAGCGCCGGTGGCCAGCGATGGAGACAAGCCGATCATCAGGCGCATCCGCGAGGAGTTCGTGTCCGGCACGCGGCTTGGGGTGTTGCAGACGTTCCGGCTGTCGCACGAGGCGGCCAGCCGGAATGCGACGCTGACGGTGCGGCGTTCGCAGACCGCGCCGCGGCGGCAGGTGCCGTTTGAATTTGTCGATGCGCGCTCGGTGCGGCTGTTGCCTGAAGGAACGATGCCGGAACCGGGGTCGATCTATGAACTGTTCTACGACGCGTCCAAGCCGCGCGTGCAGGGCATCGGTTTCGCCGCGACGCGCGACCTGATCAGCCATCTGCGCCGGAATGGCGACGAACTGTTGGGCCGAGCGGTGACGCACACTCTGGCTTTCGGCATCTCGCAGGCGGGCCGCTATCTGCGCGACCATATCGCCCAGGGCTTCAACGCGGACGAGAACGGCGCTCGCGTGTTCGACGGCGTGTTCACCCATGTCGCCGGCATTGGCCGCGTTTTCCACAACACGCCGTTCGCGCAGCCGTTCCGCACCCGTACCCGGCACGAGGACCATGACTTCCCCGAGGTCGAATTCCCATTTTCCTCGGCCACGCTGGTCGATCCGATCAGCGGCGCCAGCGGGGCGCTGCTGCGGGGGGACGCATCGGATCCGAAGCTGATCGAGACCAATACGTCGACCGAATACTGGCAGAAGGGCGCATCGCTGTTGCACACCGATCCGCTCGGCACGCAGGACATTGCTCTGCCGCCGAACGTGCGCGGCTATCTGCTGGCGGGCACGCAGCATGGCGGCAAGGCGGGGATGCCGCGCGACAAGGGGCCGTGCGTCAATCCGCGCAACTGGCACGATCCGATGCCGGCGATCCGCGCCTTGCTGGTGGCGTTGGACGAGTGGGTGGTGACGGATCGGGCGCCTCCGGACAGCCGGTTGCCTCGGATTGCCGATGGGACGCTGGTGGCTGCCGAGAAGATTGCGCTGCCGGCGGTGCCGGGTCTGACGCCTCCGAGCGTGGCGAACGACGTGGCGCCGTTGGCGGATTGGACGCAGCCGCAGCCTCCGGCGCGAACCTGGCGTGCGCTGGTGCCGCAGATGGATGCGGACGGCAATGAACGCGCCGGCATCCGCCTGCCCGACATCGCCGTGCCGCGAGGCACGTTCACCGGCTGGAACCTGTATGCCGCGCCCTACCCGGAGGGCGAAATCGCGGATCGCGACGGCACATTCCTGGCGTTCGCGGAAACGCGTGCGGCGCGGGAGGCGGTTGGAGATCCTCGCCCGTCGCTGGCCGAACGTTACGCAGACGCGGCGGCTTATGCGGCGGCGGTGCGGGATTGCGCTGCCACGCTGCAACGCGAGCGATTGCTGCTGGCGGAGGATGCGGAGCGATACGTGCGGGGTGCGGGTGGCTGATCGCCGTACGTCATGACCGACATCTATGTCGACGGCGATGCGTGTCCGGTGCGGGAGGAAGTGTTTCGCGTGGCGGATCGGCTTGGCCTGAGCGTGTTCGTGGTGTCGAACGGATCGCGGCCGATCCGACCCAGCGGCCGGCCAAACGTGCAGATGATCACGGTTCCGGCGACGCCGGATGCGGCGGACGACTGGATCGCGGAACACATAACGCCGGCGGATGTCTGCGTGACCTCGGACATTCCACTGGCCTCGCGTTGCCTGGAGAAGCAGGCTTATGCGTTGGCTCCGAACGGCAAGCGCTGGAGCGGGGATAATATCGGCAACGCTCTGGCAGGACGCGCGGTTTCGCAGCACATGCGCGAGCTTGGCATGATGACCGGCGGGCCCGCGTCGCTAACGAAGCAGGATCGTTCGCACTTTCTCAGTGCGCTCGACACGGCGGTGCAAGCGGCGCGGCGGGGAAAGAGTCATACCAGCCCGCCTAAGCATTGACACGCAGACGACCGCCTCAACGTCATGCCGACATTCGTCGGTATGACGGCAAGAGCGGGTCGACGTGTCAATGGTTTGGCGGGCTGCCATTAGCCGCGCGGCAGAGCAATCACGCGGCCGGCGCGAAGGTGCGCGGCCATGAGCGCGACGACAGGCAGCGTGGAGAACAGTGATAACACCGCCCAGTAGGCGCCCAGCGTCATGAGGCCTTGCGCGTGCAGACCGGCCGAGGCGACCCCAAGCGCGAACGCGGAGTCCAGTAGCGGCTGCTGCATGGTGTAGAACAGCGCCTGCCGGTCCGGCCGCAAGCGTTCCTGAATGCAGGCGAACCAGGTGGCGTAGCCTAGCATTTCCGGTATGCCGCCAAGAACCAGCATGACTACCGCGCTAATCGTGCCGGTGGCGAACAGCAGAGCGACATGCGACAGACCTTCCAGCAGACTGGCGACCAGCATCAATTCATAAACCGATATCGCGCGCAGCATGGCTCGGCTGAAAAAACCTGACAGCAACACGCCGGCGATGCCTCCGACCCCTTGCGCTGTCAGCAACACAGTCCATGTATCGTTCGATGCGCCGAACCATTCGGCGTTGGCCCAGAACAGGAAGGGCCGCATGCCGCCGAACGTCACCATGTAGGGCACGGCACAGAGCAGTAGCGCGATTAGTATTGGGTCGTGGCGGAGCATGGCGACGAAGTCTCGCAACACGGCCAGCATGGATGCGCTCTGCCTTGGTTGGGCGTCGTTCGGAAGCGGGGTCGCGGGCAGGCGCAGGATGATTCCGGCGGCCAGCAACAGCGCGATGCCGAAGCCGAGATAGGCGATGGCGAATCCGGCGGTGACCGCAAGCCCCGCGAGCGCGGGTCCGGCGAACTTCGCCAGCCGGTCGGCGGAAAAAAACAGCGCGTTGCCGGCGATCTCCAGGCCTTCAGGCGTGACCGGTGTGCGCAGCGCGAGCAAGGCCGGATTGACGCACACGTCCATGATGCCGAGCGCGAGGATCGCGACCTGGAGCACAACGAAGTTGCCGCACCAAGGCAGCAGCACGGTCAGCACACCGGTCGCGCTCGTCGCCACGACAGCGGCGCGCTGGGCGCCGTAGCGCCGCAGTATTGCGCCAGCCGCGGGAGCCAGCAGGATGCGCGGCGCGATGCGTAGACCGAGGCTGATGACGAGTTCGCTGCCGGCGCCGAAGCGTTCGGCGACCAGGATCGGCAGGGTGGCGATGACGCACCAGGTTCCCAGGCCGTCGCTCATCAGCGCCAGCCAGAAGCTGCGAAAGCCCGGGGTTGTCAGCAGGATTTTCCAGTCTCGCATCACGCACGTCCCGTCCGGAGGAAATCGAAGCCGGCGGGACGGTGTGGCGGATCAGTTCAACGGACGCGCCTCATCGCCCCACCGCGGTGGGGTGGTTGGGGAGCGTCGGGACTTGCGGTCAGGACGAAGGACATGATGCGGAGCTTATGCCGCAGGTCGGGCGGCAAGACAATCGGCGTGATACAGGCCTTTGACCGGATGCGACTTCCAGGTAGTGTCGTATACCCAAGGGTAGTCCCATGACGACATCAAGCCCAGGAACGGAGGATGCCATGAGCGAAGCTGCGATCAACGCCCCAAATCTATGGCGGCTGGAGACGCCGGGCCATGCCGGTTGGCAGCGCACTGCGCATGTGGGGGATCCCAAGAAATACTTCATGGTCTCCACTGACAGCCACGCCAACGAACCGGCGGATTTGTGGGCGACGCGCCTTCCACCTGAGTACCGCGAGCGTGCGCCGCGCATCATCACCGACGAGAAGGGCGTGCAGTGGCGCTATTGCGAGGGGTATCGGCCCGATCGTGTGCGCGTCATGAGCTTTGAGGGCGAGGACTGGCGCCGCGCGCAGGCCGGTGCCGAGCCGGCGCAGCGGGTGCGCGACAACCGCGCCGACGGTGTCGATGTGGAGATCATCTTTCCCAACAAGGGACTGGCGATGTGGGCGACGCCGGACCCGGTGTTCTCCAACGCGCAGTGCCGGGTGTGGAACGATTGGGCGTGGGAGCAATTCGGGCCGTATCCGAATGCGATGCTGCCGGTGGCGGCGATTGCGACCGGCGACCTGGACGGCGCGATGGCGGAAATCGAACGCGTGGCGGCGTTGGGGTATCGCGCGCTGACGCTGCCGTGCAAGCCGATCTGGGGCGGGCATGACGTCGATCATGTGAATTACAACCTGCCGCATTTCGACCCCATGTGGGCGCTGATCGAGGAGACGGATCTGCCGATCACGTTCCATGTCTCGACGGGGCGCGATCCGCGGGCGTCGCGCGGCAATGGCGGGGCGGTGATCAACTACGTGACGCACTCGCTGTCGCCGACGATCGAGCCGGTGGCGAATTTATGTGCGTCGGGTGTGCTGGAGCGGTTCGGGAAACTGCGGTTTGCGACGGTGGAGGCGGGTATCGGCTGGGTGCCGTGGCTGCTGGACGCGATGGACGAGGCGTATCGCAAGCACCACATGTGGGTGCGGCCAAAGCTGCAGGGCCTGCCGAGCGATTATTATCGCGCGCATGGCTTCGCAACGTTCCAGGAGGATCCGGCTGGGTTGTTCCTCGCCGAACGCTACGGGCTGACGGACAACTTCATGTGGGCGAACGACTACCCGCATCATGAGGGCACCTGGCCGCATTCCGCCGAGGCGATCGAGCGCACCATGCCGATGCTGGACGAGACGCAGCGCGCGAAGATCCTGGGGCTGAACGCGGCGCGGTTCTTCAAACTGGAGGTGCCGGCGCATCAGCGGCTGGCGGCGGTGCAGTAGCGAGGCGCCTGCCGCGCCAACGCATTTCGCCGCCTCAGAATTTCACGGGTCAGGGCCGGCAGGAATGCTGGCGCGCAGATAGTCGGCGAGGCGTTCGATCACGGCCTCATCGCTCATAGACGACGACTTCCTCGGTTCGGGCGACATAAGGCAAGGTGCCGACGATCTTGCTGAACCGCCGGTAGGTATCCTCGCGGCAGGGGATCACGTCCGCCGGCCTCCTGTAGGGCCTGCGGGCCTCCATCCCTGAGCGATAGGTCAGCTTTTCCTTTGGTGTGTCATCGTCCAGCACCACGAGCAAGTCGATATCGCTGTCCGGGCCGGCTTCGCTGCGTGCCGCCGAGCCAAACAGGATCACACGCCGCGGCTGGAAATAGGCCACGACGGGATCGAGCAATTCGGGCGGCACAAAGGACTTGGGCACAGCGGTGCTCCCGTGAGGAGGTTGAAAGGTCTAGCACAGGACTGTCGACGATGCGGTAATCGCTGCGGCGCACGCTGCAAAAGAATGCTTCGGGGCGACCCGATCACCCTCACCCTCGCCGCTGCGCGTCTCGACCTCTCCCGCTCCCGCGGGAGAGGTTATCTTGGGTCAGTATCCCGTGCGCGTCGCACCCACCACATAGTTCTTGCGCGGGAACTCTTCGGTGTGGCTGCGCAGGCTCTTGCCGGTGCGCGAGCCCATGTCTCGGTAGGGGTGCGCCCGCAGCTTCGCCACGTCGATGTCGATGCCGTGACCGGGGGTGGTGGGAAGTTCGACGAAGCTGTCCTGCACCACCAGCGGCGCGATGGCGATTTCATCGCAGGCGGGCTTGAGGTTGATGAAGCACTCGGCGATCCAGAAATTCGGGATCAGCGCCGAAAGCTGCACCGTCGCCGCGAGCCCGACCAGGGTGGAATTATAGTTGTGCGGCGCCACGGCCACCGCATGCGGCTGTGCCATCGCGGCGATATCCAGCATCGCGGAGATGCCGCCGCAGTTGCAGATGTCGGGGTTGATGATGTCGGCGGCGCGCGCCGCCAGGGCCTGGGCGAAGGCTTCCTTGGAATAGATCGCCTCGCCGGTGACAACAGGCACGCCCGGCAGCGCGTGGCGGACTTCCGCGACGAGTTCGATGTTGTCGCACAGGCAGGGTTCTTCGTACCAGCCGATATCGTATTCCGCAATTCGCCGGCCGATGCGAATGGCGTGCATCGGCGCCAGGCGGCGGTGCGCCTCCACCAACAAGGTGAAGTCCGGGCCCAGCGTCTCGCGCATCGCTTTCACGTAGCGCACGACGTGGTCCTCGTCCTCGCGATGGATGAAGCTGCGCCATGGGCCAGGGAACGGATCCCATTTCAGCGCCGTGAAACCCATCGCCTTCACCTTCAGCGCACGCTCCAGATTTTGCTCTATCGTTTCGCTGCCGCTGGACCAACCATTGGCATAGACCTTGATCCTCTCACGCGACGCGCCACCTAGCAGATTGTACAGTGGGAGGTTGGCGTGCTTCGCAACGATATCCCACAGCGCGATCTCGATCGCACTCCAGGCCGACAGCAGATCCAGCGATGCGCGGCGCATTGCGAAATCGTCGAACAGCACTTGCGCCGTATGGCGAATGTTGAACGCACTGCGGCCGATGATGTATTTCCCCATGTGCTGCAGCAGGTGTTCGATCACCGGTTCCTTGCCGGGCGTGACGTAGGCCTCGCCCCAGCCATGCAGGCCGCTTTCCGTCTCCACGCGGCAGAACAGCAGATTCTTGGCCGTGCCAGGATCGAACAGGAAGGTCTCGATGCGGGCGATCTTCATGGCGGCGTTTCCCCGGGTGTTGCGTTGCGCCGACTGTACGCCTCTGATTGCGGCAGCGGCAACCTGGGGAGGGCAACGCCATGGACTTCGAGGACATCACCTACGTGGTGCAGGGCACCACCGCTGTTATCACGCTCAACCGGCCTGAAAAACGCAATGCGCTGAGTGGCAGGCTGCTGCGCGAGCTGAATGCGGCGTTGCTGGAGGCGGACGAACATAACGCAGTGCATTGCGTGGTGCTGCGCGGCGCCGGGCCGCATTTCTGTGCCGGCGCCGATCTATCGGAGTATTCCAGCGGCCGCGGGCCGGAGTATCGCGGGCGGCAGGAAATCGATGACGACGTCTGGCGGTTAGAGCAAGGGCAGCGCATGCGGATCGCGCTGTTCGATATGCACAAGCCGGTGATCGCGCAGGTGCATGGGACCTGCATCGGCATCGGCACCGAACTCGCGTGGTTCTGCGACATGGTGATGGTGGCTGATAATGCGCGGATCGGATTTCCCCCGGTGCGCGACCTGGGCACGCCGCCCGGCTCGATGTGGCTGTATCATTGTGGACCGCAATGGGCGAAGCGGCTGCTACTCACCGGCGACAGTTTGACCGGCAAGGATGCGGCGCGGATCGGGTTGGCGTTGAAATCGGTGCCGGCGGCGGCGCTGGAGACCGAGGTGATGCGGCTCGCCGATCGCATGGGGCTGGTCGATCCGCATCTGCTGTCGGCCAACAAGCGGCTGGTCAATCTCGGTCTGGAACTGATGGGCGCGCGCACGCTGCAACGCATCGGTTCGGAAATCGATGCACGTGGGCATCTGGCGCCGAAGGCTCGGGCGTTCCGCGAAACGATGCGGACGCACGGGGTGAAATACGCGTTCCAGCAACGCGATGCGGCGTTCGGAAGTGGCTACGCGGCCGTGGAGGGACCGGATCCGGAGTGACGAAGCGCCTCCCGCTTCCCGAAAGAATTGTCATCGCGGAAAGAATTGTCATCCCCGAATGAATTGTCATCCCCGCGCATGCGGGGACCCAAGCGGCATGGGTCCCCGCCTACGCGGGGATGACGATTCTTGCGCCGATGACGATTCTTTCCGGGTGACGGCGTGGTTTCGGTGAATGCCGGCAAGTGGCGTTTGTGTCAGCTCCGGCCGTAGGTGTCCTCCAGGCGCACGATATCGTCCTCGCCGAGATACGCGCCAGACTGGACCTCGATCAGGGTCAGCGGGATCTTGCCCGGGTTTTCCAGCCGATGCACGCAGCCCATGGGCAGGTAGACGCTTTCGTTCTCGTGCACGATCAGCACCTCGTCGTTGCGCGTCACCCGGGCGGTGCCGTTGACCACCACCCAGTGCTCGGCACGATGGAAGTGCTTTTGTAACGACAACTGATGCCCGGGCGTTACCACGATGCGCTTCACCTGGAAGCGGTCGCCCAGGATCAGGGTCTCGTAGAATCCCCAAGGCCGGTACAGGCGGTTATGCGCCACTGCCTCGTGCCGGTGGGCGGCTTTCAGGCGATCGACCACCTTCTTCACGTCCTGCGCCTGGTCGCGGTGCATCGCCAGCACGGCATCCTTGGTCACCACCACCACGGCGTCGTTCAGCCCCACCACTGCGGCCAGCATGCCGTCGCTGCGGACGTAGCAGTTGCGCGCGTTCTCCAGCACGACGTCGCCGACGGAGACATTGCCGGCGGCGTCGCGTTCACCCAGGTCCCACAGCGCACTCCAGCTTCCGACGTCGGACCAGCCGATATCCGCCGGCACCACGGCGGCGTGCAGCGTGCGCTCGGCCACCGCATAGTCCAGGCTGATCGAGGGCGCGGCGGTGAACGCCGCCTCATCCAGCCGGATGAAGTCGAGGTCGCTGCGCCGCGCCGCCACCGCCCGACGCACCGGGGGCAGCACGTCCGGTGCGTGCGTCTCCAGCTCCTGCAACAAGGTGCGGGCGGTGAACACGAACATGCCGGAGTTCCACAGATGCCGCCCGTCGGCGACCAGGCGCGCGGCGGTCGCGGCATCGGGCTTTTCCACGAAGCGGGCGACGGCGTGCACGCCCGGGGCGTCACGCAGAGGGTCGCCGCGCTCGATGTAGCCATAGCCGGTTTCCGGACCGGTGGGATGCATGCCGAACGTAACGAACTTGCCGGCGCGAGCCGCCACCGCGGCAACATCCAGCGCGCGATGCAGTGCCTCGATGTCGGCAATCGCATGATCGGCGGCGAGCATCCACAGCAGACTGTCCGGGTCGGTCTCGGCCGCCAGCACGGCGGCGGCGGCGATCGCCGGAGCGCTGTTGCGGCCTACCGGTTCCAGCAACAGACGCGCGTCCGCGACGCCCGCGGCGCGCAGTTGTTCGGCGATCAGGAACCGGTGCTCGTGATTGCACACGACGATCGGCGGAGCGAACCCGGGGCCTCGGGCGCGCAACGCGGTCTCCTGCATCAGGGTGCGGTCGGACGTTAGCGGCCAGAGCTGCTTGGGGAAGCTCTCGCGTGAGACCGGCCACAGGCGCGTGCCGGAGCCGCCGGACAGGATGACCGGGATGATTCGAGGTTCGTTCATGCAAGGCAGTTTGCCTGAAATTACGGCAATTCGCCACCGGGAACGCGTGGCGTAGCGGGCTGGGCCACACAATGCGGGTGGCCGTTGCCCCAGCACTTGCGGAATGCCCACCCGGCCTGTCACCCTGGCGTCGGTATCCACAGCAGAGGAGTTCCCCCGCATGCAGGTGCAAATCGAATATTGCGGTCAGTGAGGCTACGAACCGCGCGCCCGTGAGGCGCGGGACCTGATCATGAAGACGCAACCCGGCGCTCAGGTAAACCTGAAGCGGAGCGGCGGTGGCGTCTTCGAGGTCACGGTGGACGGCAGGCTCGCCTACTCCAAGAAGGCGACCGGCCGGTTCCCCTCGGACGAGGAAGTGCTGCGCACTCTCGGCTGATCCCTGCGCTACGCCCCGGCTCAATTCCGGGGGTATGGACGGCGGTGCCTGCCGCGTGACGGTGGCAGCCTCACGACAGTGAATGACGGGCTCGCCGGCAGTGGCGGGCCCGTTTCTGATTTCTCGTCGATGGTTATCGCTCGGGCTGACGTTCACCGGCATGACCGCGATCGAAACCACCATGCGCAAGATTGGCGGCAGGTCGCGTGCAGCGGGCGGGATTGCCCGCATCGCGCCACTCGCGGAAGCAATTACGCAGCGAAGTATGCGGCGGCTGGAAGGCTGATCAGGAACTCCGTCCCCGCCGCCGCCGGCAACAAGACGACACTTCCGCCGACGCTCTCGGCAATGGCACGCACGATCGGTAACCCAAGGCCAGTTCCGCCCTCGGCGCGAGAGGTGGTAAAAAACGGTTCGAAGATGCGGTCACGATGGGCTGGCGGTATCCCGGGCCCATTGTCCCGCACCGTGATGTGCACCTCGCGGCCAACGGTTTCGGCTGAAATCCGGACGTCCGCGCCGCTTGCGTGGGTGGCGGCGTTTTCCAGCATGCTCGTCAGCAGGGCGTCCAACGCATCACCCGGCAGCGCGACAAATCCCGCGGCGCCCGTAACCATCACGGTGATACCGCGGTTCCGGAAGCGGTCCGCGACACGGGCCAGCACAACGTCGATAGCGGCAACGGCTTCCCTGCCGGTCCCGACACCCAGCATGTCCGCGCGCGCCAACTCGACCAGGCGGCGAACCAGCAATTCGAGGCGTGCGACACCCTTCGATACCACCTGGAGCAAGTGCTGCCGCTCCTGGGGCGAGATCGAGGCGGCATGATCATCCAGCAATTCCGCGGCGGCTCTGATCGCCGTCATCGGAGTCTTGAACTCGTGCGAGACGCTTGCGGCAAAGCCTCTGATGTACTCCGCGCGCTTCTCAAGCGTGTCCGCCATGCGGGCGATGGCGAACGACAATTCCGCGACCTCGCGCGTACCGGGACGACCGAGTGTACCCATTGTGCCGCCGGCTGCGACGGCTTGCGCCTGCGCCACGACGACACTCAGCGGCCGGGTCACCATGCGAGAGATTGCGGCTGCGAGCAGTACGCCACCAGCGATCAGAACCAGGCTCAGTTCCAATAGCGCGTAACGCTTGCCCCAAATAGTTTCGCCCAGTGAAGCCGGGGTCCGTGACAGCACGACGCTACCCGCCACGCCGCCCGCGGCATCCGCCACCGGCAGCGCCACGAACACCCGCAGTCCTGCGGTACGGTTGATCCCGCCTGGCACGTCCTGCGCTGGGTCCCGCCGGTGCATGGTGCTGACGATCGGTTCGCCGGCCAACACGCGCGCGACCTCGGTCCAGCCCAGCAGACTACGCCCCAGATCGCCGCCCGTGGTGGCTACGATCACGCCGTGCCGATCGGTGAGGCGGATGCTGGCGAGCGTCACCAACTGCGCGTCGCGCAGCACCGGGGTCAGCGTGGGTCCCACTGCGGCTGCGGCCGGATCGGCCGGCGGTCCCGGCGCATCATCGGGCTCGGGTGGCAGGATCGGGTCCAACGCGAAATCCAGCCCGTGACGTCGTGCCATTTGCAGCGCCGCGGGCGCCGGCTGCGGCGGGGTGCCAGGCGCGCCCGCGTCGGACGGAATGTGCAATTGCTCGCGGAAGATACTGGCCAGGACGGCGGCCTGCGCGACCAGACCGGATTCGGTTTGCCGCAGCAAGGCACTTTCATAAAGCCGCAGCGCCCACAGCCCGGCCACGGGCAACGCGAGAATGGCGAGATTGCTCAACAGCAGAACGGTTCGCAGGCGCAGCGGATGCACCTTGAAGCGCTTTACCCGCATCAGGTTCAGACGCACGGTCCCAGGCGATAGCCGAAGCCGGCCAACGTCTCGATCGGCGCCGCGCCGACCGAGGCGAACTTGGCGCGAACCCGTCTGACATGACTGTCGATCGTCCGGTCATTGACCACATGCTCTGTCGCATAGGCGCGATCCATCAGTTCGTCGCGCGAGAACACCCGGCCGGGACGAGCCAGAAGCGTGCGCAGAATGCCCAACTCGGTCGCGGTCAGCACCACCTCCTGCCCATCCCAGCGCGCGCGCAGGCTTTCCAGATCGATGACCAGTCGCCCGTGTTGCAATTTTTGGGCTCGACCCGGGTTGGCATCGGATTGCATCGGCTGCGGCGCAATCCGCCGCAGCACGGCACGAATTCGAGCAATCAGTTCGCGCGGACTGAATGGCTTGGCCAGATAGTCATCGCCGCCGATTTCGAGTCCGACAATGCGGTCCACCTCCTCATCCCGCGAGGACAGGAACAGGATAGGCACCTGGCTGGTGCGACGCAGCGCCCGGCACACCTCGATGCCATCCAGCTCTGGCAGGATTACATCCAGGACGACGAGGTCGGCACCTTCAGCCTCGAAACGTTCCAGTGCGGCGCGCCCGTCCGCTGCCTCGGTCGTGACGAAACCCGCGCGTGCCAGAGCGAAACGCACCACGTCGCGGATTGCCGGGTCGTCATCGACGATCAGTATCTTCGGCGGATTGCTGGCAGGTGGCGGCGGCATGGCGCCGATTGCACACAATCTGCACCGGATTGTCACGGTCCTTGCGCGCGGCTTCCATCCCGCTTGCACCGCCTTGCGTCACCTTGCTCCGCAACAACAATGGAGCATGTCAGATGACCGCAACAGAACCGACCAATCCCGCACCGCCCCGTTCGTTCGGCTGGACGGCCTCGCCGGCCGGGAAGTCCGGGCTGATCCTCGCGCTGCTGCTGCTGATGCAGATTCCGCTTTTTATGGTGTCTGGCTTGATCGAAGAGCGACAGGCGCGGCAGAACGACGTCCTGACCGAGTTCCGCCATAGCTGGGGACCGGCGCAAACCGTGTCGGGACCAGTCTTGGCTGTCCCGTATGTGCTGTCCGCCCCCGGCGAACATCCGGCGGATACTCTGCGAGAAAACCGGAAGTGGGTGCAAATTCCGGCAAGCCAACTCTCGATAGCGGCGAAACTGGAGCCGGAAACGCGCCGGCGTGGGCTGTTCCATGCCGTGGTCTACACGGTGTCGTTGGATTTCAGCGGCACGTTCACGATTCCGCATATCGGCATGGATGGCCGATCGCCGACCGACCTGCTTTGGGACGAGGCCGTTTTGGTAACTTCCGCCACCGATCTGCGTGGCCAGCCGGCTTCCAGCGCAGCGGAGCTGGGCGGTCATGGCGTGCAGCAAACGGTCCAGACCATGAAAGGCTCCTGCGGCGGGAGCGTCTTCGCTTCGGCGCAGGTTATCGGCAAACCGGTTGTGGGCACCACCATACCGTTCCACACCAGCCTGGTGCTGCACGGCACGCAATCCTTCAATTTTCTCCCCTATGGGCAGCAAATCGACCTGCATGTGTCGGCGCCATGGCGCACGCCCGGCTTTACCGGAAGCACCTTGCCGCTGAGTCATGGGATCGATGATGCCGGCTTCCATGCCAATTGGCAGATCGGCGGCGATGCTATCTCCAGTGGTTGGCATTTCAGCTCAACACCGTCGCTGCTCTGCCGCTCGATCGGGACCAGTGCCGACACCTTGGTGGGCGTGGACTTGCTGGAGCCGGTGCCGACCTACCTGATGGTCAGCCGCGCCGCCAAGTACGGCACGCTTTTCCTGGCACTCTCGTTCCTGACGTATTTCATGTTTGAAGCGGCCAGCCGCGTGCGCATCCATCTGGCGCAATACGCATTGCTCGGGCTGTCGGTATCGCTGTTCGCGCTGCTGTTGATCGCGCTCGCCGAACCGCTCGGCTTCACCGTCGGTTACGTGCTCAGCACGATTGCCGTCATGGCCCAGGCTTCATTCTACACCTTGTCGGTCGTGAGGTCTGCGCGGCTGGCCGTGATATTCGCCGGCATGCTCGGCGCGCTGTTCGGTTTCCTCTACGTCGTGCTGAGTTTGGAGACGTTTGCCCTGCTGGTTGGAACGATTGCATTGTTCGTTGCGCTGTCGGTCATCATGGTGGTCACCAGACGTTTGGACTGGAGTGGCCGGGACCCTGCCGGCGCGATGTCACCGTGATTGGAGGTCATCAGGACACCATGCTTTGCACCGGCCCACGCGACGTGGTGCGATGCGCCAGCGCGGCAACCTCGCCGTATCGGCAGTTGGGCACTGACGATGCCCAGGAGTTCGGTGAAGTGATCACGCGGATGACCCAATCCATCGTTTGTGTCGCCGTCGCAGCGCTGGCGGGCGTGGCGCTGTATGCGCACGAGGACGCGGCTGCTGCCTGCGACAGCGACCCGGCACAGGGCCAGGTGTATCGCGTTCTGCAGGAACAATTTCACCTGCAAAGCGTGTTCCTGCACGACTTTACGACCCTATCCGGCGGCTACTTCAGCACTGTGCGCGAGTGCGTTGCCGAAGTCGCGGAAATCCGGGGCAACGTCGATGCATCCGGCATGAACTGGCGTCGCATTCGCTTCCGGGTCGCGCGTTCCGATAACAAGGAACATCCGGACGTCACCGTCGAACTAGGCGATGCCGCGCCGTTCGTTCCTCCACCCGAGCCAACCTTCTGGTCCTACCTGCGCAGCCTGCTCTGACCGTCAGAACGGGATTTCCAGTTCCAGCCGCCAGCGCAGCGTGCCGCGGGCGGTGGCCGGCGTGGCGCCGAACAGCCAGCCGACCTCGTACTTGATCTGCCCCGCACGGCCGAGGCCAATCTCGTTCAGGTTCAGCCGGCCGACCCCGACCGGTCCGGTCAGCAATTGCTGGCGGGAAAATCCCGGTGTGCTGCCCAGCGTGCCGGTGTCGCCATAAACCTCGATCGCCGGCGACATCGGCGCCCAGAGATTCCAGCGGGCCTGGAAGGCATAGGTGAAGTCCAGGCCCTGGCTGGTCTGGTCCGGGCCGAGTTGCCGGGTGAAGAACAGGTTCAGCGTCTCGGTCGTGCGGCCGATGTCCTTGCCGAACACCGGCCCGAACGTCACCTCGTTGGACGCCGCATAGGCGCCGCGCGTCGTCGATTGGCCGTACTCGATGTAGAAGCCGGTATCGACGAAGTATTCGCCCGGCTCGGTCAACTGGAACATGTTCTCCGACACCACCTGGGTCACGATGGTCGGCTGGCCCAGGTTCGGATTGTTGTCGAAGCCGAGCTCCACTTCGCTGTGCCACCACGGCGTCAGGCCGGTGCCCAGCTCCAGCGTGTAGCTCTGCAACCCGCCAATTCCGAACCGATGATCGACCGAGAGCGAGCTGTTGTTCTCGATTTCCAGCTCGCCAAGATCGATCTCGTAGGGCGACACCACGTGGTAATCAGCGCGCGCGGCCCCGAGCGGGGCCAGCATTGCCAGCGCCGCTGCCAGTCCCACCAGAAACCTGTTCATTTTGCTACCAGCACGCCCTGCGCGGTGTCTTGATGGAAGTCGCCAAAGAACTTGTATTCGCCGGGCGACAGCGGTCCCAGGAACACGGTGATGGTCTGACCTGGCGCCACCAGCTTTTCTCGGTTGAGGTCGACACTTTCGAACTCGTCGGCGGTGTCGTCAGTGTTCTTCACGTGCAACTGGAATTTAGCGTTGGCCGGCACCTGGATGTGGTCCGGCTCGAAGCGGTGGTTGTGAAACACCAGGGTCGGCAAGTCGTCGGCGCGGGCTGCTGCGGCGACTGCCAGCAACGCCGCGACGGCAACGGCAACGGAACGCGCGCGCGGACGGCTGAGGGCGCGGGAGCCGCCGGACAGCAGCAGCAGTGTGGCGAGCCAGGCTGCGAGCTGAATGCCGGACGGCCGGGCAGAGTAGCCGACCAGCGCGTGCAGGCTGCGCCCGAGGAAGCTGTCGTCCGCGAGGATGAAGCTGGTGTTCCACAATTGCTCGCCCCAGCCTGGCAGCAGGTCGGCGGAATGCAGGATGGCGGCGGCCTGCCCGGCCATGCCGGCGGCGAGCAGCGCGATCAGGCCGTTGGTGACCTGGAACAGGCGGTGCAGCGGGATGATGACCAGGCCGCGATACAGCAGCCAGGAGGTGGCGCAGGCCAGCGCCAGTCCGGCGACACCGCCGGTCGTCAACGCCAGAGGGGCGGTGTGCGTTGCCACGACGATGCCGTAGAGGAACAGGACGACCTCCGCGCCCTCCCGCATCACGGCGACGGCGACGACGACCGCCAGCGCGGCGAGCGAGCGTTGGCCGAGCCGCACCGCCTGTCCCACCTGACGCAACTCGGCGGCCATGGCACGTGCGTGGCGCGACATCCACAGGATGTGCCAGCTCAGCATGACAACCGCGAAGCACAGGATGGCGGCGGTGAACACCTCCTGTCCGGCGCCCTCGAACGCGTTGGACAAAGCGGCTGCAAACATCGCCACCAGGCTGGCGCCCCCGACCCCGGCGGCGATGCCGCCGGCGATCCAGCGGCCCCGGCCGGGAACGCCTTCGGTCGCCGCAAGGACGATGCCCACGATCAGGCCGGCTTCCATCGCCTCGCGGAACACGATGATCAGGCTGACGAACATGCTGCTCGGCCCTCGAAAAGCAATTGCGAATGAGTTGCAACTGAGGGCGTGATACACGAGGGCCGGGGGCGGCGCAAGGGGGAGGCCTGGTATTGCGGTCCTGACACCTGATGCTGCGCGTTCAGCCGCGACTGCGAGCCCGACGCTGCCTGGCCGGCCTTCCAGTGTCGGCGTTCCAGTGTCATTGCGACCCCGGCGCAGGCTGGGGTAAGCAATCTCCCACGTGAGGTTCCCGCGATCTCACCGGGTACTATGTAGCAAACGCCACTTGGCCGGCATTCACTGCAACCACACCGTCATCCCCTAGCGCTTGCGCGGGGATGACGATTCTTTGTGGCGTTTACTACCTAATGCCGGATCTCGCGAGGAGGATTGCTTCGCTTCGCCAGCAAGCTCCGTCTGACGGCATGGGCGTGCCGAATGGGTTCCCACTGTGTCGCGCATGCGCCGGGCCGGGGCGAAGCCTGCCCGGGCCACTGGGTCACCGGCCCCCCTGTCACGGCCTGCCCTCAAGTCAAGCGCCCGCGGGCAGGCCATGACGCGGGGGGGCGGCCAGCAGGGTGTCACCGATGGTCTCACGACAATTCGTCGATGATCCTCTTCGCCGTCCGCAAATCCGCGGTCTCGAAACCCTCACTGAAGCGGCCGTAGACCGAACCCAGGAGTTGACGCGCTTCGGATTGGCGACCCTGCCTTCGGTGCAATTGCGCCAGACTGATCGCGGCGCGAAGTTCCCACGACAACATCTTTTGCCGGTTCGCGAATTCGATCGACCGCAAGAAAAGTTGCTCGGCGCGATGCTCCGCGGCCGTCCCGCCTTCCACACTGACGAGTTCACCCTTGATCCGCAGAAGATCGGAGATGCACCAAAGCTCCTCGTCGCGTTCGGCCATTTCGAGTGCCTCGTCGATCGCGCGAAGTCCATCGGCGATCCGGTTCGCCTGGCCCAATCCGGCAGCATACTCCCCGAGGATCCACGTATAACGCAAAGAGAAGCGATTCGGAGGCAAGGTTCCCAGCGTCGTTTGCAGCAGGTTCAGCCCGGCGCCAATGGCGCCCTGCTTGATCAGCAGAATGGCCTTGAAGCAATTCCCCCACGCGTGCCACATCGGCAGGCCATCACGTGCGGATCGCGCCAGCAGCATGTCGATGAAGCGTTCGGCAGCCGGCAAGTCATTGGCCAGAAGCGAAAACCGGCAGGCGCACTTGGTGAGGGCGTTGCAGAGGGTCATGGTGTGATCGAACGCCGAAGCGTCCTCCACATTGGCCTCGTTCAATTTAGACGATTGATCGACGAACCCCTGTAGCCACAGGATCTGGATGAGAAAACTGCGAACCGTGATCAGTTGATCGAATTGAAAGCGAATGATGTGGGCGCGGTGAACTGGGGCGACGTAGCGGCTCAGCATGTACTCGATCAGGCGGCGCGCATTATCCTGGTCGCCAAGAAAATGGAACACGATGCCGCGCATCCGCACCCCCGTCAGCGGATCGACGGGATCGGGCGACTTCTTTGCGACGTCGCAAAACCGATCGGCCAGCGCCAGGGCCTCGCGGAAGGTGCCGCGATTGAGGGCGTGACACCACAGGCACCACAAGACGCGCAGCCGATAGTCGGTCTCGTCGAGGGCGTCGGCAATTCCAAGCGCGGTATTGAGCGCCAATTCCATTTCTGACACGGACGTATCGATATTCAGCAGCACCGCGCCCAAGGCGTGGCAGAGCTGCATCTCGAGACGCTGATCCCGCGCCGGACCGGGCGGCGGCAGACCCGACAGCGCCTGTTCGACGCGCGACCGGCACTCGGTCATGAGTGAATAATGCATCCAGAGTGGCAGCGCGACCACCGTCAGGGCAACGCCCAGTGTCGCATTCCCCTGGGGTGAGAACGCCCAGTCCAGCGCTTTGCGGACGTTATCGATTTGACGGCCGTACATTGCGAGCCACTCCTGGAGCGGCTTCGTCTCGGCTTCGGCGCCCGCGCGTTCGAGGAGACCACGATCGTCACGCCGCATGGCGGCGCGCGATTTGCTCCAGCTCGCCGCTCTCGGTGAGCTTTTCGAGGGCGTAGGCACGCGTCGTATCGAGCAGTCGATAGAGCGATGTTTCGCTGTTCGCGTTCACTGAAATGAGGGACTTTGCGACCAGGTTGGCGACCGAGCCGACGACGTCCGATGTGTCGTCAGCCGGATCGGCGGCAACCGATTGCGTCGCCTCCAACGTGAACCCGCCGACGAACACGGCCAGGCGACGCAGCAACAGCCGTTCCGCCTCCGGCAGCAACTCATAACTCCAATCGAGCACCGCCCGCAGCGTCCGATGCCGTGGCAGCGCGGTACGGCGTCCACCAGTCAACAGCGCAAGGCGATCGCCCAGGCCTATGGCAACCTGCTGAATGCCGAGCGTGGCGGCGCGCGCCGCGGCGAACTCAATGGCAAGTGGTATGCCGTCGAGCCGCCGGCAGATGGCGGCGATCGTCGGCAGGTCCTCGGCGCGCGGCACGAAGTCTGAACTCCAGCGCCTGCGTTCTGGCGATGAACAGCTCCACCGCGCTGTGCCCCAGGATGTGATCCGGGTCCGCCGCTTCCGCGGCCGGCACTTCGAGCGGCGGAACGCGATAGACGAACTCACCATGGATCCGCAGAACTTCGCGGCTCGTCGCCAGTATCGTGATGTGCGGGCATTGCCGCACGAGCACCTCCGTCAGGTTTGCCACCGCATCGATGACGTGCTCGCAGTTGTCGAGCACCAGCAGGAGACGCTGTTCGCCGATTGCCCGCGCGACGGACCCGGGGGAAATCGTTTCGCCGCCGATCTTCAAGCCGAGCGCACTGGCAACTGCCGACGGCACGAGGTCGGGATCCAAAAGTGACGCCAACTCGACAAGCCAACCGCCGTCGGCGAATTCGCCGAGGACACGGCGCGCGACCTCCATTGCGAGTGAGGTTTTTCCGATGCCGCCTGGCCCGGTCAGCGTCACGACACGGTAGGCGGAAACAAGGTCCCGCAGCCGCTGCGCTGCCGCTGCCCGGCCAACGAGACGGGTAACAGAAGCTACGAAATTGGTTCGCGGCGGTTCACCGCTTACGTCTATCCGCTGGAGGCCTATTGGCTGCCGTGCCGCGTCTTGACGCCGGACCGACCAACTGCCGAGCAGGCGATAGCCTCGGCGGGCTTCGGTCTTCAGCAAGCCTCGATAGGGGCCGAGTGCCTTGCGGACTGCCACCGCATGAACCTGGAGCGTATTATCCATGACAATCGCACCAGGCCAGACGCGATTCATCAGTTCGTCCTTGGTGACAAGTTCACCGGCTGCCTCGGCCAGGACTTCGATTATCTCAAAGGCCCGGCCACCAACTGGTACGGGTGACCCGGAGACCCGAAGTTCACGGCGTGCAAGGTCAATTTCACACTCGTCTGAGACGTAGACCGATCGAATGAGGTCCGGAGACATCCCTGGTGGTCCATAATGTGATCTTTGTCGGTGCGATGCGATTGACCATCTGGATCATCGCAGTGTCAACCGCGGCTCCACTTCGTCTCCGAGGACAATAACGCGAAAGCAAGCGATGGATCGGATCGACGGTGACGGTGCCGTCATCTGCTGGCCGGCCTGTTTTGCCTGTTGGGGGGCGCGGCTCGAGTGATTATTATGATCCCTACCATCGCCAGGTAGGCCACTACGGTGCGTGAAGCCCTCGGCCCCTATTGGACAACATTGAAGAGCAAGCCCGGCAGCGGCTTTCTGCTGTTCGGGAAATGGGCCGTCCTGCGGCACGACGGCGCGATGCCGTCGCCGGTCAGTCTGCGGCAGATAGGGGTGGACGGGGAAACGCCAGCATCCAACTTTCCCGCGACCGCCACCCTGCTGTTGGGTCGGGCGGCGGCGGTGGCCCGGTTGCGGGACCTCATCGCCACGCATCGCGTGGTGACCGTGACCGGAACCGGTGGGATCGGAAAGACGAGCCTTGCTTTGAACGTCGCGCGTCGCGTGCTTGGCGATTTTCCTGACGGTGGCTGGCTGGTCGAACTGGCGCCGCTCGCCGATCCCGCGCTCGTGCGATCCGCCGTGGCTCGCGCTCTTGGCCTGCCAGGAAATGGCAAGCAGATTTCAGCGGAAAAGATCGCGCGAGCTGTTGGAAACCAGCGTCTTCTATTGCTGCTGGACAATTGCGAGCACGTCGTCCAAGCGGCAGCGGAAATGGCGAACACATGTGTTCGCCTGTGTCCCAGGATCGCGATTCTCGCGACAAGTCGCGAAGCCTTACGCATCGAGGGCGAGGTCATCTATCCCCTCCCGCCACTTGAGGTGCCCACGATCGAGCAGGACCAACCCGACGTCATTCGGGATCACAGCGCGGTGCAATTGTTCGTCGCGCGGACCACGGCGTCGAATTCCGATTTCACGCCTCGCGCCGAGGAATTACGGGTGATTGCCGAGATTTGTCGCCACCTCGACGGCATACCGCTCGCAATCGAGTTCGCAGCCGCCCGCACCGCCACGCTTGGCGTCGCGTATATTGCCAATAGCCTGGGCGATCGCTTCGCGGTTCTGACCAGCGGTCTTCGTCACCCCGCCCCACGGCATCAGGACTCTGCTTGGCGTGCTCGACTGGAGCTATGAGCTTCTGTCCGAGGGGGAAAAATCCCTGCTGCGGCATCTCGCCATCTTTCCGGCAGGGTTCACGCCGGAGGCGGCCGCGGCGGTGGCGCAAGGCGAGGTAGCCGCCGCTGCACGCATGCTCGATGACCTCATGAGCTTGGTGAGCAAGTCGCTGGTTACGTTCGATGGTTCGGATTCGTCGGGTCGCTGGCGGTTGTTGGAGACGATAAGGGCCTACGCCCTGCAAAAGCTCGCTGCGCACGGCGAGACCGGGACAGCGCGGCACCGTCACGCCCGCTATCTTCGCGAACTCTGCGCGCCGTCTGGGACCAATGCATGCTGGCGATCGTCGCGTGACGAACTGGCGGTCCGGACGCGGGAACTCGATAACGTCCGGGCAGCGCTCGACTGGTGTTTCTCGTCATCGGGTGACGCGGAGATCGGCAAGGATCTCACGGCCGCCTGCTTGTCTGTTTGGCTCTATCGGGGCCTCCCGGCGGAATGCATCGAATGGTGCGAGCGTGCATTGCAAGTCGCGGACCAGGACAGTGCGGCCAGTGCGCGCCGGCACGTGCGATTGCGGACTGGCTTGGGCGCGGCGCTGATCGGCACGATGGGAACCGCGGATCAAACGAAAGCTGTGCTGATCGAAGCCATTGAAGAAGCCGAACGCCTGGGCGAACTGGATACCGTGGCCGTCGCCCTGTTCCGGCTCACTCCGATGCTCAGCGCGCGCGGCGAACATGATGAAGCCTGGAACGCCGCGGAACGGCTGGCGCGAATCGGCCGCCAAAGCGCCGAGACCGATATTGTCGTCGCCGCGGATCGGTTGATGGGTCTCCTGCTGCTTGGCTCTGGACGGCTGTCCGAGGCCAGGAGCTGTTTTGAACGCGTATGCGATTTCCCGCCCCGCGGGAAGGCGAGCGCCGCCTGTATTGGTTTCATTCGGATCATCGTGCGGTCGCCCGCGCTATGCTGGCGCGGACACTTTGTCTGCAAGGCTTCGCTGAACAAGCCCACGCCGAAGCCGAGGCGAGTCTGGAAGAGCTGCCTGGTCCGACAAGCCGCTTATCGGTATGCAGGGTCATCGCTCTCGGGATGAGCAGGGTCGCGCTTTTCACCGGGGATCTTCCGACCGCGGCACAGGCGATCGCTCGTTTACGCGATGTGGCGGCCCGGGCGAGCGCGCCCTTCTGGCAGATCGAGGGCTGTTTCCTTCAAGGAATGCTGTTGGTCGAATGCGGCGACTTCGCGCAAGGCCTGAGGGTGTTGCGCGATGCGTTCGAGACGTGCGGCCGAACCGGGTGGCGCCTGTCGCATCCGGAGGTCAAAGGCGCTCTCGCGCTGGCGTTTGCCGGGACAGGGCGGCTCGACGAGGCGCTCGGCACCCTGGAAGACGCGATGGTCGCCGCCGGCGAGGACGAGCACCGGTGGTATGTCCCTGAGTTGCTCCGCATCAAAGGCGAACTTCTGCGCCAGCAAGCCGCCGGTCAGTCCGTCCAGTCGGCCGAAGATTGCTTCGATCGGGCCGGCGAAATGGCCCGCGAGCAGGAGGCCCTGTTCTGGGAGGTTCGCATTGCCCTCAGCGTTGCCCGTTTGAGGGCGAGCCAAGGTCGCCACCACGAGGCGAGAGTAACGCTCGCATCGGTTTATGATCGAATTCACCGAAGGCTTCGCGACCGCGGACTTGCAGGCCGCCCGCGCCATGCTCGATGGGCTGCGGACATGACATCGTTCGCGGATCGATTGCCGCGCGCCGAGCGATCCGCGCAAAGTCATCGCCGGCCACGCAGCTTCGCGGCGCGGGCGCCGAGGATTTGCGATGATTGGCCGGGCCTTACCAGTTGGGCAGCAGTGGTATGAGAGGCGACCGGGAACTGCGTAGCCATTAGGGGGCCGCTCCCCACCCATCGCCGGCGTTTGCCAACGGGCGGGGTCACGTCCCGTTACCGTGTGTCTGTGCCACTTTGATAGTGCACCGCCAGCCGGGCGAAAGCCGGATCGAACACGCGGTCCGCCATCGCCTGGCACCGCCGGATCAGGCGATGTTCGTCAGGGCCGTAGTCCGGCACCGCGTTGTGCATGGTGCGGATATTGTCCCACACCAGCACGTCGCCCTCGGTCCAGCGATGGGCGAACTGGTATTTCGGCCGCACCTGATGCTCGAACAGCGTGGCCAGCAAAGCGTCGCTTTCCTCCGCGGGTAGCCCGTCGATGCGCACCGTGTAGCCCGGATTGGCATACAGAATGCGGCGCCCCGACAGCGGATGGCGCAGCACCATCGGCTGCGACACCGGCGGCTTCTGCCGCCGCTGCGCCTCGGTGAGCGGCTTGCGCACGGAGGCCTCGCCGCCGCGTGCCCGCATCATGTCCCAAAA
>CAVXNH010000114.1:0-8338 GCA_963762885.1 uncultured Alphaproteobacteria bacterium
AAGCTGCGGCAGATTCCCGGCATGACGCCCAGCCTGCTGAACCTGCCGGTCGGCTGTGCCTTCCGCACCCGCTGTGCGCGCGCGGATGCGGCGTGCGAGCAGGATCCGCCGGTGAGTGAACCGGTGCCGGGGCAGGTGGTGCGGTGCTTTCATCCGCTTTAACCAACACCTCTCCCGCTTTGCGGGAGAGGTCGGAGCGCGATCGCGCTCCGGGTGAGGGTGCCGCGTACAATCGCCGTCTGCTTTGTTGCTCGTGTCAAAGGTCAGCCATGGGGCTCCCGATCACCCTCACCGGCCGCTTCGCGGCCACCTCTCCCGCGCAGCGGGAGAGGTTTATTGCGCCGCCATGACCCCCATCATCGAACTCCGCGGCGTCTCCAAGCGCTTCGGCCCAGTCCACGACGCCGCCGCGCGCCTGGCCCGCGGCCTCGGCCGCCGGTTCGGCGTGGCGCAGAAGAACGAGACCGTGCAGGCGGTCGATCGCGTGGACCTGGCCATCGCGCGGGGCGAGGTGGTCGGCCTGGTCGGCGAATCCGGCTGCGGCAAATCCACGCTCGGCCGCATGGTCGCCGGCATCATGCGTCCCTCGGAAGGCCAGGTGCTGTTCCAGGGCGCCGACATCGCATCCCTGCCGCCGGCCGCCGCGAAGCAGGCGAAGCTCAAGGTCCAGATGATCTTCCAGGACCCGTACGCCTCGTTGAATCCGCGCATGCGTGTGGCCGACATCGTCGGCGAGGCACCGCTGGTGCATGGCATGGTCTCGCATGCCGGCTTCGACGACTATGTGGATGCGCAACTCCGCCGCGCCGGACTGGATCCGGAAACCAAGCGCCGCTTCCCGCACCAGTTCTCCGGCGGCCAGCGCCAGCGCATCGGCATCGCCCGGGCGCTCGCGGTGCAGCCGGAGTTCCTGGTATGCGACGAAGCGGTGGCGGCGCTCGACGTTTCGATTCAGGCACAGATCCTCAACCTGTTCATGGACCTGCGGCGCGAACTCGACCTGACTTACCTGTTCATCAGTCACGACCTCGGTGTGGTAGAGCACCTTTCAGATCGCGTGCTGATCATGTATCTCGGCCGTATCGTCGAAGCGGCGCCCGCCGAGGAAGTCTTTGCCCGTCCCAACCATCCGTACACCCAGGCATTGCTCGCCGAAGTTCCGCGCATCGAGGCGCGGGCGCGCAAGTTCACCGCGATCACCGGCGAGATTCCCAGCCCGCTGCACCCGCCCTCCGGCTGCCATTTCCACCCGCGCTGTCCGCACGCCATGCCACGGTGCAGCGTCGAGGCGCCTGAGTTGCGAGAAATCGCCCCCGGCCACCGCAGCGCCTGCCACCTGAACGACGCATGACGGGGGAGAAAACGTTTCGGCTGTCGGCGCTGCATCGGATGTGGCGACTGCTCCCGGCGCGCCAGCGCCGTCGCATGGTGACCTCCGCCACCGCCCTGCTGGCGCCGCGCATCGATCGCAATCCGCCGCCGGCCCGGGGCGGATTGGTGGTGGCAGGGGAATTGTCTCGAGCCTCCGGTCTTGGCGAAGGCGCGCGGCTCATGCTCGCTGCGCTGCGGCAACTTGGCATACCGGCCTGGCCGCTGGACGTTGGTCCGCTGCTGCCAGCGGCGACGAGCGATCTTCCGCCGCCGGACAGGGCGGACGTGCCGGAGGGCGCACCGCTGGTCCTGCACGTGAACCCGCCGCTGCTGCCGCTGGTGTTGCTGCGCCTGCCGCGCCGTCTGCTGCGTGGCCGCCGGATCGTCGGCTATTGGTCGTGGGAGCTGCCATCGGCGCCGCCCGACTGGCGGACCGGCGTCCGGTTCGTGCACGACGTCTGGGTGCCGTCGGAGTTCACCGCCGACGCGGTCGCACCGCTGCTGTCGCGGCGGCCGCTCGTGGTGCCGCATCCACTGGCCGTGGTGCCTCCGGCTCCCTCATCGCTGGACCGTGCCGCGTTCGGGCTGCCTGACGATGCGGTTGTCGTGCTGGTATCGTTCAACCTCGCATCGTCGCTGGAGCGGAAGAACCCGCTGGCGGCGATCGCCGCCTTCCGCGCCGCGTTCGGTGATCGGCCGGACCGGCTGCTGCTATTGAAGATCGGCAACCGCGGCCATTTTCCCGAGGATTACGCCCAGCTCGCCGCGGCCGCCGCGACGGCGCCGAACATCCGGCTGGAGACCCGGACCCTGCCGACCGCCGACCTGCACGCGCTGACGGCGGCCTGCGACATCGTGCTGTCGCTGCATCGCAGCGAGGGCTTCGGCCTGGTGCCGGCCGAGGCGATGTTGCTGGGCAAGCCGGTGATCGCCACCGGCTGGTCGGGCAACATGTCGTTCATGGACGCGACGAGCGCGGCCCTGGTCGGGTACCGGCTGGTGCCGGCGGAAGACCCGCGCCACGTCTATGAAGGCGCCTGCTGGGCCGAGCCGGACCAAGCCGACGCGGTGGCGCATTTGCGCCGCCTGGCGGACGATGCGGGCGCCCGGGCCGCGCTGGGTGCGCGGGCGCGGGCCGTGGCGTTCGAGCGCCTTGGCGTAGCCCCGCTGGCGGCAGCGGTGCGCGATCTCGGGCTGCCGGTATGAGTTCCGCCCCCATGTCATGGCCGGCTGGCCCTTCCGTGTCATGGTCGGACGGTCCCTCCATGTCATGGTGGGACGGTCCGCCCGTGTCATGGCCGGCGAAGGCCGGCCACCCACGACTTTGCAGCATGCCACAAAGGAAAGACGTGGGTGGCCGGCCTGCGCCGGCCATGACACGGACGCTGGCCATGACACGGAGGGACCGGCCGGCCACGACGCGGAGGGATCCGCCGGCCATACCACTGGCAAACACCGCGACCTCTGGGCAGCCGGCATGAGAGTGCTCGTCTGGCAATGGGGCCGCTTCGGCGGGGCGCCGCGCTTCGCCGCCGCCCTGGCGCAGGCGATCGGCAGCCTGCCGGGGACCGAGGTGCTGCTATCGTTGTCTCGCAGCGCCGAGCTGTTGCAAAGTAAAACGCCGCCTCGGTGTGACCTGCCGGTGACCACCTATGGCGGGCTGGCGGGTTTCGTGCTCCGCGCCGCCGGGGCTCCGTTTGCGGTGGCTGGGCTGGCGCGGCGCATCCACGCATTGCGACCCGATCTGGCCGTTTGCGCGCAACCCGGGCCACTCGACCTGTTGATGGCGACAGCGCTGCGCCGATTGCGCATCCCCTTTGTCGCTCTGGTGCACGACGCCGATGCGCACCCCGGCGATGGCTTGCCGTTTCAGATGGTTCTTCAGCGCACGCTGTGCCGCCGTGCCGCTGCCGTAGGCGCGCTGACGACGCATGTGGGCGACCGGTTGCGGGCCCAGGGCGTGGCCGGCACGCCAAGCCGCCCGCTGCTGCTCCTGTCGCATCCCCCGGTGGCGTTCGACGTGCCGCCTCGCCCGGTCATTCCCCCCGACGGCTCGTTGCGCTTGCTCTCGTTCGGACGGCTGCTGCCCTACAAGGGCCTTGATTTGCTCGCGGCCGCCCTGGCATTGCTCGGGCCACGGCCTGGGCTTGCCGTTCGCGTGGTGGGCTCCGGCCCGGAAAGTGCGACGCTGGACATACTGCGGTCGCTGCCCGGCGTCACGGTCGAGAACCGTTGGGTGCCGGAGGACGAAGTTGGAACCCTGCTGGGGTGGTCCGATGCGCTGGTGCTGCCATATCGCGAGGCCAGCCAGAGCGGCGTCGCCGCGGCGGCGCTGGCTGCCGGGCGGCGTGTGCTGGCGACCCGGGTCGGCGGCCTGGAGGAGCAATTGGCTGACGCCCCGGGAGCGATCCTCTGCGAGCCGGATACGCAAAGCCTGCTGGCCGGCCTACGTCACCTGCTCGATGTCTCCCCCGAGTCCATTTCCCTGCCGCGGGCGGACCCGACTGAGGCCTGGCACGAACTGGCGGTGTCGCTGATGCAGCAGATCGAGGTGCTGCGGCTGGAAGCTGGGGTGGGTGGATGGCGCGATCAGGACCTACGGCGAAGGCGGCGCGGCCTGGTCCGGAACGATAACGCCCGGCACTTCCAGCGCAGGCTCCGGCTGGCATACCGACAGCATTTGCGCAGCGCGGAAGGCGGTGTGGCGGATCGCGGCCTCGGCTGGCAAATGCAGGCCGTGGAACAGCGCGGCGACAATCACGACCACGGCAAACAACCGTCCCGGTCGCAGCGCGGGGGGCGCTCCGGCGAGCGTCAGCAGGGCGGTGGCACCGGCCAGCCCGACCAGCGCGCCCAACACCACCTCGGGCAGTGAGTGCATGCCCAGCGCCACGCGCGAAACCCCGATCACCACAGCGGCCAGAACGGCGATCGGCAGGATACTGGCGCGCCGGCGGGTCAGCAGCGCCGCCAGCCCGCCGCACACCACGGCGGCTGCGGCGACATGGCCGCTCGGGCTATGGATGTCGATCGGCCCGTCCGCCCGCGCGCACGCCAGGAACGTCAGCTTCAGAGCCAGCATCAGTCCGAACGTGACGAACACCACACTGAGCCAAACCAGCGCACCCCGCCGCCAGCCCTGCATCGCGAGGTACGATGGCAATCGCGACGACGACTGGCAGCACGACAGCCTGATCGGCGAAGTTGGTAAGGAACAACATTGCGGCGCCAGTATGCCTCATTTCATGAGATGGTGTCGATCAATTTTCGCGCTGCGGTTGTGAAATTTGAACATAATCTGGAGTGGGTGCGGCCGTTCGTACGATAGCGTGGAAATCGGGCCAACTGCATCGAAGATTACGCCGCGAACGCCACCCGGCTCACGAACAGCCGCGCTACCCGTCGGCCACAGCTCTGGCCTCCCGAGTTTCATGCCTCGCGCCTGCCGTCCCAGTGTCATTGCGAGTTGGCCCGGTGACCAACCCGCAATGACCGGGTTGGCCAGCGGATTGATGCGTCAGTATCAGAACGCTAGCCAACCTCTCGCGCCGCATGCAGCACCCGGTCGATGAACGCATGCGTACTCCCAAGGTAGTGCGCCGGGTCGGTCAGCCGGTCGATCGCCACGCGATCCAGCTTCTCCACGACCGCCGGTTCGCGTCCCAGCGCATCGGCCAGCGCGATGCCCTCGGCCAGCGCCGCGTCGCAGGCGTGCTTGACCACATGGTGCGCCTCGCCGCGGCCGAGATGCGGGGCGAGGCCCATCATCACCGCCTCGGCGACGATCAGTCCGTGCGTCAGGTCCAGGTTGCGGCGCATGCGGGCCGCATCGACCACCATGCCCTCGGCGATGGCACGCGCTTGCAGCAGCGCGCCGTGGGTCAGCACGAAGGCTTGCGGGATGGCGAGTGCCTCGGCCTGCCAGGG
Organism: uncultured Alphaproteobacteria bacterium; assembly: GCA_963762885.1. GTDB lineage: Bacteria > Pseudomonadota > Alphaproteobacteria > Acetobacterales > Acetobacteraceae > JASHVB01. The sequence continues at coordinate 5,299 of CAVXNH010000114.1, forward strand.
GCCCGTGGCCCGCTCGTGGTCCTGCGCCATGGCCCCGAGCATCAGCGGCACCAGCGCCTGCACGCCGCGCGACGCCGCCAGGATGTACTCCGAGGCGATCGGGTTGCGCTTCTGCGGCATAGTGGAGGATGCGCCGCGGCCCGGCAACATAGGGTTCGGCGACCTCGCCCACCTCGGTCTGCGACAGCAAGATGATGTCGGTGGCTAATTTGGCGAGGCTGCCGCAGACGATGCCGAGGAAGGCCACGGTCTCCGCCAGCGCTTCGCGGCAGACATGCCAGGGCGCGGCGGGCGCGGCCAGGCTGCAGTTCGGCCGCCAGGCCCTCCATACGGCGATGCCCTGGTCGCCCAGCGACGCCAGCGTGCCCGCCGCGCCGGCAAACTCCACTTGCTCGACGCGCGGGCGCAACTGGTCGAAGCCGCTGGAGGTGGCCGATGAACGGCACCGCCCAGACCCCGCATTTCAGGCCGAAACTGGTGGGCAGCGCCTGTTGCAGATGGGTGCGGCCGGCCATCACCGTATCGCGGTGGCGGTCGGCCTGGGCACCAAGGCACTCAGCACGGCGTGCAGTTCGGCCGGATCAGCGCCAGAGCCCTCGCGGACCTGCAGCACGGTCGCGGTGTCCATGATGTCCTGCGTGGTGGCGCCCCAATGGGTCCAGCCCCGGCCTTGCCCGCGGCGCGCGACAGGCCGGCGACCAGGCCTACCACGGGATAGCCGACATTGCGCGCGCTGGCGGCGAGCTCGGCCGGATCGAGGTTCTCGTAGCGGGCGGCGGCCTCGATCGCCGGCGCGGCGTCGGCCGGGATGATCCCGAGCCTGGCCTGCACGCGCGCCAGCGCCGCCTCGACGTCGAGCATGCGCTGGAAATAGGCGCGTTCGTCGAACACGGCGCGCATCGCGTCGCTGCCGTAGAGCACGCGCCGAGGATCGGGCCGTCGGCTGGATTGATCGGCATTGTCATGTACATCTGCCCGCTGCGCGCAGGCTAACCTCTCCCGCGGGAGCGGGAGAGGTCGAGACGCGCAAGCGTCGAGGGTGAGGGTGATCGGGTCGGCAGGCTCTACCTGCCTACGTGCCGACCCGATCACCCTCACCCTCGGTGCTTCGCACCTCGACCTCTCCCGCCGAGGCGGGAGAGGTGAACCTTCAGCCGCGCTGGATCAACTCGATCGACACGTTCTGCGGCGCGGTGAGGAAGGCGATGCGGGTGCCGGGCCGGATGGTCCTCGGTTCCATGGTGAACGGTCACGCCCTTCGCCTTCAGCTCGGCGACCGCCGCGTCGATGTCTTCCACGGTCAGGCCGAAATGATCCAGGCCCATATACGGTGTCTTGCGGCGATCGCCGGTGGTCGCCGGATCAGCCTTGGCGATGAAGATCTTCTGCCCGGTCAGGCTCAGGTCGATGCGGGTCGAGCCGTCGGGCTGCGGCGTGCGGATCACCTCCGCGCCGAGCTTGTCTTTGTACCACTGCGCCGTCGCCGCCGGGTCGGGCGAGCGCAGATGGATGTGCTCCCAGGTGATACTTGGCCATGTGTTTCCTCCCTGTCGGAATGAGCTTTCGCCATTAGCCCACCGGGCGCGCTTTCCGGCAAGCCAGGCGGGGACCGCGTCGCCTGCCCATCGCCCGCGTGCTATAGCCGCTCGATCGTCCGCGGCATGGCCCGCGCCGGCGAAGGAGACCCATCATGTCACCGCCCCCCGTCATCCGCCTGCATCCCGACGATGGCGTGGTGATCGCCCGCGCCACCCTGCTGCCCGGCGCCCCGGTCGCCGACGGCGTGGTCGCGGCCGAGCGCATTCCCGCCGGCCACAAGGTCGCCGTCCGCGCCGATCGCGGCCGGGCGAGCCGGTGCGGCGCTACGGCCAGATCATCGGCTTCGCCTCGGCGCCGATCGCGCCCGGCGCAGCACGTGCATGTGCATAACTGCGAGATGGGCGATTTCGCCAAGGACTATGCCTACGGCGTCGACGCCACGCCGACGCGTTCGTCGACCCGCCCGCCACGTTCAAGGGCATCCGCCGGCCGGACGGGCGGGTCGCCACGCGCAACTACATCGGCATCCTGACCAGCGTGAACTGTTCGCGCCCAGGTCGCCGGCGTGGTCGCCGACATGTTCCGGCGCAACCCGTTCACCGGCGACGATCCGCTGGCCGACTTCCCGAACGTCGATGGCGTGGTCGCGCTGACCCACAAGACCGGCTGCGGCATGACCCAGGACGAGCCGCTGCGCCTGCTCCGCCGCACCTCGGCGGCTACGCCCGGCACCCGAATTTTCCGCACGTCATCGTGCTGGGCCTGGGCTGCGAGGTGAACCAGATCGGCGGCCTGATGGAGGAGCAGCGGCTGGCCGGGCGGCTGCGCGACGATGGACATCCAGACCATGGGCGGCAGCCGCAAGACCGTCGCCGCCGGGATCGAGTTCGTGAAGGAGGTCCTGGCGGAGGCCAACCAGGTCACGCGCGAGACGGTGCCGGCGAGCGAACTGACCGTGGCGCTGCAGTGCGGCGGCTCGGACGGTTATTCCGGCGTATCGGCCAACCCCGCGCTGGGCGCGGCGAGCGACCTGCTGGTGCGGCACGGCGGCACGGTCATCCTGTCGGAAACGCCGGAGACCTATGGCGCCGAGCACCTGCTGACGCGCCGCGCGGTGTCGCCGGGAGGTCGGGCGAGAAACTGGTCGGCGCTGATGCGCTGGTGGGAGGAATACACCGCCGCGAGGGCGCCGAAATGAACGCCAATCCCTCGCCCGGCAACAAGGCCGGCGGCCTGACGACGATCCTGGAGAAGTCGCTCGGCGCGATGGCGAAGGCCGGCAGCACCAACCTCGTCGACGTGGTGCGCTACGCCGAGCAGGTGAAGGCAAGGGGCTTCGTGTTCATGGACACGCCGGGCTACGACCCGGTCGCCGCCACCGGCCAGGTCGCGGGCGGCGCGAACCTGGTGTGCTTCACAACCGGCCGCGGCAGCGTGTTCGGCTGCAAGCCGGCGCCGTCGATCAAGCTCGCGAGCAACACGCCGAGTCGAAGCGGAGAAG
>CAVXNH010000115.1:0-249247 GCA_963762885.1 uncultured Alphaproteobacteria bacterium
TCAGGGCAATCGCATTTCAAAACGAGTGCCAGCAGGCGCGGACAGGTAAGCGTCGTCCCATGCCCGCACGCTTGAGCTTACCTCGGAACGAGCCCTTTGGAGGCGTCCTTTTGCATGACATTCAGCGCCATGTGTCGCAGCACGGCGAGGTTGTGCGGGCCGTTGCCCAGCCGGGTCCGGTCCTGGTCTTCGTTCATCACGACGTCCAGCCGCCAGTGCAGCCGATTTTCGATGCCCCGAATGCGAAGCGGACGACCTCGTTGAAGCGTTCGCCGGAGAGCGCCGTGCTGATCAGGTAATAGGCCGTCTCGGTCGTGGTCTTGCCCGAGGTTTCCCGGACCCGGACCACCTTGCCGATGGCGGCCAGGCCGGGCCAGCGGTGATCCTCTTGCAACCAGCCGATATCGGTTGAGACCGTGGCCGTGCGGGTCTCGATGCGGCCGTGATCCGCATCGACCACCGGCTGCGGCTGTGCTCGTCTTGCATCGCCGGATCGTCGAGGAACCGGACCACATCGTCATGCAGCGTAGCCTGGTTGCCCTTCAGTGCCAGGACGTAGTCGCCACCCTGTTCGACGATCTGCTGGGCGATGTCACGCTGACAGTTGAGCGCGTCAACCGTCACGATGGTGCCCTTCAGCGAGAGCATCTCCAGCAGTTTCGGCACCGCGGTGATCTCATTGGACTTGGCGTCGGTGGCGATCTGCGCCAGCACCAGGCGTTGCTCGCAACCCCAGGCGCTGACCATATGCAAGGGCGACTTGCCGCTGGCGCGGTCGAACGAGCGCCGCAGCACCTTGCCGTCGATTGTCACAACACCCTGACATCGCTCGGAAAAGTTTGTCATGAACCGCTGGAACGCGGCGCGGAACTGGGTCGGATTGAGAAACCGGAACAGGCGGCTGAAGGTATCGTGGCTGGGCACGCCATGCTTGAGCTTGAGGAAGCCGCGCAGGAACGGTTCTTTCGCCGCGGCGAACAGTGCCATGTCCACCGCGCCTTGGCCGCCACACAGGACCGTGCACAGGGCGATCATCAGGAGGTCGTGGAAGTCATGCAGACCGGCGTTGCCGGTCCGCGGATCCTCCAGTTCTTCCCAGCAGGCAATAAACTGCTCCAAGCCGGCCTCCCCAGGCATGTTTCACATGCCAAGGGGTAGAATTGATCACCTCCGAGCCGGGCAAGCGCCACGGCCGGAGTCTAAGCGGTTTCAAGTGCGATTCCCCTGGGCAGGGCTTGACCCGGCCATGACGATTGGGGCACTGCCATGACGATTGGGGCACGGCCGTGACGGTTGGGGCGGCCGGTGCGAAGGCCGGCCCATGAATTGAGCGCGGGGTCCGTCAGTCATTTTTATTGACATTATGTTGTTAAAATGTTAGAAGACCCGGATGAAAAAGCGCGGCGACCGCAACTGCCCGTCCTGCCTCACCCGCCGATCCCCAACCGGATCGTTCGGCGCGGACCATGCCGGAGCGCATCGCCGCACTGCTGCACACCGTTCGCATCATGCTCGGCTTCGGCCGGCATCTGGCGGAGACCGCGAAGCAGCGCTCCGCCAGCCCCGAGTTCAACGCCATCGCCGCCTGCTTCGGCACCGGGCGGCTGTTCGCGATCATGGCGCACCTGCAACGCGGCATCCTGCGCGCCACCGCACTGGAGAACGTATTGCTCGCACGCGCGGCGCGGGGCCGCGATATCGCCGTCGGCGTACCGCGCGAGGCACGTGATTACGGAACTGACCATGCCGGTCGATCCACCGGTAGAGCCGCCGGCGGAGCCGGCGACAGAGCAACCGGTCGAGGCGCCGGCAGAGCAATCGGCCGAGCCGCAGCCCGAGGCGCCCGTCGCGCGGAAGAACCCGCGGCCGTCCCGCCCGATCGGCTGGGACGATCCCGAACTGTTCATGCCAACACTGAAGGAACTCGAGGCGCAGGTGCGCCGTCGTCCGCTGGGCCGCACTCTGGTCGATATCTGCCTTGATCTGGCGGTGGTGCCTGGCTTCTGCTCCGGTCCGTTCTTGAATGACCTGCTCGACAGCATCCGCCTGCGCGGCGGCAGCATCGGCGTTCTGATGGTGGAGAAGATGCACCGGGAGCAGGCCTTCTGTAAGGAGCAGGATCAGAAGGTGGGCAGCAACTGGGATTGGCAGAGGCTGACGCAGGACGCCGTCCGCCGCATGCTGGGGGGCCTCATTGGCGAGGCAGCGGACGCTGCGTCCGGTCCGATATCAGAACGATATGCGCCGGCCGCGGCGGTAGCCACCGGCCCTTCCTGACCGTCCATACGGATGATCCGAGGCTGACGCACGGGGCCGGACGACGGTCGGCCCCGCCGTTTCGATTCGTGGCGGCGGCAGGCCTGCTCCAACCCGAACAGGCTGCTTCCGAGTGCGCTCTCCCGCCTCACCCCAGCCCCTCCCACCACACGCCATAATCTCAAAAACCCGACAAACTGCTCTTGCGGCGGGAATCGAGACGGGTGTGAGACAGGCAGCAACCCCGAGCGCATGCTCCCGCCACCTCTCCAGCAGTTGCCCGGACTCCGCCCAAACCGCTATACCGGCCGGACCACGATCGGAACACAGCATGAACGATCTGTTCAGCACGGCCCCCTCCGGTAAGCGCGGCAAGCCCGCCCCCCAGCCGCAGCCCAGCGACTACTCCGCCAAGGACATCGAGGTCCTGGAGGGCCTGGAGCCGGTCCGCCGCCGCCCCGGCATGTATATCGGCGGCACCGACGAAACCGCCTTGCACCACCTGGCGGCAGAGACGCTCGACAACGCCATGGACGAGGCGGTGGCCGGCCACGCCAGCTTCATCGACGTGGTGCTGGAACCCGGCAACTGGCTGACGGTGCGCGACAACGGCCGCGGCATCCCGGTCGATCCGCACCCGAAGTTCAAGCACCTCAGCGCGCTGGAGGTGATCCTCACCACCCTGCACTCGGGGGAAAATTCGGGGGGAAGGCGTATCCAGACGTCCGGCGGGCTGCACGGCGTCGGCGCGTCCGTGGTGAACGCGCTGTCCGAGGCGATGCAGGTGGAGGTGGCGCGCGACCGCGTGCTGTGGAAGCAGAGCTATGCCCGCGGCAAGCCGACCTCGAAGCTGCTGAACGCCGGGCCGGTGCACAACCGCCGCGGCACCACGATCCGCTTCAAGCCGGACACCACGATCTTCGGCCCGGCGCAGTTCTCCCCTGCGCGGCTTTATCGGCTGTGCCGCTCCAAGGCGTACCTGTTCCGCGGCGTGGAAATCCGCTGGCAATGCGACCCGGCGCTGCTGAAGGGCGCCAAGGACGACACGCCCGCCGAGGCAGTGCTGCACTTCCCCGGCGGCCTGCGCGACAGCCTGGAAGCCGATATCGGCGCAACCACCCGCGTGCTGCCGCAGCCCTGGGCGGGCGAGGCGGACCTTCCCGCGGCGCGAACGGCGACAGCACGGCCGCGTGGAATGGGCCGCCGCCTGGCTGGATGGCGAGGACGGCTTCCTGCACACCTACTGCAACACCGTGCCCACGCCGCTGGGCGGCACGCACGAAGCCGGCCTGCGCGCCGCGCTGCTGAAGGGCCTGCGCGCCTGGGCAGAGCACCGCGGCAACCGCCGCGGCGCCGCCATCACCGCCGAAGACCTGCTGGACCCCGATGGCCGCCAAGCTCTCGGTGTTCCTGCGCGAGCCGCAATTCCAGGGGCAGACCAAGGAAAAGCTCACCAGCCCGGAGGCGACGCGCCTGGTGGAAACCGCCCTGCGCGACCGGTTCGACCATTACCTGGCCGGCGATCCCACCTCCGCCGACAATTTGCTGGCCTTCGTCATCGAGCGTGCCGAGGAACGGCTGCGGCGCAAGGAAAGCAAGGACACCGCCCGGAAGTCTCCGACGCGGCGGCTGCGGCTGCCGGGCAAGCTGACCGACTGCACCAGGGAGAACGCCGCGGAGACGGAAATCTTCCTGGTGGAGGGCGACAGCGCCGGCGGCTCCGCCAAGCAGGCGCGCAACCGGGAGACGCAGGCGGTGCTGCCGCTGCGGGGCAAGATCCTGAATGTCGCCAGCGCGTCGGTGGAGAAGCTGCGGCAGAACCAGGAGCTGAAGGACCTGATCGAGGCGCTGGGTTGCGGCGTCGGCGACCGGTTCGACCGGGCGAGGCTGCGCTACGGCCGAGTGATCATCATGACCGACGCCGATGTGGACGGGGCGCATATCGCCTCGCTGCTGATGACGTTCTTCTATCGAGAACTGCCGGAACTGGTGCGGCACGGCCACATCTACCTGGCGCAGCCGCCGCTGTACCGGCTGACGCAGGGGGCGAAGTCGGTCTACGCGATGGACGACGCGGACCGCGAGCGGAAAACTCGGGCGGAGTTCAAGGCCGGCGCCAAGGTGGAGGTGAGCAGGTTCAAGGGGCTGGGCGAGATGCCGCCCTCGCAGTTGCGCGAGACCACGATGGATCCGGCGAGGCGCACTCTGCTGAAGGTGGTGGCGCGGCCGGAGGAACGGGCGCAGACCAACGAATTGGTGGAAAGCCTGATGGGCCGCCGCCCGGAGCTGCGGTTCGCGTTCATACAGGAGCATGCAAAGACGGTTGAGGAGTGGAGTGCAATACCGGCCCGCCGAACGATTGACTCTCGACCGCTTCGCACGGACCGCCCCAACCGTCATGGCCGGCCCATGGCCCCGGGCGCTTGTCCCGGGGCTTGTGCCGGCCACGACGGTTAGGGACGGCCGTGTCATACGTCAATCGTTCGGCGGGTCGGTATAACGCATCGGGGAAGTCCGGCTTACCGTCGGCGTGATGCCGGCCATATCGGATGTTTCAGGATTATATCTTGACGATCTTCAGGTATTCCCCTATCGTTGTAGGAACATCACATTGGCTCAGGAGGCTGCTGTGCGACACAGCGCCATCGTCACCTTCACCGCGAAACCGTTGCGGCAAATCGTCGCAGAGGGCGGCTCCCGCGATTGGCGGCTGGACGCCCGACGCGCTCGACAGGCAGAATACCTGCGTCTGTTACGCAGAACACCCGCAACACGGATCCGATTGACCCCACGTTCGGACTGCCGCGCGCGGCGCATGCTGCGGCCTTCCTGATTGGTCGGATTTCGGATGTGGTCCCATCTCCCGTTGATCGGAGCCGATGGCTGATCAAGATCAGCGAATATACGGCCCCAAACATCCTTAACACCTGGGGAAAATCCGGACATCTGCGCTACCCGGTGTGGTATACCAGCCTTAAGGAACTCGGCATCGACCTGTCCACCCTCCCCCCGTTCATACCTGTGAATGTGGGTGCCCCGACCTCCGAACTGGCCGAGGCTCCTGCTCCCTTGCTGGTGCCGGCCCGGTCCTGGACCGCCCAGCAAAATCGACCGCAGTTCGATGCGTCCGGGGAGAGCAAGGCACGGTTCGACGCCATTCTCGCCCAACTCGACCGCGTCCCGGACCTGCCGGTTTCGCTCAACCCACTCGACTGGGACGAACATGGATTGCCGCGGTGATCGCGGTGGATACCTCGGCGATCGTCGCCATTGCGCTCGGCGAGCCGGAACGCGCCGTCTTCCGCGAAGCGATCCTCGGTTCGGGCCGGGCGCTGATCAGCACGGCGTCGGTGCTCGAAGTGAAGATGGTGCTGTACGGCCGCCGCGGACCGCGCGCGGTCGTATTGGTAGAGGACATACTCCGCCTGCCGATGTTCGAAATCATACCGCCAGGTCAGGCGGATCTGGATGCGGCGTTCGGTGCATTCGTCGTATTCGGCAAGGGCAGCGGCCATCCAGCGGCATTGAACTTCGGCGACCTGTTCTCCTACGCGCTGGCAAAGGTGCGCGGCCTGCCGTTATTGTTCAAAGGCAACGATTTTGCCGAGACTGACATTTTGCCTGCCGTGGGCGCGGCGCTACCTTGAGCGTCGGGGCCAGCCGGCTCGCGGCGAACAACAATGACTTCCCAGGATTGAACAGAGAGTGTCCGAATCCGAACCGCGGCTGAAGGCCGGAATCTGGGTCAAGATGGCGCTGCGCATGGCCGACCTGGACGGGCGTCCGGGTATGGTGCTGCGCCGCGGCGATCCCGATGCCGGCGGCGTTTTGGTGGTGCTGCGCGGGCGTGAAGGCTTGTGCGTGCTGTCTCAGGTGCGCGCGCCGGATGGTGCTCTGGCCTGGATGCGAGCGACCGGGGACGCTCCGGTGGAACAGGCGGCGGCGGACGAGTATGTCGCACGGCAGGCGCGTTACGATCCCGACATCTGGGTGTTGGAATTCGACGCTGCGGATCTGAAGCCGCCGTTTGAGGCGAAGATCGTGTGAGGCTATAGAGAAACCTTGCCCGCTTCGCACGGACCGCCCTAACCGTCATGGCCGGCCTTGTGCCGGCCATCCACGCCTTGCCTTCGTGCACGCAACAAAAGGCGTGGATGGCCGGCACAAGGCCGGCCATGACGGTTAGGGCGGTCCGTGCGAAGCAGTCGAGAGTCCAATCGTTTTGCGGGCTGGTATGAGTGGCGAACCTCGTCGGGATAAGGACCCTCCCCCCAGCCCCCTCCCTCAAGGGGAGGGTGAAGACTTTCGTTTCTCGCGAGCGAAGCGAAGCAACCTCCCACGGGAGTTCGCACCAACCCAGGCCGGAGATTGCTTCGCTTGACTCGCAATGACACTGGGACGCCGGGCACGAAACGTCAGGGTCGCAACGCTAGAGCGCGTTCTTCACAAACCGGCCGTTCAGCATGATCGCCGCGAGGTGCCGGCCTTCGCCTTGCAACACTGTGAGATCGCGATACGGATCGCCGTCCACTACCAGCAGATCGGCGAACGCACCTGGGATCAACTCGCCGACCTTGCCCTCCTGCCGCAGGATCTCGGCATTGATCAGCGTGGCGGAGCGGATGACGTCGGGCGCACCCATCACCTCGCCGCGGATGGTGAACTCGAAGCTGTGGTCGTTCTGCAACTGGCCGAGCAAATCGCTGCCGAAACCAATCTTCACCCCCGCCGAACGGGCGATGTCGAGCGAACGGACACCGGCATCCAGCACCAGCTCGTTCTTGGCAAGAGAATATGCCGACAGGCCGTATTCGGAACCCCGCCGCTTCATCGAATCGTAGGTCACCAGCGTCGGCACCATGTAAGCGCCACGCTCTGCCATCAGCTTCGCGGTGGGCGCGTCGATCAGGTTGCCATGTTCGATGGTGCGCACACCGGCACGCACCGCGCGCTCGATCGCCTTGGCGCTATAGGCGTGGGCGCAGACATAGGTGCCCCAACGGGTGGCCTCGTCCACCGCGGCCTCGATCTCATCGACGCGGTATTGCAGGCTCTCCAACGGATCGGCCTGCGAGGCGACGCCGCCCGATACCATGATCTTGATGTGGTCGGCGCCTTTGCGCAGCTCGTCGCGGGCGGCCTTGATGACGTCGGGCACACCGTCGGCAACGCGCGCGAACCAGTTGAGGCCGGAGCAACAGGGACAGAAGTTCTGCGCTTCGGTGCGCAGGCGCATGTCGCCGTGGCCGCCGGTCTGGCTCAACGGCGCGCCCGCGATGAACAGACGCGGCCCCACGAACAGGCCTTGCTCCACTGCTGCCTTGATGCCCCAGTCTGCGCCGCCGGTGTCGCGCAGCGTCGTGAACCCGCGCATCAGCATGGCGCGCATGGAAGCCGAAGCCTTGGCGGAGACCAGGGTCAGCGGCACGTCGGACAACAGCCGGATATTCACCTCGGTCAGCACGACGTGGATGTGGGCGTCGATCAGCCCGGGCATCAGCGTGCGCCCGCCGACGTCGATGCGTTGTGCCCCGGCGCTGGCGATGGGGCGGTCAGCGACCTCTCGAACGATGCCGTCCTCCACAAGAACCTGCATGCCATCGAGCAATTCGTCGCGGCGAGGATCGAGAAAGCGGAGGTTGTGGAACAGGAAGCTGGTCATGGATGGCTCACGGGTTCAGGGGAAATGAAAGGGCATTAGATTCTCTACGGCGCCAGGCTCTTCGACACCATTTCGAACGTGTTGCGGGTCAGACCCGGCAACTCGAGAATCCGCCGCAACTCCTGCTGCATCAATTCCTGCCGTGCCGCATCGACGCGTCGCCACTGGCCAAGCGGCGACACCATCCGCGCCGCCACCTGCCCGTTGCGCGGATCGAGTTCGATGATGGTATCGGCGAGAAACCGATAGCCCTCGCCGGACGCGGCATGGAAGTGCACCGGGTTGCCGGCGGCGAAGCTGCTGACCAGCGCACGCACGCGGTTGGGATTGCGCAGGTCGAAATCGGGATGCTGCGACAGCTTGCGAACCTCCTCCGGCGTGCCGAGGTTCGACATCGCCTGAATGGCGAACCACTTGTCCAGCACAAGATCGTCCTCATGCCAGGCATTATAGAAGTTGCTCAGCGCGCTGATGCGTTGCGGACAATCGATATTGCTCAGCACCGTCAGCGCCGCCAGCACGTCGGTCATGCTCTGCCAGGTGTCGAACTGCGACTTGGCCAGCGGCGCACCCATGCGGCTGTTGCCCGCTGCGATATAGGCCAGGCAGACATTGCGCAGTGCACGCCGGCCGATCGAGACACCATCGACCTCGTAGGGTCCGGAGTCGGTCAATTGCTGATAGGCCATCTGCAAAATCGGCGTGAGCAGCATGCCGATCGCGGCGCGCGTGGCCTCGCGCACCGCATGGATCGCCTCGGGGTCGGCGACCGCCATCTGGTCGGCGAGGAAATTCTCCCCGGGCAATGTCATCACCTCCGCGGCGAAGGCCGGATCGGCAGGAGCGGCCATCAGCGACGCCGCCACCGCTGCGATGATCCCCTCCGGCGGTTCCAGCCGCCGTTCGCCATCCTGCCAGCGTGCGATCTGTTCCAGCAGAACCTGCGTGGCGTATTGCTGGCCGATTCCCAACGCACGAACGCATCGGTATCGTGTGCCGCGAGGAAATGCAGGTTATCCTGGGTCATGCCGGACAGCTTCACCGGTGCGGAAAAGCCGCGCAGCAACGAAGGCACCGGCGCAGCTGGCACGTCCTCAAACTCGAAACATTGCTCGGCGCCGGTCAGCAGCAGCACCCGCGTGCCGGACTGCGCGGCGGATTCGCCGGCAAGCCGTGTGGCAAGTCGGTGCCGTCCTCCGCCAGCAATCCCATCGCCACGGGAATGACCAGCGGTTGCTTGTCCGGCTGCCCGGAGTCGGCGCGGTATGTTGCCGCAGCGTCAGCCTGTAGCGATGCGTTTCCGGATCGTAGGCATCCTGCGACGGTGACTTCCGGCGTGCCCGCCTGATGATACCAGAGTTTGAACGCACCGAGATCGATGCCCGATGCGTCCTGCATCGCCGCGACGAAATCGTCGATCGTCACGGCCTGGTTGTCGTGCCGTTCGAAGTACAGATCCATGCCGCGGCGGAACGCCTGCGCGCCCGATGATGGTGGCCATCATGCGGATGACTTCCGCGCCCTTCTGGTACACGGTCGCGGTGTAGAAATTGTCGATCGCCAGGTAGCTTTGCGGCTGCACCGGATGCGCCAGCGGCCCGGCATCCTCACGGAACTGCGCGGCGCGCAGCGCACGCACGTCGCCGATGCGCTTCACCGCGCGGCTGCCCTGATCGGCGGAGAATTCCTGGTCGCGATAAACCGTCAGCCCTTCCTTCAGCGAGAGCTGGAACCAGTCGCGACAGGTGACGCGATTGCCGGTCCAGTTGTGGAAATACTCGTGCGCGATGACCGATTCGATGCCCAGAAAATCGCCATCGGTCGCCGTTCCGGGCCGTGCCAGGACATATTTGGTGTTGAAGACATTGAGGCCCTTGTTTTCCATCGCCCCCATGTTGAAGTCTGACACGGCGGCGATGTTGAACACGTCGAGGTCGTATTCGAGACCGAACACGTCCTCATCCCACTTCATTGCGGTCTTGAGCGAGCGCATGGCGTGGTCGCAGCGGTCCTCGTCGCCCGCGCGCACCCAGATGCCGAGTTCCACGTTGCGGCCGGACCGCGTGGTGAAGCTGTCCTTCACCGAGACGAGGTCACCGGCGACCAGCGCGAACAGATAGCACGGCTTGGGATGCGGATCGGTCCAGGTAATACGAGTGGCGGCCATCGCCGAGATCGGTCAGCGGCGCCGGGATTGCCGTTCGACAGCAGCACCGGAACCGGCGCCTTGTCGGCGGTGATGGTGACGGTGTAGCGCGACATCACGTCCGGCCGGTCGGGGAAGTAGGTGATGCGGCGGAAGCCTTCCGCCTCGCACTGGGTGAAGAAGCTGCCGTTGGACACATACAGCCCGCTGAGTTCGGTATTTTCCACCGGTGAGATGCGCGTTTCCATCTTCAGCTCGCAGGCGTCCGGCATGTTCGGGATGATCAGGGCACCGTCCTCGACCCGATATTGGTTGTCGCCCAGCGTCTTCGCCGTCGCGCGCAAGGCGCAGCAGGGTCAGCGCCTCGCCATCCAGCCGCAACGGCGCATCGGCGGCCGCGGCGGGATTGCGCCGCAATGTGAGCACGGACCGTACGCGCGTGGCGGCTTCGTCGAGGTCGAAGTTGAGGGTGACGTGTTCGACCAGGAATGGCGGCGGCTGATAGTCGGCAAGACGAACACTGCGCGCCGCCCCCTGGGCCGCGATATTGCTGGCATCGTGAAGCATTGCCGTCACCTCTGGTTTGCTGTGTCATTGCCCCGGAAGGCAACAACGGCCGATGCGTCCAGTCTAGCGCAACCCGCCCGGCTGTCAGCGGCAAATTCGCCGGGGACAGTGGCGGTTGGAATCAGTGTGATCGAATGAAGACAACAGACTATCGCACAGCAACCGACCTCGCCGCGGCGCTCGCCTCGCGGGAAGTTTCGGCTGCGGAGCTGGTGGATCACGCCATCGCCCGCATCGACGCGTTGGACACTGACATCAACGCGGTGGTGGTGCGCGACTTCGCGCAGGCGCGGCTCGCCGCCGAAGCGGCCGATGCCGCCCTAACCCGCGGCGAACGGCGGCCACTGCTCGGGATTCCGATGACGGTGAAGGAGTCGTTCAACGTCGCCGGCCTGCCGACGACATGGGGCATGACGGCGTTCAGGGACTGGCGACCGGCCGAGGACGCTGCCGTCATCGAGCGCGTGAAGGCGGCCGGGGCAATCATCCTGGGCAAGACCAACGTGCCGCTGAACCTGAACGATTGGCAGTCCTACAACGATGTGTACGGAACGACCAACAACCCGTGGGATCTCAGCCGAACTCCGGGTGGTTCGTCAGGTGGTGCGGCCGCTGCGCTTGCCGCGGGATACGTGCCGTTGGAACTTGGCTCGGACCTGGGAGGTTCCCTGCGCGCGCCGGCGCATCTATGCGGCGTCTATGCCCATAACCCGAGCCGCGGACTGGTGCCGGTTCGTGGCCATGTGCCGCCCACCGTGCCGGCGCTGCCGCGGGAAAGCGATCTGATGGTCGTGGGTCCGATGGCGCGCAGTGCCGCGGACCTCGAACTCTTGCTCGACGTCGTTGCGGGTCCCGATGCGCCGACCGCTGTGGGTTACCGGCTCGCCTTGCCGCCGCCGAGGCATAGCGATCTCCGGCAGTTCCGGGTGCTGGTCATCGACACGCACCCACTGTTGCCGACTTCCGCCAGCGTCGCGGCGGCGATTGCGCGGCTGTCGGACGACCTCGCCGGGGTGGTGGGAAAGTTCGCCCGATCCAGCGAACTGCTGCCGGATCTTGCCAGGAACGCGCGCATCTACGTGGCGTTGCTCTTGTCGTTCTTCGGCGCAGATATGCCGGAGTCCGAATACCGGCTGGTGCAAGAGGCGGCGGACGAGCTTGCAGCAGACGATAAGAGCCTGCGCGCGCAACGTATGCGCGGCCTGGTACTGAGCCATCGTGACTGGATTCGTGCCGATCGCGTGCGCGAGGCGGAGAAGCATCAATGGCGGGCGTTGTTCCGCGAATGGGACGTCGTGGTGTGCCCAATCCTGCCGACGCCCGCCTTCACGCATGATCATACGTCGCTCATCGAGCGCCGCATCGTCATCGACGGCAACGACTATCCGTTCTCCGACCAGATTGTCTGGGCAGGCCTGGCAACTCTGCCTGGGCTGCCGGCAACGGCGATGCCGATCGGTTTGTCCGACGAGGGTCTGCCGATCGGTGTGCAGGTAATCGGGCCATATTTGGAAGATCGCACGACGATAGCGTTTGCGGCGCTTCTGGAACGCGCGTTCGGAGGCTTCGTCGCTCCGCCATTGGCGATGCCGCGCGGCTGAGCGAGCCAGTCAGCCACGATTTCGCGTCGATCAACCTGATGTTTTGCGGCTTTTGGCACGCGCGGTTTTGGCATGGTGCTCGCCGTATTTCATGCCTTCCAGCTTGAGGCCGTCGGGGTCGAGAAAGAACACCGCGTAGTAGTCGTCGTAATACTCGCCGGCGGGATCGACGATCTCGGCGTGCAGGTCGTTCCGCAGGAAGGCGTCCAGGTCATCGACGTCCTTGCGGCTGCGCAGTTCGAATGCGTAATGGTGGAAGCCGACATCGCCGAAGCGGTACTGGTACTGCTTGCCTTGCTCGTCGGTGCGGCCGATCCAGAAGCGCGTCTTGCCGTTGGTCCAGCCGATCATGTCCTCGTATTCGTCGGAAATCTCGAAGCCGAGGAAGGTGAACAGCTTGCCGTAGAAGGCCTTGGATTTCTCGTAGTCGCTGACACGGATCACCAGATGGTCGATACCAACGACGCGCACCACGGCGAGGTCTCCTTGTTAAGTACACCTCTCCCGCGGGAGCGGGAGAGGTCGAGGGCGCGAAGCGCACGAGGGTGAGGGCGATCGGGTCGGCACACTACGCTCTACCTGCTACGTGCCGACCCGATCACCCTCACCCTCGGTGCTTCGCACCTCGACCCCCGGGTCAAGTGCCCGGGGGCAGGCTCTCTCCCGCCGAAGGCGGGAGAGGTTAGGCAGTGTGGGCCAGGTTCAGGAAGTGCCGCTTCATTGGCTCGAAGTAGTGATTCTGCCAGCCGCCGTCCTGATATCCTGTGTGACCGTCGGGCACATTGGTGTGATGCAGCGTCAGCAGTGTGCCGCCCTCGACCGGCTCCAGCAACACCTCGATCTGCGAGTCCGGGTCCTCAATCGTGAAGCGCGTCGTGCGCCACGATTGCACGATGCGGCGGCCAGGTTCGAGCACGAGATTGCGACCGCTGATATAACCGTCCCAGGCTGTGAATGTGTCGCCTTCGACCGGCGAGGCCGTTGCCGCGCCACCGGTCATCGCCGTGTGCCCGGCGCTGTCCAGCCACACTTCATAGACCTGGTGCGGCGTGGCGGGGATCGTGTCGCTCAGGGTGAAGCTGAACGGCATGGCGCTACGGAATCAGCACGGTGCTGCCGGTGGTCTTGCGGCTTTCCAGGGCGATATGCGCCGCCGCGGCGTCTTTCAATGGGAAGGTCTGGTTCACCTCGATCTTCACCGCTCCCTTCACCACCACATCGAACAGTTCGGCCGCCATCTTCTCCAGGTCGGCGCGTTTTGCGGCGTAGGTGGCGAGGCTCGGGCGCGTCAGGAACAGGCTGCCCTTGGCGGCCAGCACGCCTATATCGACCGGCGGCACCGGCCCCGAGGCACTGCCATAGCTCGCCATCAGGCCAAGCGGCGCGAGGCAGTCGAGGCTGACGCCGAACGTATCCTTGCCGATGCTGTCATACACGACCGGTACCATCGCCCCGCCGGTGATGCGCTTCACCTCGGCGACCAGGTCGCCATAACCAACCACCGTGTGCGTCGCACCGTGCGCCCGCGCGAGTGCGGCTTTTTCCTCGGTGGACACCACGCCGATCACCGTGGCGCCGAGATGTTTGGCCCACTGGCACAGGATCAATCCGACCCCGCCGGCCGCAGCATGCACGACGATGGTGTCGCCCGGTTTAACCGCGTAGGTGCGGCGCAGCAGGTATTGCGCGGTCAAGCCCTGAAGCATCATCGCGGCGCCGGTCTTGAAGTCGATGCCGTCGGGTAGCTTCACCAGCCGGTCGGCGGCGATGACGCGTTGGGTGGCATAGCCGCCGATCGCGCCGGCATAGGCCACGCGGTCGCCCGGCTTTACCAGTGTGACTTTGGCACCCACCTCCAGGACGGTGCCGGCACCCTCCTGGCCGATGACCAGCGGCATGCTGGGCGCCTTGTACAGGCCGGTGCGGAAATACACGTCGATGTAGTTGAGTCCGACCGCTTCCTGCTTGATAAGCGCCTCGTTCGGTCCGGGCTCCGGTGTGGGCACATCCTCCCATTTCATCACCTCGGGACCGCCGGGACTGTGGATGCGGATGGCCTTCGTCATCGTCGTTCTCCGTGATGGCTCCGGGTCAGGCCCGGGGGGCAGAATTGCAGGCTCGGGTTCACAGCAGGCTGTCGCGCGCTTCGAGCGAGAGCAGGTAGCGCTTGGTTGGGAGACCCTCGCCACCGGAATAGCCGCCAAGATGCGTGGTGGCTACGACGCGGTGACAAGGGATGATGATGGGTATCGGGTTGCAGCCGTTGGCCTGGCCGACCGAGCGTGGGCTGCCTCCGGCCGCGGCGGCGATTGCGGCATAGGAGCGGGTCTCCCCGTAGGGGATAGCGCATAGCGTCTGCCAGACACGGCGGCGGTACGGCGAGCCGGCGGGCGCCAGCGGCAGGTCGAACTCGGTCAGCGCGCCGTCGAAATAGGCCTGCAATTGCTCGCAGGCCCTTCGCAGCAATGGAGTGTCGGATTGGTCCGCACTGCCCCATCCCCAGTCCAACGCAACGATCGCGCCGTCCTCTTCCGAGACGGTGAGATCGCCAACCGGGGTGTGCAATGCGCGTTGGGGCAAGCGATGCCGGTCCTTCGAACTGTGGCGGATGCGAGACCTCGCCGGGGGCGGCTGTCAAGAGAGCAGCTTGAGACGCGCGGTTGGCGAACATAGGCTCCCCTTGAGGGAGGGGGTGTCTATAGTCTTGAATGACACCAAATTCCGGAGACGTGCATGACCCCGAAGCTCGGTTACCTGCTGCCTACCCGCGAGCAAATCATGCAAGGGCGGCCGGAGGCTGGGCCGTTGCTTGCGCTTGCGGAACGCGCCGAAGCGCTGGGCTATGCTTCGGTCTGGGTCGGCAACTCGCTGCTGGCGCGCCCACGACATGAGCCGCTGACCTTGCTTGCCGGCGTGGCGGGACGGGTGAAGCGGGTAGAGATCGGCACGGCCGTCCTGCTGCCGGCACTGCGCAACCCGGTGCTGCTGGCGCATCAGGTTGCCACGCTGGACCAGGTGAGCGAGGGCCGGCTGATCCTGGGCGTCGGCTTTGCGTCGGATCGCCCGAACATCCGTGCCGAGTTCGCCGCTGCCGGTGTGCCGTTCGAAAAACGGCTGGGGCGGATGATGGAAGGATTGCGGCTGTGCAAGGCTTTCTGGAGCGGCGAAGCGGTGGATTGGAATGGGCGGTGGCAGGTTACCGGTGGCGTGCTTGCACCCACTCCGTGGCGCGCCGGCGGCCCGCCGCTATGGATCGGCGGCAACCTGCCGGCCAGCCTGGAGCGCGCCGGCCGCTGGTTCGACGGCTGGTTCCCGAATGCTCCGGACCATGCGGCGTATGCCGCGCGCTGGGGCGAGATCCGTGCCGTGGCGGAACGGGCCGGGCGCGATCCGGCCGCGCTGACCGGGGCGATCTATCTGACGGTGGCGTTGGATGAGGATGCGGCGCACGCGAACGCTCGGCTGAACGCGTTTCTGGAGGGGTATTACGGTCAGCCGGCGGAGGTGCTGCGTCGGCGCCAGGTCTGTTATGCAGGGCCGGCGGATGGCGTTGCGGCGTGGCTGGCGGGATATGCGCAAGCCGGAGCCAGTCATCTGGTTCTGCGTTTCGCCGGAGATCACGAACGGCATTTGGAGGCATTGGCGAAGGTGCGGGAGGGGCTGGGGTGGTAGGAACCTCTCCCGCGCTTATGCGCGAGAGAGGTCGCAACGCAGTCGCGGGTGATCGGGTCGGCACGGTCTGCCTGCTACGTGCCGACCCGATCACCCTCACCCTCGACGCCTCGCGTCTCGACCTCTCCCGCTCCCGCGGGAGAGGTTGGTTAGCGCTTTTTCTTCCCGCGAGGGTTGAGCCACCAGCGTATCGGCTTCGGTTCGCGCGCGGGGGCTGCGGGGTTCTTGCGCGGACGGCCAGGTCCCTTGCGGGGCGCAACCGGCGTGGCGACAACGTCCGCCGCCGCCATTTTCTCTGCACGGGGCTTGCGTCCGCGGCGCGGACGCGGCGGCTCTTCGGTGACGTCGACGGGCTGTGCCGTACGGCGTTCCCGTAATTCGGCCAGCGCACGTTCCGCACTTTCCTGAGCCTGGCGCGCCGTACTCGCCTGGGCGTCGGCTTCCTGCAAGGCGGCGCGCACCTCCGCAATCGATTCACGTTCGCGCCGCAATGTTTCGACAGCTTCCTGCCGTGCCAGATCGGCGTGTCCTAATTTGGTTCGCAGGTCGTGCACCGCTGCCTGCGCTTCGGCCAATGCACGCTCGGCGCGTTCGCGTGTTGCGATTTCGGCGGCGAGCGCAGCCTCTGCCACTTCCAGCCGGTTCGTCGGCTGCCCGTTGGTGCCCCCGCGCGTCCCGTTTCCATCGACTTGATCGCGGCGACCGGACACCAGCCCATGCACCAGCGTGACGGGCACTTCGCCGTCATGCACAAACCGACGCTTGTGACCGGGCGTTGAGAATCGATCGGCCGGCCGCTGCGGTGAATCGACCCGTTCCTGCGGCGCCCGCGAGCGCAACTGTTCGCCATCGAGACCCAAAGCGCGCCGCATACGCGCTTCGGCGGCTTGCATCGGATCGCTTGCCGATGCGGGTTCAGGGGTTAGCGCCAGTGTTGTTCTGGCGGATTCGAAGTTCGGTTTTTCGTTGTCAGACACGTTGTTCGCCCGGACTCTGCGCTGTTGGCAGTTTCGTTGAGGATGTGACTTTTTTTGACAGAATTGCCGGCTCGGGTGAACGCAAGCGGCGCCATCGGCTACTCGGCAATCCTGGAGGTACGGTTAGCCCCTCGGTTGGTGCAATATACGAGGTGTTACGCGCTTGGTGCAGCCTGCCCACTGGAACGAATTGGTTGATTTCGTCCAATCGCACGCTGGCCCGAATCGGCAATATGCCGCCTAGACCGCGGTCACATAAGCCGAAGCGGCGACAATAGCAAGTGAGTTGCCAAGGCTCGCCACAATTCGGTTGAGGCGGTACGGCTACCCTGCCGATCACGCGACGCAAATCCGCGTCGCCGTCGCCGGGAACCAAACCGAATGGATCGAGACAATGCGAGCACCGTGGCCGTCATCGACGACGACGACGAGGTGCGGGACGTGTTGCGCGCACTGCTCGAGTCGGCCGGTCACAGTGTCGAGACTTTCAAGTCCGGCAGTGATTTCCTGAGCAATGCACGGCTGGATGAAATCGCCTGCCTGGTGGTCGATCAACGGATGCCGGACATGAGCGGCGTCACCTTGATTTCCACAATTGCCAGGCGAGGGATGACAATTCCGTCATTATTGATTACTGGCGCACACGATGCCGAGATCGCCCGCGAGGCACGGACTCTCGGCGCGATGACCGTGTTGGAGAAGCCGCTGTCGTCGCAGGAGCTGCTGCGCTTCGTGTCCTTCTCGGTGGGGTGAGATTCCCCCTGCCGCGTTATGGCGTCGCCAGCGCTTCCTCTGCCGCCAACCAGGCAGCCTCGGCTGCCTCGGTTTCGCGCGCGATCGCCACGAGCCTCGCATTGGCCGCCGTGATGTCTCCCGCACGGCCGGGGGCATAGAGTGCCGGGTCAGCCAGCCGAGCTTCGATCGTCGAGCGCTCGGCTGCCAGTCTGGCGAGTTTGGCCTCGGCATCTTTCGCCTGACGGCGCAGTGGCGCCAGAGCCGCGCGCGCTTCGGCGCGTTCACGGCGTTCGTCGCGGCGCGTGCCGGTGTCGTTGCGTGCCGCGGGGCGCGCGCGTTCCGCCAGCAGTGCACGGTAGTCGTCCAGATCGCCGTCGAACGGACGCACCGTGCCGTCGGCAACAAGCCAAAGCCGGTCGGCAACCAGTTCCACCAGATGGGGATCGTGGGTGATGAGCAATACGGCGCCCTGGAAATCGGCAAGCGCCTTGACCAGCGCCTCGCGTGCATCGATGTCGAGATGGTTGGTCGGCTCGTCCAATATCAAAAGTTGCGGCGCGTCGCGCGTGGCAAGTGCGAGGAGCAGTCTGGCTTTTTCGCCGCCGGACAGATTGGCTATCGGCGTTTGCGCGCGGTCCGCGTCCAGTCCAAAGCGCGCGAGTTGCGAGCGCACCTGGCTTGGGTTGGCTCGGGGCAGGGCGCGTGCCATGTGGTCGATCGGGTTTTCCTGTTCGACCAGTTCGTCAGTCTGGTGCTGGGCGAAATAGCCGACGCGAAGTTTGGGGCCGCGGCGCAGTTCGCCGGTTAGTGGTTGCAGCCGGCCGGAAAGCAATTTCGCCAGCGTCGACTTGCCGTTGCCGTTGGCGCCGAGCAAGGCGATGCGGTCGTCCGTGTCGATCGTTGCGGAAATGTTGCGGAGGACCGGCGTGCCGTCGTAGCCGACGCTGACCCGGTCCAGCGCCAAAATCGGCGGGGCGATGCGCGCCGGTTCGGGAAAGTCGAATTTGGTCGGCGTGGGATCGATCACGGTTTCGATTTGCGGCAGGCGGGCGAGCGCCTTGATGCGTGCCTGCGCCTGACGGGCCTTGCTCGCCTTGTAACGGAAGCGGTCGATGAAGGACTGGATGTGGGCGCGCTCCGCGGCGATGCGTTCGGCGGCGCGGTTCTGTTGCAGCGCGCGCTCGGTACGGATGCGGACGAACTCGTCGAAGCCGCCGGGGGTGAGCGCGATCTTGCCGCGATCGAGGAAGGCGATCGATTGCACGGCGCGGTCGAGCAAGCCTCGGTCGTGCGACACGATCAGGGCGGCGCCGGGGAAGCGAGCGAGGAATTGTTCCAGCCAGAGTGTGGCTTCGAGGTCGAGGTGGTTGGTCGGCTCGTCTAGTAAGAGAAGATCGGGATTGGCGAAAAGTGCGGTGGCCAGTGCTACGCGCATGCGCCAGCCGCCGGAGAATTCGTTGACCGGGCGTTGTTGTGCGGCTTCGTCGAAGCCGAGGCCCGCGAGGATGGCGGCGGCCCGGGATGGGGCGGAG
The DNA here is from genome assembly GCA_963762885.1 of uncultured Alphaproteobacteria bacterium. Classification (GTDB taxonomy): domain Bacteria; phylum Pseudomonadota; class Alphaproteobacteria; order Acetobacterales; family Acetobacteraceae; genus JASHVB01. Next base: position 19,149 of record CAVXNH010000115.1, read on the forward strand.
TTGGCGCCGATGGCGATCAGGCGTTCGTGGATTTCGGCGAGGCGGGTGGGTTCGGCGTACTTCCGCTTCGTGCAGCAATGCGAGGCGTTCGGGGTCGCCTTGCAGCACGGTGTCGAGCAGGGATGCGGGTCCGGATGGGGCTTCCTGGGCGACGGTGGCGAGGCGGGCGCGCGCGGCCAACCGGATGTCGCCGCCGTCGAGCGGAACGTCGCCGGCGATGGCGCGCAGCAGTGTGGATTTGCCGGCGCCGTTGCGGCCGACCAGGCCGATTCGGCGGCCGGGATCGACCGTGAGGTCGGCGGCGTCGAGCAAAGTGCGGCCGCCGAGGCGGATGGTGACGGCGGAGATCAGCAGGAGGGACATGGCGGGAGGGTGATCGGGCGAGTTGGGGGTGGGGGTCAAGCCTTTCGACGTCAGGGCCGGCGTTTCAACGGTCGACACTCCCAACGCTGTCATGACCAACCGTGTCATGCCCAACGGTGTCATGCCCAACGATCCCAACGGTGTCATGACCGGGCTTGGCCCGGTCACCCACGTCTGTCCTACGCGCCACAGAAGAAAGTCGTGGGTGGCCGGCCTTCGCCGGCCATGACACATTACCACGTGACACATTACCGCGGAGGCGCAGGCATGGCCGGCACATGGATCGACATCGGCAAAGGATTCCGTGGCTATCTCGCGGTGCCGCAATGCGGCTCGGGTCCGGGCTTGCTGCTGTTGCAGGAGATCTTCGGCGTCAATCCGCACATGCGCGAGGTCGCCGATCTTTATGCCGAGGAAGGCTATGTGGTGCTCGCGCCTGACTTGTTCTGGCGATTGGAGCCCGGCGTCGAATTGGGCCACACCGACGCGGATCTGGCGCATGCCTTCGATCTGTACGGACGGTTCGATATCGATCTGGCGACGCAGGATATCAGTACTGCACTGGCGTGCCTGAAGGCTCGGCCGGAATGCGCCGGCTCGGTGGGGGCGCTGGGATTTTGTCTTGGGGGTTTGCTGGCGTATCTTGCCGCGGCGCGCTGCGGGGTCGATTGCGCGGTCGGTTATTATGGCGTCGGCATCGAGCGGTATCTGGACGAGGCGGCATCGATTTCCTGCCCTCTGGTACTGCATTTCGGCGAGCAGGATGGGTTTGTGCCGCAGGCGGCGCGAGACGCTGTTGCAGCGGCACTGGCGAATCGCGCCGGCGCGCAAGTCTTCGTTTATCCGGGCTGCGGGCATGCGTTCAACAACCCAAGCCGGCCGAGTTTTGATAAGGCGGCGGCGCTGATGGCGCACTCGCGTTCGATCGCTGCGCTGCGGCAGGCGATGGGTCCGCATTTCGATCTGTCAGCGTTATGGGAGCAGCACACGGGGTGTGAATTTGGCGCGCGGGATGCGGAAGCGACGATGCGCACGATGGTGGCGCAGCCGTACGTCAACCATATTCCGGTGATGACGGGCGGCGTTGGCCATGACGATCTGCTGCGGTTCTACAAACATCACTTCATTCCGAAAACGCCGGCGGATACCCGGCTGGTGCCGATCAGCCGCACGATCGGCGCCGACCGCGTGGTGGATGAGATGCTGTTCTGCTTCACGCACGACATCGAGATCGACTGGATGCTGCCCGGTGTGGCGCCCACCGGGCGCTACGTGGAAATTCCGCTGGTTGCGATTGTGCGGTTCCGTGGCGACAAGCTTTATAACGAGCATATCTACTGGGACCAGGCATCGGTGCTGGCGCAGATCGGATTGCTCGACCCCACCAGCCTGCCGATCGCCGGCGTGGAAACAGCGCGCAAATTGCTCGACGAGTCACTGCCGTCGAATACCAAGATGCGGCGCTGGGCGGAGAGTGCGGGCCGATGATGGTTACGTACTTTGCGACCTTTCGCCACGATAGCGCGATCGACGCTGAGGATTTGCAATGGCTGCGGCAGTTGCTGGCGGCGACGCCGGGGCTGGCGCGTGGGCTGATCTACACGCCGGCGCAGACGCTCGATCCGTATCTGGATGACGGGCGCCCGCCGGCACTGGCAGTGCAGCTCTATTTTGCCGACCTCGCCCATCTGGAGGCGGCGTTGGCGCGCGATGGACATTTGCAGGCGTTGGCTGCACCGGACGCACTGCCGTCGCTACACGGAGCGACGGTGACGCAGCAGGCAATGCTGGCGCGGGCGTTTCCCGTGCCGGAACCGCGCGGGGGCGCCGCATCGGGAGAGCCTGGCTGTACGTACCTGGTGACCTATGAAGGGGCGGCCGAGGACCAGAATGCGTGGGTCTCGCACTACATCGCGTCGCATACGGCGATCATGGCGCGGTTCCCGGATATTCGTGAGGTCGAGGTGTGCACTCGGATCGATTGGTGCGGCTTCGTGGCGTGGCCGAGGGCCGATGCCATGATTCGCAACAAGGTGGTCTTCGACAGCGCGGATGCGCTGACGGCGGCGCTGAATTCGCCGGTGCGGCACGACATGCGGGCGGACTTCCGGGAGTTCCCGGCGTTCACCGGCACGGTGACACATTTCCCGATGGGTACGGAGAAGCCTCTCCCGCACGTAGCGCGGGAGAGGTAAGGTAACGCCATGACCCGTCATCCCTTGTTTGGCCCGAACCGCTTCAAGCTTGGCATCTTCAGTGCCAATTGCGACGGCGGCCTGACCATGAGCCTGGCGCCGGAGCGCTGGCCGGCCAACTGGGACGACATCGTCGCAATGTCGAAGATCGCCGACGAAGCCGGCATCGAATTCATCCTGCCGGTAGCGAAATGGCGCGGCTACCAGGGCAAGGCGAATATCTATGGCCGGTCGTTCGAGACTCTGACGCATGGCGCGGCGCTCGGCGCGCTGACGCGGCGCATCGCGATCTTCTCAACCGTGCATGTGCCGTTGGTCACGCCGGCCTTCGCTGCCAAGGCGATCGCCACGATCGATCATGTCTCGCATGGCCGCGCCGGACTGAACATCGTGTGTGGTTGGAACCAGGCGGAGTTCGACCTGCACGGCGTCAGCATCGATCCGGACACGCGCTACGACCACGGGTTGGAATGGTTTCAGATCTGGTCGCGCCTGTTGCAAGGTGGACCGGAGTTCGACTGGGACGGCCGGTTCTTCAAATTGAAGAACCTGCAAACCGACCCGGTTTCGGTGCAGCGCCCCTGGCCCGTGGTGATGTCGGCCGGTTTTTCCCCCCGCGGGCGCGACTTCGCCGCGCGCGCCGCCGACGCGTTGTTCCTGAACGTGACGGAACTCGACCAGGTGCCGGCGCTGCTGGCCAATGTGGCTGACCATGCCGCGCGGCACGGCCGTCACATCGAGGTGTTCACCATGGGCCACGTCGTGTGCCGGCCGACGCGGCGCGAGGCGGAGGACTACTTCGAGTATTTCGCCGAACAGATGGCCGATACCGACGGTCAACAGTATTACCGCAACGCGCGCGGCGTGACGGTGGCGGACGGCAACGCGCGGATCGCCCGCCCGTTGGAGAACCGTTTCACCCGCAGTGGGGGAAAGCGCTACGACGGCGCCTATCCGGGCAGCTATCCGTTCGTTGGTTCGCCCGACGATGTCGCGCAGGAGATGGCAGCGATGAGCGCGACCGGACTGGCCGGCTGCACCGTGGCGTTCGTCGATTACCTCAAGGAGATTCCATTCTTCGTGCAGGAGGTGTTGCCGCGGCTGGAACGGTTGGGAGTGCGCGGACCGGCGGTTTGAAGCGATTTCGCTACGCACCCCGAACGATAACGTTGACTCCCAATTCGCGTGCAGCCGTTGCCGGGCGATACTCAGGCGACGCCCAACTATGAACGGGTCGGCTGGTGGCACGCTGATCCGTTCTCCCGTCACGGCCGGCCATGACGGGGACGCATGGTCCAGGCGCCAAGTGACGCATCTATTGTTGGACGTCGCCTTACAGGCCCAGCCGCCGGCGCAACTCGGCCGCGGCGACCGGCGTGTCGTCGAGTGGGGCGACCTTCCAGGCGGCGAACCGGCCTTCGAACCAGCGCACCCGGTCCTCGGCCAGCAGCGCCTCCAGGAACATCACCTGGCGGCGGGAGCGGCCGGGCAAGGCTGCGATCAGCACGGGCGCGGGGGTCGCCACCGCCTCGGAGATCATCGAGACGCTGTCCTGCGTCACCACGATGGCGTCGGCCAGGCCGAGCAAGCCGAAATACGGATTCTCCCCCGTGCCATCCCAGACATAAGCGCCGAGCGGCTCCAACGTGTCGCGCAGGATGCGGACGGCTGCCGGATCGGTGCGGCGCGAGGGGGTCAGCGCCAGGCCCACCCGGTCACGCTGCACCATCGCGGCGAGCGATCCGGCGAGCTGCGCGGCGACGGCGGCGTCCAGGCGGAATCTGCCGTTGCTGCCGCCAATCAGGACGGCGGCGAGCGGGCGTGGCAGATGGGCCAGTCGATCGCGCCAGGCGTCGGCGGCGGCGGCCAGCCGTTCGGGGGTGGCCCGATGGAGTGCGGTGCGGGTGACCACGACGTTGGGGCCGGTCAGGCCATCGTGCCGGTTGACCACGATCAGGTCGAAGCGGCGCGGGTCCAGGCGGGGATGCTGGACCTGCACCACGGTACGGCTGCCGCGGCGGAGGGCGGCGGCGACGGCGGCGCCCATGCCGCCACAGGCGATGATCAGCCCCGGCAGCGGCGCACGTAGCGAATCCGCCACAGCGGCCAGCGGCCTCGGCCAGAGCTTTGCCGCGACCCATTTCCACGGCGGACGGGGAACCAGGGTGCGCAGCTCATGCGGCAGCCGGGCAGCCTCCGCCAGGCCGATCGCCTGCGCTTGCAGGCCGGCGAGGGGCTCGCTGATGATCAACGCCGTGGCAGCTTCCGCCATGGCGGGGCTTTTCGGCGCGGCGCCGGGAAAGGTCAATGCGGCGGTCCTGGGCCAGTAGGGCAACACTGCCCGCCGTGTCACGACCGGGCTTGCCCGCAGTGTCATGACCGGGCCTGTGCACCGGGGTCATGATCGGGCCTGCCCATCGGTGTCATGACCGAGCTTGGCCCGGTCACCCGCGGCTTTCCTTCGCAACACACTGCAAAGTCATGAGCTGCCGGCCCACCGGGGCAAGCCTGGTGGCATGCTTTGCCGGCCATGTTCGTCGCCCTACCTGCCCGCCGATGAGTAATTTTGGCGTTTTGCGTTAGGGTAATCTTTTAGAAAATGCCGTAGGATGGCCTGCGATCCAGGAGAGGCCGCCTGACTTACAACTCAGACCCCGCCTCGATCGGCATGCCATGGAGACTTTTGTGACGGGGCTGCACCAAATTTTAAGAACCGAAACCGCCGAGTTGCATGAAGGGTTGGAGCGGCTGCCGTATTTTCAGGCGCTCCGGGCGGGGCAACTCTCCAAGCCGGCGATCGTCAGTTTCCTGCGCGGCCTGACCATCATTCATGCGGTGCTCGAACGGGAACTCTCCCAGGCTGAGAACCCCCAGATCCTGGAACTGGGCGTACGCGCTGTTCCGAAGGTTCCGCTATTGACCGCCGACCTGGACGCGATCGGCGCGGTAAGCGTTCCGAGCGTCATGTCCGCAATTCGCGCGGCTTTGGACTTTGCAGATGCGGTGCTTGTCGATGCGGGCGATCCATGGACCCTGGTCGGGACGCTTTATGTGCTGGAGGGTTCGCAGAAGGGCGGCATTGTCCTGAAACAGGCGTACGCCCAATGCTTGGGTATGTCCCAGGATCAGTTGTCATATTTCGGTTGTTATGGAAAAGCCACGCACGCACACTGGGATTCGTTCAGCGCCGCTTTGAATGCTCTCGGTGTCGACGACGAACAGGTCGGGACGATCGTCGCCGCGGCGAGTCGTTGTTTTGCGGGTCTGGAGGCCATTTGCGCGGCGCTGCATCCGCACGGAAGCGATGACCTCCGACACCATGTGACGGAGATAAATTTCGAGGCCGGCGATCATGCCATGCCGCAAAATCCTGCCGAAATCGATCTGGCGTTGCGCGCCGCCAGGGCAGTCTGGGCGCAGTATCCGTATCTCGAGTGCCGGTTCGGCAGCCGTGGCAGGCGCTTCACCAGCAGCGACAGTTGCTGGCTGGTCGCATTGACGCGGCTGCCCGTGGATGCGGCCACCAAAAACCTCGAATGGCTGCGCGGGCTATTGGCGAGCCGTGGGATCCCGACGACGATTCTTGAAGGGAATCTTTCGCGCCATCGTGCGGTTGCTGACGGCGGAATTTCCGGAACGGGTCGAGATGCCGGAGCGATTCCTGCCGTTCCTGTCCAATCTGGAAGCCGAGCGCTGGTCGTTGGGGGGCGCCAACACACAGTTGCTGGCTCTGATCGAGTTGGTCGATCGACAGCTGCGTGGATGTCCCGGGCCTGGGGTCGAGTTGGCGGCGCGACTTATTGCATCGGGGTGGATCGACGAGCGTTTCGGCATCGCCGGCGCGCTGGCGGCGGTTGTGGATTGGTTCACCGATCCCGCGCGCTTCTCCAGCGAGTGGATCGCCACCGTTTGCGAGTTCGTCGCCGAACTCGGTCAGGCAACCCGTCCGCCATGCTGACCTGGTGTTCGTACTGCCAGCAGTTCATGGGAGAAGTGCCGCCGTACGACAGGCTCGCCATCACGCATTCAATATGCACCGCGTGCGAGCCGGAAGCGCTGGAGCTTACTGAATCCGACTTCGCCCATGCGCTGAAATTGCGGGGCATCCAGGAGCAGCTTGCCGAGGCCGGAAGGCAAGGAGATTTGCAGGCTGCCGCGCGGATCATCGGCAACGCCCGCAATGCCAATGTGGGATTGGTCGATATCCTGGTCGGTATCATCGCGCCGATGCTGTATCAGATCGGCGAGGAATGGCAGCATTGCCGGATCTCGATCGCACAGGAGCATCGGTTCACCGCCTTCTGCGAAGGCGTCTACCGGTTGATTGCCGCCGCCGAATCCGTCGCGGTGCAGGCTGATGCGACCCGGACGGCGAGTTCCGAAGTGCTGCTGATCAACGCTCCCGGCAATACCCATACCCTGGCGATTCGCATTCTGGCGTTGTGGTTGGCGCGAAAGGACATTCCGGCGCGGGCGCTGGATAAGCTGCTGACGAACGAGGACCTGATCAAGCTGATCGGCAGGATTCGGCCGGGCTTTCTGGTGATCTCGATGGCTCTGGCGGAGCAAGCTGCCGACGTCATCACGATCGCCGAGCGTATCGCGGATTTGCCGGAGGATATCCGTCCCAGCATCCTGGTCGGCGGGTACGCCGTAAAGCTCGGGTTGGTTTCGGCAATCCCGGGGGCGAGTTTCATGGCCGATATCGGATCGTTGGTTGACTTCGTCCATCGGCAGCGTTCGATCTCCGGTAGCAAGCGCCGCAAAGACCCGTCATCCCCGCGAACGCGGGGGCCCAAGCGGCATGGTTCCCCGCTTTCGCGGGGATGACGGTGTGATTGCGGTGAATGCCGGCCAAGTGGCGTTTGCTACTTAATGCCGGTGAGATCGCGCGATGCCACGACGTGAATTGCTTCGCTTCGCCCGCAATGACACCGGGACACCGGGCACGAAGCGTTGGAGTCGGTACACCAGCGCCCTGCCATGACGTGTGCCGAAGCCTTCACGCCGCAGCGGTCATCGGCCGAGGTTCTTGCCGTTGCAGCAGCTCTAAAACCTCGCTGGCCGGTCGTGGGCGGCTGAACAGGTATCCCTGCACCTCCGTGCAACCCTCCGCCTGCAGCCGCGCAAGCTGGTCGCCAGTCTCCACACCTTCCGCCGTCGTTGCCATGCCGAGCGAACTGCCCAGTCGCGCAACCGCCCGCACGATCGCCGCGGCGTCCGTGCTGTCCGACAGATCGCGCACGAACGACTGGTCGATCTTGATCTTGTCGAACGGAAAGCTCCGGAGATAACTCAGCGACGAATAACCGGTGCCGAAATCGTCCATTGAGATGCGAACCCCCAGCGCGTGCAATCCATGCAGGATGGCAAGAACTTCGTCGCTGTTATGCAACAGCACGGCCTCGGTGATTTCCAGGTCGAGACGTGGCCCGGGCAGGCCGGATTCCTCCAGGGCGGCGGCGACCGTCTGCACCAGGTCGCGGTAGCGGAATTGCACGGGGGACAAGTTGACCGCCACCTTCACGTCGCCCGGCCAGGTGGCTGCCTCGCGGCACGCCTCCCGCAGCGCCCATGCGCCAAGCGGCACGATCAGCCCCATCTCCTCGGTCAGCGGCACAAAGTGCTTAGGTTCCAGCAGGCCGCGCGTCGGGTGGTTCCAGCGCAGCAATGCCTCGAAGCCGCAAATACGATGCTCGGCCAAATCGATCAGTGGCTGATAGAACAACTCGAACTCATGGTGTATGATCGCGTGCTGCAAATCGATTTCCAGCAGCCGCCGTTCCTGCAAGCGGGCATCCATGGCGGGAGCGAAGAAACGGAACACGCCGCGCCCATCGGACTTGGCGCGATACAGGGCGATGTCGCCGTTCTTCAGCAGCGTGTCGGGATCAGCGCCGTCGGCGGGGATCAGCGCGATACCGATACTCGCACCGATCACGACCTGATGGCCATCCAACTCATAGGGCAGGCTCAACACCTCGATGATGCGCTCTGCCAACAATCCCACGTCTTCGACGCGCTCCGGCGCGGTCTGCACCACGGCGAATTCATCGCCGCCGAATCGCGCTACCAGGTCCACCTGCCGAACGCAGGCACCCAGACGATCGGCCACCGCCCGCAACAGACTGTCGCCGACCGGATGACCGAGCGTGTCGTTGATGTCCTTGAAATGATCGAGGTCGAGACACAACACCGCCGCCAGATTGCCCCGTCCCGCATCGGCAATCGCCTGCTCCAGCCGCTCGACGAACGACACTCGGTTCGGCAGTCGCGTTAATATATCATGCCGTGCCATGAACGCGATCTGGTGCTCGGCGTGGCGACGCGACGTGATGTCGTCGAAGGTCGCGACGAAACCTCCGGTGGCAAGCAGCACGTAGCGTACGTCGACGATACTGCCATCCGCCAGGACGTGCTCGCCGCTTCGTAAAAGCGACGCCGTGGTGTCCGGCGCGGGATCGTCGGCCGTTGACAGCGTCATTGCAGCAAAGATGCCATCGGCGGGTTGTCCGGCGGCAACCTCGGTGAGGGACGGTCGCTTGGCCATAAGCTCCGGCGGCAGATCCAGCAGATCGATCGCACGCGCGTTGCACACCGCGACGATGCCCTGGGCGTCAACCATCATCAGCCCCTGGTCCATTGAGGCCAGCGTCGTTGCCAGTTCGGTCGAGGTGGCATCGAGCCGCGTCTCGCTTTCCCGCAGAGCGCCGGCGATCCGCGTCAGCTCGGCGTTGCGTAGCCGCAGTGCCTCGCGCGATTGCTCCAGCCGCTGCAACTGCCGCCGCAGCAGGAACAACAGCAGTAGCAGGGCGCCGGCGGCCCCGCCGGTTCCGATCGCAATCAGCCGTGCCATCCGCCGCCAATGCATCAGCGCCATGTCGAACGGCATCGCCACGTTGACCACCAATTCGTAATCGCGCAGCGTCCGTACCGCGACAAGACGCTCCGCTTCGTCGAAATAGCCGGGCGATATGTAGTGGCCACCGCCTTGCGCCACCACTGCATACCACAGGGCGCCTGGCGGCATCTTCTGCCCAACGTGCTGTGCGTTATCCGGATGCCGCACAAGGACGGTGCCGTCACGCCGCAGCAGCATGAGACCTTCGTTCTCCGGCAGGTCGATCGATGCGGTACAGCCCAGTGAACACTTGCAGCGGCATCGCAGCCGACACGACACCGATAAACCTGCCGTCACGGGCGTTCACGCGGCGGCCAACGATAATCGTCCAGGCTTTGGTGGCTCGGTTCAGGATCGGCTCGCTGACAAACAAGTGGGAGTCGTTTTCGGCAGAGAAGTGCCGAATGTAGTCGCGGTCTGACAGATCGGCCGGCACCACCGGCCAGTCCCAGGAATTGTTTACGCGCGTGCCATCAGCGCCGATCAATGCGACCACGTCCACCTGGGGCAGGCGGTCGGCGCGGCTGCGCAGGTATTGGTGGATTTGCTCCGTGCCGAGTATCCGCCGGAAATCTTCCGGGGTGGCCGGGCCGAGGCCGGAGATCATGTCCTGCATCTCTCGCACGACGATATCGACGGCTTGCACCGATCGGGCGGTTTGCTCGGCCAGGACGATGGCGAGGTTATCGGTGGTGGACCTGGCGGCCTCCAGGGCGTCTTGGCGCATGTCCCAAACGGTGATGCCGATCGCAAGCAAGGCGGCGGCGATCAGCAGGACCGCTCCCTGGGTCAAGGTTGCGCCACGATTGATCCGCCTGCGGAAGGGGGCGGGAGCAGGATCCATCATGCTCTGGAGGGCGGCGGGCGGCATGGACGCAGTGTCGCCCGCATTGGTTACCAATATCCTAAGCCCGCCATCGTATGGTTATGCTCGGCGCCTTAGAGTTTGACGTACCGGCACCAGCCACCTCAACCGTCATGACCGGGTGATCCCCGGGTCAAGCGCCTGGGGACTTCGGCCCGGTCATGACCGTTGGTGCGGTGCAGCCGGCCGTCATCTGCCTGGCGTCGGAACCGGCTGACGGCCCGAGTGGTCGGGGGTAGTGTTGGCGTGACGACAGCACGGTGGGAGCAGGCCATGACGGTCTCGGTGAAGCAGTTGCATCCGGTCTTCGTGGGTGAGGTCGGCGGCGTCGATCTGCGCGAGCCGCTCGATCGCGCGACGGTGGACGCGCTGAACGATGCGATCGATCAGCACGGCGTGCTGGTGTTCCACGGCCAGCTCATATCCGATGAGCAGCAGATGGCGTTCAGCCGGAATTTCGGGGAATTGGAAACCACGGTGCGTGCCTACCGCAAGGACTTCGTGCCGCGGCTCGACGTGCACATGGCGGACATCTCGAATCTCGACGAGCGCAACCGCGTGCTGCCCAACGATGACCGGCGGCGGCTGAATGCGCTGGGCAATCGGCTGTGGCACTCCGACAGCAGCTTCACGCGGATTCCCGCGCGGTTCTCGCTGTTGTCGGCGCGGGTGATTCCGGACGAGGGCGGCGAGACGCAGTTTGCCGATATGAGAGCCGCGTGGGACGCGCTGCCGGACAAGATGAAGGCGCGGCTTGAGGGTTTGATCTGCGAGCACACGCAGCTTTTCTCGCGCGGACGGATCGGCTTCACCGATTATGCGGAGGAGGAGCGTGCGAAGATGGCCCCGGTGCCGCAGGTGCTGGTGCGCACGCATCCCGGCTCCGGCCGGAAGTCGCTGTTCCTGTCGTCGCACGCGGGCGCGATACGCGGCGTGGAGGTGCCGGAGGCGCGTGTGCTGCTGATGGACCTGATCGAACACGCGACGCAACGCGAGTTCGTTTACACGCATCGCTGGAAGGTGGGCGACCTGGTGATGTGGGACAACCGTTGCACCATGCACCGCGCGCGCGAATACGACGAAACCCAGGTGCGCGACATGCATCGCACCACGGTGTCCGACGGACGCCCGACGGTACCGGACGCGTTGGTGGCTTAGGCCGATGCGGCGCGCGCTGATCGCGTTGGCGGGACTCGCCGTGTTGTTGATGCCGCTGGTCACGCGCGCTGCCGGCTGTGCGCCGATTGCATCCGCCGCGCCTCACGTTTGGCTGGCGAGTGCGGACGATGCGGCGGATGGATCGGGGGCGCTGACAATCACGTTCCTCGGTCATGCCAGCTTCCTGATCGAAACGCCGGGCGGCGTCGCCGCGGTCACCGACTATAACGGCGTCAACGTGCCGGATTTTCCGCCCGACATCGCGACGATGAACCATGCGCATTCGACGCATTACACCGATCATCCGGATCCGCGCATCAAGCACGTACTGCACGGGTGGCGGGACGACGGCGCGCCGGCGGACATCGACCTGGTGGTTGGCGACATGCACGTCACCAACCTGCCGACCAATATCCGTGATTGGCAGGGCGGTACCGAGCGTAACGGCAACTCGATATTCGTGTTCGCGAGCAATGGGCTGTGCATCGCGCATCTCAGCCATCTCCACCATCTGCTGGAGCCGCAGGATTTGGCCGCGCTGGGGCATATCGACATCGTCATGGCGCCGGTGGATGGGGCCTACACGCTGAGCCTGCCGGACCTGATGACGGTCCTGGACCAAATCCAGCCGCGCGTGGTGCTGCCGATGCACTATTTCATGCGCGATGTGCTGGATCGATTCCTGGCAGCGGAACGAGACAAGTACGCGATCGACGACCGGACGTCGCCGACGCTGCATATCGCGCGTGCGACGCTGCCGGAGCGGCCGACGATCATCGCGCTCCCGGGCGGATATTGAGGGAAGCTCTCTCGCTGGCAGTCGGCCGATGCGACACCTCCGACGGTCCGGCCATGCTTGGCTGTGCCGACGGCGGCGGTCAGGCGAGGCGGAAGCAGTCGAATACGAGATTGTCGGGCAGCGAAAGGCTTTTGTCGTGACAGGTCTGTAGCAGGATATGCCCCAGTTTCTGGCCCCATAGTCCCGCCTTTGCAGGGAACACCTCGTGCCACCACGCATCGGCGACGATCGCGTCGGCGCCCAGAATCTGCGGTGGATCGGGAAACGTCAGCGTGACGGCGCCGGTTCCGGTGGGCAGCGTGGCGGGTGCGCCGACGATGACGAAGACATGGTCCCAGGGGTGGGGAACGCCGAGGAAGTACGCGGTGACGCCGGAGTACATGGGCACGAACATGATAGCCGACAAGAAGGCTGTGTTCGCGGCAATTGCCCATTCTGCTGTTCAGGATATCCGTGACGTTCCAGTTGCCGTTGGAGTCGCGCGCACTGTTCAGCCACTCGTCGTGCTTGACTTGCGCCACCGACACGCCTTCTGGAACAGCAATTGCGCTTCCTGCTTGCCCTGTTTCGTGGTCTCATCCTTCAAGGCCAGGCCGCTGTTTTTGAGCACCTGTTGGGCTCCGTGGGCAAGATCCTCAGACCGGTTGGTCGAGCGGCCTCGCAATATGGAGTTTGCCCATTCCATGCCGGCTTCGGCGGCCATGAGGTTTCTGCCGGTTCCCGACATCACGCTCTCCCCGCGTTTGCTCGCTCAGTATGCCGCCGGGCGCGGCCGCGTTCAACGAAAAGGCTTCCCGGCGTGAGCCCTCAGGCGCCACCAGGGACGTCCGCGCGCAGGCTGACAGCACGCGGTTGCGGGGGCTGGTTCCGTCACAGCAATGACAAGAGGTTCGCGGTGAAGCTTACCGCGATCCCAACTCGCGTGCGATATTCCGACGGGCCTGCGCTTCGAACGCGGCGGCGAGTGGGGTGGAACGGAACAGCACGGGTGCAGCCTCCAACTTGCGCAGGAACGCCAGTCTGCCACCCTCCCAGTCGGCCTCCGGCAGGTGGCGGTATTCGGCACGCAGGCGCCGCGTGTTGCGGGCGAACAATTCCGGTTGTTCGCCCAACGGCGTCAGATCGAGGTCCAGCAACCACAGGCGCAGGCGGGCGCGTTGCGTGCTGGCATCGTGCCAGGCCAGGTGGTCGGCGGTGGCCTCGATGGTGCCGGCAACCCAGTCCACATCGGCCGGAGAAAGGTCAGGCGGCGCATATCTCCGCCACAGCAGCGCCGAGCGATGCTCGTTGTCGCGTCGTTTCGCGTCGTAGACGGTGTCGTGGAAGGCGATTGCGCAGGCGATCAACCGGCTCGCCGCGGCGGCCAGGAACGGTGTGCCAATGCCGAAGCGGCAATGCCGCGTCCAAAGGGTCGAAAGATGCAGCAGACCGTGGTAGTGACGCCGCGATGTCGCCATCTGCCGCAGCACGACGTTGCGTCCCGCCTCCGATAGCGAGGCGGTCGATAGCAGATCGTGCAGCGCTGCGCCGGCGGCGTGCATCGACGATTGCCTCCGGTTTTGGTGCCCAGCTTACGTTGCGATAGTGAGACACATCCGCCCCTGGGAGGCAACTGATTATATTATAGTTGCCCCCCAGGGTCACGCTGCAACTCTTGCGCGCAGGCGCTATCAAGGCAATGGTCGCGCTTCGATGTTGCAGTCGGCTGCCTGGATCGCCGGCCGGATGGCGCAAGAGACCGATGCCATAAGGGGGGGGTAGGCCGATGGCAGGCGAACGGACACGCGAGATCGTCGCGTGCGGCGATGTACGCATTGACCTGATCGCCGAGGGTAGCGGCCCGTTGCTGGTGCTGCTGCCGTCGTCGTCGCGCGATTCCGAAGATTTCCACGATGTCGCTGCGGTGTTCGCGGGTGCGGGGCTGCGGGTCTTGCGGCCGCAGCCGCGCGGCATCGGGCGCAGTTCCGGCCCATTGGATGGGCTGACGCTGCACGACTATGCGCGCGATGTGGCGGTGGCGATCGAGCATCAGAACAGCGGTCCGGCGGTGGTGCTGGGACATGCGTTCGGCCAGTGGATCGCGCGCACGCTGGCGGCCGATCGGCCGGACCTGGTGCGTGGCGTGGTGCTGGCCGCGGCGGCGGCGAAAACCTCCCGGCCGGCGTTGCGCGATGCCCTGGCGAAGTGTGTCGATACCGGCTTGCCGGAAGCGGAGCGCCGCGCGGCGCTGCGTTTCGCGTTCTTCGCGCCCGGTCATGAGCCACCGCCGCAATGGTTGACCGGCTGGCATACGGCGGCGAGCAAGAGCCAGCGCGCCGCGAGTTCCGCTACGCCGCAGGAGGAATGGTGGACCGCGGGGCTGGCGCCGGTGCTGGACCTGCAAGGTGCGCAGGACCCGTGGCGGCCGCGCGAGACGGTAGACGACTTCCGTCGCGACCTGGGTGCCGATCGGGTCACGGTCGTGGTGATCGAGGATTGCAGCCACGCCATGATTCCGGAACAGCAGGGCGTGGTGGTGCGGGCGGTATTGGAGTGGATCAAGGGGTTATAGCGGAATTTGCCATGCGGTGCCCAAGGTGCAAACCTGGCGCCGGATGAACGGACTATGGCTCGCCAAGGACCTCGGCAACCTTTGCGACAAACAGCCTGGCTTCCGCAATTGCCTTTGCCGCCCTCTCCGGCAACACACCGGGGCCAGGGCCGGCTTCATAATCGGCGATCGCCTTGAGGTCGTAGGTTGAACCAAGGAAGTCCCGCAGCGTGTCATCAAAGCGCATGTCACCGCGGATGAAGTCGGCGTCCGCTCGTAAGACAACAATAACTTAGGGTTCGAGGGGCAATAACCGAATCAAATCGCCGATGGATCACGGCTCCTGTGTCATGGCCGGCGGAGGCCGGCCACCCACGACTTCGCTGCTGGTAACAAGAAAAGACGTGGGTGGCCGGCCTCCGCCGGCCATGACACGGGACATGGCAGTGCGACTGCTTGAAGCACTTATTTCCCCACAGATGCTTAGCACAGCTTCCGCGGCTAAATATCCACACCCCCACGGCTTCTGGCAGAAACGGGTGGATCTTCGGCTGACGCCTGAATTGCATGGCGGGAGCGGCGATGCCGGGTGGACCAGACGCTTCGGACGCCCGACATCGCGAGCCATATCAGGACTCTGGAACATGACGATTCCCAGGGTGATCTGCACCCACAAGCCGAAGTTCCCAAGCGTTGCCTCGATGCGGTCATTCCACGGGTAGGGTAGCACGCTGCAGCCGGCCTCGATGACCGAGGTCGTGGTCCGCTTCCACCAGATGAGCAATTCCGGGACGTAGACCCAGCCGTAGACGTAGGCGGCCAAGACCGCACAAGCGGTCCAGGTCCGGAACGCGTGGCGGCGCACTCCAGCCTTTGCGTTGTCCCAGCGCGCCAAATGGCGGTTTCCTTTGGTTTCAAGGTGCAACCCGGAGTCTGCAGGCCGTGAAATGCCGCTCTCGGGTCAGGACATCGGTGCGATGACTTGCAGTGTAGGGAACCACCCTCGGCGGCGAAGGTCGCGCGTAATCAAAGTCATACCTTCGACAGCAGCATGGGCTCCGATGAAGAAGTCGGGCAGCACGCCGGTGCGGGTCCCGCCGCGGCGGCGGTAGGCGCGGAAGACGCGCGCCGCCAGGAACAACGCCTCGCGGGGGATATCCAATACAACCAGCCCCAACGTCGAAAGGTGGGAATCAAGAGCCCCTATGCCAGCGAAATTGAGGGACATTTCGGCGTAGATGATTGGGTTGACGACGATCTGACCGTCCCGCCAAGCGTCATCGAGTTGCCGCTGCGACCATTCAACCCAGACGGGATTCCCGGTCGCAATGTCGAGCAGGACGTTGCTGTCCGCAAGGAAAACGGTCACTCGTCAACATCGCCGCGGGTGAGCGCCATTATCTCCTCGGTGGTCATGCCGCCGGTGGCAGTACCTCGAAACTGCGCGAAATGGCTGCCAGAATGGGCCCGCCGGGGGCGGGCGCCTCGCCGGGTCGCGACGATCCTGCGTCCGACCGGGTCGTAGCTCCATTCCAGCTCGGTGCCTTCCGCCAGCTTGGCGGCCTGGCGAATCTCGATCGGAATGGTGACCTGGCCCTTGCTGGTGACACGCGTGCCCATCAGTTCCTCCTGCGCGTATTACAGAGGTAATACTACAGCGCGGGGCACACAATGTGGCGGACCTTGTTTCGGCCGGGCGTTTGCCGCCGGAGCGCCGGCGTGGCGCGATCGCTGCCGCCCGTCTTGGCGAGATGTGCGGGCATCGTACGACCTGTGGAGCGCAGGTAGCACAGTCGCATCGTGCGTCTCGCGGCACCCTCACCCGTCGCTGCGCGCCGACCTCTCCCGCCGTAGGCGGGAGAGGTTTTGTAATCCGCGGCGTCTGCGACTTCTTCCTCGGGGCTCAGCTTGCGCGCCTTGATGCGAGTCAGCGCCTGTTCGACGTGGCGGCTGAACACGTATTCCGCCGGGCGCTGGTTCTCCAGCGGAATCTCCGGCGCCATCGGGCCGTCGGTGCGGATGCCACGCAGCACCTGGGCCGCCGCGCGCCACGGCTTGCGGACGGTCTCGGCCACCGCGCTCGCCTCATAGCCGGAATGCACCATGCAGTCGGCGCATTTTTCGTAATTGCCGGTGCCGTAGCGATCCCAGTCGGTGGTCTCCATCAATTCCTTGAAGGTCTTGGTGTAGCCTTCGCCGAGCAAATAGCAGGGCCGCTGCCAGCCGAAATAGGTGCGAGTGGGATTGCCCCAGGGCGTGCAATGGAAGGTCTGGTTGCCGGCCAGGAAGTCGAGGAACATCGACGACTGGTTGAACGCCCAATTCTTCTTCCACGCGCCCTTGCCCTGGCGCGCGAAGATGCCGCGGAACAGCTCCTTGGTTTTGGTGCGGTTGAGGAAGTGCTGCTGGTCGGGAGCGCGCTCATACGCATAGCCGGGCGAGACCGAAATCCCATCCACGCCCATCGCCATCACGTCGTCGAAGAACGCCGCCACCTTCTCCGGTTCCGCCGTGTTGAACAGCGTCGCGTTGATGATGGTGCGGAAGCCGCGCCGCTTCGATTCGGCGATCGCCGCCACCGCGCGGTCGTACACACCCGTCTGGCAGACCGAGATGTCATGCTCCTCGCGCGAGCCATCCAGGTGCACCGACCAGGAGAACCACTTGCTCGGCTTGAAAAGATCCATCTTCTTCTCGAGCAACAAGGCATTGGTGCAGACGATGACGAACTTCTTGCGGGCGATAGCGCCCTGGACGATCTGATCGATTTCGCGATGCAGCAAGGGTTCGCCGCCGGCGACCACGACGACAGGGGCGCCGCACTCGTCGATCGCCTCCATGCATTCGGCGACCGACAGGCGCTGGTTGAGGATTTCCGCCGGGTAGTCGATCTTGCCGCAGCCAGCACAGGCCAGGTTGCAGCGGAACAGCGGCTCCAGCATCAGCACCAGCGGATAGCGCTTGCGGCCGATCAGGTGCTGCTTGAGCACATAGGCACCGACGCGGATCGCCTGGTTCAACGGGACAGACATACGTCAGGAACTCCTCAGGCGTCGGCCAGTTCGGCCGGAAAGCGGAACCGCACATTTTCCTCCACGCCGGTCGAGCGTGGAGACTTCGACCTCGCCGAAGCGCCGCAGCCCGGCCAGGACGCCCTGCACCAAGGTCTCGGGCGCCGAGGCGCCGGCGGTCAGACCGACGGACTTCGACGCCCGCGAACCACTCCGGCCGCAGCGCGTCGGCATCGTCGATCAGATAGGCGGGCTTGCCCAATTCCTCGCCGATCTCCCGCAGCCGGTTGGAGTTGGACGAATTGCGCGACCCGACCACCAGGATCATGTCCACCGCCTGCGCCAGGTCGCGCACCGCCTGCTGGCGGTTCTGCGTGGCGTAGCAGATGTCCCGCACGTCAGGGCCGACGATGGTGGGGAAGCGGGCGGTCAGGGCCGCAATGATGCCGCGGGTGTCGTCCACCGACAGCGTGGTCTGGGTGATATAGGCCAGCTTGTCCGGGTCGGCGACCTGCAGCCGCGCCACGTCATCCACCGTCTGCACCAGGTGCACCTTGCCGGGGACCTGGCCGATGGTGCCCTCCACCTCGGCATGGCCGGCATGGCCAACCAGGACGATTTCGCGGCCCTGCGCGGCGTAGCGGCGGCCTTCGTTATGAACCTTCGCCACCAGCGGGCAGGTGGCGTCGATCACCGGCAGGCCGCGTTCGGAGGCCAATTGCTCGATTCGCTTGGCGACGCCATGGGCCGAGAAGACCGTGCGGGCGCCGGCCGGGATCTCGTCTAGTTCATCCACGAAGACGGCGCCGCGAGTCCGGAGGTCTTCCACCACGTGGCGGTTGTGCACAATCTCGTGACGTACGTAGATCGGCGGGCCATATTTCTTCAGCGCCCGCTCGACGATCTCGATCGCCCGCTCAACCCCGGCACAGAAGCCGCGCGGCTGCGCCAGGACGACGCGCATCATGCCATTGTTCTCTCCCGCGAACGAGCGCCATGACCGACTCCTCCACTCGGATATGACATGTGACCCCGCCCTCGGCAACGGCGGCGCAGCAATTCTGTTCTATTCGGGATGGCATCGGATCACCACATCAGCTACAGCGGAGGGCCGGGCTGTGGTACTGCGGATGACCTGTGGCAGTTGTGCAACCGAGGGCGGCGGGGAAAAAGTATTTCATCCGGCGGCCGGACCTTGGCATGCTGCCCGCCTCGCGGGTGTCCGACTCGGGCGTAGTTACGGGATTAACGCGAGTCGGGTATGGTAACCTGGGCATCATCACGGGGCTGACGTGGCATCGGAACCGAGTGGACGGAACACGGCAGGCGAGACCTGCCCCAGGCCATGGCGCGGCTGGCGAGCGTCGTCGAGACCGCACTCGACAACCTGCTTCCCGTCCCGGAAGGCGCCGAGGCGCGCCTTGCCGAGGCGATGCGCTATGCCGCGCTGGGCGGCGGCAAGCGGCTGCGAGCGTTTCTGGTGATGGAAACGGCGGGCCTGTTCGCGGTGTCCGAGACGTGCGCGGCGCGGGTGGCGGCCTCGGTCGAGATGGTGCACGCCTATTCGCTGGTGCATGACGACCTGCCGGCGATGGACGATGACGATCTGCGGCGGGGCAAGCCGTCCTGCCACAAGGCGTTCGACGAGGCGACCGCGATCCTGGCCGGCGACGCGCTGCAAACCCGGGCCTTCGAGGTTCTGGCCGAACATGACACCCATTCCGACCCGCAGGCCCGGTGCGAACTGGTGCAGGCGCTGGCCGGTGCGGCCGGTGCGCACGGCATGGCCGGTGGGCAGATGATCGATATGCTGGCGGAAGGCCGGTCTCTGGACGGACCGGCGATCACCCGGCTCCAGGCGCTTAAGACCGGCCGGCTGATCCAGTTCAGCGCCGAGGCGGGGGCGATCCTGGGCCGTGCACCGTTGCCGCAGCGCCACATGCTCGCGGCTTATGGCCGGGACCTCGGGGCAGCGTTCCAGATCGCGGATGATTTGCTGGACGCCGAGGGAAGCACGGAGGAAACCGGTAAGACGGCCGGAAAGGACGCCGCCGCCGGCAAGGCGACGATGGTGGCAATCCTTGGGCCGGATACGCGCTCGGGCGCATGCCCGGATGCTGGCCGACCAGGCTGCCAGGCATCTGGACACCTTCGGCCCACGCGCAGAATTGTTGCAGGCCCTGGCTACCTTCGCCGTGACCCGGCGGAGCTGACTGGAGAGAGACAGCATGAGTCCGGTGACCCCACTGCTCGATCGCGTTCGCATCCCGGCGGACCTGCGCAATTTCTCCCCGGAGCAATTGCGTCAGCTTGCCGATGAGCTGCGGGCCGAGACGATCGATGCCGTCTCGGTGACCGGCGGGCACCTGGGCGCCTCGCTCGGGGTGATCGAGCTGACCGTGGCGATTTACGCGATCTTTGACACGCCGCACGACCGGGTGATCTGGGATGTCGGCCACCAGGCCTATCCACACAAAATCCTGACCGGGCGACGCGACCGCATCCGCACGCTGCGCACCGGCGGCGGACTGTCAGGCTTTACCCGCCGGTCCGAGAGCGAGTACGACCCGTTCGGGGCGGCGCACTCGTCCACGTCGATCTCGTCCGGGCTGGGCATGGCGGTGGCGCGCGACCTGAAGAACCAGCGCGTGAAGGAGACAGGGATCGGGCAGCGGGATGACCGCAACGTGATCGCGGTGATCGGCGACGGCGCGATGAGCGCCGGCATGGCGTATGAGGCAATGAACAACGCCGGCGCGCTGCATTCCCGGCTGATCGTGATCCTGAACGACAACGACATGTCGATCGCGCCGCCGGTGGGGGCGATGAGCGCTTACCTGTCGCGGCTGATGTCATCGCGCCACTATCTCGGCTTGCGCGAGCTGGGCGCCAAGCTGGCCAAGCGTTTCCCGCGCGGCATCGAGCGGACGCTGGGCCGGGCGGAGGAATACGCGCGCGGCATGCTGACGGGCGGCACGCTGTTCGAGGAGCTGGGCTTCTACTATGTCGGCCCGATCGACGGGCACAACCTGGACCACCTGCTGCCGGTGCTGCGCAACGTGCGCGAGGCGGAGGAGACCGGGCCGATCCTGGTGCACGCCATTACCCAGAAGGGCAAAGGCTACGCCAAGGCCGAGGCGTCGGCTGACAAGCTGCACAGCGTGTCGAAATTCAATGTGGTTACCGGCGAACAGGCGAAGGCGCCGCCGGGGCCGCCGAGCTATACCAACGTGTTCGCCGGGGCGTTGATCGCCGAGGCGGAACGTGACCCGACCATCGTCGCGATCACGGCGGCGATGCCGTCCGGCACCGGGCTGGACAAGTTCGAAAAGCGTTTCCCGGACCGGTGCTTCGATGTCGGCATTGCGGAGCAACACGCGGTGACCTTCGCGGCCGGTCTGGCGACGGAGGGGATGAAGCCGTTCTGCGCGATCTATTCCACGTTCCTGCAGCGCGCCTATGACCAGGTTGTGCACGACGTGGCGATCCAGTCGCTGCCGGTGCGGTTCGCGATGGACCGCGCCGGGCCGGTGGGCGCCGACGGCGCGACGCATTCGGGCAGCTTCGACCTGGCCTATCTCGGCTGCCTGCCGGGCTTCGTGCTGATGGCGCCGTCCGACGAGGCCGAGCTTGTGCATGCGGTGGCGACGGCAGTGGGCATCGGCGACCGGCCCTCCGGCTTCCGCTATCCGCGCGGGGAGGGCACTGGCGTGGCGCTGCCGGCGCGCGGGGAAGAACTGCCGATCGGCAAGGGGCGGGTGCTGCGCGAGGGCACCAATATCGCGATCCTGTCGCTGGGGCCGCGGCTCGCGGATGCGCTGAAGGCAGCGGACGAGCTGGCGGCGCGCGGGTTGCGCACCACGGTGGCGGATGCGCGCTTCGCCAAGCCGATCGACACCGCGCTGGTGGAGCAGCTTGCGCGGCACCACGAGGTGCTGATCATTGTTGAGGAAGGCTCGATCGGCGGGTTTTCCTCCGCCGTGCTGCACCATCTGGCGTGCCGGGGATTGCTGGATCGCGGCCTGAAGGTTCGGCCGCTGGTGATGCCGGACATCTTCCTCGACCACGATTCGCAGGCGAAGCAGATCGCGGTGGCTGGGCTGTCGGCGAAGGATATCGTTGCGACGGCCTTGGCGGCGATCGGCGTTGGCGAGATGCTGCCGGGCGGCCACGCGATCACTGCGCGGTAGGCCGGGCCCTCGCGCTGACCCGATCGCCTGATGCTGCCTGCCTTGGTCAGGGCGCGGAACGGAAGGCGGCGATGCACGGATGCGACATTGTTCCGATCTTCGACGGACATAACGATGCCGTGCAGCATCTCGCGGAGTATCGAGCAGGGGGCCGCGATTTTCTGACGCGTTCGGATGATGGCCATCTCGATTTGCCGCGCGCCAGGGAAGGCGGACTGATCGGCGGGTTGTTCGCCATGTTCGCGAAGCCGGAGCGCCCGCCTGAAGGCGATCTGACCAAGACGGCGACGGGTTATGAAGTGCGGCTGGCGGACGCGCTGGATCCGGCTTACGCACGGCAACGGATCGATGCGCAACTGGATGCGCTGGGCAGGGTGGTGGCTCGGTCGGATGGGCAAATCCGCTGGGCGGCGAGTGTGGATGGCATTGAGGCGGCGCAACGCGATGGCGCGTTCGCGATCGTGCTGCATATGGAGGGGGCCGAGGCGATCGGTTCCGATCTCGAACATCTCGATCGGTTGTATGAAGCGGGGTTGCGCTCGCTGGGACTGGTCTGGAGCAGACCGAATGTGTTCGGGCATGGGGTGCCATTCGCTTATCCGCGATCGCCTGATACCGGACCGGGTCTGACCGCGGCGGGAAAAGCGCTGGTGCGGGCATGCAATCGGCTCGGCATCATGATCGATCTGTCGCATTTGAATGAACGCGGCTTTTGGGAAGTGGCAGCGTTGAGGACCGCTCCGCTGGTGGCGACGCATGCGTGTGCGCATGCGATCTGCCCTTCGACACGCAACCTGACGGATCGGCAGCTCGATATGGTTCGCGAGTTGAATGGGGTGGTGGGATTCAATTTTTGTGTCAATGACGTGCGTCCGGATGCGCGCCTCGATGCGAACACACCGCTGGACATGATCGTGCACCACATCGGCTACCTGGTGGATCGGCTGGGCGAGGATCGGGTGGCGCTTGGGTCGGACTTCGACGGCGCGGTGATGCCACGCCCGATCGGCGATGCGAGCGGGCTGCAGCATTTGATCGGGGCGCTGCTTGACCATGGCTTCGGCGAGGCGGCGGTGCGGAAACTGGCGATGGAGAACTGGATGAGGGTGTTTCGGCTGACCTGGCGGTGAGTTTTACTAGCCCGTCAAATGGTTGACTCTCGACGACTTCGCACGAGCCGCCCCAACCGTCATGGCCGGGCTTGTGCCCGTCGTTCATATCCGTTCGTGTCGTTGCCGCAGCAAAGGCGTGGATGGCCGGCACAAGGCCGGCCATGACGCAGGGGGCGGTCGGCCATGACGCAGGGGGGCGGTCGACCGTGACGTGGGGGGGGTGGTCGGCCATGACGCGGGGGGGTGGTTCGCCATGACGCAGGGGCGGTCGCATCAGGTGAAGCGCGGCATTACCTTGGTCCAGAACGTCTCGATCGAACGCATCAGTTTGGCGTGCGGGATCAGCGCGTTGTAGGTGTAGCAGAACAGCCAATCCACATTCTGCCGGCGCATGTTCGCTTCCAGGCCGCGGATGACGGTGTCCACTGTGCCGGCCAGGGAATAGCCGCCGTGCACGGCCTCTTCGGAGGTCATGAAGGCACCGGTTTGCGGGTCCTGCAGGCCGCGGCGGAAGCCGAACGGTTCGAACCAGGCGCGGCCGGAGAACTGGCCGGAGTCGCGCCATAGCGCCTGCGCTTCCTCGTCCGTGTCGGCAATGATGACGTCGCGCAGCAGGCCGCAGCCTTCACCGCGCGGGCGGCGGGACACTTCGGCGTACACGTCGTAAAGTTTGTTTTCGTAGACCGGCAGCATCGGCGGCAGGATCGCGGTGACGTTCTCGCGCGCTGCCCAGCGGATCGAGTTCTCCGACGATGCGAAGGGCAGAAACAGCGGCGGATGCGGCTTCTGTAGAGGTTTCGGCACCACGCCGACGGATTTGAGGATGCCGTTCTCGACGCCCTTGCCGTATTTCGCAGTGGTATCCAGCGTCCAGGGCGTGGCGCCGGCGGGGACCTTCCAGTATTTGCCGTCGAAAGTCAGCATCTCCTCGGTCCAGCATTTCTTGATGATCTGGAAGTTTTCCTCGAACGCGGCGCGGTTGGCGGCGTCGATCTCGTCGTGCTGGTGCGGCAGCGCGCCGTGGATGTCGTGCGTCTGCTGCGCCATCACGTCCACCCAGCGGCGCTGGTAGCCGCGAGCGAAGCCGGCGCAGGCTCGGCCGTTGGTCATGTGGTCGAGCATGGCGATGTCTTCGGCCACGCGGATCGGGTTGGCGGCCGGCAGCACGATGCCGAGTTGGCCGACACGGATGCGCTTGGTCTGCATGGCGAAGTAGAGATCGAGCAAGACCGGGTTGTTGGAGAGTTCGAAGCCCTCGATGTGGAAGTGGTGCTCGGTGAAGCTGACGGAGTTGTAGCCGAGGTCGTCGGCGAGGCGGATCTGTTCCGATAGCTCGCGCAGCATGCGCTGGTAGAAGTCGCCGTTCATGCCGGCCATGCCGGCCTCAATCTCGGCGCGGCTGGCGATGGTGGGGAGGTAGAAGAGGGAGGCTTTCACGGCGGGTCTCCGGATCGGGTGGGATCGGGGGAAGGATAGGGCGCTGAGGCCCCGGGTGTCATGCTGGCAGGGCAGGGCGTTCCGATGATATAAGAACTGGCATGAATACCGAACCGGATGATTGGGCGCACTTGTATCACCGTGCGTTCGCAGCGTACCGCCTTCGTGCGCTGTGGAATAAGCGTGAGCTTGACGTGCCGAGTCCGGAGGACGCGCTGGTCGTCGCACGTGCATTGCGTGTTGAGGGGGACCGCGGCGCTCGGCGCCTGGCAGAGCAGATCGAGCAAGCGTGCCGTGCCGCTGTCCAGCATTCAAACTGACGTTCTCCGGTTGCTCGCCGGGCACCGCGATCCCGAGAGTTATGTTGCTGGAGCCACGCCGCTGAACCGGGACGCCCCGCGCTATTCCGATGACATCGACGTGTTTCATGATCGGGAGGAGCGGGTTGCGGCGGCTGCGTTGAACGACGCTGCGGTGCTTGCCGCTGCGGGCTATGACGTTGCGTGGCTGCGGCAACTGCCGCTGATCTACACCGCCGCGGTGACGCGAGGCGACATTGGGACCCGGCTCGAATGGGTGGCGGACAGCGATTACCGGTTCTTTCCAACCGTACCGGATGAGCAGTTCGGCTATATGCTGCATCCGGTTGATCTGGCCATGAACAAGGTCATGGCCGCTGCCGGTCGGCGAGAATTGCGGGATATCGTTGATCTCGTGACGATCCACGAAACTATTCTTCCGCTTGGTGCCGTGATCTGGGCGGCCGTGGAAAAAGCGCCCGGCTTCACGCCGGAGGGACTGATCGGCGAAATCCGGCGCAACGCGAATTACCCGGCGGCCGCGTGGCGCGCATTGCAAAGTAGTATGCCGCTTGATCCGTACGACATCACGAAACGTCTCCGCGCGGCACTCGATGAAGCTGAGGATTTTGTGACCAGGATGCCCACGGATAAGATCGGTCTGTTGTTTTTGCAGGCAGGAAAGGTCGTGCAACCTGATCCCCAGCGCCTGGATAATTATCAAACCCATGCCGGACAGCGGTTGGGTCACTGGCCGAGTAATACTGAGATCAGTTCGGCAATGTTCGAGAGATATAGCAGGAAACCAGGTTCCTGATGTTGGAATCCTGACCTGGCTCGACCCGCGAGTTTGAAGAATCAATTGAGCTTCCGTAGACCCATCCGTGCCAGCCGGGGCAACACCTCCTGCGCGAAGAACGGCAACTCGTCGAGGTAGTTCACGAACGACAGCGCGATGCCGCGCGCTCCGGCCTGCGCCAGCGATGCGAGTTCCCGCGCGACATGATCCGGGTCGCCCACGGTCGGCATTCCGCCCATGCCGTTGGCCTGATGCAATCGGCGTTCCTCGAAATCGTCCGGAAACTTTTCGCGGGTGACGCCGCGCATCGCCATGATGCGGTCCACCGCGGACCAATCGGCGTGATCTATGACGGAGTGCCGGTAATACTCTTCCGCCGCACGCATCGTCGGACGGCAGGTCACGACCGCTACGGTATAGACATCCAGTTCCCGGCCGCCAACGCGAGCCAGCGCCTGCACGTTGCGCACATGCGCGGCGAACTCGTCCAGCTTGCCCTTCGGCGTCATCGAAAACAGGGCGTCGCAGTTGCGGATGGCGAAGGCCTGGCCGGTCGGTGAGGCCGCGGCATTCATCACGATCGGCCGCCCGCCACCAAACGGTTTCGGCTTGGCGCGCACCTGCTGCAACTTGATGAATTGGCCCCTGACGTCGAAGTCGTCCCCAGCCGACCAGCACTGTTTGATCGCGTCCAGCCATTCCTGTGCGTACTCATAGCGAGCGTCATGCGCGCGCATGGTCGCGCCGAACATGGTGAACTCGTCCTCGTTCCAGCCACACACCACGTTCAGGCCAAAGCGGCCCTCGCCGATGTGGTCGGCGGTGACGAACTGCTTGGCGGCAATCACCGGATGGATCAGCGGCGCGTGTACCGTGCCGAACACCGTCAGGCGCCGCGTTGCCGCGAGCAATCCGGCCGCCCAGGTGACGGTTTCCAGCGTCTCGCCCTGGTAGTCGGTGTCGCCGCCATAGCCCTTCCAGCGGCCGACCGGCAGCATGAACTCGATGCCCAGGTCGTCGGCGAGGCGCGCGAGGCGCAGGCAGTCGGGCCAGTTGCCGCTCCAGCGTTCCGGCACCGTGGTGACGGCGCGGCCGGACGAGCAATTCGCACCGAACAACCCGAGTTTCAACCGGTTGCGGCTGTACAGCGCCAGCCGGTTGGGCTGGTTCGGCATCAGGACAGCCCATGCGCTGGCGACCCATCGACAGCGGCCGGCGCCATGATCAATGGCAGCATGGCGACGCCGACGGGTCCGAAGACCCTGTCGGGCTTATGTGACTGGGTCCGGGTGGGGTCACGCCGTGCGCTGCTCATGCATTCGCTCACTCAGTCAGGAGATACGCCAGGTGCCTGCATCGATGAGTCGGACACTAACCGGGCGACGGTAACCGGCAAAGCGGCCGACCAGCCGCCACCCTCCTCGCGGCCCGTCAAGACCCGGAGCCGAGCCAGAAAACGTCGGCCAACCCTCATTTAGAGTTGTCAGACTACACTGGGGGTGCGCGGCAGGTCTGCGACTTAGTAGGACCAGGCACGCAGCGGTCCCCCGTCTCATGGCCGGCGGCCAGTGGTCAACTCGCAATGACGGGGGGCGGTAGCTGGCCGCCCTAACGCAGGCTCGCAAATGCCAACCCGGTGCCGGTCAGCGCCGGCGTACGATACCCGGGCGCGTAACTGGCCCACGCGACATCCAGCGCGCCGGCCGCGCCCGCGAGGCAGATCCAGTTGCGGATCTCCGAACTGCCCGACTGCAACTTTGCCAAGGGCGCCGTGCGGAAGAACGCCGCGTCCTTGCGGCGCAGTGCCTCGAGCAAGGCCCGGTCGAACGCCTCGTCCACCACGAAGTGGCTCAGCCCGCCCGATGCCATGATGCCAACCCGCTGCTCGCCCGGGAACGCGGCGATCGCACCGGCCAGCGCCTCCCCCAGCGCAAAGCAGCGCGCCGGAGTTCGGCTGGTTCGGCGGGAAGTAGGCGTTCAGGAACACCGGCACAATCGGCACCACGCCATCCGTCAGACAGAAACGGTGGACATAGGAATAGGCGTGTCCCTCATACTTTCCCTCCGGCACGCTCCGCATCACCGAGATATCGAAGCCGTCCCGCTGCAATGCCTCGATCAGGTGCCGCGCCAACACCGGATCGCACGCATG
The DNA here is from genome assembly GCA_963762885.1 of uncultured Alphaproteobacteria bacterium. GTDB lineage: Bacteria > Pseudomonadota > Alphaproteobacteria > Acetobacterales > Acetobacteraceae > JASHVB01. The sequence continues at coordinate 46,960 of CAVXNH010000115.1, forward strand.
CTCTACGGTACCAGACGGCTCCAGGTAGCGGCGGCGCGCCCGCGCCATCCAGTCGTCCCCCGCGAGCGACGCCTCACCGGCGTTACGGATCGTTTCGCCATAGTAGATGCCGATCGCCGGCATGTTGGCCTGGTCGAACAATTCCTCCTGGTCGTCGCCGACCACGATCAGCGCATCCAGCTTCGCCGCGGCTATATCGCCGGCCAGCCGGCCGATCGACGCCTGCACCTCAGCGTGCCGCTGCGCCAGCCGATCCGGCGCGATCCGCTCCAGCGCGTCGGCCGGCGCATTGGCCAGCAGCGCGTCATAGCGGCAAGGATTGCCGTCCAGATCGACGTGCGCGCGGGTCCGGTCACGGCCCAGGAAACCGCCGTTCCAGTCTTCCACCCGCGCAGCCAGCATCGGGCTGTGCGACGAACCGAACGCCGCCACCAGTCGGGCCATGGCCCTGCTCTCCCCTGCGAGGTCGCCGACAGCTAAGCCGCAGCCGCGTTGCCGTCAATCTCGCGAATCTTTCCATAGTGTCACGCAACCGATGACGCGATGCAGCATTTCATGCCAACGGCATGTACCCGCGCCGCTATGCAAGGGGAAGAAAATCGATGTCGGAAACTAAGAAAAATCGTAATGCCCTCGCGCGCGAGCCCCACGCGGCGCGTGAGACGCTGGTCCAGGAAGAGAACCTGGCGCACCGCGTCAATGAGGAACTGCACGACGTGGGAGATGCGGTTGCAGAAACGGTAGCGCGAACGGCCGATGCCGCAGTGGAGATGGGGCAGCGCGTCGCCGAACAAGGCCGTGAGGTCATGCTGCTGGGCGTCCGCGCGGCCGCCGGGATGAACGGCCGCATCGCGGATGCCAGCTATGGCCGCGGCCATCGCGTGCTGGGCGCCGCGGCACGCGCGCTGGCCATCTACCGGGAGGCGGGCGACAGCACCGCCGAGAACGTCCAGGCGCTGTTCTCCGCGTATATGACCCTGGGCCGCGGGGCGCAGCAGATGCAGCACGCCTGCCTGGAATTGCTCGACCAGGCGGTGGACCGTACGACGCACAAGCCGCAGGATTTGCTGCGGTGCATGACGCTGGAGGAGGTCGCCGAAGTGCAGCACGATCTCTATCTCGACGCCGTGCACCACGCCATGGAATCCAGCATCGCGCTGCTGCAACTCGCGGCTCAGACAGCGCAGCAGGCGATGCGGCCTTTGCAGGCCCGCGCCGGCAACGGCAGCGCCCGGCCATGAGTACGGCCGCCTGGTCGGCGAGGCTGTCCGATCCGCCGCGCCCGCCAGGCGCACCGCCTGATCCTGCTCCCGATCCGGATGCGCCACCGCCGATCCAGGAACCGCCGCCGCCGATCCCGGTTCCTGCGGATCCGTCCGAGCCGCCGCTCCGGGTTGCTCGCCACGTCACGGCGTTCGGCGCCGGGTAGTCGCCGCCGAACGCCGCGGCCGAACCGGGCGGGTCGGCGCTGAGCGATCGCGCTGCAAACTTCGTGTCATGGCCAGCGAAGGCCGGCCATGACACGGAATTCGCGGTCCGCCAGCGGCAGATTTGTTTGTTCCCGGACGGTCCCTAAGCCCGGCCGCCCGGGTCTCGCGATAACCGATACAGGATGTGGCGTCGCACCGGGCTCCCTTCCGGCACCAGCGGATGATCGAACTCGATGGTTCGTGTCATGCCCAGACGCTCCATGACGCGCATCGAGGCGTGGTTGGTCAGCGCCGTCAGCGCGACGATCTCATGCAGTCCGATACGGTTGAAACCGTCCTCGACCGCCGCCCGCGCAGCCTCGGTTGCGTAGCCCTGCCCCCAATAACGGCGGCGCAGTCGCCACGCGACTTCGACCGCCGGCGTGAATGCGGCGGTAAACTTCACCCACGACAATCCGACCGTACCGATAAACGGCGCCACGCCGGGTGCTTCGACAGCCCACTTGCCGAACCCGTTTTCGGCCAGGTGCTGTTCGGCGCGGGCAACGTAGGCGTCGCTCTCCTCCCGCGTCAGCACGCCGGAAAGAAATCGCATCACGAACGGGTCGGCGTTTTGCTCGGCGAACAGCGGAAGGTCGCTGTCGCGCCAGGGCCGCAACAGCAGTCGGGCGGTTTCGATCATCGGCGCCCCCTCCCCTGCCCCCTCCCAAAGCGGGAGAGGGAACACCACCAACCTGCCCGGCCGTATCAGGCCGCTGCGTAGGCGCCGCGGCCGAATACCTTGTCGAGCTTGTCGGCCTCCGCCTTGTCGAACGCGGTGGTTCGGGCCCGGACTTCCTCGACCGCGGCCAGGGCCTTTTTCACCGCCGGACGCTCGTTGATCACGCCAACCCAGCGCATGGCGTGCGGATATTTCGCCGCTGCTTCGGACCCCAGCAGGGCCGGAATGTTCCGGATCCAAGGATAGGTGGCGATGTCGGCAATGCCGTACTCGGCGCCGCCCAGCCAGGGATGCGTGGCGAGCCGCTGGTCGATCGCCTCGGTCACCCGATGCGCCTGCGTCAGGTAGCGGCTCTTGGAGTAGTCATTGCCGGCCGGGGCGAAGCGCAGGTAGTGCACGAACTGGCCGAACATCGGCCCGACCGTGGTCATCTGCACCATCATCCACTCGATCGCCTCGTATTTGGCGGCCGTGTCGCGCGGCAGCAACTGGTCGGTCTTCTCCGCGAGGTACAGCAGGATGGCGCCGGACTCGAAGATGGTGACCGGCTTGCCGCCCGGTCCGTCGCTGTCGACGATCACCGGCACCTTGGCCATCGGGTTGAGCTTCAGGAAGTCCGCGTCGAACTGCTTGCCGGCGAATACATCGACCGGATGCACAGTGTAGCGCAGTCCGAGTTCCTCCAGCGCGATATAGACCTTCACGACGTTCGGACTGCCCATGCCGTACAGTTCGATCATGCTCTCGTCTCCTCTCCCGGTTGATCCGGCTGGTGGAGTGTCGCCGGGACGGCGATGGCGCTCAATCCCGGAGCAATCATCCTGCCGCGAGACAGATTAACACAAGGTAGCTGGTTAAGGAACATACCCTCATTGGTTGTATGGCTTTGGCGAATGGAACCAAATTGGAAGAGATTGCGACGTAGAGACAGAAACCATTTGGCGATCGGACTTATGACAGTGTATCTTGCTTCTCGGTACGGAATGCTGGGAAACCGTACGGGGGCCGGTGCTCCGTCCGGAAGTCGTCCTTGGCCTGCGGCTACGGCTGCATGTCCATCATCACGTCACCGAGGACCGACGCTTCGAAGCTTCCGATAGCTCATCGCTAAACTCTGCTGCCTCGACGCAACGATCTTGCAAGTCGTTGAAAAATATGACTACGGTATCATTGAACGGTCCACCTGACGGGAACATTGGCGCGCGGAGCTGGACGAAGAGCCTCGCCGTCGTTGCGGTGCGTGGATTTGGTCGACAGAGGATACGGGCCAACCGGTGAGTAGTAGCAGCCTGACCGCATCGACCGGGCGTCGCAATTCGCCAGCGGAAGCTGGGGAGTGCGGCGGGATGCGCTGCGTCGCGTTCACAGGCTGGGTTTCGGGCTCCGGCTGGAGCACCTGCTGTTCCTGGCATTCACCTTGATCGCCGCGGTCCCCATCGGGGTCTTGGCGCTGTGGGACCAGACCGTCGCCTATCAGCACGAGTTGACCTCGGTGCGCGAACGTCACCTGTTGGTGGCGCGCAACCTGACGACCGGGCTGTCGCGCTACGTGGAGGACGTGAAGGCCGCGTTTTCGCTCGCCTTCGAGAGCGGCGGATTGCGCACGCAGGTGCCCGGACTGGAGCAATTCCTGGTTTCGCTGAACGTGGCGCATCTCTGCATTGTCGGTCCGGATGGCCGGGTGGAGCACTTCTTCGGCGGCACGATCCCCTCCGAGCCGCGCAACTTCCCTAAGGATTTGCTCGGCGAGCTGCGCAAGCTGGCGGCGAACACCGATGGCAAGCCTGCCCTGTCGCAGTTGCAGCACGACAGCAGTGGCCGGCCGGTGTTCTTCCTGGCGCAGGTCTTACCGGACGGACGCCTGGGCGTCGGTGTGCTCAACACTGACTACATCATTCAGCTCCAGCAGCAGATAGCCTTCGGTGAGCATGGCCACGCCGTCATCGTGGATGCGAACGGCCGGGTCATCGCCCACCCGTTCGCGGCCTGGACCGCCAAATCGCAGGACCTGGCCGCGGTGCCGGTGGTGCAGGCCATGATGCGCGGCGAGACCGGCGTCGGGCAGTTCTACTCGCCGGCATTCAACGGGATGATGGTCGCAGGTTACAGCGTCGTGCCGGAGACCGGCTGGGGCGTGATGGTGCCGCAGCCGATCGCGGAGCTGAAGCTGCGGGCGGCACAGGTGAACCGGATGGCAATGATCGTGGCGCTGGCGGCCTTCGCCGCCGCCGCGCTGCTGAGTTGGCTTCTGGCGGCCTATCTTGCCCGCCCGGTGCGTCAGGTGGCCGGCACCGCCGAGGCCGTACTGGCGGGCGACGAGAGCGTCTCCGTGCCGGCATTCCATGGCCTCGTGCCGCGCGAGATCCGCCGGCTGCGGGTTGCCTTCAACACCATGCTCGACGACCTCCGCCAGCGGAACGCGGACACGACGGCGGCACTGCGCCAGGCGGAGACATCGAGCGGCGCCAAGTCGCGGTTCCTCGCCAACATGAGCCACGAGATGCGCACCCCGTTGCACGGCGTGATGGGGATGATCGAGCTGCTGCAGCAGACCGAGCTATCGCCGCTGCAGTTGCACTACGTGCGTGGCGCGCGGCAGTCGGGCGACACTCTGCTGGCGCTGATCGACGATGTGCTGGACCTTTCGAAGATCGAGGCCGGTAAGGTCGAGCTGGAACAGGAGCCGTTCTACCTGCCGACGCTGGCGCACGACACGTTGCTGATGTTTGCCGACCAGGCGGAGTCGAAGGGGTTGCGGCTGACCGCGTCGGTGTCGGACGGGTTGAACCTGATGGTTCGCGGCGACGCGCATCGGTTGCGCCGGATCCTGACCAACCTCGTGGCCAACGCGCTGAAGTTCACGTCGGAGGGCGGCGTCGCCATCCGGATGAACGCCGTGGGGCGCGACACGGACCAGGTTCGGTTGCATTGCGAGGTTGCGGATACCGGGATCGGCATTCCCGAGGCCAAGCAGCAGGCGATCTTCGAGGCATTCTCCCAGGCTGACAGCTTCGACCACGCGACGCTATGGCGGCACCGGGCTCGGTCTGTCGATCGCCCGGCAGCTCTGCGCGCTGATGTGGGGGGAGATCGGCGTCAAGAGCGTGCCTGGTGCGGGCTCGACCTTCTGGTTCCGGGTGCGGCTGGAGATCGCGCGTGGCGTCCCCCTGCCCGCCCCGGCGGCGCGCGAGACGACACGCCGCGAGCGGACGAAGATGGGTTCCGGACGCAGCTTCGCCTCGGCCGTGCAGGGCAATTTCGAGGCGGCGTTGGCCCGGCTGGCCGTGGCAACATCCATATCCTGCTGGTCGAGGACAACGTGATCAGCATGCGGGTGACCCAGGCGCTGCTGGAGTCGATCGGCTGCCGGGTCACCCCGGCGCGCAACGGGCTCGAAGCGGTGACGGCGTATCGCGACGGCATGTTCGACATCGTGCTGATGGACTGCCAGATGCCGGACATGGACGGCTACGAGGCCGCCAAGGCGATCCGGCAGATCGAGACGTCTCGCGGGCAGGCCACGCCGATTATCGCGCTGACCGCCAACGCCCTGGTCGGCAGCCGCGAGGCGAGCCTGGCGGCCGGGATGGACGATCAGCTCACCAAGCCGCTGACGCTGGCCGAGCTGAGCAATCGGCTGCTGCATTGGCTTGCGCCGGTTAACAGCCGCAGCGGCGCGGCCGCGGACTGAGGGAAGGAAGGCCAGGGCAGAGCTCTGGCCTTGCTTCCTTCACGCCGGCCAGCACTGGCCGCCGCCGTCGACCCGCAGCACCTGGCCGGTGATGAAATCCCCGGCCGGCCCGGCAAACACCTCCACGGCGCGCGCCACTTCGTCCACCAGCGCAACGCGCTCCAGCGTGCCGCCTTCCACCAGCCGCGCCGGGTCCACCTCCCGCGTGTTCAGGAACCGCCCGGTCCGCGTGCCACCCGGCGCGATGCTGTTGGCGGTCACGTTATAGGGCCGCAACTGTGCCGCCAGGCTGCGGGTGTATTGGATCGCCGCTGCCTTGGCGGTGCCGTAGATCGCGCCGCTCGCCCTGCCGCCGTACGCTCCGGTCGAGCTGATCGTGACGATCCGCCCGCGCCGGCGCTCCATCATCTGCCGCGCCACCACCTGGCAGACAAAGATCGTCGACAGCAGGTTGCGGTCGAGCACCGCGCGCACGTCCTCCTCCTTGATCATGATGGCATCGTTCGGGTCTGGCTTGCCGCCGGCCGCGGCGATATCCCCGCCGGCGTTATGCACCAGCACGTCGATCAGCCCGAGCACCTCGGTGATCGTGCCGACCACGTGCTCTACATGGTCCATCAGCGTCAGGTCCCCCAGCACCGGCCGGGTGGCGACGTTGAACTGCGCGCCGACCTGGCGTGCCGCCTCGGTCAGCGTGGTGCCCTCGCCGTATTCCGCCGGCCCGTGCTCGCGCATCCCGTGCAGGCCGACAGAGCACCCCAGCCGCGCCAGAGTCTCGGCGAAGGCGCGGCCCAGCCCGCGGCCGGCGCCAGTCACCAGCGCCACCTGGCCCTCCAACAGCCGTTGTTCCGATGCCATCTATCGTCTCCTCTTGGATTGGGCGAAGCTATCCGCCGATCGGCTGACGGGCCAGCCGGCCGGCGGTATGATGGGGAAACTCGCGTGGCGGCCCTCGACGTGGCGGCGCGGGATCGCCATTTAATGGTCGGAGGAGGCCAGATGTCGGAAATCCTGGAACGCCCGCCGCCCGCCCTGTTCATGCCGGACAAGCAGCCGGCCAAGCCGCTGACGCGGCGCTTCAAGGTCGTGTCCGAGTACGAGCCCAGCGGCGACCAGCCGACCGCGATCGCCGAACTGGTGCGCGGGGTGAACGCGCAGGAGCGCGACCAGGTGCTGCTCGGCGTCACCGGCTCCGGCAAGACCTTCAGCATGGCGAAGGTGATCGAGGCGGTGCAGAAGCCAACCCTGATCCTGGCGCCGAACAAGACGCTGGCGGCGCAGCTTTATGGCGAGATGAAGAGCTTCTTCCCCGACAACGCGGTGGAATACTTCGTTTCGTATTACGATTACTACCAGCCGGAGGCGTATGTCCCGCGCACCGACACCTATATAGAGAAGGACGCGCAGATCAACGAACAAATCGACCGCATGCGGCATGCGGCGACGCAGGCGCTGCTGGAGCGCAACGATGTGGTAATCGTGGCGTCGGTTTCGTGCATCTACGGTATCGGCTCGGTCGAGACCTACGCCAAGATGGTGGTGAAGCTGGAGGTCGGCGGGCGGATCGACCGCGACGCGCTGGCCAAGGGGCTGGTCAACCTGCAATACCGCCGCAACAACTCGGCGTTCCAGCGCGGCACGTTCCGGTTGCGTGGCGACGTGGTGGACATCTTCCCCAGCCATTACGAGGACCGCGCCTGGCGGGTGACGCTGTTCGGCGACGAGATCGAGTCGATCCATGAATTCGATCCGCTGACCGGCGACAAGGCCGCGTCGCTGAACGAGATCACCGTGTATGCAAACAGCCACTACGTGACGCCGCGGCCGACGCTGACCCAGGCGATCCGCGACATCAAGGTGGAGCTGAAGGAGCGGCTGAGCGAGCTGACCCACGAAGGCAAGCTGCTGGAGGTGGAGCGGCTGAACCAGCGCACCACCTTCGATATCGAAATGATGGAGACAACCGGCTCCTGCAAGGGGATCGAGAACTATTCTCGTTACTTGACCGGGCGTAATCCGGGGGACCCTCCGCCGACGCTGTTCGAATATCTGCCCGAAAACGCGTTGCTGATCGTCGACGAAAGCCACGTGACGGTGCCTCAGTTGGGCGGCATGTACCGCGGCGACTTCAACCGCAAGACGGTGCTGTCGGAGTTCGGTTTCCGGCTGCCCTCCTGCGTCGACAACCGGCCGTTGAAATTCGAGGAATGGGAACGTTTCCGCCCGCAGACCATGTTCGTATCGGCGACGCCGGGCCCGTGGGAGATGGAACACACCGCCGGCGTGTTCGCCGAACAGGTGATCCGGCCGACGGGTCTGATCGATCCGGTGACCGAGGTGCGGCCGGTAGAGCACCAGGTGGACGATCTGCTCGCGGAGTGCCGCACAGTGGCGGCGTCCGGCGGGCGCGTGCTGGTCACCACGCTCACCAAGCGCATGGCGGAGGACCTGACCGACTACCTGACCGAGCATGGCGTGAAGGTGCGTTACCTGCACTCGGATATCGACACGCTGGAGCGCATCGAGATCATCCGCGACCTGCGGCTGGGTGTGTTCGACGTGCTGGTGGGGATCAACCTGCTGCGCGAGGGTCTGGACATTCCGGAATGCGCACTGGTGGCGATTTTGGATGCGGACAAGGAGGGGTTTCTGCGGTCGCAGACCTCGCTGATCCAGACCATCGGGCGGGCGGCTCGCAACGTCAATGGGCGGGTGTTGCTGTACGCCGATACGATGACCCGGTCGCTGCGTTCGGCGATCGAGGAGACCGAGCGCCGGCGCAACAAGCAGCGGTCGTGGAACGAGGCGCACGGCATCACGCCGATCTCGATCAAGCGGACGATCGGCAAAGTGCTGGAGAGCGTGTTTGAGCAGGACTATGTGACGGTGGCGCCGGTGAAGGATACCGGCGCGACGGAGTTCGTTGGGCGCGATCTGAAGGCGACGATCGCCGAGTTGGAGAAGCGCATGCGCGCCGCGGCGGCGGATTTGGAATTCGAGGAGGCGGCGCGGTTGCGCGACGAACTGCGCCGGTTGGAAGCGCTGGATCTGGGATTGGAACCGCCGCCGTCGCCCAGTGCATCGCTGCGGCCGGGTGCGCCCGGCGCGCGCGGACGGAAGGATCGCACGCCGGAACCGATGGGTCCTGGCGGCGGGGGATACGATCCGTCGAAGCGGCGCGGCGGGCGAGGCGGGATGCGGCGGCGAGGGCCGTGAGGGAGTCGATGAGCTACGCTATGTGTGACAAGTGATAAGATCGTAAGTCGGCAGTGATCTCCGATTGATCGACGACGTCGGGGAGCTGCTCGGCCACACGCAGTGTCCGGTTCACGGCGTTGGTTCCTTACCTTTTGGAGTCGGTGTGGGAAGCGCCTCTTGCAAGGCGCTCAGATACTCTCCCAAGGTCGCGTCCAGACGCTCGTGCATGAAGGTCTGAAACGGCTGTAAGTCATCCGCGAGCGAGGCGCGCTCAAGCGCGTCGAGATACCGTATCCGATCCTCGGGACGAACCGTCATCGGCACATAGCCACTGCGGATCAGTTGCAAATTCATCAAGAGCCGTGCCGTGCGCCCGTTGCCGTCGCTGAAAGGATGGATCGCGGTCATACGAAAATGCGCGTCAAATGCCGCCTCCGGCGTCGGAGGCGCTTGCTCAAGCCAGGTTCCAAACCCTTGCATCAACTCGGGTGTCTTCAACGGATTCGGGAAGACCACAGGCGAACCAGCAATCCGCCGCCGATGTGGGCTGTAAACTCCGGCAATCTCCGGCTCACTGCGCGCCACAATCCTGCGGTGCAGCTCGCGCACGACGTTCTCGCCGACCGGTGTCGTCTGCGCGGCAAGCTGGCGCATCCACAGAACGGCCTCGTAGTGATCGACGGCTTCAAGATGCTCTTTGAGCTGCTTGCCACCAACGGTGATACCGTGCTCGATGACCTCGGCTGTCTCACGAAGGGTGAGCGTGTTCCCCTCGATCGCGTTTGAGGTGTAGGTCAGCTCAACGTCATAGTATTTTTGTAACTGGCGGAGCGCAGCCGCGGATACCGGTCGCAACCGGTCGAGCCGCGCCTTCTTCGCGGCGATCTGTTCCAGAAGTTTGTCCATGGTTCGTTCTGCCACGGTGCCCTGCGGGCGGTCAAACTAGAGCATACCAAAAAGGCGTATTATCGCCCAGTACAGATTAAGGAACCCCTAAACAAGCCGGCACCAGCCCGCTAGCGATTGGCGCCAAACGCCTAAATCTCACGCAAGTTTCCGCTACGGCATCGGTGGTGCCGGGTAGCGTCCAAACTTTGCGTTCCAATACGCCCATGAGCGCGGATCGATGATGCCGGGCGGAGCCTTGTCTAAAGCCTCGCGGTAATCGCCGTCCGACAAGTAGCGGCTGATGACGGCAACGTCCTCGGGCGTGGCATGCGCCATCACGTACGCCATGAAGCGGGCCGGATCGGCCAGAGCCTTATCCGGCGGTTCAAACCAGATCACGCGTCCTGCTACGGCATCAATCTCAGGCGTGCGCGGCATTGGTTTCATGGTCGCGTACCCGAGTGGTCCTGACGCCACGACAGATCAGCCTCGATTACCGGTATCCGTTCAAGGTCGACGTGCATTGCCGCCTTCACCAGAGAACATGGCACGATTCAATTCAATACGATGACACAGCCGCCGCGCCACGGCTATGCCACGGGACCGATCCAATTACGGTCTCCGCAAACTCAGAATATACCCAATCAAATCGTCGGTCTCATCCCTGCTCAGATGCAGATCGGGCATCCCGCCATGTGGCGTCTGGAGAAACGCCCGCAACGACAACGGCGTCGTCGACGACATACGCGCAATGGAAGCGAACGCCGGTGCGCCATTGTCCGAGCCGATCGGAGATACCGGATCGATCACATGGCACGAGGAGCACCAGGTCTGCGCGATTTGGCGCCCGGTTGCCACGTCACCGATCTCCTGCGCCGCCGCCTGGGGCATGGCAGCCACCAGCACGATCGCGATGACGAACGGGATGCCGGTCGCTGTCCGGCGCCTGCGATGCTGACGGTGGGCCATCGGTGATTGCCCCTCGGTCGTGGCGGCAGCCCTACCTGCACTCCCCCGGCCGAAGCCGCATTGATCTCAATCAAACCCCTGCGCAAGCGCAGACCCCGAGGTATCGCCGCTCCAAACAATGTGCTTCCATCGCCGCGGACTAATGAGACGGCCAACAATGACCAAATCGATTGGCGGCATGCTGATCGCTCCTCGTCATGGCCGGCCTTGTGTCGACCATCCACGCCTTGCCTTCGGCCCGGCGCCACAGGCGTGGATGGCCGGCACAAGGCCGGCCATGACGGGTTGGCGGTGGTTCGTGCGATATGTGACGCGGCTATTGTTGGGCGTCGCCTAACGTAGCCTCGGAGCAAACCTGCAATGCCCGACGAGAGGTTCGTATGAACGGTGTCACACCGCACGATACGACGCAGATCGTTCCCAGCACGTGCTGGGAATGCGGCACGCTGTGCGGATCGTTGATGACGGTGGCAGCCGGCGTGGTGACGAAGATCGCCCCCAACCCAGCGCATCCGGCGTCGAAGGGCGCCTTCTGCGTCAAGGGCATGCGCTCGATCCGCGACTGGACCTATCAGGACGGCCGCCTGACCACCCCGCTGCGGCGCGTCGGCCCACGCGGCGGCGGCGCGTTCGAACCCACGACGTGGGACGCAGCCCTCGACGAGATCGCCGATCGCCTGGCGGCCATCCGCCGCGAGCATGGCCCGCGCGCCATCGCCGGCGCCACCAACGGCGCCTTCTTCAGCCGCGGATTGATGATGGCGCTTCTGATGCGCTCGCTCGGCTCGCCGAACTGGATGGTCAACCAAGACTTGTGCGGCGGCTGCCGTGCGGTCGCCGACAAGATGACGGGCCTCGGCATCGGCGGCGGCGAGGACATCGACCACACCGCCTGCGCCCTGATCGTCGGCCGCAATCCGTCGGTCGCGGACCCGATCCAATGGATGGCGTTGAAGCGCGCCAAAGCCAGAGGCGCCCGCATCATCGTCATCGATCCGCTGCGCACCTCCGCGGCGGACCTCGCCGATCTGTGGCTGCGGCCGCGGCCGGGAACCGACACCGCGGTGGCGCTGGCGATGATCCGCACCATGATCGCCGAGGGCCTCTACGACCGCGCCTTCACCGAGCGCTGGTGTTTTGGCTTCGAAGCCCTCGCCGACCGCGCCGCAACCTGCACGCCGCAATGGGCGGAGCAGGAAAGCGGTGTGCCGGCTGGCGATATCGTGCAGGCCGCACGCTGGTACGCCGCGGGCCCGTCATGCTTCGTGTCGGGACACGGCATCGATGCGTCCAGTTCCGGCGTGCAGACGTTCCGCGCGTATTTCGCCATGGTCGCCATCACGGGCAACGTGGACCGCATCGGCGGCAATCGCCGGGCCAAGACGCCGCCGGGCTTCAAGACCAATTTCGACATCCTGTTCGATCCCGCGTTCCGGCTGCCGCGCGAGATCGAGGACCAGCGGATCGGAGCGCAGCAGTTCCCGCTGTGGGCGGGACCGTTGGGCTACCAGATGGCCTGCCACAACCCGTCGGTCATCACCGCGATCCTCACCGGCGAGCCCTATCCGGTGCGCGCGCTGTATGCCAGCGGCGCCAACATCCTGCTGACTTATCCCGACGTGCAGCGCACCGTCGCCGCCTTGCAGTCGCTCGATTTGTTCGTCGTGGCCTCGCAATATTTGACGCCGACCGCCGCGTGGGCCGACTTCGTACTGCCCAAGACCACCACCTTGGAGGAGGAGGAAGTCACCCTGCACCAGGCTGGCCCCTGCGTGACCTACACGGCGCCGGGCTCGGCGCGGCGCGGCGAGGCTCGCCCGGACATCGAGATCGCCGTCGCACTGATCGACCGCATGGCCGCGCGCGACAGCCCGCATGCGAATTTTCTCCCGTGGCGCGATCAGAGCGCGTTCGTCGAATACCTGGTAGCGGCAACGGATATCGACTTGGCGGAGCTCAAGCGGACCGGCTTCCACCGGTTTCCCTGGTCGCAAGGCGATCTGGAAACCCAGAAGATCGCCACACCGTCGGGAAAATTCGAATTGTACTCGCAGGAGATGGCGCGGGCCGGGGTCGATCCGTTGCCGGCCCACATACCGCCGGCACACGCGCGCGAACCGTTGCCGCTGCAAGCCGAGTATCCGCTCGTGCTACAGACCGGGCTGCGGGAGAAGACCTATCACCATTCGCGATTTCGGGAACAAGCCTGGGCGCGGAAGATCTCGGCGGATCCCATTGTCTATGTGCATCCGGCGACGGCGGAAAAACACGGAATTGCAGATGGCGACTGGATCACCGTGCAAACGCCGCGGTCGTCCGGAACGTGCAGCCTGCGAGCGAAGATCACCAGCAATACGCTGCAAGGCGTGCTGACAACGGGCATGGGATGGTGGCTGCCCGAGGCTCCTGCTCCGTGGTTCGGCGCGCGCGACGTTAACGTCAGCGGCGCGATGTCCTATTCTGGGCCGTGGGACGCCGCCAGCGGCTCCGCCGACACACGCGCGATCGCCTGCCGGATTGTACGGGTTGCTACCGCATCTTTCGGAAATGGCATCGGCGACACATCATCCGCCATCAGCCAGACCGCAGACGCGCTGCAAACCTGACGAGGCGTTGGCGTTCGAGCGTGTTCACAAAAGCCTCGACGGACGGCGCACTCAAGTTGAGGTTCATACGCGCTGCCTCGGCAACGGCGATAACGGCTTCGGGATCGGACTCGTACAGATCACCAAGAAACGCATCTGGATCCCTGGCGACCAACCCGAACGGCGCCAGGATCTCGGCCGGGAAGTCCTTCAGGTTGAACGTCAGAATTATCTCTGCCCCGGCATGGATTGCTGCAGCCAGGACATGGCGGTCACCTGGGTCTGGCAGCGTCAGCCGCGCGATGCGGTGCTCGTAGCCGTTGATATCCGCCTCCGGCAGCACCTTCCGCATGATCGCTCGCGTGCGCAGCAGGCGTTCGCCCGTTGCCCGACCGGCTGCGACAAGGCTGCCGATCCACTCCTCGTGGATCGCATCCGTCCAGCGCGGCTGCCACGATGTGATGTACACCGAGCTCGACAAGCAGGTTCCGCAGATGGAAGGGATAAAGCAGGTTCGCCTCGTAAAGGTACCGACCGGAACGGCAAGCACTAACTAACGCCCGATCGCCCATGTGGGCTTTGGACCTTGATCTGGTGCGGTCGAGAAGACTCGAACTTCCACGAGGTTACCCCCACAAGCACCTCAAGCTTGCGCGTCTACCATTCCGCCACGACCGCACGTGGAGTAAGCAGGCGCCGGGGTATAGCCGATGAACGACACCGCTTCAATTGCCGCCGACCCGCCGCGATGCCCGTGCCGATCCCGGCGAGCAATCATCGCCACCGCTGGAATGGCGGGTGGCCGGCGGCCTGACCCCCTACCCCGACGCCCTGGCGGCCATGCAGCAGCGCGTGGCAGAGATCCGCGCCGGCGCGGCAGCGGAACAGGTGTGGCTGGTGGAGCACCCGCCGCTTTACACCGCCGGCACCTCGGCGCGGCCGGAGGAACTCACCGACCCGGCACGGTTCCCCACCTTCGCCGCCGGCCGCGGCGGGCAATGGACCTACCACGGCCCCGGCCAGCGCACTGCCTATGTCATGCTCGACCTCACCCGCCCGCACGGCAGCGTGCCGGCGCGCGACGTCGGCTGCTTCGTGCATGGCCTGGAAACCTGGCTGATCGGCGCCCTGGCCCGCTTCGGCGTGCAGGGCGAGCGCCGGACCGGGCGGATCGGCATCTGGGTGGCCGACGCCCGCACCGGCGCCGAGGCCAAGATCGGCGCCATCGGCGTGCGCGTCACGCGCTGGGTGAGCAGGCATGGCGTGGCGCTCAACGTCGCGCCGGACCTGTCGCATTTCACCGGCATCGTGCCGTGCGGCATCCGCGAATACGGTGTGACCAGCCTGGCCGCACTGGGCGTGCCAGCCACGATGGCGGATGCGGACGCCGCCCTGCGCGAAGCGTGGGAGGATGTCTTCGGCGCCGACGCCGCCGGGTCAGCGTGCCGTCCGCCGGCCGGCGGCAGATAACCCCAAGCGATCGGCCGCGTCGCTACGCCGGGGGCCCCATGTGGAACCCGGGATGATCCGGCGGTTCGGCCATCTCCTCGTCGATGCTGACCACCTCGGCCATGCGCGGGCCACGGCGGCACAGCCGCGCCAGTTCCTCCACCGCGGCCACATCGCCGGCGATCAGCGCCTCCACCTTGCCGTCCGCCCGGTTGCGCACCCAGCCGGACACACCCAGCGAGCGCGCCTGTTCTGCCATCCATGCGCGAAAGCCGACCCCATGGACGCGTCCCGCAATGATCAGACGTTTTGCGTTCATTCGGCTCGATCTCCCGACAACGCAATGAACCGGGCGGCGAGCTCGATGTCGGCTGCAATCGCTGCCCGGCGCGCGACGGCTTCTGCATCATCGCCCCATTGTTCAGCCTGAAACAACTCATCGAGCGCGCCAAGCGCGTGCGCCGACGGCGCATCCAGCTTGCCCTCCGCCAAAGCGAGCCCCAGCACGAGGCTGCCCAACGCCGGCACCGCGATGCCGAGCGCCGCCAGCACCTCCACCTCCAGCGCCGCCACGGCCCGGCGCAGCGCGGCCACGCTGTCGGGAGGCTGGCGGATCGGCGCGACGCCGGTGGTGACTCGCAGCGGAGCGTCGTAGGTCAGCGCCGCCCAATCGAGCCAGAGTTGCCAGGCGCGGGCCTGCCGCCGCACCAGCAAGTCCGGCCCCGCCGCGCGATAGCACAGCAGGTCGTTCTCGGCGTAGCGCGCTATGGCCTCCGCGGTGGCCGCCGGATCGGGCGCGATGCGCTGCTGCGCCGTGCCGGCAAGGCGGGTCAGCGGCGTGTCGGCAAACGACATTTCGGCGCCGGCGGCCTGCCACTCCCCGGCAATGGCCTCGGCCAGGCGCCGGGGCCGAACCCGTAGCTCGGGACCGCCAGGGAGGTGCATGGGCCGGCCATCGAGCAGGATGGCGAATCCGCTGTCGGTGGGCGCGACGGTCGCCGTGTCCCAGAAGCGCTTCATGGGGTCACCATACGCGATGAAGGCTGCAAGGCCAGGGCTCTGCCCTGGGACCCGTCAGGGGGGGGCTTTGCCCCCCTGCCCCCCCCCAGCAAAGGCATAGCCTTTGCAATCCATCCGTTTGGAGAGGTTGGACGGGAGGGGACCATATGCGTGGTTGGGTTTCCGAACGACGTTCGGAAGCCCAACCACGCATATGGTCCCCTCCCGTCCAATCTCTCCAAGTGAAGGGTTCCAAGGGCTCCGCCCTTGGCGGGGTTCCAAGGGGCAGCGCCCCTTGGTGGGGTTTCAGGGGCAAAGCCCCTGACCCTGCCGCCTTCAGTGCAGAAGGTCATGCAGCAGCGCGCCGGCGTTGGGGGGCTTCGACGGGGCCGGCGCGCTCGACGCGGCTGCTGCTGGCGCGGCCTGGCCGCGGGCCAGCGCCAGCGGGCCGGGGCAAGAGTCGACGGAACTGCTGTCCAACAGCTTGCCCCGCCCAGCAGCCCGCCGAGCAATCCGAGCGGCGTGGCGCCGCCCGCCAACGTGCCCGCGTTGGCCCCGGCGGCGCCGAACGCGTTAACCCTGACGCCCGGCGCCCGGATCGGTCCCGTCACCTGCATCGGCACGACGATGACGGTGCCGCCCAGGCGGCCTTGCGGGCGAAGCTGTAGCGCGAGCGTTTCCTCGCCCAGGTTGATGCTGCCGGTCCCGTCCATGCTCAGCACCGACGAGTTCAGGTTCAGCGTGCGCAACGTGGCCACGCCCATCTGCGCGTCGGCCCGCAGGGCGAAGCAGCGCAGATCGCTCGGCCCGCGATGTGCCGGCAGCCCTTGCAGGTTGGCCCGATGCAGCACCGGCCCGAGCAAGCGCTCCAGCAGCGCCGTGTCGATGGTGCCGTTCTGCATCGCCAGGCCGAGGCTGCCGTTCAGTCCCGCAGCAATGGCATGGGGCGTCGCGCCGCTACCTTGCAGGTCGGCATAGACCTCCATTTTGCCACTGGCATAACCGGGCAGGCCGGCGGCGGCGAATAACGGCGCCACCTCCAGCCCCGGCACGTGCAGCGTGACGGCAACCGCCGGCGCCGCGGCCGTTGCGTCCACGCTCAGGCTGCCGTCGAGCCGCCCTTCCGGCAGATCGGCGGACAGCGGCGCGAGGTCCAGCTTGCCGTCCTGCAACACGAAGTGCAGGTCGATCGAGCGGTAGTCGGAACCTCCGGTCTTCAGGTCGTCCACGGATACCGCCAGGTCGGCATTCGCCTGGCGCAGCAGGCCGAACGGGATCGGCGTTTCCGGGATCAGCGTCCGGGTGTTGGCTGCGGTCGGCGAGGGAGGCGACAGTGCTGCGGGCGGCTTGGCGTTGCTGGCGGTCGGCGACGCGGCGCTGGTCCCCGGCGGCGGCGGCGTGACGCTACCGGAACCGCCATTGGTCCCGGTCGGCGTCGGCGCTCCGCCGGGCGTCGGGGTCGGCATCGGCCTGCCGAATGCGGCCAGCACTGCATCGGCATCGATGTGGTCAGCACGCAGCTTGCCGGTCAGGGAGCCTGGGCGCCCGGCCGCCACGCCAATGTCCCCGGAGAGATCGCCGTCCAAGTCGGTCAGCTTGAACCCATGCAGTGTGGCGCCCTGGTGGAAGCCGCCCGCCGCGTCGGTCAGGTGCCCCGAGAAGGCGATCTGCTTCACCGCTGGCAGCGTCCGATGCGCCAGCACCGAGAGCGTGCTGAGGTCCGGAATGGTCGCCCCGACCGCCAGGTCCGCGCCGGACAGGGTTTCCGGGTGCGCCACCGTGCCCTTGACGGTGAAATTGGCATTGGCGACCCGGAGACTGATGTCCAACGGTTCCGGCGCGACCGCCTGCCCGGTCGTCAACACCTCACCGGGAGCGCCGATTGTCGCCGACAGCGTCAGCGGGGTGTCCGCCAGGCTCGCCTGCGCTCTGATCTGCACCGGCTGGTCCTGTTTCGGTGCGTCGATATCCACCGAGACGATCCGCAGCCCGGCCACATAGGCCCCCAGGTCGGCCGCCCCCAGATGCAGGGTCGCCGCCTCGACTTCAGGCACCCGGCCTCCGCTGTCGGCAAACCGGGCGGCAAGGCGCACGTCATGCAAGGGAGGCAGCCGGACCCCGGGCAGCAAGGGCTGTATCGCCGTCAGATCGTGAACGGTGCCGTTCAGCGCCAGCGTATAGCCGCGCCCTTGCAGCGGGTGGGTCAGCGCCCCATCGACCGAAACCACCGCCCCGGCGGCGGCGAGGGTCAGCTTCACCGGCCATGGCGTAGCGGCATCCGGCTGTTGCAGGCGGGCCAGCGGACCGACCTCGCCCCCCAGATCGACCGCAATCCCTTTGTAGGTCGCGTTCGCCGCCAGCGTCAGCGGCGCGTCGGCCGAGGTTGACTTCGCCGTCATCAGCGCCAGCGCCAGCACGTCCGCCTTGCCGGTGCGGTCATCGCGCCAGCCCAGCGTGCCATCCTCGATCCGCACATCGTGAAAGTTGATCGCGGTCGCACTCCTGAGGCCGGTCGATGCGCTGCCAGCGGAGGGCGTCGGCGCAGCGGCCGGCGGCGCATTGCCGGGCGCTCTGGCGATCACCCAGTTGGCATGCCCCTGCGCATCCACCTCGAACAGGATGTCGGGATGCACCAGCACCAGCCGGGCGACCTCGAATTCATGGCGCAGCAGCGGCAGCACGGCGAGCTGCAGATCGAGCTGCTCCAGCGTTGCCATCTGCGGGCGGGAAAACCCCGGAGGATTGGCGAAGGTGACGTCGCGCGCCTGCACTGTCGGCCACAGCGACCACTTCACGCTGATCGGGCCATACAGTCCCACGTCACGCCCGGTCGCCTGCTGCACCGCCGCCTCGATCCGCGGCTTCAAACTGTTGGGGTCGAAGCGCGCGAACCACACCACGCCGACGCCCACCGCCAGCACGACCATCGTGCCAACCCCGAGCAAGCCATAACGCCACGCGCCTCGTCCCATCCCGCCCCGCCAATCCTGCCGCCCGCCCCCAAGCCAACCGCTCCTGCTCAACGTCCACCGGGCGCAGTGCGTCGCGGGGCATGCGCCGGCGGCGCATGAAAGCCGAGCGTGCGGAAGGTCTCCGCCATGTGGGGCGGCAGGTCTGCCTCGACCACCAGAATGCCTCCGTCGGGATGCGGCAAGGCAAGGGCTCGGGCGTGCAAATGCAAGTCATCGGAGAGACCCTCGACCGTGGCGGCAAACGCGCCGTTCTGGTCGGGGCGGGCGTATTTCACGTCGCCCAGGATGGGAGCGCCGATGGCGACGCAATGCACCCGCAACTGGTGGGTGCGCCCGGTGCGCGGCTTCAGCTCCAGCCAGGCCAGTTTCTGGCTGGCATGATCGAGCGTGCGGTAGTCGGTAAGCGCGCGAGCCGCGTCCGGATCGCCCGGTTCGGCGATGGCGGTGCGCTCGCCACGGGCGCCGCCGAGCCGCACCAGCGGAAGGTCGATGCGGCCCTCCAGCGGGACCGGGCGACGGGCAGTCACCGCCCAATAGGTCTTCTCGATGTCGCGGCCGCGGAACAGCGCCGCCAGCTTCGCAGCCGTGCCGGGGGTGCGCGCCAGCAGCAGCACCCCCGAGGTATCGCGGTCGAGACGGTGGACCAGCCGTGGCCGGTCCGGCGCGCCGAACCGCAGCGCATCGAGCAAGCCGTCGAGATGATGGGAGATGCCCGGCCCGCCCTGTACCGGCAGCCCGTGCGGCTTGTTGATCGCGATGATGTGGTCGTCGCGATACAGCACCAGCCGTTGCAGGTCCTTCTGCACCAGCGGATCGATGTCGGCCTGCGGCCTGGCAGCCCGAGGCTGCGCCGCGGGCAGCGGCGGAATGCGCACGGACTGACCGGGCGCCAGCCGAGTGGCGGCATCAGCGCGATGCCCATCCACGCGCACCTGTCCGGTGCGGCACAGCTTCTGGATGGCGCTTTGCGGCAGCCCCGGGAAGTGGCGACGGAACCAGCGATCCAGGCGGATGTCGGCTTCGTCGTCGGTGATGGTGCGGGTGGACTGGGTCATTTGGATGCGGTGGGCTGTGGAAGCCCTGTGGCCCGGCGTCAAGACGTCTG
The DNA here is from genome assembly GCA_963762885.1 of uncultured Alphaproteobacteria bacterium. Taxonomy (GTDB): domain Bacteria; phylum Pseudomonadota; class Alphaproteobacteria; order Acetobacterales; family Acetobacteraceae; genus JASHVB01. The sequence goes on from CAVXNH010000115.1 coordinate 66,967, forward strand.
CGGCGGGGCCTCGTCACCGTCATCGCGCCGCGGGGCATCGGTGTGCATCAGTGGACCGCGCCGCGCAGCGGTCGCCCACGAGACCGACCCACCAATCGTTCGCACGGTCCACCCCAACCGTCATGGCCGGGCATGACCCGGCCATCTATCGCGGCACCGCTGCTGCATGGATAGCCGGGTCGAGCCCGACCATGACGTTCAGGTCCTGAATCGGGACGCCGGGGCCAGCCATGGACTGGCCCCGTTCGTCATGCGGCGGCGGTTTGCGTATCCCCGCCGGGCGGCGGTCCCGTGGCGGCAGCCGCCGGCTCTGGCGGGTGCGCCAAGAATGGCGCTGGCGCCGGCGCATCCGATTGCTCGGTGCACGCCGCCCTGATCCGCTTTTTCATCTGTCGCAGCCAGCGGGCGATGTTGCCGCCGAACGTGGTGATGGCGAACTCCAGTTCCTGCCAGAGGGCGCGGCCGCATTGTTCGGGACTCATACCGAACTCGGCGCAGATATCGGCGATCACCGCGCCAACCGGGCGGCGCTGGATGTCCCTGGCGATTTGCTCTGCCGTGGGCAGGCCAAACGGATCCGGCGTTGGTATCGGGCGACGAGGGCGTTGCGCGACCGGCCGGGCCTCGGCCGCCTGCGCATGCGGCGTACAGTTCGCGGGGCCGGCTGGGAGTGATGTCCCCACCGCTTTCGAGGCGTCGGCGCAGCCGCGCTTCGAGTGCGGCAGCGAGCAGTAGGCCGCGGGCGATGCGGGCGAGGATGAGCGGCAGCGCGGCGGTGCCGAAAGGGCGAACGAAACTGGTGAAGGCGGGAGTGCCAGCGCAGTGCTCCAGCCGCGCGGCGATCTCCTTGCCCCAGAACATGAGGCTGCGGACGATGCCGAGCAGGTATCCGACGCGGCTTCGCATGGTTGCGCCGAGGGGGCCTCGATCTGCATCGGGGGTGTCGGCTTCGGCCGGAGGGGTGGTGGCGCTTGGCATCGGCGCGGTTAAAGCACATAACTGGCGTTATGTCAATATAACTTTCATATCGAGGGAGAAAAACTAACGGATCAGGTCGGCTTAGACAGCGCGGGAGGCAAGCCACAGGGCAGCGTCGTCCGCGCGACAACGTCAACCAGGCGATGATTTCGATATTACCCCATGACACCCAACCCCGAAGCGCAGTATGCTCATGTCGCCCGCCGAGACTGCGGGATCGCCAAGCCTGTGATATATCCTCGCAGGCAATCAGGATGACGGCCGTTGAGCGAGACAGTCCTTGAACCCGATATAAGCCTGCCATTTCCGATCGAGTTTCTGATCAGAGATACTCCGCGCTCGCACCAGGGTAAGAATCCAAAAGCGAAATAGCGATGGAAGCAGACTGTCGGCGCAATCGCCAAAGCTCATGTGGATACGTTAAGGGAATTCGTCTTCCTCGATGACCGGGCTCTGGCCGCGACCATCTTCTACTTTCCTCCCGCCGCAATGGAGGGAGACGTGGATAATATCGTTAAGCCGATCGTCGATGGGATGATCACGATCATCTATCCGAATGACCGGCATTTGGAGCGGATCATCGTCCAGAAGTTCGAGCCAGGGATTGTATCCGTTTTTCGATCTCTGACCCCCAGACTCTTGAGCGTGCCACTGAAACAGAGCCCCCCGTGCTCTATATCAGGATCGACGACGATCTTAGCTGGAGCGAGGTATCATGACACTCGAAAGCCAGCCGTGGGAGCTCAATGTTCTGAGGAATCTGCAGCACTCATACGAAGCGCGTGGCCTCACGTTCCACATTAATCCTTCGCGCGAACTCGTTCCACCGTTCCTGGCTGGGTATAGTCCGGACGCAATAGCCGTGGGTCCGGATGGTGGTGGCATCATCATTGAGGTAAAGCGCCAAAGGAATCAGGCGACCGACAGACAACTTGCAGAGATTGCGAAGAAAGTTGCCGACCACAAAGGCTGGGAATTCCGTGCCATCTATACCAACCCAACGACAGAGAGACCGGAAAACATCGCGAAACCGACCCCTGAACAGATTGATGCAAGGCCGCAGGAGATACAGGATTTGGTGGATACTGGACACTACGCTCCGGCGCTGATCTTCGGCTGGGCGGTCCTGGAGTCCCTTGCGCGCTTAGCAAGTGGTTCCGGAAGTTCCAGCGGCTATTCGCCGATCCAGGCAGTTCAGGTGCTGGCGGAAGAGGGGTTTGTAGAAAACGCAGAAGCTCAACGGCTTCGCGAAATGGCGAGATTGCGCTCCGCAGTAGTTCATGGCGATTTCTCGACGGATGTACCCGCAGACCAGGTGAAGTTCCTGCTTGAGGAGTTGAAGGCGCTGAACTCCTGCATAACCGAGGTAGCAGCCGAGCAAGCGGGCGGCTCCAAAGTTTCGTAGCGACCAGTGATTCAACTTCGGGCTGCTTTGGCATCGTTTCCTCCGATCTGCCAAGCAAATCGCCGAACAAAGCCTGGTTATGGAAGCAACGCGCCGCAACGGCTCGCGCCTGTCGTATTTGTCGGTTGCCCTACTCCCCTCGCCGCTCCTGCCGCAGCTTCTCCCAATACTCCAGCCGCTTCGCAATCTCGCGCTCGAATCCCCGCTCGCGCGGCCGATAGAATTGCTCGCGCTCCATACCATCGGGAAAGTAGTTCTGCCCGGAGAACGCGTCCTCCGCCTGATGGTCATACGCATACCCGGCCCCGTAGCCGAGGTCCTTCATCAGCCGCGTCGGCGCATTCAATATATGCGCCGGCGGCATCAGCGAGCCGGTCGCCTTCGCCGCCGCCTTCGCCGCGCCGAACGCCGTGTAGATCGCATTCGACTTCGGTGCGGTACCGAGATAGACGACCACCTGCGCGATCGCCAGTTCGCCCTCCGGCGAGCCCAGCCGTTCGTAAGTCTCCCACCCCGCCAGCGCCTGGGTCAGCGCGTTCGGATCAGCCATGCCGATGTCCTCGGCGGCGAACCGGGTCAGGCGGCGGGCGATGTAGCGGGGGTCCTCGCCCCCGGCCAGCATGCGCGCGAACCAATACAGCGCGGCATCGGGGTCCGACCCGCGCAGCGACTTATGCAGCGCCGAAATGAGATTATAGTGCTCTTCCCGATCCTTGTCGTACAGCGCAGCCCGCCGCGCCAGCAACACCGACAGCCCCGCCGGGTCCAGCAACTGCGTATCCGCCGGCAGCGCCGCGATCTGTTCCGCCATGTTGAGGATATAGCGCCCGTCGCCGTCCGCCATGGCACGCAGCGCGGTCCGCGCCTCGGCATCCAGCGGCAGCGTCCGCCCAAGTTCGGCCTCCGCCCGAGCCAGCAGCAATTCCAGCGCATCGTCGTCGAGCCGGCGGAGCACCAGCACCTGGCAGCGCGACAGCAGCGCGCCGTTCAGCTCGAACGAGGGATTTTCCGTCGTCGCGCCGATCAGCGTGATCGTGCCGTCCTCGACGACGGGCAAAAAACCGTCCTGCTGGGCGCGGTTGAAGCGGTGGATCTCGTCCACGAACAGCAGCGTGCCCTCGCCGACGCGGCGGCGGCGGGCGGCTTCCTCGAACACGCGTTTAAGGTCGGCGACGCCCGAAAACACCGCAGAGATCTGCACGAAATGCAGGCCGGCGCGGGAGGCGAGCAAGCGGGCGATGGTGGTCTTGCCGACGCCGGGCGGACCCCACAGGACCAGCGACGCCAGCGACCCACGCTGCAACATGCGGGTGAGCGTGCCCTCGGCCCCGAGCAAATGGTCCTGCCCGACGACCTCGTCGAGCGCACGGGGGCGCAGGCGATCCGCCAGCGGACGCGCCGCGGACTGCGCACCGGAGGGTTCCGGAGCAGTGGCCGGGCCGAACAGGTCGGAGGCGGGGGCGGTTCTTGCGGGCACCGGAGTAAGATAGGGCGGCGAAGCGCGGAAGCGAACCGGGTGCGGCGGCTTGTCAGCTCACAGGCACGGATTCATCACCGGCGGCCGGAGCACAGACGACAGACCGCGGATCATCTGCCTGCGTTGTTGGCGTGTCCTTGCACCGCAGTCGTCCCTACGGCCCGCTTAGCAATTCGTCCAACGTAACCGGGCAGGTTTCGGGCAGCGGCAGAGGCGGCACACCGTCGATCTGTTGCGGAAATCGATGCCGGGCGCGCCGGTAAATCAGCGCCAGGTCCAGCCGTCGCCGTATTGATTCCTGAAATGCGCGCGCCGCATCCATCTGGAACAGCGTTACCTCTTCCTGCCATTGCGGCACCTCGGACGAACTCGGCCAGGCCATGATCTTGAGTCGGTGACGCAGCGCCTGTGTCAGCAGCAACTCTGTCCGGTGCAGTTCGCTGCGCCCCACGCTCTCAACCTCCTCGACGACGTTCTCCCAGTCCACCTGGTCGTTGACCCGTTCGCCGGCGGCAAGGCGGCGCAGCAGTTCCGCTTGCCGTTCCGACCAGGTCAGGATGTCCTCATCGTAGAGGTCGCTCATGATCTCCCCTGCTTCGTCCGAAAACGGTGCCGCCCGCTTTCGGTCGCGTCCACCGAGCGTCACTGCGCCTATCGGGCGCGTCGAATAGCGACATACGCTAGACCAATCAGCTCCCGCGTGTCGAACCGGCAAGCGGTTCGACCCCGCGCGCCGCCGCGCCAGCGCCGCGCCGGGTTGCAGCGCGACGGGCGGCTGATAGAACACCCCCATGACCGATCTCGCCTCGATGACCGGATTCGCCCGGGCCGAAGGCAGCGCCGGCGGCCTCGCCTGGGCCTGGGAGCTGCGCAGCGTCAACGGCCGCGGCCTGGACCTGCGCTTTCGGCTCCCCCCCGGCTGGGACGCGCTAGAGCCAGCCCTGCGGGAAGCCGCGGGGAAGCACCTGAAGCGCGGCAACGTCACCGCCAACCTGACCGTCAAGCGCGAAAGCGAGGCGCGCCTGGCGCTCGACCCGCTGGCGCTGGAACAGGCGCTGACCATCGCGATGGAGCTGCATGCGCGCATCCCCGGCAGTCCAGTGCCACGCGCCGAGGCGCTGCTGTCGCTGCCCGGCGTGCTGCGCGCTGCCGCCGTCGATCCGGCCGAGGAGCGGGCGGCGGCCGCGGGGCCAGTGCAGGCGGGGTTCGCCGAGGCGCTGGCCGGGTTGGTGGCCTCGCGAGGCGCCGAGGGCGCGCGGCTGGGTGCGGTCCTGACCGGGCTGCTGCACGAGATCGCAACCCTGCGGGAAACCGCAGCGGCCCAAGCGGCGGACCAGCCGGCGGCCCAGCGGGCGCGGGTAATGGAGAACCTGACGGCCCTTCTGCGCGAGGCGCCGTCCCTGCCGCAGGAACGCATCGCCCAGGAAGTCGCCCTGCTGGCGGCGCGATCCGACGTGCGTGAGGAACTCGACCGCCTGGACAGCCACATCGCCGCCGCCCACGCCCTGATGGCCGAGGCGGCGAATATCGGCCGCCGCTTCGACTTCCTGGTGCAGGAGTTCAACCGCGAGGCCAACACGCTGTGCAGCAAGTCGGCGTCCACCGCGCTGACCGCGACCGGCCTGAAGCTGAAGGCGACGATCGAGCAATTGCGCGAGCAAGTGCAGAACATCGAATGACCGCCATCCGCCGCGCTGTCCCCCGTCATGGCCGGGCTTGTCCCGGCCATCCACGCCTGTCTGCGCGCGGCACACCAAAGGCCGGGATGGCCGAGACCAGCCCGGCCGTGACCGGAACAGCACTGCGACGCCGTCGCCATCGGCTCCAATCCGCATGACCGCCATCCCCCGTCGCGGCGTGTGCCTGGTGCTGGCGGCGCCGTCCGGTGCGGGGAAGACCGCGATCGCCAAGGCGCTCACCGCCACTGAGCCACAACTGCGGCTGTCGGTCAGCGCGACCACCCGCGCGCCGAGGGCCGACGAGATCGACGGGGTTGCCTACCATTTCCTGACCCAGGCGGCGTTCGACACCCTGGTGCAGGCGGACGGCCTGTTGGAGTGGGCGCGTGTGCTGGGCGGACGGCACTGCTACGGCACGCCGCGCGCCCCGGTCGAGGCGGCGATGGCGGCCGGGCTGGACATGGTGTTCGACATCGACTGGCAGGGCCACCGGCAGTTGCGCGCAGCGCTTCCCGCCGACGTGGTCAGCGTGTTCATCCTGCCGCCCGACATGGCCACGCTGGAGGCGCGGCTGCGTGCCCGTGCCGGCGACGATCCGGCCGAAATCGCTCGCCGCATGCAGCTTGCCCACGACGAGATCAGCCATTGGCCCGAGTTCGACCATGTCGTGGTGAACGACGACCTTCCCCGCGCGGTCGAGGCGGTGCGCGCGGTGCTGCACGCGGCGCGCATGGTGACGGCACGACAGACAGGCCTGGCGCCGTTCGTGCGCGGGCTCGGCGGTTAGCCCCGCCCGCCGCTGTCATTGCGAGGCGCCCGGCGCCGAAGCAATCTCCCGCCTGACGAGCAGCCGGCAGTTCGTCACGCAGGGATCGCTGCGGCCGCGCACCGGCCCGAAGGGGAACGCCATGCAGTTCGGTTACTTCACGCTCAGCGACAACGCCTATCGCGACAACACCCGCGCGCCCAACCAGTTCGTCGCCGACATCATCGACGAGGCGGTCTACGCCGACGAGATTGGCCTGCATTCGGCGTGGATCGGCGAGCACCACTTCAGCACGCTCGGCGTGCTGTCCTGCCCCGACCTCGCGTTGACCTATGTAGCCGCGCGCACCCAGCACATCCGCCTTGCACCTGCCGTCACGGTGCTGCCGCTGCACCATCCGATCCGTGTCGCCGAGCAATGGGCCACGCTCGACTTGCTCTCCGGCGGCCGCGTCGATTTCGCCGCCGGCCGGGGCTACGACCGGCGCGAATACAATCCCCTCGGCGTGTCGTTCGACGACAACCAGTCGATCTTCGAAGAGGGCATGGAGGTGGTGCGGCGGCTGTGGTCGGCGGATGGGCCGATCTCGCATCGCGGCCGGCACTATGCGTTCGACGATGTGGCGATCACGCCGCAACCGGTGCAGCGGCCGATCCCGGCCTATGTCGGCTCGTTCTCGCGGCCGTCGATCGAACTGGCGGCGCGGCTGGGCTGCGGCCTGATCGTGGCGCCGTTCGCCGCGGCACTGAGCTTCGGCGGTCTGCGCCAGGTTGCCGAGCTCTACCACGCGACATGTGCGAAGCATGGCACCACGCCGGGGCGGCTGATGTGCAGCTACTTCATCCATTTCGCCGACACGCCCGCACAAGAAGCGGACGCGCGGGCCCGGCAGATCCGTTATTACCGCGAATGTGTCATCCCGGCCTTCCCCGGCGATCCTGCCACCGCGCCGCCCAGCTATCGCTACTTTATAGACATGGTCGCCCGATTGCAGACCGTGAAACCGGAAGACCTGACAGAGAACTCGGTGCTGCTGGGATCGCCCGCACGCATCGCCGAGGTGCTCAAGCGGGTCGAAGCCGCGGGATTCGACGAGGTCATCCTCTATTTCAACGTCGGCCTGAAGCCGCATTCGCAAGTGAAGGACGAGATGGCGCGATTCATGGCAGAAGTGGCGCCGGCGTTTGGATGATTCTGCGTACCGCTGCACCCGCGTGTCATGTGCCTGTCCGTACCCACCGTCACGGCCGGGCTTGACCCGGCCATCTATGCCGGCACCCTGCCCCAATGAGTTGCCACGATCGATGTCCGGGTCAGGCCCTGACCATGACGGTGGAGCGACGGCTGCGATGAACGCTGGACGGCAATGATCCAGCCCGGCGCAGCGCGCATCCGACAACCAGAGGGAAACAACGATGAAGACGCCGCTTTTCGTGGCTATCGCACTGCTGCTCGCCACGTTCGGCATCGCGCGCATCGCGCAAGCCAAGGTGACGCAATTGGAAATCACCACGAAACAGCCCGATGGTTCCTTCCTGGCCGGCGACTATGTCCGCTGGGAGGGCCGCATCCACGGCGAACTCTCGCCAACAGCCGAGGCCATCCCCGATCTCGACAAACCACCGCGCAACGCCAGCGGCATGGTCGAGTACGCCGCGCGGATCATCCTGCTGATGCCGGCCAGCCCGACCGCCGGCAACGGCGCACTGCTGGTCGATATTCCGAACCGAGGCCACGCCTACGCCCGAGCGCTCTATAACAGCCCGCGCGGCCTGCCATTCCAGTCTGGCAATCTCGACCAGGGCACCGGCTTTCTCGAAAACCACGGATACTCCGTCGCCGAGGTGTATTGGGAACTCGGCCAGGGCGCCGATCTGCCATCCTTCACCGACGCCGACGGCAAAAAGCGCTTCGTCGAAGGTGCCGGTTTCGCCATCGTCCGCGACGCCGCTGACTTCCTGGCGCACAGCGCAGCCGACGCATCCGGCACGCCCAACCCGCTCGCGGGCAAGATCGACCGCGTCCTCGCCAGCGGCAAATCGCAAACCGGCCGCTTCCTCAAAACCTTCTTGCTCTACGGCTTCAACCGCGTCGACGGACGCCGTGTGATCGACGGCATGCACGTCTTCGTCTCCGGCGCCGGATTACTGCCGATCATGCGCTCCGGCACCGGCCCGCAATCCAGCGGCGACGGCGCCCCGACCTTCGACGATCCGGAATTCCCCGGCGTGCATGACGGCGTGCTAACCATCGGCGAGATCATCGCCAAGGTGCAGGCGCGCGGAGAAATCCCGCCGAAGATGCTGATGATCAATTCGACGGTGGACTATTTTTCCATCCGCGCCTCGCTCGGCCGCACCGGTCCGCGGGGAACCGCCGATCTGCCGCTGCCGGCAAACGTTCGGATGTACGACATCGCCGGCGGCGCGCACGCCACCGTCGCCAAGGCCCCGTCATGCAAGCTGGCGCCAGGCAGGCTCGACTGGGTGCCGGTGTCGCGTGCGACTCTGCTCCGCCTCGACCAATGGGTCGCATCCAACATCGAGCCGCCGCCGACGCGCCTGATGCCGTTACAACCGGCCAACAACGACCCGACCGTGCTTGGCGCGCCGAAGAACCTGCCGGACGCGGTGATCCAGATGCCGCAGCGCGATGCGGACGGCAATCCGCTGGGCGGCGTGCGGCTGCCCGACCTCGCCGTGCCGCTCGGCGTGCATGGCGCGCAAAACGAGCCGCTGACGTTCACCTGCTCGTTGGTCGGCGCGTATCTACCGTTCGCCGCGACACGCGAGGCGCGCGAGGCGGCGCATGACAACCGCCTGTCCCTGGCCGAGCGCTACAAGGATCAGAACGACTACGTGAACCGCATCCGCGTCGCCGCGCGCGAGGCCGAGTCCGAAGGCTTCCTGCTGCCCGAGGATGCCGCGATCATCGAGAATTCCGTAGCCGCCGCGCCGATCTTTGCCCAGCCGGCGCCCACCGCTCCGCCACGGTGACCGGACGCGGTGCGGCTGTTACTTTTTACGGTCATTGCGCCGTCGATTGACAGGCGGAAGACTGCGTGGTTGTTACGATTTCTGAGGCTCGGAGGGCATCATGGCTGACTTTTCACGCCGCTCAGTGCTTCTCGCCTTCTCGATCGCGGTCGTTGCACCTGCGGTCGGAGCAATTCTGGAGGCCGAGGCCCGAGCGGCAGCGGCAGAGAAGCGCGTTGCTCTGGGCGGCTACGATCCGGTGGCCTATTTCACTGACGGGCATCCTGAGAAAGGATCGGCGGAATTTTCGGCCGACTACGACGGCGCGACATACTGGTTCAAGAACGCCGAACATCGGGCGCTCTTCGTCGGTGACCCCGATCATTACGCTCCACAGTTTTCCGGCTATTGCGCGATCAATCTGTCACGCGGGATGAAGGTGGAGGCAGATCCGGAGGCCTGGGCGATCGCAAGCGGCAGGCTTTATGTGTTCAGTGCGAAGCAGGGCGTTCCGATGTTTCGGCAACAGACCGCTGAAATCGTCGATAAGGCCACGCAGAACTGGCCCGATGCACGCAAGAATCCCTAACACGACACGCGCCTACAGCCCTAAGTTCTTGAGTTCCTGAGTCAGCTTCTCACGCTGGCTCGGGTCGCGCAGCAGTGCCCCGAACCCCTCCCAGGAACCCGGAAAGCGTTGGCGAATCAGATCGGCTTGCCTGACCGCATCTTCGTGTCGCCCGGCCTCGGCGTACGCCACGGACAGCATGATGTTCGATTCTGGATCAGAACCGCTACGACCGAGCGAGCTTTCGAGGAGCCGTATGGCGTCCGCGCTCCGATCCGCCAGAACATAGGCCGTGGCCAGATGGAAGCTGTTCTCTGAAAGTTGAGGATCGAACTGGGCGAGCACCTCGCCCGCCGCGATCGCGCCCGAAAGGTCGCCTCGCCACAACAGGACTGAGAGAAGGCCTTTGTAAGCCTCGGCGTCGCTGGCGTTAAGCGCGATCGCGCGTTTCAGTTCGTCGAGCGCACGATCATAATCGCCAAAATGTACAAGCACCTGCCCGAGCAGGGCGTGTGCGGCGGAACTGAGATCGTCCAGCTCAATAGCCTTTCGCGTCAGGCTCTCGGCGCGTTCGAGAGTCTCGCTGGGCTCCTGTGTCCAGCCTTCGGTCGTTGCGTTCAGATCGACATACGCCAATCCGACATAAGCGGGGGCATAGTTCGGATCGAGTTCGATCGCACGTTCGAGCAAGCCGCGCGCCTGGGCATTATTAGCTCGTGAACGGCGAGACAGCAGGTCGCGCCCGTGCAGGACGAGGTCGTAGGCCAGGAGGTTGCTCGTCGGTTTGGCTGCCGACCTGGCCAACTCCAGGCTGGTCACCTGAATCGCCAGAGCGCCGCTGATCCGACGCGTGATCTGATCCTGAACCGCGAATATGTCCTTGGGTTCTGGATCGTACTTTTTCTGACCAGAGCAGTTCGCCACGACTCGCGTCGGTCAGGCTGACCGACACCCGGATGTGGTCCGCGGATTGGCGAACACTGCCTTCCACGACATATCTGACCTTAAGGTCCCGGCCGACCTCGGCCGGGGTCGGGTTCTTGCCTTTATAAGCAAACACGCCACCGCGCGAAATTACTGAAATATTGCGAAACCGCCCGAGCGCCGAGATGATGTCTTCGGTCAGACCGTCAGCGAAATAGTCTCCGTGGCCGCCCGGTTCAGGATCGCCAAGAGCAGCGAACGGCAGGACCGCTATCGACGCACGCGTCGCCGCCGGAACGGTTTCCGCCGTTGGCCGAGGCGCCGTCGCCGGCCCAGCGATGACCCACCACGCGCTCGCCGCTCCCACAACGCCGATTACGGCGACCGCGGCGCCAATCCAACGGCGATGGCGTGTCTCCGGGGCGGCGCCACCGCTCGGTGCAAGCTCCGGGACCGCGGCAATCGTCGCTGGGCTCAGGCCGAACGCCCCCACCGGGCGGGCGATGTTCTTGACCACCTGCTCGCCGAGATCGTCGAAGGTAATGGGTAGCTTGTCGCGGACCTGGTCGTGGACCGCGCGCGAGATGCACAGCCCGCCGGGTTCGCACAATGTCTCCAGTCGCGCGGCCACGTTCACACCGTCGCCGAAGATATCGTTTGCCTCGATGATGATGTCGCCGAGGTTGATTCCTATACGAAACGTAAGCCGCCGCTCCGCGGGCACGGCCTCGTTGCGGATTGCGAGGCACTGCTGGATGGTGACCGCGCAAGCGACCGCATCCACTGTGCTTTGAAACTCGGCGAGGATGCCGTCCCCGGTCGTCTTGACGATGCGCCCGCGCCGCGCCGCGATTGTCGGGTCCATCAGATCTCGGCGATGCGCCATCAACTGCCTCAGAGTGCCGACCTCATCGGCGCCCATCAGGCGGCTATAGCCAACGACGTCGGCTGCCAGAATGGCGGCAAGCCGGCGTTCGACCGGCTCTGAACCTGTCACGACGGGCTGCGGACCAGAAGCCACAGCAAAGGACCGATCCATTCGGCCAACCTGAGCAATGCATGCTCCCCTTTGACGCGATGCAGCGTTCTAATCAGGCGGTTGCAGGGGCGATCTGTCAATCGTGGGTGCGCCGCAGGATTGCTGCTTTCCTATGATCGCAATGGGCGGCGTGCGGCGGTTCGGGCGAAGCGACCAGGCTACCGCTGATTGGGACCGACGGGTCTCAGTCAAGGCGACCCACTGCCTATCGCATTGGCCGTGATGGGTATTCGGCGCGCGCCAATCGCAGGCGGATACACTCAGCACCGCTTCCTTGCTTTCGTCAGGCAAATGTCAAACGCAATTGCCCTGCCGCCACTATGGCCGCACGATCACCATGATGACGATGATCGCCATCAGAACCGTCGGGACCTCGTTGGCGATGCGATAGAAGCGCTGCGGCCTGATACGCTGGTCGTTCAGGAAATCCCGCCGCCAGCGCGACAGCGCGCCATGAAACCCCGACAGCAACAGCACGCAGGTCAGCTTCACGTGCCACCAATGCGCCGACCAGTCGATGACTCCGGGGTCAGCACCAGCAGAATGCCGAACGTCCAGGTGGCCATCATCGCCGGATTGGTGATCTGCCGCAGCAACCGGTATTCCATCACCTTGAAGCGCTCGCTCTCCACGCTGCCCGGCACGGTGTCGCAATGATAGACGTAGAGCCGCGGCAGATACAGCATGCCGGCCATCCAGGCGATCAGCGAAATCACGTGCAGTGCCTTGGTCCAGGGATAGAACCAGGCCAGGAAAGCGATGGTCATCCGATAGCCTCGAATGCGTTGCACCGGCTGCCGTACCGTCATGGCCGGGCTTGAGCCGGGTATCTACCGCGGCACCTGCGCTGCATGATAGGGGTAGGGAGCGCCGGTTGTCCCGGCACCCCCTCCCTCCGAACCGGACGTGCAGATCTCCCGCATCCGGCTCTCCGGTCGGTGGTCTTACCTGCAAGAGGACTGGCGAACCGTCTCATAGGCCATCTGCAAGCTGAACAGCCCATGATCGGCAAAGAAGCGATTGGGCCAGCGTGTCTGATCCGCACCTCTTGTGTCGGCAATCCCCTTCAGCTTCTGCTGCTTGCGCAGCAGGCTCCGCAGCCGGCGGCGTATCCAGCCGTCCAGCGTGCCAAAGGTCCGCTCGCGGCTGTGCTGGAAGTAGCCGAACCAGCCCCGCAGCGTCGGATTGAGACCGTCGATCACCATTGCAAGGCTACGTCCCGTCGTCCGCTTGGTCTTCGCACGGATGGTATCCTTGAACTTCGCCAGGCTCTTCTCACGCGGCCATTTCTGACCCGCTTCGAAGCGATACCCCAGAAAGTCAAAGCCATCGGTTTGTGCGTCCACCAGCCGGGTCTTGACCGGGTGCAGGGTCAGTCCGGCAGATGCCGTCCAGTCTTTCACCGCGTCCAATGCCGCAGCAGCGTCTTCCGGGGTTCGGCACAACACCACGAAGTCGTCCGCATAACGCACCATCTCGTAGCCCTTCTCCGCCATCAGATGATCAAGCGGATCGAGATAGATATTGCTCAACAGCGGACTGATCACCGCGCCTTGCGGCGTGCCGTGTTCGGGCGTCCATTGCTGGCCGCCTTCCAGCACCTGCTGGCCGAGGAATGCCTCGACCAGCGCAAGCACACGGCGATCCGACACCTTGTTGGCGACCAGCGCCAGCAATCGGTCCTTCGGGATCGTGTCGAAGTAACTCTTGAGGTCGGCATCGACCACGTGCACGTACCCAGTCCTTGAGCAACTCATCCACCCGTCGCAGGGCGTCCTTGCAGCCAAGGTTGGGACGGAAGCCGTAGCTCTGGGCGGCGAAGTCCCGCTCGAAGATCGGTTCCAGCAGCATGCGCAATGCCGTCTGCACCACGCGGTCCTGCACCGTGGGTATCCCCAACGGCCGTTTCTCCTGGCTCCCGGGTTTCGGGATGTAGTGCCGTCGGATCGCCTGCGGCCGATAGCCGCCGGTGCGCAGGCTCTCGCTCAAGCAAGCCAGGTTCGTTTCCAGGTTCGCCGCGTAGTCCTCGATGCTGACGTGATCCACCCCGGCCGCACCCTGGTTGGCTTTCACCGCGGCAAACGCCGCTTCCAGCGTGGCGATAGGGTAGAGCTTGTCGATCAGGCTGTACCATTTCCCTCCTGTGACCCCCTTTTCGAGGGTCGCCAGCATCCGCTGCGTCCAGATCGTCGGTTCCGCCTTGGGCCGTTGCGGGCCTGCGTCTCCGGCACGTTTACCCGCGGATTGCTCCATCGGGACTGCCACCGGTGTCTCTCCGTCTGTTCCGGACATCGCGTCTCCACCTTCCTGCACCCCTTCGCTCCCCCGGCATTACCCGGCTTCAGCGCTACTATGGGTGCTGTGACTCCTATGCGGTGTTGGCGGCTTTTCTATCACTGGCGCACCGAACCCTGCTGCCGCACAGGTCTCTCCGCTTCACCTGCCCTGCCTTCGAAGCTCTCTGTCTCCAACCACCTTGCCTCTCCCAACGATCGCTTTGGCACCGACCCTCAGCGTCGCAGGCTCCCCGCTTGCGCAGGTCTGGGTTTCGCCCTTCCACCGGAGGCTCGCCAGACGGCCCGGCCAATCGAGTTCGTGTTCCTACGGATTGCTTCTTCGCCTCGGGTTGCTCTCCACCCCACCTTGCGATGACGCAGTTACCTTCAGCTTCAGGCTTGGTCGGTAGGCCCAGGACGGACTTGCACCCTCCTGACAAGGCACGCTTGCGGACGCACGATGGCCGGGGTCAAGCCCGGCCATGACGGTGAGGCCGCTGCCATTCCCGTCCGCCCCGGTATGGGCGACACTGTCCCCAATAGGGGAGAAAGCGGGAATGTCCGCCAGCGACCATGCCATAGCCGTCGCCAGCAACCGGGGACCGTCTTGCCGCACGGCTGGATCGCGCCATCGGCACCGCGCTGGAACTCATCACAGCGTCGCTGGTGGCAGTGGAAATCGTCATCCTGTTCGTCGGCATCGTCGCCCGCTACGTGTTCCATAGCCCGCTGATCTGGTCCGACGAACTCGCTTCGATGCTGTGCCTGTGGCTCGCGATGCTGGGCGGCGCGCTCGCGCTGCGGCGCCAAGAGCACATGCGGATGAGCGCCTTCGCCACCCGGGCGCCACCGCATTTGCGCCCGTTCTTCGAAAACCTCGCGCTGTTCGCCTTCATCGGTTTCCTGCTGGCATTGCTGCGCCCAGCCATTGCCTATGTGGACAACGAATCGATCGTATCACTGATGGCGCTCGACATCTCGATGAGCTGGCGCGCCTCGGCAATGCCGGTCGGCGTCGGGCTGATGATCGTCACCGCGTTACTCCGCATCGACTCACACGAAAAACGCGCGGCCCTCGCCGCCCTGCTCGTAGTCGCCGCGCTGTTCGCCGCGTTCTGGCTGCTGCACCCGGTCTTCCCGTCGCTCGGCCGGCTGAACCTGCTGATCTTCTTCTTCGGGGTCGTCGCCGCGACTGTGTTCGCCGGCGTGCCCATCGCAGTCGCGTTCGGCCTGTCCACGCTCGGATATCTCGCGCTCAGCACACACGTGCCGCTGTCCGTCATGGTCGCGCGCATGGACACCGGCATGTCGAATCCGGTGCTGCTGTCGGTGCCGCTGTTCGTGTTCCTCGGATTGCTGATCGAAATGACCGGCATGGCCCGCGTCATGGTGCGCTTCCTCGCCAACCTGATCGGGCATCTTCGAGGCGGCCTGTCCTTCGTATTGGTCGCCGCGATGTATCTCGTATCGGGCATTTCCGGGTCGAAAGCCGCCGACATGGCAGCCGTGGCGCCGGTGCTGTTCCCGGAAATGGAAGCGCGCGGCGCGAACCGAGGCGAACTCGTCGCCTTGCTCGCCGCCACCGGCGCGCAGACCGAGACCATCCCGCCGAGCCTGATCCTGATCACCATCGGCTCGGTCACAAACATCTCGATCGCCGCGCTGTTCACCGGCGGGCTGATGCCCGGCTTCGTCGTCGGGCTGATCCTGTGCTTCATGGTGTGGATGCGCGCGCGGCACGATACCAACACCGCACCGCGCGCCGGCGCCCACGCGATCGGCCGCAGCCTGGTGATCGCGGTGCCGGCCCTGGTGCTGCCGTTCCTGATCCGCGGCGCCGTGGTGGGCGGCGTGGCGACCGCGACCGAGGTCTCCACCATCGGCATCGTCTATTCCGCACTCGCCGGATTGCTCGTCTATCGCGAGTTCGACTGGCGCCGCCTTGTACCGATGCTGGTGCGCACCGCCGCTCTGACCGGAGCGATCCTGTTGATCGTCGGCGCCGCCACCGCGATGGCCTGGGCGATCACCAGCTCCGGCTTTTCCAATGTGGTCGCCGGCTGGATCAAGGCCATGCCTGGCGGCGCGGTGTCGTTCATGGCGATCTCGATCGTGCTGTTCACCGTGCTGGGCAGCATCCTGGAAGGCATTCCGGCCATGGTGCTGTTCGGCCCGTTGCTGTTCCCGATTGCGCATCAGCTTGGCATCCACGAGGTGCACTATGCGATGGTGGCGATCCTCTCGATGGGCGTCGGGCTGTTCGCACCACCATTCGGCGTCGGCTACTACGTCGCATGTGCGGTGGGAGGCTGCACGCCGGACGCGGCGTTCCGCCACATCTGGCGCTATCTGCTGGCGCTGATGGTGGGGTTGGCGATTGTCGCTGCGGTGCCGTGGATTTCGATTGGGTTCTTATGAAACCTCTCCCGCGGGAGCGGGAGAGGTCGAGATGCGAAGCGTCGAGGGTGAGGGTGATCGGGTCGGCAGGCTCGACTTGCTATGTGCGACCCGATCACCCTCACCCGCGTGCGCTTCGCGCCCTTGACCTCTCCCGCTCTCGCGGGAGAGGTTACGTAAACAAAGGAAACGTCACATGCGAACCACGCGCCGCTCCGTCTTACGTGCCGCCACAGCCGCACTCGCTGCGCCACTGCTGCCGCGCTACGCGCACGCCGCCGAGTATTCCTGGAAATTCGCACACACCGCACCGACCACCTTCCCGCTGCACATCCGCCTGGCGGAGGCCGCCGCGGCGATCGCCAAGGAATCCAACGGGCGGATGGAGCTGCAGATCTTCCCCGACGGCCAGCTCGGCGGCGACAACGATCTGCTGTCGCAGGCGCGCAGCGGCGCAATCGAATTCTGCCAACCCACCGGGCAAATCCTCGCGACGATCCTGCCGGTGACGGCAATCAACGCGCTCGGCTTTGCTTGGTCCGGCTATGACAAACTGTGGTCGGCGATGGACGGCGACCTGGGCAAATACGTCCGCACGCAAATCGCGGCGAAGACCGGACTGGTGGCGATGGATCGCATGTGGGACCTCGGGTTTCGCAACATCACCACCAGTACCAAGCCGATCCGCAGTGCTGACGATCTGGTCGGATTGAAAATCCGCACGCCGGTCGCGCCCAGCCTGGTGACGCTGTTCAAGACGCTGAAGGCGGCGCCTTTGGCCTTGCAGTTCACCGAGCTCTATTCGGCGCTGCAAACCCATATCGCCGACGCGCAGGAAAATCCGCTGACGCTGATCAAGGTGACCAAACTCTACGAAGTCCAGAAATATTGCTCCATCACCAATCACGTGTGGGACGGCCACTGGTTCGTTTGCAATGCCGCGTCGTGGCAGGGCCTGCCGGACGATTTGAAGCTGATCGTCGCAAACAACCTGAACGCCGCGGGCCTGCGCGAGCGCGACGACATGGCAGCAGGCGAGAAGACCGCAAGAGCAGATTTGGAAAAGCTCGGCATGGTGTTCAACGTGGCGGAGACGCAGAGCTTCCGCGATGGATTGAAGAATGGCGGATTCTACAAGGACTGGCGCGGCCGGCTGGGCGAGGAGCCGTTCGAGATTTTGGAGCGCTACTCAGGCCCGCTTGGGTGAAGCAATGCAAGGCCAGGACCCTGGCCTTGCTTCGCTACGCCGAAGCCGGTGCCAGCCGAGCGCGCGCCGTCCAGTGCCAGGCAATCAGCGAAACCGCGACGATGACCGGCGGCACCACGGTCAGATTCAACGCCGCCCATCCGGCGGTGGCCTGAACCGCGCCGGAGGTGAACGCCGTACAGGCCACCGTTCCGAACACGATAAAATCGTTCGTCGCCTGCACGCGCACCCGTTCGGCCGGCGCGTAGGCCGTGGTCAGCAGCGTGGTGCCACCGACGAACATGAAATTCCAACCTACGCCGAGCAGCACCAGCGCCACCATGAATGTCGCGTAGGTGGGGTCGAACGCCACGTTGACCGCGACGCAGAGCAGCGTGAGCAAGCCGCCGGCGAAGATGATGCGATGGACGCCCAGGCGCTGGATCAGCCGCCCGGTGACGAATCCCGGCAGGAACATCGCGATCGAGTGCGCGCGGATCACGTCGGCACTGGCTCCGATGCCGAAGCCGCAGAACATCATTTGCAGCGGCGTCGAGGCCATCACCAGGTTCATCGTGCCGTAGCCGACCATGCTGCACACCACCGCCGCTATGAAATTCGGCCGCGACAGGATGGCGCGGAACGGCACCGGCGCACCCTCGGCACGCACCGCCGGCGGCAGCCTGGTGAACAGCAGCAGGAGCGCGGCGAGCACCGGCAGCACGGTCAGGCACGCATAGGTGCCGAGGAAAGCCAGCGGCGGGATCAGCATATTGGTGCGCTTCACCAGCTCCCGGCCCGACGATCGCCGCCAGCACGCCGCCGGTCATCACCAGTGAGATGGCGCGCGGACGCGATGCGGGATCGGCCACCTCGGCAGCGGCAAAGCGCAGATGTTGGGCGATACCCCAGCCGAGGCCCGCCGGCACCGCCCCCAGGCAATATATCGGGAAGCTGCCGTACCCAGATCCCCACCATGAACGTCGTGCTGCCAAGCAACGACCCCAGGCAGCCCAGCCAGAACCCCGGCTTCCGGCCAAGCCGCGCGAACACCATGCTGGCGGGGATCGAGGCGCACATCATCGCCGTCATCTGGATCGCCATCGGCAGCGTGTTGAGTGCCTTGTCCACTGCCAACGAATGGCCGATCAGCGCGGCCATGACGGTCTGGCCGGACATGATGGCGTTCATCAGCGCCTGACAGCAGAACAGCAGCCAGACGTTCCTGTTCATGCTCTCGACGCGTCCTTGAAGGCTAAAAGTGGCTCCATCCACCCCTGGGGAGAGAAAGCGGTTTCCCGTCCGGGCCGTCGCACCATGACACCCGGGGGCCCCTGGCGGAAGCCGCCGATGCGGGTGACAGCTATGCCGGCCTCGCGCGCGGCGTTGTGCAGCGCGGCCTCGCGTTCGGGCGGCACTGCCAGCAGCAGTTCGTAGTCGTCGCCGCCGGTCAGGATGGTGGGCAGCCAATCTGCTCCGGCCTGCCGCGCGGGCTCTGACAGCGGGACAAGCTGAGCATCGATGTCGGCGGCCAGATTGCCGGCGCGGCACAGATGGCCAAGGTCCTGCACCAGCCCATCGGACACGTCCATGCCAGCGGAGGCGACGCCGGCGATCTTCAGGCCGACGCGTGGCTGCGGCAGCCGGTAGCGGCGCAGCAAATGGCCGGCGGGGTCGCTGAGCCTTCCCTGCGCCACCGCAAGGCCCAGCGCGCCGTCGCCGATCGTGCCGGTCACCCACACGCCGTCGCCCGGCCGCGCGCCGGCGCGCCGCACCATCGTTCCTGGCACGATATGACCGATGATGGTCAGCGACAACGCCAGCGGACCCGGTGTCGAGGAGGTGTCGCCGCCGAGCAATCCCACAGCGAATTCTAATTGGTCTTGCGCGAGACCGGCGGCAAAGGCAGCGAACCAGTCGTCCGGCGTATCGCGCGGTGCGGCCACGGTCATCAGGTAGCCGAGTGGTGTGGCGCCCTTTGCCGCGAGGTCGGACAGGTTCACACGCAACAGCTTGCGGCCGACGAGATCCGGCGGATCGTCGGGCAGGAAATGCACGCCTCCGATCATCGCGTCCACGGTCAGCACCAGTTCGCGTCCCGCGGGCGGCGTTAGCAACGCAGCGTCGTCGCTCAGGTCGAGCGCGCCCGGTCCGGCGAGCGGCCGGAAATGCCGGGCGATCAGTGCGAACTCGGCGGGGAGGATCAGGTCTGGCATGGGTGGTCCCGGTGTGGCTGCGAGGGACGCCTCTGACAAGAGCGGCGCTATGTAGCAAACGCCACTTGGTTCGCATTCACCGCAAACCACACCGTCATCCCCGCGCAAGCGGGGACCCAAGCGGCATGGGTCCTCGCTTTCGCGGGGATGACGATTTTTCGCGGGATGACGATTCTTTGTGGCGTTTGCTACATAATGCAGGACACGAGCCCCAATCACGTCAAGAGATTGTCGAGATGGGTCAAAGCGCTGTTCATCTCGGCTCGGCGGGTGACCACGACGACCACCGGCACTGGATCCTCGGTTCGGTGTCTGCGCCGCACCGCCACAGTGAGCCTGTCGCAATGCCAGGAGGAATCCGGCGCGGGCTCATGCCGGTTCATTTATGGCTCAAACTGGCGGTTTCTGCTATGATCCAGGCATGGACAGGAAAGGCACGGACAGCGTGGATGACCGATGGGACTTCATGCTCGCCCACGCGGCAACAAAGAACGACGTAGCCGCGCTTCGCCGCGACCTTGAACGGTTGCCTACGACGTGGACTTTCCTAATCGCGATCCTGGTTGCTCAAATCGGCACCGCCGCTATCGTTGCCGCGACCCTGCTCGCCGCCGCGCGGATGTTCGTGCACACCTGATCGCTGCGTTACGCCTCGCCTGCGCTCGGCGGCAGCCCCAACAGCAATCGTCCATACGGCACCAGCGTCGCCAACGGACTGAACGCCTGATGCGTCGCAATCGTCAACACATCGCGCAACATCGGCTGCAACGCATCCGCATCCTGCACCGCGCGAGACCCGCACAGCTCCCACAAACTCTGCACCGCATCGCGGATCTGCTGCATCCCGAACGTCATGTCGCGGCGATTGCGCAACACCTCGTCAAGTCCGATGCTCCGTCCCGATGCCACCGCCGCCAGGCTTTGCTCCCGCCGTGTTTCCAGCACCAGCGACGCCACCTCGATCGAGGCCGCCGCTTCCGCCAGGCGCAACTGCACCACCTCCGACTCCGCCATCCGCGTCACCCCGCGCGACAGCCGCCCGGACAGCGCGCCGGCAGCGGTCGCTAGCGCGCGGCGGCCCAGAGCAAACGCCACGGGAGGCAGCGAGAACACCACCAGGTAGCCGCGCGGCGCGTGCACGATGTCGTACTCGGGATGCACGTGCACACCTGGTGGCGTGCCATCCAGCAGGTCGCGCAGCAGCACCGAGCGATGCGCCGGCACGAACACGTCGCGCAACATCAGCGTGCGGCTGCCGGTGCCGCGCAGCCCCAGCACGTGCCAGTCGTCAATAATGTCCACCTCGCGCATCGGCACCAGCAGGTAGCGCGTGGCGACACCGCCGCCCGCGTCCTCGCAGCGTGCCCCGACGATCGCCCATTGCGCGTGGGTGCAGCCGCTGGAGAACGGGAAGCGCCCCGATAGCCGCCAGCCGCCATCGCACCGCGCCGCCGTCTCGCGCGGCGCCAGCGAGGACGACGCCACCGCCGATGCTTCGCCACCCCACACATCGATCTGCCCCTGTTCCGGCAGCGAAGCGATGATCCACTGGTGCTCGGCCAACACGGCGTAGACCCAGGCGCTGGAGGCGCAACCTTCCGTCAGGATCTCGATGATGCGCGAGAACACCCCGAACGATTGCTGCAAGCCGCCGAAGCGGCGCGGTTGCAGCACGCGCAGAAGTCCCGCGGCGTGGAACGCGGCGACCGTGGCCGCCGGCACATCCCGGGCGGCGTTGGTCGCGGCTTCTCGTTCGGCCAGCAGCGGCACCAGCGCGCGGGCACGCGCCAGCAATTCCTCCGCTTCCGGCTCCGGGTCGTGCATGGCCGCTGCGTCAGGCCAGGTCGACGGCGAAGCGCTTCAGGTCCTCCAGCGTGCACCAGCGCAGGGCGCCGGCCTCGGTCGCGCGCAGCACCACGTGCGGCGCGTGGCCGGCCTCCAGCGCCTCCTGCCAGCGCGGCGCGCACAAGCACCAGCGGTCGCCCCCCTTCAACCCGTCGAAGCCGAATTCGGGGCGGGGCGTAGACAAA
This sequence comes from uncultured Alphaproteobacteria bacterium, assembly GCA_963762885.1. Classification (GTDB taxonomy): domain Bacteria; phylum Pseudomonadota; class Alphaproteobacteria; order Acetobacterales; family Acetobacteraceae; genus JASHVB01. The sequence goes on from CAVXNH010000115.1 coordinate 88,883, forward strand.
TCGTTGCCGGTGCGCTTGCTGAACGCCAGAAAGCCGTCGGTCATCACCGCACAGACCGTGTGGCTGCCGACATCCTCCGGCGCCGTGTCGCAGCAGCCGTTGCGGAAGAAGCCGGTCAGCGGGCGGACGGAGCAACTCTCCAGAATGCCGCCGAGCACATTGCGGGACGGGCGGCGGCCGGGGCGGCCTCCGGTTTCGTCGAACGGCATGAGTACCTCCATTGCCGAGGATCGGGCGCATCCGATGGTAGCGGGGCGGAAGAATTACTGCCATGCCCTGATGACATGCCTCGACCAAGGTAGCTGCGGTTTTCCTGGCGGCATACGGTCGTCCTACCGTGCCGCAGCGATGTCAGGATCGTCGGCAGGGACCCGGCCAGGATTGCGAAAAAGCCTGTCAGCAGCCCTTTTCCGGACGCTGGGCAAAAAAATGGCGACCCTTGTGGGGCCGCCAAGTTTAGGGAGGAAACGTCCAAGAAAGCAGACAGCGCGACCAGGGGTCGCATTGCTGCGATGCACAAGGTAGGCGATCGGTCGTTCGTGTGCAAGCGATATTTCGCAATGCAGCATAGAAAAATGCTGGACACTCCTCCTACTGGCTGGTAGCAGGCCCGCGACCGCAAGTTTAGGTCAGAGGAACGTCTGACGCGCCCTGCCACTTAAGGCGGGGCGTTGTCGTTCTGGGTCCACCCGCGACTTTGCCGCGAGCGTCACGGTCTGGTCCTGAACGGCACCCCGGACAATTCCAACGCCCTGCGCAAGCTGCCCGAATAACTGACCGGCGCAGCGATATCGTAGGTCGGCGACTCGTCGATCTGCCAGATCTGCACGCCGATATGCGCCGCGACCGTCGATGCGACACAGCCCGGGCGCATGGCCCGCGAATGCAGGTCGAGCGGTATGCAACGGGAGAGCCTGTCGCGCGCTGACGGCCCGGACACCCGTACCACCACGCGTCCCCCGGTGAGATCGATCGCCAGCGCCACAGCGTGCAGCGCACTCAGCAGACGCTGCGTAGCCACGGCATCGCCCACCGCCAGGTACTGGCCCGGCGCACACCACAACAACGCCAAGGCGTCATCACCGACCCAGCAGCCAGGCTCCGGCGCGTCGAGCCCGGCATGTTCGTGCAGCACGCGCCCCAGCGCCTGCGCCCCCCCGCGCGGGACGCCGATCGAGATCATGCCAAGTCCGCCGCGCAGGCGTGAGATTGTTGCGGGAGGGTCAGACACGCAACCGCGCTCTTTCCGGATCGAACTGGCACGGTGCAACCACCTCGACTTCAAGTGTTTCCCCGCGCAGCGGATCGGCGGCGTGGATGTGCTCACCTACGCGGGACAAACCGCCGGCGAGGAAGCCGAGCCCGATCCAATGGCCCAACGTCGGCGAGAACGCGACAGAACTCATCCAACCCTGGTCATGCGCAATCGTTGCCTCGGCGCCCGGCGGAATGAAATGCGCCCCGGCACGCAGGCGTTTGGTGCGGTCCACCGGACGCAACCCCACCAGCGACGGCCGGTCGGGCGCGACCAACGCCGGGCGCTGCGCCAGCACGCGTCCGATATAATTCTTGCGCTTCGACATCATGCGCTCCAGGCCCAAATCACGCGCCGTCGTCTGGCCATTCAGTTCGCCACCCGCCGGATGGCCCTTCTCTATGCGCAAAATCGCCATGGCCTCGGTGCCGTACGGACGGATGCCGTGCGGCTCGCCGGCAGCGACCAGTGCCCGGATGGCGGCCTCGCCGTGGTCTGCCGGCACGGCAATCTCATAGGCCAGTTCACCGGAAAACGAGATCCGGAACAGCCGCACGCCGACACCGCCCAACATGCTGGCGCCCCCCGCCGCCATGTACGGGAACGCCGCGTTCGACACGTCGCAACCAGGGTCGAGCACCGCACTCAACACATCCCGCGCGCGCGGACCGGCCAGCGCGAACTGTGCCCAACGATCGGTGACGGAGACGAAGTGCAAGTCGAACTCCGGCCACAGCACCTGGTGGCAGAACTCCATGTGCGACAGCACCGCGCTCGCATTCCCGGTCGTCGTGCTGATGACGAAGCGATCCTCCGCCAGCCGCGCCACCGTGCCGTCGTCCAGCACCATGCCGTCCTCGCGCAGCATCACGCCGTAGCGCGCGCGCCCCACCGGCAGGGCGGAGAACGTGTTGATGTAGAGACGGTCGAGCAAGGCCCCGCAATCGGGCCCGACCAGTTCGATCTTGCCCAGGGTCGAGACGTCGCACACGCCGACCGCCTGCCGCACCGCAAGCGCCTCGCGGGTTGCCGCGTCCAGCCAGTCGGCGTCGCCGGCCAACGGGAAATGCGAGGCGCGCAGCCAAGCGCCGGCCTCGGTGAACACCGCCCCCCGCGCGACCGCCCAGTCATGCGCGGGCGTCAACCGCGTCGGGCGGAAATCGGGCCCTCGGTCGTGCCCGGCCAGAGCGCCGATCGCCACCGGCGTATACGGCGGGCGTAACCGAGTCGTGCCGGTTTGCTCGATGCTTTGCCCGGTCAGCGCCGCCATGATCGCCAGGCCATTGACGTTGGCGGTGCGGCCCTGGTCGCCCGCCATGCCGAGCGTGGTGTAGCGCTTCAAATGTTCGACCGACCGAAAACCCTCGCGATACGCCAACGCGACATCGTCCACCGTGACGTCGTGCTGGAAATCGACGAACCCCTTGCCGCCGGGTGACGGTAGCCAAAGCGCGGAGGCGGCTTCCTCGCCCGGTTCGGCGTGCAACGGCGCCGGCGCTGCGCCATTGAAACCGCAGGACGCGGCGGCATCGGCGCCCGCTTGTGCGCCGTCGGCCAGCGCGGTCGCCAGCCCGAATATTCCCCGCGCCGCACCGGCAACCAGCATGCCGGGCGGCAGGTCGCCGGGACCAAAGGCGGCGATGCTCTCCTGCCAGACCGGCTTGCCGCCCAGATGCGTGGACAGAGCGAGCACCGGGTTCCAGCCGCCCGCCATGGCGAGCAAATCGGCGCTGACCCGGATCACGGCGCCGGATGCGTCAGCGACCTGCACCGAACGCACCCCGCCTGCTCCGCCGCGCACCGCGGCCACGCTGCCGCCGGCGAACACCCGAGCGCCCGTCTGCGCCGCCAACGCTCGCAGCGGCGCCGGCGCATCGGCACGCCGGTCGATCACCGCGACGACGCGCACCCCGTGACGCAGGCAGTCGGCCAGCGTGCGCCAGCCCTCGTCGCCGGAGGTAGCGATGACCACGTCGCGGCCGGGTGCGACGGCGAACCGGTTGAGGTAGGCGCGCACGGCGCCCGCCAGCATCACCCCCGGCCGATCGTTGCCGGGAAACACCAACGGCCGCTCCGTTGCTCCCGCGGCGAGCACGGCACGCAACGTGCGCCAGACGCGCTGTCGCGGTTCCTGCGGCACGTCGAGCGGGCTGGCCCGATGCGCGGTGCGGGCTGGGCGCAATGATCGGTAACGCGTTCCAACGCACCGTAGGTACCGTGGTCGTAGACGCCGAACACCGTCGTTCGAGGCAGGAAGCGCACCTCCGGCAAGGCGGCCAGCTCCCCACGGCCGACGCCGCCCACGCCGCGCCAGGCTGACCCTCCACGATCCCGTTCTCGGCCAGCAGCCGGCCGCCGGGCGCAAAATCCTCGTCGCACAGGACGACCCGGGCCCCGCGGCGTCCGGCTGACAGCGCCGCGGCAAGGCCCGCGGGACCGGCACCGATCACCAGCACGTCGCAGAAAATGGTGGCGCGTTCATAGCTGTCCGGATCCGGCAAGCCCGAGGCCCGGCCGAGGCCGGCGGCGCGCCGGATCAGCGGCTCGTAGACCCGCTCCCAGAAGGCAGCGGGCCACATGAAAGTCTTGTAGTAGAAACCGGCCTTGATCAGTGGCGAGACCAGGCCGTTCGCCGCCAGCAGGTCGAAGCGCAGCGACGGAAAGTGGTTCTGGCTCCACGATTGCAGTCCTGCGAACAGCTCGACCATCGTCGCCGGTGTATTCGGCTCGCGGCGGGCGCCGTCGCGCAGTTCCACCAGCGCGTTCGGCTCCTCCGACCCAGCGGTCAGGATGCCGCGCGGGCGATGGTACTTGAACGACCGGCCGACCAGCCGGACGCCGTTGGCGAGCAGCGCCGAGGCGAGCGTGTCGCCGTGCAGGCCGGACAGCGCGCGGCCGTCAAAGTGGAACGGCACGGGCGCGCTCCGGTCGATCAGCCCGCCGGAGGGGAGGCGCATCACACTACACACTAAACCTCTCCCCTCGCGGGAGAGGTCGAGGTGCGAAGCACCGAGGGTGAGGGTGCCGCGGCACGCACGGTGCCCTTCACGAACGCACAATGTGCGGTTGGCGGCCCCTCCCCTCGCCGCTCCCCCTCTCGACCTCTCCCGCGTAGCGGGAGAGGTTTTTGATCCGCCGACCCATCCCGCACGTTCTCAATCGCGTGCGACCGCGTATCGCGCGTCACCACCAGCCACCGCCGGCACCCATACACGTGCTGCCAGAGTTCGCGATGCGCGCCAGCCGGATTGTCCCGCAGATAAACGTAATCGTGCCACGCCTGCGTCGGCGCATCGGCCGCGGGACGCTGCGGATCGGCCGCGCCGAGATAGGAAAACTCCTCGCTGCCACGCTCACCGCAATGCGGACACGGAATGCGCATCCGCCGCCTCAGTGCCGGTTGGGAAAGGGCCCGGCGCCCTTCTCGTCGAGCAACGCGCCGCTGGCGAAACGATCCAGCCGCATCGCCGCGTTCAGCGCATGCGGCGCATCCTTCGCGATCGTGTGCGCGAAGCACCAGCCCGCCGCCGGCGTCGCCTTGAAGCCGCCATAGCACCAGCCGGTGTTGAGATAGAGTCCCTCGATCGGCGAACGGCCGATGATCGGCGAGCCATCCATCGACATGTCCATGATGCCGCCCCAGGACCGCAGCACGCGCAGCCGGCCGGCCATCGGCAGCATCGCCATACAGGCTTCCATCACGTTCTCCACCAGCGCCAGGCTGCCGCGCTGGGCATACGAGTTGTAGCCGTCGATATCGCCGCCGAACACCAACCCGCCCTTGTCGGACTGGCTGATATAGAAGTGCTCTGCGCCGAAGGTGACGACGCCGTGCAGCACCGGCTTCACCGCCTCCGAAACGAAGGCCTGCAGCACGTGGCTTTCGATCGGCAGCCGCAGCCCGGCCATCGCGGCAAGCCGGGACGAATTCCCGGCCACCGCCAACCCCACCTTGCCCGCGCGGATCGGCCCACGCGTCGTTTCCACGCCGGTGACGTGGCCGTTGGCAATATTGATGCCGGTGACTTCGCAGGTCTGCAGGATGTCCACGCCACGCCGGTCGGCCGCACGAGCGAAACCCCAGACCACCGCGTCGTGCCGCGCGGTCCCGCCGCGCCGCTGCAACAACCCGCCCTTGATCGGAAATCGCGCGTTGTCAAAGTCGAGATACGGGTGCATCGCACGCACCTGCGCAGCATCGAGCAATTCGGCATCCACCCCGTGCAGCCGCATCGCATTGCCGCGCCGCGCCGCCGCGTCGCGCGCGCCATCGGTAGAAAACAAATTCAACACCCCGCGCTGGCTCACCATCGCATTATAATTCAAATCCTGTTCCAGCCCCTCCCACAGCTTCATCGAGTGTTCGTAAAATGCCTCGTTCCCCGGCAACAGGTAATTCGAACGAATGATCGTGGTGTTGCGCCCCGCGTTGCCCGAGCCGATCCAGCCCTTCTCAAGCACGGCCACATTGGTGATGCCGTGCTCGCGCGCGAGATAATAGGCGGTCGCCAGACCATGTCCGCCGCCACCGACCACCAGCACGTCGTAAGCGGGCTTCGGCTCGGGGTCGCGCCAGGCCGGCTGCCATCCGGTGTTGCCGCGCAGCGCCTCGGCCGCAAGGCGGAAGAAGGAGTAGGTCATCAGGCCTCCGTGTTAGCAGCCCTGCTGCGGCCTCTGTGTCATGGCCGGCGAAGGGCGGCCTTCGCCGGCCATGACACATCTTTGTCCGGCCGCAGGTTTGAATCCTTCCCCCGCAACCCAATAAGCCAATACAACCAGTCAGCGTGCCGGCGTGCCTCTAATGCCGGCACGCCGGGTCCGCGATCTCCACCCGCCGGTTCTGCGCCCGCCCAGCGTCGGTGTCGTTGCTGGCAATCGGCCTGGTCTTGCCATAGCCGCGCGCGGTCAGCCGGTTGGGCGCGACGCCGCGCTGCGTCAACCAGACGACCACCGAGCGGGCGCGTGCCTCGGACAGCGGCTGATTGTAGGCGTCGCTGCCGACGCTGTCGGTGTGCCCCTGGACTTCCAGCCGAAGATTGCCGTCGCGTGCCATCAGCGCGGCGACCTGTTGCAGCACGGCATCGGACTCCGGCTTCAACGTCGCCTGGTTGAAGTCGAACAGCACCCCGGTCAGCGCCAGATGGCATTTGGTTCCGAGATCCGCGGCCAGTTTGGTCTGGTCGATCGTCGCGTCGGCGACGATGATCGTGTAGGCCGTCTCGGCCAGGTGCAGATTGCCCCAGATGTTCCGTCCATTGTCGCCGTAGTGGACGATCAGCACCACGCCCGCGCTATGGAACTCGTTCACAATCGTCCAGTGCGCCCGTAGCAGCGCGGTGTGATAGGCGCTGAGCAATGCCGCCAGCCCGACGCCTGGCGGCGATTGATAGTCCTTGATGATTGACCCATTGGCGACCAACTCCGGCTGCTTCGCGTCGGCGGGTTGCACGTACACCGGCGTCGCATCGACCCGCCCGCCGATCAGCTTCGATCCCGGGATGGACGGCAGGTAGGGAAAATCCCCCTGGTCTGGACGCACGACCTCGGGCGTCGCGGCGGGCGCCGGCAGCGCCAGCTCGGGAACCGCCCGCCGAAACGGCGGGATCTCCACAATCAGCGCCACGGCGCCCGCCGCCACCGCTTGGTTTTTCAGCCACCCCGAGGTGGTGCCGCCGTTCTCGTCGATGAAGCAGCCAATGTCATACGACGCTGGCGCCACCTCCCTGACATCCCCGCTCTGCGCCCGCCCGACCGGATCGGTGACGCTCCCTGGAGCAAATGCCGCGCACCACGCACCCGCCAGTGGCTGCCCGCCGCGCTGCGCCGTGATCTTCAATTGCGCCTTCGGCGGGGGCGGCGGCGCGGCAACCTGCGGCGCCTTCAACGTCGAGTGGAATGGCTCAATTTGAAGAACCGAGACGTGCAGACTGTTGCCGTTGCCCGGCCAGACCCGCACCCAGGTTTCCACCCCGTCCTTGCTCATCGTCGCATCGATCGTCTGATCCTCGGCTCGGTCGGTGTTGGTAACCCTGAACCCGGCCGCCGGCAGCGCTTCGGCGTAGTTCTTCATGATCTCCAGGTCGGTCTTGTTCGGCACAGCCTGCCGCAGGCCGTAATCCTGATGGCACGTCTTGCCCTGCTTGCTGACGTTGTTTGCCGCGTTGCCTTGCACGACCCGGAACTCCATCGAGCCGAAATTGCGCACCTGCGGTGGCGAGGTCGCCGCGAAGTCGCGCAGCCCCGGCACCGGCGCGCAGTCGTTTGCGGCCAACGGCACGATCGTCGAGCGGAACGGTTCGATTGTCAGCACGGTGACATGGACGCCGTTGCCGTTGCCCGGCCAGACGCGCACCCAGGTTTCCACCCCGTCCTTGCTCATCGTCGCGTCGATCGTCTGGTCATCCTGACGATCGGTATTGGTGATCCGGAAGCCCGCGGCCGGCAGCGCCTCGGCGTAGTTCTTCATGATCTCCAGGTCGGTCTTGTTCGGCACGCCCTGCCGCAGGCCGTAGTCCTGATGGCAGTAGGAACCGGTCTTGGTGACATTGCTCGCCTGTTTGTTCTCGACCACGCGGAATTCCGCGTCCGCGAACGTATGGGTAGTCGGTGGCGAGGCCGCCGCGAAGTCGCGCAGCCCCGGCACCGGCGCGCAGTCGTTGGCGGCCAGCGGCACGATCGTCGAGCGGAATGGTTCGATTTTCAGCACGGTGACATGGACGCCGTTGCCGTTGCCCGGCCAGACGCGCACCCAGGTTTCCACCCCGTCCTTGCTCATCGTCGCGTCGATCGTCTGGTCATCCTGACGATCGGTATTGGTGATCCGGAAGCCCGCGGCCGGCAGCGCCTCGGCATAGTTCTTCATGATCTCCAGGTCGGTCTTGTTCGGCACGCCCTGCCGCAGGCCGTAGTCCTGATGGCAGTAGGATCCGGTCTTGGTGACATTGCTCGCCTGTTTGTTCTCGACCACGCGGAATTCCGCGTCCGCGAACGTATGGGTAGTCGGTGGCGAGGTCGCCGCGAAGTCGCGCAGCCCCGGCACCGGCGCGCAGTCGTTTGCGGCCAGCGGCACGATCGTCGAGCGGAATGGTTCGATTTTCAGCACGGTGACATGGACGCCGTTGCCGTTGCCCGGCCAGACGCGCACCCAGGTTTCCACCCCGTCCTTGCTCATCGTCGCGTCGATCGTCTGGTCATCCTGACGATCGGTATTGGTGATCCGGAAGCCCGCGGCCGGCAGCGCCTCGGCATAGTTCTTCATGATCTCCAGGTCGGTCTTGTTCGGCACGCCCTGCCGCAGGCCGTAGTCCTGATGGCAGTAGGATCCGGTCTTGGTGACATTGCTCGCCTGTTTGTTCTCGACCACGCGGAATTCCGCGTCCGCGAACGTATGGGTAGTCGGTGGCGAGGCCGCCGCGAAGTCGCGCAGCCCCGGCACCGGCGCGCAGTCGTTGGCGGCCAGCGGCACGATCGTCGAGCGGAATGGTTCGATTTTCAGCACGGTGATATGGACGCCGTTGCCGTTGCCCGGCCAGACGCGCACCCAGGTTTCCACCCCGTCCTTACTCATCGTCGCGTCGATCGTCTGGTCATCCTGACGATCGGTATTGGTGATCCGGAATCCCGCGGCCGGCAGCGCCTCGGCATAGTTCTTCATGATCTCCAGGTCGGTCTTGTTCGGCACGCCCTGCCGCAGGCCGTAGTCCTGATGGCAGTAGGATCCGGTCTTGGTGACATTGCTCGCCTGTTTGTTCTCGACCACGCGGAATTCCGCGTCCGCGAACGTATGGGTAGTCGGTGGCGAGGCCGCCGCGAAGTCGCGCAGCCCCGGCACCGGCGCGCAGTCGTTGGCGGCCAGCGGCACGATCGTCGAGCGGAACGCGGCAACCTGAAGAACCATGATGTGCAGGCCATTCCCGTTACTTGGCGAGATGCGCGCCCAGTAATCCGCCCCGTCCTTGCTGGTCGTCGCGAAGATCGTCTGATCCGGTCCGCGGTCGGTGTTGGTGATCTTGAACCCGAGAGAGGGCAGCCCTTCGGTATAGTTCCGCATGATCTCCAGGTCCGTCATCGTCTGCACGCCGGGGTGCAACCCGTAGGTACTGCCGGCAGACTTTCCCGTCCTTGACGACGTCCGCCACGGTATTGCCGGTGACGACGCGAAAGCTTTCCTCACCGTAGTCCACCACCTCGGGCGGTGAGGAGGCGTCGAAGTTGTCCAACGTCGGAACCAGCGGGCAGTCACCGCCCGCGGCAAGTGCTGATACTGGCATTGCCAGCAGCGCCGGAACAGCAAGGGCTAGGAGCAAAATCAGGTCCCGGACGCGCATGCGAGGCTCTCCCGTCGATGGCTATCAGACTCGTGGGGCCGGATGTTCCGATGGTTTTGATCCTTGGTAAAGTGCAACCATGCCAGGAATGCGAGGTCCGGCGGCACGCGCAAATGTTGGAATCACCTCGCGAAGCACGCACCCGCGAGTTCCTGGACAAGGCGTTATGATCGGATTAATTCGCGACCGATGTGCACAATCGAAATTGGCAAGAATGTCCTTCAGCAGATTTGGCCGCGCACGTGACAGCAGATAACGGCTCCCCGCACGCCCAACCCGGCTCCCGCAGGCCGCCACGGCTGCGCGCCGGTCATTGAGCAGGGCCAGCGGATAACACGTGTCCGATCTTATTGAGGCCGTCCGTCTTGCCCTCGGCCTCCTGCTCGGCCTCGATGCGGCGCTGCGGCGAATTGTCATCCTCTCGCTCGCGGTAAGCCTGTCGGCATCGATGACCGCCGCCGCCTGTGGACTGCCGCTGGGCGCCGCGCTTGCGGTGTTTCGCTTTCGCGGGCGCGGGTTCCTGATCATGCTGGCAAACGCATTGCTCGGATTGCCGCCGGTCGTAGTGGGTCTGGTGCTTTACATGTTGCTGTCGCGATCGGGGCCGTTGGGCGGGCTCGGCATTCTGTTCACCCCGGCCGCGATGGCCGTCGCGCAGTTCCTGCTGGCATTGCCGATCGTGGTCGCCCTCAGCCACCGCGCCATGGTGGGCGTCTGGCGGGAGTATGGCGACGATCTCCTGGTCTCCGGGGCCAGCCGACTGCGCGCCATCCCACATTTGCTGTCGATCGGGCGGCTGAGCGCTTTGACGGCCGCGCTTGCAGGGTTCGGACGCGCGATTTCGGAGGTCGGCGCCATCCTGATCGTGGGCGGCAATATCGCAGGCTATACGCGCACCATGACGACCGCGATCACGCTGGAAACCAGCGAGGGGCACCTGGCGTTTGCGTTGGCCCTCGGGCTCGTGTTGATAGCGATCAGTATCGCGGTGAGTGCCGGCGCCTTTGCGATCGAGGCCCATGCACGGCGTCACCGCTCCCAGGGGGTAGGATGAAAGCGTTGCATATCGTTTGCGCCGCGCTGCTGGCGTTGGTGGCTGCCCATGCGCCGGCGTCCGCAGAGGAACCGCAGACAATCGTGCTGGCGTCAACGACGTCGGTGGAGAACAGCGGGCTGCTGGCACATATCCTGCCGCAGTTCACCGCCGAGACCGGCATTACGGTGCATGTGGTGGCGCAGGGCACCGGGCAAGCCCTGGCGACCGCGGCACATGGCGACGCCGATCTGGTGCTGGTGCACGATCCCGAGGCCGAGGCGGCCTTCATGGCGGCCGGCCACGGGCTGATTCGCACGGAAATCGCCTGGAACGACTTCATCATCGTCGGTCCTGCCTCCGACCCGGCGCATGTCTCCGGCACCTACGACGCAGTGGTGGCGCTGAAGGAAATCGCGGCGGCGAAAGCGCCATTCGTTTCGCGCGGCGACAAAAGCGGCACGGATGCGGCGGAGAAGCGGCTTTGGAAGGTGGCCGGGGTGGATCCGGCTGCGTCGGGCGGCGGCTGGTATCGCGACATCGGTGGCGGCATGGGTGCGGCCCTGAACGCCGCTGCTGCGATGGGGGCTTATACGCTATCGGACCGCGGCACGTGGCTGAGCTTCGGCCACAAGGAGGGAATGCGGATCGCGGTGGAAGGCGATCTGCGTTTGCTCAACCGCTACGACGTGATCTTGCTGAACCCGCAGACCCATCCGCAGGCGAAGCAGGCGCCGGCGCATCGCTTCGCGGATTGGCTTGCCTCGCCGGAGGGACAGGCGGCGATTGGTGGCTACACGATTGCGGGGCAGCGCCTGTTCCATCCGGAGGCCGATCCGAAGCCGTAGGAAAGCACCGACAAATGTGGGATGCTGGCATGTCCGTCCACATGGTCACCGGAACGGGACTGCAACGAGGAGACAATTGGCAATGAGGAAGCAAGCCATGCTCGCCATGGCGCTGGTCGCCACGACCATGCTGGCCGGCGCGGTAAGTGCCGAGGCCAAGACCCTCTACGTGGCCGCCTATGGCGGCTCGTTCGAGGACGTGATGCGCAAGCAGGTGTTTCCGCTGTTCGAGAAGAAATACGGCGTTACGGTCGAGTACGTCGCCGGCAACTCCACCGACAATCTGGCCAAGTTGCAGGCACAGAAGGGTTCCGAACAGATCGACGTCGCCATTCTTGACGACGGGCCGATGTACCAGGCGGTGGAGCTGGGCTTCTGTGCGCCGCTGGCGCAGGCGCCGATCTATCACGATCTTTACGATGTCGCCGCCTTCGCCTCCGGCAAGGCGGTCAGCATCGGCGTGGTCGGCACCGGCATCATGTATAATTCGAAATACTTCGCCGATCACCATTGGGCAGCGCCGAGCTCGTGGAAGGATCTGGAAGACCCCAAATACAAGAAGAAGCTGGTGATCCCGCCGCTGAACAATTCGTACGGACTCCATGCCCTGGTGATGATGGCGCGGGTGGATGGCGGCGGCGAGAAGAACATCGACCCCGGCTTCAAGGTGTTCAAGCAGTCGATCGATCCCAACGTGCTGGTCTATGAACCGTCGCCGGGCAAGATGACCGAGCTGTTCCAGACCAACCAGGCGGTCATCGCGGTGTGGGGCTCCGGACGCGAGAAGGCGTTGGCGGCCACCGGCTTCCCGGTCGATTTCGTCTATCCGAAGGAAGGCGGGGTTGCGCTGGGCGTGGCGGCCTGTCCGGTCGCGGGCGCCGGCGATAAGCCGGAAGCGCAGGCATTCGTGCAGTTCCTGCTGACTCCGGAGATGCAGGCGATATTGGCGCAGGGCGCGGGGCTCGGGCCGGTCAATAAGACCGTGACGCTGCCGCCCGATGCGCAGGCGGGCATTCCGTATGGCCCAGCGCAGGTGGACAAGCTGCAAAAGATCGATTGGGACACCGTGAATGCGCATCGCGAGGAATGGAACCGCCGCTGGACGCGCGAGATCGAAAGCGGCGGGTGATCATTTCGGCCAACGTGTCATTGCGAGCGAAGCGACGCGGCCCTCCACGTCATGGCGGGCAGGAGCCTGCCGCCCGGGCGCTTGACCCGGGGGCCCGCCATGACGTTGAAGGCGAGCACCAATGGTTATTCCTTGTTTGTGCGAGCGTCGAAGTCGGAACGCAATGACCTTCCTCGTGCTTGACGAACTGAGCAAGGCCTACGGCGGCACCGTCGCCGTTGACCGCCTGTCCCTCGCCGTCAACGAAGGCGAATTCGTTTCCCTGCTCGGTCCCTCCGGCTGCGGCAAGACCACGACGTTGCAGATGATTGCCGGCTTCCTCGAGCCCAGTGCTGGCCGCATCAGCCTGGCCGGCGCCGATCTGCTTGCAGTCCCGCCGAGCAAACGCGGCCTGGGAATCGTGTTCCAAAGTTATGCGTTGTTCCCGCACATGACCGCAGCCGAAAATGTTGCCTTCGGACTCGAAATGCGGCGGGTGCCGCGCGCCAAACGAGACGCGCGGGTCGCGGAAGTGCTGGCGCTCGTCGGCTTGACCGCGCTGGCCGACCGGTTTCCCAACCGCATGTCGGGCGGACAGCAGCAGCGTGTCGCGCTGGCACGCGCGCTGGCAATTCGGCCGCAGGTGCTATTGCTCGACGAACCGCTGTCGAATCTCGATGCGAAACTGCGCGAGGAAATGCAGCTCGAGCTGCGGCAGATCCAGCAGCGGCTTGGTACCACGACCATCCTGGTGACCCACGATCAATCGGAGGCGATGGCGCTGTCCGATCGCGTCGTCATCATGAACAAGGGGCGGGTCGAACAGATTGCGCGGCCCGATATCGCCTATGACGAACCCGCAAGCCCGTTCGTCGCCACGTTCCTCGGCAAGACCAACTATTTGACGGCAGTGGTGCGCGCGACCGGCGATCGCCCGGTCATCGCGATTGGCGACCTGACATGGCCGGCGCAGCCCGGATTGCCGGCTGGCCCGGTCACGCTGGCAGTGCGGCCCGAGCGGGTTGGCTTCGTCGATACCGGTGGCTTGCGCGGCGTGGTGCGCTATCGCGTTTTCCAGGGCAGTCACTGGCTGCTGCAAGTGCAGACCGATGCGGGTCTGGTGACGATCATCCGCCAGAACAGCGGCGAGGTGCTGCCTGCGGAAGGCGCACCGGTCGGGCTCGCCTGGCGTGCCGAAGACATCGGCGTCGCGGCCGAGCCAGGCAGAGCGCAATGACGACGGCCGCGATCGCGCAGCGGCGCGGCAGCGGGTCGTCGTTGGCGCCGTATATGTTGAGCGCACCTGCGCTGGCTGTTCTGGGTACTCTCCTGGTCGTTCCTCTGATTGCGACCGCGCTGCTTTCGTTGCACAGCTTCAACCTCTACAAGGGTATCCAGAACGATTACGGCTTCGGCAACTATGCCGATATTTTCGGCGATCCGTATTTCTATCGAGTTTACGCCCGTACCTTTCGCATCGCACTGATCGTGACATTCCTGGCAGGTACCTGCTCGGTGCGCCGGAGGCTTATATCCTCAACCGCATGCGCGATCCGTGGCGCCGCATCTGTCTGCTGTTGGTGCTCGGGCCATTGTTCATTTCGATTGTCTCGCGCACGCTCGGCTGGGCGCTGCTGTTCGGCTCGACCGGACTGGTCAATCAGGGACTGATGGCGGTCGGGATGATCGAGAGCCCGTTGCAGTTCATGTACAGCGAGACGGGGGTGGTGATCGCGCTCACCCATGTGCTGGTGCCGTTCGTGGTGATTTCCGTCTGGGCGTCGCTGCGCCGGCTCGATCCACATGTCGAGAATGCCGCCGTGTCGCTGGGCGCCAGCCCGGCTACGGTGCTGCGGCGTATCGTGCTGCCGCAGGTCATGCCCGGCGTTCTGTCAGGCGCCATCATCGTTTTCGCGCTCGCCGCCAGTGCGTTCGCAACCCCGGCTATCATCGGCGGCCGCAGGCTTCAGGTGGCGGCGACGCTGGCCTACGACGAGTTCCTCAATACGCTGAATTGGCCGCTCGGGGCGGCGATCGCCGTGCTGCTGGTGGTCGCCAATGTGGTGATCGTGGTCGGTTGCAATCGGCTGATCGAACGCCGCTACGCGCAGGTGTTCGAATGAGGTACGAATTTACCTCTCCCGCGGGAGCGGGAGAGGTCGAGACGCGCAGCGTCGAGGGTGAGGGTGATCGGGTCGGCACGCTCTACCTGCTTACGTGCCGGCCCGATCACCCTCACCCTCGGCGCAAGGGCGCCTCGACCTCTCCCGCTCTCGCGGGAGAGGTTAGTACGCGGCGGGAGAGGTTAGAAATGCCATGAACGGCCGCCTCGCCATTGCCTTCCATGTGGCGTTCATCGGCTTCATCCTGGCGCCGATTCTGGTCGTGTGTGCCGTTGCTTTCACCTCGCAGGGCTATCTCTCCCTGCCGGTCGACGGACTATCCCTCCGCTGGTTCCGCGCCATCGCAGCCAACCCCGAGTTCGTCGCTGCGTTCTGGGCGAGCCTGTGGCTGGGCACGCTGTCGGCGACGATCTGCGTCGGTCTGGCGGTGCCCGCCGCGCTGGCCATCGCGCGCTATCGCTTCCCCGGCCGCGACGCCATCGCCACGCTGATGCAGGCGCCGCTGATGATCCCACCGGCGGTGCTCGGCATCGCCTTCCTGCGCTTCTTCACGGTGACCGGATTGAGCGGTTCGTTTGCTGGCCTGGTGATGAGCCACGTCGTCATTATCATGCCCTATGCGCTGCGCCTCACGCTGTCGGCCTCGACCGGCCTCGATCCGCGGATAGAGCATGCGGCGGCGTCGCTCGGCGCGTCGTGGTTTGTGACCTTTCGCCGGGTCACGCTGCCGATGATCCTGCCAGGTGTGGTCAGCGGCTGGGTGCTGGCGTTCATCACCAGCTTCGACGAGGTAACAATGACCGTGTTCATAGCCTCGCCGCGCACGACAACGCTGCCGGTGCGGCTGTTCCTCTACATTCAGGACAATATCGATCCGCTGGTGGCGGCGGTGTCGGCCGGACTGATCGGGTTGACGGCCGTGGCGATGGTGTTGCTCGACCGCATCTACGGACTCGACCGCCTGCTGATCGGGCCGAGTGGCCGATGACGGAGCGATCGACAGCAACGGCCACGCCCGACGTCGTCGTCATCGGCGGCGGGCTGCATGGGTGCTCTGCCGCGTTGCATCTCGCAATGCGTGGCGCACAGGTGACCGTGATCGAGAAGGACCATGTCGCCCGGCATGCGTCGGGAGTGAATGCCGGCGGCGTACGGCGCCTCGGCCGCGACGTCGCGGAAATTCCCTTGTCGGTGGCGTCGCTCGAACTGTGGTACCGGATCGGGGACCTGGTGGACGACGATTGCGGTTTCGAACACCACGGCCAGGTCAAGGTGGCGGAGAACGCAGCGGAGCTTGAAATCCTGGAGCGCCGGTCGGCGGAATTGCGCGCACTCGGCTATGAGCATGAGGAAATCATCGATCGCACCGAACTGCGCGCGCTGGTGCCGGCGATCGCAGAGCATTGCGTAGGCGGGATCGTTTCGCGCGCCGACGGCGCAGCGAATCCTTACCGCACCACGGTCGCGTTCCGGCGCAAGGCCGAAAGCCTCGGCGTGCGCTTCGTCGAAGGCGAACGCGTCACAACTCTGACGCGCTCCGGCCCGCGCTGGGCCGTCGAGACCGCATCGGGAGGCCAATGGGAGGCAGCTGTGGTGGTGAATTGCGCCGGTGCGTGGGCGGACCGCATCGCGGCGCAACTGGGCGAGCCGGTGCCGCTCGATGTGTGGGCGCTGATGCTGATGATCAGCGCGCGGGTGCCGCACTTCCTCGATCCGGTGGTCGGCGCGGTTGGCCGGCCGCTATCGTTCAAGCAATACACCAACGGAACGGTGCTGATCGGCGGCGGACACAAAGGGCGCGCGCGGCGTGACGAGAACTGGACGGACCTCGACATCGCCGGTCTGGCACGCAGCGCGCGGACGGTGTCGGAGCTGTTCCCGGTCATGCGTTCGGCGCCGATCGTGCGCGGCTGGGCCGGCATCGAGGGCCGGTTGCCCGACGACATTCCGGTGATCGGGCCCAGCTCCACGCAGCAGGGCGTGTTCCACGCTTTCGCCTTCGCCGGGCACGGCTTTCAGCTCGGTCCGGTGGTCGGTGGAATCATCGCGGAGTTGGTCACCACGGGGCAAAGCAACCTGCCGATTGCACCTTTCCGCATCGATCGGTTCAAGTAAGCGGCCTACCGTCATGGCCGGGCTTGACCCGGCCATCCATGCAGCAGCGTGCCGCGATAGATGACCGGGTCAAGCCCGGCCATGCCGGTGGGGTGGCCGGTGCGATGTCGTCGAGAGGCAACCGATCGGCGGGCTGGTATAAGACGATACTATAATGAATTGACAGAACGCTCCGGTCAGGCGTTACACTGAGCGGGTTTCGGCGAGCCTGGGAGGCACGAAATGTACGACCCGAAAGCGACCGCCGTAATGCGCCCCGAGGACAGCAGCTCGTTCCGCCGGGTGGCAATGATACAGAAAGTCTACATCATCGTCCGGCAGACCAATTCGCAATCGATCCAGTGGATCGGCCGAGACGACTACATCGCCAAGCCGATCGACTGCAAGCCGAAGACGGCCGACTACGACGTCACCATCGATGGCCGGCATATTGAAACCGCGGGACTGGTCATCAACCCGGACCTGCCCGGCTTCGGCAATGCGTTCAAGAGTTCCTACAAGGCCGGAAAGGCCGTCGAGGCCTGGAAGAAGTTCATCCATGATCATCCGCCGGCGCAATGCCTGCCCCGCGACGGTAAGGAAATTCGCACCTGGCCCGGTGCGATGCCCGGCTGGGCGGTGCAGATGTGCAAGACCTCGAAGCATTATGGCTGCCTGATGTTCTCGACCTACCCGCAGGGGATGAACGGCAAGTACGTGCATGGCGATTACGATCTGATGGGCATCGCCACCGCGGCTGATCCGGCCCTGATCCGGCGCCGGAACGAGACGTTGTCCGGCCAGCCGCATACACGCGGGCCGAACACGCAATCGGTGCAATTCTCGGTCAATGCCATGAGCGGCGTGCCGTTGATCAAGCACGGCGAGCAAGAACTCTTTGCAGACTTCGAAGATGAAGCGCTCGACGTGTTCTTTCCGGACGGCAATGTACGAACGCTGGCCAATTCGGCCGAGGCACGGGATTTCTATAGGCTTGAACTCAAGGGCCGGGAGGTGTTCACCGGCGCAGGGCTGCCGGCCGGCGGCCTGTGGGTAAAGCCAAAATCCGAGGGCAATCCGTTGTCGCTCGCGATTGCGGATATCATGGTCGAATTGTATCCCGTGCTGCATAAGTCCGGTATGTGGAGACTCGGTTACCCCCTCCGTCATGGCCTGGCTTGACCCGGCCATCTATTGCGGCACCGTGCTGCATAGATGGCCGGGTCAAGCCCGGCCATGACGAATGCAGCCGCGGGCGGCCGGCATCCAATTGGCGCTTCCCGCGTTATCATGCGAACGGACAGCGCAAGGGAGCAGTCGATGACCGATGAGCTGGTGTTTTATACCAACCCGATGTCACGCGGCCGCATCGTGCGATGGATGCTGGAGGAGGTCGGGCAACCCTATCGCACCGAATTGCTCGACTTCGACACGACCATGAAGGCGCCTGCCTATCTTGCCATCAACCCGATGGGCAAGGTGCCGGCGATCCGGCACGGTGACACCGTGGTTACCGAGTGCGCGGCGATCTGCGCCTACCTCGCGGATGCATTCCCTCAGGCCGGCCTCGCGCCACCGCATGGCGATCGGCTGCGCGGTCCATACTATCGCTGGTTGTTCTTCGCTGCCGGCCCGATCGAGGCCGCGGTCACCAACAAGGCTCTCAACATGGTCGTGCCCGAGGGGCGTGAACGAACGGCGGGATACGGCCGATTTGCCGACGTCATGAACACGCTGGAAGCGGCGGTCTCCGCCGGCGACTACCTGGCGGGCAGCAGCTTTACGGCCGCCGACGTCTATGTCGGATCGCATATCGGCTTCGGGTTGATGTTCGGCTCGATCGAGAAGCGTCCCGCGTTCGAACGCTACTGGGCGCTGATCAGTGCGAGGCCGCAGGCTTTGCGTGCGAAGCAGATCGACGATGCGCTGATTCCCGCGCCGAAGGGCTGATCGGCGCCGGTCGCCAACACCGCTGCGTTCGTCGCCACGCCGCGCCGCAATCCGCGCTATGCTGGCGGCCATGGTCCCATATCCCGCTGTCCTCATCACCGGCGCCTCGTCCGGCATCGGCGCCGCCCTGGCGCTGGAACTGGCTGCGCCAGGCGTGACACTGCATTTGTCTGGCCGCGACGCCGCCCGGCTGGAGGCCACCGCCGACGCCTGCCGCGCCCGCGGCGCAACCGTGGCGGCCGCCGTGCTGGACGTGTGCGACGAACCGGCGATGGCCGCCTGGGTAGTAGCCGCCGGCCGCCTCGACCTGGTCGTCGCCAATGCCGGCATCTCCGCCGGAGTTGGCGAGAAAGCGCCAGAGACCCCAACCCAGACCCGCGCCATCTTCGCCACCAACCTGGACGGCGTGCTGAACACCGTATTCCCGGCGATTGAGACGATGCGCGCCCAGCCCCGCGGTCCGGACGGCTGCCGGGGCCGGATCGCCGTGGTCGCCTCCATCGCCGGCTTCGTCCCCGGATCCTCGGCGCCGGCTTACTGTGCGTCCAAGGCCGCGGCGGACACCTGGGCGGTGGCCACGGCGCTGGGCCTGCGGCGAGAGGGTATCGCCATCACCAGCGTCTGCCCCGGTTACATCCGCACCGCCATGACCGCCAGCAACCGCTTTCCCATGCCCGGCCTGATGGACGCCGACCGCGCCGCCCGCATCATCCTGCGCGCTGTCGCCGCCAGGCGCGTCCGGCTGATCTTCCCGTGGTGGATGGGGCTCGCCGCGCGCATCGGCGGCCTGGTGCCGCCGCGCCTGGTGGGAGCGATGATGGCGCGCCTGCCGCGCAAGGCGCCGATGGCATAGGCCCTGCCTGACTGGCGCCCGGCATGAACCGGCGTCCCGGTGTCATTGCGAGCGAAGCGAAGCAATGACGAGGTTGGCCGCAGGACCAATCCGTCAGGATCGGAACGCTAGGCTGCGGCCTTGCGTGACCGGGATGTCGCGATCTCCGCGGCCAATTCCTCGACGAGGTTGTCGGCGACCCGCCGGTCGCGCTTGAACTGCTGCGTCTCGATGGCGAGCAGATTTCGCAGCGTGACCAGCAATTCCTCGGCGGTGTCGTGGCGGCCTACCATGCACGCCTTCCGCACCAGGTTCTCCAGATCGTCCGACAGCCGCCGCCGCATCGACCGGTTGAGCCGGTCGCGGATGACGCTGGAGTCGTAGACGTCCAGGCGCCGCTCGGTGCTGGGCGGCGGCATGGCCGCACCGCGAACCAAAAAGGAAATTCTTCTCATGACCTCACCCTGCATTGAGGGCCCGACGAGACGGATTTGTAGCGCTGAATTTCTACAACGAGGTTTCATCCGGCTGCCCCCGCGTCATCGCCGGTTGTCAGGTCACGCTCGTCTGGCTTCGTTAGGAAACATCCCGCGCGGCAACGACACCCCGAATTCGGCGAATGCATCGACCTCACTGGCCACCGTGATCGTGCCGCCGTGCGCCTTCGTGACGATGTCATGGGCGATCGAGAGGCCGAGCCCGGCGCCCTCGCCGTTGTCCCGCGTCCAATCGAAAATGCCTTTGGCAGCGCTCGTCTCCCGGCGTCCCTATCGGTAGTCCGCCACGGCAATTCGCGGTTCAGGCCTTCAGGACCGGCTGCGAAACATCCAGCGTCGAGCTGTCAACGGCGTGACGCCCCGAGCTACCGCTGGACACGCTCGATCCGCAATTCGTCGATGGTGAGGCGTGCGATCCGCAGCTCATCGATGTTACCGCTGCGTAGCTTCGCCCGGCCCACGGCGAGGCGCCCAATCGCCAGCTTGCCGATGGCCAAAGCGCCGATCGCGAGGGCCCCCAGTGCCAGCGCACCCATTGCTGTCGCGCCGATGGCAACGGCTCCTTCACGTCGCACCGCCGGTATGCGTTCCGCGATCGGCACCGGCGCCTTTAAAGGTACCTCCGTTGGATGCTCTCCGTCACTGCTCATTTTTCGCTCCTGCCCATCGAAACCGGTAGCATAGCGCGGGTTGAAATGTCCGTCAGATCTGGCGGATGCCACGTCTCACCCAAAGCTGCGGCTGCCGGATCGTCTGCTGGATACGGCCTGATTCTTACGGTCATGCCAAGCGCCCGAAA
The DNA here is from genome assembly GCA_963762885.1 of uncultured Alphaproteobacteria bacterium. GTDB lineage: Bacteria > Pseudomonadota > Alphaproteobacteria > Acetobacterales > Acetobacteraceae > JASHVB01. The sequence goes on from CAVXNH010000115.1 coordinate 109,749, forward strand.
ACCGACTCACGAAGTGTTCGCACGGGTCAACCTAACCGTCCTGGCCGCACTTGACCCGGCCTTCTGTGCAGCACGGTGCCGCGAAAGATGGCCGCGTCAAGCCCGCCCAGGACGACGGCGCGCGCCCAATCCAACCCCCTTGATCCAGATCAATGCCGCTGCGCGCGCTTCTGGCTTAGTGCGCGCCAACGACCGGTTGGCTGCTAGATGTCCTGCATCCTCGCCCGGCGTTGAGGTTGGCTACCATGAACGACGTCCAGGAACGCGACGGATTCGAAATCGTACGCCGGCAGGATTTTTCCGACGTCACCTATTTGCTCGAGGTCCGCCATCCATTGATGGCGCGTGCGGCGCGCCCCGGTCAATTTGTCATCGTGATGTCGCATGAGCATGGCGAACGCATTCCCCTGACCATCGCCGATTTCGACCGCGTCGCCGGTACCATCACGCTGGTGGTGCAGGCGGTCGGCAAAACCACAAAAGAGATGCAGCAGACCTGCCGATCCGGCACCCGTCTGCATGCTCTTGTAGGACCGATGGGCATTCCGACCCATATTGGTACCGCACGTAAAGTCGTGTGTGTCGGCGGCGGCCTGGGCGTTGCACCGGTCTACCCTCAGGCGCGCGCCTTCAAAGAGGCCGGCGCCTATGTCATCGGCATTCTTGGTTTCCGCAATCAGGGTCTGGTGTTCTGGGAAGACAAGTTCCGCGCCTGCTGCGACGAGGTGATCCTGTGCACCGATGACGGCTCCGCGGGGATCAAGGGTTTCGTCAGCGACGGCATCCGTCAGGCTCTCGCCGCGCATCCCGACATCGACGAGGTGGTCGCGATCGGTCCGCCGGTGATGATGAAAGCCTGCGCTGAGACCACGCGTCCGCTCGGCATCAAGACCATGGTCAGCCTCAATCCGATCATGGTTGACGGCACCGGCATGTGCGGCGGCTGCCGCGTCAAGCTCGGCGATGAAGTGAAGTTCGCTTGCGTCGATGGGCCGGATTTCGACGGCCACCTGGTCGACTTCGACGACATGATGCGCCGCCTGCGGCGCTACGCCGAAGAGGAGAAAGCGGCGGTGGCGCGATGGTCGGACACCTGCCGCATGGCGACCATGCAGCCGACTTTATGACATGCCACGCGGGCGGCATCCACGACTCCGCCAACGGTACGGAGGAAAGTCGTGGATGGCGGGCCGGAGCCTGCCATGACGGCTTAAGGGATGGAACGTAATGGCGAAGAAACGGACAATACGGTCGATACCGCAACAGCGCACCCCGGTCCGTGAACAGGACCCCGTTGAGCGGGCCCACAATTTCGCCGAGGTGAACTGCGGCTATACCGAAGCCGAGGCCCTGCGCGAGTCCGAACGCTGCCTGTTCTGTCCTGAACCGCTCTGCATCGCGGGCTGCCCCGTCGGCATCGACATCCCCGGCTTCATCGAACGCATCGGCGCCAAGGACTTCCGCGGTGCCTACGATGCCATTGGCCGCACCAATCTGCTGCCGGCGGTCTGCGGCCGGGTCTGCCCGCAGGAAACGCAATGCGAGGGCCGCTGCCTCGTCGGCGAGTCGCTCGAGCCGGTGGCGATCGGCCGGCTCGAGCGCTTCATTGGCGACCGCGCCATCGCCGAGGGCTGGGCCAACCTGCCGCATATCGAATTCAACGGCCGGCGCGTCGGCATCGTCGGTTCTGGCCCTGCCGGCATGGCCTGCGCTGCCGACATGGCCAAGGCGGGCTGCGAGGTCACGGTGTTCGAGGCGTTCCACGAACCGGGCGGCGTGCTGCGCTACGGCATCCCTGATTTTCGCCTCCCCAACGAGGTGATCGACGCCGAGATCGCCAATTTGCGCCGGCTGGGTGTGAAGTTCCAAAATAACACGTTGGTCGGACGGCTGTTCACCATCCCGCAGATGATCGACGAGATGGGTTTCGACGCGGTCTTCATCGGCACCGGCGCCGGCTACCCCGCCATGCTCGGCATTCCCGGCGATTCGCTGAATGGCGTGCTGTCGGCGAACGAATTGCTGACGCGCTGCAATTTGATGCGTGCGCGCGATTTCCCGGCGTTCGACACGCCGATCCCGCTCGGCCGCCATGTGGCGGTGGTCGGCGCCGGCAACACCGCGATGGACGCGATGCGGGTTTCGCTGCGGCTCGGCGCGGAGAACGTCACCTGCGTCTATCGCCGCAGCAAAGCGGAATGTCCTGCGCGGGCCGAGGAAGTGCACCACGCAGAACAAGAGGGCGTGGTGTTCAAATGGCTGACCGCGCCGCTGGAGGTGCTTGGCGACGACAAGGGCAGCGTGCGTGGCATGCGCTGCATTTCGATGGCGCTGGGCGAGCCCGATGCGTCCGGTCGTGCGCGCCCGGTTCCGGTTGCCGGCAGCGAGCATGAGTTCGAATGCGACCAGGTGGTGTTCGCGATCGGCACCAACGCCAACCCGATCATCGGCCAGACCACGCGCATGCGGCTTAACAAGCGAGGCTACATCGAAACCGACGCCAATCTGGCGACCTCGATGGCGGGGGTGTACGCCGGCGGCGACATCGTCACCGGGGCGGCTACCGTCATCGAGGCGATGGGCGCAGGACGCAAGGCTGCGCGCAGCATGAAGGCGTATCTGGGTTTGCGCGAGCCCGGCGCAGTGCTTTCAGCCGCAACGACCTTCGGCATCCAGGCGAGCGAACGCAACTTCGCGCGGATTCGTTGCGCATGAGGATGTTCTACGGATGAGTGTCCCTGGTTCGCACCGAGACTGCCCTCCCGTCATGGCGGGCGAAGGCCCGCCATCCACGACTATGCCGCGTGACGGAACGAAAGGCGTGGATGCCGACCTTCGTCGGCATGACGGAGGACAATCCGGCGGCGCTGCTCGCTCTTCACATCTAACTCCCACCTCGAGATGATCCCATGAACGACGTCACCCTGCTGCAACGGCCAACCGCCCGCGAGAAGACGGTGACCACGCTTGCCGAACACATCGTCGAGGTGATCAGCGATTCCGGTGAGGGCGCGCAGCGCTGCGGCCAATGCCTCGGCGCCATCGCCGCGCGCACGGGCTATGGCATTTGGACGGTGGAGATCATCCCCGCCGAAATCCGCCCGCCCGCCCGCAGCGTTGCCGGCGCCTCCGGCAACCGCATCCGCTTCGGCACGCGCCGCATTACCAATGGCGGCAACGAGACAGACCTCGCGATCGCCTTCAACGAACAGGTCTTGCTAGGCCGCGTCCGCGCCGGCGAATTGAAGCCTGGCGCCACCATCCTGCTCGAGAGCATGTGGCGGGAGGATCGCAACAAAGCGATCGTCAATTCATACATCGAGATCCACGACCAGCTTGTCGCCGCCGGCTACGATGTGCACGAGGTGCCGATGGAGCGCGAGTGCCGCGGCATCGTCACCGATCCGCGGCGCGGCAAGAATATGTTCGCGCTAGGCATGCTCTGCAACATCTACAGCCTCGACATGCAGCTTGCCGCGGAACAGGTGGCAGCGATCTTCGGCAAGAAGGACCAGGCTGTCGTCGATACCAACGTGCGATTGCTCGAAGCCGGCTCTGCCTGGGCGGAGCAAAATCTCAGTTTCAAGTACCACATCCCCGCCGTGCGGCCGACCGAACCGCAGATCGTCGTCAACGGCAATACCGCATTGGCATTGGGCATTCTGGCCTCGGGCATGGAAGTCTGCGCCATGTACCCGATCACGCCGGCGACCTCCGTTTCGCATTATCTCAGCGACGTGTTCGAGAAGATCGGCGGCATCGTGCACCAGGCGGAAGACGAGATCGCCGCCTGTGCGTTCGCCCTCGGCGCGTCCTACGCCAGCAAATGCGCGGTCACCATTACCTCCGGCCCCGGCTATTCCTTGAAGCAGGAGGGCATCGGCCTGGCGGTGATGGGCGAAATCCCGCTGGTGGTGATCAACGTGCAGCGTGGCGGGCCCAGCACCGGCCAACCGACCAAGGTGGAGCAAGGCGACCTGCTGACCGCGATGTTCGGCAGCCATGGCGACGCACCGAAAGTGGTGATGGCGGCTGCGACTATCGAAGATTGCTTCTACTCTGTGATCACCGCGCGCAAGATTGCCGAGACTTTCAACATGGTGGTGGTGATCCTGACCGATGCCGCGCTGGCCAGCTCGCAGCAGCCGATTCCGCGGCCGCAATTCCACGAGGCATGGGTGGCGCCGCCGGCGGACCAGAGCGCGGTTCCAGGCGATACGCGGCCGTACAATTGGGATCCGGTGACGGGGCTGGCACGCCGCATCATCCCGGGCCAGCCCGGCGGCATGCACACGCTGACCGGCCTTGCGCATGACGGTCAGAGTCACGTCGCCTACGACCCCGAGATCAACCAGCAAAGCATCCACGCCCGTGCCCGCAAGCTGTCAGCGCTGCAAAAGACACTGCTGCCGCCTCCGGTTTTCGGGCCTGACAGCGGCGATTTGCTGGTGGTCGGCTGGGGCAGCACACGCGGCGCGATCGAGGAGGCTGCCGAGGGCCTGAGGAACGAAGGGCACGCCGTGTCCTCCCTCCACCTGACCTTCCTGCAACCGATGGCGCCAGGCCTCAAGGAGATCATGGCGCGCTTCCGCAAGGTGATGACGATCGAGGGCAACTGGTGCGATTCGCCCGACGATCAACTCATCGACGAAAGCAACCGGCGGTTCAGCGCGCTCGCGATGCTGCTGCGCGCGCGTTACCTGGTCGATGTCGATTGCTGGTGCGAGGTGAAGGGCCAGCCGATCAAGCCATCGATGATCCGCACCGTGCTGTTGCGCAAACTGCAAGAACAGTAAGGGAGGACAGAGCCATGTCCCTTGACGACACCGATCTTGACGACGGCCACTCCGGCACCGAATGCCTGCTGCGGCTGCACGATGAACACTACGAACTGGAAGACTATCAAAGCGGCGTACCGCGCTGGTGCACGGGTTGCGGCGACAACGCGATCCTGACCGCTGTGCAGCGGTTGTGTCGCGACGAGGAGCTGCCGCCGGAAAAGACCGTGTTCATTTCAGGCATCGGCTGTTCCAGCCGGTTCCCGCACTACATGAAGACCTACGGGCTGCACGGCATCCATGGCCGCGCCCTGCCGATCGCCGAGGGCGTCAAGATGGCACGGCCGGATTTGAATGTGTTCGTCAATACCGGCGATGGCGATTGTTGCAGCATCGGCGCGGCGCATTGGATCCACGCCATCCGCTACAACATGAACCTCACCGTGATGCTGCACGACAACCAGATCTACGGGCTGACGAAGAAACAGGCCTCTCCGACATCGCCGATCGGGTTGAAGAGCGCCACCACGCCGCGCGGCTCCTATCTCGACGCGCTGAACCCGTTGACGGTGACGCTCGGCGTGCAGAACGTTTCGTTCGTTGCTCAGGCGGTCGATTGGATTCCGGACGTGCTGTACGACGTGATTGCCGCGGCGTTCCGCCACAAGGGCCTCGGCTTCGTACGCATCCTGCAACGCTGCCCCGAATGGCTGCCGAAGATGTTCGAGCCGTATGTGCAGGACCCGTCGCGCATCAAGCTGCTGCACCATGCGCAGGGACTGACGATCAGCCCGGGCACGTCGAAAATCTTTCGCACGCAGGAAGAGCATGATCCGCGCGACATCGACCGTGCGCGGGAAATCGCATCCGGCCGCGATCCGATCCCGGTGGGCATCCTGTACCACAACCCGGACGTCCCCTGTTACGAGGACGTGCGCCACGCCGGCTCGCTCCGCTCCACGGAGCTGATCAGGAACGGCCTGCAAGCCGAGTTCGACAAAGTCACCATCTGGCCTCAGGGCAGCGGACCGGACGCGCCCCGCGCCGCAGCCTGACACGGCGCGGATATTGGCCGACATGCAAGGCGACAGTATCATGCAAGCAGCCCATCAAGCGCAGGTCACATTCTATCTGACCGGCCAGAGTACCTGGCGAAGGCCTGGATGCCGTGGCGGGACTCGGCCTGCGCCCCGCGTTGTTCGCCGGTTATCGCGATCTGACCGAACTGCGCTACGACTTTCCGCTGGTGCTGCCGCCTGACGCCAGTGACGCCGGTGCGGTGAGGTCGCTCACTGAATTATTCGACGCGGCGCTAGAGGGCGAGGTGGTTCCCGACCGGCTGCGCCACCACGCCGAACGCGTGGAGCGCGAGCTGCACCGCGTCGTGGCCGCGGAAGGCGGCGGTGCGCTTGCGGCGCTGTGGGAGACGGCGGCGGCGCGCCTGACCGCGAACCCCGACGACGGGCTGGCCGAGGACCTTGCGCGGCTGCGGGCAAAGCTGCCGGCCGCGGGCGAGGTCGTGGACTGCGATGCCGCGCTGCCAGAGCGCCTGTTCGCACACGCCTGGGCCGTGGTGCAGCGGCGCAAGGCTGCGCGGTTCCGGGCCGATCTGACCCGGCTGATCCAAAAACTGTCCGATATCCTGGCGGCCGACTTCGCCCGTTCCGACGTCGGGCACAGTGCCGAAAACCTGCGTGCCGGCATCGGCGACCCGCAGGCGCAGGCGTTCGACTTCGCGGCGATGTCGCGCATGCTGGCCAGCATCTCCCCGCCATCGCTGCTGCCGGAATCCCGCCGCGAGCGGATTCGCTGGCTGCTGTCGGTGCTGCGATCGCAGCGGTTCTACCCCGCACCGCAAAAGGCGGGCGATCCGCCGCTGGCGCTACCGGGCTACAGCTTCGCATTCGACAATTGCAGCCGCGCTCTGGATGCCTGGCACGAACGACTGCCGCGGTTGGTGGAACTGATCAAGGCGATGACCATCGCCAGCCTGGAAGTGAACGGCGAATACCGGGAAGGGGACCACGACGCGCTGTTTGCCTCGTTTGGCACCCATGGTGCCGGCACCGAAGCATTGGCGCGGTTCCCGGACTACCTGGTAACGCTGGCCGCCGATTCGCTGGCTCCAGCAGAGTTCATCCGCGTCCAGGATGCGCTCGCCAGCGGGTTGCCGATGAAGGTTCTGCTACGCAGCGACGATATTCTGGCGCCGTTGGCGGACGACCCTGCGCGGGCTTCGCTTGGCATGACCGCGCGCACGCTTGCCCATGCTGCGATCGCGCTGGGTGAGGTGTTCGTGTTGCAATCCAGCGCCTCGAATTTGCCGCGGCTGCGCGACCGGCTGTTTGCCGGGCTTGGCGGACCAGGTCCGGCGCTGTTTTCGGTGTTCTCCGGCGCGAGCGGTCATACCGGCGATGTGCCGCCCTATCTGGTCGGCGCGGCGGCGATGGAATTGCGCACGTTCCCGGCGTTCGTTTACGACCCATCGGCGGGGCGGGACTGGGCCGCCCGCTTCAGCGCCGCGGGCAACCCGCAGCCGGAGGCAGACTGGCCGCTGCATCCGCTGGCGTATGAGGACGCCGACCACCAGGGCATCGCCGAAACCGTCGCCTTCACAGCGGCCGACTTCCTGGCCTGCGACCAACGCTACGCCGCGCATTTCGCGCGGTTGCCACGCGCGGTCTGGAATGGACAGATGGTGGCGGCGGCCGATGCGATCGCGCATGGCACCGACACCGCGGCCGGCCATGTCCCATGCCTTATGATGGTGGACGCCGACAACGGGCTGCAAAAGGTGATGGCGGACGAGTGCATGATCCGCGAGGCGCGGCGGATCGGCGCACTGTGGCGCAGCCTGCGCGAGCTTGCCGGCATTCGCAATTCGCACGCGGAAGCCTTGCTGGCACGCGAGAAGGCGGCGTGGGACGCACAGCAACAGGAACGCGACGCTGCCGTCGCCGCCACTGTCCCGACTGCACCGGCAATCTCAGTTGCGGCGCCCGCTGCGGCGGCGTCGGCGGTCGCCGAGGCAGCGCCGGCCGAACCCGAACGTTCGCCGGACGAGCCCTATATCGAAACCGCCCGTTGCAGCAGTTGCAACGAGTGTACGCAGATCAATGACAAGATGTTCGCCTACAACAAGGACAAGCAGGCCTACATCGCCGACTTGACCGCCGGCACCTACCGTCAACTCGTGGAGGCCGCTGAAAAGCTGCCAGGTGTCCGTCATCCACCCCGGCAAGCCGCGCAATCCCAAGGAGGCCGGACTCGACGAATTGCTGCAGCGGGCCGAGGCGTTCCTGTAGGGGGCGTGGCTCTTTCGAACCCGGCGCGCCCCGTCACGCCGGCCGAGGGCAATGTCCGTGGGTTGCCATTACGACAGTGTTATGACCGGGCTTGGCCCGGTCACCCACGTCTTTCCTGCGTGCGACACAACAAAGTCGTGGGTGGCGGGCCTTCGCCGGCCATGACGCTAGGCGCGCGGGCGATGCCGTTGCCGCAGCGAGCGGCCTAACCGCCGGGCAGATGATCCTCGATTTCCTCAGCGACTTCCTCGCAGGTTTCGGCGAGATCTTCGTATTCGGCCGCCTCTTCAATCTTGTTGGCCTCGAGCCACTTGGTCGCAAGCTCGTGGTAGTAGGCGGCCTGTTGGCGCAGGCTCATGATGTACTGCATCGCGCTCTCCCGTCGATCCGCTGGGACCCGCGTCCGCCGATTCCAGCGGCGCACGCCAGTATCAGGCGCGAGTGCAGCAACCGTCGCCCGCAGCGTCGTTGATCCAGATCAAAGCGTCGTATCGCGTAACGAACCCGCCGCGTGACGACCGTCAGGCGTTCACCGCCTGACGCATGATCGACAACGCCTCCTCCACCTGGGCGGCCGTGACGTCCAAATGCAGGCAGGCTCGCGCACGATAGGTGTCGGACGTGGAAACCAGCACGCCCTGCTGGCGCAGCTTGCCGGCGAAGGCAGCGGCCGTCATGCCGGTGCCCTTGGTGTCGAAGAACACCAGGTTGGTCTCCGGCTGTTCCACCTCGATGCCGGGAATTTGTGCCATGCCGCGCGCCAGCGCTCGGGCATTGACGTGATCCTCGGCCAGCCGTTCCACATTGTGGTCGAGCGCATAGAGGCAGGCGGCGGCGCAGATGCCGCCCTGCCGCATCGACCCGCCCAGCCGCTGCTTCCAACGCCATGCCTCGCCGATGAACTCCCGCGACCCCGCCAGCACCGCGCCCAGCGGCGCCGCCAGCCCCTTGGTGAAGTCGAGCCACACCGTGTCGCAGCCCTCCGTCAGGTCCGTCGCATTCACCCCAAGCGCGACCGCGGCATTCAACACCCGGGCACCGTCCATGTGCGTCGCCAGCCCATGCTTGTGCGCGGCCTGCGTCACCGAGCGCAGTCCTTCCACGCTCCAGCACGCACCCCCGCCGCGATTGGCGGTTTGCTCCACCTCGACCAACGTCTGCGACGGCACATTGCGGTTGCGCGGACGGATTGCGGCTTCCAGCGTCTCCGCGGTGAACTGGCCGCGCTCGCCGGCTAGCCCCTTGATCGACACGCCGGCGATCGCCCCGGGAGCGCCGGCCTCGCTGGTGATGATGTGCGCCAACTCGTGCGCAAGGATTTCGTCGCCGGGACGGCAATGGGTAGCGATCGCCACTTGGTTGCACATCGTCCCCGAAGGCAGGAACACCGCCGCCTCCTTGCCGAGCAATGCCGCCACCCGATCACACAACGCCCACACGCTGGGATCGGACCCCGCTTGCTCGTCGCCGACTTCCGCCTCCATCATCGCCTGCTTCATGCCAGGCGACGGCTTGGTCTGCGTGTCGGAATACATGTTCACGCGGACCGGAATGGAAAAGTCGAACCGCTGCGGTTCATAGCTCATGTCGGACGCTCCAGTGTCGGATAGACGACGCCAAGTTGCTCCAGATATGTGTCGTAGCGTTTGGCGTCGTAGTAGAACGGCTGCATCAACGGACGGAATTTTTCCATGACCGTCTGGTTCAGGTCGATCGGCGGTTTTTCCCCGGAGCCAATGAACGGTTCGTATTTTTGCGTCGCCGTCTGTTCATCGAAATAGCGCTTGGTGTCGGCGATCAATTCCGGCCGCAAGAGCAGATCGAGCACCGTCGCCGCAACGACTTTGGCTCCGGCAACCACGCCCTTATGCGCGATCGGCGTCGCCATGGTCATCGCATTGGCCCAGTGATGGCCTGGGAGATTCGCCAGGTTCGCGGGATAGCGAAGCTGCACGGTCGGCACCACCCAAGACACGTCGCCGATATCGTCAGTGCCCGGGCTGAACGGATTGACGGTGATCTTCGCCGGCTGGGTGCGCAGCCCGGTCGGTTCGCCGCCCGCCGCGCGCTGCACCGCACGGGCGAAGCGGTCGTCGTCTTCCGTCCATTGCGGCAGGCCGACCTGTTCGATATTGGTCTGCAACGTCTCCGCCAGCACCTTGTTGTAATGCCGCGGCCAGGACGCGCCGAGCATGCGCCGCGTCACCTGCGTATCCGTCATCGCCGCCGCCGCGTCGGCGATGCGGTTCAGGATGTCGAAATTCTTCCGCACGTTCTCGACGTCGGTCTCGCGCACATCGTACCAGACTTTTGCCAGCGCCGGCACCACGTTCGGTTGCTCGCCACCATAGGTGATGATGTAGTGCGAGCGCTGTTCCGGCCGCAGATGCTCGCGCCGCATGTTCCAGCCGGCATTCATCAGCTCCACCGCATCGAGCGCGCTGCGTCCGCGCCACGGCGCCGCCGCGGCATGCGCCGACGCGCCATGGAACGTGTATTCGGCCGAGATCAGCCCGCCGGCGCCGCGCACCTCGCCCCAACCGGTTTCCATATTGAAGCCAACATGCGTGAAGATCACCGCATCGACGCCATCGAACATGCCGTCGCGCACCTGGAAGGCCTTGCCGGCCAGCAATTCCTCGGCGATGCCGGGCCAGAGCAAGAGCGTACCCGGGATGCCCTCGCGCTGCATGGTTTCTTTCAGCGCGAGCGCCGCCGCGATGTTCACCGCCTGGCCGGAATTGTGCCCCTCGCCGTGGCCGGGCCCGCCGTCCACCATCGGTTCGTGGTAAGCCACGCCCGGCTTCTGCGATACGTTCGGCAGCGCATCCGTGTCGCTGCCGATGGCGATGACCGGACCGCCGGAACCCCAGCGCGCCGTCCAGCCGGTGGGCATGCCGGCAACGCCGCGTTCCACGGTGAAGCCGTGCTGTTCCAGCGTGGCGGTGAGGTATTTCGACGTCTCATACTCGTGGAAGCCCAGCTCGCCGAAGGAGAACAGGCTGTCGTTGATCACCTGCGCCAGCTTGGCATGTTCGTTCACCGCCTCGATCACGCGCGCCTTCAATCCGCTGGTGTTGATCTCGCTCATCCGTTGGCTCCTGCCGTCTCGCCCGGGAGTACACCATGCGGCGCTTGCCTTGCAAAGCAGCGGTCAGGCCGGGCATGGTGCGAGAAACAGGGAGCCATTGCCATGCGCGATCTGCATCGTCGCGAGACGTTCCGGCTGCTTGGCATCGGCACGCTGGCCGCGATAACGGGGGTCCGCGCGGCGTATGCCGAGGACAAGGTCCTGACGATCGCCATGAGTTTTCCGCTGACCGGGTCGCTGGCTTTGCAGGCGGCCGTGGCGCGCGACGCGGCGGTTTACGCGATCGACGAGGCGAACGAGAACGGCGGTGTTGGCGGCTATAAGCTGCGTGCCCTGGTGTTGGACGACGCATCGACGACGACGGGCCAGTACGACCCGGCCCTGGCCGCAACCAATGCGCGCAAAATGTTGCAGGATGCGTCGGTGATCGCCGCGGTGGGGCCGCTGAACAGTGGCTCGGCCAAGGCGATGTCACCGGTGCTGAGCCAGGGCGGCATGGCGACGATCAGCGGCAGCGCGACCAATCCGGATCTGAGCAGTACGAAATTCGCGCAGGTGTATCGCCCGGCCGGGCCACCGATCTTTTTCCGCACCGTCACCACCGATGCCTACCAGGGGCCGAATTTCGCGAATTTCCTGGCGGAGGAAAAGCACATTCAGAAGGTCGTTGTGCTGGACGACGGCGGCGCTTACGGCGTGGGTATGGCGGACGCGTTCGCGGCGCAGGCGGTAAGGAAGGGCATGACGGTGGTGATTCGCGACCGGCTCGACCCGCTGAATGCCGACTACAGCGCGATCCTGACCCGGGCGAAGAGCCTGGACACGCAGGCATTGTATTACGGTGGCGACCCGTTGGCGGGCACCAAGCTCGTGAAGCAGTCTTACGAGATCATTCCGGATGCGGCGAAAGGTGGCGGCGACGGCGTGCACACCCCGGACATGCTGACCGGCGGCGCGATGCCGGGGATCCAGGGTTGGTACGCGACGTCGGCCGCGGCGCACGTGCTGGATGATGCGAGGGTAAAACCCTGGGTAGAGCGCTTCGTTGCCAAGACGGGCAAGCAGCCGGCGGATTACACGATCACCTATTACGATGCGACGATGGTGATCCTGGATGCGATTGCGCGCGTGGTAAAAGCCGGCCAGCCGGTCACCCGCGCTGCGGTACGCGATGCGATCCAAACCACGCGGCTGGACACGCTGCAAGGGTTGGTTGCATTCGACGAGAACGGCGACCTGCTGTCGAAGACGGTGTCGATCTACCAGGTGCAATACGATCCGAAGTTTCCGATCGGCGACGTGATCCACCAGTTCAAGTATGTCGGCGTCGCGCCGGAAGCATGACGCGGGATACACGCCCCCCGTCATGGCGGGCGAAGGCCCGCCATCCACGACTACCTTAGGAACGTTGCCTCACGATCGGAGACTCTGCCTGTGAAATTCAGCAACTTCCTGTTCCCGGAAAGCCGCGATCCCGCCGACGACGGCCGTGTCATCGACGAGACCCTGCGCGAGGCCCGGCTGACCGACGAACTGGGCTTCGATGTCGTGTGGCTGGCAGAGCACCATTTTGATGGCATCTGTGCCTATGTCGATCCGGTGAGTTTCGCCGCCGCGCTGGCGGTAGCGACGCAGCGGGTGAAGATCGGTTTCGCTGTAGCGCAGATGTCGCTGCACCATCCGATCCGCATGGCAGAGCAATTGGCGTTGATCGACCATATCAGCAAGGGCCGGCTGATTGTCGGGCTGGGCCGCGGCACCGCGTACAATATCTACGACTACCAGGGCTACGGCATCGATCACACCGAGGCCCAGGCGCGCTTCGAAGAAGCCGAGGCTATCATGTTCAAGGCCTGGACCAGCGAGGCGTTCGAACATCACGGCCGGTTCTGGGATTTGAAGCTGCCGATGCTGCGGCCTCGGCCATACACCCTACCGCATCCGTACGTGATCCGCTCCGCCTCGTCAGAGCATGGCATGCTGGATATCGCGCGCCAGGGGCGACCGTTCATGATGAACGTGCAGTCGAATGAAGTGACGCGGGTAAGGATGGAGCTGTACCGCCGCGCGCTCCGAGAGATTGGCCTGGATGACGCGGCGGTGGCCGATAACGTCGATCAGTGCTGGGTGTGGCGCAACGTGTTCGTCGCCGAGACGGATGCTGAAGCGGAACGTATCGCCGTGCCGGCGTTTGAGGCGATGCATGCGCAGCGCTCCGCCATGCGCGAACGCGTTTATCGCGAGCAAGGCGTGTCGATCGTGCCGATGCCGCCGCCGGGAACCGCGCCGGCGGCGCGGATGATGGTAGAGCATTCGCTGATCTACGGCTCGCCCGCGACGGTGGCGGAGAAACTGGCCGAGGTGGCGGCGATCGGCGTCGGCGGCGTCATCATGCAGTTCCGGCTTGGACCGATGTCCTTCGAAGACACGGCGCAGAGCCTGAGTTTTTTCATGCGGAAGGTAGCGCGGGAGTTACGCCAGGGCTGACTTCGCTGCGCGCAACCTGGACGTCGGCGGTCATCACCGGCTCGATCTCGACGGAGTTGGTGTTGTACGTCATCGCCCCGCACGGCGATGCGACATCCGCGGTCAGCACGTTTGCACAACCCCGCCTGTCAGTGCCGTCGGCGTCCGGCGTGAACCAGGACCCTTCCTTGATCGAAACCACACCGGGAGCGATACGATCGGTCACCTCCGCCGGCAGGATCGTCGCCCCGTGCTGATTAAACACACGAACCCGCTGCCCGTTCCGGATGCCGCGCGCTGCCGCGTCCTGCGGGTGTAACCACACCGTGTCGGGATCGACCCGCGCCAGGCCCGGCTGGTTGCTGTGAATGGAATGCGTCCGGGCGCGCGACTTCGGCGTGCACAGTTGCAGGGGAAAGCCACCGCCCGGCGCATAGGGAATCCAGGTCGGGATCGGCGGAATCTTCCCCAACCCGTACGGATCGGGATTGGCGGCCAAAGCCATCGAGTATACCTCGATCTTTCCGGACGGCGTAGCAAATCGGTGATGCTTCGGATCGCGGATCTCACGCGCGAAGGCGACCGCATCCTCCGGCGGTGGAAACCGAGCAACACCCTGTTCCACAAACCTATCAAAATCCCCCACCGCATCCCGTGTCAGTTCACGCAGCCACTCCTGCTCTGTCTTATCATTGTATCCCGCAATGCCCACACGTTCCGCGAGCGCCGAGAATATGTCGATGTCGTTCCGGCACTCGTACATCGGCGCGATCGCCTGGCGCATGTAGATCGCGTAATGCCCCGCCCCGGCCCACGGCGTATGGACGTCATTGCGTTCCCAGAAGGTGGTCGCCGGCAGAACGATATCGGCATACATGGCCGTCGGCGTCACGAAATGATCCTGCACGACGAGACATTCCACGCCGTCCAGTGACGCGACGATCCGGTTGACGTTCGGACATTGATTGAACAGATCGCCACCCGCCGAATAGATCAGCTTAATGTCGGCCGGGTAGCCGCCGCTCTTACCGCGTGCCAGCAGATCGGACAACAACGGCGTGGCGACGCGCGCGTTGAGCGGGTTTGTTCCCGTCGGCAGGCTGTCGATGCCGGCGCGCCCGGTCGCGCCGCTGCTGACACCGGAACTTCCGCCGACGATCCCCACATTGCCGGTGATCGCCGCGAGCGCATAGGCAGCGCGATGGAATTGCTCGCCGTGCATCGTCCGGCCGGGCGCATAACCGGTCTGTAGCGCTGCAGGCTTGCTGGTAGCAAATTCAATCGCGAATCGCCTGATCGTATCGGCCGGAATACCCGTGATCGCCGAGGCCCATTCGGACGTCTTCGCCACCCCATCGGACTCACCCAGCAGGTAGGCACGATAGGACGAACGCGGCGGCGCACCGTCCGGCAGATGCGCGTCATCGAAACCTAGCACGTAACGATCGCAGTATGCCTGGTCGTGCAGCCCTTCGCTGACGATGACATAGGCCATCGCAATCAGCGCCGCGGCATCGGTGGAGGGACGGATGAACACATGCTGATCCGCCAGTTGCCGACTGGTCAGAGTGCGTCGTGGATCGACACAAATGATGCGCGTGCCTAGCTGCTTCGCTCGTTTCAAATAGGGAACGGTACCGGTGCCGAAAGTTCCGTCACCCGGGCTCCAGCCCCACATCAGGATCAGCTTCGAATTGGCGTAGTCGGTCGGCTCTCGTCCGGCGGACTTGTAGTGGGCGCCGTAGGTCATCCGCACCGAGAATATCTCGGCCTCGGCCGACATGTTGGACCACAGATCGACGGTGCCGCCAAACATGTTGAAGAAGCGCGTCGCCGCGGCCCGACTGTGCAGCATGGACAGGCTACCGCTGCGTGAGGCGTCCAACATCGCGGCATTGCCATAGGCCGATCGCACGCGCAGCAGCTCGCGTGCCACAGTATCCAGCGCGTCATCCCAGGAAATACGCTCGAACTGGCCGGAGCCTCGCGGACCCACGCGCCGCATCGGATAACGCAGGCGATCCGAATGATAGGTACGCTCGATCTGGCCGACCCCACGCGCGCAGGCAGGCAGCGGCGGATGCTCTGGATTCCAGCGCCGTGCATCGGTGGAGATGTGAACGATGCGGTCATCCTTCACATGCGCATTGACGACACATCGGCCGCCGCAATTGTGCCCGCAGGTGCTGGTGATGACGGTCTCGCCAGGACGGCCCGGCGGGCGCGGCGCCTCATATATGGTCGTGCCGATGTCGGGACCCTCCGGAATTCACCTGTCCTCGCGCGGCAGCTTAACGGAATCCTGCGTCACGTCGCCACGTTTTCGCTACGGTCGCCGCCGAAGCGTCAGGTGCGCCACAGCGCGCCGCGGACCCGATCGACCAGAACCAGCGGATTGTCCGGCACCGCATCACCGCGCCACGCGACATGCTGGTCCGGCCGCGCCAGCAGCAGCTTGTGCGGATACAGCGTGTCGGCCGCTTCGGCGTCCACGTCCAGCACTGCCAATGGCACATCGCGCTGCGCCGCAGCCTCGGCGAGGGACGTCACCTCCGCAGATCGATCGAACCGCAATATCGTGAACCCCGGGCCGAGCGCATCGTACAACGACCGCCCGTCGCGCAGCCACACATGCGGCACACGGCAGCCGGGCACGGTGGATGGCGTGAAGTCGTACATCGTATAAGGCGGCGCTGTCTCCCCATCGTAGGCGACGATCGGGGAGCGTTCGTAGAAATAGCCGAAGTTCAGCCCGCCACAGCAGAATTGCGGCACGTTGATCTCGAACATCAGGCGGCCGAACTCCGCCCGCACGGCGTCGCCGTCCGCGCCGGAAGCTTCGATCGCTTCCGGAATTTCCGCCCGAGCCCGCGCCATCGCGACCGACGTGTTCATCGCATAGTGCGAGACTTGCTCGGTGATCGGCCAACGCTCGGCTTCGTGCGCGTGCAGGATGGCGGGGTCGGCCCAGCCGAGCAGCACGCCGGCCACCATCCACGACAGGTTCATCGCGTCGGCGATGCCGGCGTTCATGCCGTAGCCGGCAAACGGCACCCAGATATGCGCCGCATCGCCGCACAGGAACACGCGCCGCTCGCGGAACTTGTCGGCAATCAGGCGCCTGCCGTACCAATCCTCCTTGCTGATGATATCGTAGTGGAAGTCCCGCCCTACGCCGACCACCATCCGCAGGCAGCGATCGCGATCGACCAATTCAAAATCCGGTTCGTCCGGACGCAAATAACAATGCAGCAACCATGTTTCGCTCCCATCGATGGCAAAGATGTTGGCGCTGCGCCGAGGGTTCATCGATTGATTTCGACCAGGCCGGCCGCGCCTGCATCATCGATAGCAGGGATGGCGCGCGGAAATAGGTGGATTGCGTGCGCTGGACAACCGCGTCGCCGGTCAGCCGGGCACCGATCTCACGCCGGATTTCCGAGTGCCCGCCGTCGCAGCCAACCAGATAGTCGCTGTCGATCAGCAGGCGCTCGCCACTGTCCAGGTCTTCGGCCTCTGCCACCACTCCGTCGTCGGATTGGGTAAAGCCCAGCACCTTTACCCGGTGCCGAAACCGCAGCCCCGGCCGCGTCATCGCATGATTTACCAGTACCGGCTCGAGATAGATCTGGTTGATACGATGTGGCGGCTCCGGCGTTGGCCACCAAGTGTCCGGACCTTCTGTTGCGCTGTAACGGTCTCGACGGCACGGGATCGGGATGCGCGCGAACTCCGGTCCGACGAAGGTGGTACGAAACGAGATGTCGTTCGGAAAATCGTGCGGCAGGCCGGCGTCGCGCACCGCCTGAACCACCCCGAGCCGGCGGAACACCTCCATCGTTCTTGCTGCAACGTGGTTGCACTTTACGCTTGGAGGCTCATCGCGGTGGCGCTGTTCCAGCACCAGAACATCGATCCCGCGCCAGGCGAGATCCATCGCCAGCGTGGTTCCGACCGGCCCGCCGCCAACCACCAGAACGCTTGTGCGCAGGCGCTGCATCAGGGCGGGCATATCACGTTGACCAGCGCCTGCTGGCCGCCACGCACCGCCGCCGCAGCGCGCTGCAACGCGGCCGGCAGATCGCCGGGACGTTCCACCCGTTCGCCATGTCCGTTATGCGCGAGGACGATCTTCTCGAACGATGGCGCCGGCAAATCCGCGAGCAAGCGTCCGTCATTTTCGGAAGCGACGCCCTTGCCATACATATCCAGCGTCGCCCGCCGCACGGCCCCATACAGCGCATTGTTATAGATCACCGTCAGCACCGGCAGGTTATGCGTTTCTGCCACGTAGTGGCACGCGGTCGGGTTGGCGAACATGTAAGCGCCATCGCCCAGCACCGACAGCACCAGCTTGTCGGGCGACGCCAGCCTGGCCCCGAGCGACGCACCGAAGCCCCAGCCTAGCCCGCCGGCCGAGCTCAGCGAAAACAGGCTGCCGGGCGTCTCCAGCGGACAGTACTCCTGGCGGAATGAGTATTCGGAAATAACGATCGTGTCGCGATCGACGACGTCGCGCAGGCAATGGTTCAACCAGGCCAGCGTATTCTTGTTGCCGCGCCCCGCATGTTCCG
Organism: uncultured Alphaproteobacteria bacterium; assembly: GCA_963762885.1. Lineage (GTDB taxonomy): Bacteria > Pseudomonadota > Alphaproteobacteria > Acetobacterales > Acetobacteraceae > JASHVB01. Next base: position 127,963 of record CAVXNH010000115.1, read on the forward strand.
CCTCGCCGCGCCATCCCGCATGCAATTCCGCCGATCGCCCGGTCAGGCGCGCCCGCCGTGCTTCGACATGCGGGCTGCTGCGACCGGTCGGCGCCTGTTCCAACGCTTCCAGTGCCGAGAGCGCGCTGGCGGTAATCGTCAGGTCGGAGGGAAAGCTGCGCATCGGATAGCGCGCGTACAGCGGATCTTCCCCGATTTGCACAACGCGCGCATCAGCCGGCGGGTGCTCTTTGCCCGGAAGCCAGGGCACGTCGGCCTCGATGACGATCACCAGGTCCGCCTCTTTCAACAGCGGTCCGGGCAGCGAGCCGTGGAACATCGGGTTGTTCGCGGAAATCGCGAAATACCGCGTGTTATATGGAATCACCGGCAGCGCCCATTGCTCCGCCAGACGGGAGAGCACTACGGCGTCACGCGGGTCCTGTCCAAGCGTGCCGGTAATCACTACCGGCGCGCGTGCGGCAGCGATCCATTCGGCAAGCTGTTCGATATCGCCCGACGCCGGCACGGGCGCGCGTGGCCGAGCGCGTTGTCCACGATTTGTCGCCGGCGGTGTATCCAGCACTTCGCCCAACACCTCGCGCGGCAGGCTGAGATAGACGGGACCTTTCGGCGATGACATCGCCATTTCCAACGCGCGATCAAGCACCGTGCCGACCTGGTCGCCGCGCTTCATTTCGTAGTCCCACTTCACAACTTCTCGCAGCATGCCGGCCTGGTCGAACATCTCTTGCGCCCAGTGGATGTGCGCATTGCGCGAGCCTTCCACGCCGGATTCGGTAAAAGGTGTGCGGCCGGAGGTCAGCAGGATGGGCACTCGGTCACGGCTGGCGTCGATCAGCATGTTGATCGAATTCGCAGTGCCAACATTGGTGTGCAGCATGACCGCTTGCGGTTTGCCGGTCACCATGGTGTAGCCGTGTGCCATGGCGACCGCGGCATTCTCGTGCGGCACGACGATCGGCTGCGGCACCTTGCGGTTGGTACGACCGGTACGGGCGAACGCTTCCACAATAGGGGCGAAATCGGTGCCGGGATTGGCGAACAGGTATTCGATGCCGTGGGCAGCGAGAGCCTCGAGATAGTCTTCCGCGGCGATGCGGGTCTGCGTGGTCACCGTGTTGCCTCCTGTCGCTGTGCCGCCTGGATAAAGCGCCAGACTCGTTCCGGTGTCGCCGGCATGTCGATATGCGTGACACCCAGCGGCGCAAGCGCGTCCAGCACCGCACAGATGATCGCCTGTGGCGCCGCCATCGCTCCCGCCTGACCGGATCCTTTGACTCCGAGCGGATTTGCGGTGGTGGGCACGCCGGTCAAGGTGATGTCGAAGTCCGGCAAATCGTCGGCCCGCGGCAGCGCGTAATCCATGAAAGATCCGCTCAGCATCTGACCGCTTTGCGGATCATAAAACGTGTGTTCCAGCATTGCCTGACCGATCCCTTGCGCAACGCCGCCCTGCACCTGGCCCAGGGTCAGCATCGGGTTGATCAGCGTACCGAAATCGTCCACGGCTGTGTAGCGATGCAACGCAACGGCGCCGGTTTCCGGATCGACGTCCACCTCGGCGATGTGGCATCCATTCGGGAAGGTTATGACGTCGAGAAGATTCCAGACATAGGTATCGAGACCGGCGTCCGCACCGTCCGGCAGGTTGGCGGGATCGCGCGCGGCCCTTGCCACCGCAACGAGGTCGATGGAGCGGGCGGCATCATCACGCACGGCGAAGTGGCCGTTAGCGAACGTCACCTGTGCTGGCGATGCCTGCAGCAAACGCGCTGCAATCGCGTTGCCCTTTGCCAGCATCGCGTCGATCGCCTTGCACAACGCTGCACCGCCCATATGCATGGACCGCGCGCCGCCATGACCGTTGCCGGCACGCACCACGCTGGTATCTGCCTGCACATAGCGGAAAGTTTCCAGCGGCAGACCCAACAAATCAGCGGCGATCTGCGCATAGGCGGTTTCGTGACCCATGCCGTTGGATTGCGTGCCGACCATGAGTGCGACGCGGCCGTCATCCTCGAAGCGAATTTCGGCACCCTCGTTCGGCGCGCCTCGGGCAGTCTCCATGAAGCAGGTGATGCCCACGCCACGCAACAATCCGCGCTGTTGGGACGATGCGTGGCATTGGGAAATGTCGCCGGCTGCAACGACCGCGTCATCCAGATTCTCGACGAAGCGGCCGCAGTCGATCACCGTGCCAAGCGCTTTGCGGTAGGGAAATTCCGTCACCAGATTCCGCCGCCGCAGCTCGATCGGGTCGAAACGGTGGCGGCGCGCCGCCGCGTCGATCAGCCGCTCTATCATGTAGTTCACCTCGGGCTTGCCAGCGCCGCGATAGGCGTCGATCGGCACGGTGTTGGTGAACACGCCCTGCACGTCCATGAAGATCGCGGGAATGACGTAGCCGCTGCCCATGGCGTTGGCCGGCGCATTGGTGGAACTGCCCGGTCCGCCGGAGGACAGGTAGGCACCTAGATTCGCCACAGTCGATACATCAAGCCCCAGGAAGCGCCCATCGGCATCCAGTGCCAGCCGGGCCCGTGTGATGTTGTCGCGCCCCTGCGCGGTGGTGACAAAATCCTCGCTGCGTTCGCCGATCCACTTCACCGGTCTGCCAAGCGCTCGCGCCGCCCATAGCAGCATGACCCACTCGGGATACAGCGCGTTCTTCACACCGAACCCGCCGCCGACATCCGGACACGACACCCGCATTTGCTCCTGCGGCACACGAAACACACTGTCCGCAAGCTGGGAGCGCAAGGCATGCACGCCGGCGCCGGAGAACGTCAGGTGAAAACCGTCCGCTTCGACTTGCCCGATCGCCCCGCGGGTTTCGAGCGCCGAGATGACGATACGGTTGTTGATCAGCTCGAGCCCGACCACATGCGCCGCTGCCTGCATCGCGGCATGCACGGCGTCAGCGTCACCCTTCTGGAACCGATACGACAAATTACCGGGCGCCTGTTCCCAGAGCAGTGGCGCATCCGGCAACAACGCCGCTGCCGCATCGACGACAGAGGGCAGCACACGATAATCGATGTCGACAAACTCCGCCGCATCGCGCGCGGCGACACGAGTCTGCGCCACGACAAATGCGACCGGATCGCCGACATGCCGCACCACGTCGCTGGCGAGAGCAAACCGTGGCGGCACAATCATCGGCGCCACACTCGCCACCGGCACGGTGCACGGCAGCGGACCCAAATCGCGCAAGCCCGCCGCGGTGAACACACCAAGTACGTCGGGCATTGCCTGCGCTGCCGCCGTATCGATGTGCTCGATCACGGCATGCGCGTGAGGTGAGCGCACGACATGCATCCAGACCTGATCGGGAACGTCGATGTCCTCGATGTAGCGGGCCCGCCCGGTCAGGAAGCGCGCATCCTCCAGGCGGCGCAGAGACTGGCCCCGAAACGACACGTTACGGGTCTCCCCGCCCTAAACTCACAACCCCAGCTTGTCGGCAATCCCGTAGCCCTGGGCAAGATCGCGCAACTTGCTCCAGGTTGCGTCTTCCACCGAAATGCCGTTCTTTCGGCGTTCCTGTTCGCGCCGATATTCGATCTCGCCAGGATACAGCACTTCGGTGAAACCCTCGGCCGGGGGAGTCGCCTTCAGGTATTGCGCGAACTCGGTGACTTCGCGCTTGAATACCTCGAGGTCGCGAAAGGCTGCCACATTGAACACCGCAATGAAGCAGCCGTCGTTGTGCCGGCCGGTCGGCTCCACGCCGAACCCGAGACCGGTCAACAGGCCAGAGAAGATCTCGACAATTGCTGCCAGTCCGTAGCCTTTGTAGCCCTCGGCGCCACCCAACGGCAGCAGCGCCCCGCCCTGCTTCAATACCCGAGGATCAGTGCTCGGCTTGCCGTCCTTGTCGATCAGCCAACCCGCCGGCACTTGCTCGCCACGCGCCGTCGCTACGTTGATCTTGCCCGCCGCGGCCGCCGACGTTGCCATATCGAAAAACAGCGGCCCGTCCAGATTCGATGGGATCGCAAAACAGATCGGGTTAGTCCCAAGCCGTGCCTGAGCACCGCCGAACGGCGCTACCGCCTTCGCGCTGCGTCCGGAATCCGCGGTGATCATCGCGATCATGCCCTCGCGGGCTGCCATCAGCGGATACGACGCCAGGCGCCCGATATGATTCTGGCGGAACACCGTCGTTGCGGCGACGTTCTGCTGCTTCGCCTTATCGATCGTCATCCGCATCGCGCGGTCGGTCACCACGTAGCCAAAGCCCCAGTTGCCATCGATGACCATGGTGGTTGGCGACTGTTCCTTCACATCGAACGGCGCGCCCGGCATGATGTGACCGACCTTGATGCGATCGATGTAGCTTGGGATCAGAATGATGCCGTGCGAATCGTGCCCGACGAGATTGGCGCCGATGTTGTAGCGCGCGATGGTCGCGGCTTCCTCCGCCGACGCACCGGCTTTCTCCAGCAGCGCGCTGGCGATCTCCATCAGCTTCTCGGCGTGCACGGTCGGCATTCCACCCTCCCCTCCTGCTCTGCGTGAGAAAGGCGGCGATGACGGAGGCTGTCAACCCTGACGGATCTGGCGTAGCCTGACCGTCGGAGCGAGACCCAGGAAAGGGGACAGAGGATGAGCCAGTCAAACGTCTATGCCAGCGTGGCCGGCACGGTCGGCCGTAGCGCCAATGACAAAGGCGCCATCGGCGTGTTTCGCAGGCCCGCGGAGATAGGTGCGTGGGAACATGTGATCACCGATTGCGACAGCAACGTGGTCTACGTGCATCCGACCGATCCGAACATCGTGTTCGCCGGCACGCATGACGGCGTGTATCGCAGCACCGATCGCGGCAAGACCTTCAGGCGCGCCAACTTCCCTGATAAGGGCATGCAGATCTGGTCGTTCCTGGTCGATGCCGGCGATCCGAAGCTGGTCTATGCGGGCGGCTCGCCGGTCGCGGTGTATCGTAGCGAGGATAGCGGCGAGACCTGGCGGAAGCTGCCCGATCCCAACATGCCGACGCGCTGTGTCATGCCGTTCGCCTGCCGGGTGATGCGCATGGCTCAGCATCCCGCGAAGCCGGGAACGATCTTCGCTGCACTTGAAGTCGGCGGCGTCATGCGCACCACCGATGGCGGAGAGACCTGGAAAGATTGCAGCCCGGATCTGATCCGTCTGGCGCAGAAGCCGCACCTTAAGAGCAAGATCGTTAGCGACACCTCGGACGAGGGCATGCTGGATGGCCACGCCATTGCCATCAGCCCGGCGGACCCGGATGCGGTGATCGTTGCGGTGCGCATGGGCCTGTTCCGCACTGCGGATGACGGCAACACGTGGCAAGACATGGAGGTGGGGCGCTTCTCGCCGACCACCTACGGACGCGACATCCAGGTCTCGCGCGCCGATCCCAACACGCTGTATTCCGCGTTGAGCGTGGCGGCGGCGAGCAAGGACGGGGCGGTTTATCGTAGCCAGGACAAGGGAAATACCTGGCAGCGCTTCGACAAGGTGCAGGTGCATGGCACGGTGATGTCGGTGGCGCCGCATAACACCGATCCGAAGCAGGTCTATCTTGCCGCGCGCTATGACGGCGAGATTTTCGGCACGACGGATGGCGGCGAGACCTGGCAGGCCATGCCGCTGCCGCAGGGCGTGAAGGATATCTATTCGGTCGCGTGTGGATGATCGATAAACCTCTCCCGCAGGAGCGGGAGAGGTCAAGACGCGTAAGCGTCGCGGGTGAGGGTGATCGGGTCGGCACGCTGCGTAAGAAGGCTGCGTGCCAACCCGATCACGCTCACCCTCGGTGCTTCGCACCATCGACCTCTCCCGCTCCCGCGGGCGAGGTTTAGTGTTGGGCCAGGACGCCTAATTTGCGCAGGCGGCCGATTTCATCCGCGTCGTAACCGGCTTCCCGCAACACATCTTCGCTGTGCTGCCCTAGCGATGGTGCGCGCCGTGGCGCCACCTTCAACTCGCCGTCGAGATGGAATGGGCTCGACACCGTCAGCGTCTCTCCGTCGGCAAATGGCACCAACGCGCCGATCGCCCGCATCTGTTCGTCGTGCGCCACGTCCTCCGTTTTGCCGACCACACCGAATGTGACGCCCACCGCATCGAGGATGCGGCGCCACTCCGGCATAGCCCGCGTCGCGAACACCGCGTCGAGTTCTTCCACCAAGGCATTGGCATTCTTCTGCCGCGCCTGCTTCGTGGCGAAGCGCGGATCGTCGGCCAGTTCTTCGCGTCCGATCGCCGCGAGGAACGGCCGCAACTGCCGTTCCTCATTGAACAGCGCCATGATGAACCACCGACCGTCCCCGCACTGATAATGGTTCGCCAGCGCATTGGGCGCCTGTTCGCGCGGCGGGCGGTGCGGCATCGGTTCGCCGAACAACCGCGTCTGTACGAAGCAGCCATTCGCCCAAAGCCCATTCGCCAGCAATGACGAACTGACGATGCCGCCTGCACCGGTCTTCTCCCGCCGGTACAACGCGGTAACGATCGCGGCATAAAGACCGGTGGCGCTGGGATGATCGCCCATGCCCGGGGCAGAGCGCGCCGGTACGGTATCGACATCCGCACGCACCGCGTCCATCAGTCCGGTGCGCGCCCAATAGGCGGTGGAATCAAATCCGGTCTTCGCCGCTTCCTCGCCGACCTCGCCATAAGCGGTGAACGACGCATAGATCAGCCGCTGATTGAGCGGCAGCAGATCGGCTGGCGCCAGCTTCAGCCGATCGCGCACCGGCAATGGGAAATTGGTAACGAACACGTCGGCGCCGGCGACCAGGTGGTGCAGCACCTGGCGCCCCTCATCGTGCTTCAAATCCAGCGCCAGGCTGCGCTTGTTGCGCGACGTCAACTGCCAATAATAATCGGTGGGCGCGTGCGGATTGGCACCGCGACCTCGCCACGGATCGCCCGTGCCAGGAGGTTCGATCTTGATCACGTCGGCGCCGAAATCGGACATGATCGTTGCCGCCGCCGGTCCGGCGATCCAGCTTGCGCAGTCGATCACCTTCAGCCCGGAAAACAGATGGTCTGACATGCTCTTCACCGCGCTTTCACGTCTTCTCGAAATCGATCCGTTCGACCACCGGCAATCCCTGCAGCAGGCGCCGCAGACAATCCAGTGCCAACTCGGCGGCGCCGAGGCGCACCCACTCGCGCCCCCCAGCACGCGCGAGCGGCGGAACGCCACGTGTTCCGCGGTCGCGATACCGATCCAGATCGTGCCGCCGAAATCGATGCGGTCAGGACCGTCGTCCAGTTCGATCAGCACCACCAGCGCGTGCGTCGCACCGCAACGTTCCCGCGCCGCCCTCGCGACGGCCTCAGTCGCTTCCTGGGTCAACGGACCGGCGAGCTGCACGTCATCCAACCGCAAGAGACCGTGCAACTGCGTGGCGTCACGCACGACGATGCCGCGGCGGAACACATGCTCGGCGCCCGGCAACGGCGCCATGCGCACGGCAATCTGACCGCCGGTAAAGGTTTCGACCACCGCCAGCGACCCCTGGCACCGCAACAGCGCGGCCAGCACGACCCCTTCCAGCGTCTGATCGTCCTCCGCCAGGATGAAGTTGCCGAGGCGCTTGCGAACCTCCACCTGCACCGGCTCCAGCTTGCGGCTGATATCCTCGGCATCGGTGCCACGCACCGTCAGCTTCGTCTCGATCTGCGGGTAATGCGCGCGGAAGCCCAGTTTGACCGATCCGTCCGGCACCATTTCCTCAACGCCGGTCAGCAACTGATCGACATGCGATTCGCCCAGCCCATAGGAATGGAAGCGCTTGAGGAAGATCGACGTTGGCGCCCCGCTGCGCGCCAGCAGCCGCGGAATGATTTGCTCCTCCAACATCCGCCGCAGCTCGCGCGGCACACCCGGTGTGAAGAAGAACCGCGCACGCCCAATATCCATGGCGAACCCGCACGCGGTGCCAATCGGATTGTCCAGCATCTCCGCACCGACCGGTAGCATCGCCTGCTTGCGGTTGTTGGGAGGCATGTTGCGCGCGCGGCGGGAGAAGAATTCCTCCATGCGCGCCAGCCACTCCTCGTGCAGTTCAAGTTCCACGCCGGCTGCCTGGGCCGCGACTTCCTGCGACAGGTCATCCACCGTCGGACCCAGACCACCATTGACGATAACCGCATCGGCGCGCCCGCCGGTGTGCAGAAACGCCTGCAACAGACTTTCGCGATCGTCGCCGACCGTGGTGCCCCAATGGACAGAAAGCCCGACATCTTCGAGCTTCTGTGCCATGTAGCTGAAATTGGTGTTGACGATCTTGCCGGTCAGAACTTCATCGCCCGTGCAGATGATCTCGATGCGCATGTCTCTCCATCCTCCCGCGCCTAGCTTGCGGGTTGTGCGCGCCGAGGGCAAGCTGGCCGGGAAAATCGCGGCAAACCGGAGGAACCTGCCCATGGCCAAGCTGCTGTCGCACCTGCCCACACGGCTGCACCACCATGCCTATGTCGTGAAGGACCAGGAGAAGAACCGGCAATTCTTCGAGGACGTGCTGGGGATTCCGTTGGCCGCGACCTGGTGCGAACGCCACTTCAGCCCTTGGGTCAAGCGGGACGTGGCGTTCTGCCACACCTTCTATGCACTCGGCGATGGCGGCGCGCTGGCATTCTTCTCGTTTGCCGATGACGAGGTTTATCGCAAGACGCAGGCGGAAAAGCCTGCCGAGATCGGCAGTTTCGACCATGTGGCGTTCAAGGTGGACGATGCGTCCTATGACGAATTGATCGCGCGCGTGAAGGCCGCCGACGTCGCGGTGCGGGAAACCGATCACGGCTATTGCCGGTCGATGTATTGCACCTCGCCGGACGGGCTGATCGTCGAGTTCACCGTCGATCCGCCGAACGCGGCGGAGATCGATGCGATCCGCCGCGCCGACGCGCACGCTGAACTGGCGCGCTGGATGGCCGGCGACCACCGCACCAACAACGACCTGCGGACACGTGAAGCGGCGTAGCGGCTACGCGCCCCACAGCCGCACTAGCGGCCCCTGCCCGCCCACCACGGGATCGGCGTTCGGCGCCACGACCTTCGTGATGTTGCGGACGACCGCGTCATGCTCGGCCGGATCGCCCCGATGCTGGTCCGGGCGCGCGGTGTTATCCGGATAGGCGCCAACGATCAGCAGGTCGGGCGACTTGTCGATTCTGCAATGACCGACCCCGGCCGGCAGCACCACGACGTCGCCGGCCTGCACGTCCAGCGTTTCGCCGCTCGGACCACCGAACTGGACCTTGGCGTGGCCACGGGCAACTCCCAGCGCCTCGTGCGCATTGCTGTGAAAATGCTGGAACGGATGCACGCTGTCGCGCCAGGCCGGCGGCCAGCGGTTGGCGGCAAACAGCTTCTCGATCGCCACTGGATCGGGCGGCACCGCACCGCGATAGACCAGCATCGGCAGTTTGGAGTTGGGATTGCGCCATCATCGGGGAAGGTGAATGTCAGTGGCTCGCTCATGCTTCGTCACTCCGCTGAGGTTGGTGGATTATGCCCGATCGGGCCCCGTTCTTCATTATCGGCGCCGGCCGCTCGGGCACCACGTTGCTGCGGTTGATCCTGGCTGGCCATTCGCACCTGCATATTCCGTCCGAAACCTGGTTCCTCGATCCCCTGGTGCGGGAGTTTCCGCTGGCCGGCACGTTGACGCAACCACAACTTGAACGCGCGATCGAGACGATGGTTCGGCATGAGCGCTGGCCCGATATGGCACTTTCCGAGACCGAGTTGCGGTGCCAGGCGGGGGCGCTGACCCAGCCGACGCTGGTGAGCCTGATCGACATCGTCTACGCTCATCTGCTGAGGGAAAGCAGTAAACAGCGGCTGGGCGACAAGACGCCGCACTATTTTGCGATCGTGCCGCAGTTGGCGACACTTTATCCCGACGCAAAGTTCATTCACCTGGTACGCGACGGACGCGATGTTGCGATCTCCTGGATCGATGCGGGCTGGCAGCGCTACTATGATGCGGGCTTCGCGTGGCCGGCGGCGATGGCGCATCTGCGCCGCGATAGCGCCGTATATCCGGATCGCATGCTTGAGGTTCATTACGAAGACATGGTGCGAGCCCCGGCCGAGACTGCATGCCTGATCTGCGCTTTTCTTGGCGAGACCTTCGAGCAGGAGATGCTCGATTGGCAGGGCAGGACGGGGATGGTGGTGTCGCGCGATCGGCATCTGCATACACGTTTGCAGCAGCCGCTTTCGAACGATGCGATTGCGGTGTGGCGGCGACGCTTGTCGGCGGTTGCGTGCTTCACCATGGAAGCGTGCCTGCATCGCGAACTGGTGCAGGGCGGGTACACGCTGCGATTTTCCGCGCGCGGATGGGGGCCGCTGTTCGGTCTTACGGCGGGGCTGTTGCGAGCGCTGGCGCCGTTGCTGGCGCGTGGCATTCCGTATTTGCAAAAGCGCCGGATGCTGCCGAGGAAAGTGTACCTTGTGATGCCAACCCGCCGAACGGTTGAGTCTCGACTGCTTCGCACGGACCGCCCCAACCGTCATGGCCGGGCTTGACCCGACCATCTATGCAGCATGGTGCCGCGAAAGATGGCCGGGTCAAGCCCGGCCATGACGGTTGGGGTCCGGCCATGACGGTTGGGGCGGTTCGTGCCGTGCGTCAATCGATTGGCGGGTTGGTATGACGTGTGGGGCGACACCGGCCTTAACGAAACCGCGACGCGGCATAAGGCGCCAGATCGATCGACGGCGGCTTTCCGCTGATCAGGTCTGCAACCAACCGCGCCGTTGTTGCTCCCGCAGTCAGTCCGACATGGCCGTGCCCAAACGCGTGCAACACATCGGGACAACCCGATGCCGGACCGATGCATGGCAGTCCATCCGGCGTGGAAGGTCGATGTCCCATCCAGGTCTTCACCTGCAAATCCGCCGGCAATCCAGGAAACACCTTGCGCGCGAAATCGCGCAGCACATCCGCCCGCGCCCAGTTCGGCGGCGCCGCCAGTCCGGCAAGTTCAACCTGCCCTGCAAGCCGCAAGCCTTGCGGCGTCATGACGCACGCCATCTTGCCGTCGCTGGGCATCACCTGGTTGCGTGGCTCGATGCCGGGATTTTGGATCAGCACATGGTAGCCACGTTCGGTTTCCAACGGCACGCGATCACCCGCCGAGGCTGCCAGCATCTTGGACCATGCGCCGGCGGCGATCACCGCCTTGTCGCAATCGATATCACCCGCGTCTGTGCGCACGGCACGCAAGCGGCGGCCTTCGATGCGTAGGCCCGTCGCCTGCGCACGCCGATGGGTCGCACCAAGCGCGCACGCGTGCTGCACCAGGGCGCTCACATACGCACCGGGATCGCGGCACTGGCCGTTCTCCTCCACTAACACGGCGAACTTGTAGCGCCGGTCCAGCGTTGGCTCGCGCTGGCGCAGTTCCTCTTCCGACAATTCGATCCACCGCACGCCGTTCTCGCGCCGCAAGCGCCAGGACAGGGCTTCGGCTTCGAAATCGGTGCGGCTGGGGAAGACAAACAGGCCGCCGTGCCGCGTGATCAGGTCGCCCACCCCGGCCTCTTCCGCCAGCCGCCGGTGGCGTTCCGGAGCTTCCAGCAATAACGGGCGCAAGGCACGCGCGATGGCCGCAACTCGCTCTTGGGTCGCGCCGGCGCGCACAAAGCGCCACAGCCACGGCAGCAAACGTGGCAGATAGGACCAGCGAATTGCCAATGGCCCGAGCGGATCTGCCAAATAGCCCGGCACCTTGCGCCACAGCCCCGGGGCTGTCGGTGGCACAACCGAACTCGGATTGAGCAGGGTGCCATTGCCATAGCTGGCGGCTTGCTCGCCGCCGGGATCGCCGGATTCGACGATCGTCACGCGATGTCCATCGCGCAGCAACTCGACCGCGGTGGCCGCGCCAACGATACCCGCGCCGATCACCACGACGTGGTGGGTCATCGCACAGTGCTCTCGCGCTACGCGTTTTCTTCACGCCGTAAAACTGCGGCCAGCCGTCGCGAATATCGGTCAGATAGTTATGAAACGCGGTCGGCTGGTCGGACATGCCCAGCGGCACGTAAGACGGGCTCTGGTAGAATTCCACCTGCATCTGCTCCGCAACCTTCTTCTGCGCGGCGAGATCGGGAGCTTCGAACCATGCCTGGCGCAAGTCCTCCATCTTCGGATCCGTCGGCCAACCGAACCAGCTTCCCTTCGTTCCACTGCTCTGGATGGCGATGTTAGGCGCGGGCGAGACGTTCCCAAATCCGCCAAGGAACGTATAGAAAATATTCCAACCACCCTTGTCGTTCGGCTCCTGGCTGGCCCGCCGCTGCACCACCGTGCCCCATTCCATCGACTGGAAATCGGTGTTCATGCCGATCTTCTTCAACGTATCGGAAGCCACCTGCGCTTCTGCCCAGATCGTGGGGATCGTCGATGCGGCGAGGATCACCACCTTCTCGCCCTTGTATCCGGCGGCAATCAGATCCTGCTTCAGCTTGTCGTAATTCTTGGGACCGCGGGTGATTTCGACCCCGACCGTGCTGGCCATCGGCGTGCCGGGAACGAAGATGCCGACATCTGTCTTGATCAGGCTCGGATCAGCGCCCGCGACCGCCTCCATCACCTCCTTCTGATCGATCGCCGCGAGCACGACGCGACGGATCGCCGGATTATCGAACGGCGGGAACAGGTGATTGAAGCGCAGACAGCCGATTTCGCCCGTGCGATCCTTGACCGCCAGGGTCAGGTCCTTGCTGCGCTTTAGTTGCGGTACCAGGTCGATGGTCGGGTTCTCCCACCAGTCGATCTCGCCCTGTGTCAGAGCCGCCGACGCGGTAGCAGGATCGGGAATGAAGTTCCACACGACGCGGTCGACATAGACGATCTTCGGACCGGCATTGAAGCTTGGTTTGCCGTCCTTGCGCGGTACGTATTTGTCGTTCTTCGTATAAACCACGCGCTGACCGGGAATGCGTTCCGACGCGACAAACTTGAATGGTCCGCTGCCCATCGCGTCGGTGACCTGCTTCATCGCGTCGGTCATCGCCGAATGCTCTGGCATGATTACGCAATACACCTGCGCCAGCGCGTTGGGCAGCAACGCGAAAGGCCGCTTGAGCCGGAAACGGATCACCTTGTCGGACGGCGCAGAGATCTCATCGACCCGCGCCATCAGCGCGCCGCCAAACGGGTCGCGCTTGGAAAAACGCTCGATGGACGCAGCGCAATCCTTCGCCAGTACCGGAGTGCCGTCGTGAAACGCCAGGCCCTCGCGCAGAGTAAGCTCCCACAGCTTACCGTCATCCTCGGTCTTGGCGCCATCGACCATCTGCGGCTGTACATTGAAACCGGCATCGTAGCCGTACAGCGTGTCATACACGGCGAGCGAGAAGTTGCGGGTGATGTCCGCAGTGGTCCAAACGGGATCGAGCGAGACCAGGTCGGCGTGCGGGGTAAAAATGATGGTCTTGGCGTCATCCGCATGCACGATGCGGGGGGCGGCCAGTGCAGTAGCCCCGGCAATAGCCGTCTTCAGAACGTCCCTACGCCGCATTTTCGTCGTCTCCTCGCCAGGCGGTATCGCAAACTCCTACTCCACCCAGCCTGGGGCAGCAATCGCCGAAGGGACTGCGGCCCGCCCATGGATAGGTCGTTACAAATTGCTGGCGTCAGGAGAAGCGTGAACGCCGTGTCAGACGTCCAATCCGCTTTGCTACGACTGCGACTCCGGCGACACGACCACGCAACCTAGCCGGCCGCGGCCGAGCTTTTCGCACGCCTGCACTGCCGCCTCATGCGACAGCCCGGTCAGCCGCGCGCGCCACAGCACGCCGTGGGATGCGTGCACGCTGGCGACATAGGGATGCGCCACCGCCAACTCGACATGCGCATGTTCGCGCGCGTTGCCCAGCGCGAGACGCGCCTGACTTTCGTTGGCGAAGGCGCCGACCTGGATCGCCCAGTCGCCGTTCGCCGGCCCTCCGGCCCCGAGATGTCGGAACGGCACCGGTTCGGCATTGGCCGACGCGATAATGTGGAAGCCGCCGTGCGACGGCGGAGGCGGAGGCGGCGCCACCATTGCGTATTGCTGCGGTACCGGCGTCGCCGCCGGTCGCGGCGGTTCGGGAAGTTGCGCGACCTGGACAGGAACGTAGGCCGGTATACGACCACCACCGCCGTTCCGGCTGGCGAATTGCGTCGAGCGGCCGTAGCGGTTGCCTGGCGGAATGGAGGTCGGCAGCGCGTTCATCGCGTATTGCTCGGCAGGCGAACGATGCTGGGGATACACCCCAACGATGTTGGGGCCGATCATCGCCACGTAATGTCGCGTCTCATCCGGCAACGGGCGGTTGTTGCTAAGATAGTCGTCCAAGCGGTTCGGCCCGGCATTGTACGCGGCGAGGAACCCGGGCGAGCCGTAGATGTCGTACATCTCGCGCATATAGGCCACGCCGGCGAGAATATTATTGTGCGGATCGAACGGATCGTCGCCCAGGCTGTACCGTTGGCGAAGTTCGTCATAGGTCTGCGGCATCACCTGCATCAGCCCCATCGCGCCGGCGCCGGACGTGATGAGTTGGCCGTTGCGATATTCGTTGCCACCGGACTCCACGTGCATGACGGAGCGCACCCACAGCTCGGGCACATCGAAGCGCGCGGACGCTTCGCGGATATACGGACCCCACGGGTCTTCCGGCGGTCCCGGCGGAACGTAGTTGTTGCGCGCATGCTCTGCGTAACGTGCGGCTTCCTGGGTCGCCGACGGACCGGGTGTCTGCGACGCGCAGGCGGCGAGCAAGGCGAGAACGCCGAACGAAGCGGTAACGCGGGTCAGGCGAGCGACGCGAGTGTAGCGAGGCATCCGAAAGGGACCTCCGTCGTGGCGCGGCCGCAATGGCCGGAGGGCACGGCGGCCGGATGGCCGTCGCTTGAGGTGGGCAGGCAGGAAACGCCCGTAAGTCCTTATAGCAGATCGCTGATCGGCGCAAGATCGTATCGCAACCCCCGAGCGGGGCCAATTGCCGCTTGCGCAGGGGGGCGAAATTTGCACGATCACGCAACGGCGATCAACCGGTGGAATTGGATCGATGATGTTGCGACCTGGTAGATTTTGCGCGCTGCTGATGCTCGCCGGCTGCGCGATGCACACAGAACAACCTACGCCAACGGTGCAGGCTGCTCCGACGCCGCCGGCCGGTGTGTCGGGCACCATCCTGGCGATGCGGCCGGTGCCGACGGAAGCGCCGGGACCCACGCGCATCCTGTTGTCCAGCCTGGGCGGCCCGGGCGCGAATTCCGATGCCCACGTCTACGAATTCATCGTTCGCACCCAAAGCGGTACGACGCTGTCCATCGTCCAGCCGCAAACCGGCGATTTGCGGCCGGGTGAGCATGTCAGCATCCTGAGCGGCGCGGAAACCCGCATCGATGCGGCGCCGAGCGACTGAAAGCCTCCGCCAACCCGTTCCACCGTGCGGTTGCCCCAGCCGGATGGATAGGCTATCCGCCCGCGGCGCATGACCATCGCTACCGCACCCGCAGCGAAAGACGCACTGCTTGACCTTCGCGCCGATATGTCGCTGTCGGCGCGCCATCGCCTTGCGGTGCGTGACGTTAGCAATGGTGCCACGCTGTGGCCGCTGGCATGGACGCTGGGCTGGCTGGACATCAAGCTGCGCTACCGCGGCTCGATGCTGGGTCCGTTCTGGCTGACGCTGTCCACCGGAATCATGGTCGCCTCGCTGGGCGTGCTGTACTCGACGCTGTTCCAGATGGATCTGCACGAGTATCTGCCGTTCCTGTCGCTGTCGATCGTGCTGTGGAACTTCCTGAGTGCGCTGGTCAGCGAATCCTGCATGACGTTTACCGAAGCCGACTCGGTGATCCGTTCGGTTCGCATGCCGTTTTTTGTCTTCGCCATCCGCGTGGTCATGCGCAATCTGTTGGCCCTGGCACACAACATCCTGGTGATCGTCGTCGTCTTCGCCGTGTTCCTGGTATGGCCCGGCTGGCATGCGTTGCTCGCGCTGCCCGCCCTCATCCTCTGGGTAGCAGACGCATTGGCTCTGGCACTGTTGCTCGGCAGCTTCTGCGCGCGGTTCCGCGACATTCAGCCGATCGTGAACAGCGTCATGCAGATCGCCTTCTTCCTGACGCCGGTGATCTGGAAGCCCGAACAACTCAAGCTTCGAGCTTATCTGCTGCCGCTCAATCCGTTTTTCGACGTGCTGGACATCGTCCGCGGGCCATTGCTCGGCCACACGCCAGGCTTGATGACGTGGCTCGGCGCCGCGCTGTACAGCCTTGTCCTGTGCGGCGTCGCATGGGCATTTTTCGCCCGCGCCCGCGGCCGCATCGCATTCTGGCTGTAGCGGCGCATGGCTCCAACAACCAACGCGCGCGTCAGCATCGAGAATGTATCCGTTTCGTTCCCGCTGTACCACGGTGCGCGCAGCCTGAAGAAGCTGGTGTTCGCCGCGGCATCCGGCCGGCTGGCGCAGGATCGGCAAAAGCGCGTCGTCGTGGAGGCGCTGCGCAACATCAGTTTCAGCCTGCGCGGCGGCGACCGACTTGGACTGATTGGCAGCAACGGCGCTGGCAAGACCACGCTGTTGCGCACACTTGCCGGCATCTATGAACCGGTGACCGGGCATGTCCGCGTGGAGGGCAGCCTGAACGCGTTGCTCGATCCGGGCCTGGGCATGAATCTCGATCTCACCGGCCGCGAGAACATCATGCTGCGCGGCCTGTATAACGGCATGCCGCGATCGTCGCTGGCACAGCTCGAAGATGATGTGACGGCGTTCGCCGGGCTGAGCGACTTCATCGATTTGCCGGTGCGGATCTATTCGTCGGGCATGGTGGTACGGCTCGGCTTCGCGCTCGCCACGGCGATCCGGCCGCAGATCCTGCTGATGGACGAATGGATCCTCGCTGGCGACGCGCAATTCCTCGACCGGGCGAGGCTGCGGCTGGAGACGATGGTGCGTGGCGCGGATATTCTGGTGTTGTCGTCGCACGAAACGAAAATCGTGCGGACCTGGTGCAGCCGCGTGCTGTGGCTCGACGAGGGCCGCATCCGTGCCGACGGGCCGCCGGACGAGGTGCTGGAGCAATATCTCGGCCGTCCGTTGGAGCCGATGACCGAGCCGGCAGCAACCCAACATCTTTGAGCCTTACGCCATCAGCGGATTGGACCGATCCGCGACGAGGCTTTAGCCTGTCCCGATCGATCAGGAGGCAGGAATGGGCAAGTTCGGCGGCTGGATGGGCGGGGTGTTGCTGGGCGCAGGACTGACCCTCGCGATGCCGTCCGCGGCCCAGAAATCCGCCGACACGCTGCGGGTCACCTGGCGCGATGCCGTCCCCGATGTGGATTTCTATCACAATTCGCAGCGTTCGGGGTTCATCCTGCAAATCCATGCCTGGGACACGCTGGTCTATCGCGATCCGGACACGTTCCAGATCAAGCCATTGCTGGCCACCGCCTGGAAGCCGGTGGACGACACGACCATCGACTTCACGCTGCGCCAGGGAGTCACCTTCCAGAATGGCGACAAATTCAGCGCCGACGACGTGGTCTATACGATCAACGGCGTGCTTGCCGACAAAACCCTGTCGGTGCCAAGCAATTACCAATTTATCGCCGGAGTGGAGAAACAGGACGACTACCATGTGCGTCTGAAACTGAAGCGCGTGTTCCCCGCAGCTTTGGAATACGTTGCGATGGTGCTGCCGATCTGGCCGCAGGCATATCGGGAAAAGGTGGGCGTCGAGCAATACTCGAAGGAACCGGTCGGCGCCGGGCCGTATCGGATCACCAAGGTGGACGGTACCACCGAGATCGATATGGAGCGCTATGACGGCTATTACGCTGGCAGCTCGAAAGGCCAGCCGCCGATCCGTTTCATCAAGGTCCACGAGGTACCCGACGCGGCGACGGAAATGGCGGAGCTGCTGGGCGGTCGCGCGGACTGGATCTGGGACTTCAGCCCGGACCAGTTCGACTCCGTGGCGAGGATGCCGAACCTTCAGGCGCTGCGGGCAGAAACGATGCGCATCGCCTATCTCAGCCTGGATGCGGCCGGGCGCAGCGGTGCGAACAATCCGCTGACCAAGGAAAAGGTGCGCCAGGCGATCGCCTATGCTCTGGACCGTGCCACGATGGCGAAGCAGTTGATGCAGGGCGGCTCGCGGCCGCTGGATGCGCCGTGCTTCCCCACGCAGTTTGGCTGCGACCAGGCGGTGGCGGCGCAATATCCGTATGATCCGGCGAAAGCGAAGCAATTGTTGGCGGATGCCGGCTATCCCAATGGCTTCGACACGGAACTGGTGTCGTACATGCTGCCGCAATGGGAAGGCGCGGTGCAGAACTACCTGCGCGCCGTCGGCATCAACGCGCACGTGACGCATTTGCAGGTGGGCGCGGCGATACAGCGTGCCATCGAGGGCAAGTCGCCACTCAATTTCGGCAGTTGGGGCAGCTATTCGATCAACGACGTGTCGGCGATCCTGCCGTATTTCTTTGGCGGCGGCGGTAACGACTATGCGCGCGATGCGGAGGTGGAAAAGCTGGTGAACGAGGGCGGCACCGTCACCGATCCCGACCAGCGGCGCAAATATTATAGCGAGGCGATCAAGCTGATCACCGCGCGTGCGGAATGGCTGGCGATGTTCACTTATGTAAAGACCTATGGTTTCTCGCGGCAGTTGAACTTCAAGCCGTTTCCCGATGAGCTGCCGCGATTCTATTTGAGCAGTTGGAAGTGACGGCGCGGGGTGGCGAAGGCCGGCCCCGTACCGTCATTGCGAGAAGCGAAGCGATGCGGCAATCCTCCGCCTGATGAATTTCGGGCGGTTCGTCAGGCGGGGGATTGCTTCGGCGCTGCGCGCCTCGCAATGACAGGCACGGCGCGGGTCCTCCACACTTGTTAGCAAGCACGGTGGCGCGCAAGATTCCGGGGCCGCCGCACGTCGGCGCGCAAGCCTTGGGAGGAAACCAATGGAGCAGAAGACACGTCGCGATTTTGTTCGTGCTGCGGCTGGGGCGGTCGGTGCAGCCGTAATCGCACCAGCGGCGCTGGCGCAGCAGTCCAATACCAATATCGGAACGCCGCCCAGTGTGATGACCAATCCGCCGCGGCAATGGGGCCGGCATGCACCACCGGAAATCTATCCGGACCCCGACGTCGTCGTCGTCGATCCAGCGTTCGCGTCGTTGCGGGTCGGCAATGCGGGGATTTATCGCGTGGCGACCGGCTTCCAATGGGCGGAAGGGCCGGCCTGGTCGAGCCAGGGTCACTACCTGGTGTTCAGCGATGTGACCGGCGACACGCAGTATCGGTTCATTTGGGAAGACCAGACGGTGCGCCCGTTCCGCAAGCCGTCCTACAACAGCAACGGCAACTCCTTCGATTTCCAGGGTCGCCAGCTATCCACTGAGGATTTCAACCGTCGTGTGGTCCGCTGGGAGAACGATGGCACGATGACGGTGATTGCCGATGCGTTCGACGGCAAGCCACTCAATTCGCCGAATGACCTGGTGCCGCATCCGGACGGAAGCATCTGGTTCACCGATCCGCCCTATGGCGACCGGCTGTCCGAAGGACATCCCGACGAGGCTGGCGGCCCGGCCAATCCGCAGGGCCGCTACAATCCGCACATCGGCGCGGAGAACGCCGGCGTTATCGGCGGGGCGAAGCGGGCGCTGCCGACCAATGTTTATCGCTGGGACCCCAGCGGTCGGCTGGATGTTGTGGTCTCGGAACAGCAGTTGCAGGATCCTAATGGATTGTGCTTTTCGCCGGACTACAAGGTTCTGTATGTGATCAGTACGGGCAGAGGGCCGGGGGATACGGGGACGGGCGGCGACCGCTCGATCCATGCGTTCGACGTGCAGGGCAGCAAACTTGCCAACCCGCGGGTGATTACCGACATGAAAGTGGATGGCGTGCAATGTGGCCCGGATGGCATGCGCGCCGACACGTTCGGCAATCTGTGGATCAGTTCGAATGCACCATTGGGCTATGCGGGCGTGTTGGTGTTCGCGCCGGACGGCAGATTGCTCGGGCGCATCAGGTTGCCGGAGGTATGCGCCAACCTGGCATTTGGCGGCCCCAAACGCGACCGGCTGTTCATGACCGCCAGCCAGTCGCTGTATCTGCAACATGTCGGTGTGCAGGGCGCCGCACCTGGGTGAGGAGGAGCGAGGAAGGAGGACGACCTGCCGACCCGATCACCCTCACCCTCGGTGCTACGCACCATCCGGAGAGGTAAGCGTTAGTGCCATTTCGCCGCGGAAGGCGTGCAGCAATTCACGCCGCTGGAAGCGCCATGTGTCGGCCTGCTTTACCAGCGCGTCCTGGTAGGTGCCGCACACTGATGAGACGGGACCACTCGCGCCTTCCACCATCACCAGGTAGTTCGATCGGGCGTGGGCGTGCGTGCCATTTACCGTAATGACGCTGTTCATCGTGTAGTGCATGCGGCGCGGCTTGGGCGGCACCGATTGAGTTAGCCAGGCGGCGATCTCCGCCGGACCTTTGGCGCGGCGATACGGGGCAATCCACTCGCCGTCCGCGGCGAACAACGCCGCCAGCTCCACAAAGCGTCCCTGGTCCATGAGGAAGCAGGTACTGGTGCAGCAGTTCGCGGATTGCATCCTTGTCCAGCAGCAGTCCGATCATGCCGCGCTCCCCAGTGCCGATGCGCGCCGTTCCGCCAGCGTCGCGGCCAGCTCGATCGCCGCGATCAGGCTGGTGGGATCGGCGACACCCTTGCCCGCGATATCGTAGGCCGTGCCGTGGTCGGGTGAGGTGCGCACGATCGGCAGCCCCAGCGTCACGTTCACCCCGTGATCCATGTCCAGCGTCTTCAGCGGGATCAGCGCCTGGTCGTGATACATGCATATCGCCACGTCATAACGCTCGCGCGCGGCGGCAGTGAACATCGTGTCGGGTGGCCAGGGTCCGGACACGTCGATCCCTTCCGCACGCAGTGCCGCCATGGCCGGCGCGATGATCGTGGTCTCTTCGTCGCCCAGCGCGCCTTGCTCGCCGGCGTGCGGATTGAGTCCGGCGATCGCCAGCCGAGGCCGGGGAATACCGAAGTCTCGGCGCAGCGCGATATGGGCGGTGCGCGCGGCGACCAGGATCATGTCGGAGTTCAACATGGCAAGGGAATCGCGCAGCGAGGCGTGCACGGTGACCGGCACCACGCGCAATAGCGGAGATGCCAGCATCATGATCTGCTTGCCTGAGGCACCTGTCAGTGCCGCGAGGAATTCGGTGTGGCCGGGATAGGCGAACCCGGCGTCGTACAGCGCTGCCTTGTTGATCGGGTTGGTGACCACGCCACCCACGACGCCGCGCGTTGCCAGGGCGGTGGCTCGTTCTATCGAGTTCGATCACGGCGCGCGCGTTCGCCTTGTCCGGACGGCCGGGTGTTGCCGGGACGGCAAGTCGCACCGGCAATACCGGCAATGCGTCGCGAAAGGTTTCGGTCGCGGCTGCGGCGTCGGTTATAATGCGAATCGGAACGTTGCAGTTTATGGCAGCCGCGAGAGCTGCAAGCCGGTTGGGATCGTCCAAAGCGACGAAGCAAAGCCCGGTGGCACGCAACGCCCGCCAAGCGCGCAGCGTCAGTTCGCCGCCGATGCCGGCCGGATCGCCCATGGTGAGTGCGAGAAGTGGCATGGTATCTGGCTCCGGGTACACCTCTCTCGCGGGAGCGGGAGAGGTCAATGGTGCGAAGCACCGAGGGTGAGGGTGATCGGGTCGGCACGTAGAAAGTAATACGTGCCGACCCGATCACCCTCACCCTCGACGCTGCGCGTCTCGACCTCTCCCGCTCCCGCGGGAGAAGTTGTGCCGCGCGCAGCGCGGGAGAGGTTTTACTCAAATATGCAGCGCGCGGCCGTCGGCTGCCAGCGCTGCTTCCTTCACCGCTTCGCTCAGGCTGGGATGCGCGTGGCAGGTGCGCGCGACGTCCTCTGCCGACGCTCCGAACTCCATCGCAACCGCGAGTTCGGCGATCAACGTGCCGGCATCGGGACCGATGATGTGCGCGCCGAGCAAGCGGTCGGTGGTCTTGTCGGCAAGCACCTTGACGAAGCCCTCGGTGTCGCCCATGGCGCGGGCACGGGCATTCGCGGTGAACGGGAATTTACCAACGTTGTAGGCCACACCCGCGGCTTTCAGTTCTTCCTCATTGCGGCCAACCGAGGCGACCTCGGGCCACGTGTAAACCACGCCGGGAATCACGTCGTAGTTCACGTGGCCGGCCTGCCCGGCAAGGATCTCCGCCAGCGCGACGCCTTCGTCCTCGCCTTTATGCGCCAGCATCGGCCCGGCGATCACATCGCCGATCGCGTAGATGCCGGGCACGTTGGTGGCGTAGTGCGCGTCGGTCTTCACCCGACCGCGCTCGTCCAACGCGACACCGATCGCATCCAATCCCAGCCCCTGGGTGAATGCCCGTCGGCCGATCGACAGCAGCACGATGTCGGCCTTGATCTCCTCTGCAGCACCACCTTTCGCCGGTTCCAGCGTCAGCGTCACGCCATCGTTGCCGGTGCGCGCCGCGGTGACCTTGGTGCCAAGCCGGAATTTCATGCCCTGCTTGGTGAGGATGCGTTGGAACGTCCGTGCCACCTCGCCGTCCATCGTCGGCACGATGCGATCGAGGAACTCCACCACCGTCACCTGCGCGCCCAGCCGGCGCCACACGCTGCCGAGTTCCAATCCGATATAGCCGCCGCCGATCACCACGAGGTGCCCCGGCACTCTGTCCAATTCCAACCCGCCCGTGGACGTCACAATCCGTTGCTCGTCCACGTCAACGCCGGGCAGCGGCATGCTCTCGCTGCCGGAGGCGATGACGATGTGCTTCGCGTCGTACTCCGTGCCGTCCACGTCCACCTTGCCCGGCGCGACAATGCGGCCGGTGCCTTTCAACCAGGTAACCTTGTTCTTGCGGAACAGGAATTCCACGCCGTTGGTGTTGGCTTTGACGACCTCGAGTTTGCGCGCCTGCATGCGGGCGAGGTCCAGCTTCACCCCGTCCACCAGCACGCCGTGGTCCGCCAGCGCGTGGCGCGTATGGTCGAATTCCTCCGACGATTGCAGCAGCGCCTTGGACGGGATGCAGCCAACATTCAGGCAGGTGCCGCCCAACGTGGCGCGCTTCTCTACGCAGCCAACCTTCATGCCGAGCTGCGCCGCGCGCAATGCGCAGACATAGCCGCCGGGGCCGGAGCCGATGATGATGACGTCGAAGGGTTCAGCCATTCAGCCCTCGTCCGCGAAACAAACGGCTTCCAGGTTGTGTCCGTCAGGGTCGAACACGAATGCGCCGTAGTAGGTCGGGGTATAGTGCGGCCGCAACCCCGGCGCGCCATTGTCCTTGCCACCGGCGGCCAGCGCCGCTGCGTGGAATGCGTTCACCTGAGCGCGCGTCTCGGCGGCGAGAGCGATGTGCACGCCGGTTGGCCCCTCGCCCTTGCCGTAGAACCAAAGCCTGGGCCGGCCGGGCTGGCCGAATGCGACGACGCCCTCCTCTTCGTAACCGACGACAAGGCCGAGCGGCGCCAGGGCAGCCGCGTAGAATGCGCGAGTTTTGCTCAGGTCACGAACGGCGAGGCCGATGTGGTGGAACATGCTCACTTCGTGGGTTTCGGTTTTATTTGCCACGGCACGGTCCCCGCCGCACTCAGGTCAGCGGCCCTCGCCGTGGCCACGTAAACGCCTGACCTCATCGAGCAATTTCGGCAGGTCCTGACGCGCGTGAGCGATGAAATCCTGGTCCGCCGCGGTCGCACCGGTGAGTTCTATGTCGCTGTTCGGCGTCGCGATGAAACTCGATCCGCTGGTGTGATCGCGTCCTTCGACGAAGGATTTCCATGGGCCGGGCGCAGCGGCACGCAGCCGCGCCTCGATCTGGTCCAACTCGGCGCTGGTGAGTGCATCGAAAGCGGCGGTGTCCACGGCAACCCTCCAAGTCAGCGGTTGGGGTTCGCGACGACCGGAGTGAACAACCCGGTCGCCTGTTCGGGTGTAACCCCCGCCAGAACGCAGTGAAAGCGATTATTAGCGGAGGGCGCCGGCGTCACCGAACCACCCATGCGACGAACGGCACCAACTGTGGTCACGCCGACCTGTCGATTTGGAATACTGAACGTCAAGACTTCCACCGTGGTTCGTGCAGCGCTGTTCACCGACACCCCCTGAAGCCGACCCGCATTATCGAGCGTGACGCCGGCTCCGGCGCGAAACCGTTCCGCAGAGCATGTTCCGCCACGACAAACAGGGGCATCGTCGGGCAGCGCGTCACGCGGCCCGCGGGCCATGTCGGATCAGCGCCCCGCATCACACCCCCAGCAACAGCCGCCGCGGATCCTCGATCCCTTCCTTCACCCGCACCAGGAACGACACCGCCTCCGACCCGTCGATGATGCGGTGATCGTACGATACCGCGAGATACATCATCGGCCGAATCTCCACCTTCCCCGCCATCGCGATCGGCCGGTCCAGGATCTTGTGCATGCCCAGGATCGCCGACTGCGGCGGGTTCAGGATCGGCGTGGACATCAACGAGCCGTAGACGCCGCCATTGGTAATCGAGAACGTGCCGCCGGTGAGTTCCTCCAGCTTCAACGCGCCCTCGCGCACGCGCTTGCCGAAATCGGCAATCGTGCGCTCGATCTGAGCGAAGTCCATCGCGTCGGCGTCGCGGATCACCGGCACGACCAGTCCGGCCGGTCCGCCCACCGCAATGCCCATGTGCACGAAGTTCTTATAGACGATGTCGTCGCCGTCGATCTCCGCGTTGACCGCGGGGAACTCCTTCAGCGCCACGCAGCAGGCGCGCACGAAGAACGACATGAACCCCAGTCGCGCGCCGGCGTGCTTCTTCTCGAACGCCTCTCGATAGGTGGAGCGCAACGCCATCACCGCCGACATGTCCACCTCGTTGAAGGTGGTCAGCATCGCCGCGGAATTCTGCGCTTCCTTCAGCCGCGCCGCGATGGTCCGCCGCAGCCGGGTCATTCGCACGCGTTGCTCGCGCGGCTCCTCGACCCGAGGCGGCTTCGCGGCGGCCGGCGCCGCGACCGGCTCCGGCGCCGGGCGGTTCAGGAATGCCAGCACGTCGCCCTTGGTGATGCGGCCATCCTTGCCGCTCCCCTCGCCGATTTGCGCCGGCCCGACATGCTGCTCTTCCATGATCTTGGCAGCAGCCGGCAGCGGTGGCGCAGCCGCACCTGCCGGACGCGACACCGGCCCGAGCGGCCGAGGCGGCGGAAGCACCCCGGCCGGCGGATTGGCCGCCGCGCGTCCCGCCGGTACCGGCTCCGGTTCCGCCGCTCGCGCTGCCGGGGCAGGCGGAGGCGGCGCAGCGGGCTTCGGTGCCGGGTTCGGGGCGGCGGCCGTCGCGCCGGCGTCCAACACCGCGAGCAGGGCACCAACCTCAACCTCGCCGCCTTCGGGAACGGCGATCGAGGTCAACACACCCGCAGCCGGCGCATTCACTTCGACGGTGACCTTGTCGGTCTCCAATTCTACCAGCGGCTCATCGGCGGCGACAGCATCGCCTTCGTGCTTCATCCAACGCGCAACGGTGGCCGAGGTGACGCTCTCGCCCAGCGTGGGCACCTTGATCTCCGTCGCCATCCCCTGCTCCCTCAGCCTTTGCTCTATCCGGTTCAGCCGATGTCGGCCCGTCGATGTCGTCCGTCCGTAGATGTCATTGCGAGCGCAGCGAAGCAATCTCCCGCAGGGCCTGGCGCGCCATGTCGTGGGGGATTGCTTCGCTGCGCTCGCAATGACAGGGGTTCGTCGCCGTCACCCGATCCCCAGCGCCGCCGCGACCAGGGTCGCCTGCTCGCGCCCGTGGGTGCGTGCCGAGCCGGTGGCCGGGCTCGCCGCCGCGTCACGCCCGACATAGGCCGGCCGCATCACCCGGCTGTCCAGTCTGCTCAGCACCTTCTCGATGCGGCGATCGACGAAGTTCCAGGCGCCCATGTTCTCCGGCTCCTCCTGGCACCACACCACGTCGGCGTTGTGGTACGGCGCCAGCACGCGGCCCAGCGTGTTCTCCGGGAACGGATAGATTTGCTCCAGCCGGACGATCGCCACGTCGCTGACCTCGTGGGCACGCCGCTCGGTCAGCAGGTCATAGTAGACCTTGCCGCTGCACAGTACCAACTCGCCGCACCTTCTCTGCCGGCGCGATCTCGTCGATTTCCGGAATGACGAAGCGGAACCGGCTGCCCTCGGCCAGGTCAGCCACGGGCGATATGGCCAGCTTGTGCCGCAACAGCGATTTCGGCGTGAACACCACCAGCGGCTTGCGGAAGTTGCGGTGCAACTGCCGCCGGAGCGCGTGGAAGTAGTTCGCCGGCGTGGTCAGATTGCACACCCACATGTTGCGCTCGGCGCAAAGCTGCAAATAGCGCTCAATGCGTGCCGAGGAGTGTTCCGGCCCCTGCCCTTCGTAGCCATGCGGCAGCAGCATCACCAGGCCGGACATGCGCAGCCACTTCGTCTCGCCGCTCGCGATGAACTGGTCGATGATCACCTGCGCGCCGTTGGCGAAGTCGCCGAACTGTCCCTCCCACAACACCAGCGACCGAGGGTCGGCCAGCGAATACCCGTATTCGAAGCCCAGCACCCCGGCTTCCGACAGTAGCGAGTTGTACAGCTCGATCTTTGCCTGGTCGGGCGCGATGTTGTTCAGTGGGACGTATTCGTGCTGGTTCTCCTGGTCGATCAGCACCGCATGGCGCTGGCTGAAGGTGCCGCGCTGCACGTCCTCACCGGACAGCCGCACCCGGCTGCCTTCCAGCAACAGCGAACCGAACGCCAGCGCCTCACCGGTGGCCCAGTCGATGCCCTGCCCGGAGTCCAGCATCGCCTGCTTGGCTTCCAACTGCCGAGCGATACGCGGATGCACCGCGAACCCGGCGGGCACGCGCGATAGCGCCATGCCGATCTGCTTCAGCGTCGCTTCCGGGACGGCGGTGGCGGCTTCCTGGAATTCGAACTCCGGCTCCGGCGGATGGAAGCCGGACCAGCGGCCTTCCAGCCAGTCCGCCTTGTTCGGCTTGTAGGACTGGGCGGCCTGGTTGGCTTCCTCCATGGCGCGGGCGAAATCGTCCCACATCGCCTTGGCTTCGTCGGCCGGCACGACGCCTTCCACGGCCAGCCGCTCGGCGTATAGCGTGCGGGTGGTCTTCTGCTTGCCGATGGCGCGATACATCAGCGGCTGGGTGAAGGCGGGCTCGTCGGTCTCGTTGTGGCCGTGGCGGCGGTAGCAGACGATGTCCAGCACGATGTCGGTGGCGAAGCGCATACGGAATTCCGCCGCCATGCGGGCGCAGAACATCACCGCTTCGGGGTCGTCGCCGTTGACATGCAGGATCGGCGCCTGGATCGATTTCGCGACGTCGGTGCAATACAGGCCCGAATAGGCGTGCGCCGGCACCGTGGTGAAGCCGATCTGGTTGTTGACGATCAGGTGGATCGTGCCGCCGGTGCGGTAGCCGATGAGCTGGCTCATCGCCAACGTCTCGTACACCAATCCCTGCCCGGCGAAGGCCGCGTCGCCGTGCATCACCAGCGCCATCACCGACTTGCGCCGCTGGGTGTCGCCCGCGGTGTCCTGCCGGGCACGCACCTTGCCCACCACCACCGGATCGACCGCTTCCAGATGCGACGGGTTGGGCTGCAACGACAGGTGCACGCTGTGGCCGGCCAGTTCCACATCGGTCGAGGTGCCGAGATGGTATTTCACGTCGCCGGAACCCTGCACTTCATCGGGCTTCGAACTTTCGCCGGTGAACTCGGAGAACACCGCGACGAACGGCTTCTTGACGATGTTCACCAGCGTGTTGAGCCGGCCGCGATGCGGCATGCCGATCGCGACCTCGTTGACGCCCTGCGCTGCCACCGTCTCGATGATGGTGTGGGTCGCGGGGATGGTGATCTCGCCACCGTCCAGGCCGAACCGCTTGGTTGTGGTGTAGCGCTTCTGGCAGAACGCCTCGAAACCTTCGGCCTCGGTGAGCTGCTGGAGGATGCGGCGCTTCGCCTGGGCGTCGAAGGCGGTGCGCCAGGGCGCGCCTTCCACCCTGCGCTGGATCCAGGATTTCTGGTCGGGATCCTGGATGTGCATGAACTCGACGGCGATCGAGCCGCAATAGGTGTCGCGCAGGATTTGCACGATCTCGCGCAATGTCGCGGTTTCGCGGCCCAGCACGTTGTCGATGAAGATCGGCTTGTCGAGGTCGGCGTCGGTGAAGCCATAGGTGCGCGGGTCCAGCTCCGGGTGCGACGGCGGCACAACCAGGCCGAGCGGATCGAGCCGCGCTTCCAGGTGGCCGCGCACGCGATAGGAGCGGATCAGCATCAGCGCGCGCAGGCTGGCGATGATGGTGGCGCGGATTTGGTCCTGCGACAGCGCTGCCGCGTCGGACTGCGGACGGGCCTGTGGGCGGGACGGGACGGCCGGTTCCGGCGTTGCGCCGTGCTCCGGGCCCGATGGCTCGACATAATGCGGCGCCCAGGAGGCGCCAGTGGCCTCCTCCAGCACCGCGCGCGCGTCGTCATTCAGTGCGCCGAACAGCTCGGCAAAGGTCGGGTCGACCGCATTGTGGTCGGTCGCCCATCGCGCGTATTGCTCGCCGAGGAAGGCCGCATTCGCTCCACTGAAGGCAGAAGCGAGGATATCGACGCCAGCCATTCGTTCTAGACCCCTATCTGCTTGGCCGCCGTTGCATAAGCCCGCGGGCCCGGGGACGGAACCCCGCCCGGACCCGCGCTGGTTTGCTGTCGCCGCATGTCACCGTTTTGCCACGGCAAGGACGCCGAGGGCTCGGGGTCCCGGGCGGATGCGTAGAGGTCCTGGCCTGGCAGGGGGTAACAGGTGGTGCAGAACGCGACGCTTCAAATCGGTCCGGCCGCCAGCATTTCAAGCAAATGAAAACCTCCCCCGCGCAGCGCGCGGGGGAGGTTCCATCCTGTGCAGTCAGTAAGGCGACGCCCAAAAACGAACGAGTCGGTTGGTGGCACGCTGATCCGTTCTCTCGTCATGGCCGGCCTTGTGCCGGCCATCCACGCCTTGCAATGCTGATGCGAACAAAGGCGTGGATGGCCGGCACAAGGCCGGCCACGACGGGGATGCGTGGTCCCGGCGGCAAATGACGCATCTATTGTTGGGCGTCGCCTTAGCGATGCTACGACGGCGCCTGCGACTGCTCTTGCGGTGCTGGCGGGCGCTGGCGCAACTCGGCCATGAACTGATCGAACTCAGCCTTGTCCTTGGCAAACCGCAGCCGGTCGAGGAACGCACCGAACTCCTTTTGCTCTTCCTCCAGCCGGCGCAGCGTCTCGGCGCGATACTCATCGAACGCCCGGTTGCCGCTCGTGGGCTGCGCGGCGGTCTGTGCCGGCCCTTGCTGCTGGCCGCGGCACCAGTCGCGCATATGCTGCTTCCATTGCCGCTTCATCGCGACCCATGGCGGGGGCGGCCCGCCCTGCCATGCGCCATCGTAGCCGTCCTGACGGCCATATCCCCAGCAACTCATGCGACGACTCCCTAGTGTGAAGAACAGCACGGCCAACCCGACCGGCCACCAGAACATGAAGCCGAGGATCATCGCGACGATCCACAGCGGGCGAGTGGCGGAGCGCCACTGCCAGTAGGAGAACGTGTTCCCCGGATAGGTGCCGGGATAGCCGCCCCATGGCGCTCCGGCTCCAGGCGGCGCCCCCCAGGGCGCGCCTCCCATGCCGGGACTGCCATACCCAGGTTGGTTCGCCGCCGTAGTCATCGGAGGACCTCATGTGAATGTAAGACACATTTACATATGTGCGGATGGCAGCCGGCGTCAAGAGGATTTTGGGCCCGGATTCATGCCAGCCCGCGAAATGGTGACGCACGGACAGTGCCACCCCGTCATGCCGACGCAGGTCGGCATGACGGGGTAGGCACTGTCCGTGCGTCAATGATAGCCCGGTCTGGTATCATTCCGCGATCGGTCCCCCAGCCAAACCCAGACCCCGGAGATAGACCAGCACGCCGGCCTCCAGCAGTTCCTCCGGCGACATCGGCAATTTCCGCCGCGACGGGC
Source organism: uncultured Alphaproteobacteria bacterium (assembly GCA_963762885.1). Classification (GTDB taxonomy): domain Bacteria; phylum Pseudomonadota; class Alphaproteobacteria; order Acetobacterales; family Acetobacteraceae; genus JASHVB01. The sequence goes on from CAVXNH010000115.1 coordinate 158,059, forward strand.
CGCCGCGCACGAACAATGCGGCGATGCCGTGCGCCATGCCCCACACATGCAACGCGATCATCAGCGACGGCGGTCGCCGGTCGCGGGGCAGTGCGGCGACCAGCCGGTCGGCCGCGTCGCGCAGCACCTTGAAGGCACGATCGCCGGCCGACAGCAGGGCCGGATGGTCATCGAAGGAGATGCGCGCCTCGAACATGGCGGCGTAATGGGCGGGTTCGTCGCGCGCGAACGCCAGGTAGGCGCGGCCAATGGCTTCGAAGGCGCGAAGCGGGTCGGGGCGGCCATCGTTCCAGGCGGCGGCAAGGGCGGCGGCGAAGCGTTCCAGGCCGCGGAGTGCGACTTCCGCAAGCAGGGCTTCGGCGTCGCGGTAATGGCGATAGGGGGCGGCGGGACTGACTCCGGCCAGCCGCGCCGCTTCGGCGATGGTGAAGCCGGCGGGGCCTTTTTCCGCGATCAGCGTGGTTGCTGCCTCGACCAGCGCCTCGCGCAGGTTGCCGTGGTGGTAGCCGCGCCGCCCGAATCCGCCCTGCCCTGCCCAACTCATGTGACGGAGGTTTACATCAAGTGATGAGGAGTTCCCAGCGTGTCGGTGCGTGGGGGCTTAGCTAAGCGTGAATTCGCCTGCTGGGGGACCGCTAAGGCGACGTCCAACAATAGATGCGTCACTTGGCGCCTGGACCATGCGTCCCCGTCATGCCTGTCCGACTGAGTGGAGCACATATTTCCCGGCAGAGGCTAAGGTGAAATCGTGAACCGGGAAGACGTCTTGGCAAAGCCGCGCCGGCATGAGACCGATCTCAAGAGGATGGGTGTCAAGAGCCCGTATTTGTTCGGATCGACCGCACGCGGAGAAGCGTGCCCTGATTTTGACGTTGACCTGTTCCATGATTATGAAAAAGGTCCCTTCGGTCTTCTTGAAGTCATTGGTATCGGGAAAACGGCCTCTGAGATTCTTGGATGCCGGGCGGATGCCATGCCTCGGGAAGGCATCAATCGTTACGTCCGCCCCTATGCAGAACAAGACGCCGTTTGCATGTTTTGATGGCGGAGAAGTCTGCCCTTCCACGTCTTGGTCATATGTTAGTGGACATCAGCCGCATCCGCGAGTTGGAGGCAGAGCAAGACCAGCCCGCCGAACGATTGGCTCTCGACAGCTTCGCACGAACCGTCCCAACCGTCATGGCCGTGCTTGACCCCGTGCGCATCAGAATAAGCCGCGACGGTGGAGACTTTTGGATCGACTGAGAGCCGCCTCGATCGTCTGTTGTGTCATGGCCGTTCCTCGCCGGCCATGACACATTAGATCTCCGGCCACGGGTGTGGCGCCCTGCGTCGCTTCCGGTCCGGGCCGGCCGAACAACGTCCCATTACGCGTCATCTCCGTGGCATCGTCGCACGGCCAATCCTTCACCGACTATGCCGAAGCCTCAACAATTGGTGATCCGGTCCCGAAACGCTCATCGGACAAGTTGCGCATCCGCTCCATCACCGGATAGTTCGCCGCCGGAGGAGCCTGCGGCATGACTGCACCGGATCAGCAATCACCTGGCGAGTGGCAAGCCGACGCCGCGTCGGCGGCGCCGCAGTCGGCGTTCATCGCCGCCGGTGGCGAGATGGCCGCGCTGATCGCCGCCAAGGGTTGGGCGGCGACCCCGCTCGGCCCGCAGCGGGCCTGGCCGCAAAGCCTGCAGACCGTGCTGCGCATCCTCGTCACCTCGCGCTACGCGATGTGGCTCGGCTGGGGACCGGACCTGACGTTCTTCTACAACGACGCCTACCGCGATGCGACGCTGGGCGCCAAGCATCCCTGGGCGCTCGGCCGGCCGTTCTCCGAGGTGTGGGCCGAGATCATGCCGGAACTCGGTCCGCGCATCGACACCGTGATGCGGACCGGTGTGGCTACCTGGGACGAAGGGCTGCTGCTGTTCCTGGAACGCAGCGGTTATCCGGAGGAAACCTACCACACCTTCTCCTACAGTCCGTTGCCGGATGATAACGGCGCGATCGGCGGCATGCTGTGCGTCGTCACCGAGGACACCGAACGGGTCATCGGCGAACGCCGCATGGCAACGCTGCGCGAACTGGCCGTTGGCCTCGCCGCGGTGCGCACCGAACCGGAGGTGTGCGGGGCGATCGAGACAGCCCTGGCGACCAACCAGCGCGACCTGCCATTCACCGCCACCTGGCTGTTCGATGCTGGCGGTAACCGGGCGCGGCTGGCCTGCGCGACCGGCATCGAACCGGGACATCCCGTCGCGAGGCCGGATATCGACGTCGCCGTCGTGCCCCCCGGCGACGCAATCGTGCAGATACTCGCCGGCGCGCCGCGCGTGTTGATCGAGGACCTCGCCCGCTTCGGAACGCTGCCGACCGGCGCCTGGGACGAACCGCCGCGCCGCGCCCTCGCAGTGCCGATTGTCCAACAAGGCGAAGCGCGCCCAGCCGGCATGCTGCTCGCCGCGCTCAATCCATTCCGGCCGTTGAACGAGAGCTATACGGGCTTCGTCGATCTGGTCGCCTCGCAGATCGCGTCCGGCATCGCCAGCGCCCGCGCCTACGAAGCTGAGCGGCAGCGGGCCGAGGCACTGGCCGAGATCGACCGCGCGAAGACCGCCTTCTTCTCCAATGTCAGCCACGAGTTCCGCACCCCGCTGACCTTGATGCTCGGACCGCTGGAAGAGCAGTTGGGGGCGCAGACGGGGGAGACGGCGGAACGGCTGGCGATGGTGCATCGGAATGGTTTGCGCCTGCTGCGGCTGGTCAACACGCTGCTGGACTTCTCGCGCATCGAGGCCGGCCGCGTGCGCGCCGCGTTCCGCCCCACCGATCTCGCTGCCTATACCGCCGAACTCGCCAGCAATTTCCGCTCGGCCTGCGATCGCGCCGGCCTGGAGCTGACCGTCGATTGCCCGGCACTGCCGTATCCCGTCTATGTCGATGCCGACATGTGGGAACGCGTGGTGCTGAACCTGGTGTCCAACGCATTCAGGTACACACTCGAAGGCGGCATTCGCGTGACGGTGCGCGCCGACGCCGACCAGGCCGTGGAATTGCTGGTCAGCGACACGGGTGTTGGCATCCCGGCGGAGGAACTGCCGCGCGTGTTCGATCGCTTCCACCGGATTGAGGGGCAGGGTGGCCGCACCATGGAAGGCACCGGCATCGGCCTCGCACTGGTGCACGAACTGGTGCGCCTGCACGGCGGCGCCATCGGCGTGCAAAGCTCCCCCGGCGCCGGCACGACCATACGCATCGCACTGCCGTTCGGGCATGCGCATCTGCCGGCCGACCAGGTCTCGCAGTCGCGCGGCCGCACCATCCCGGAAGGCGCCGCCGCGGCGTCCTTCGTAGAAGAGGCGCTGCGCTGGCTACCGCAAACCGACCGCACCCCCGGCCTTGATGCCGGCATCCTGGATGCCGGCCCCGGCCTGGTGGGATTTGGCACAAATGCGACCGCCGGCACCGTCCGCCACCGCATCCTGCTGGCCGACGACAACGCCGATATGCGCGATTACGTCGCGCGCTTGCTCGGCACCCAATACGACGTGCAGGCGGTGCCCGACGGCGAGGCCGCGTTGCGCGCCATCCATGCACAACGCCCCGACCTGCTGTTGAGCGACGTGATGATGCCACAGCTCGACGGCTTCGGATTGCTCGCCGCGATCCGTGCCGACCAGCGATTGCGCGATATTCCGGTGATCCTGTTGTCGGCACGCGCCGGTGAGGAGGCGCATGTCGAAGGCCTCGATGCCGGTGCCGACGACTACCTGGTAAAGCCGTTCGCTGCACGCGAACTGCTGGCGCGCGTGCGGTCGAATTTGGAACTGGCGCGCATCCGCCGCGAGGCCGCCGACCAGATCCGCGAAGAGGCACGCCGGCTTGAATTGTTGAATCGCTCCGGGACCGCGATTGCGGCCGAACTCGACCTGGAGCGCCTGGTGCAGGCGGTGACCGATGCGGCCGTTGAACTGACCGGCGCGAAGTTCGGCGTGTTTGTCTACAATGTCCTGGATGAGAGCAGCGACGTCCGCACGCTGTACACGGTATCGGGCATCGCGCGTGAAGCGTTCGCGGATGTCTCCCTGCTGGGTGATTCCAACGTTCTGGAGTTCGATCTTTCTCGACGAGAGGATCGTGCGGTTGGGCAACGTCACGCTCGACCTGGCGGAAGATCGCAATCTGCCGTTTATCGGCGGATTGCAACAAGCGCATGAGGTGCGCAGCTACCTCGCGGTGCCCGTGGTGTCGCGCTCCGGCGAAGTGCTGGGCGGGCTGTTCTTCGGCCACCCCGACGAGGGCGTCTTCACGACGCGCGACGAGCTGATCGTCGGCGGGATCGCGGCCCAGGCGGCCATCGGCATCGACAATGCACGCCTGTACCGCGCCAGCCAGCAAGCGCAGGAAAGCCTGCGCGTGCTCAATGAAACCTTGGAGCAACGCGTCGCCGACGAGATCACCGAGCGCATGCGCACCGAGGAAGCGCTGCGCCAGGCTCAGAAAATGGAAGCGGTCGGCCAGCTCACCGGCGGTATCGCGCACGACTTCAACAATTTGCTCACTGCCATCTGTGGTGGCGCGGAAACGCTGGAACGCCTGCTGCCACAGCCGTTGGGCGCCAACGAGACCCGCATCCGCCGCGCACTGCGCATGATCGATCAGGGCGCGCAGCGCGCCGCGACGCTGACGCAGCGGCTGCTGGCCTTCGCGCGGCGCCAGGCACTCGACCCAAGGCCGATCGACGCCAACAAGTTGGTCGCCGGCATGTCGGAACTGCTGCGCCGCACGTTGGGCGAGTCGGTGTCGATCGAGACGGTGCTGGCCGGCGGCCTGTGGCGAACCATGACCGATCCGAACCAGTTGGAAAGCGCGTTGCTGAATTTGGCCGTCAACGCGCGCGACGCCATGCCGGACGGCGGCAAGCTGACGATCGAAACCGCGAACGCCCATCTCGATGAGACCTATGCAACTCAGCATGAAGACGTCGTGCCGGGACAGTACGTCTTGATTGCTGTGTCGGACACCGGCACCGGCATGGCAAAGTCAACCATCGAACATGTCTTCGAACCGTTCTTCACCACCAAGGAAGTTGGCCAGGGCACCGGTCTTGGCCTCAGCCAGGTGTACGGCTTCATCAAGCAGTCACGTGGCCACATCAAGATCTATAGCGAGCTGGGCCAGGGCACGGTGGTGAAGCTGTATTTGCCGCGGCTCTTCGACGACACCCGGTTCGCATCGGAGGACCAGGGTGAGGAAGAGGCGCCGCCGGGTGGCTCCGGCGAGCTGATCCTTGTCGTGGAGGACGACGAGGACGTGCGGGCCTACAGCACCGAGACACTGCGAGAACTCGGCTATCGCGTGCTGATGGCGTCAAACGGTCCTGCCGGGTTGGAAGTGCTGGCCCGCCACCCCGGCATTCGTTTGCTCTTCACCGATGTCGGGTTGCCCGGCGGCATGACGGGGCGGCAGCTCGCCGACAATGCTCGCAGGCTGCGGCCGGATCTGCTGGTGCTGTTCACCACCGGCTATGCCCGCAATGCCATCGTGCACGGCGGAATCCTCGATCCCGGCACGCATCTTCTGCCGAAGCCCTTCACCCATGCCAGCCTCGCCGCAAAGATCAGGGCGCTGCTCGACGACTGACAACAAAGTGTCTCGCGCGTAGCCGTCACCGTCATGGCCGGGCTTGGCCCGGCCACCGTGCGTCCGCAAGGGCGCGCAGGCGTGGATGCCGACCTCGGAAGCGTGACGATGCAGGCACTGTCTGCGTCTCTCCCGGCAAGCCAGCCGCGGTCACGCCTCCACAGCCGCCGGATCATGCTCGTACAACCAGCGCAACGCGTCCGGCGCCCGATCCCCCACCCGCGCGAACTCGGCATCCCGGGCGCATTGCTCTGACCCGTCGCGCATATGAAACCGCGTCTTGTTCGCCCGCGACATCGCTTGCAGCGTACTCACCCGAGGCAGCCGGAGCGTCTCATACCGCCGCAGCGCACCCACGACATCGCCACCGCCGGCGACAAGACAGGCCGCCAGCGCTGCGCCATCCTCGATCGCCTGCGCTGCACCCTGTCCCATGAACGGATACATCGGGTGGCACGCATCCCCCAGCAACGTCGCCCGCCCCACCGACCACCGAGGCAGCGGATCGCGATCGAACAACGCCCAGATGAAGCAGGTTTCCGCCGCGCCGATGATGCGGCCGATCTGTGGATGCCATCCCGCAAACGCCACCAGCGCGCGGTCGACCGTCGCCCGGTCGGTCCAGTCCTCGCGGTTCCACGTGTCATGCTCTGTCCAGCCGACGAAATTCAACAGCCGGCCGCCCGACACGAAATAATGCACGAAATGGCCGCCGGGACCGAGCCAGGACTGGTTGCCGGGTTCCAGTCCGAGATCGGCAATGCGTTCCACTGGGACCAACCCACGAAAGGCGACACAACCGGCGAACAGCGGCGCATCGTCGCCGAACAGCCGCGCCCGCACGGTCGAATGGATGCCGTCCGCGCCAACCAGAACATCGACCGAACACCGCACACCGTTGTCGAACCACGCCTCGACGCCGCTGTCCTGTTCGGCAAAGCCGGCAAGCCGGTGGCCGAGATGCACATGATCCGGCGGAAAACCCGACGCGATCGCCGCCAGCAGATCGCGGCGATGGATCGTCAGATGCGGCGCGCCGTACAATTGCTCGCACCGCGGATTCAACACCGCCCGTTGCAGCGTGCGCCCGTCCTGCCAGCGGCGCTGATGCGTGACCAGCGGCCGCACGCCGTCGCGGTCGAGCGCCGGACCGAGGCCAAGCCGCTGCAGCACGCGCACCGCATTCGGCCCCATGTTGATGCCGCCGCCGACCTCGGTCAGTTCCGGCGCCTGTTCGTAGACGTCTACCTCGAAGCCGGTCTGGCGCAATGCCACAGCGGCGGTCAGCCCGCCGATCCCAGCGCCGATGATGGCGATGCGCAGCACGTCGGCGGCCCTGCTAGAATCCCGTCGGATCGCCGTATGGCACGTGCAGCACGCGATCCACAAAGATGCCGGGTGTCACCACGTGGTCGGGATTGATCTCGCCCAATTCGCGCACGTGCTGGGTCTGCACGATTGTGAGTTTCGCCGCCATGGCGATCACCGGATTGAAGTTGCGGCCGGATTCGCGGAACGTCAGGTTGCCCCAGCGATCCGCCTCCCAAGCCTCCACCAGCGCCACGTCGCCAGGCAGCGATTGTTCGAGGATGTAGGTGCGGCCGTCGATTTCCCGATGCTCCTTGCCGACCGCCATCTTGGTGCCGACACCGGTGGCGGTGAAGAACGCCGGCACGCCGGCACCCGCGGCGCGCATGCGCTCCGCCAGCGTTCCCTGCGGCACAATTTCCAATTCGATCTTTCCGGCGCGGTAGAGGGTTTCGAACACCACGGGATCGGACGAGCGCGGGAACGAACAGACGATCTTGCGCACCCGGCCGAGTTCCATCAGCCGCGCCAGCCCGATATGGCCGACGCCCGCGTTGTTGGCGGCGACCGTGAGGTCCTTGGCACCCTGATGGATCAGGCCGTCGATCAGCGCGTTGGGCTGGCCGACGGCGCCGAAGCCACCGATCAGCACGGTGGAGCCGTCCGCGATGCCCGCCATGGCGTCGGCCATGTCCTGGACGATCTTGTTGATCATGCGTTTTCTGCCCCGTCGCGTTTTCCTGGATCGCTCCGGATCAGGTGTAGCGCCAGGGAACGCGGTCCGCCAGACGGGGCTATCCCTGAGCCTGCCGGTTGAGAAACGCCAGCAGGTCCAGAGCACACCGTTGCGGTACGGCATCGGTGATGTTGTGCGGCAGGCCGGCGTAGCTCAGCGTTTCCTGTCGGGGCACGCGCTTCAGCACATCGTAGTGATCGGCGGTGTGCAGCGGGTCGCCGCCGGGCAACACGAACAGGCACGGACAGCGCACCTCGCCCAGCCGCGCGGTAAAATCCACCCGCGACATCATGGTGACGTAGCGCGCCAGGAATTGTGGATCGTTGCGCGCGGCGTCGTCGAGGAACCATTCGACGAAGCCGTCCTCCACCTGCGTCAAATCGAAGCGTGTGGCGATGGTGCGGCGCAGAAACGGTTTCACCCCTTCGGTGACCAGCCCTTGCACCCAACCCGCGTAGTCCGTGTGGCCGGCGGACGACTGCAATCCCGGAATCGTTGCGAACCCGGCCAACGTCTTCACCCGGTGCGGATCGGTGATCGCGGTATGCAGCGCGACAATGCCGCCGGCGGACGACCCCGCAAGATGCGCCTTGTCCACCCCAAGCGCATCCAGCAGTTCCACCACGTCGCGGCCGAGGCGCTCGATCGACAGCGCGCCCTCACCCGGGATTTGCGACAGGCCGTGGCCGCGCATGTCCCAGCGCACCACGCGATATTGCGCTGCGAGGATCGGCACCCAGGCATACATCCGGTTCATGCTGCCCATGGCGGCGTGCAGCAACACCACGGTGTCGCGCGGCTTCCAGGGCGGCGCGAAATCGTCGATGGTGTAGCGGATGCGGATGCCGTCGCTGGCAGTGAAGTAGCGGGACTCGCCCATGCAGCGCCCCTTCCCGATCGCGTTTGGCCGTGGGCGCAAGTGTCCAGCGTGCGCGGCGCCAGCGTCAAGCGACCGTGGCTGAGAGACGAGGAAGATGCGATGCCTGAGGCGATACCGAATGTGCTGACGATCGCCGGCTCCGACCCTAGCGGCGGCGCCGGGATCCAGGCGGACCTGAAGACGTTCTCGGCGCTGGGGGTGTATGGCGCCTCGGTCATCACGGCACTGACGGCGCAGAACACCCAGGGCGTGCGCGGCTTTACGGTGGTGGATCCTGGCTTCGTCGCCGACCAGATCGATGCGGTGTTCGACGACCTGCGCATCGACGCGGTGAAGATCGGCATGGTCGCGACGGCCGCGGTCGCGACGATGATCGCCGACCGGCTGCGGCACTATCGGCCGCGCAACATCGTGCTCGATCCGGTGATGGTGGCGAAGAGCGGCGACAGGCTGTTGCAGGACGACGCGATTGCCGCCATTCGCGACCTGCTGGTTCCGTTGGCGACGGTGATCACGCCCAATCTGCCGGAAGCGGCCGTGCTGTGCGGCGAGGCCGCACCGCTGACGCTGGCCGAAATGCACCGCACCGCACGTGAATTGCATCGGCGCGGCGCGCGGGCGGTGTTGCTGAAGGGCGGTGCGCTCGACAGCGCTGACAGTCCCGACCTGTTGTTCGACGGCAGCGACATGTTCGAGCTGCCGGCGCGTCGGATCGACACACGTAACACCCACGGCACCGGCTGCACGCTGTCGGCGGCGATCGCAGCTTTGCTGCCGCGTTATGAATTGCAGGAGGCCGCACGGCGCGCCAAGGCGTATCTCACTGCCGCGATGGCCGCGAGCGATCGGCTGACGGTGGGCAGCGGACGCGGGCCGGTGCACCATTTCCATGCGCTTTGGCTGGAGGATCGCAGGCCATGAGTTTTTCCGACACCGCTTGGGAACGCGTGGCTCGGCTGCGCGAGGCGATCCATGCATTGCCGTTCAATCGCGAACTCGCCGGCGGCACGCTGAGCACGCAGCGATTTCGCGGCTATATCGTGCAGGATGCGCTGTATCTCGGGCAATACGCGCGCATCCTGGCGCTGGCCGGAGCGCGTGGACCGAATGGCGCGGCGTTGCACGCGTTTGCCTCCTGCGCGCTGGAGGCGGTGGCGGTCGAGCAAGCGCTGCACGAGCAATATCTGGCGCAGTTCGGTGTGGGTGCGGCAGATGCCGAACCCTCGCCGGATTGTCTTGGCTATACCAGCTTCCTGCTCGCCACGGCATATCATGAACCTTGGGAAGTGCTGGTGGCGGCGCTGCTGCCGTGCTTCTGGATCTATTGGGATGTCGGCAATGCCATCGCCCGCGTTGCCGATGCCGGCAATCCGTATCGGGCATGGATCGACACTTATGCGGATGAAGGTTTTGGCGAGGCGGTGCGTACGGTCATCGGCATCACCGACCGTGCTGCCGAGGCGACAACGGCGGCGATCAAGGCTCGCATGCTGACGACGTTCGTGCGTTCGACACAGTACGAATTTCTGTTTTGGGATGGCGCGTACCAGCAGCGAGGGTGGCCGGCGGTATGAGTACCAACTGTCATTGCGAGGAGCGAAGCGACGCGGCAATGATGGCACCCCTTGCTTGCCTTCGCTGTGCCCGCCCTGCACGCTGCGGCGCCGCAACACGAAGGAGACAGCCATGTCCGATCCGGTCCGCCGCTCACTGTGCGATGCCGTCGATGGGTCTGTGCTCATGGGACACATGGGCGAATTCGCCCGCTGGGTGAAGTTGTCGGGCACGCCTGACGAATTGACCAGCCTGCATTATGTAAAGAGCCGGTTGGACGAATTTGGTTATCGCACGGAGTTGTTGCACCACGACGCCTATATCAGCCTGCCGGGGCGATCACGGGTCGATGTCGATAACCAGACGCTGACCAGCATTACGCATTCGTTCTCGCGATCGTCTCCGGCCGAGGGCGTGACGGGCCGGCTGGTCTATGTCGGTGATGGCGCGGCGTCCGATTTTGCCGGGGTCGATGTGCATGGCGCCATTGTGCTGACCGAAGGAATTGCCAGTCCGGGACAGGCGGCGAATGCCTCGCGCGCCGGCGCGGTGGGGCAGATCCAGATCAGCCCGCATGAGCATTTGCACGAGATGTGCGTGTCGCCGGTGTGGGGCAGCCCATCGGCGGAGACTCTGGCGCAGTTGCCCAGCACCGTGGTCTGCACGGTGTCGAACGCCGACGGCAGCGCGTTGCGCGACCGGGTGGCGCGAGGCGAACAGCCTCGGGTGACGCTGCATGCGGAGGTGGATAGCGGCTGGCGGCAGACGCCGATCCTGGTGGCGGAACTGGATGGGCCGGATACGGATGGGCCGTTCGTGTTGTACTCCGGGCATCACGACACCTGGTATTATGGCGTGATGGATAACGGCGCGGCAAACGCGACGATGCTGGAAGTGGCGCGGCTGATGGCTCCGCAACAGTCGGCGTGGCGGCGCGGGTTGCGGCTGTGTTTCTGGTCGGGGCACTCGCATGGGCGGTATTCCGGGTCCACATGGTATGCCGACCAGAATTGGGACGAGTTGGAACGGCGCTGCGCGGTGCACCTGAATGTCGATTCCACCGGCGGCGTTGGCGCAGTGGTGTTAGAGCATGCGTCGGCGGCGCCGGAACTGTTGGGACTGGCGGGCGAGGCGATCGGCGAACAGACCGGCGCGCGCTATGTCGGGCGGCGGATGGGGCGCTCGGGCGACCAGTCGTTCTGGGGCATCGGCATTCCGGCGATGTTCGGCACGCTGAGCGAGCAACCGCCGGCGCCGGTGAAGATGCGCAATGCGCTGGGCTGGTGGTGGCACACGCCGCACGACACGCTGGACAAGATCGATCCGGCGAACCTGGTGCGCGACACCAAGGTGTATGTGCACACACTATGGCGACTGCTGACCGATCCTGTGCTGCCGCTGGATTTCGTGACGCATGCAAGCGGGCTGTTAGAGGAGCTGGGGGGATTTCGGGCGTCTCTGGACGGGCGGTTTGCCGTGGACGGGTTGGTCGCGGCGGCCGAGGCGTTGCGCGATGCAGCGTCGGCGGGAGGTCACGACGATGCGGCGCTGATGCGGGCATCGCGCGCCCTGGCGCCGGTGTATTATACCAGCGGCGATCGTTTCGTGCATGACCCGGCGTTGCCGCTGCCGGCCTGGCCGGTGTTGCAGCCGCTGCGCGATCTGGCGAAGAGCGCGCCTGGGTCGGATGCCGCGCATGCGCTGACCGTTAGTGCGACGCGCGGGAGAAACCGGATGCTGCATGCGTTGCGCGAGGCCGTGGCTCACCTCTCCCGCGAGAGCGGGAGAGGTTATCCTTTTACGGCACCGGCCGTCAGGCCGCTGATCAGGAACTTGCGGACGGCGAGCGAAAACACCAGTACGGGCAGCATCACCAGCGTGCCGCCGGCAGCGATGCGACCCCATTCCCAGCCGACATAGTTCATGAAATTCACCACCGCGACCGGCGCGGTCATCGCTTGCGACCGTGTCAGGATCAAAGCGAAAAAGAAGTCATTCCATGAAAACACGAAACACAGGATCGCCGTCGCGGCCAGCCCCGGCGCCGCCGTTGGCAGCACCACGCGCAGCATCGCCTGGAAGTAGCTGGCGCCGTCGATCCACGCCGCTTCCTCCAACGCACGCGGGGTGTTTTCGAAGAAGGAGCGCATCAGCCAGATCACCAGCGACAGGTTGAAAGTGAGATAAATTACGATCAGCCCCAACCGCGTGTCGAGCAAATGCAGATCGCGATACGCCAGGAAATAGGGAATGGCGAACGCGGTCGGCGGCGCCAGCCGGCTGGCGATCACCCAGAGACTCGAGCATGTCGGACCGCGTGTGCATTCGCGCCAGCGCATAGGCCGCGGGCACGCCCACCACCATCGACACCGCGGTAGACGTGATGCTGACCACCGCGCTATTGGCAAACGAATGCGGGAAGTCCCCACGCCACAGCGCTTGGTAATTGGCAATCGTCGGCGCGAACCACAGCTTCGGCGGAAACGCGAAGATGTCGGCGTTGGTCTCGAACGACATCCGCAGCAGCCAGAGGAACGGCGCCAGCACCAGAACGACCAGCAGCAGCACCAGCGCGTGGATGATCAGCCGATCGGCTTTCATTCCGCGGCGCCCCAGCCGGTCAGACGCACGATCACCCAGCTCAGCACCAAGGTCGCCGCCACCAGCACGACCGTAATCGCGCTGGAATACCCCAAATAGGAAAAATTGAAGGCTTGCTCGAAGGCGTAGTAGTTTGTCACCTCGGTCACCGAACCTGGTCCGCCGTCGGTCAGCAGATAGATCAATGGGAACGCCTTGATGCTGTCGATCAGGCGGAACAGGCCGGCGACCATCAGGGTGCCTCGGATATATGGCAGCACGACGTACAGCGTGGTTTGCCAATGTCGCGCGCCATCGACCTTAGCGGCATCCAGCAACTCGTCAGGCAGGGTCTGCAAAGCGGCCAGCACCATCAGCATGGTCAGCGGAAACCACTCCCAGGTATCGGCGGCGATGATTGCCGGTAACGCCCAGGTCGGGTCGGTGATGAGGGCAGGCACGTTGAGCCCCAGCGCCTGCAACGCCCAGTAAATAGGGCTGATATCGGGCGTGTACAGCACCTTCCAGATGATCGCGACGACGATCGGCGGCAGCACCATCGGGATGAGGAAGACGGTGCGGAGGGCTCTTAGCAGGCCCGATCGCATGTTCAGTAATAGCGCGAAGCCGACGCCGATGAGCAGTTGCAGGCTTACCGTCCAGAAGGACAGCTTTGCCTGCACCCAGAGCGAGTTATGAAATCTTGTATCGGTGAGCAGTAGGGCATAGTTTGCTGTTGGTTGATGGAAGTTCCAGGCGGTGGTTGGGTTGGTCAGGTTCAGCGGCGTGAAACTGGTGGCAACGAGGTAGACCATTGGCACCAACGTCACCACCATCAGCATCGCCAGCGACGGCGCCAGGCAGAGCGTCAGGAATCGCCTTCGCTGGCGGTGCAGGCTGGCTGTGCGGGCTGTGGCGACGAACGGCTGGGCGGCGGCGGCAACGCTCATAGGTCGATCTTGTAGCCGCCCATCTTGATCGCCTCGATCGCCTGAGCCTGTGCTTGCTTCAGCGCCGTCGGAGCATCCATCTGTTTGGTCGCGATCGCCTCGATGGCGCGGTTGATCTTGTCGCCGACCTGCGGAAACACCGGCACCGTGCGATATTTCATGTAACCCTTTTCGCCGCCCAGCTCGAGCACTTTCAAGTACAGCGAGGCGACGTCCTGGCCGTTCAATGTCAGTGCCTGCTTGAACGCCTCGCTTTCGATCACCGAGCGACGGCAGATGCTGGGATAGCCGTGGTCCTTGACCAGCCGCGACAGCGTCTCCTTCGACAGTGCCCACTTGATGAATTCCCACGCGGCGCCCTTGTTGCGTGAGCCGGCGGGGATGCCGAAGCCGTGGCAGTTCGAACCGGGGAAGGCCCCGGCCGGGCCGCCCGGCAGCAAGCCGTAGCGCACCGTGTTCTTCACTGTGCTGGCGGGATCCTTCGCCAGCGGCAAGCCCCAGGTCAGCGCCTGACCACGCATGTTGGCGCGGCCCGACATTTGCGACTGCAAGGCCTGGTCGTCGGTAAAGGAGAGAATGCCGGACGGCCCGTATTTCATGATCAGGTTGGTGTACCAAACCGCCGATTCCGCTGCCTGCGGCGTGTCGAGGGTTGGCGTCAGGTTCTGCGGCGGGTCCTTGAAGATGCCGCCGCCGAGCGCCATCAGCCATGGCGGCCAGTTCCAGTGATGCAGCTTGTCGCCGGTCCATGCGGCGACACCGCCTTTGCCGTGCACCGCGTCGCAGACCTTCATCAGTTCGTCCATCGTCGTCGGCATGGCAAGGCCGGCCTTTTCGATCAGGTCGCCGCGGCCGGCGTAGAGCAACATGGCGCCGCCCTCGACACCGTAGCCGTAGGTGTGGCCTTTGGCGTCGCGCATGTTGGCCTGCGCTCCGGAGACGAAATCCGCCGGCTCCCAATCGGGCGGCGTGGCGTTCGGATCGGTGGTGAATTCGTCGAGGTCGGTGACCCAGCCGGCGCCGATCCAACGGCCTTGATAGATGAAGGTGACGATGATGACGTCGTAGCTCGACCCGCCGGTGGACAGTTCCAGGTCCATGCGCTGGTTGTAGACCGGGAAGGCCTGAATATCGAAATCCACCTTGATGCCGGTGCGGTCTTCGAATTCCGGAAAGTAGTCGCGCAGGTAGGTGTGGAACGGGATCGAGAACGCGGCGCCGCGGATCGTTGTGCCGGCGTATTTTGATTTGGCCTGGCCGAGCACTGCAGGCGCGCAAAGTGTCGATGCGGCGCCGGCCAGTGCGGCACGGCGGGTCAGTGCGGTTATCGGCATGGAACGTTTTCTCCCCTATCCACGAGACGTTACCGGGCCGCGGGGGCGGGTTCAACCGGTTGGCGACGCTGGCGCGCCGCCTGTCATTGCGAGGAGCGTAGCGACGCGGCAATCCCCTGCGTGACGAGCCGCCTGCGGTTCGTCAGGCGGGGGATTGCCGCGTCGCTACGCCCCTCGCAATGACAGAAGGCCGCTTACGCCACCTTGGGCACGAACGGCCTGCTGGTGAAATGCTCCGTGCCGCTGGCGAAGCGCAGGCCGGCCTGCTTCACCGCCGCGTCCGGCACGCGCTCCAACGGCACATAATAGCGGTCATGCTCCTTCGTAACGGTGTCGTTGTCGATGCGGTTGTAGCAACAGATCAGCGTCCACCGGCGATGCGGCGAGCGGTTCGCATCCGACCGATGCAATGTGTTGCTATGGAAGAACACCGCATCGCCAGGTTCCAACTCACACGGCACCACCTCCAACCGTGCAAGGATGTCGCGCATCCGCGCCGGGTCGGCGACGTTCTGGCCTTCGCCGGGAACCGGCACGTGGTCGATGCGGCCAAGCAGGTGCGACCCCGCAACCATGTTCAGGCAACCATTCACTGACGTGGATCGATCGAGCGCGATCTGGCAACTCGCAAGCAGCGGGAACAGGCAGCCGTTATGGTACCAGTAGCCGTAGTCCTGATGCCACTCCCAGGCGCCGCCGACAAACGGTTCCTTGGCGGTCAGCTTGGATTGGAAGTGGTAGACCGGGCCTCCGAGAATCTGCTGCATGGTGTCCACCATACGGGCGCACCGCGCCGCCATGCCATAGACGCTGTCGCCGGCGCGGTTCCATAGCGCGATGCGGGTCGCGGCCCCCTCCGCATCCAACCGATCCAGCACATGTCCCGCAACCTCCGGGTCCTGCTCCATGGCGCGACGCAGCAGATCGGTTTCCTCCGCGTCGAACATGGCGCGGACAATGACGAAGCCGGCGCTATGGAACGCCGCGAGTTGCGCAGGGGTCAGCAACGAGGACATGGCATCCAATTCCATTCTGGTGCGGTCAGGCCGGCGAACGGTGCCACCGCCATGCCCTGGCGACAACCGCTTACGCCGTCGCCCCGCCGTCCACCGCCAGCGCCACGCCGTTGACGAACGAGGCCTCGTCCGAGATCAGGAACAACGCGGCGTTGGCGATCTCCTCCGGTTGGGCGACGCGCCGCATCGGGTTCAAGCCGCCGCGTTTCACCACCAGCGATTCCGGCGTTTCGCCAGGCGGCAACTGGCTGTCCGGGCGGGCAACGAACACCCGCAGCATCGGCGTATCGGTGGTGCCGGGGCAAACCGCATTGACGCGGATCTTCTCGTGGCCGTAGCGCTTCGCCAGACCTTTCACCAGGCCGACCACGCCGAACTTCGCGATATTATATACCGGGCTGTACGGCGAACCGACCAACCCCGAAGTCGACGCGGTGAACAGCAACGCCCCGCCGCCACGGGCACGCAATTCCGGCAGCGCCGCCTCGGTGGTGACCAGCACGGTGCGGACGTTCAGGTTCATCGCGAAGTCGAAGTCTTTCCAGTCGATGCCCTCGATCGAGGCGGGACCCGGCGTGCCGACATGGTTCCACACGAAATCCAGGCCACCGAATGCCCGCGCGGTTTGCCGCACGATGTCGCGGGCGAAGCCGTCATCAGTAAGGTCGCCAACCAGTGCGACGGCCTTGCCGCCGCCATCGGTAATCTGCCGCACAACCGCGTTGGTGGCGTCCGCGTTGAGGTCCACCACGGCGACCGCTGCACCCTCCTGCGCAAAGCGCAGCGCACCGGCGCGGCCCATGCCGGAACCCGCCGCAGTGACGATACCGATCTTGTTCTGCAAGCGCATGGTTATTACTCTCCCTTGGCGTACTTGGTATGAGCCGGGCTTGGTTACATCATCTGCCCCGATCGAGCGTGCATAGATGGCCGGGTCAAGCCCGGCCATGACGGTGGGCGCCGCTGCTCACCCGGTCGGCGGGGCCAGTTCGTCCAGTGACAGGCCGCGCGCTTCGGGGCCGAGCATCGCCACGGTGCACGCCGCGATCACCAGCAGCACGGCAACGCCGCCAAACACCGCGCCGATGCCGAAGTTGTGCTGCACCCACAAAATAGCCGACACGGTGAACGCAGCGCCGAGACGGCCGGTGCCTTGCGCGATGCCGAAACCGGACGCGCGTGCATTGGTCGGGAACACTTCCGACGCGAAGATCTGCATCGAGTTCCCCGCAAGCTGGATGAAGAAGATCATGCAGAACCCAACCACCAGCAGCATGCCCTCCGACGCGGCGTTGACGAAACCGATGGCGAACGCGCCGGCCAGGAAGAACGCGGTGATCGAGGTGCGCTTGCGGCCGAAACGCTCGAGCGCGTACATCATGAACAGGCTGGCGCAGGGGAATGCCAACGTCATGCCGAACGTGAAGGTCAGCGACTTGGTGATGGTAAAGCCGCGATCGGCCATCATGTTGGGCAGCCAGGCGCCAAGGCCCAGCGCGACGCCGAAGAACGCCACGAAGCAGACCATGCCGGCGATCAGGCGCCCGCGATAGTTGCGCCAGACCACGCCGATCGGATCGCTATGCGTATCGCTCGCGGCGTCGGCCGCAAGTTCCGTAGTGGGCCCCGGCAATCCCATGCGCTTCAACAGGTCCAGCGCCTCGGGGCCGCGGCCGTGCGTCGCCAGCCAGCGCGGCGATTCCGGCAATGAAAAGCGGAGGAGAAAAACCACCAGCGCGCCGATGCCGATCACCACCCAGATGCCGCGCCAGCCCAGAGTGTCGCGGAACGCCAGCGCGAACAGGGTGGATAGCGGCCAGGAGCAAGCACCGCCGATGAACTGGATGAAGCCGATCATGCGGCCACGGATGCGCTTCGGCGCGTATTCGCCGGCGTAGGCGAAGCACAGCGGCTGTTCGGCGCCGAGGCCGATGCCGGCGATGAAGCGTCCCACCGCGAGCCACATGATGCTGGGTGCGAACGCCGCGGCGATCGTTGCGAGTCCGTAGAGCAACAGGTTGAACTGATAGACGGTCTTGCGGCCGTAGCGGTCGGTGAACTCGCCCTGGGCGATGGTGCCGACGAACAGTCCGAACAGAGTCGCGCTGCCGACGGTGGCGATCTGCGCGGTTGTGGCGAAGCCGCTGCGCACCATGTCGGGCACCAGCGCACCCAGAATGACGTAGTCGAACACGTCGAGGAAATAGCCGGCGGCGATCAGCGAGAACACCCGCCAGTGCAGCGGTGTCAGGCGCGCTTCGTCCATCGACGCGCCGACGAAGCCCTCGATGGTTTGCGGTGCCGTCAAAGTCGTTTGCGACATGGTTTGGCTGCTTCCTTCCCCCCGCCGGCGTGCTCTTTGCGTGGCGCACCGGATTCGTTGCCTTGCTCGCAGCCTAGGCGCGCGCGCGTCAGCGGGCAACGCGACGCACGCCGATGGTTGCAACGATGGGAGGAACTGGAGCGGGTGAAGGGAATCGAACCCTCGTATGCAGCTTGGGAAGCTGCCGTTCTACCATTGAACTACACCCGCCCGATGGGGCGACCCGTGCCGGGCAATCTAGCCGCGGCGGGTTGACGGCGCAATCGGCCCTGCCCTAGGGTCCGCCCCGCCGGGAGGTCCCGGCCCTCGTGATTTGTCCGGCCGGATTGCGGCGAGGTGAAACAAGCGCGCTAAAGAGGCCAGCGTCGCCCCGACTTCCGGGCCAGCGCTGCTCCCATCGGTCGGGCCAGTTGCAAAGGGCCCAGACGCATGACCACCGATCCGACGAAATTCCGCCCCGCCACGAGGCTGGTGCACGGCGGCGTCAACCGCAGCCAGCACGGCGAAACCGCCGAAGCGCTGTACCTCACCTCCGGCTATGTCTACGACAGTGCGGAGCAAGCGGAAGGCACGTTTGCCGGCACCGTAGAGCACTATCAATATTCGCGCTTCGCCAATCCGACGCTCAGCATGCTGGAGGACCGGCTGTGCCTGATCGAGGGCGCGGAAGCCTGTCGCACCACGGCCACCGGGATGGCGGCGGTGAACGCGGCATTGCTCGCGCATTTGAAGGCGGGCGACCGCGTCGTGGCGTCGCGTGCGCTGTTCGGTTCGTGCCACTGGATCGTCTCGACTTTGCTGCCGAAATTCGGCATTCGCAGCGAGTTCGTGGATGGCGGCGACCTGGCGCAATGGCGCGCCGCACTGGCGACGCCAGCGAACCTGGTGCTGCTGGAGTCGCCGTCCAATCCGATGCTGGAGATCGTCGATCTGCCGGCGGTTGCGGACCTGGCGCACAAGGCAGGCGCGATCGTGGTGGTGGATAATGTGTTCGCCACGCCGCTGTTGCAGCAGCCGTTGCAGATGGGCGCGGACGTCGTGGTGTATTCCTGCACCAAGCACATCGATGGCCAGGGCCGCGTACTCGGCGGCGCGATACTGGCCAACCGCAAATGGGTCAACGACACGCTGCAGCCGTTCATTCGTAACACCGGTCCCGCGATGTCGCCGTTCAATGCGTGGGTGCTGCTGAAGGGCATCGAAACCCTGGCGCTGCGGGTCGATGCGGGCTGCCGCGCGGCTGAGTCGATCGCCGAGTTCCTGGCAGCGCAGCCGGGGGTCAGCCGCGTCTGGTATCCGACGCGCGCCGACCATCCGCAACGTGATTTGGCGATGCGGCAGATGAAGGCGGGCGGCACCGTCGTCACGTTCGAGGTCGCCGGTGGCAAGGAAGCGGCGTTCAGCGTGATGAACGCGTTCGGGCTGATCGCGGTATCGAACAATTTGGGAGATTCGAAGTCGCTGGCAACGCATCCGGCGACCACCACGCATATGCGCATCGGAGCGGAGGAGCGTGCGAAGCTCGGCATCACCGATGGGGTGATCCGCGTCTCGATCGGGCTGGAGGATCCGGACGATCTGAAGGACGATCTGGCGCAGGCGCTGGCGACGATCGCGCCGGCTGCCACGGCGCGCGCGGCGGAATAGCGAAGCGGTAGAAAGCGCAGGTGTAGCATGCAGCTTTCCGATATTGCCCAGGTGATCCGCAGCAAGAATGCCGGCCCTCGCCGGCTGACGCTGGACCTGATGTTCGCGACCGACGCCGACTATCAGCGCGTCGTGCAATCGCCGTCGTTGCGGCCATCGACGATCGCGGCACTCTACCGGGTGGCGCCGGAGGATGTCACGGTGATCGCCTACCCGGTCGGGCGCGCCATCAAGATCGTGCTGGCGCGGAAGATCATGGCGGGCGACCCGGGCGACGTCGATGTCTACGGCGCTCAGCAGCACGCGCCGCTGCTGGGGGTGGAGATATGACGACACACCGTCATGGCGGGCGCAGGCCCGCCATCCAGGACTTTTGTCGTTGCAGGCAGGGTAGTCGTGGATGGTGGGCCTTCACCCAACATGACGCTGTTGGTGACGACTGCGCTCACCCTGACGATGGAGATGGCGCCCCATCAGTGCCTCCGCCCGCGTGCTCGACTTACTGCGCCGCAACCGGCGACCGATGCGGCTGGTCGGGGCTTCGGGCCAGCTTGGGTATGGCGTGCCGACGCCGGCCTTCGAGGCGGCCCTGGCGCGCGAGCCGGACCTGATCGGCGCCGACATGGGCTCGATCGATATCGGCCCGACCTATCTCGGCAAGGGCGAGATGGCGACCTCGCCCGCCGCCACGCGGCGCGACCTGCGCAAGTTGCTGCACGGTGCGCTGGGGAAAAACATCCCGCTGGTGATCGGCTCGGCGGGATCGGCCGGCGCGGCGCCGCATCTGGACGCGACGCTCGCCATCGTGCGCGAGATCGCCCGCGCCGACGGGCTGCATTTCCGCCTCGGCGTGCTGCGTGCCGATGTGCCGCGCGCGATGTTAGCGCAGGCGGTGCGCGACGGACGGGTGCGCGGCATCGACGACATGCCGGCGCTGACCGAGGAGGAGGTGCGCGAGGCGGCACAGATCGTCGGCCAGATGGGCATGGGGCCGTTCCGCCGCGCTCTGGCAGAGGGCGTCGATGTGATCGTCGCCGGCCGCGCCTGCGACACCGCGATCTTCGCCGCGCTGCCGACCATGCTGGGCTTTCCCACCGGGCTCGCCGTGCACATGGCGAAGATCATCGAGTGCGCCTCGCTGTGTTGCGTGCCGGGCGGACGCGATTCGATCCTCGCCGAACTGGACGACGACGGCTTTGTGCTGGAGAGCATGAACCCGCAGCGGCGCGCGACGCCGACCTCGGTGGCGGCGCATAGTTTGTATGAGCAGATCGGACCCGTTCACCGTGTACGAGCCGGAGGGCAAGCTGGATCTCGCCGCCGCGCAGTACGTTGCGGTGGACGACCGGCGCACGCGTGTTACGTGGCGCCCGGTGGGAGGCTTCGACCGATCCCTGCGTGAAGATCGAGGGCGCGCGCAAGATCGGGGAACGCGCGGTGCTGCTGGCCGGCGCGGCGGACCCTCGTTTCATCGCGCGGCATCGGGAGATCCTGGCGGCGGTCGCGAACGTGGTGCGTGACCTGGTGTGCGAAGATACGCCGCAGGACTACACGCTGCGGTTCCGCGTTTACGGCGTGGACGGCGTGCGGATGGCAGCGCCGGAACACGAGCCACCGCCCGGCGAGGTGTTCGTCATGGGCGAGTGCATCGCCCCGACCGCCGAGCGTGCGTCGGAGGTGGTGCGGACCTGCAAGCAGTACCTGCTGCATCATGGTTATCCCGGCCGGCTGTCCACCGCAGGCAATCTGGCGTTTCCGTTCACACCGCCGGAGGTGTCGCTGGGTCCGGCGTTCCGCTTCAACGTTTATCATCTGCTGCACAGGGCGGACCCGGATGCGCTGTTCCCGCTGGAGGTGGAGACGCTGTAGAGCGATGGGTGAATGTGGGGGGACCGTGCGCGGGCTTTAGGGGATAGGATAACGCTTGTCACCCGGCCGCATCGGCCAAGCGGAGTAGTTCAGCGAAGCGGCGTCGTGCTGTAGGTCGGCTTTGGGTCGAAAGCGGCAACTCGCCCCGAGGGCGTCGAGGTCTTCCATCACGAATTCGTGGCAGTTGATCTTTGGGGGATAGGTCCCCTGGCCATTCGAACGACCTCGACCGAAAACGAGATGCCTCTGCCGTCGTGTTTATATCAAATGGATGATCGACGCTTGGCGCTCGACGACGGACCAGGCATTGCTTCAGCGGGAACCGCGACGTAGGCGGATGACCGCATGGCAGATGACAGTTCCGACAACCTGAAGACCAAGGTACCGGCCGCCTCAACCGCGCAACCGTCCCAGGGCGGGATATGGCTGTTAGTCCTGGCCTGCGTTCCCTATGCGCTGTTGGTCGCAGCGCTCCCCGAAGTGGGTGATTTTCCCAACGAAGGCGGCGGCGAAGCCCGGATGGCCTGGGGATTTCAGCAATTCTGGGCCTACATGGCCTGCGGTGCGACCCTGATCCTGCTCTCGCTGGCGCTATGGCGGGCGTCGCGCGCAGGCGGGATCTCGGGATCGGTCCGGTGGACGCTTCCCATTCTTGTTCCGGCGGCCGGCGCCGCCATGGCCGTCGCCATGGGCCAGAGTTTCGAACAACCTGGCCCTTGGCTGCCCCTGGTTCCGGTCATGGTGCCACCGGCGATCGGTCTCTATGCGCTTTGGGGTTGTCTGCCGCCGCTGTCCGGATGGCTGCCACGGGGACTGTCGCGGGCGACGATCGACAGCGTCGCGATTGGGGCGATCGCCGCCCTGTCGCTGGCCGTGTTGCCGCTTTGGGCGCTTGACGACGCCTCGTATCCGCGACGGCTGCAACGCCACCATGCCGAGATGGCCGCCGCTGACGCAGCCGCCCAGGCAGCGGGCGAGCAAGAGGATCAGGCGCTGCGCGCGAAGTTCGCGCGGCTTGGACCGGATTCCTCGCTGCGGGATTACATCGGAGGGGAATACCGATATTTGCGAGGCGTGGACGTCCTCGCCGGTGCGCGGCAGGTCAAGCGCAGGCAACGCGATGCGATCGCCATGCTGGACGAGGGGGCGAATTCTCGACCTGTCCGACCTTTGGCAACTCGATCTGGAACCGACGCCGATGCTTTGCGAGGCCTACGGCAAGGCGTTGCCGGCGAAGTTCGGCCGGTCCGACATCCGCTTGGACTCGGCGCGGTTGAGCTTGCTCACCGGGCAATTTCCCAACATGCGATGGTTGCGCGAACGAGGTTGCGATCTCGACGCACCTGTCGCCGAGATCGACGCGCGGCTCCGGTGGATGCTCGAGAGCCCGGATCCATCGGGCGCGGCGACGAACGATTTCGGCTGCGTACTATTCGCGGTGGAGCGTCAGCCGGGAGGAAGTCCAGGAAAGGCGGGCCGAACTCGCCGGGTTTCGGAGCGCTCGGTGAGGCGTGCCCAATTGGGGTTCGTGATGACGAGACCCCGTATCTCGGGCCGCCGGCGCGGACGACGACGGCAGTCGCAAATCTCACGCCGCCGGCGCCGGCCGGTGGTTAGCTCGCGTCGACACAGGGCGAGGGAGGCAATTCACGTGAGGCTGGGGCGCAAGGCTGCTTGAAGCGACCGCAGCGTGCCAACCCGATCACCCTCACCCTCGCCGCTGACGCGTCTCGACCTCTCCCGCTCCCGCGGGAGAGGTTTAAGCAGCAGACTGCCACTCCCCGCTGTGGTAACATGCCGGTCGAATGACCATGCACCGCCGCCAATTCCGGGGCTCCCGCCGCTGGAGGACGCTCGGCCTGTTCCTCGCGCTGTTGCCGGCGTGCTGCACCACGCCGCCGCCGGCGCCGAAACCGCCCGAGCCCGCGCCTGAGGCACAAGCCCCGCCGCCAGCACACCCATCCAGGCCAATCTTGCGCGCCGCATGGTCCTTCCAGACCGGCCCTGACGCCTGCGTCGCCATGGCCAAGGCCGGCGCCGCCAGCCTGCAAATCGCGGTTCGCCCCGAGGGGCTGATCCGGCTCGACTCTCTCCCAGCCGGCCGGGACGACCGCCAAACCGGTCGCGCGCTTCAACGGGCCGGCCGGCCGCTGGCTGATCCAGGGTAGCCATACCGGGGGCCGTGAGGCCTTTTTCACGCTGGATCGCAACGAAGCCTCGCTTAGCCGGATCCTGATGTTGCTCAGCGGCGGCATGCTGGCCCTGGAACCCCCAGATGCCGATTTGCCGGTTCTGTCGCTGCCGGAATCCGGCGCCGACGGTCAGCAGTGGTTCGCCTGCGTCCGCCGCATCGTGATTTGGACGTGATACAGAACGTGAGATGTCACGGGGTCCGATCGTGAACGGCTACCAGCCCGCAACCCGCCGTGCGGCAGAAGGAGACCCATCGTGAAACATCCGGGTTCCGTCCGCACGTTCCTGCCGTCCACCGTGCTGTGGCCCGTCGCTTTGGCCGCCGCCGCAGGGCTGTTCCTCGGCGTCTGGATCATCCTGGTGGGTGCCGAGCTGGCGCAGACCGGACGCCAGGCGAGCCAACAGGCGACCCTGGCCGCGCAAGGTGTGGCGGCCGGGGTCGATGCGACGCTCTCGCGCTTCACCGAACAGGTGCAGGCCATCCGCCCGGCGGATTTCGCCTCGACCGACCGGGTCGAGCAAACCGCACGGCTGCTGCGGCTGCAATCCCTGCTGCCCGCGGCGGCGACATTCATGGTCGGCGCCGATGGCCAGTTGCTGGCCGCGTCGGCACCGTTTGCCCGTATCGATGCCGCGGTCGGCGATACGCCGTGGTTCCGTCGCGCGCTGGCCGCACCGGCGGGCTCGCTGGTGCCGCAACGCCAGGATACCCCGTGGCTGGGTGTAGCGTCCGGAGTTCCTGCCGACGCGCGCCGTGTCCGACGCTGCCGGCAAACCGGTTGGCCTGGTCGGCGCGATCCTGCCGCAAGCCTCGTTGCTGCGCCTGATCTCGCCGGACTGGCTGTCGCCGCAGGTCTCGCTGTTCCTGGTGGGCGGCGCCGGGGGCGAGTTGTTGCCGGGTGTGCAGGAACCCGCGGCGGAGGCTGGTGGACCGACAGGCTGGACGCAACGGCTGATGCTGTCGCTGCTGGCGTGGTTCGGCCAGCCGACGAACTGGACCGGAACGGCGCCGCTGCACACCATCGCAGCGGCGGTGGCCGCGACACTACCGACCGGCATCGCGCTGCCCCGCCAGGTGCTCAGCGCGCCGATCATCATCTCCGGATGCGCGCTGTTGGCGGCGTGGCTGAGCAGTGTTCTGATCTTCCTGGCGGCAAGGCGCAGGCCTCGGGTTCAGGCTGCGCCCGTCGGGTTCGGCGTGGACTGGCAGTGCGACCTGGAAGCGGCCGGGATCGTGGTGGCTCAGTACGGCAACCCGCCCGACGCGATCCGCGACAGCGTCGGACAGCCGTTGCTGACGGCGCTTGGCCCGCAGCGCGAGTTCAGGCGGGTCCGCCGAGATCGCCGCCGCGTTGCAGCAGCGCACGCCTCGTCAGGACATCGAGGTTATGCTGGGCGACCGCACTTGGCGGGTCTCGCTGGTGCCCGAGAAGGACGGCGGGTTCACCTGCTCCGGCCGCGACGTGACCGTCGAAGCGACCGCGGTGGCGGCGCGCGCTGCCGCCGAAACCGCGTTGGCGGACGCGCGGCGCAACCAGGATCGGCTGCTGACCTCGCTGGGGCACGACATCCGCACGCCGATGACCAGCATCATGGGCACCTGCGAGCTGCTGCTCGATGGCGATCTGGAGCAAGAGCAGAGGGTGTGGCTGGAACGGGTGCAGGGGAGTTGCGGGGCACTGCTGGGGATGCTGAACGGCCTGCTGGCCGTGTCCGAGGACGAGGCCGCACGCGGCGCGCTGGTGTGCGAGCCGGTGGACGTCAGTGTCCTGGTGCAGGAGGTCGTGGACATGCTGCGGCCGCAAGCGCGCGACAAGGCGCTGGAGCTGCACACACGGTGCGACGACTTGCTGCGCGGCCAGTGGCTGGTCGATCCGTCTCGGCTGCGCCAGGTGGTGTTCAACCTTGCCAGCAACGCGGTGAAGTACACCCCCTCCGGCCGAGTGGAGATCCGAGCCTCGGCGGTCGAAACCGACGGCCAGAGCCGCCTGCGGATCGCGGTGTCGGATACCGGGCCGGGCATCGATCCGGCGGAACGTGAGGAGATCTTCGAGCGGTTCCGGCGCGGCCGCGCGCATGACGGAGCGGCGCAGGGCGGGTTGGGCCTCGGTCTGGCGCTGTGCCGGGAGAATGCCCGGGTGATGGGCGGCAGCATCACGGTGGAGAGCGCCCTGGGGGTGGGCAGCGAGTTCACCTTCGAATGTCCGGCCGACCGAGTGCCGGTGCAGGACCGTCTGCTGCCCTTCGCCGGACGCACGGCGCTGATCGTCGCCGACGACGGGCCGGCCATTCGCGCTTTGGCAGGGCAGCTTGGCGAGCTTGGCCTGATGGTGGAAACCGCTCCCGACGGTTATTTGGGCCTGGCGTTGGCCGAACGGCTGGAGGCGCAGCGCGGCGCGGTGGACCTGGTGGTGCTGCAAGGCAACCTGCCCGGCATGCCAGGGGAGGTATTCGTCATCCGCCTGCGCAACACCGCGTTCGGCAACCGCGCGGCGGTGGTGTGGGTCGGCAACGGCGCCGAGACGGCGGAAGTAGACGCGATCGTGCCGGCGCCGCCGGATGCGTATCAGGTCGCGTCGGTGGCGAAGCAGTTGCTGGCACAGCGGCCGTCGCTGGACGCGCTGGTGCCGCACAACTCACTGGTGCACGGCGGCCGTATCCTGCTGGTGGAGGACGACAAGGCCAACCAGACCCTGCTGGCGGCGGCGCTGTCCCGGCGTGGTTATACGGTGTTCACCGCCAGCAGTGGCGAGGAAGCGCTGCGGCTTACCGGGCACGATAGTTTCGACGTGGTGTTGATGGACCTGCAACTGCCCGGGCTTGACGGCTTCGAGACCGTGCGGCGCATGCGGGCGTTGCAAGGCCACGCGGCGACGGTGCCGATCATCGCATTGACCGCGTTGCAGGGCGCCAGGCTGCGGCAGCGCTGCGAGGAGTTGGGGTTCACATCGATGATGGAGAAGCCGGCCAATCTCGACCGGCTGACCGCTTCGCTGGATCGCCTGATTGGCGGCGCCGCTCAGGTGCAGTCCGGCGCCGTCGATTACGCCAGCGACGTGTCGATGGCGTACCTGGAGGAGATGGTCGCGGTTGTCGGGATCGATCGGGCCCGCGCCGGAGTTGCCGAGTTCATCGCGGACGCGACGGCACGCTGCCTGCGGTTGGGCGAACTGCTGCCGGGTTGGGAGGTCGAGGCGATCCTGCGCTCATGTGAGGCGATCAGCGGGCGGGCCGAAACCTGCGGGGCGTTCGCCCTGGGCGAACTGCTGGAAGAGATCGCCGACGCGGCGACCCGCAACGATCGCAACACGGCAGTGACGCTGATCGCCAGGCTCGATGCCGTGGTCGCGCGCTTGCCGGGGGCAATCCACGCGTGCCTGGACGACATCGAACGCCGCTGGCCGCGCGGCAGCAAGGCCGCGTAGCGGCAGCAAGGCCAGGGCTCTACCCTTAGGATCCCCGCCAAAGGCAGAGCCCTGACCTTCCTACTGCCCCGCCACCTGCAGCCGCTGCACCGCTCGCGCGCGCCCGATCAGCGGCAGCAGTGCGCCCAGGTCGGGGCCGCCATCCTCGCCGGTCAAAGCCAGCCGCAGCGGCAGCGCCAGCGCCTCGCCGCTCCGCCCGGTAACCTCGGCCAGCGCCGCCGTCCAGTCCTGCCACACCGTGCCGTTCCACGGTTCCGGCGGCAGCAGTCCCAGAGCGGTACGCAGCAAGGTATGCTCTGGGATTTCCGGCGGCACGATCGATCCCGCCACCACGTCCCACCAGCCGCGCGCCTCGTTCAGCAGATCGAGTTCCCCGCGCACCGCGAGCCAGAACGAGTCGGTCGCGCCGGGCGGCAGCCGGTCCGAGACCGCGGCAAAGTCCAGCGCCTGCAACACCCGCCGGTTCAGCGCCAGCAACGTCGCCGCCTTGAACGGGGTCGGCTGCGCCGCGAACTTCGACAGCTCGAATGTCGCGGCCAGCGCCTGCAGCGACACCGCCTCCGGCGGCACCGCCGTGCCAACTCGGGCCAGGTAAGCCGCCAGCGCCGCCCCCTCCACCCCGTCATGCCGCAGGCTTCGCAACGTGCGAGCGTCCACCCGGCGCGCCAGCCGCTTCTCCCCCGCATCTTCCAGCGGCGGCAGATGCGCGAACCGCAGCCGTGATGCATCCCCACCCAGTGCCGCGTGTAGATCGATCGCGACCGCCGTCGCCGGCACCTGAGTGTCGCTGCGGACCAGATCGGTGATGCCGCACTCGAGGTCGTCCACGATGCCGGCAAACGCCCGCGTCGGCTCCCCATCCGCCTGCACCACGATCGGATCGGACATCGACGGCAGCGCCACCTCCCGATGACCCAGCACCACGTCTCGCCACTCCACGGTCCGGTCAGACAACAGGAACCGCCAGTACGGCCGCTTGCCCCCGGCCTCCGCCGCCGCAAACTGGGCCTGCGTCAGCCGCAGCATCGCCCGATCGTAAGTTGGGGGCCGCCCCCGCTTCACCCGGTGATCGCGCTTGGCCCGCAATTCGGCCTCGGACTCGAAGCACGGATACAGCCGCCCCGCCTGCTTCAGCGTCTCCGCCGCCTGAGCATACAGCGCGCGCCGCTCCGACTGCCGCAGCGTCGCGTCCCACGCGACCCCCAGCCAACCCAGCTCTTGCTCGATCGCTGCCGCATGCTCTGGAGTCGCCTGGGGCGCCAGATCGGCGAACCGCAGCAGCAGATGCCCGCCATGCCGCCGCGCATGCAGGAAGTTCAGCAGCGCAATCCGGGCCGTGCCGACCGTCATGGGACCGGTCGGGACAGCAGCAATACGAGCCCGGATCATTCTTCGAACTCGTCGTCCGCTTCGTCGCGCCGTGGATCCAGCGCCCGCCAGTCGCGCTCCTCCGCCCCCGCGGGCCGGTCCACGAAGTCGCCGAGTTCGGTGCCGCTGCGCCAGCCGGCCTCGCCTGCGTCCACCACCTCGGCGTCCTCGCCGAACGCGAACCAGGCCTCCAGCACCTCCTTCGTGGTGACGCCCGGGGCGCGGCACAGTTCCACCGAGTCGCGCACATAGCGCCGGGCGAAGGCGTTCGCCTGCATCAGGGTGGGGAAGCCGCCGATCTCCTCCACCACGTTATCCTGCGCGCCGCCCGACAGATCGAGGATGCGCACGCGCCATCCGCCCTCCGGCGCGAACAGGTCACTCATTGCCAAGGCAATTCGATGGGAGGGCCGGAGTCGTAAGGAGGCATCGGGAAGCTTTGGTCATGCGGAGGAAGCTAGAGGCGGGGCGCCGGTGAATCAACGCCACCCCGGGACGGCGGGTCGGCCGGCGCAGCGTTCGGGCGGCGGCGGGGCGAAGGCCGACCCCTCACCTGCATCCCGTCTGGCCACAGCGTAGACGGCGTCGGGTCGGGTCGGACGCACGCCGCGGCTGCCGCGGGGCGAGGCGGCCGAGGTCACAGACTCGTGACACCTCACGGCCGTCTTGCTTCGCTGCGCATGAGACGATGGCGCGGCGCCGAATTGGTGCCTGGACTTCTGGCGGGCACCCGGCGTCCGGGCATCCTCGGGGCCTGGCGTGGCTCGCGGCGAAGCAAGCAAGGGCTTAACGCAAATGCGGGCAGATGGACGCAAAACACGCAAATGGGACATGGGCCACCGCAAGGTCGTCGCCCGGCGGCGGGAGAACGAGGCGGCGCTACGCTCGCGTGGCGTGGCACATGCGGCGCTGTTTGGCTCGTGCGCCCGCGGCGACGCGCGTCCCGACAGCGATACCGACATCATGATTGAGATCGATCCCGACGCACCCGTGGGCGTGTGGGAGTATGTCGCGCTCAAGAAATATATTGCCGGACTGTTCGATGGACCGGTCGATATCATCGCCGAGAGGATATTGGTGTCGAGTACGAACATCA
Organism: uncultured Alphaproteobacteria bacterium; assembly: GCA_963762885.1. Classification (GTDB taxonomy): domain Bacteria; phylum Pseudomonadota; class Alphaproteobacteria; order Acetobacterales; family Acetobacteraceae; genus JASHVB01. Next base: position 187,978 of record CAVXNH010000115.1, read on the forward strand.
GTCGAACCGGGGCAAATTGCGATCCGGCAGGCGCGGCGGTATTTCGAGATCGTCGGCGCCACCCAGGAGAGCAAAGCGGGCGCGGATGCGTTCATAGAGGTTTGGTGCCGGCGCACACACTGGACCTTTGAGGGCGGTTTGCGGGATACGGCGGGCTTCCGTCTCCATCGAGTGACCATGCTCCGCAGCGCGGACACGCAAACGCTCCATCACTGCCGGATCAAGGTTGCGGATCGTGATGCTGCTCATTGAGACGCGTTGGCTTGATTGCATGATGGCATTATAGGCGATAGTTGTATCGATACCGTCTCGTTGTATATTCATCATATTGAAAACGACGCCGCCGGCCCCAGCCGGCCGCGCTCCCACCAATAACGACGCACCGGACAGCCCACGACACGATCGTCCAATCGCGCCGGCGACCCAATGCCCATCTCCCACCACGACCGAAGGAGGCCGTGATGCCAAAGATGCGTGCTGTCCAGGTGGGAAGAAAGAACGCCCCGTTCGAACTCGTCCAGCGGGAACTGCCGCAACCCGGACCGGGCGAAGTGCGCGTCAAAGTCCAGGCGTGCGGCGTCTGCCATAGCGATGTGATCGCCAAGGAGGGCCTGTTCCCCTCGGTTCCCTACCCGATCGTTCCGGGTCACGAAATCGCCGGAATAATCGACGCCATCGGTAGCGGCGTCATCGGCTGGGACGTCGGCACCCGGGTCGGCGTCGGCTGGTTCGGCGGCCACTGCGGACGCTGCGAGCCATGCCGCCGCGGCTATCTCATGGATTGCCGCAACCTGCGCATCCCCGGCATCACCTACGACGGCGGTTACGCCGAGGCGATGATCGCGCCCGCCGACGCTCTCGCCCTCATCCCCGACGACCTCTCCGCCGCCGAGGCAGCACCCCTGCTCTGCGCCGGCGTCACCACCTTCCACGCATTGCGCGAAAGCGGAGCGCAGCCGGGCGATCTCGTCGCCATCTTCGGCATCGGTGGGCTCGGCCATCTCGGGGTTCAGTTCGCCAGGAAGATGGGATACCGCACCGTCGCAATCGCCCGAGGCCGCGACAAGGAAAAACTGGCACGCCAGCTCGGCGCCCACATCTACATCGACAGCGAGACGCAGGACGTGGCCGCGGAACTAACAAGACGCGGCGGCGCCAAGACGATCCTGGCAACGGTCACCAGCGGCAAGGCAATGAGCGCGATGATCCCGGGCCTCGCAGGTACGCGGCCGGCTCGTCGTGGTTGGCGTAGGGATGGACCCGATCGAGGTTTCCCCGCTCGATCTGATCGGCGCCAGTCGCACGATCGTCGGCCACGCGGCTGGCGCTTCGATCGATTCGCAGGACACCATGGCTTTCAGCTCACTGACCGGTGTGCGCCCCACCATCGAGACGATGCCGCTGGAACGCGCCTCCGACGCCTATGACAGGATGATGAGCGGCGAGGCTCGCTTCCGCATGGTGCTCACAACCGGCCTGTAATACCGATCGCCCTAGTCCCGTCATGCCGACGAAGGTCGGGACCCATGCTGCTTGGGTTCCCGCCTTCGCGGGAATGACGACATCGGGCGTCGGGGGAGTTTTCATAGCAGGCCGAGTGAGGGTGCCGCCCACCGCGCCGTTGCCCGCTCTACCTCCCTCCGCTCGGCATGTCCCGACGACAGACCGGCCGTCACTGCTCGGAACGGCGGAGTTCCTTAATCAATTCCGGACGCTTGTCGAGCAATCGCAGAAGTTGGACGGTCGGACCGCTCGGCTCCACCAGGTTCCGCTCGTACTTGTCGAATGCCCTGGCGCCGACGCGAAACAAATCCGCCGCCGCGCGCTGGCTCAGCCGCAGCTTGTGCCGGATGCGCCGGATCGTTGCCGGTGTCGGAACGCCATCGATCTGCTCTTTTAGCAACGCAAGGCGTCGTCCGCCGCCGCCATGTCGGCGCCGACATGCACCGATTCGCCGTCCCCGTCCGGGTAGTAGCCGGGCAGATCGACAACCATTTCGGCCCCCTTGTAGCGCATGGCGAACGGCCGAGTGTCGCGGCGCAGCGGCTGGCCGGTCGGCGGCATCCCCCGTGCTTTCTCAGGCATCGTCATCTCTCCTTGAACGACATGACCCGGAACTCCGTCACCACAAGCGCATCCCGAAATCCCCTGGGGCGCGCGCGATCGGCTTCCGGAGCTTATCGCTGTACTTGAGCCGCTTGTGCCACCCCCGGCGCCGACGACTGAGCCGGACGTGCCGCAGCGTCGTCACCCCATCAAAACGGATGCGTCCCGACCATCAAGTGGTCTTCTCCGGCGTGATCTTGCAGTGTCCGCCCGGAGGCACAGCAATCGCGCTTGTCTTCCCCGGGTTCGTCGGGTCCGGGAAGGTCAGCGTCGGACGCCCGTTGACCGCCTCGCCAGCCACATCGATCGACGCAGCGCCGAACAGTTGCGTGCCGCCATCGCAGGTAACGGACAGGGTCGGCACCGGCGTCTTGCCTCCACAAGCCGCAAGCAACAGCGGAATCAGCAGCCAGGACAATCGATGCATGAACGGTCTCCCAAGGGCGGCGCAACAGCCACGACATCCGCCGAGTCGCCTCGGGCAGAACCATAACGAGTATCGGACGATCATGGTAAACGCGTCCAGCGTCTGGCCCGAGCGACAGCAATTCTCAATGCGATTGAGTCGCGTTCTAGTTTGCCCAGGGGTCGTGGCCGAGCGGTGCCGATCCAGAGCGAGTTGCGCCTGGACTGAGTCTGATCTGCCACATGTTGTAGGCAAATGGACGCCCGCCCCAACATGCTGGCAGTTTTTTCTTGCATCGAGAACTCAGGCCTTGATTCTGCATCGACATGAGTATCGTCGGGGAGCTGATCGCCGAGCTGGGTACGGTCTGCGCCGGTCTGCCGGACCAGCGCAAGACACCGCCGCTCGACGGCGACTACACGATGGCCGACATCGGCCTCTCGGCCTTCTCGTTGTTCTTCATGGGAAGCCCGTCATTCCTGGCGCATCAACGGGCGCTGGCGCGCGGCCAAGGCCGGTCGAACTGCCAGACCCTGTTCGGCATGGCGGCCATCCCCTCCGACAACTACATCCGCCTCATGCTGGACGGCGCCTCGCCCGCCGCCTTCGATAGCCTGTTCATGCGGGCAATCGAGCAAGCCGGGCCGCTGACACGCTTCCAATGCCTGGGTGGGCGTGTGCTCATTGCTCTCGACGGCACCGAGTATTTCTGCTCGCGCAAGATTAGCTGCCCTCAGTGCTCGACCCGACGCCGCTCCGATGGCGGTGTGGAATGCTTCCACGCCTTCCTCGGCGCCACCATGGTTGCACCGGGCCATCACCAGGTGTTGCCGCTGCCGCCGGAGTTCATCGCCCCACAAGACGGGGCGGAGAAGCAGGACTGCGAGCGCAGCGCCGCCAAGCGCTGGCTGGCCCGGCATGGCCGCTCGGTCGCGCATCTGCGGCCAATCTTTCTCGGCGACGACCTGTTCGCCTGTCAGCCGATCGCCACCGCCATCCATCAGGCCGGCGGCAACTTCATTCTCACCTGCAAGCCGTCTTCGCATCAGACCATCACCGAATACCTGCACGGCGCCAAACTGGAGGAACATCGACAGACGGCCCGCAAAGGCCGCAACGTCACGACAACCATCTACCGCTGGCTCTCCGGCGTGCCGTTGCGCGGCTCGGCCGACGCCATGGCGGTCAACTGGTTCTCCATCGAGATCTGCAACGCTGCCGGCAAGCGCACCTATTACAACAGCTTCGTCACCGACCTGCCGGTGACCGCCGACAGCGTCGCCGAACTGGCCGCCTGCGGGCGGGCGCGCTGGAAGATCGAGAATGAGACCTTCAATGTACTGAAGACCAACGGCTACCACCTCGAGCACAATTTCGGTCACGGCAAGCAGACGCTCGCCAGCGTCTTCCTGACCCTCAACCTGCTCGCCTTCGCCTTCCATACTGCCGCCTGGCTCGCCGCGCTCGCCTGGCGAGCGGCCGTCGCTGCCTGTGGCGCTACGTACCGCTTCTTCGAGGAGCTACGAACGATCACTGCCTATGTCGTGTTCGATGGCTGGGCCCATCTGCTCCAGTCCATCGCCGCGGCCGACCTTCGGCCGCCTTGACGGCCGACCGACCGCCCCCTCCCCACAGCCTACCAAGACCAGGAGACAAGCCAGAAAACGTCAGCCAACCCTCATTTAGAATTGCTGCCCGAGCGAAGCCTTGCCCCCGCCGCGCCCCTGCCTCAGGATCGGCGGCAACAACGCCCCGGGAGGGTCCGCATGCCAGAGTTCGACCTGATCATCCGCAACGGCACCGTCATGGACGGCACCGGTCGCGCACCGATCGACGCCGACATCGCCATCTCAGGCAATCGCATCGCCGCCATTGGCGAGAAGATCCCCAGCGCCGGCGCAGAAGAAATCGACGCGCGCGGCAAACTTGTTACCCCCGGCTTCGTCGACATCCACACCCACTATGACGCGCAAGCGGTGTGGGACAGCCACCTCGCGCCGTCGTCGTGGCACGGCGTCACCACCGCGGTGATGGGCAATTGCGGCGTCGGCTTCGCCCCGTGCAAACCCGCCGACCGCGAGAAGCTCGTCGAATTGATGGAAGGCGTCGAAGACATCCCCGGCGCGGTGATGCACGAGGGCCTGCAATGGGAATGGGAATCCTTCCCGCAATACCTCAACGCCCTCGAACGCCGCCCGCGCGACATCGACGTCTGCGCCCTGCTGCCGCACGCCGCGGTGCGCGTCTTCGTCATGGGCGAGCGCGCCATCGCGCTGGAAAACGCCAACCAGGGCGACATCGCCGAAATGCGCGAGATCGCGCGACAGGCAATGCAAGCCGGCGCCTTCGGGTTTTCCACGTCGCGCAGCCTGAGCCACAAGACGCTGAAGGGCGATCCCACGCCCACGTTGCGCGCGCAGGAAGACGAACTGACCGGCATCGCCATGGGTATGCGCGACGCCGGTTCCGGCCTGCTGGAGGTGGTGTCGGAATGGGCGCCCGATCCGGCCGCGGAATTCGCCATGCTACGCCGCGTGGTGGAAACCACCGGCCGTCCCATGGTGTTCACTCTGAACCAGCGCCACAGCCGTCCGGAGGTCTGGCGCGACCTGCTGCGCTACGCCGATCAGGCCGCCGCCGACGGGTTGCCCATCCGTCCTGTCGTGGCGCCGCGTGCCGTGGGAGTTTTGCTCGGCCTGACCGGCAGCCAGAACCCGTTCTCGGGAACCCCGACCTACAAGTCGATCGCCCACCTGCCGCTGACCGAACGAGTCCGCCGCATGCGCGACCCCGCGGTGCGCGCGGCGATCCTGGCGGAGGACCCGGCGAAGGGCAGCAACTTCCCGCTGTTCCACCGCATGGAATTCACCAAGATGTTCCGCTTCGGCAACCCGCCGAACTACCAGCCGAAGCGCGAGGACAGCATGGCCGCGATCGCTGAACGCGAGGGCCGCACGCCGCAGGAAGTCGCCTACGACGCGTTGCTGGAAGATGACGGCAACGCCTTCATCCATTCACCGCTCGGCAACTACGCCTATTACGACCTGACCGTCAGCGAAACGACGCTGGATCACCGCAATTGCATCATGGGCCTCGGCGACGGCGGCGCCCACGTCGCGTTCATCCTCGACGCCGGCTACCAGACCTGGTTGCTGGATTACTGGGGCAAGCAGCGCAAGCGCTGGGATATCCCGGAGCTGGTCCGGCGCCTCACGTCGGACACCGCACATGCCGCCGGGCTGCACGACCGCGGCGTGCTGGCCGTCGGCAAGAAGGCCGACGTGAACGTGATCGACTTCGATCGCCTCGGTTGCGGCGCACCCTATGTCGTCGGCGACCTTCCCGCCGGCGGGAAGCGCCTGCTGCAAAAGGTGTACGGCTACGAGGCGACGATCGTGTCGGGCGAGATCACCTTTCGCGAAGGCGAAGCCGTTGGCGCGCTGCCCGGCCGACTGGTCCGCGGCCCGCAATCGATGCTGGCGGCGTAGAGTTCCCCACCCCACAAACAGGGCGACAAGAAGTAATGTGTCATGGCCGGCGAAGGCCGGCCACCCACGACTTTGCTGTGTGGCACGAAGGAAAGACGTGGGTGACCGTGCCAAGCCCGGTCATGACACTATGGGCAGCGTCGCCCTACTTGCCGGCTGATCAGTAACCTCACCCGCCGAACGCCGGCATCACGTCGCGTGCGAACCAGCGCAGTTGTTCCGCGAACTCGGCCGGCGACAGGCCTTCCGCCCAGTGGATCATGAAATCCTCCAGCCCGGGATACTTCGCCTCGATCGACTTGATGCCATCGATCACCTGGCCCGGAGACCCACAGAACCACGCCTTCTGCTGCACCCCGTCCCGCAGCGACGGCGTGCGCGACGGCGCCCCGGGCGTGCCCCATGTCCGGCCATGCTCATCGGCGTAGCGCACGAACCCGAACGGCGCGAACCACTTGTAGCGTTCGTCGTGCGACGGCTCGACCCGGCGGATCGCTTCCTCCTGGTCGCGCGCCAGATACAGCCCGGCGCCCCAGATCATGTCCTGGCCTAGCTGCTTCTGCTGGCCGTGCTGCGCACACGCGGCCTGGTACGCCCGCACCACGTCGTCGAGGATCTTCTCGCCGTTCAACGTGACCATCGCCTTCAGGCCGTACTTGGCCATCATGTCGATGGTCTTGCCCGACGCCACCGGCATCCAGACCTCCACCGGCAAATGCTTCGGCCGCGGCACCATCGTGATGTCGGTCAGCTTGTAGCCGCGATAATCCACCGGCGGCGGGGCCTCGAAGTACTTGCCCTTGAAATGAAACTGTTCCTGGTTGAAGCACGCCAGCAGAAGCTGCAGTTGTTCCTCGAAGTATTCGCGGTTCTTGTCGGCATCGAGCAGTGGAGCGCCGAAGGTCTCGACCTCGCGGGTGTGGTAGCCGCGGCCGACGCCCATGATGACGCGGCCGTCGGTGACGATGTCGGCCATGGCGTAGTCTTCGGCGAGACGGATCGGGTGCCACATCGGCAGCACGTTGAACGCGCAGCCGAACTTCAGGCGTTTGGTCTGCGTCGCCAGCCATAATCCGAGTTGCACGAGGTTGGGCAGGCATTCGTAGCCCTCGCGCTGGAAATGGTGTTCCGCGGTCCAGAAGGCATAGTAGCCGAGCTCGTCCATCAACTGCGCGGTATCGCGCGCGGTCCAGAACACCTCGGCCAGGCGCTCGTTGGGATAGCGCCGCTCGTTCGCCGGCGTGCCGTTCAGCCCGATATTGTCGAGCGCGATCTGGCCGACATACAGCACATGGAACCGCTTGATCATGGCACGCGCACCCTTCGCTGTGTTGTTCTTGAACTTGGGCACGGTGCGAAAATCGCGTGCGGCGGTCAAGCGACCGGAACGGCGTATCGGAGTGGCGAAGGTCGGAGCTAAAGTTACTTCCCTTGAGCGCGGAGGTTATGCGGCGGGTGTCATACCAGTCCGCATAAACATTGACACTCGAACGGCAAACTCATCGTCATGCCGACGAAGGTCGGCATCCACGACTTTCTGCCGCGGCGCGCTGCTAAGTCGTGGATGCCGACCTTCGTCGGCATGACGATGCGGCGGTCATCTGCGTGTCAATGTTATGCGGACTGGTATCAGTTGGTCGGATGCAGGCCCGCCGCGTCGAGATCGTGCAGCAGCCGGTCCCGCACTTCGTCCGACGGAAAGAATTTCGTTAGTTGACGGCGCGGGTCGGCGCCCCAGCACGGGTTGAGCGTAACCAGGCGATCGATCGCCTGGCTTGCTTTCACATGATCGCCTTCCATGTTGCCGACCAACGCCCGCGCCAGCAGACCAAACGGCGACGGATCGTTCTCGATGACCGCGGCATGCCGCAGAGCGGCCGCCCGGTCTCCCGCCAGATAGGCCCCGAGAAATTGGGCGAAGTCGAAGCCGGCCGGCCGCACGACGTTTTCCGCCGCTGACGCATCGAGCATGGCCCGGCCCCGCTCGAGTTGGCCAGCCGCGACCAGCCGCGCGCCATATTCGGCGACGATGTTGGTGTCGTAGGGATTGAGTGCCATGGCCTTGTCAGCGGTGACCCAGGCCTGCGCCATGTCGCCTCGGGCAAACCAGATAACGAACAGGATCTCATAGGCCCGTGAACTGTCGGGCTTCGCCTTGACCGCGTGCAGCGCGGCCTGCAACGCACGATCGAGCGCCGGCGGCTCACCCGGGCGGGGAATGTCCAGGTAGAAGTCGCGCAAATCGACCATGGCGAGGGCGTTGAAGCCGGAAAAGTCGGACTGATCGGCGTCGACCATCCGCTGTGCGCAGTGCCGTACCGTCTCGTGCAGTACCGGATTGAATTTGCGCCAGTATTCGATGATGTCGATGACGCAAGCCCGACGCGGGTCGCCGGCGCTGTGGACGTTCAACTCGCGCGCCCACACCGCCCCGAAAGGGCCGGCCAGGGAGGAGGCGACTTCGCGCACAACCGCATCCTCAGCCGGGTCCAGATCATTCCCGACCCTTAGGCCGTCGAACAACCGGGTCCAGTAGAGCGTTCCGTTGGCGGCATCCACCAGCCGGAAGCTCAGCGTGACCGTGCCGTTCGCGTGATATTCCACGCTGCCGCCGAGGCGGTACTCCGTCCAGTCGGTCACGTCGCCAAGACTTGCGGAAGACCCGCCATCCGCGACGACATTGATCCCGTCGAAGCGCGACGTCGCGTCACCGATTTTATGGAGCAACCGATCGATCGTGAATACCGACGGCGCGGGGGGGTTACCGACAACGTCGAATGGCTGGAAGAAGACCACCGGGCCCTGGCGCAGGGACCGGAGCGGATGAGACTGGGACAGGGGTGCCGACGTCGATGCCCTGACTTCTCGCTCACCCTGGTTTGAGGACACCAGCAGGACGATCAATCCGACGGCCGCGATGGCGAGCACCGCGAGCCGGATCGGAGGCGGCCTGCCGACCAGACGGCGAACGAAGCCGGGGTCGGGATCCCGCTGCCGCGAGATCGCGGCCGTCTGCTCTTGCGCGCCATCTGGCGCCGTGACGGCGGCACACGGTTCCACGCGGGCCCTGCGCCGGAAAACCGGGACATAACTGCCGCGTGGCAGTTCGATGACGATCGGGTCGCCGGCGCCGGTGTAATATTTTTCGAGTGCCCGCCGCAGCCGGCCCGCTACCACGCGGACGGTTGAATCTGTGTCCGGGTCGAAATCCGGCCCCCGTCCGAGCGCCTCGACGGCGATCGTATAAGCTTTGATCCGGTTGGCCTCCCCGCGCAGCGCGGTCTCCACGACGAAGCCAAGGAATGCCACAAGCTGAGACGATGCCCGCAGCTCTTCGCTCGCGACGACGCGTTCCAGAGCGTCGCGCACTTCGCCAGCGCCCGGAATATCCGGCGCCTCGCCTCCGACGGGGTCCGGCGCCAGTTGCGGCGCGACCGATGATGCGGAGTGCCGCATCACGTTCCCGCGGCGCGCGAGCATGGTCCGCGCTCGGGCAGATCGCCCGGCGCGCGCCGGTTCGTGCGAAGCAGACCGATGTCACGTCGTGCAACGTCGTGCAACGTGATCCCCCCACGGTCATGGCGGCGTGACGCGTTTCAGGCCAGGCACCGCCAACATCGCGGGATGCGGACGTTACGCTTGGCCACGTCACAGTAACGCATCCGTTTGTAGCGGTTAAGTCCTTTCCCGGTCTGTTTCAGAAGGTTAACCGAAATCCGGCCACGCGGTCCGACGAAGAGACTGGCCTGGCTGAGAGTTACCTTCGTCCGCCGGGATCGGGAATCCCGTGCGAGCGAGGGCGCGTGTGAAGGACCGTCACAACATCAATGGGGAGTATCATGAATATATCACTTCGGAGCGCGATCCTGGCCGGGGCCGCGGTCTTCTGTCTCGCGGGCGCGAACGCGGCACGCGCCGACGTCCTCCGTGTCGCCATCGTGATTGCGGACAGTGCTGCGGACAACACTGCCAACGCTGCATTGCTCCCGGGCTTCGCGTCAATGCTGTCGAAAGGCGGAGCCAAGGACGTCATGGCCGGTGTGGACTCTGGGAAGATGGCCATCGTCACCACCTCGGTGTTTCCCAGTGAAGCAGCAATTGCCGCGGTCACCGGCAGCGACGCCTGGAAGGCCGAGGCCGCCAAGCTGAAGGCCAAGTCCTACGTCATCAACGTCTTCCAGATCACTCCTTGATCGGGCGGCTTACCGTGGAGCGGTGAAGGAGCAGTCTCGCACCTGATCCGCACCACCCTGACCTGTCCGGGTTCCTCGTAGCGGAGCTGACAACCATCTGCAGGGGCGCGGATGGTTTCAGCTCCGTTTGGGTGCAAGCAGCCCGCCCGGCTTCGAGACGATAAGCTGTACCGCAGTTCAACGATTGAACTGTTGCGACCGGGGCACACGCGCCGCGGGCGGCACGTATAGCTGCGCGCACTCCACCGCCAGCACGCCGCCTTCCAGCATCAAGTCGTCGCGGTATGCGTCGCGGATGAAGTCCAGCGTGTCGAGGTGCCGGTCTTCGAAATACATCGGATGCACGTCGTCGCGCCCGGCGCCGAATACGATCCGCCCGATCTTCGCCCACACCGACGCCATCGTGCACATCCCGCAAGGCTGCAGCGTCGTGTACAGCACCACCCCGCGCAGTTCATGCGTCCCCAGCCGAGCCCCGCCGCGTCGGATCGCCACGATCTCGGCGTGCGCCGTGGGATCGTGGCGCAGGTCCACCTCGTTGCACGCCCCGGCGAGCGCCTCGCCGTCCAGTACCAGCACACAGCCGATCGGGTTGGTGCCCGCGCCGGCCTCACCCTGACGCGCCAGCTCAATCGCACGGCGCATCCATCGCGTATCGTCCGCACTACTGTCCATGCCGCGAACCTGCCACCACACGGTGGCCTCGCGGCATCAAGCCTGCGAGACCGCCAAAAGCATCGGCCCGCACCGAACCATCGCCGATTGCCCAACCCCAGGCACGCCCGCATGCTGCCCGCGATGCAACACCTGCCCCTGCTTGCCGCCGCCGGCCTGCTGGCCGGAGCAATGAACGCGATCGCCGGCGGAGGCTCCTTCGTCACGTTTCCCGCCCTGGTGTTCGCCGGTCTGCCGCCGGTGATCGCCAACGCATCCTCCACCGTGGCGCTGTTCCCCGGCACGATCGCCAGCACCTGGGCGTATCGCCGCGAACTGACCGGCACTGGCGACATCCGGTTGCGCTGGATGTTGCCAGCCAGCGTGCTCGGCGGGTTCTGCGGCGCGCTGCTGTTGCTGTTCACGCCGGCGCATCTGTTCGACCTGGTCATCCCGTGGCTGCTGTTGCTCGCCACGCTGACCTTCGCGTTCGGCGCCCGAGTGGGGGCGGCGCTGCGCCGTGCGGTGCGCATCGGCCCGGCGACCCTGGTGGCCGTGCAGTTCGTAATCTCGCTGTACGGAGGTTATTTCGGCGGGGCGGTAGGACTGATGATGCTGGCTGCGTGGGGATTGCTCACTGCCAGCGTCAACGTGAAGGCGATGGGCCCGGCACGCACGTTGCTGGTCAGCGCGGCGAACGGCGCGGCGGTGCTGCTGTTCATTGCGTCCGGCGTGGTGCGCTGGCCGGAAACGCTGGCGTTGCTGGTTGGGGCGGTCGCCGGCGGCTATGGCGGGGCACGAGTCGCTCGGCGGCTGCCGCCAGCGCTGGTGCGCGCCATCGTGCTGCTGCTGACCGCGGCGATCACGGCGGTGTTCTTCCGGCGGGCGTTCTAATTTCGGGCGAGGCAGCCGGGCCGGAAACAACTTCATATCTGGTGGTGTACCAGAGTTTGCTTCGCCGCGGACCGAGATCGCGGCATCTAATTTTCGAATCTGGCGCCATCACACGGCGCAGCGTGCGTCCGCAGCAAAAAAGGTTTTGAAACACAGATTTCACAGATTTCACAGATTAAGGCACGGATCAGAATTTAACCTATCTGTGCCTTAATCTGTGAAATCTGTGAAATCTGTGTTTCAAAAACTTACTTTTTGACCCTCGTCCTCGGCGCAACACAAGTCCACTCCGGATACATACTGAACCTCGCTGAATATTTCTCAATTCAGTCCAATGGTGCGTCGGTGTGATGGTTTGCCGCCATTGCCCCGACCCATCACCCAGCCGCTGCATCCTGCGCCACCAGGTAATCCCGATAGCGCGACCGCAGGGCCGTCTTCAACAGCTTGCCCGTCGCAGTGTGCGGCAACGCATCCACCACGACCACCGCGTCCGGCAGCCACCACTTGGCGACCTTGCCCTCATAGATCCGCAGCACCGCATCCGGATCGACAGTGCAGCCCGGGCGAGGCACCACCAGCAGCAGCGGACGCTCATCCCACTTCACATGCCGCGCCGCAATCACCGCCGCCTCCAGCACATCCGGATGCGACAGCGCGATATTCTCCAGCGTGATCGAGCTGATCCACTCGCCGCCCGACTTCACGACATCCTTCGAGCGGTCGGTGATTTCCATGAACCCATCGGCATCGATGGTCGCCACGTCGCCGGTCGCGAACCAGCCATCGGCGTCGCACGCGGTGCCCGGCGCGTCACCGTAATAGGCCGACGTCACCCACGGCCCACGCACCATCAGGTCGCCGAACGCCACGCCGTCCCACGGCAACTCGTGGCCGTCGCCATCGACGATCTTCATATCGATGCCCGACAGGATGCGGCCCTGCTTCAGCATGTGCCGCACCGCCGGCTCGCCGCTAAGCCCCGCCTGTGCCGGCTTGGGAGCGTTGTAGGTGCCGACCGGACTTAGCTCCGTCATGCCCCAGCCATGCTCTACCGCGACGCCGTACTCGTCGCGGAACGCCTCGATCAGCAGCGGCGGCGCCGCCGATCCACCGGTCATGATGCGCGTCACCGTGTGCAGCTTCTCGCCGCTGCTCCGCAGATGCTGCAACAGCCCGAGCCACACGGTCGGCACGCCGCAGGTCAGCGTGACCCGTTCCTGGTTCAGCAGCGCCGCCATGCTGGCGCCATCCAAATGCCGCGCCGGCAGCACCAGAGCCGCGCCGGTCATCGCCGTCGCATAGGGAATGCCCCAGGCGTTGACGTGGAACATCGGCACTACGGGCAGAATGCGGCTGATGGCGCGCAAGCCCAGGACATCAGGCAATGCAATCGCATAGGCGTGCAGCACCGTTGACCGATGGCTGTACAGCACACCTTTCGGCCGTCCGGTCGTGCCGGAGGTGTAGCAAAGCGCGCTGGCGGCATTCTCGTCGAAGCTGGGCCAAGTGTAATCCTCGTCGGCTTCCGCCATCAGCGTGTCGTAGCAGTGCAACCGCATGCCGGGCGCCAGCGTGACCTCCGGCATCTGCGCAGGCGTCCCCAGCATCACTACATCGCGCACGCTTTCGCCGATCCGGGGCGCGATCTGGGTCAGCAGTGGGGCAAAACCGATATCGACGAACAGCACACGGTCGGCGGCATGGTTGATGATGTAGGTGATGTCGTCCGGATGCAGCCGCGGATTGACCGTGTGGCAGATCGCCTGCATCCCCGGCGCCGCGTAGTACACCTCCAGATGGCGGTAGTCGTTCCACGCCAGCGTGCCGACGCGGTCGCCGTCGCCGACGCCCAGGCGTTGCAGCACCCGCGCCAGCCGCCGCGCCCGGCGTTCCGTTTCGCCCCAGGTGGTGCGGTGAATGCTGCCGTCATGCGTGCGCGAGACGACCTCGGCGCCCGCGTGATGGCGCGCCGCATGGGTCAGCAGGGATGAGATCATCAGCGGATAGGTCTGCATCAGACCAAACATGACCGTTCGCCTCCGGTTATCGCGGCATCGTCACGTGCCACGCTGCCGGGGATGATACGGCAACCGATACGGGATCAACAGTGCGGCGCGGGGGATCCTGGGTAATCGCATTTGGGCGATCGCATCACGGCGGAATACAACGGGCCGTGCCGGGAATTGGGGGTTAGTGCAGCAAGCAAGCGTTTAACACAGATTTCACCGAGAAGAAGGTTAAGCCACAGAATTTCCCAGAGCAAAGCTGCGTACCATGGGCACTATCTTGCGTGTGTTCTCGAAATAATTAAATATTCTCTGTGCCACTCTGTGGCTTAGTCTTCTTCTCGGTAAACTCTGTGTTAAACGCTTGCTTGCTTGATTTTATCGCTGCCCCAGTTCCCTACGGACCAGCGGCGTATCATTATGCCAGTGCAAATGCCATTGCGCTCAGGACGAGCGTGCTCAGCGCCCCGGGGCCGAGACGGAGACGATCACCGGTGTGGCCGCCAACGCGTCTTGCAGCCAGCCGGTCGGCATGCCCCGCAGGAAGTTCGATTGCAGGTCCGCCAGGCGCCGCGGCGTCATTCCCACCTGCGCCGGGGTGAAGAATTCCGGATCGCGCGTGAACATCAGATACGCCTGCATCTCGTTGTACATCAGTTCCTCGTAACCCGTGTCATATCCTTCGGAGCCAAGGAACCGGCGCACGCCGCTACGCTCGTCCGCGGTCAGCGCGGCTTGCCAGAACTGCTGCACGAACGCGGCATAGTCCGCATCGCTGAAGAACATGCCGTGCGACAGCTCATGGTGCAGGATGGTGCCGCGCGCCGACAGCGTAACGTTGGCATCGGCGCCGACCGCCGGAATCGAAATCAACCCCGCTTGCACGTTCGGCCTGAACCAGTCCACCTGCTCGAGCAATCGATGCAATGTCGATTCCTCGGGGCCGAGCAGGAGGTGCGCGTCGTCCGCCAGGGCGAAGAAACGGCGCAGCGATGCGGCGCTGTAATCGTGGCCGTAGTAATAGGTGGCCGGCGTGCTGCCTTCGCTTCGGATCGCCTGCACCAACTCCTGGTCGGTCAGCACCCGGTTACGCGGCTGCCCGGATTTCTCGATCAGCGCGGCGACGCGGTTTAGCATCATGCCCTGCTGGGACAGCGAGGCGAAATCCAGCACCAGGATGCGTTGGTCCGCGGCGAAACGGAACACCGACAGGCTGGTGGGAACATGCCGCAGGATCTGCTGTTCCGTCGCGGTTTGGATCGCGAAAGCCGGCGGCGGGGCCGGCGCGGCGACCGGCGGTGCCGGCGGCACACGGACCGCGGCGGTCGCGACCGGCGGCGTGCGTTGCGGCAGCACCAGAGGCCCGATGCCGCGCAGCAGGCACGCTGTCCCGAGGATGCCCGCGCCTGCCAGCCATGCCCGCCGGCTCGTCAGCAGGGGCGGCTTCCTGGCGGGGGGGACTATCCGAACCCTATCGTCGGCCCCAGGCTCGGGCGGCAACCCGCCCGCGCCATCAGCGAGACGCCGCGGATCCGCCACGTCACGCGCCGAGGTTGACGATCTGTACCCGCCGGTTGCGAACCTCTGGCGTCTGCGGCGGCGTCGGCACCAGCAGTCCCTGCTCGCCCATCCCAACAGGTTCCAGCCGCGTCTTGGGGACGCCGAACTTGGTGGTCAGATACGCCACCACCGCCGCGGCCCGCAGTTCCGACAGTGACTGGTTGTAATCGGGGGAACCCACGGTATCGGTATGCCCCTCGATGCGGAATCGGTAGTCCGCCAGCTCGCGATCGCTCAGCGCTCGGCCGAGTTGATCCAGCGTCGCCATTGCCTCAGGCGTAAGCTGCGCCGAGTCCGTCGCAAACATGACTGTCAGATTGATCGACCGGCCGTACGCCGAAGGCTGCGCCCGCGCCATCGGCTGGGTTGCCACCTGCCCGATACCTTGTCCGGCCGATGACGCACCGGGCGGCGAGGCAAGCCGGATGCCTCGGGTGCCCCCACTTTGCAGGTCACCGGTTGGCTTCAACGCATTGATGATCTGCTCGGCCGACGGATTGCTCTGGCCAAACCCAGGCGCCGCGGCGAGCAGAAGCGGGATGACGACCAACGATGGAATCAAACGACGCACGGTAAAATCCCCCCGATCCAGACAATCTTGATAGCACGGAAACGACCGCGGTTGGCGATGGCCTTGTGGTGCCTCCGCACACGCTTTCGTGTTGTCATCGGAGGCGCCGCCGGTCATGCGGTGTCATACCAGCCCGCAAAACGATCGACGTACGACAACGGCCGTCCCTAACCGTCATGGCCGGCCTTGTGCCGGCCATGACGGATAGGGCGGTCCGTGCGAAGCGGTCGAGAGCCAATCGTTCGGCGGGTTGGTATTACATGCCTGACACTACGGGCCGGACAGTCACTAAAGGCGCCAGCCAGCCGCCCTTCGGAGAACGCCTATGCGGCGACGCCTATCGCGGATCGGGCTTGCCCTCGCATTGCTCTCGACGTTCCCGTTGCCGACCGCGGCGGGCACCAGCGGCCAGGAAACCGCCGCCCTGGGCGACACCGATCTGGACGTCTTCACCTATCGGCCCAGCGGCTGCACGCCGGCCGGGCTGCTGCTGGTGCTCCACGGGCTGGATCGCAACGCCGCCACCTACCGCGATGACGCCATACCGCTGGCCGACCGGTTCTGTCTGCTGGTTGCCGCGCCGCTGTTCGACCGGGAACGGTTCCCGATTTGGCGCTACCAGCGCGGCGGGATAGAGCATGACGGCACCGTCCGCGACAGCGCGCTGTGGACCGGCTGGTACGTCGTGAAGCTGGCCGATTGGCTGCGCCGGCAGGAGGCCAGACCGGACATGCCTTACTGGGTGATTGGCCATTCGGCGGGCGCGCAGTTCCTCAGCCGGTTCGCGGCCTTCATACCGAACCAGGCGCGGCGGATTGTGATCGCGAATCCCTCGACCTGGGTATGCCAAGCCTCACAGACGCCCCGCCCTATGGTTTCCGAGGCGTGCCGTCGGCGGAAACGCTGCTGCAAGGCTATCTCGCCGCGCCGGTGACCGTCCTGCTGGGGCAGGAGGACGCCGGGTCGAAGAACCTGGTGCAGAACGACGAAGCCGAAGCGCAGGGCGCGACGCGGTTCGCCCGCGGGGAAAGCACGTTCCACCAGGCCGAGGCGGTTGCACGGCAGCATGGCTGGCCGTTCAACTGGCGCTTGGTCGAGGTGCCGGGTGTCGGCCACAACGCCCGGTCGATCTTCGCCTCGCCCGAGGCCGCGGATGCGCTGGGAATTCACGTTCCGTAACCGGCGCGGGGCGTGACGTGGCAACCGAACCGAGACACCGCCCCGGACCACGTATAAAACCAGCGCCACGAGTTCAGCTTACGCGGGAGGACTGACATGGACATGAAGTCGGCATTGATCGTCGGTGCGGGGAGCGGCCTCAGCGCCTCGCTGGCACGCCTGTTCGCGAGGCACGGACTGCAAGTGGCGCTGGCCTCGCGCAATCCCGAGGGACTGGCGAAGCTGGCGGAGGAAACCGCCGCCGTCACCTTCGCCTGCGAGGCCGCGGAAACGGAGGAAGTGGCAGCCCTGTTCGACGTGGTGGTTGCCACGACAGGCGTGCCGGACATCGTGGTCTACAACGCCAGCGCCCGCGCGCGCGGGCCGATCACCGACCTCGACGCCGATGCGGTGGCGCGGGCGATCGCGGTGTCCGCCTTTGGCGGCTTCCTGGTCGGCCAGCAAGCGGCGCGCCACATGCTGCCGCGCGGCACCGGCGCGATCCTGTTCACCGGCGCCTCCGCCAGCGTGAAGGGCTACGTGCACTCGGCGGCGTTCGCCATGGGCAAGTTCGCGCTGCGCGGCCTGGCGCAAAGCATGGCGCGGGAACTGGCGCCGCAGGGGCTGCACGTCGCGCATTTCGTCATCGACGGCGGCATCCGCAGCGCCACGCGCCCGGACCCGGCGGAAAAACCCGACAGCATGCTGGATCCAGACGCCATCGCCGAGACCTATTGGCAGGTAGCCAACCAGCCTCGCAGTGCCTGGACCTGGGAGGTCGAGCTGCGGCCCTGGGTGGAGCGGTTCTGAGGCGGCAGCGCCGGCCGAGCGGCCGCCGACAGCCAGGGCCTGCCACCGCGTCACAGCGGGCCCCGGGTCAAGCGCCCGGGGGCAGGCTCCGGCCCACCATCCGCGGCTCAAATGAAGGATCACCCGGTCACCCATGCAGCACGGTGCGGCGAAAGATGGCCGGGTCAAGCCGGCCATGACGAACCGGGCAGCCGGTGCCGTTATGTCAATCCTGATCGCAGATTATGCCGGACCAATGACGCCCGCATGGTGCGCGGACAGCCACTCGTACCAGGCCGGCATGCCTTCGCCGGTCTCGGCCGACACCAGCAGCACCTGGATGTCCGGGTTGATCTGGCGGGCACGATCGATGCAGCGCTCCACGTCGAAGCGCACATAGGGCAGCAGGTCCAGCTTGTTGATCAGCAGCATTTGCCCGGCGCGAAACATGTGAGGATATTTCAGCGGCTTGTCGTCACCCTCGGTGACCGATACGACCACCACCCGCGCGTGCTCTCCCAGATCGAACAGCGCCGGACAGACCAGGTTGCCGACATTCTCGATCAACAACAGTGCGCCGCGCGCCAGGCCCAGCCGCTCGACGCCATGCGCCACCATGTGGGCGTCGAGGTGGCAGCCGGCGCCGGTGTTGATCTGCACCACCGGGACGCCGGCGGCGCGAATGCGATCGGCATCGGCCGAGGACGCCTGGTCCCCCTCCAGCACGCTGATCGGCAGTTTCTCCCGCAGTTCGCGGATGGTGCGTTCCAGGATGCTGGTCTTGCCGGCACCGGGCGAACTCATGAGGTTGACGGCGAACACCTCCCGCCCGGCGAACCAGCCGCGGTTGCGTTCGGCCAGCAATTGGTTCTTTGCCAGAATGTCCTGTTCCAGCGACACGACACGGCCACGCGCCGGCGCCGCATCGTCGTGTGGATGAGCATGGTCGTGCGCGTGCGGATGGCCGGGCTCGGCGTGCACATCCACCCCATCGATCGTCATCGCGTCCGAGCCGCAGCCGCACGTTGCACACATCACGCGATCTCCATGTCCTTGATCCGCAGTTCGTCGCCAGCGACGATACGCAATATGCCGCCGCAGTCGCAGCGGCCGAATGGCGATGCCAGGGCGACGCGACCGCCGCATGCTTCGCACACCGCGCGGCCAGGCGTTTCCATGATTTCCAACGCGGCGCCTTCCACCGCGGTGCCCTGAGCGCAGGCCTCGAAACAGAACCGCAGCGAGTCCGGCAACACCGCCGCAAGCTGGCCAATCTCCAGCCGGACGCGCAACACGCGCGCGCCCGCCGCCCGTTCGGCGCAGGCTTCGACAACGGCGGTGGCGAGACTCAATTCGTGCATGTCAGCAGATCCGCGGCAGTTGGTCGCCGACCAGCATGTCGACGATGCGCTCGCCGCCGAATGCGGTTTGCATGATCACCATGCCTGATGGTTCGCGTGTCACCTCGCCGATGATCGAGGCTGCTGCCCCAGCCGGGTGGGCGCGCATGGCAGCCAGCACGCGATCGGCGTCGTCCGCCGGAACCACGGCAACCAGCTTGCCCTCGTTGGCCAGGTAAAGCGGATCGAGGCCGAGAATTTCGCAGGCGCCGCGCACCACTTCCTGTATCGGCAGGGCATGCTCGTGGATGCGAATCCCGACGCCGGAACTGCTGGCGAATTCGTTCAGCACAGTGGCGATGCCGCCACGCGTTGCATCGCGCAGGCAGTGCGTGGCGGGACAGGCGTCCAGGATGGCCGCGACCAGGCCATGCAGCGGCTGACAGTCGCTTTCGACCTCCGCCTCCAGTGCGAGCTGATTGCGGGCGATCAGGACCGCGACGCCATGCTCGCCCAGCGTGCCGCTGACGATCACCGCGTCGCCTGGCCGCGCGTTGGCCGCCGATATCGCGATGCCGGGTGCGATGACGCCGATGCCCGAGGTGTTGACGAACAGCTTGTCGGCGGCGCCGCGCTCCACCACCTTGGTATCGCCCGTAACGATCGTCACCCCGGCACGATCCGCCATGCGGCGCATGCTGAGCGCCACGCGGCGCAGCGTTTCCAACGGCAAGCCCTCTTCCAGCACCATGCCGCAGGACAGAAGCAGCGGCCGGGCGCCGCTGACCGCCAGGTCGTTCACCGTGCCGGCAACCGCCAGAGCACCAATGTCGGCGCCGGGGAAGAACAGCGGATCTACCACATAGCTGTCGGTGGTGAATGCCAGCCGGTCGCCGTGGCGCTGCATGTCGGCCAGCGGCAGCGTGGCGCTGTCCTCCATCGTGGCGGAGCCAGAGCCGCCGAAGGCGCCAACGAAAACATCATCGATCAGCGCGCGCATCGCCTTGCCGCCGCTGCCGTGCGACAGGTTAATGAACGCATCGCGCACAGGGGTGGTCATGGCGCGTAATCCATGTAATGACCCCGCGTCGCCTCGGCCCATTCGTCATGGCGGGCGAAGGCCCGCCATCCACGACTTTGTCGCGTGCAGCAGGGAAAGTCGTGGATGGCGGGCCTTCGCCCGCCATGACGAACGGGTCCGGCCGTCATGCTGGAACCGTACCAGCGGTGCGGCGGCCGTAGCTGTAATACGCGGCGCAGGCGCCCTCGCTGGAGACCATCAGCGATCCCAGCGGCATCTCCGGTGTGCAAGCGGTGCCGAACACCTTGCACTGGTGTGGTTTGATGATGCCTTTCAGCACCTCGCCGCACTGGCAGGCCTGCGGGTCGGCGATGCTGATGTTCGGCACGCCGAATTTGCGCTCCGCGTCGAACGCGGCGTAGGTCGGGCGGATGCGCACGCCGGATTGGTCGATCGAACCCAGGCCGCGCCATTCGAAGAATTCCCGCGGTTCGAACACCTCGGCGATGGCCGCCAGCGCGCGCGGATTGCCGTCGGCGGGGACCACCCGGGCGTATTGGTTCTCCACCTCGCAGCGGCCCTCGGCGAGTTGCTTCAGCACCATCCAGGTCGATTGCAGCAGGTCCAACGGTTCGAACCCGGCAACCGTGATTGGTTTCCCATAGTCGCGGGCAATGAACTCGTAGCAGCGCGTGCCGATCACCATGCTGACATGGCCGGGCCCGACGAACCCGTCCAGCCGCAGATCGGGCGCATCGAGGATCGCCTTCATCGTCGGGATGATGGTGATGTGGTTGCAGAACAGCGAGAAGTTCCGCACCCCCTGCTTGCGCGCCTGGATCAGCGTCATCGCCGTGCTCGGCATCGTGGTCTCGAAGCCGAGGCCGAAGAAGATCACCTCCCGGCCAGGGTTTTTCGCGGCCAGCGCCAGCGCGTCCAGCGGCGAATAGACCATGCGCACGTCGGCGCCCTCGGCCTTGGCTTTCAGCAGGCTCTTACGCGAGCCGGGCACGCGCACGGCGTCGCCGAACGTGGTGAAGATGACCTCCGGCCGCTCCGCCAGCGCGACGCAGTCATCGACCCGGCCCATCGGCAGGACGCAGACCGGGCAGCCCGGCCCATGCACGTATTCCAGCGCGTCCGGCAGCATCTGCTGGATGCCGTAGCGGAAGATCGTGTGGGTGTGGCCGCCGCACACCTCCATGATCTGCAAGGGTCGCCGGCGGGTAGCCGGAATGCGCAGCAGCAGCCGGCCGATGTCCTGCACCAGCGAACGCGCCCTATCCGGGTCGCGGAATTCGTCAACGTATTTCATGCCGGCGGGTCCATCGCGCCGGCGCGACGCAAGATGGGCTCCAGGCCGCGCGGGATGCGAGGGGTCGTCATGCGCGTCTCCATGCGGGCGCCGGGCATTGGCTGGCAATGATCCAGATCAGTCCTGGCGCCTTAGGGACCGCCCGGCAACAAACGAATCCGCTGATCGCGCTGCAAATTCCGTGTCATGGCCGGCCCTCGGGTCAAGCGCCCGACGGCCGGCCATGACACGGAATTTGCAGCGCGATCACCTGGAGGAGGACTTGTTCCCGGACCGACACTTTGGCGACGCGCAACAATGAACAAGTTCGATTGGTGACGAGCCGATCCGTTCCCCCGTCATGGCCGGCCTTGTGCCGGCCATCCACGCCTTGCAATGCTGGTGCGAGCAAAGGCGTGGATGGCCGGCACAAGGCCGGCCATGACGGGGACGCACGATCCGTGCGGCAACTGATGCGTCTATTGTTGCGCGTCGCCTTAGTGACGCCCTCACAGCCGATCAGGCTTCCGGTCGCCCTGCCCATCTGCGTCGCCCTCGGGCTGCATGGCATCCAGTTCCGCCTGCAATTCTCCCAACTCCTGCAACAGCGCCAACGTCCGCGCCGCTTCCTCCGCGTCAATCCTACTCATTGCGAAACCGACATGGATGAGCACCCATTCGCCGATGCAGGCCTCGGCCGGCCGGTCATCCAGGACGAAGCTGACATTGACCGGCCGCCGCACGCCGCCGACCTCGACCATCGCCATGGCGTCCGCCGCATCGATCACCGCGACGATTTGTCCGGGAATGCCCAGGCACATGAGTTTCAGTCTCCTGCTGTGTCGCCGGCCAACAAGCGGGCCGCCGCCACCGCGGCCTGGCCAAGCGCCAGACCGCCGTCACTGGCCGGCACCGAGCGATGCGTCAACACGTCCAGCCCCTGCGCTGTCAGCCGCCGCACCACCAGTTCCAGCAGCAGCCGGTTCTGGAACACGCCGCCGGACAGGGCGACACGTCCGGTGACGCGGAGTGCCGCCACGACCTGAGCGATGCCGCGTGCCAAGCCGGCATGGAAGCGGGCGGCGATCAGCGAGACGGGTGCGCCGGCGGCGATGTCGCCGAGCAATGCGGGCCATAGCGGAGCCGGGTCGAGAAGCATCGGGCCAGAGGCGGATGCCTCGGCAATGGCAAAGGGATACGCGGCGCCATCGTCGTCTGCCGCCGCGGTATCGGCGGCTGCTTCGAGCAGCATCGCGGCGTGGCCCTGGTACAGCGCGCGTTCCCGGCAGAGGCCGGAAGCGGCGGCGACCGCGTCGAACAGCCGTCCGCAGGAACTGGACCGAGGCGCGTTAACGCCGCGGGCGATCATGCCGTCCAGCACGGCCCTGGGCTTTGCGGCGAGGTACTGCGCCAGCTCGGTGTGTCCGAACGCGGCGTCGAAGTCCGGCCAGCCGAGCGATGCGGCGATCTGGGCGTGAGCATTGCGCCATGGCTCGCGGATTGCCTGCGCGCCGCCCGGCATCGCCACTGGCTTGAGGCAGGCCAGCCGGCGAAAGCCGCGGTAGTCGCCGCGGAGGAACTCGCCGCCCCAGACGGTGCCGTCATCGCCCCAGCCCAGCCCATCGAGCACGATGCCGAGCACCGGCTCAGTGTCGCGCGGCACGCCGTTTTCCGCCAGGCAGGCCGCCAGGTGCGCATGATGGTGCTGCACCGCGATGACCGGCAGCGAGGTCTGTGCCGCGAGGTCGCGCCCATATTTGGTGGACAGGTAGTCCGGATGGCAATCGACCGCGATCGCGGCCGGGGCGTGCTGAAACAGCGCCCGGTACCGCTCTATCGATCGGCGGTAGTCGGCGAAGGTCGGGGCATTCTCCAGATCGCCGATGTGGTGCGACAGCACGGCCTGGCCGTCGCGCAGCAGCGCAAAGGTGCTTTTCAGTTCGCCGCCCATGGCCAGCAGCGCCGGCGCGGCATCGAACCCCGCCGGCAATGCCAGCGGTATGGGCGCGTAGCCGCGGGCGCGCCGCAGCACGCGGACCGCACCGCCCATCGCGCGTACGATCGAATCATCGACGCGCCGGGCGATGTCACGGTCGTGCAGCAGAAAGTGGTCGGCAATGCCCCGCAGCCGGGCCAGTGCCTCGTCGTTGCCGATACACTGCGGCTCGTCGGCGAGGTTACCGCTGGTCATCACCACGGGGCGATCGATGTCGCGCAACAACAGGTGATGCAGCGGCGTGGATGGCAGCATGAAGCCGAGCGAGGTCAGGCCGGGGGCGATACCGGGCAAGGGGTCGTGATAGAAAACTACTCCCCCTCCCCTTGAGGGAGGGGGAGTAACTTGTAGCAGCACGATCGGCGCGGCCACGCTGCGCAATGCCGCTTCCTCGGCGTCCGTCACCACGGCGTAGCGGCGGATCACGTCCACGTCGCGCGCCATCAGGGCGAACGGTTTCGCGTCGCGCCGCTTGGCGCTGCGCAGACGCGCGACCGCGGCCGCGTCGGTTGCGTCGCAGGCGAGGTGGAACCCGCCCAGCGCCTTCACCGCGACGATTCGGCCGGCCAGCAGCAGCGCCCGCGCTGCGTCGATCGCGTCGGCGTCCGGCAGCGCAGGTTCCAGCCAGACGTGTGGCCCGCAGACGGGGCACGCGATCGGTTGCGCGTGGAAGCGGCGGTCCGCCTGGTCGCGATACTCCGCCGAACAGGCGGCGCACATGCGGAACGCCCGCATGGTGGTGGAGGCGCGGTCGTACGGGATCGCCTCGATGATCGAAAGCCGCGGCCCGCACAGCGTGCAGTTGGCAAACGGATAACGGTAGCGTCGCGCCGCAGGATCGAAGATCTCCGCCCGACAAGCCTGGCAGGTCGCCGCATCCGCCACCACACCGGTATGCACGGCGTCCGCGTGGCTCTCGACGATGCGGAAGTCGGTGCAGTCCGGCGGCTCCTCGGTGGGGATCCGTTCGATCGCATCGATTCGGGCGAGCAGTGGCGGGTCCCGCCGCAGGGCTTCCACCAGCCGGGAGATAGCGGCCGGCGCGCCGCACAGCAGCGCCGTCACGCCGCCGCCGTCATTGCCGACCCAGCCGCGCAGCCCGTGCTCGCGCGCCAGCCGCCAGACGGTGGGGCGGAAGCCGACGCCCTGTACCAGGCCGCGCACGCAGAGCAATTCGGCACAGTCCCCCGTGCGGCGTGCCAGGGGCTTGCCGGCGGGAATCGGGCCTGGCGCCAGCGCCGGCGCAGAGTCACCTCGAGCAGGGGGTGGTATGGCGCGGCGCATCCTTCGTGTCTTAGTCCAATCTCACGCATGATAAAATGTAGAGCGTCTCTCGCTTGGCGGCGCGGCGCGGGATCCCCACCGCGGTGCCACCGAAGCACGGGACCGCGCCGACAAGAAATCTGGCGAAGCGGTCCATACCTTCCTCGGGTGGAGCACCCGGTCCGCGTCCAAGGAGCAGCCGTTGGGTCGCGGAGGGCGGGAGCAGCCGTGCAGCCGCCCGCCCCCGATCGCATCCGGGTGAGTTTATGGTTTTACCCTACTGCGCCGTCGGTCCCCCTTGCCGTGCGGGGACCCAAGCCGGCGCAGGTGGCACCGCAGATGCACGCGGATGTCCCGTGCCGATTACGTACGAAGATTTCGGTTCGACGACGAGCGGTCTATACGCGATTGACTCGAGCTTCAATCTCTACTCGATCAATCCCGCCAACGGTGCCGCCACACTGATCGGGCCGACTGGGTTCTCATTCGTCAATGGGTTTCTGGGCGAGTCTGCCAATTCGGGTACGCTGTATGCCGCCAACAGCCCCGATCTCTACACGCTGAGCACCAGCAACGGTACGGCAACGCTCGTCGGCGGCACGGGTGGTGCGGAGTTGGGTGCGCTGCTGCTGGAGGGCGGCACACTATACGGTGGCGAGGATTCGCCGAGCTTGAGCGTGGACACGGTCGACCCGACCACCGGGGCGACGACTACCGGTCCGGCCGTGACCGGAGCGACGGGAAACTTCTGGGGTCTCGCGTCGGATCCGTTGCCGTCGGCGCCGATGCCAGAACCCGCTACACTCGCCATTCTCAGCACGGCGGTGCTGGGCGTCGGGTTTTTGCGCCGGCGTTCCTGAAGCCGATCCGTCTATCCTTCAAACCAGCCCGCGTATGGTGTTTGCATCTTCTGCAGTGACCATGATCATGGGATGCCGCCGCGCCAGCCAGCGTGCCGACACCGAGCCTTCCTATCACCATTCTGTTTGTCGAGGGCTCGAGATTGCGCTCGGCGCCGCGCTGCGTTCCGGGGGTGAGGCGCCGACGTTCCCTGTGCTGTAGCGGACCAATACGCCTCGGCAGGTCAGCGCGGCATCGCTCTGACGTGGCGGACGAAGGCGCTCACATCCGTCACGAAAGCATCCTGCTGTTCCAGTGCCGCGAAATGGCCGCCGCGTTCGAACTCGCTGAAATGCACAAGGTTGTAGGTTTTTTCCAACACGCTACGCGGCGGCCGCGGCCGAAGCTCGCACGGAAAGCTGGCGAAACCGGTGGGGACCTCGATGCGCGAGCCCGGTGGCAGCCGCCGCACGCCCTCGATGTGGGCGGCCCGATAGATCCATGTGGCGGTGGAAAAATTCCCCGTCGCCACGTACAACATCAGGTTGGTCAGCAGCGTGTCGAAGCTATGCACGTCGCGCAGATCCGACCAGGCGTGGAATTTGTCGACGATCCAGGCGGCCTGGGCGACCGGATTGTCGGCCATCGCATAGGCCAGGGTCTGCGGCCGGGTGCGGTGCGTCTCGGCATAGGCGAAGCCATCGCGCAGGAATGGCTGGCAGCGTTGCTCGAACGCGCGCTCCTCGTCGTTCGCCGGGCCGGCGTCGCCGCGCGTGCCGAGCATGTTGATGTGGATCGCGATGCAGCCGCCTTGCGGCGATGCGTGGTGCAGCCCGGCCATGGCGGACACCATCGAGCCCCAGTCGCCGCCCTGCGCGATGTAGCGCTGGTAGCCGAGGGTCTCGCGCAACAGCCGGTCCCATAACGCGGCGACACCGCGCGGACCGATCGGTGCCGCGGGGCGGGCGGAAAATCCGAAGCCGGGCAGCGCAGGGACCACGACGTCGATGCCGTCCTCGGCCGCGCCACCGAACCGTTCGGGATGCGCGAAGCGGTCGATCACATGGAGGAACTCGACGATCGATCCGGGCCAGCCATGCGTGAGCACCAACGCGGTGTCATGCGGGCCGGAGCCACGCTCGTGCAGCACGTGGATGTCCTGGCCGTCGATGGTGGCGAGGAACTGTGGGAAGCGGTTGATCGCGGCTTCCTGCGCGCGCCAGTCGAAGCGATGCAGCCAGTGGTCGCACAGGTCCCGCATGAACGGGATGCTGGCGCCGGCGGACCAGGGATCGCCATGCTCCTCCAGGACCGGCATGGTGTCCCAGGAGAAGTCGCGGATGCGCTGGTGGATCGCGGCGATGGCCGCGTCCGGGATGGCGATGCGGAAAGGGGAGAGTTTGGGCATGGGCCGCTTCCTGGTGCTGGGCTCGGCGGTGGTTCGCGGCTCCGCAAGCAAGTTAAATTCACCACAAAGACACAAAGGCACGAAGTCCATGTCGCACGACGGGCACCGCGGCATCGAAGGCTGCTCGCAATGTTATAAGGACTTCGTGCCTTTGTGTCTTTGTGGTGAATCTAACTTGCTTGCGGACAAGCGAACCACCGCGTTCCCTACGCAATGAGCCGCATTTACCCGTTCGCCGCCCGCATCACCTTCTCCCAAGCATCCACCACCGGCAGGACCGTGTCCGCCTTCTCTGAACTCCAAATTGAACACCACCCGCTTCACGCCAAGGTCCTCATAGCGCTTCATCAGATCGGCATCGGGCTTGGGCGCCCACACGGTGGTCTCGATCGAAGCCGGATCGCGGCCGGCCGCAGTCGCCATCTTGCGGAATTCCGGCAGCATGTCGGCGATCTCGCCGTAACTTCCGCGCGACGCATGCGGAATCCAGCCGTCCCCGTAACGGATCGCCCGGCGCGCCGAATACGGGAACGCACCGCCGACGATCACCGGCGGATGCGGCTTCTGCACCGGCTTCGGCCACGTCATCATCGGATCGAAATTGACGAACTCGCCGTGATACTCGGCTTTGGTCTGCGTCCAGATCGCCTTCATCGCCTCCACCCGCTCGCGCGCCAGCTTGTGGCGCGTTGCGAACACGGTGCCGTGGTTCTCCATCTCGTCCTGGTTCCAGCCATTGCCGATGCCGAACAGGAAGCGGCCGCCGGAGACCTGGTCGATCGACGCCACCAGCTTGGCGGTCTGGATCGGATCGCGCTGCGCCACCAGGCACACACCGGTCGCGACCTTCAGCGTCTTGGTCGCCATCGCCGCGACGGTCAGCGTCACGAACGGGTCCATCGTGTCGTAGTATTTCTTCGCCAGCTCGCCGCCGCCGGCCGGCGCGGTCTTCCGGCTGAGCGGTATATGCGAATGCTCTGGCGCCCACACCAACTCAAACCCTCGCTGCTCCAGCGCGACGCCGAGCTCGCCGGGCGCCATCGAATAGTCGGTGAAGAACATCGCAGCGCCGAATGCCAGCATGGCTTCCTCCTGTGTCGAATAGGCGCGAAGGATAGACCGCTATCGGTCGCCGAGGAAATGCAGCAGCGCGGCATCGAACAGCGCCGGGTCCTGGAGGAACGCGAAATGACTGACGTTCGGCAGGATCAGCAGCCCGGCCCCCGGGATCGTCGCGGCAATGTACTCGGTATGCGCGCGCTTGATCGCCTCGTCGTGGTCGCCGTCCACCACCAGGACCGGAGTCCGGATCGACTGAAGCTGGGCGTCGGTCCAGTTCGGCTCGGTCTCCCACATCTTGCCGATCTGCGCGACGAAGGCATCGTATTGCGTCGGTGTGGCGGACAGCCGTGCATATTCGTGGCCGGCGCGGTCGATGTAGCGGGCGAAGGTCGGATTCTTCTCGACGCCGTCCTGCACGCCTGAAGTCACGGTGTTGGCGGCGAAGGCGAAGATTTTGCCGACGCGATCGGGATGGCGGATCGCCAGATCCAACCCGAGGATCGCTCCGTCGCTCCAGCCCACCACGTCGGCGCGGGCGATGTGCAGCGTGTCGAGCAAGCCCACCACATCGTCGGCCATCAGGTCGTAGCCGAACGGACGGGCGTCGCGCGTGCTGCGGCCGTGACCGCGGCTGTCCATCAGAATGACGGTGTGGGTCGGCGCCAGCGCCTTCACCTGGTTGCCCCAATAATCCGAGTTGGCCAGGCCGCCATGCAGCAACACCACGGGCGAGCCGTGGCCGATCGTTGCATAATACAGGCTGATGCCGTTGACCTTGGCGCGGCCGGTTTGCTCTGCCGCCACCGGGGCCGGCGTGGGGGGCAGTGTCTGCCACAACGCATCGGCCCATGCCGCGCGCAGGGTGAACAACAAGAGCAGTACGGGGAGGACGCGGGGGATCATGATTGGCATGGTCGAAGTCCAGAACGACAGTGAGCCTCAGGGAATGCTGCGATCGGGCGCCACTGTCCACCGTGTCATGACCGGGCTTGGCCCGGTCACCCACGTCTTTTCTTTGTGACGCACGGCAAAGTCGTGGGTGGCCGGCATTCGCCAGCCATGACATGGAATCTCTACGCCGCCGGTTTCCCGAACACGTCCCGTGCCGCCGCGAGGATTTCCTTCGAAAGCGCGGGATCGTCAACGGCGCGCGCCAGCGTCAATGCACCGACCATGCCAGCGAGCGTCGCAATCGCTCGCTTGCGTCGGTTCGCCGCCGTGCCGCCTTTGAGCAATCGGCCCAAACGTTCGAGTTGGCCGCGGATATGTGCGGTCAGGCCGTGACGAACCGCGGTGCCCTCGCGTGCGATGTCGGCGCCCAGAGCAGCGATGGCACAGCCATTGCCTCGGTCGTCCCGGTGCCGCGGCGATAGATAATCGGCCACCAGATCGGCAAGGTCCGCATGCTTGCTCTGGCGCTCCGCCGATCGCTCCAGCGCGCGCGCCACCGCCTGGGCAGCAAGATCGTCCTTGGATTTGAAATGCCCGTAGAAGCCGCCATGCGTCAGCCCGGCCTGCTGCATGATCGTATCTACGCCGACCCCATCGAAGCCGTTCTGCCGGAACAGCCTCGACGCAGCCTCGACGATCCTTTCATGATTCTCCGCCGCCTGCTCCCGGCTGACCCGCATCGCTGCCTCCTGTCGCGGAAATTCCCGCTTGACACGTTTGATGACGAGTATCATATATTCTCAATGATGACAATCGTCATGTATAAATGGTGAATGGAGAAGCGATATGGCAAACCGAGATCTGGGTGCAGCGCTGATCACCGGTGCCTCTTCAGGCATCGGTGCGACCTATGCGGATCGCCTGGCCCGCCGTGGCTACGACCTGGTGCTGGTGGCGCGGGACATCGCGCGCATGGCAGCGCTCGCCACGCAGTTGCGCGAACAGACCGGTGTTGCCATCGACGTCCTGCCGGCCGATCTGACCGTGGCGGCGGAGCTTCAGGCGGTGGAGCAGCGGTTGCGGCAAGACAGGCGTATCGGATTGCTGGTCAACAATGCCGGCGCCGCGGCGCCCGGTGGCTTCGTCGAACCGGATCTGGACACGCTCGACCGGCTCATTCGATTGAACATCACCGCGGTGACGCGTCTGGCCGGCGCGGTTGTTCCGCGGTTTCTGGCGGCGGGTGCCGGTGCGATCATCAACCTGTCGTCCGTGCTGGCCGTCGCGCCCGAGGTCATGCCGGGCATCTACGCGGCGACCAAGGCGTTCGTGCTGACATTTTCGCAAGCGCTGCAAACCGAACTTGCCGGGCGCGGCCTTTATGTGCAGGCGGTGCTGCCCTCGGCGACGCGCACCGAGATCTGGGAACGGTCGGGCCGCGACATTGCTACTATTCCGGGCGTCATGGATGTCGGCGAACTCGTCGATGCGGCCCTGGTCGGGTTCGACCGGCGCGAGGCGATCACCATCCCCTCATTGCCAGATGTTGCGCAATGGGAGAATTTCTCGGCAGCGCGGCTGGCGATGCTTCCCAACTTTCGCCAGGTGCACGCGGCCTCGCGCTACACCGCGTGATCGACGCTTCGCCCAGCCGCTGCGGGCCAACGGAAAGGGACTGAACCATGCGCATCCTGGTCGTCGGCGCCGGCTCCATCGGCGGCTATTTCGGCGGACGCCTGCTGCAAGCCGGGCGCGATGTGACGTTTCTGGTGCGCCCGCGCCGGGCGGAGCAATTGGCGCGCACCGGGTTGTCGATCCGCAGCCCGAGCGGCGACGTCGATCAGCTGGCGCCGACGGTGCAAGCCGACGCATTGCGCGAGCAATTCGACCTGATCCTGTTGAGCTGCAAGGCGTACGACCTGCCGGATGCGATGCAGTCCTTTGCGCCCGCGGTCGGCCCGAACACGGCGATCCTGCCGATGCTGAATGGCATCCGGCACCTCGAACTGCTGGAGCAACGGTTCGGGGCGGCGGCAGTGCTGGGCGGGTGGTGTGCGATATCGACCACGCTCGATGCGGAGGGGCGCATCCTGCATCTGGCGCCGACGCATACGCTGTCGTTCGGCGAGCGAGACGGCTCCACGACGGAGCGGAGCCGCGCGATTTTGGCGGCTTTCACGGGAGCGACATTCGATGTCCGTGCGACCGACGTCGTCTTGCAGGAGATGTGGGAGAAGTGGGTGTTCATCGCCACCGCCGCCGGCATCACCTGCCTGATGCGGGCACCCGTGGGCGACATCGTGGCGGCGGGAGCAGCGGACCTCTCGACGTCGATGCTGGAGGAATGCGCCGCGATCGCAGGGCGGCAGGATTTCGCGCCGCGCCCGGCGGCGATGCAGCGCAACCGCGGCATGTTCACCGCTGCGGGTTCCGGGTTCACCGCGTCGATGTTGCGAGATGTGGAGCAAGGGGCGCGGACCGAGGTGGAGCATGTGATTGGCGATCTGCTAAGGCGTGGCGGCGATGCGGCGGGCAGCCACGCGCTGCTGCGGATCGCTTATGCGCACCTGCTGGCGTACGAGGCGCGGCGGGCGCGGACGCTAGCGGGTTAAGAAAGCACTGGTGGCCGGGCGGCCGACCCCGTCATTGCGAACGAAGCGAAGCAGTCTCCCCCGAGAGGTCACACCAATCCAGGCGTAGTGGGGCAGTTTGAGTGGGCGCGAAGGGGCGGATGCGGAGGTGTATGCCAGTGGTCGCAGCTATCGCCGCTTTGGACAAGATGGGGACCAGGGTACCGGACCATTGCAGATGAAATCGTCGTGATCGACGGGGCCGCCATCTATCAATTTGGAAACTAAACACCGCACCAACGAAACTCTGGAGGGAATCGTGGCAAACAAAGCGCTGGCTTCATGGACTGAAAGCGCGGCAAAGCGATCCATCATTGATTTTGTAGGACGCGTGACAACCGCCGGAGGTCCGGACTTCGTCCCCGCGGTGGACCGCATCGCGGTCTTCGACAACGACGGCACATTGTGGGCTGAATCGCCAGTCCCGGTCCAACTCGCTTTTCTGCTGGACCGAGTGCATGCGTTGGCGTCCCAACATCCCGAGTGGCGGAACCAGCCTCCGTTCAAGGCCGTGCTGGAGAACGACATGAAAGCGGTGGCAGCCGCCGGCATGGCCGGCCTCGAAGAATTGGGGATGGCTACCCATGCGGGGATGACCACCGAGGAATTCGAACTCATCGTGAAGGATTGGATTACGACGGCCCAGCATCTAAAATTCAAGCGGCCCTATACGGAACTTACGTATCAACCAATGCTCGAAGTACTAACCTTCCTGCGAGCACATGATTTCAAAACCTTTATCGTCTCCGGCGGCGGCATTGAGTTCATGCGCACGTTCAGTGAGGCGGTCTACGGCATTCCTCCTGAAAATGTCGTGGGAAGCAGCATCGTGACGAAGTACAAAGTCAGGGAGGGCAGGCCGGTGCTGGTACGGCAACCGAAGCTGAACTTCTACAACGATAAGGACGACAAGCCGGTCGGAATCAACAATTTTATTGGACGCCGTCCCATCGCGGCCTTCGGCAACTCCGATGGGGATTTCGCCATGCTCGAATGGGTGGCAGGCGGCGCGGGCGCGCGTTTTGCCCTGATTGTTCACCACGACGATGCGGAACGCGAGTTCGCGTACGATCGGGAGGCAGGCCTGGCCAAACTCGCCCGTGGCCTTGACGAAGGGCCGAAGCGTGGGTGGACGCTGGTCAGCATGAAGAAAGATTGGAAGCGCGTATTCCCTTTCGACGCAGCGTGATCGGACTCAAGGTAGGACCGCATTGGGTCGATTCCAGCGGTTGCCACCCAGGCATCCTATCGCCGTTTTGGGTGGATTCCCGACATTCTCGAAAGGTTCGTGCCGCAAGCGGTTCCTCAACGTTTTCGACGCGTTGGTGCAATGGCGACTGCACCGATAGCGAAGCCCTGGGGCTCGGTACAACTTTGGGCAATTCGTGCGGTGTGCCGCCGATCAGGGCGCGGTAGCGCCCTCAGGCTGCCGCAGCCCGGGCGTTGTCTCGTGCCGAAAACGCGCCAAACAGCGCGCAGGCCAGTAAGCCCAGCCAGTAGTCGGTCGGGGCCCCAAGAAGCCAGTGGTGATGCCAGGGTACGAAGGACGGCGCGAACCTTGTCCAACCGAACGCGGGGTTCACGAGGAACCACAGAAAATCCTCGCTCACCCAGAACAGCGCGATCGACGCGAGCGCCCGCGCCTCGGCCCGCCAGGACCAGCGCCAGAAGAACGCGAAGGGGAAGTGGAAGAACAGCCCGACGAAACTGAAAATATAAACGTGGTAGCCGGTCATTGGCCGCCCACCCCAGAAGAAGCCGAGCAACCAGCCACCCTCGATCCGCCACGTCGGCAGGTCGGCCGCCCACCCCGCGGCGCCCTCGATCTGGACTTCTTCATTGGCGAGCAGTAGCGCCAGCACCAGAACCGTCAGCAGGCTCGCGGCCAGCGACAGGCGGGGGTTTGGATCTGTGGCGGCGGCGCGGCCGTCCCAACTCACGCCAGCACCTGATCCAGGACGTCGCGGGCGGCATAAGGCCGGCCAATCGCGCGGGCTCGCACCGCCATTCTCGCCAGTCGCGGCGGATCGCCAAGCAACGCCCCCGCGCGCAGTCGCAACGCCAGGACATCGATCGCCTTCAGGGCGGCGCCTTCCTCCAGCAGGTAATCGGCGTTGCGTTCCTCCTGCCCGGGAATGGGTGCCGAGAGGATCATCGGCAGGCCAAGAGCGAGGCATTCCGAGGTGGACAATCCGCCGGGCTTGGTCACGACCAGATCGGCGGCCCGCATCAGCGCCGGGATCCGGTCGGTGAAGCCCATCGGCGTCAGACGGCCAGGGAACTTCGCCGCCAGTTCCTGGAGTTCGGCCAGCGCCGCCGCGCTCCGGCCGGCCAGGGCGATGACGGCCGGTGCCTGATCGAGGCGCAGCAGGGCCTCAGCCTGTGTCGCCAGGCCGCCGACGCCGCTCCCGCCTCCCATCAACAGCACGATGGGACCTTCCACGCCAGGCGCGACTTCACGCCGCGCCGCTTCGCGTGACGGGCCACGCGCAGGGTCGAATTCCGGCATGACCGGGATGCCGGTGACCCAGGTCGCCGCGACAACCGGGCCGCAGGCGGTCAGGCGGGCGGCGACTTCCTCGTTGGCCGCGAAATAGCCCGCCATGCCCGGCGTGACCCACATCGGGTGCAAGTCGAAATCCGTGACCTGGACATAGACCGGAGCGCCGGCGCGGCCGCGGGCAATCTCGTGGCTCAGGATCTCCGCCGGCAGGAAATGGGTGCAGACGATCCGATCCGGCCGGAACGCCTGGATCGCCTGGATCAGGTCGCGCGTGTTACCTCGTTCCACCACCCGGCGCAGACGTTGCCCAGGGGAGCTCGCGTCGGCGTTGCCGCTGGCGTTGTAGATCAGCCGCCACCATTCGGGATGGTTGTTGACGAGCCGGATATAGGCGTCCGCGTAGACCTTGCGAAACGTGGCGGAGACGAAATCGAGCACGTCCCAGTGCTGGACCTCGGCCCGGCCGGCGCCCCAGGCGGCTAGCGCGGCTGCCGCGCGTTGATGGCCGGCGCCCGCCGAAACTCCAAGCAGCAAGAGTCGTTTCATGTGGCCTCTGTCGCATCCCGCAGCGTTTTTCGCACGATCGTGGCGGGGAACATCCCACGATCCGTCGGCTCGTGACGAGGTGGACGGCACCCGCCTCCTGCATCGTGTTGTGCCAATGTGGCCGCCGGTGGTGCCAGATGCGGAGCGTGGTGACGGCCGGCGATAAACCGGCAATGGCTGCGGGCGCGATCCTAATGGAGGCGCGCCATAAGCGCAGCTAACTGCGGTGGTATTTCGCGATCCCATGTGCTTGCTATCGACGCCATGTCGCGCAGACTCGTTCCTTTGCGGTTGACGTGATCGATCCGTGCCCCATGGGTCAGCAGCACATCGATGGACTGCCAATTCCGGTTCCAGACCGCCGACATGATCGCGGTGTTGCCGTCACTGTCCTCGGCCTCGGTATGCGCGCCATGTTCCAGCATTTGGGCAAGGCCCGCGGGCCAGTCCAACACGCGAAAGAACCGGGGAACCCCTGATTGATCCACGTGGTTCAGATCGACTCCCGCGTCGAACACCGCGCTCAACAGGCGCTCGTTCTTCGCCTTGATCGCGGGCTCGGCGTCCGGGGGTACAGGCGGCCATGAAATGAAATAGCAAATGGGAGTCCTGATCCGGGTTGGCTCCGGCCTTGAGCAATGCCGCGACGACGTCCGGGTCCACGTCCGCGTGTCCCCGTTCCAGGGCCAGGCGCATGAAGGTCATGTCTTTCCAACTGACCGTATTCGGGTTCACGGCCGGTACAAGCGAAACCGCTTTCGCTCCGTCGCCCGCGACAATGGCATCCGCGAGGGCACGATCGGCGGCTCGCCTGAAGTAGCCGTGACCTGCGCGGAGCGCGTCGTCGCTGGGGGTCGCGCGACCCAACGGATAGAGGTCGCCGTAAAGCAGCGGCAGCGCGATCGCCAACGCCAGACCGCATCCATGCGCAACGGGGTTCCTGGTAAGCGCGATGACCGTCATGGCCCCACCCAAAAGGCCGATGGACAAAAGCAGCAGAAGTGCGTCTGACAGATCGTACTGAGGCACCGGGGCGATCTTGAGACTGATCACCACGGGCAGACCGATCAGAACGTCGATCCACAAAACGATCCAGAAGAGTCTCGCCAACAAGGTACCGCGCTCGCTTGCTGCTTTCATTCTGGCGGCCGCGGGATCGAACGAGCGCTCCGTATGAGCCACACACAGGCGCCGGCA
Organism: uncultured Alphaproteobacteria bacterium; assembly: GCA_963762885.1. GTDB lineage: Bacteria > Pseudomonadota > Alphaproteobacteria > Acetobacterales > Acetobacteraceae > JASHVB01. The sequence goes on from CAVXNH010000115.1 coordinate 223,797, forward strand.
AAAAACAACAGCGATAGCCAGGCCAACGCACTGATCAGGTCATCATCGAGATTAACGCGGGCCTCCTGACAGGCGATGGGAATCAGGGGGAACACGGGCAACCCCAAGGCCAACGCCATCGCTTTGAAGGCGACGGAGCGTGTGGGACGCGCGCTGTTTGAGCGCCTGAGCGTGCCGATACCGGCAATCGCGGCGATCGTCAGGGCCACAAATCCCATCAGAGGCACGCCCGCCCACAGCCACACTTGAGCCAGAGATGGTGTCGGAAAGTCAGCCACCGGCAGGAGCGCCAAGCAAGTGACTTACGGCAGCGCGGGTGGAATGCATGGCTCGTTCCTATCACACCGCACAGATTCGCGCCCGCGACGCCGCGCGTCATCGCCCCGGCGAGGTTGCACTGGGCTGACCACCCGGTCAGCCAGGGGCACGGGCTGCTGCCGTGGAACATGGCCGAGACCAGGCATCGCCCGGATCGGCGGGAGGACGCCCGTGCAAATACTATCGATGCATCACGTCCTCACTGCTTCACAGGCGGCAGCCGCGTACTGAGATAGGCCTCGAACAGCGGCGCCGCCTTGAGGCCCGGCCCAACGCTGACACGAGGGCCGAATTCTTCAACGTGCCGCGATTGTTCGTTATAGGCTGGCCATTCCGGCAGACCTGGACCGTTCGGATTTCCGGTCGCCGCGAAACGCACCCAGTAGGACGACATGACGTCAGAGAGTTGGCGGTCAGTCGCCTCCCAGGGGCGGTCGATCGTATTTTGAGTTCCGAACACGTAGGCCAGTTCCGCGCAGTGGAATGCTCCGACCTTGACCGGGTCCGAGCCTGGCGCCGCCCGGTTGAAACTATAGACCCACGCGGGATGTCCCTGACGAGCGAACAGATCCGCCGCGACCCTGGCCATCGCGGCGACGTAGTCGCTCAGGAGTTGGTCCTCCGCCACCGTGGCCGTGTCGGGATCGGTTCCGGTGTAGAGGGCAGCGATGGGCTCCGCCTGCGTTCCGAACCATTGCTTGATCATCGCGCTCAAGGCCTCGGGCTTGGTCGGAGGCAGCAACTGCGTGCCCTCGTTCGCGACGGAGCCGATCAACAGTTCCGTGGCGTTCTGTTGTCCTGTCGCGATGGCCTCGGGCGTGTCGCGCGTTAGCACCCATCCATCAATCACCGGTCGAAGCCCATAGGCCGCCGTATTGCGCCCAACATGCGCGATGATTTGTGCGGCCGGCATGTCGCGAAGCACCACGATCGAAGGCGCGCCAAGCTCGGTGACGAGCTTCTTGCCGCCCACCTCGGCGGAGGCAAGGCTGGGTGTGGGTCCCGCGAGGCCGAACATCGTGCCGCTTTCGGCGATCGCGCGGCGAAACAGTCCCTTCGCGAGCGGCGATGCCATGGCATAGCCGACGTTTGTCCCCCCGGCCGACTGGCCAAAGATCGTGATCTGCTCTGGATCGCCGCCAAACGCGGCGATATTCGCCTTGACCCAGCGCAATGCGGCTTGCTGGTCCAGCAAGCCATAATTGCCGGAGACATGATTGGGACTTTCCGCGTCCAGTTCCGGGTGCGCCAGGAAACCGAGCGCGCTAAGCCGGTAATTGATCGTCACGACCACGGCGCCCTTACGCGCGAGATTGGTGCCGTCGTAGACCGGCATCGATCCCGACCACGCGAGATTCCCGCCGCTATGGAAAAAAACCATGACCGGGCGGGGATCGCCGCCGGCAGGCGCCGCCGTCCACACGTTCAGATAGAGGCAGTCCTCGCTCTGCGCCTCCGCGGTCTGGAAGTACTCCCGCTGGTAGAAGGAGCCCGGGATTGGGCTTGGCTGCGGACAGATGGACGCGAAACGGTTCGCCTCCCGCGTCCCCTGCCATGCCGCGACCGCCTGGGGTGGACGCCACCTGAGCGGGCCTACCGGCGGAGCAGCGTACGGTATTCCTTTGAAACTGCGCACCAGCCCATCCCGGCTGGCGAGCCCGGACAGTGCGCCGGACGCCACGGTGACCTGCAATTCATCTGCTCGGACGGACACGGAGGTGAGAGCCAGCAGGGCTACCAGCACAGCAGCCATCATATGCATCGGACGCCTCCCGTTTTGCGGACGTTACGCCCGGGAAAGTACCGCGGCAAGCGGGACCGCGCTGGTTCACTCGTATTGGCACGACGCCGCAACGGTAAGAGATGTGATGAACGATCTGGTCGCCGGTTGCGCCTGACGCCACTCGTATACTCGAACGGATTGTCCTCGGTGACGCACGATTTGAACGCGTGCTGGTATCGTGGCCCTCACGCTTCGACATCGGCCGCCGTTAGTCCGCAAGCAGATTCACCACAAAGACACGAAGGCACGAAGGTCTATATCTTCGTGCCTTTGTGTCTTTGTGGTGAATTTGCTTGCGGACTGACATGCCGCGCCAGACTTTCAAGTGCTGCATAATCGATATAGAAGCGTTAGGCTTACAACACCAGATATATAAGGCCGGAGTTGCGGACAGGGTCGCCGCTGAAACCCGCCGGCCTCATGGTTGTTCGCCCGCCGCCAGCCGCAGGCCCTCGCTCCGCAAGGCATAGTCTTCCGGCCGCAACCAGGGGGGACGTTGCTGCCAACGCGGGTCTCGAAGCTGCAACTCGGCGCGCGCCAGAACCGTGCGTGCTTCGTCCAGACGCCCCAGAAAGGCCATGGACCCGGCTATATATTCGTAGGTGGTGCGAATTTCCGGACGCAGGCGAACAAGCTCATTGAACGTCTCCAGCGCCGCGTCGAATTTATGCGAGTAAAACTGTATAGCCCCGCTCCACCTCGTCCAAAGCCAGATGAGCGGGTCATGCGGGCTGGCGCGCATAGCCTGCCGCAGCCGATCGAGCGCTTCATCGTGATACCCGCCAAAGCCAAGCACGCATCCGAGCATGCTGATCACAAAGGCGCTGTTCGGATTGAGCGCAAGCGCGGTGCGGGCTTCCGAAATCGCCGCTTCCCATTCGCTGTCCCACATCCTGATGTGCGCCAGGACAGCGTGCGCCATCGCATCCTTATCGTCGAGCGAGACGGCGATGCGCGCCTCGTCGCGTGGGATGCCTTGAACCTCAGAGAAGGGGCGCTCGGAGAAGTTCCAGTTGTCCCATTGCAGCGCCAGCGCATAGCCATAATGGCCAGGGGCAAAGTTCGGGTCGAGCCCAATCGCCTGGCGGAAAAAGCCGAGGGCGTGTTGGTTCTCCTCCGGTGCGTACTTGTTGAAGTGCCAAACGCCGCGCTGGTACGCCTCCCAGGCATCGAGGCTTTTCGGCGGCTTGCGCAGCACGCGCTGCTGCTCGGCCTCGGCCAGCGCGGGTTCGATGGCCCCCGCGACGCTCGCGGTAATCTCGTCCTGGACGGCAAAGATGTCGCTGAGGTCGCGGTCGTAGCGGTCGGCCCAGACATGAGCGCCGGTTATCGCATCGATCAACTGGCCTGTAATTCGCACGCGATTGCCGCCCTTACGTACCGAGCCTTCGAGCACGTAACGGACGCCGAGCTCGCGGCCGACCCGTTTGATGTCGACCGCCTGGCCCTTGTAGGTGAAGCTTGAATTGCGGGCGATGACGAACAGCCAGCGAATGCGACTCAGCGCCGTAATGATGTCCTCAACCATTCCATCGGCGAAGTACTCTTGCTCCGGATCTCCGCTCATGTTCTGGAACGGTAGGACTGCGACCGAAGGTTTATCGGGCAACGCCAAAGCGGGCTGTGCCGCCGCTAGCCGCACCCGGTACGCCCTGATCTTCGCCGCGATATTCTTCAATTCCGGCTCGCCGAGGTCATCGACCTCCAGCGCCATCTTGCCCGCCGCGTCCTCCTTGACGCGCGACGAAATCACGATGCCGCCGCGGTCCGCCAACGGTTCCAGCCGCGCGGCCACAATCACACCGTCACCGAACAGATCGTCACCTTCCGGCACGACCTCGCCCTGATGCACACCGATCCGCAGGTGCAGCCCGTTCGCCTGGGCGTTCAGCGCGGTCTGGATGGCGATGGCACAACGCAATGCCTGAACCGCGCTGGAGAACTCAAGCAGGAACCCGTCGCCCATGGTTTTGAACAGGCGACCGTCATGCGCGGTCGCGGCAGGTTCGACAATCTCGGTGCGCAGCGCGCGGACGCGTGCCAACGTGGCAGACTTGTCAGCGGCAACCATGGCGGAGTAACCGACGACATCGGCTGCCAGGATGCCAGCAAGACGGCGCTTCTCCTCGCCCATGCGAAATGCTCCGTTTCGACCAGCATATGGTGGCGGGGTTCGGCGGACAATCGGTGCCAGCCAAATCCGCTATCGCCTTCTCCCCGGGGCGCCAAAGGTCCGCTTGGGGACCGTCCGGGAACAAACGAATCTGCTACTGGCGAATCGCAAATTCCGTGTCATGGCCGGCCTTCGCCGGCCATGACACGGAATTTGCAGCGCGATCACAGGGAGGACTTGTTCCCGGACGGACACTTAGGGTCGAAACCGGCTGTCGTGGGGGCGGGCCGCGATCGAATTTGTACCGGTGATCGGGAACCAGCGGATGACGGGATGACGAGGGTTTGGGAATATGACCCCTGCCGGGCGAACCCTCACCGGCAGAGCGAGGTCAACGAATTGCTGACAACGATGCCGTTCAACGCCGGACAGACAATGCACCGGCCTGCTGGAGTAGAGTGTGCCGCGGGTGAGCGCGGCCCCCAGCGGGGCGTTTGGCTTGCTGCTGGGACAAAGCACGAAAGCAGGGTCAAACGGCTCCACTGAGACATAACGAGCCGAGAGTGAACGGCAGGCAGCCGGAACCGCCTCCCGACTTGGGTTTGAGGTGGGGCAGGTGGGATTGCCGTGCGCCTGCCAATCCCGATGCCGGAGGACCGCGATGCGAAGTGCCTTTTTTTCAGTCGTTGCATTGATCGCCCTTGGGGGTTGCGCCGCCGAGCCCCCCGAGGAACCCCTCGCTCCCGCCGTTGCGCCATCGCTCACAACACCCGAACTGTATCACGTGCCTGATTTCGCGCGCGTCCCGTACGAGCCATTTGCCAGAGCGAACGCGGTGGCGATCGCCATGACCGAATGGCGCGCTTTCGGTCAGCTTGCCGATGACGATCCGCCGCATACACGCCCGCCACTGGCACCCGATCAAATGCCCGATCGGATGCCCGGGTTGTGGCAGCGCGTTGGCGTGTATTGGTGGCTGGGCCAGAACGCCGATCGGGTGGAGGATGCGTGGACCGGCAAGCACGACGCCGACGGGGATGAATTCGATGCCGGGCGGGCTGACTATTTTGCATGGTCCGCCGCGTTCATTTCTTATGTAATGCGTTTGGCCGGCGCGGGCGATCACTTTCCGTATGCGGCATCGCACTACGTCTATATCAACGCCGCTGCGCGTCAGGCCTTGGGGCGCGAGCAGGGTTGGGCGATTACCGCGCGGCGCCCGAAAGACTACGCGCCTGCGCTCGGCGACATCATCTGCACCGGCCGCGACCGGGCCAAGCGCATGCGTTTCGACCGGCTGCCGGCGCGTCCATTTCCGGCGCATTGCGACATCGTAGTGGCGAGCGTCCCGAATGAACTGAGCGTGGTGGGGGGCAATGTCGATGCCGCGGTTACGATGAAGCGCGTGCCGATTGCTTCGGACGGCCAACTCGTTGCGCCGAACGGCAGCCTTCTGGACACCCGCTACGACTGGTTCGTCGTGCTCGAGGTGCAATATGCGCAATAGGAGGCAGCGCGGTTTGGTTCCTGGCTACCAAGCCGCTTTGAAACGCGGTTCGCTGGTGGCGCGTGCGGACTCTACTCCTGCTTTTTGGGATCGTAGTCCAACAGTTCCGGTCGGTATTCGAAGTGCATCGTGTCGAAATGGGCCCACCGTCCGCCCCAAATAAAGCCGTGTCGTTCGAAGACGGCCACAATTTCTGACGGAATTCGGTTCACATAAGGAGGCAGGCCACCGGCGGTCCGGCGCCATAGCCAATAGTCCGACCAAGCCGGGTTGATGTCGATCGCGGCGCCCCAGGCATGCATGCTCGTCTGACCCGTGTCAGCGACCGCACGGCACTTGTAGGTCCCACCCAGCGGATAGAGATATTTCTTGTCCTCGGCCGGCAGCTTATCGAGCTCGCGGGAGACCGCGGCCAGCCGCCTGTCCACCCCGTTCACCGAGGTGATGCTGACAGCATGTCCCCAGGTCGTTGGCAGCCAGACCACAGGCACCAGCTTCGGCGCGACCTCGTTTGCCCTGCAATCTCCATACATCTTGTCAAAAAACGCACGGTTGCGAATGCGGCCGGGATCTTGCTGTGGCGCCGGCAGCAGCCCGGCGCCTGCCGGATACGTCAACCTCAGTTGGTCTTGGATTGAGCCCTGTCGAAGTTGCTCTTGCGGGCTCTTGTCGGGCCGCCCGTCTGCCACCGGCATGCGCGTGCCATCGCGCCAGATCAGTTCGGAGCCGTCGAAGCCTGCAAGGGCGTCCGGATAGGCACGCAGAAGGTCCTGCACCGACGCCGCAACGGCCTCGATTGGCGCCCCGAACAGCGGCGCAATTGTTGCCGCGAGACTTATCCATAATACCAGGCCGCGTGATGTCTGACTCATCGGCCGTGTCCACCCCGTCATGCCGACGAAGAGCCTGCCCCGAGCGAAGGCCGGGGTCGGCATCCACGACTTTCCTTGTGGCGCGCAGCAAAGTCGCGGATGCCGACCCCGGCCTTCGCTCGGGGCAGGCTCTTCGCCGGCATGACGGGGCGGACGCTGTCCGTGTGTCACCCATTTCGCGGGCTGGTCTAAGACGCTTCTCACGCTGCCGCGCCGATGATCAGATCACCGACCCGGCGGCGCAATTCCGCGATGCCGGTCTCCCGGTGGCGCGTCGGGTGCACGCGGTTCGTGAGAAGTGCCCAGGCGATTCCGCGCCGGAAATCGATCCACAAGCCGGTGCCGGTGAAGCCCGTATGACCGATGGTTTCGTCGGAACAGATATCGCCGCCGGACCATCCGTCATGCCGCGCCTCCCAACCCAGCGTGCGCGTGGTGGACTGCCGCGTACGGATCGCGGCCAGCCCCGGGTCGACACCCCGCAGCAGGCCCAGCGCGGCATCGAGCACCCCGTCGATCGTGCCAAATAGTCCAGCGTGGCCAGCGGCGCCGCCCAGCGCAAACGCATTCTCATCATGCACTTCCCCGCGCATTACGCGGCCCCGCCAAGTGCAGCGCTCGGTTGCGGCGGTTTCGGTCGGGTCGGGGTGAAACGTCAGTCCGGGCGGCAACGATTGCTCGCCAATCAAGCATCCGGTCAGCCGCTCGGCAGCGATGCCGAGCAGCATGAAGTTGATGTCGGAATAGACCGGGGGGCCCGCCTGCCAGGCCCGCTGAAGAATGAAGGCGCGCAACGTCGCGGGGTCCTGGCCATATGTGTAGAGCGGCTTGACCGCCGGCAGATGAGTTTGGTGACTGAGGCATTGACGGAAGGTCAAATGACGCTCCGCTGCTTGCGGATCGTATTGCCGCAGATCGGGGATCGCGACAGTCAGTTTGTCATCCAGCGCTATGCGCCCGTGCTGCACCAACCGCAGGATCGTGGGCGTCGTGAACAGAACCTTGGTGAGAGACGCGAGGTCGAACCACGTGCCGCGCCGCATGGGTGCGGATTGCGGCTCGCACTGTGCCTGACCGAGAGCCTCGACGGCACGATCGCCCGATGTCGTTACAATTCCCAGAACGGCGCCGGGGATCTGGCCGACGACGGATCGAGCGACGGGATCGATGGCGGCGGCAAGAATTTCAACTGCGCTCACGGGTACGAACTTTATCCGGCGACAATGGTTGAGTGTCGTTCCATTTACCCGCCTCGGGAGGCGATGGCTATTGGCACATGACTATCAGCCCGAGCGTCCAGATCCGAGCGCGGTTTATTCTACGAAGGCGCGGAGCCAAGCCGTCGAGGGGAGGGGAGGATCCTTCTCTGGACGACGCCCTTCACGTATTCCCTGGACCCACCGACGCCAACCGAAACCGCATCGGGTCCACCGCCGCGACAATGCCGGCCGCCGCACCCGGATCGCGCCCGGCAACCAGGTCGGCGACCAGCTTCCCGGCGGCGGGCGAGGTCTGGATGCCGTAGCCGCCCTGGCCGACGCACCAGAAGAACCCCTCCGCATCGCGATCCCAGCCAAACGCGAGGCTGCGGTCCGGGGTGAACGTGCGCAGGCCCGACCAGCTTCGCTCGACCCGCTGCACCGGAATGTCCAGTGCCTGCTGCATCCGATCGATACCGATGGCCACGTCCAGCTCGTCCGGCTGCACGTCGTGCGGCGGCATCGGCGTTTCGTCGGCGGGCGAGACCATCAGGCGCGTGCGTGCCTCCGGCCGCGCATACCAGGTGTGCTCGACATCGTTCAGCAGCGGCCACGCCGACACGTCATACGGCGCCGGATTGACGATCGCGCCGGTGCGCCGGCACGGCGTCAGCCCGATCGGCGCCAGGCCGGCGATGGCAGCGACCTCGTCGCCCCAGGCGCCGGCTGCGTTCACCACCACGGGCGCGCGGAAAACGCCTCCCGCGCTGGTCGCCACTTCCCATGCGCCGTTGCGGCGCTCGATGCGTCCGGCGCGGTGGCGCAGCGCCAGCGAACCGCCGCGCGCGCGCAGCAGCTTCAGGAAGCCCTGGTGGAGCGTGGCGACGTCCATGTCGAAGGCGTCTTCCTCGATCGCCGCGGCGACGGCGTAGTCCGGGCGCAACGCCGGGACGCGCTGGCGCAGCTCGGCGATGGAGATTTCGCGCAGGCCCTGCCCCTCGGCCAGCATCGCCGCAAGCTGGGTGCGCTGTGCCTCCGGCGCCAGGAACACCACGGGGCGGCGCGACATCATCGGCACCTCGGTGAAGCCCGCGGGCGGGTGCTCGAAGAACGGCCGCGACAGGCCGGACAGCGTGCGCACGTCAGGCGGCCCGTAATTGAGAATCCATAGCGCGGCGGAGCGGCCGGTGCTGTGGAAGCCGGCGGCTTCTTCCGCCTCGATCAGCGCGACGCGGCGGTCGGCAGAGAGCATGGCGGCGGCGGTGGAGCCGGCAATGCCGGCGCCGATCACCGCGACATCGATGTCGTGCGTGTCCATTGCGGCACCATCCAACTGGCCGTCCGCCGATGCAACCGCCCGGCCGACTGCAACCAGATTGCAAACCGTCCGGTGCTAGACCGACGCGGATACAGGAGGGATCAGGCAATGATCAAGCTCATGGGCTGGCGCAAATTGCTGACCTTCGCGACCGTCGACGCCGTGCTGATCTGCACCGCCGGGGCCGCCTCGGCCGCCGTAACCGCGACCACGCTGCCGGCCATGCCGGCACTCCCGACCCTGCTCTTGCTAGGGGTCGGCCTGGTCGGCGTAACCCTGCAACGGGGCGCCGTAGAGTAATAGCCCGGCGCCACCACCAACGCGTGGTGGCGCCGGCACGGACTGCTGTGCCAGACTGGCCGCGCAACAAGTGCCGGAGGTCGATCGCCATGCAGTCCCGCATCACCGGAAGCACGCTGCCGGTCCTGGAAATCGGCATCGAACCGAACGACGTGATCGTCGCCGCGCCGGGCGAGCTGTCCTGGATGACGCCGAACGTGCAGATGCGCACGACGACCGCCACCGCCGGCTCGCATGGGCTGTGGGGCGCCATCACGCGTGCGGTTTCGGGCGGCGGCCTGTTCATGACCGAATTCTCCAGCACGAACGGGATGGGCGCGGTGGCCTTCGCCGCCAAGGTGCCGGGCCAGATCCTCGAACTGACGGTGCAGCCAGGGCGCGGCTACCTGGTGCATCGCCACGGCTTCCTGTGCGCCACCCAGGGCGTGGAGTTGACCGCGGCCTTGCAGCGCAGGCTCGGCGCCGGCGTGTTCGGCGGCGAGGGCTTCGTGCTGCAACGCCTGTCCGGCACCTGCCAGGCCTGGGTCGAGCTGGGCGGCGAAATCGTCAGCCATGAGCTGGCGCCGGGCGAGTCGCTGCTGGTGCATCCCGGCCATGTCGGGATGTTCGAGGAGAGCGTGGCGTTCGACATCACCATGATCAGCGGCGTCTCCAATGCGCTGTTCGGCGGCGATGGGCTGTTCCTGGTGCAGTTGACCGGCCCGGGGCGTATCTGGCTGCAAACGCTGACCATGCCGAACCTGGCGCACGCGCTGTCGCCCTATATGGGCCGGGCGGAGGCAGGGCCTCCGGCGCAACAGGTGGAGGCCGGTGTCGCCGGCGCCGTGCTGTCGAACATCTTCGGCGGGCAGCGGTAGCGGCGGCCTTCGCCGGCCTGCATTGGCTGCTTAGGCGACGCCCAGGAATAACAGCGGCAATCGGCGCACAATCCGTACCCTCGTCGTCATGGCGGGCGGAGGCCCGCCATCCACGGCTTCTCTCGATGCGGGCAATAAAGTCATGGATGCCGACCTTCGTCGGCATGACGGGGGAAGCGGGTCCGTGTGCCACCACCACGAACGCTCTGTCCGGCGGGCGGCGGGCGCTACGTGCCTCGCGATGACAGCGGTGTTCGCGGCAAATTCCGCCTCGAACGTTTTACTTGATTCTGCTTCGCCACGATTCGACCGTGCAGGCCCCGCACAGCGGCGACGGAGGCGGATCATGCCGGACTTCGCGCAACTGGTCGTTCCCGACCTGGCCACGATTGCCGCGGGAGGGCAGCGCCTGACCACGTTCCGGCCCGGCCAGCCCGGACCAATCGCAATCCGCTGCACACCCACGCCGGTGCCGACCAATACCCAGTCGCAAACCGGATTGCTCGGCAAGCTGACCCTGCTCAAGCCGGGTAACGTGACTGCGGCGACAGCCAACGCGCCGATCGGATCGAACGTACTGACGCTGAGCTACACCGCCACCGAAGCCGACCTCGCGGTCGCGGGCGATTGGACCTGTCGTATCGATAGCGGGATTTCGGTCGCCGCCAGCTTCGATACCGAGATAACCTACGTCAGCGCTTTCCCGTTGCAGACCGCGTCGTTCGACCTCACGCTGCTGAACGCCATACTGGGAGAGGCGGTCGCGACGGCGGCGGTGTGCGTGCATCTGGAGAGCAGTGGGGACCAGTCGAAACAGAGCGTGATCTCCTGGTCCGTTCCGGTTGCCGATCTGATCGGCGGTTCGGTCGAAACTCGTTTTGCTGTAGCCAACATTGAGAAGGACGCCACGACATTCCAATTGCTCGGGCTCGAACTCCGACCCGAGCTCGCCGACCCTCACCATCGGCACCTCGCCGCTAAGTCTGGTCGCAGTCGTCATTTTCGACACGGCCAACGCATTGCTTAAGCGGGTCAGCGGAGTGCTGCCAGGGAACATTGATTTTCAGTCGTTCGCGATCACCGCCACCGTCGGTTTCGACGGGTCGATAGCGGCAACCTGCAACGCACAAGCCACCTATCGCGCCCTCAACCTCGACGTCAGCAGCGACGTCGAGAGCCAGGTGAACGCGACGCTGGCGAGCAAGATCCAGGAGTACGGCCTGACATCGGCCAAGATACGATCGATACTGGACATCTTCTTCATCCAGCTAATGCGGCTGAATGTCCAATCCACCGCCGGCACTGGCGTTCCGATAGCCGTGATCGCGCACGTCCAGCAGTACAGCGCGCAGAATAACAGCCTGGTGGTGAGCTACTACGTGGAGCCGGCAACCTCACCACCACTGCCCTGAGAGGACGACATGGCGTATCCGGTCACCGCATCGCAGACGGTCAACGTCAACCAGTCGATGACCGTGACCTTCCAGCCCGCGGCGGCCGGGCTGATCAGCGTCGTCGTTGTGGGCAGGGAGATTGAGAAGCCGCCGCCGCCCGTTGTAACCCGGACGGCCGAGGGAGAGCCGCCGGTAACCCCGGCGGTCGACGGAGAGCCGCCGGAGCCGACGATCCTCTCGCTTCGACTGGACGTCTACCCGCCCGGCGGCACCACGCCGGCCCTGACGAAAACCGACGCCGTGGCCGTCTCACCCGCCAACCCGGACTACATCACCATGTCCGGCGATGTGGCGGCGGCGGCCAATCAGCTCGGCGGCAACTGGACGGCGACGGTCACGAATCTCAGCACTCTGGCCGCCGCGTTCACGGTCACCATCCGCTATCAGGTCGTTGCCGGCAATCTGGGCAAGATCGACCACATCTTCGTGCTGATGATGGAGAACCGGTCGTTCGACCACATGCTCGGCTATCTCAAACTCACCGGCGCGAACACGGATGTCGATGGTCTGACCGGCGACGAGTTCAATCGCGATCCCGGCGGCGTCGCGCAGAAAGTCGCGCCGCTGCCGACGACGCAGTTCATCAATGACCCCGGGCATGGTTGGACCGATGTTGCCGGCCCGTTGCCCGCCGCGCCGGCGGCGAGCGTGACGGCATCTGCCCTCGGTGCGGACGAGGTCAGGCCCCCCGGCGGCCCGCAGCCACTCCCACCGCCGCCGGGGAGCATCCAAGGGACCGTGTTCCAACTGAACGGGGATACCGCCGCGGGCCTGTCCAGCAATGCCGGCTTCATCCTGGACTTCGCCGAACAGCTTGCCGGCGAAACCGCGCAGCCGCCACACGACCAGTCGGACGTCTCGCCCGGCGCTTCGATCACGCTCGCCTTCCGGCCGAATCAGAAAGGGACGATTGGGGTTCGCAGCGTGCCGACGACGATCCCGACGCAAGCGGCCTCCGGGCTGCTGGGGCAGATCGCGATCTTCACGCCGGGAGCGACCGCCCCCGTGGCGACGCAGACCGCGCCGATCGGCATTGGCGCGATGTCGATCGACTATACCGTTACGTCCGGCGACCTCGAGGCCGCGGGCGACTGGACCTGCCAGGTCACCAACCGGAGCGATAGCGGCCTCACCCTGGTCACCGATGTGAGTAACGTCAGCGGAACGACAGGGGCGAGCGGCAAGGAGCCGCTGCCAGAAATCATGGGCTACTACAACAAGACCCAGGTCCCGGTGTACGACTTTCTGGCGAGCCAGTACGTGATTTGCGACCGCTGGTTCGCCTCGATCCCGACCGATACGTTTCCGAACCGGCTCTACGCCACCAGCGGCACATCCGCCGGGCTGCTCACCACGCCGACCAACTCCTCGTTCGTTACCACCGGTCCACCCGCCTATACGCAGACGACGATTTTTGAGGTGCTGGAGCAAAACAACATCGACTGGAACATCTACTACTCCAACCTGCCGTTCGTGCTGGTCTACAAGAACCTGTGTCAGGACGCGCGGTTCACGGCGCGGATGCTGCCGGTCAATTCATTCATAGAACTCGCGAAGACCGGCGATCTGCCGTCGATGGCGTGGATCGACCCGAGGTTCAACGACGTGCCGCACGTTCCGGAAACCGCCAACGACGACCACCCTCCCGGCGACGTCTCAAACGGCCAGGCATTCATCGCCTCGGTCTACAACGCGCTCGCGGCCAGCCCCGCATGGTCGAGGAGTTTGCTGATTGTTACTTACGACGAGCACGGCGGCTTCTACGACCATGTCGAGCCGCCCGGCACCCCGCCGCGCACCGACGGACCGCAGGACGACGATCCGAGCCTGCGGCGCTACGGCCTGCGCGTGCCGGCCTTCATCATCTCGCCCTGGGTCGCGCAAGGGCAGGTCGCGCACACGGTCTTCGACCACACATCGATCCTGCGCACGCTGCTGCTGCGCTTCTGCGAAACGCCCGGCGGCGCCACCACCGATCCGGGGCCGAACGTGACGGAAGCTCGCATTGGAATTGGGTCGCCTCCTGGGATAACGCCGCCTCCCCCGGTGAACGTCCCAAGCATGGGCGCGAGGGTCGACAGCGCCAACGATTTGGGGGCGTTGCTGTCGCTCGACACGCCGCGTGCGGCAACCCCGATCCCGCCCGGCGCCATTCCGGTGGTCTCCGCTCTCAGTTTCAGCTCGCCGCTGACGGGCATCGGTACCACGATCCGCCGGGCGATCATCGGCTTTTAGCGCGCAGTTCTGGGCCAATCGTTGTCTGACGGTTAACGGCCAAACCTGCCCTACCCCGCCAGTCTGCTCTTGCCGGCGCGCCGCTTACGCGGAACGATGCGTTTCGGAAGCCGGGAGAGGGACGCCATGGTAGACCTGATACTGCGCGGCGATACGGTGGTGACGCCACAGGGCGTCGGCGCGTTCGACATCGCCATCGCGGGCGAAAAGATCGTTGCGGTCGCGGCGAAGGGCAGCCTGCCGGTCGCCGACGGCACGCGGCTGATCGATGCGGGGGGAAAAATCGTCATGCCCGGGGGCATCGATCCGCACGTGCACTGCAAGTGGTTCCTGCCCAATCCCGACGGCAGCGCCGGGCTGACCGATCCTCCGGACGTGGTTGGGAAAGCCGCGGTGCATGGCGGCACCACCACGATGATCGACTTCACCCGCGCCAATCAGGACGCCGACCTGCAAAAGGCGATCGCCCAGCGCGAGGAGGATTGGCACGGCCACTGCGCCTGCGACTATGCGCAGCACATCATGGTGGAGGGCGCGTTGCCGCTCGACCTGCCGGGGCAGCTTGCCGAAGCGATCCAGGCGGGCTTCGCCACGGTGAAGATCTTCACCACCGACATCACGCCGTCTCGTAAGGGACGCATGGTGGATTTCGGCGACATCTGGGAAGTGTTCCAGGTGCTGGCGGAGAACCGCGGCCTCGGGGTGATCCACTCCGAGGACAATGACATCGTGATGCACATGTACGGCAAGCTGATCCGCGAAGGCCGCACCGGGTTCGAGAACATGGCCGAGGTGCATAACGCACTGTCGGAGGATATCTCGTTCCGCCGCGTGATCCGGCTGGCGGAAAAGGTGCCGGGCACCGCGCTGTACATGATGCACACCAGCGCGGCGTCGGGGGTGTCGGCAATTCGCGAGGCGCGCGCTCGGGGCGTGCCGATCTACGGCGAATCGCTGCATCAGTACATGCTGAAGACGAACGAGGACTACAAGAAGCCGCGTGGGCAGATCTGGCACACCTACCCGTCGCTGAAGTCGGCGGAGGACCAGGCCGCGTTGTGGGCCGGCACGCTGGATGGCGCGATCAACTGCGTCGCCACCGACGAGATCTGCTGCACCCTGGCGAAGAAACTGCAAGGCGCGCGCATCGACGACACCACCGGGGGCAATGCCGGCGTGGAGCCTCGGGTGGCGCTGATGTATACCGAGATGGTCGGCAAGCGCGGCTATGCGCTGTCGCGCTATGTCGATCTGGTGTCGACCAATGCGGCGAAGATCATGGGGCTGTATCCGCGCAAGGGCGCGCTGGCGGCGGGCTCGGACGCGGATATCTGCGTGCTCGATCCGGCCGACAAGCGGGTGATCCGCGCGGAGGATCTGCACGAGACCGACTATACGCCGTGGGAGGGCCACAAGATGGAGGCATGGCCGTGCCTGACGGTGCTGCGGGGGAAGGTCGTGGTGGAGGCAGGCACATGGAAGGGTGCGCTGTCCGACGGCAAGTGGCAGCACCGCAAGGTGGCGGAGGAGATGTTCGCGGGGCCACGGTTGTAAGGTAGATGTAAACCTCTCCCGCGCTACGCGCGGGAGAGGTCGAGACGCGCAGCGTCGAGGGTGAGGGTGATCGGGTCGGCACGCACTACCGCGGTGCTACGTGCCGACCCGATCACCCTCACCCGCGTCGTTCCGCTCCACGACCTCTCCCGCCGCAGGCGGGAGAGGTGTACGGACTGGGAGAAGCCAGCATGCAACTAACCGGACAGACCGCGTTGATAACTGGCGGATCGCGCGGCATCGGACGTGCCACCGCCCTGGCCTTCGCGGCCGAAGGGGCCGACATCGCGTTCTGCCATCTCGATGACGGGGCGAAGGCCGACACGACCGCTGCTGAAATCACAGCGCTCGGGCGCCGCGCCATGCATCGCTCGATCGACGTGGCTGACACCGCCGCAACACGCGGATTCGCCGCCGAAGCCGCTGCGGCGCTCGGCCCGATCGACGTCCTGTTCAACAACGCGGGCATGAACATTCGCAAGAAATTCGAAGACTACACGGAAGCGGAATTCGACCGCATAGTCGCGGTGCACCTGAAGGGCATGTTCTTCATGGCACAGGCGGTCTATCCGGCGATGGTCGCGCGTGGCCGCGGCTGCATCATCAATGTCGCCTCGCAGCGCGGCTTGAAGGGCGCGGTGAACTCAGCGCCGTATTCCGCGGCCAAGGCGGCGATCATGGGCTTCACCCGCGCTCTGGCATGGGAAGCGACGCCGAAAGGCGTGCGCGTGAACGCCATCGCGCCGGGACCGATCGACACCGACCTGACCGCGACGATGGACCCCGCCGACCGTCAGGCCTTCATCGACGCGTTACCCATCGGTCGCTTCGGCCGCCCCGAGGAAATCGCCGCAACCGCGTTGTTGTTGGCCGGGCCACAGGGCGGGTTCTATGTCGGAGCGTGCCTGTCGCCGAACGGCGGGGATGTGATGTACTGAAGCGGCATGCAATGCGGGGAGCGATGCTGCTTCTCTTGGCTGCACGGCGGCGATCCGTTCCGCGAAAATTGCGGCGGCAGCGATCGAGGAGGGAGGTGCACTTTGGAAGACCAACAAGCCCTTGCGCCACGACCGCTCAATGAGCGCAATTGGTTCGAATACTTCCGTGACGTGTACCTCGGCTTTGGCCCGCCGGAAGATCTCGTGCGCCGATGCGTGCGCCGCGCCTACCTGGATTTTAATAGGACCTGGCACGGTGCGCGGGACTTATCCGGGCAACGGCAGAAAAGTAGAGGCGAGGCTGAGAAGTCAATCATCAGAGCGCTGCACCAAATCGCCGATCGGAACGTCGATCAAGATTGTTTCGATAAATGGCATAAGAGCAGCCGGGATGAGGTCATGTACGTTTCTGACCCTGCGGCACGAGGTAGCGGCCTCACGCTAGGGCAGGCCCAGAAGTGGATCAACATGTCGGTCAAGTACATTGTCGGAAGCGGGGTGTCCGATTTCTCAAGTCTCGGACCGGTAGCCCATGTACCGATCGATCGCGTTTTGCTCGACGCACTGGAGCGGGAGCCCAAGTTCGCTCCTGCGCGGAAGCTCATTCCAGCCGGCGCGTGGAGCAAGTTATCCAACGCCGAGGTATACGACGCGTTTCAACGTGAGATGCGCCAACTGTCTGCACCATTGCCGCCCCTGGTTCGCGAGTTCTGGCTCTGGCGCGCGGAGATGAAGCGGAGGACTGGCTGATCGAGCCGCAGGCCTGACGGACCCGCAACCGAGGCTCAGGCGGCACCTCAGGTCATCTTCTGGCTGCCGCCGTCATGACCGCCCGGTCCTACCAAAGGCGCCGGACGCCATATGCGTCGAATCGTTGCTCATTTGATACCAGGGCCATCTCGTCGAGCATTGCCTGTGCGATCAGCATCCGGTCGAAGGGATCGTTGTGCGGGCCAGGCAGCGCTCCAGCCGCCTGCCCGTGCTTGAAACTGATGGGCAGGCCGACGAAGCCCTGGGAAGCGAGAATGCCTACGAGATTGGCGGCGATGCTCGCAGCACCCGGCAGCTTGCCAATACGGAATTTTGTGGCGATTTCCCACGCGGAGGCCGCGCTGACGAAGACGGTGTTGTTGGTGTCGCCGATCGCCGCACGGGCGGACATCGAAAGCGCAGAGTCCCCCGCAATCCACCAAAGGAATGCGTGCGTATCGAGCAATAGATCCAAGCCCTATTGCTCCCACGCGGCGAGTTCATCATCCGGCAGGGGGTCAAAGAACTCGGGGCCGACCGAGACGATGCCGCGCAACGCGCCGAACTGACGCTTCGGTGCGGTGGGGCGATAGGGCACAAGCTTGGCAACGGGTTGCTGACCACGTGCCAGCACGATCTCTTCGCCGGCTTCGACTCGTGCCAAAAGCCGCGAGAGGGTTGTCTTGGCGGTATGAATGGTCACGATTTCCATTGCGTCTCCTAGCTAACGTTGATTAGCTAGTTTGCAGATACGTGGCAAGCGCGTGGCGCCTATCGCAAACTGCACAGGTGCGCCGCGGACTGGGCAACGTGGCATGCTGGGTTTGCCGAGTTTTAACCGGCCGGGTCTGTGCATCTCTGCCGTGGTGGGTTAATCGGACACCCTATGGAACCGGGGCACAGCAAGGCGGCCGCGCGCGCGTGGCTGCGCACCGAACAACGCGCGGGTAGCCGCGCGGCGCGCCCGGTCCTGTTCCTGTCATTGCTCGGCACCGTGCTGGCGATTGGCCAGGCATGGTGCGTCGCCTTCCTGCTGGCCGATGCGCTACGCGGGCATCCCGCTGTCGGGTCTGGCTCGGTTTCGACCCTGGGCGGCAGCCCGCTCCTGCTGCTGGCGGGCTTTGCCGTCGCGGCCCTGCTGCGCGCCGGGCTGACCTACGCCACCGAGGCCGCCGCCTTCAACGCCGGCGCCGCGTCCCGCCGCCGCCTGCGCAGCGACGCCCTGACCCGATTGCTGCACGCCGGTCCGTCGCTGCTGCGCAGCCGCCATTCCGGCGACCTCGCCGCCATCGTGGTGGACCGGGTCGAAGCGCTGGACGGCCTCTACGCCCGCTGGATTCCCGCCGCGAGCTTCGCGGTCGCCGGCCCGGCCCTGGTGCTGCTGACCGCGCTGTGGGCCGACCCTTTCGCGGCCCTGGTGCTGTTGCTGGCCGGCCTGTTCGTGCCCGTCGGCATGGCGGCGGCCGGCATCGGCGCCGCCGCTGCCTCCCGCCACCAGTTCCTGGCGCTGGCGCGCTTGCAGGCCCGCTTCCTCGACCGGGTGCGCGGCATCGCCACCATCGTCTTGCTCGGCCGCGCGGAAGCCGAGGCGCAGGCGCTGGCGGTCGCCGCCGCCGAACTGAGTGCCCGCACCATGCGGGTGCTGCGCGTCGCGTTCCTGTCCTCCGCCACGCTGGACCTGGCCGCCGCCGCCGCCCTGGTGGTGCTGGCGATCCGCTACGGCCAGGCGCTGCTGGCCGGCCGGCTGGACCAGCCCGGCCTGGCGCTGTTCGTGCTGCTGCTGGTGCCGGAGTTCTTCGCCCCGCTGCGCAGCTTCGCCGCCGCCTACCAGGACCGGCTGCACGCCACCGGCGCCGCCGAGTCGCTGATCGACCTGCCACCGCTCCCGCCGCCAGCGCCCACCCGCGAGGTGCGCACCGTCGCCGCCCAGGGCGTGACGGTGGCGTTCGAGAACGTGCGGCTGACATGGGACCCCTCGCGCGGTCCGGCGCTGGACGGGCTGTCGTTCCGCGTTCCCGCGGGGGAGACGCTGGTGCTGGCCGGCCCCTCGGGCGCGGGCAAGTCCTCCTGCATCGAGATCCTGCTCGGCTTCGTCCGCCCGGACAGCGGCCGGGTGACGATCAACGGCGCCGACATCGCCGACCTGGTGCCGCAGGCGCTGTCGCGGCTGACCGCCTGGATCGGCCAGCGCCCTGTGCTGTTCGCTGGCACGATCCGCGACAACATCCGCTTCGCCCGGCCGGAAGCTTCCGACGACGACGTGGCGGACGCCGCGCGTAACGCTCGGGTGCTGGAGTTCGCTGCCGCGCTGCCGGACGGGCTGGACACCCCGGTGGGCGAGGGCGGCTACGGCTTGTCCGGCGGCCAGGCGCAGCGGGTGGCGATCGCCCGGGCGTTCCTGAAGAACGCCCCCCTGCTGCTGCTGGACGAGCCGACCGCGCATCTGGATCCAGCGACCGAGGCCGAGGTGCTGGACAGCCTGCGCCGCCTGGCCCTGGGCCGCACGGTGCTGCTGGCAAGCCACTCCGCCGCCGCGCACGGCTTCGGCGGCCGGCGCCTGGATATCCGCGCGGGGCAGGCGGTGACGACGCGCGGCGCGGCGTAACCTGACTAAACCTCTCCCGCGGGAGCGGGAGAGGTCGAGACGCGAAGCGTCGAGGGTGAGGGTGATCGGGCCGCACCGTGCCGACCCCCTTCGCTCCCTCCGCCCGGTCCGGTAAAATCCAGCCGCCCCGATTCGCATGAGCACGCGCGTGATAGACAATCCGGATCAGGTCGAACGCCTGATGACCCGCTTGAGCAAAATGCTGCCCCTTCCGGCACGCGGCACGCCCCGATTGATCGCGTCGCTGCGCAGCCCGACCGTTTCAGTGCACCCTACGCCGCACTGCACCGTGACCCGAATTGACTATGCCGGTGATGGGGGCGGGATCATTTGCCACGTGTCATTCAAGGAAACGAATGCGGCGGAGACGGTTGTCGCCTCGATCACGCATCTGGAGTTCGACCGGCGGCTTCAGGTGACGCGCGAGATCGCTGCGTATCAAAAGCACCGCATCAAGCGCTTGCGGCGCGAGGGCGCCTTTTGCAGCGCACTGACCACTATTCGTTGAGCCAGGCATCCGCGCTCTGCAATTTCCGCGACCGGCGCGGGTCGCTTGTCCCGCGGCCCGGCGCCATATTGTCTTCAGTCGAACATGCCGCTGTTGAAAGGGACGTTCAATGAGCAACGCAACGCGCGCCGCGGATCAGGCGCAAATCTGGGTGCTGGGCGGAATGCAGGTCACCTGGACCAACCACCAGCCGGCCAGCTCGCTGGTGCAATGGAGCAGGGCGCGAGCGCAAGGCAATCCTGCGCCGCCACCACCGGTGGGCGCGCTCTGCCAAATGGTCTGCTACGAGCTGCCAATCTGGGCTGCATATACGGCCGGAGTCCTGACTCAGGACGAGCTCTACAACATGGTGCGTGACTACGACTTTACCCACCACGGGTCGGCCGCTGGCATCATGGCGGCAATCACCTCGCGCTGGAGTTTTCGCAAGACATTGGCCAATCCCGCCATAGCCGCGTTCAGCCGAGGCGATATCGTCTTCTTCAACGGCGTCGGTCACGTGGCGATGGCCACCGGCTCCGCCCTGGTGCCGAATGAACTGTACAGCGTCTGGGCATGAATCCCGCGGGCATGCAGGCGAACACGCCGGTCGAGCGCACGTCGGTCGGCACGTTGCTGGCGCAGATCGCCATTGGGGCGCCGGGCATGGCGCAGACGATCACCTATTCAAGTCCACGCTGGTAGTCCTTCGCGTGCCGGCTTCTTCCCATCCCTGCCAACATGGCCTGACGATCAACCCTGCCACGATCAGCGCGCGATACCAACTCTTTGCCAGAGTTCGCGCGGCATGCTTCCGAATGGCCGCGGCCGTCGGCATGGACGCACGATCGTCGGGCGATACACGCCTTTGCCGAGTCGGCGGGACCTTTCCGCCCATAACGGAAGCGAGTAGATATTCGTTGACACGGTCGAATGGCTGCGCAGGCAAGCGCGGTGTGCGTTCGGTAGGTGTCGCGACAACGCTTTCAGGAGGGCGCGGATGGACGCATCAGTGGCCGTGAACCTGGAGCAATCCACGCTGCGCAAGGTCTATCTGCGCCTGATTCCCTATTCGTTTGTGATCTATATCCTCTGCTACGTGGACCACATCAATGTCAGCTTCGCCTCGCTGACCATGAATCGGGATATCGGTCTTACCGCACACATCTACGGCCTGACCGCCGGCGCCTTCTTCTGGGGATACTGTTTGCTCGAGGTCCCCTCCAACATCATCCTGCAAAAGGTCGGCGCGCGGATCTGGATCGCCCGCATCATGATCTCCTGGGGATTGTTGTCCGCCGCGACCGCCCTGGTCACCGGACCGGTCAGCTTCTTCATCGTTCGCGTGCTGCTTGGCGCGGCCGAGGCAGGCCTGTTCCCCGGCCTGATGGTGTATTTCTATCGCTGGTTCCCGCAGCGCCACCGCGGCCGCGTGGTGGGCTGGTTCCTGACCAGCCTGCCGTTGGCCACCGTGATCGGCGCGCCATTATCGACGGCATTCCTCCAATTGGATGGCATCGCCGGGCTGCATGGTTGGCAATGGATGTTTCTGTGCGAGGGCGGAGCCACCGCACTGGTTGGTGTCTCCATCCTGTTCCTGCTCCTGGAGCACCCGCGCGACGCACGTTGGCTGCGGCCGGAGGAGCGTGCCTGGCTGGAGGCAGAACTGGAAAGCGAGACGCACGAAATTGAAAACGTGCGCGTCTACGCCGACGAAGCGGTGTTCGAAAAGAAGCTGGCCAGGCTGGCCGAGTACGCCCAGGTGGCGGCCGATATCGGCTGCACGCGGTGCGTCACGTTCGTGGCGCCGGCCAGCGAGACACGGCCGTACCACGAGAATTTCGAGTTTCATCGCTGCGCGCGGGCGCCGTGGCCAAGGTTCTGGAGCCGGCCGGAGTGCGGCTGGCCGTCGGCTTCCGGGCGGCCGAGTATCTCCGCAAAGGGCAGGCGTTTCAGTTCATTCACGATCTGGACGCCCTCGGTTTGCTGTTGAACATGAGCGGGGCGACCGAATGTCGGGCTGGCGCTGGACGTGTGGGAATTCAGGTGGCCACCGGATCGGTCGACGCGATCCGCGAACTGCCGCCGGCCCAGATTGTTACCGTCGACCTGGCCAACGTACCGGCCGACGTGGCTCCGCCGAATTGAAGGAAACCTCGCGATTGCTGCCTTCCGTCGAAGGCGGACTGATCGACATGCCGGCCGTCCTACTGACGCTTGCCGAAATCGGCTTTGACGGTCCGGTCACGGTGAAGCCTTCGCGGAGCGTATTTCGAAATCAGCGCCGCGAGATGATCGTCAAAGAGACGGGCGACTCGCTGACCAAAGCTTGGAAGGCGGCCGGTTTGAGCGTGATCGGCAAGCCCCTGGCCGCGGTGCGAGCGTAAGCGGAAATAGACGGAACTGTCGGTCTGCAAAGTCCTGTGCGCCGGTGACACAAGGAGGAGTTCCCATGGCGTGTCTGATGCATTCGACGCTTCGCATTGTAGTGCTTGCGGTGGTCGTGGCGGCCGGTAGCTGGCGCGGGCGGAGAGCCCGGGCCAGGCCGACCTCGACCAGGCGACGCAACTCCAAGTGACCGCCCGAACGCTGGAGGACCTCAACAAGGTCATCGATCTCTGCCAGAGTGCCGAGAAGGCGGGCTTGGACAAGGAAGGCACTGAGTTTGCCCACAACATGCTGGCCGCCGGCGTCTGCAGCGCGGCATCGGCGGAGCAAGCGTCTGATGGAGCCCGGCATGCTCGATCCCGGCGAGGCGCTCAAGCTTCGCGACTTGGCGTTGGCCGACCTGGAGAAAGGCGTGAAGCTCAGTCCGCACAACCGGAGGCGTTGCTCTTCCTGGCCCAACTCAACTGCCTCCCCGGCGGCGATCGGAAGCGGGCTCGCGAGGCCCTCGACAAGTCGATCCATCGCCCGACGCTCCGGCCGACATTCGGGGCGCAGGCCCACTTCCTGCGGGCGAAGCTGAGCGACGAGGCCAAACAGCAGCGGGCCGACCTGGACGAAGCGGTTCTGCGCCACCCCGCAGGACGCGCGGCTGATAATCGCACGCGGCCAGATTCTGGCCAAGCTCGGCGAAAGCGACGCCGCGATGGCCGATTTCGACAAGGCAATCGCAATCGACTCGCAGCAGCCGAGGCTTATGACTATAAGGTGATGCTGCTGGCGAAGCAGGGAAAATTCGACCAGGCCCTGGCCACCCTGGAGAAACTCGCAAGGTCGAACCCTGGACGCCCAAGTGCTTCTGTTACGGTCGGCGGTCTATGAGACCTGGGCCAGAAAGACAAAGCCCGCGACTGCTGGATGAAGTGTCTGGGGGCCGCAAGCCGGGCGCCTCCCCGTCGATGCGTCGAAGGCGGTGCGCGGCCGGGGTTGCTCTGTATCGGATGGGGAAGACGGATGCCGCCATCGCGGACTTGGAGCAACTCTGCCGCGACCATCCCGCCGATGCCTACACGCTGCCGGCTGCTCGGGCTCCTTTATAGCATCATACACAAGAACGATAAAGCCATCGAGGTCTATACGGCCTTGATCGGCGTCGAACCGGAAGGCTCCGTCGCGGCCTTCGAACCGGGGCGACTCTGCTCTTGGGCATTGGAAAGCACGCCGAGGCGGCGGCCGATTACGAGCGCCTTGAAGCTCCAACCCAAGGACGCCTCGCTCCTGAACAATCTCGCCTGGGTGCTGGCCACCTCTCCCGTGGACAAACTCCGCGACGGCACCCGGGCAATCAAGCTGGCCACCGACGCGTGCCAGCTCACCGAATACAAAGAGGCATACATCCTCAGCACCTTGGCCGCCGCCTATGCCGAAACCGGCGATTTCAAGACGGCCATCCAGTGGTCGAAAAAGGCGGTGAGCCTGGGCAAGGGAAAGCAGCAGGCGTCGCTGGCTAAGGAGCTGGCCGGCTATGAAGCCGGCAAGCCGGTCCGCGAGCTGAAAACCGGCAATGAAAAAGATGAAGACGACGAGCCGCCTGAAGTGAAGGATGACACGGTGATAAGGTGAGGGGGTGACAAGGTGAGAGGGTGACAACGGCCGTGTTCAAATTTGGCTTAGCGACAAGGAAATGGTAGAATTAGGGTATGATTGACTTCGGAAATGGGCCAACTTTGAAAGAATCATCCCCTTACCTGCGGGACGATCGGTGGGCGCATTGAACGCATTCTGACGGTTACCGAGGTCAACAGCGTTGCGGAGGGGCTGCCCCCCTTCACCGAGGAGACTCGCGAGCGCATCCGTTCCCGGCTTATGAGCTTTTCCCAGCCCGTTCCAACGCCGCTGCAATGATCGCCTTCATTGCAGCGTAGGATTGCTGGAACGCTGCCTTTGCCGCGGCGGATGTACTTTTCCCGCCCCTCATCGGTCTCATCGTACACCAGAAGTGGCCGCCCTGTCTGTATTGCCAGTAGGTCCGTCGCGAGTTTGATCGTTCGCGCGTTCCCCTCGCGAAATGGGTGAATGACAAGAAATTCTCCCTGGATGTGACCGGCGGCCGCGCAGAAGATGTCATCGTCGCGCAGAGACGCCGCGGGATACTTCGCCAGTACCTCGCGATCAAACGCCTGCATGTTCTGTTCCAGGAAGTCTGGCGCGGGCCATGTCACACCGGGCTTTGAGATCCACACGGTACGCCACCGGCCGGCCCAGTAGTAGAGTTCGTCGAAGATGCGGCTGTGGATATGCCGGAGGAGGTCACAGGTTATCGGCGTGCCCGCTCGTACCTCGCTGAGCAGCGTCTTGAGGCCGCCGCCAGCGATTCCTCCTCGGCGATCTGCAAAACGTGCAACTCCGCGATGCCCCGCTTGTTTACAAGGATGGTCTGCGCCGTGTCTACGTATTCCACCTCCGGGTTGCCGGATGTTTCGTATCGGTCGCTACGTTTCTTCGGAGCTTTGGCCATCACGCCAATATACGGCTGAGGGGGAGCGGGGGCAGTTCTGTGTGGCCCCTATTCCGTTATGCTGGAATCTGGCACAATGTGTGGTAGGTGTACCCTGTCACGTTTTCCGTTTGAAGAGGGCAATGCCATGCGACGGTTGATTCCTGCTGGGCGGGTGGTCTTGGCTCTGGCACTCGGTTTTGGAATGCTTGTGGGGCCGACTTGGGGCGCGGAGCTGGCGCTCTCCCACGCTGGCGGATTCGCCGCCGCCGGCTGACA
>CAVXNH010000116.1:0-32819 GCA_963762885.1 uncultured Alphaproteobacteria bacterium
CGGGAGATCGATGCCGAGATCAAGGACATCATCGACAAGGCCTATGCCAAGGCACGGCGCATCCTGACCGAGAACGTCGAGGAACTGCACCGGGTGGCGCGCGGGCTGCTGGAGTACGAGACGCTGAGCGGCGACGAGATCCGCACGGTGCTGCGTGGCGAGCCGGTGATCCGCAAGGTGGTGGACGAGCCGGCGCCGGAGAACCGCCGGGCGTCGGTGCCCAATGCGGGGCGGCCGGCGGCGCAGCCTCCGGCCGGCGGCCCGGCGCCCGCGCCGCAGCCGGGTTAAGTGAAACCTCTCCCGCGCTGCGCGCGGGAGAGGTCGCCGAGGATTTGGGTAAGAACAGTCGGGGTTTTTCTCCTCCGGAGCCCCCTGCGGTTCACTTGACGACCGTGCGGCACGCGGCACCCTCACCCTCGACGCTGTCGCGTCTCGACCTCTCCCGCCTGGCGGGAGAGGTTTTTTGATTGGGGGCCAGCATGACCGAGCAGGATTGGCGGGCTGTCAACCGCGTGCATTGGGACGAGAAGGTGCCGCTGCACATCGGTCCGCGCGGCTACGACCTGTCGGATGTGCGGGCCGGGCACGGCGTGCTCAACGCCATCGAGGAAGCTGAACTGGGATCGGTTGACGGGCAGCGCATCCTCCACCTGCAATGCCATTTCGGCTGTGACACGCTGATCCTGGCGCAACGCGGCGCGACGGTGGTTGGGTTGGATTTCTCCGAACCGGCGATCGACGCTGCGCGTGCGCTTGCCGCCGAGTTGGGCCTGGAAGGCCGGGCCCGCTTCGTCCAGGCTGATCTCTACGATGCCTGCGAGGCGATCCCGGAACCGGCCAGCTTCGATCGAGTGTTCGTCACCTGGGCGCCATCACCTGGCTGCACGATATCTTCCGCTGGGCGGAGATCGTCGCGTTCTTCCTTAAGCCGGGCGGCACGCTTTACCTCGCGGAGGTGCATCCGGTGGCGCTGGTGTTGGACGATTCGACAGCGCAGGGCGACGGGCGGCCGGGGTTCTTCGCTCCGTACTTCTCGCGCGAAGTCGTGGTGATGGAGGAGGCGCACGATTACATCGACGAGACCGTGACGGTGCGCAATGCGACCACGCACACATGGATCCACCCGCTGGGCGATCTCGTCACCGGGCTGATCAAGGCCGGGCTGCGGCTGGATTGGCTGCATGAGCACGATGCGGTCACCTGGCACATGTTCGAGCAATTGGTGGACGATGGTGCGGGGTTGTGGCGGTGGCCGGACAAGCCGTGGCTGCCGTTGGCGTTCTCGCTGTCGGCGGCGCGGGAGTGAGGCGCGGAGGAGGGCGTGCCGACCCGATCAACCTCACCCTCGACGCTTCGCGTCTCGACCCCCCGATCAAGCCCCGGGGGCAGGCTCTCTCCTGCTCTCGCGGGAGACGTCAGGTCAGCGCTTCACCACTAACCCCTGGCCGGTCGGGAGTTCCAATACGCTCAGGCCACGCGATTGCATGAACTGATCGGCGCTTGCCATCTGATCGCGGTAGGCGGACCAGCCGTAATCGTCGAGCACGATGATCCCTCCTGGGCTGACGCGATCGAATAGCACTTCCATCGCGCCGCGTTCCGCCTCGGCGTTGTTCATGTCGATATGCAGGAACGCGATTTGGTCTGGCGCGGCCTCGGCCAGGACGTCCGGCACCTTGCCCTGAGTGACCGTGACGTTGTCCCATTGCAGGAACCGTGCCCGCACCTGGGCGGCCAGGTCGGGGGCGTGGGCCGGCATCCGATGGCCCTCACCGAGGCCGCCGGACGGATCGAACAGGTCGTAAAGCCACAGGCGCCGGCCCGGCAGGCCCTCGGTGAAACGCATCAGCACCTCGGCCGAGTAGCCCTGGTAGGTGCCGCATTCCACGTAGTCTCCCGGCAGCGCCGCCGCGCTCTCGGCGGCCCAGCATAGCGTGTGGGTGCGCCAGGCGATGGCGCGCTCGGCCGGCTCGGGGCGGGACGCGATCACCGCCGCGACGAAGCGGGGCTCGGTGAGAAAGCCGCGGGTGTGTTGGTAGGTGATGAGGTTGTCGGCCATGAACCAAGGCCCGCGCGGGTCCCCAAGCTGGCCGTCCACCTGGGCGATCGCCTCCAGGGCTGCCAGGGCCGTCGGATTGGACCGCAGACCGAAGAACACGCTCGGAACGAGCAAGCCCCAGTTTGTCTGGCCGTCTGGCATGGTGGTCTCCGCGCGATGACGCGGCAGACTGCGCTCGCAGTGGTAAAGAAGCCCTGAACGCTCAGGCGCGCATGGCGTCGAGCGCCGCGCGCAGCGGGGCGGCGTCGTCGGCGGGGATCAGGCCCTGGCGCAGGAACAGGTCGATCAGCACCAGGTTGACGTTGAACTTGAAGTCGTCGGTGTCGCGCACCGATTTCAACACTCGGACGATCGGCCAAAGTTCGAAGCCCGCCACCTCGCCATCGGCTGCGTTCGGGACGAAATCCTCGGGCAGCACGAGGTCGTAGCAATGCAGCAGGTCGCGCCGCAGCCCCTCGGTGCGCTGCATGGCGTAGCCGATCGTGGCGACCCGGCTTGCTTGCGACGCCAGTGCGGCGGGAATCGCCGCTTCCTCCGCCGCTTCCTTGACCAGGGTTTGCTCCGGGGTGAGCCCGGCCGGCATCCCGCCGGCGGTGATGTTGTCCAGCTTGCCCGGATCCAACGCCTTGTCGGCGGCGCGGCGGGCGATCCAGACATGCAGGCCATCGGCGCGGCGCACCAAGCCGTTCAGGTGCACGCCCTCGGCGAGGACTCCGAAGGACGGAATCGCGCCGCGATCGATCTGCGCCACCGGCGGTCCGTCCGGTGCGAGCCGCACGTCGAACGCCTCGTTGCGCCAGCGGAAATGGCCTTGCGTCGCGAGGTTGCGGGCGATGCCGGGCAACGCGGCGGCATCCCGTAGGTCGACCGCTGCATCCGTCACCGTAACCTGGGGAAACGCCGCCAGCGCCCCGGCCAGCGAGCGCCGGACCCAGCCGACCTGGTGCCCTGACAGCAGGAACGGCAGGCGGTCCCCCGGCAGCGTTGCGTTGCTGCAATGGCGAAGGTGGCGGAGGAACCCGGTAGTTTCTGTCTCGGTTGCCACGCGGATCGCCTTTCAAACCGTCCATTAACGTGCCACATGCCCGACATGAGACATATGACCAGGCTGCCGCACGCCGAGCTTCCGCCGGCGCCTGGTGGGCAGCGTTCCGGCATCCAGACCGTGCTGTCGCTGCTGCCCTATCTTTGGCCGGCCGGCAACCCTGTCGCGCGGTTGCGCGTCGCAGGGGCGATGCTGTTCCTGGTGCTGGCGAAGGGCGCCACCGTCATCGTGCCGGTGATCTATGGCCGCATGGTCGACGCGCTGGCTCCCAAGGCAGGCAGCAGCGTGCTGGTGCTGCCGATGGCACTGATCGTCGCCTACGGCCTGGCGCGCCTCGCCACTGCCGGCTTCGGCGAGTTGCGCGACGCGCTATTCGCTTCGGTGGGGCAGCGTGCGGTGCGGCAACTGGCGCTTCGCACCTTCCGCCACCTGCACGCGTTGTCGCTGCGCTTCCATTTGGACCGGCAGACCGGTGGGCTGGCACGGGTGATCGACCGCGGCACCACCGGCACGCAATCGGTGCTGCGGCTGGCGGTGTTCAACGTGGTGCCGACGGTGATCGAGCTGGCGCTGGTCACCGCCATCATCTGGCGGCTGTTCGACTGGCGGTTTGCCGCCGTCACGTTGCTGGCGGTGCTGATCTATGTCGCGTTCACTGCCGCGTTCGCGGCGCGGCGGGTGCGGCTGCGGCGAACGATGAATGACACCGACAACGACGCGTCCACCAAGGCGCTCGACAGCCTGCTGAACTTCGAGACGGTGAAGTATTTCGGCAACGAGGCGCATGAGGCGGCGCGCTACGATGCGTCGCTCGCACGCTATGAGCGGGCGGCGGTGAAGGTGCAGGTCTCGCTGAACATGCTGAACCTCGGCCAGGCGATGATCATCGCGATCGGCCTGACGCTGATCATGCTGATGGCGGCGAACGGGGTGCGCGACGGCAGCATGACGGTGGGAAAGTTCGTGCTGATCAACACGTACCTGATGCAGCTTTACCAACCGCTGAATTTCCTCGGCATGGTCTACATGACGATCCGCCAGGGGCTGGTGGACATGGAGCAGATGTTCCGGTTGCTGCGGGTGCCGTCGGAGGTGACGGATCGGTTGGGGGCCGTGGCGCTGGCGGCGCACCTGTCGGACGGGCCGGCCGGCGAAGTGCGGTTCGAGAACGTCTCATTCGGCTATGGGACGGATCGCACCATTCTGCGCGGCGTCGATTTCACCGTGCCGGGGGGCGCAAGCTGGCGATCGTCGGGCCGACCGGCGCGGGCAAGTCCACCATCAGCAAGCTGCTGTTCCGGTTCTACGACGTCAGCGGCGGCCGCATCCTGATCGACGGGCAGGACATTCGCGACGTGACGCAGGAAAGCCTGCGGCTGGCGATCGGCGTGGTGCCGCAGGACACCGTGCTGTTCAACGACACCATCCGCTACAACATTGCGTATGGCCGTCCCGATGCTTCGGAGGCGGAGATCGAGGAGGCGGCACGGCATGCTCAGGTGCATGATTTCGTCATGCGGCTGCCGGAGCGTTACGACACTCGGGTGGGCGAGCGCGGGCTGAAGCTGTCGGGCGGCGAGAAGCAGCGCGTGGCGATTGCCCGGACCATCCTGAAAGATCCTCGCATCCTGATATTGGACGAGGCGACCAGCGCGCTGGACACGCGGACAGAGCAAGATATCCAGTCGGCGTTGAGGGGGCTGGCGCGGCATCGGACGACTCTGGTGATCGCGCACCGGCTGTCGACTGTGGTGGATGCGGACGAGATCATCGTGCTGGCCGATGGCCGCGTTGTGGAGCATGGCACGCATGCCGCGCTGCTGGCCTTGGGCGGCCTATATGAAAGCATGTGGGCGTTGCAGGCGGCCGAACAGGAAGCAGCCGAAATCACCGCGTAAGGGAGTGCCGAACGATGCAGTCAGGACCAGGACCCGATGATAAACCGCCGGCCGATCTGAGCCATGCGGGCGCCGTGGTGGACAAGGCGATCGAATACATGATGAGCCAGAATATCGACGGGGTGTCTATTGCCTCGGCATTGCTGGGCGGCGCGCTGGCGATGCTGGCGCGCAGCGTGGCGGACGAGGCGATCGTGGCAATCCTACAAAACGCCATCGCCAGCGTGCAGGCAGGAGAACTGGACCGGTAGGGGACGGCTTGCCCGTTGGCGCACGGCTGCCGGTGCGTTTTGACCCTGGCAGGAATTGTGAGCCAACCATGACAGCGGTTCACGATATTTCCACGCCGGGTGGAAACGCTCTAGCCTCGCGGCTTGCGCGCGTTGGCGCGGGAAGGAGCTTACCATGCAGGTCGTCGAAACCGAGCGCCAAGGCCAGGTCCTGATCGTCCGGATGAACCGCCCCGAGCGCCTGAATGCGCTCAGCAACGAGCTACGGACGCGGCTCGCCGAGACGTGGACCGCGTTCCGCCATGACAACGAACTCGAGGTGGCGATCTTTACCGGCGCCGGCCGCGCGTTTTGCGCCGGCGAGGACATGAAGGAATCGCTGCAAAATGGCGCGCCCGGCGGGCGGCGGCCGGCGATTGAGGATCCCTTCATGTCCGGCGCGCTGGAGAAACCGGTGATCGCCGCGGTCAACGGCTTCGCCATGGGCGGCGGCTTCATGCTGGTCGAGCGGACCGACCTGCGCGTGGCCGTGCGCGGCGCCATCTTCGAAGTCTCGGAGGCCAAGCGGTGGTTGCTCGGGGGTTATAACCACGGGCACCTGGCGAACCTGCCGTTCCCGATCGCGATGGAGATGGCGCTCGGCTTCCGCTTCACCGCCGAGCGGTTTCACGAGGTCGGCTTTCTCAACCGCCTTGTGGACCCGGAAGAGCTGATGCCAACCGCGCTGGCGATGGCAGAGCACTTGCTGACGTTGCCGCCGGCGTCGCGCGTCAACACGGTTGCGATGATGCGGGCGATGCGGCCTGAGCCGACGGCGGCACAGCGCCGGCTGGCGGAAGCGCTGCACGAGCATGGGGCGAAGAGCGACCTGATGGAGTCGCGGGCGGCGTTTGCAGAGAAGCGGCCGCCTCGGTTCAAGGGGTGGGACGATCCGCAGGATCGCTATCGGCTGCCGACGCTGGACTCGCCGTAGTCGCCGGGGCAACGGCACGGGACGGTCATGAGACGCCGCCCGCCTGTCTCCAGCCGATATCCCGACCCAAGCCTTGCCGCCCCACGCCGCAATGCCGTACCGTCCCGCCCTCTGCCCTCGGCCCCCCGGCCGCACAGTAGACCCCACCAAGCGGGAGAGCCTCTCGATGACCACACCCTCTCCCCCGCGGGGAGAGCACCCCACCGTCCTGCTGTATGACTGGGACAACACCCTGGTGGACGGCTGGGCCGCCATCACTGCGGCGCTTAACGCCGTGTTCGCCGAATTCGCCATGCCGTCCTGGACCGCCGAGGACACCCGGTCCCGCGTCCGCGTCGCCCTGCGCGAGAGTTTCCCGTTGATGTTCGGCGACCGCTGGGAGCATGCGCGCGATCTGTTCTACGCCAGCTTTCGGGCGCAGCATCTGGACCATCTCCGCCCGATGCAGGGCGCGGCGGAGGCGCTGGCCGCCGGCGCCGCATGGCCGCAGGGCGTGGTGTCGAACAAGGCCGGTCCATATCTACGCGCCGAAGTCGCCCATCTCGGCTGGGCCACCCATTTCAGCGCCGTCGTGGGTGCCGGCGACGCCGCGGCCGATAAGCCGGACCCGGCGCCGATCCATCTCGCCTTGCAACAGCTTGGCCACGCCGCCGGCGCCTCCGTCTGGTATCTGGGCGACACCGCGCTGGACATGCAGGCTGCGCGGGCGGCCGGGGTGACCGCCGTGCTGATCGGCGATGCCGGGCACGATCTGGGCATTGCGCACGCGGCCCCCGATATCCATTTCCTTTCCGCGTACGACCTCGCTGCACATTTTCGTGCGCTTGCGTGAGGGGGAGTCGCTGCTAGACTGGATTGCCTGTCCGGCTGGGCGTGCCACGACCTGCCGGAAACGACGCTAAGCCACATCAGTAACGGTAACGAGAAGAAGAAGGACAGTCGCCGTGGCCAACGAGAAATCGCAAAACGTTCAGGATGTGTTCCTGAACCATGTGCGAAAGAACAAGACACCGGTGACGGTGTTCCTGGTGAACGGTGTCAAGCTACAGGGGATCATTACCTGGTTTGACAACTTTTCCGTTCTGTTGCGCCGGGACGGGCACACCCAGCTCGTCTACAAGCACGCCATCAGCACCGTGATGCCGGGCGCCCCGATCCAGCTCTTCGACGCCGCCAAGTCGGACCTGCCGACCGGCGCGGTGCGAGAACGGGAGATGAGCTCTGCCGATCCCGGCGACTGAAGCCAAACCCGGCAGTAACCGCGGCTCGGGCACTGGCCCGATCCGTGCGGCTATCGTGTTGCCCTGGAAGCGCGGCGCCGGCCGTGCCTCCGAACGCGAGCGCGCGAATGGCGATCCGCGCACCATGCCGGAGGTCGGCCGTGGCCGGGACGACGGGCGCGCCGCGGAAGCGCGGATGGCCGAAGCGGTCGGGCTCGCCGCCTCGATCGGGCTCATCGTCGTGCATACCGCCACTCTCCCCCTGCGCATCCGCCGCCCGGCCACGCTGCTGGGCGAAGGGCAGGTTGCCACGCTCGGGCACGCCATGACCGAACAGAAGGTCGACCGTGGCGATCGTCGATGCCGCGCTGTCGCCGGTGCAGCAGCGTAACCTCGAGCGCGCCTGGTCGTGCAAGGTGATCGACCGCACCGGGCTGATCCTGGACATCTTCGGCGAGCGTGCCGCCGACGAAGGAGGGCGCGCTCCAGGTGGAGCTGGCGCATCTGGAGTATCAGCGCTCCCGGCCTGGTGCGGTCCTGGACCCACCTGGAACGCCAGCGCGGCGGTTTCGGCTTCCTCGGCGGCCCAGGGCGAGACGCAGATCGAGGCCGACCGCCGCCTGATCGGCGAACGCATCGTCCGGTTGAAGAAGAGCTGGAACAGGTGCGGCGGACCCGCGGGTTGCACCGCTCGGCGCGGCGGCGGGTGCCGTTCCCGGTGGTGGCGCTGGTCGGCTACACCAACGCCGGCAAATCCACCCTGTTCAATGCCCTGACCGGCGCCGAGGTGGCCGCGCGCGACCAGTTGTTCGCCACGCTGGATCCCCCATGCGCGGCCTGAAGCTGCGATCCGGGCGGCGGATCATCCTGTCCGACACCGTCGGCTTCATCAGCGAGCTGCCGCACGAGTTGGTGGAAGCCTTCCGCGCCACCCTGGAAGAAGTGTCCGAGGCCGACGTCATCCTGCACGTGCGCGACGCAGCGCATCCTGAGACGCTGGCTCAGCGCTCGGACGTGCTTAAGGTGCTGGAGGAGATGGTGGCGGACGGCACGCTGGACGCTGCCTGGTCAGAGCACACCATCGAGGTGCTGAACAAGGCGGACTTGCTCGGCGGCGTGGGGAACGTGGCTGCGCGGTCCGGCGGCGTCGCGGTGTCGGCGATCACCGGCGAGGGCCTGGATACGCTGCGGTTCGCCATCGATGCCCGAATCGCCGCGGGCATGGAGCTGGCAGACTATGCGATCCCGCCGCAGGACGGTGCGCGGCTGGCCTGGCTGTACCAGCATGGCGAGGTGGTCGATCGCGCCGACGACGAGGCCGCGGTGCATGTGAAGGTGCGTCTGCTCCCCGCCGACCGCGCGCGCTTTGAAAATATCCTCGCCCACGAAGTGGAAGAGCATGCCAGGTGAGGGCGATCGGGAACTTCGGCATGGCCTTCCGGCCATGCAAATCCTGTGTGTGCACCAGGCGCCGCCGTCAGCCCTTGATCCGCTTCATCGCCTCACTGTAGCCGCCGTGCAGCACCTCGCTGTCGCTGGAATACGCCAGCAGCAGTGCCCCCGCCGCCTTCCACTGCTGCGCCTGCGCGTAACTGGAACATAGCATCGCGCACACCTTGCCGTGCTTTTTCGCCGCCGCCAGCACGAGATCTCGCTTCTCATCCAGCACCCGTGCCTGATCTGGCGTGCCGAACACGCCCAGGTCCTGCGACAGATCCGCCGGCCCGATCGTCAACGCGTCAATCCCATCCATCGCCGCAATCGTATCGAGATCGGCAAACGCCGCCCCGGTTTCGAACATGACAGTCACGAACACCTGTCGATTGGCGAACGCGCGCCGCTCCGCCGCGGTACCCGTCAGGTCGAAATCGGTGCCCGGGCTGTGGCCGGCGTTCCCCCGCAACCCGAGCGGCGCGTAGCGCGAGGCGGCGACGATCTCCGCGGCATGCGCGGCATTCTCCACCTGCGGACAGTGCAGGTTCCACACGCCGATATCCAGCAGCCGTGTGATCCACTCCCGGTTGGCCTTGGGCGGCCGTACCGCGATCGGAAAGTTCAGGGCGCGCGACAGCAGGGCCAGGTGCGCGATCTCCTGCATATCGGCGCCGGTATGCTCCATATCCACCCGCGCGAAATCCAGCCCCGCGGCCTTCAACAGTGTCAGGATCGCGGGATTGCGAACCAGGTTTACCCAGGTGCCGATTTGGAGCTCCCCGCGTTCGAGCGCGGCGCGCAGTGGATTCGCTTGCATGCCTTTGGATTCCTCCGGTTGTGCCGGGACCTTCCGCCGTGGCCAGTTGGCGGTCAATCACGATGCCCGGTGCCACGGCTGAACCGGGATTCTTGCATAATGCGCGCGGCACGCCACACTTGGGCTTCGTTCCGCTGGGGGAGATCGACGCATGAGCGTGCAGGAAGGCGATACGGCTCCGGATTTTTCGTTGCCGGCGAGTGGCGGCCGGACGGTCAGCCTGGCAGGGATGAAGGGTCGGCCTTTCGTGCTGTACTTCTATCCGAAGGCCGATACGCCAGGTTGCACCAAGGAGGCATGCGCGTTCCAGGAAGCGCTGCCGCAACTGGGCAAGATCGGCATCGACGTGATCGGCGTGTCGCCCGACAAGATCAAGCCGATCGAGAAGTTTGCCGAGAAATACAAACTGACATTCCCGCTGGCGTCGGACGAGACGCATGCGGTGGCGGAGAAATACGCCACGTGGGTGGAGAAATCCATGTACGGCCGCAAGTACATGGGGATGGAGCGCAGCACGTTCCTGATCGGCCGGGATGGCAAGGTTGCCAAGGTGTGGCGCAAGGTCAGCGTCACCGGTCACGCGGCCGACGTGATGCAGGCGGCTGCCGCGGTGAAGTGAGATAGCCGCTCCCGCGCTGCCCGCGGGAGAGGCAGCTTGCCCCCGGGCTTGACCCGGGGGGGCGATGGCGCGAAGCGCCGAGGGTGATCGGGTTGGCACGCTGTCCTCTGCCTCCCGGTGCGGCCGCACCTCTGCATCTGCCGCTGCGGGCAGTCGGGGCCGTTATACGCATACCGCGGTTTGCGTATAACATAGTGTAGCGTCCGGCGTTTCGCCCTGTTATACGCAGATCGCGATGTGCGTATAACAAATGGGCCGGCGACAATGGCGACCGACATCCCATTGATGTTGCAGACCGTCTATGCCGATCTCCTGGATCGGGCCTCGGCGAACGCGTTCGCCGAGGCTTTTCCCGCCGAAGGAGCGTTCACGGCAAAGCTGCTGCGGGGGCGGCGCTATTGGTATTTCCAGGACTCCAAGGCGAATGGGCGCGGGCAGCGATATGTCGGCCCTGAAACGCCGGAGTTGCTCGATCGTATCGCGGCGCACAAGGAAGCGCGTGGCTATCAGCGCGACCAGCGGAGCCTGGTCGCAACGCTCCTGCGTAGCGGGAATCTGCCCAGGCCGCTTCCAATGATCGGCGATCTGGTCGCCGCCTTGGCCGCGGCGAGGGTGTTCCGCTTGCGTGGCGTGCTGGTCGGCACCGTTGCGTACCAGACCTATGCGGCCATGCTGGGAGTCCGGCTGCCGGCATCGATGGTGCAAACGGAAGATGTCGACGTGGCGCAATTCGCCGACGTGTCCGCTGCAATTGCCGATACCACGCGACCTATGGCTGAAGTCCTGCGGGAGGTCGATGCGTCATTTCGGCCAGTGCCACACATCGATCCGCGCGGCGTTACGTGTTACGCGGCCGCGTCAGGCCTGCGGGTGGATTTCCTCACGCCCAACCGTGGAAAGGAAACGGAAGAACCACGGAAATTGCCCGCGCTCGGCACGGACGCGCAGCCGCTACGCTTCCTGGACTTCCTGATCAGAGATCCCGAGCCGGCGGTGCTGCTGCACGGGGCAGGAGTTTTGGTCTCGGTCCCGGCGCCGCAACGTTATGCGCTGCATAAGCTGATTGTCGCGCGACGCCGGCGCGCGGGAGATCTTAAGAGGGAGAAGGATCGCTTGCAGGCGCAGGCGTTGCTGGACGCCTTGGTTCGGCGCCGGCCGTATGAGCTCCGCGCTGCCTGGGCAGAGGCATTCGGCCGTGGCAAGACCTGGCAGCGCCTGTTGGGCGAAGGACTGGGACTGCTGCACCCGGCAACCCGCGACCATGTGCTACGGACGGTCGGCGCGCCCCGCGCTGTCATTCCCGGTCTCGATCTGCATTTCGTGCCCGGGAAGGTTGCGTACGACGACGAAGGGGACGCGGTGTATTTCTGGGCCCAGCCGCGTTTCGATATGGCGGGTTCCGAAGGCGTCCAGTGCTTCGTTGGCCGGGACGTATTAGAGGCGTGCTTTGGGCCGGGACCGTTCGATCGCGCGCGCTGCCGGGCAGTGTTCGTGCAGCATCGGCCGCTCATAGCGCAGGCAGCACGCGAGAAATATCTCAAGGGGCCAGTTTGCGTCGAACATGGCGTGACTTTGTTGCGTGCTGACCTTGAAGAGGCGGTGCCGCCGCGTTGAGGACTCGTGGGGCCACCGCTGACCAGTCGCCTGGCAGTGGTCGAAGTCATCGCTTCTACCGCGACCAAGACCGGCCTGAAGGTACGGTGCGAGCTCGACACGCGAACTACCCGAAGGGGCTCCAGGTTTCCGACGCTGATACGGTCGCCCTCAGTATCAAGGGTGACACCTTTCACCCCCGAGTGGTACGACATCAACTCCCCAGGGTAGCACCTTGACGCGGTTATTGTTGGGCGACACCTGAGCGGTCATGCTGCCCGAAGTTTACCAAACAGCGCGGCCATGTGCGCCAGGATGTCCGCCATGTCGGTCCTGAGCCTGTTGCTAGGCCGCCGCCTCTCCAACACCGAGAGCAGTGGCAAAAAGATCACCGAGGTCGAGGGCGTCCCGGCGATGGGATTGGATGCCCTCTCCTCAGCCGCCTACGGCCCCGAGGCGGCGCTGACCATCCTGCTGCCGCTGGGTGTCGCCGGGCTGACGCAGATCGTGCCGATCACCATCGTGATCCTGATTTTGCTGTTCATCCTGTTCTTCTCGTACTGGCAGACGATCGAAGCCTACCCGAGCAATGGCGGGTCCTACACCGTCGCCAGCGAGAATCTGGGTGCGCCCGCGGGTCTGCTCGCCGGCACCGCGCTGATGATGGACTACATTCTGAACGTCGCGGTCGGCACCTCTGCCGGTATTGCCGCGTTGACCTCTGCCATCCCCGCTTTGCATCCCTGGACGCTGCCGCTGTGCCTTGCGGTGCTCGCGGCGATCACGGTGATGAACTTGCGTGGCACGCAGGAGGCCGGGCTGGCCTTCGCCGCACCGACCTATATTTTTGCGGTCTGTTGGGTAGGACTGCTGATATACGGGCTGTGCAAGGCGATGTCCGGCCATCCAACGCCGGTGGACCAGCCGCCACCCATTGCGCCGGAGACTCAGGCGGTCGGGCTCTGGCTGATCTTGCGTGCCTTTGCCAGCGGTTGCACCGCAATGACGGGAGTAGAGGCGGTCAGCAACGGCGTCAGCGCCTTTCGTGCCCCATCAACGAAACATGCGCACCGCACCCTGGCGGTCATCGTCATTCTGCTCGCTCTTCTATTGCTCGCGATCGCCATACTCGCCCGCGCGTATTCGATCGGCGCAATGGACCAGACCAAGCCGGGGTACCAGAGCGTCCTGTCGCAGCTCGCCGCGGCGCTGGTGGGCCGTGGTGTCATCTACGATGTTGCCATCGGCAGCGTGTTGGCGATTCTGTGCCTGTCGGCCAATACCAGCTTCGTCGATTTTCCCCGCCTGTGCCGGTTGCTGGCGCGCGATGAGTATCTGCCGCATTCCTTCGCCATGCCGGGGCGGCGCCTGGTCTATTCGCTCGGCATCCTTTTCCTGGCCGCCGCCGCCGCCGCCATGCTGATCGCATTCGACGGCATCACCGACCGGCTGATCCCGCTGTTTGCTGTCGGCGCATTCCTGGCCTTCACCCTGTCGCAGGCCGGCATGGCGGTGCACTGGACGCGCGCCCAGCGGCAGGGCGGATCGTGGCGCGTGCAGCTCAAGCGGTTTATCAATGGGCTTGGCGCAGTCTCCACCGGTACCGCACTGGTCATCATCGTCATCGCCAAATTCGTCGAGGGCGCCTGGATCACCATCGTGGTGATCCCCGTGCTTTGTCTGATCATGCAACAAGTCCGCCACCGGTTCGCAACGGTGCGGCGACAGTTGCGCTATGGCCCGATGCAGCAACTGGAGCGGCGCACACCACCCGCGGTGATGGTGCCGATGGAGAGTTGGAATGCCATTTCCGCCAAGGCGCTGCACTTCGCCATGCGCCTTTCGCCAGACGTGCTGGCGGTTCACCTGTCGGCGCTGGAGGGTCCCGACGGTGACGAGAACGAGGCCGAGTTGCGCCGCGATTGGGAACGCAACGTCGTCGTACCGGCCGGGAAAGCCGATATAACGCCGCCGAAGCTCGTTGTACTCCGCTCGGAGTACCGCGAATTCCTGGCGCCTCTCCTGAAGATTGTGGATGAGTTGGCGCAGGCGTTTCCGGATCGGCCGATTGGGGTGCTGATACCGGAGATCGTGAAGGTGAAGTGGTACGACTACCTGCTGTACACGTATCGTTCGCGGCAATTGCAGGCGGCCCTGTTGCGCGAGGCGGGACGGCGCGTTGTGGTGATCGCCGTGCCCTGGCGTATCGTGGAGGAATGAGCGCACGCGTTTACCTCGCCGGTCCCGACGTGTTTTTCCCCGATGCCGAGGCGTGGGCGGCGCATCGCAAGGCGATCTGTGCGGCGCACGGGTTGGTTGCGGTGACGCCGCTGGACCCGCTGGCGGAGGAGGCCGCCGGCTGGGCGGACCTGCCGGAGTGGCAGCGCATCGCGTGGCGCAACGAGGCGCATATTCGTAGCTGCGACGCGGTGATCGCCAACCTGACGCCGTTCCGTGGTCCGAGTGCGGACGCCGGCACGGTATACGAGGTGGGCTTCGCGCGGGCGTTGGGGCGCGTGGTGTTCGGCTATACGAATTGCACGGTGCCGTTCACGCGACGGACGTTGGACTATGCAGCGACGCACGGTGGAGCGATGGGCAGTGCGGGGCGGATCTGGCGGGATGGCGACGGCCTGCTGATCGAACAGTTCAAGCGGTTCGACAATCTGATGATCGAGGGTGGGCTGGTGGGATCGGGCGGCACGCTGGTGCTGCCGGACGGCGAACCGGTGGATCGGTGGCGGGATCTTGGTAGTTTCGAGAGGTGCGTGAGGTTGGCGGGAGTATTGCTAACCTCTCCCGCGAGAGCGGGAGAGGTCGAGGGCGCGTAAGCGCACGGGGGTGAGGGTGATCGGGCTGACAGGCGCTCGAGCGTATTCGCTCAACGCGGTAACGCTCTAACACCAGGCGACTGACTCACCAGTCGGCAATTAGACCGACACTGCTCACAGTGCCATGACCGGGCTTGGCCCGGTCACCCACGTCTTTGCTTCGTTCCGCACAGCGACGTCGCGAATGGCCGGCCCACCGGGTCAAGCCCGGTGGCATGCGTCGCCGGCCATGACACATTATACCAGCCCGCAAAACGATTGACGTACGACAACGGCCGTCCCTAACCGTCATGGCCGGCACAAGGCCGGCCATGACGGTTAGGGCGGTCCGTGCGAAGCGGTCGAGAGTCATACCAGCCTGCGGCAATAGTAACCTATGTGTCATGGCCGGGTTTGGCCCGGCCACCCACGACTTTTCCAGTTGCCATCAGCAAAGTCGTGGGTGGCCGGCCTTCGCCGGCCATGACACGGGTGAGTCGGCATCAATGCAGTCTGGTATTACCTATTGTCGCCTTATACCAACCCGCCGAACGATTGACTCTCGACCGCTTCGCACGGATCGCCCCAACCGTCATGGCCGGCCATGACGGTGAGGGTCGCCGGTGGTTTCGACGATCGGGGGACGGGAGTTCAGCGCGTCCTTGTCGAAGCCGGCGAGCTGTTTGTAGGCGGCGGCGGTGCCTTGCAGTTCCTGCGCAGTGAGCACGTCCTCGATCTTCGCAAATCCCTCCGGCGCGCGCTGCTGCACCAGTTGCATCACTTGTTCCGGACCGTTCTGGCGATTGGCCAGCACGATGCGGGCCGTGGCGGGGCGACGCTCGGCTTCGTAGGCTTCGAGCGCTGCGGGCGTCGGGCCGCGCGCCTGGATTTCGCGTGCCAGCACGCGGGCGTCGAGGATCGCCTGCGAGGCGCCGTTTGAACCGATCGGATACATCGCGTGCGCCGCATCGCCAAGCAGTGTGACGCGGCCGAAGCTCCAGCGTTGCAACGGATCGCGGTCCACCATGGGAAATTCGTAGCAGCCCTCGGCGGCTTCGATCAGCGCCGGAACATCCAGCCAGCCGAAACGCCAATCGGCGAAGTGCGGCAAGAAGTCCTCGCGATTGCCAGGGCGGTTCCAGTCCTCGCGGCGCCATTGGTGGTCAGGGCGGAATTTGCGTTCGGCGATCCAGTTGACGACTGCGTCGCCGCGCTGTTCCGCTTCGCGCGAAATCGGATAGGCAACGAATTTCTGGAACTCGTGGCCGGCCATGATCATCGTGCGGCCGGTCAGGAAAGGCCGTGCCCGCGTTACGCCGCGCCATAGGATCGCGCCGTTCCAGATCGGCGGGCTCTCCTGCGGATACATCGCCTGGCGCAGCGTGGAATGGATGCCGTCCGCGCCGATCAGCAGCGTGCCATCCGCAGCGCCGAGCGATGCTCCGGTGCGGCGGTCGATGAAACGCGCGCGGATGCCTGATGGGGTTGGCTCCCATCGCGCCAGATGGTGGCCGGTCAGGATATGCTCCGCGCCAAGGCGTTGGCAGGCCGCTTCGTGCAGGATCATCTGCAACGCGCCACGATGGATCGAGAATTGCGGCCAGCGATAGCCGGCGGCGAGGCCGCGCGGTTCGGACCAGATGCGTTGGCCGCGCGCGGAATAATAGGCGAGCTCCGCGGTGGGGATCGCGGTGGCGGCGAGGCGTTCCTGCAAGCCGAGTTCGGTCAGTTCGCGCACCGCGTGCGGCAGCAGGTTGATGCCGACGCCGAGCGGCTGGATGGCGTCAACCGATTCGAAGACGCGGCAGTCCACGCCGATCTGGTGCAGGCTGAGCGCCAAGGTCAGGCCGGCGATGCCTCCGCCGGCAATCAACACTGTCATCGTCGCTTGCTCCCCCCGCGCAAAGGCGTTCGTGCCAGTTAGAGCATGTTCACGCTGATTGGAAACCGTGGCGATCGAGGCGCACGAACTGCGCGCCTTCCCTCAAGGGGAGCGGCAGGCTGTCGCGCAGCGACAACCTTCACGGTTTCATTCAACGAGGGTCGAGGCGGCCGAGGTTTGCGATGCAAAGCGGCAGCCTGACCGAACGGGCATGGCCGGGAGCCGACTGTCTCGGTCTGGTCGCGAGATACGGTGAGGCCGACACACTACCGAATTTGCCCGGTAGCCTTCAGTTGGATTTGTTGTAAGAACAAGAATGCGGCAAACCGACCCTGGTTCTTAGCTGGAGCAAAACATGGAAGTCAAAGGGGCAACCCTTTTGTACACATTGGCTGGCCTGATGGTTACGTTCGCGGGATTCACGGCGCTCTTGCTGGCCCTATGACCGGCCGCTGGAGCGAGGTTGTCACAGCTTGACAGATACCTTGCAAAATCGAGTGGGCAGGCAGATCGCCATGATTGAGATCGAAGCCCGGAAGGCTCTCCATCAATACAAGTTCGCTGGACGAGGTCGATGGCTGGATCGATCGGACGCGCCGCTATTGGGAGGAGCGGCTGGACGCCATGGAGCGCCTGCTGCGCGAACTCAAGAAGGACCACAAGTTGGGGCGAAAGGATCGCAAGCATGGCCCGCGGTGACACGACGGGTCCGATCGTGCAGCTACGCCGACGGGTCAGGGCCGGGGCAGAGCAAATCTTCGACCTGTGGACCAAACCCGAATTGATGGTTCGGTGGATGAGCCCTTTTCCGGGCGCGGTGGATTGCAAGGCGAGCTGTGACCCTCGCCCGGGCGGAGTCTTCAGCCTTGTCATGTCATCGGAGGAAGCAAGCCGTGACGTATCCGGCACCTATGTGGAAATCGACCGGCCGCGCAAGCTTGTGTTCACGTGGATTGGCCCGCTGACGAACAATGCGACTACGTTGGTGACCGTCGAACTCAATCCGCTCGGCGATGAAACCGAGCTCGTGCGAACGCAGGAACGTCTACCGACGCCGGCAATTCTTGTAGGTCATACGAGGGGCTGGGGAAATATTTTAGACCATCTGGCGGACGCGGTTTCACCAGATTTTTAGTGTCCGTCCGGGAACAAGTCCTCCAAATGATCGCGCTAATTCCGTGTCATGACCTGTCCTCGGGTCAAGCGCCCGAGGACCGGCTCCGGCCGGCTACCCACGTCTTTCCTTCGTGTCACACAGCAAAGTCGTGGGTGACCGGGCCAAGCCCGGTCATGACACGATGGGCACGATGGGCGGTGTCGCCTCACTTACCGGTGGCTGAGTAAGGTCCGATACTCAGGCCGGATCTGCAAGGCGGTGCCCGCCGGATGGATACGGGGTATCGTGGACGCGCGTTTCGTAATGCAATGAAAGGGGACGGACATGGGAAGGCTCGACGGCAAGGTCGCAGCGGTGACGGGCGGGGCATCGGGGATCGGCGAGGCGACGGTCAGGCGTTTCGTCGCCGAGGGCGCGAGCGTGGCATTCTGCGATCGCGACGGCGAGCGCGGCCAGCGCGTGGCGGCCGAGCTCGAAGCCGCCGGCGCCAAGGTCGCCTTCACCCACGCTGACGTCGGCACCGAGGCCGCATGCCTCGCCTTCGTCAACGGCGCCGCGGAAAAATTCGGGCGCCTCGACATCCTGGTGAACAACGCCGGGATCCGCAAATACGAGAAGGTCGACGAGGCGAGCGGGCTGAGCTGGGCCAAGATCCTCAACGTCAACCTGATGAGCTACGTCTACTGTGCCAAGGCGGCGGTGCCGCTGTTGCGCCGCAACAAGGGTGGCGCTCCCGGGGGAGCCATCGTCAATGTCGCCTCCGTGCGGTCCGTTGTCGCAGGCGGCGGCAACCTGCAATACGACACCACCAAGGCTGCGATCGCCGGCCTGACTCGTGG
Organism: uncultured Alphaproteobacteria bacterium; assembly: GCA_963762885.1. GTDB lineage: Bacteria > Pseudomonadota > Alphaproteobacteria > Acetobacterales > Acetobacteraceae > JASHVB01. The sequence continues at coordinate 18,537 of CAVXNH010000116.1, forward strand.
GCTCGCCGCCGACCACTCAGCGGAGGGCATTCGGGTGAACGCCGTCGGCCCTGGCCCGATCTTCACGCCGTTCCATGCACGCCGCATCGCGGCAGCCGGCGAGACCGTGGAGCAATACAACGCCAAGGCCGCACAAGGCACCATGCTGAAGCGTCCCGGCAGGCCAGAGGAGGTCGCCGCCGCGATCCTGTTCCTGGCCTCCGACGATGCGTCCTACGTCACCGGCGCCCTGCTGTTCGTGGACGGCGGCATGACCGCGATGTGAGGAATTTCAGGCCCACACCGCCTCTGTCACACACCCTTCTTACCAAAGCCACGCGGTGCGGCCGCGATGCGATCCTGGTCCCCGAATCCTCGCGTTCTTGCCACCGCGTCGAGGGAGGCGGTCGCGTTCGGCACGCTCGTCCTGAGGTCTGATCGCGCCGTGATTTGTTGTCCGAAATGCGGGCGATCGCCTCCTCCGGCGTCATGCATGGACGTTGCCGGCATGGACGTTGCCGGCATGGGCGTTGCCGGGATGGGCGTCACCGGGATGGGCATTGCCGGCGGGGCGCGGTACCGTGCGCGGCGCAGCGCCGCGTCCTGAAGCATTGCCGCGGCCTCGGCGGGACGAACGGACAAAACGAAGCCGGGAATAACCATCCTACGGCTCGAACCCTTGTAGCGCAGTCGGATCACCAATCCGGTCGCCGTCCTGCGAATGGGTATGCCCACCAAGCGCAAAACGCGCTGATTGATCAGGACGGCTTCCACTGCTTCCCAGGGCACAACCCGCGATTTGGTCAGCGTCCGCACCAAGATCTGACGCTCGTCCCACGCAAGCGCGGTGAGATCGCTTTTCATGCCCATGAGCATCGGTCTGATGCCACACAACAGCGCAAGTGCCAGGACCACCAGAATGAGAACGTTGGTTTGAGCATGCCAATGGAAACGGGCATTGAACGCGAAGGCCACCAGCATGAACAGAGGATACAGCGCTACCGTGCTGACGAACAATCTCGCGCGGCTGTAACAAATCACCAACTCGCCGCGCGCGCCGATCCCGAAGTTGCCTGCCAGATTATCGTGGCTTGCCCATGATTCTGCCGGCTTCCCGAACTGGCTCTGTTCGGCGTCGACCAGGACTCCGAGGTGTTCGACCGTGCGCCCCCGAACGCGACGCGTGCATTCCGTAGCGTGGCCCAGCCAAACAACAGGCTGCAACCCAGCGCGAGGCCGGCCATGGGAATATTGCCAGTCAAACCAGCGGGCAGCGCGGCGCAACCTGACACGAGAGCGAGCATGCCGCAATAAATGACGCCGATCAGGGCGCGTCCCCTGTTCACTCCGGAACTGAAGCCCGAGAGGGACGTGGACGCGGCGCCGCCAAGCCAGCTTGCGGCGTTGACTGTACGATCCTCGCTCTGGCGGTATAAGTCGCCAGCAGGTTTGCTGATCACCTCAGGCGCTCGTCAGTTCGCCCCGGAGGGCGGCGAGGCGGCTCGCGATCGCCGCGCGCCTGCGCATCACGTCGATCTCGGCGACGCGATTGGTCGTTTCGACATCACCGCGAGCCGGGGCTACACCGCCGGCGCCAAGCATGGCGCGCCGAAAAGCTTCTTCGGCGTTGCGGACGCGTTGCTCGATATCGTGCCGGCCCCGTGGCGGACCGTCGCCACCCGCCCTGGCGTCCCGCCGCGCGCCGAGGAAATCCGTCAGCGCCTGCTCCATCTCCGTCTTGCGTGCCGTGAGCGCGGCCACATTCTCGGCCAGACGGGTCGCTTCCTCCTGGGCGGCGGCCTGCACCGCCTCGAGTTTCCCGGCTTCTTCCTCGCACTCCAACTGCCTGGTCAGCGCCGCCTCGGCCAGGTCGGCGCGGTCGGCGCCGAGTGCGAAGCGCGCTCTGTCCTGAAGTTCCGCCGCCCTTTCCCGCAACATTTTCTGCTGCCGGGCCGCAAGAAGACGGCGGGATACCGCCTCCTCATGGTCGGCCCGCGCCAGATCGCTGGCGCGATCGATCTCGCGGATCGTCTCACGCATGACGCGCTCGCTCCCCGCGACCTCCATGCGATCGACGGCATCCTGGACCGTCGATGAAAACAGGCGGGCGAGCCGCTTATGAATTGCCTCGGCCATGTGCTGTGGTTTCCTTCAGCCGGATAGCTTGGCGGTCAGGTTAGAACTCGGTTCACTTTCAGTCCGGTTTCGCTGCGCGCCGCCGGTCATGGTCAGCCGCCGCACGGGGCCCGTTCAGCGTCCCGCCAGTCAGACCGGAGCACGGCCTCGGTGCCCTGGAACAACCGACCCATGCTTTCGGCCGCGCGGTCGGACAGGCGGTCCATCGATCAAGATTCGCGCCGCCCGAAGTGTAACGCTGTTGACAGTGCCATCGAGGTTAGAAACCGGTCAGGCCGACGACAAACCATCCGTTGGTGGCGAACACGCATCGCATGACTGCGCCGGAGTGTGATCCATGTCCCTCATGTTATTGTTCGGGCTTTCATTGGTGGCTGTGATGGTCCTCGCCGGCTGGGGCATCATCACGACCGGCAACCGCCTTGCCTCCCTCAACGCGCGGTGCGAGACGGCTTTCGCCGACATCGACGTTCATTTGAAACGCCGATACGACCTGATCCCTGGCCTGACGGAATGTGTCAGGGGCTTCGCCACGCATGAAGCGCGCATCCTTGGCGAGGTGGCGGAGGCGCGCAAGGCCAGTCTGGCGATCGTGCCGGAGGCCCGCGAGCAAGTCGAGGCTACGCTTGGACGCAGGGTCGGCGCGGTCCTGTCGCTCGCCGAGAAATATCCGGAGCTGGCCGCCTCGCCGCACTTCCGCGAACTTCGCCAGGAACTGGTCGCGACGGAAGAGCGGATCACGGCGTCCCGCAGATTCTACAATCTCGCGATTGGCGAGTACAACGCCACGCTGGCGCGATTTCCCGGTCGCCTCTTAGCCGCCCGCCGCCGCCTCGCGGAACGTCGTCCGTACGACCTGGGCAGCGAGCGCATCGTGCTCGACGAGCCGTCCCCGATCCGTTTCTGAATTTCCTCGCGCCAACGGCAAACCATCCATGCGCGTGAACGGATTGTTTGGCTGGGTCGAGTACAACAACACCCGCTCGATCGCGCTGCTGCTGGGCTTCGTTCTGCTGATCCAGCCGCTCGCGGCGATCGCCTTGTACGTGCCGCTGCTTTATGCCGATCCGACGCACGCGCCCTCGATACATTGGGCCGGCTATGCCGGTCGCTACGTGCCCGTTGTCACGCTTGCCGCCGCGGCGCTGTTCGGCATGCAGATGTGGTGGCATCTGAAGATTGTCCGCCGGGAAACCGCTTTCAGCTTTGTTGATAATGACGACGAACCCCGGCTGTGCGCGCTGGTCGAACCGCTGGCGATTGCGGCGGGCCTCCCCGCGCCTTACGTCGGCGTCATCGACAGCCCGGCCATGAACGCGTTCGCCTGCGGCGTGAGCCGCAAAGCCTCCGTGGTCGTATTCACCCGCGGTATCATCGACGGCCTTGACGACGACGAGTTGTCGTCGGTGATCGCGCATGAGCTGGTGCACCTGCGTAATGGCGACACGCGGCTGATCGCGGCCGCCAACGTGTTCGTACGCATCAACGCGCTCATCGACGGAACCAGCGGCTGGAAGCCGCGGCGCTATCGGAATCTCATCCCGTTGCTGGTCCTGCCTGGCCTGTTCCTGGTCTATCTTTGTATCGCGCTGGTTTCGCAACTGTGCCTGCGTTTGGGCTTCGCGTCGCGCCTGCTGATTTCGTCGGCACGTGAATTCATCGCCGACGCTGAAGCGGTTCGCCTGACGCAGCACCCTTCCGCTTTCGTATCGGCGTTGCGGCGCATCGAGGGCAATGGCGCGCTTGCTGGCCTGAAATTCGAGCAGGACGCCATGATGTTCGAGGGCACGACGAAAGGCTGGCTGGCCACCCACCCGTCCATAATGGACCGCGTTCAGGCTATCGTGGCGACGACCGGCCAAATGGCGCTGGACGCGCGACCCCAACGGGACACGCGCGTCAGGACGGGCGTTCGTTCAGGCGGCTTTGGCCGCGCGGCCGCAGGGTCATGGAACAGGGACGCTCTGGAGAAGGTCGCCGCGGCCGGAGCCGCACCGCGGGCGAGCGTCCTGAAAGCGCTTCGTCAGGCCGGCGGCGACCGCCTCATCCTTGGCCTGCGCTGGGACGTCGCGCTGGTCATGGTGGCAACGTTCGTGGCCGCCATGGCGATTTATCATGGCGACATTCAGGGCGGATTGGGTCCGCTGGGGCAAGTGCTCTGGCGCCCCGAGCTCCTGGCCTCGCTGCGGGACAAGGTCCAGGGCTGCGATTTGGGGTTTGCGCGAGGTCCGCACGACCGGAAAGCGCAGACCAATGCCTGCGACGACCTCGCGGCGTCCCTCACCGCCAAGGGAACGCAGGGCAGCGACGCCACGCGAGGCACGCGGCTGCTGAGCGATTCCGAAATGGCGATGACGAGCCAGGGCGAACCTGTCCGGCGATCCTTGTCTCATGACGGCTTCATGATCGCGGGAAGCAGCGAAAAATCCCCGGCGGATCTTCGCGTGACCGATCTGATGCCGTCTTATCCATTGCCGGTGCACGAGGTCTGGCTGCGGCTGACCCAGGGCAACATCGCCCCGTTTCTGCGCGCGCTCCAGTGCGGCATCCTGGTGCATGCTCATGTCGGTGGCGTTGCGGATCAGACCGTGACGTGGTCGATCACGAGTGAAACGGTAGAGCAATTCCGGTTGACCGCGACGCTCACCGCCGACGGCGCAGAGGCGACACGGGTCTCGCTCGCCATTGCAGATTTTGAAAAGACGGTCCCCGTGTCGGACAGCAGGCCGTCGAGCATGCCAGCTTACCCCGTGATGTTCCGTCCCGCGCTCAGGCCGCCGGTGCGCCCCTTCTTCGCGGAGGCCATCAACGCGATTCTGGAAGGCCGTTCGTTCCAGACCGGGCGCGTCAATTCTCCTCCGGCGCTGGAACCGGGTCCGAAAATGACCGCCGAGATCTGCGCCTCGCAGCGAGGCCGATTGGGCGGCGGGGCGCGTTTCAGCATTAACGACAGGCCCCTCCGGCCATGATGCCGCTATTCGACTCCTCGGTGGCGCCGTTCAGCAGAACGAAATTCGCCGCCACCATGCTGGGGCTCGTGGCCATCACGCTCGCGGCACTCATATCCGCCGGCCCGCCGGCGGCCACACCGAAGCAGGACGTCCTGGCGACGCATGGCGCCGTGTTCGATCTACTGCGGTTTGGCACGCCGTCCGATGAGGTGCTGGATGATTTGCCCGCCATCGGCATCCCCTGGTTCATGCGCGCCGCCGGCGTGACGGCCCAGGCCGGCGCGAGCGATCCGGGTCAGTTGGTCACGACGCTGATCTGGAACGGCAAGAATGTCGGCCGCCTTATCGAGCGTGTGGAACCGATCGACGAAGATCGCACGCGTCTCTGGCTCGCCTTTGAACCGGACGATATGGCGCTGGTAAGTGGCCTCGCCGCGCCCATCGACAGCAAGCTTGATCCGGTGACGCTGCTGCGCGTTACGTTGACGGAACATGTGCGCTCCAGCATGGCCGGCGACAGTTTCCGATCGGGCGTGCTGGAGCCTGGCTCGCCTCGAAACAGGCTGGATGCGGCCGCCAGTGCGCTGAGGGGCGAGCAGCGCCTTGATACGGACAATTTTCCGCTAACGCCTGGCGAGATCGAGGCGGTTGGCATACGCCGGGCCTATCGTGACGAGGCGAAACGCGCCGGCGCAGCCGCGCCGAACCCCTGAACAACGTGTGGTCACGTCGCGTATCGCCGTCAGATCGGGACTCCCCTCCCCGAGCCGGTCACACTCGGATTGCTCGCCGCCGCGATCCTGTTCCCGGCCTCCAACGATGCGTCCTACGTCACCGGCGTTCTGGTGTTCGTTGACGGCGGCATGACGGCGCTGTGAGGAAAATAGTCATCCGGCTGCGACTGAACCCACGGCTCTGTCTTGTACGCGGGCGCCGGGCGGGCGCAGAGCCAGGCGTGTGCCCACGAGATTGCGCAGCCAGGGTCTGCCCCCGGCCTTCCCAGCAATGACAAACTCCGACCGAAGCTGGCAGGATGCGAAGATGGCATAGACCCCGAGCGAGTAATTGCGTTTACCGATGCTGGGGAATGGGGAGTACGGATTTTATGTTGGATCGCTGGGACAATTTTTTCGTCATGGTGGGCAGCGGAGCGGCGGCGCTTGCGGGTTTGATTTTCGTCGCGATGTCGATCAAACCCGAAGTCATTATCCAAAACACGACACATAAAAACCGAGCAATCAATATGCTATCGGGATTCACTGCGGTTTTCATGGCATGCAGTTTTGCGCTGATTGGCAATCAACCCCTTCGAGCGCTCGGCTTGGAGTGGCTTGTCCTCTGGCTCATCGCAACAGCCATCTTCATCAGGGGCTATGCTGTCGCCATAAGAGCGGGCGTGAGCTTTATTGGATTGAATGTGCCTCGGCTTGGGGGCGGTACTCTGTGTTACCTCGCCGAGGTTACGGCGGCGATTTTTCTTATTCTCGGATATACCGTTGGGCTTTATATCGCAGCTTTTGGAACTGTAGTTTTATTCGCATTCCTTATTTCAGGTGCATGGCTCCTCATCATCGGGGTCTACGAAGATCAAACCAAGTGATGATATTCGACGCTCTCTGTCCATCGCTGTTGGCACGCGCTCCAAGTGGTCATGACCGAATGTCCGGCCGTTTCTGCGGGGCGTTTGGTGTTGGCCAGCCCTGGACCGTGTCGCTTGCCACCGGAGCGCTGACGAGGCTGGTTGGCAGGGGCGCCGCTGGTGCTATCGGCCATGCAGCCCCCCGCGCAGCTTCAGTCATCGGCTATCGCACCACGGCAAGATAAGCAGCAGGCCTCAGAATTTGTACCTCTGGCCAGAAATGCAACACGAACAGGTCATCGTCGCTGCTCACGAACCTGGAGAGCAAGCGTGGCGCCGGGAAGCTGCCGGACACGGCCGGACCAATCGGCCTGCCGGAATTCGGCATCGACCTCTCGCTGGACGACGTTTATTCCGGGATCGACTTCGATTGACGCTGGCGGCCGTTGCGGTTTGATCGAACATCCGTGCGAGTGGTTTCAACACGGGCGAGCAGCGAACTCGGGGCCCCTTCAACCATGCATTGCCCGCGTGCCGGGCCGTCCCAGCCGAGCCCACCCCAGCAACGCCAACGGAACCACCAGCACCACCAGCCCCGAAGGCTCCGGCACGGCGCCTACGCCCAGATCGACCACCGGGCCATCCGCCAGAAACGCATCGAAATCGTTCACACTGGCAAACGTATCGCTGAACGGCCCGCCCCCCGGCCCGGGCGGATCCCCGACCAGCCAGTCCAGCGAAAACGCATCGCCCGGCGCCGCCTCCGTCACCGTCACGGACAGGTCGATGGTCAAATACGCCCCCGACTGGACCGCCCTCGCCGACAGGTCCAAGTAATTGAACCCGTTCCCACTGCTCGCGCTGTTGGCGAAACCCACCAGAATGTCGCCCTCGAGCGGGTTCAGATTGGTGTTCACCGTGATGGCGTAATTGCCGGTGAACGTTCGCGCCCCCACATTGATGCCCAGATAATTCGCCTGAAACGCCCCCTCGCCATAGACCTGGGAATTGGCGCCCAGAAAAGCGGTGGCAAGCGCCGAGGGGTTCCGTGCACTCGAAACGATCGAACTCACCGCGCCCGGGCTCAGCGCCACCGCGGTATACGCGATCGAGTCGTAGCAGGGGTTCAGCGGCACCAGGAACCCGTTGCCGTTGCCCTGTGCCTGCGCCAGGCTGGAATGGTTCGCGCCAGCGGGGCCGCCGGAACTCGTCCCGCTGGCCGTGGCGCTCACGGTCTGCACGGTCGTCGTCGCGGCCGCGGTATAGGTGCCGAGCAAGCTGTTGCCATGCGCGAAGCTCTGCGCCTCCTGGCCGTTGGCGGTCGACGCGGTGGCGGTCGCGATTCCCACCGCGCTCGTGCTGCCAGCCGGCGTCCTCGCCTGCGCATTGGCGACAGCCGTGCCGCCGCTGGACATGCTGTTCGAAATACCAGTCGCGGTCGCGGTCGCATTCCCGTCGGTACCATTGGCGATGCCGCCCGCCCCGCCGCTCGCCGACTGGGCGAAGGCGTTCGCGGTGACTCCGTCCGCACCGTAACCGCTCAGCCAGATCGTCGCGAGGCTGTTGCCGGCGTTGCCGCCCGTGCCGTTCGGTGCCGCGCCGCCGCCCGCGCCTTGCCCCTGCGCGGTGACGGTTCCCTGCAGCAAGGCCGCCGTCGAGTCGATCAGCGACAGGGTCGAGATGGACGCGCCGCCGTTGCCGCCCTGTCCGCCGGTGCCATAACCGGCGCCGCCGGCACCGCCCGATGCGGTCTGGCTGAGGGTCAAAATGCCGCCCGGCGCGCTGCCGGTGGCGGCGTTCATCAGCACGCTGTCGCCGCCCTTGCCGCCGATGCCCGCGAACGGCGCCGGTCCGGTTGACCCACCGCCAAAGCCGCCCGCGCCGCCGGTTTGCGTCACGGTGGCTTCCGCCGGGTTGCCGGATATCGCGAACGCCGCCGCCGAGGTGTTGCTCGCGTTGCCGCCATTGCCGCCCGGCGCATAGCCTGTGCTGGCGGCGCCCTGGCCGCTGATCCCGTTGCCGCCATACCCGGCCGCTGAGGACGCGGTCGCCTCGGCTACGCCGCCGGTGCTGTGCGCCACCGCGTTGGTGCCGCTGACATTGGCGCCGTTGCCCGCGGTCTGGCCCGCGCCGGCGCCCTGTCCGCCGCCGCCGCCCGTCGATGACGCACTGACCTCGAGGATATCGCCCGAGGTGTAACCCGCGGCATTGGCAACCGCGTACGCGCCATTGCCACCCGAGCCGGTGCAATTGCAGCCATAGGTGTTGCCGCCCACACCACCGTCGCCGCCCCCACCGCCGCTTGCGGAGACGCCCACCAGCAATTCGGTGACACCCGTCGCCGTCGTATTGGCGGAGGCGGTGCCCCCCTGGCCGCCATTGCCGTTGTTGGTCTGCGGCTGGTTGGCCCAATTGGTGCCGCCGCCAGCGCCGCCATTGCCACCGGACGCGGAATTGGTGACCTGGAAAATGCCCGTGGCGGCTGAGGTCGGGTTCAACAGCGACGACGCCATGCCGCCATTGCCGCCACTGCCGTATGCACCACCGCCGTTGCCGCCGACCGCGGACTGGCTGAGCCCCTCGCTGTAGCCTCCAGTCGCTACGGCAGCGTTGGTCAGAATGCTGTCGGCGCCGAGTACCACCGCCGCCGACGCCACCGCCGCCGCCCTGTCCGCCGATCTGGGTCACCGACGCGTTTGCGGTATTCGGCGCCGTTGCGGTGGCCACTGTGCCGGTCGCCTGGGCGCCAGGCTGGCCGGCACCGGCCGCCCAACCTTGGACGCTGCCGCCAGCGCCGCCCTGTGCAGAGGCCGTCGCGTAGGCGCTGCTGAAGGTCGATGTCGCCGTGGCGGTGGTCGACGTGGCCGCCCCCGCCGTCCCCGCCGTCCCCTGGTAGGGCACGGCGGGAATCGGGCCGAAGAACCCGTTCACCGTCCCCGTATTGTATGTCGTGCTGCCACCTGAGCCGGCAACGGTCTGTGCCGACGCGGTTGCCGGCCCCACATCATTGGCCGCTACCGTAGCGTTGGCCGTGGCGCCGCCGCCCGCGCCACCATTCATGCCCGCACCGCCGCGGCCGCCACTCGCGTTCGCGGTCGCGCTGGTCCCGGCCGCATCGACCGCGCCCGTCGTTACGACCGACGACGCCGCGCCGCCCTGGCCGCCGGTTCCAGGCTGTGGAGGGCCCGACACCTCAGCCTGCCAACCGGCCCCGCCCGTACCCCCGAACGCATCACCGGTATTGTTCGAATCGGAGCTGTTTCCGGGGTTGATCGCCACTCCGGCAGCTTGACCCGGGGGGCCATCGCCGCCGACCGGCGCGGTCGCGTCAATGCCGTTCAACCCGTACATGGAAATGACGGCCGCGGATGCCGGCATGGCCAATGGGAGTAGCGCCAGTGAGCACAGCGCCAAGGCGAAGGCCGCGAAGATGATGCGCATGATCTGTGACGTTCCGACGATGCAAATGATCGGTCATCGTGACAGATCGGCGCACGCCGCGCATCATCACTATTGGTGATGCGGCGTGATTGGTGACGCCGCATGAGGTTGGTCAGGTCGGCGGCTGGAACGGGTCGAGCCTCTGCCGGACCGTCACGGCGGGCACGTCGTTGAGTTTGCGGATCAACTCCGGCAGCCGGGCGCAACCGGTCTTTTCCTTGATCCGCCGCAGGTGCGTGTAGATGGTGTTGCGGCTGAGCTTGCGCGCCTTGGCATGGGCGTCGGGCGAGACACCCGCGCAGAGCGACGCCGCCATGTCCGCCTCGGCCGGGGTCAGGCCGAAGGCCTCGCGCAGTGCTGCCGTGGTCGCGTGTCCGTGGGTCAGGGGGTCGTGGATGAACATCAGCGCCACGGCGGCCCTGCTTGCGGCCTCGTCGGGCGGCAGCGGGCGCAGCGAGATCTTCAACGGCGGCATGTCGGCGCCGCGCTCGATGAGGAAATCGGCATCGGCGACGCTCGTTACATCGAGGCTGGTCAGGCGGACGATCGCGGCCATAGCCTTGCCGAATTTCGCCGCGGCACCGGAGGAGCGGAATGTCACCGCGCCATCGCGAATGCCAAATCCGGTCGCGCCGCGGATGATGTCCTGCGCCGCGGCATTGGCGTAGCGGACGGCGCCGTCCGCCGCCAAAACGAGGGCGCCGTCGGAAAGCCAGTCCAGAGCATGCTCGAACGCGGTCAGCCGGCCGGACAGCGCGGCCAGACGTTGGTTCACGTCCAAGGCCTGGCGCACATGCGGCACCAGGGACGCCATCAGGTCGATCTCGCGCTGCGCGGCATGCCCCTGCCGGGGCCCGCGCTGCACGCTGATGACGGCGTATTCCTCGGCGGTTGCGGTGAGCACGCCCGACAGGAAATAACGCATATCGAGCGCGGCCAGGAATTTGGCATAGAACGGCTCCCGGTCCATCTGCCGTTCGTCGATGAACTGATAGTCCCAGCCGATGTCGCCGCTCTTTTGCCGCGGCATCAGCACAGCCCAGCGCGGATTGTCCGCGATGTAGTCGGCGAGATAAGCGATCTCTTCGGCGTGCGGTATATTGAAGCCGTAGAACGCGCGATGGCTGACGCTGGCCAGGTCGAAGACCTCGAATGTCGCCGCCGCCCCACCGATCAGTTTTGCGACCGCACCGAGCGCCGCCGGCCACTTTGCGGCATCGAGGCCGGCAGCATGGATCTGCAAGACCGCCGCCGATAGCTCGTCGCGCTCGCCCATCGTACATCCCCCTGGCCGCGGCCGTAACGATGTCTCCGGTCAGGAAAAGTTGCAAGATTTTTGATGGTGAGAACGCGGTCAGGCCGTGGGCATTTCCTGAGCCAAACGGCAATTTGGCGGCGCCGGCAACCCACCGGTGGGAGCCGGGCAGGAACCAGTCACTCAAGCCATAACTTAGAATTGCCGAACCTCCTGGGCCGGCCAGGAAAATTGATCTTATGTCCAGCCCGCCACGCGTTTGACCCGTCGACGCGCCGGTTCCGTCAAGTCGGTACCGAAGAAACCCGTCGGCGGTTCAAACCTTGTCTGTTATTCTAGCGAGACTGCCCAAGGTCGCCACGCCTCCTGTACCGTTTGTATTCTAGCATGCCGGGGATGGCGTTGAGCATAGGTTATGCGCAAGATTTCTGGCGGGCGGCGCTGCCTAGGGCGAAGTGGAGGTGGCGGAACGACCGTCCTGTTCGCACCGCTGCCAGTCCGCCTCCATTCAGGTCGGCATGGGTTTACGGTCCCCCATCAACCAGGCCCGCCCCACAGATTTCGGATCGGGCGGACGGATCGTGCTGCCCTCATAGTGCAGCCCCGGAACGCGATCGGACGCCAAATGCAACGGTCCGTCGAGATCGACGATCTCGGCCAGCCGCGCGACGAGCAGCGCCGGAGCGATCCCAAGCGACGTGCCGATCACGCCGCCGACCATGATCCGGAAGCCGCGCCGCTTCGCTTCCGCCGCCAGCGCGAGCGCCTCGGTCAGCCCGCCCGCCTTGTCGAGCCTGATATTGATGGCCTCGTATTTCCCGTTGAGCCAGTCGAGATCGGCAACCGTCCGGCAGGATTCGTCGGCGCAAAGCGGGATCGGATGCTCCAACCGCGCCAGCGCGTCATCCGCGCCGGCCGGCAGCGGTTGCTCGATCAGTTCGACCCTGAAATCGACGAGCGCCGGCATGAACGCGCGAAGCTGGGCCTCACTCCAACTCTCCTTGGCATCGACGATGAGACGCGACGCCGGCACCGCGTGCCGCACCGCGCGCACCCGTTCGACATCGCCGTCGCCGCCCAGTTCAATTTGCAGCAACGGCCGGGCGCGATTGGCGGCCGCCAGCTCCGCCATCTTTTCCGGTGTATCGAGGCCAAGCGTGAAGGCCGTCATCAGCGGCATCACCGCGCCGAGCCCGGCCAATTCCGCGACGCTGCGATAAGCGCGCTTCGCATCGATGTCCCAGAATGCGCAGTCGAGAGCGTTGCGCGCCGCGCCCGGCGGCATCGCGTGTTGCAGTGTCTCGCGGTTAAGCCCCGAGAAGACCGCGCCTTTCATCGCATCGAGCGCGGCGACGACGCTGTCGATGCTCTCGCCGTAGCGCTGAAGCGGCACGCCTTCACCGCGGCCGCGCGATTTGCCGTCGGAGATTTCGGCGACAACGACGTCTACGGTGGTCTCGACCCCGTGCGCGGTCATGAGCTGTCGCGCCAGCGGCCACGCACGGCGGGTGACTGTCAGGCGTTGAGGATGTGGCGCCATGTCCGTTCCGACCCTTTCGGCAAATTTCTAGGCAAGCGATCTGATCAAGCGACTGTCTTCGCCCCTGATCGATTGAAGCGGGCGGCCACGTCAGATTGCTTTAGCACAACTCCCAGGCTGGCGAGATCCCGCCAGTGATCCGGGCGCGGGCATCTGCACTGCTAAGGCGACGCCCAACAATGAACGAGTTGGCTGGTGGCACGCTGATCCGTTCTCCGTCATGGCCGGTCCATGGCCCCGGGCCATGGACCGGCCATGACGGGGACGCGTAGTCCGGGCGGCAAATGATGCGTCTATTGTTGGGCGTCGCCTCACCTGGCAAATCCTCGCGTGCCACGGCGATTTCCGGCACTCACGTGGCGGCCGGAGCAGCCAGCGCCGAAGTAAGCAAGGCTCCACGCAAATCAGAACGGCGTTATGGTGCAAACGCCACAACGGATCGTCATCCCCGCGAAAGCTTGCACCCATGCCGCTTCGGTCCCCGCTTGCGCGGGGATGACGGTGTCGTTTGCGATGAATGCGGACCACGTGGCGTTTCGCCGCCTGCCGCGGGCGCCTGCCTCGGTGGCCAGCATGACGGGGGGCTGAAACCGCGTTGGCGAACTTGCGGCAGGACGCGGCGCACCCCACTCTGCTCCCGTGGTGTTTCCCGTATCCTGTTCTGGCGCCGCCCGCGCATCGCCGTCGTCGAGTTGCATGGGATGATCGCGCCGCGGCCCGGCATGCTGTCGGCTGCCTCCGCGGCGCCGCTGATCGACCGTGCCTTCCGTTCTGCGCAGGGGCGGCCGGTTGTGCTGGACATCGAAAGCCCCGGTGGCTCGCCGGTGCAGTCGGACCTGATCGCGTCGCTGATCCGGCGGCGGGCGGAGGAGCACAAGGTGCGCGTCGTGGCGGTGATCCGCGAAGTGGGGGCGTCGGGCGGTTACTGGCTGGCTTGCGCGGCCGACGAAATCCACGCCAACCCGATGAGCATCGTGGGGTCGATCGGTGCAGATGGGCGAGCGAACCATCGGCGTTCACCCGCGCGCTGTAGGTAACGTCTTCCAGAGAACTGCTTACATAAATGCGATCACCGGGCAGAGCGGTGACGAAACCATAGGTATCGAGGTTATCGGAGAACCGCCAGCTTTAGCTCGAATCGGCCGGGCCTTGCTGAAAGACGCGTCCGGCAGGAAGAAATACAGTGCCGTCGGGCGATACGTATTGCTTTGACCTGGGAGAGGACACGTCTTCGGCGAACATCTGCGCGAGAGTTTTGTAGGCAAAGGTATCGAGGTCGGGCTGCATTGTCGGAATTGGGCGTTTGTTCGGTGGTTGCCCGGCGAAATGGCGGGCCATTGGGATGGCTGCATTTTTTCTTCCGGAGTTAGCACTGTGATCTCGGTTTTCGGCGATCCGGGGC
>CAVXNH010000117.1:0-11039 GCA_963762885.1 uncultured Alphaproteobacteria bacterium
TCTCAGTGCCTGAAAAGCTCGGCCTTGGCTGGCTTGTCGGCCACGATCAACCGGTTGGAGACGCGGACGCTCGATCGCACGAGTGCGGCGGGACTGGATCCTGCGGACTGCCGGTCGCGGCAACCTGGCCGCCATGCTGGGGGCGCCATTCAACGTCGCGACGTTTGTCGCCGACCACGAGCGTCTTTCGGCCGGCGTAGGCCGCCACCAACTGCGCAGCGCCCTGGCGGGCAATGTCCTGTATCTCGACGGTGGCTGGCAGACGCTGGTCGATGGTCTCGAGCGCCTGGCCATCGAACGCGGAGCGAGCATTCGCACGAACGAGCGTGCGGTGTCGATCGAAAGCGATTCCGCAGGCGTTACGGTGCATTTGGCTCGCGGCGATGCGCTGAGGCCCGGGCGGTCATCCTGGCCGTGGCCCCTGGCGAGGCTGTCGAGCTGTTACGACTTCCGCCCGACGCCCCCTTGGCCCGCTGGGCGGCACGGCAGAGTCCCGTGCCGCGCGGCCTGTCTCGAGTCGCGCTCTCTCGGCTGCCGCAGCCGCGGCAGCGATTTGCCCTGGGGCTTGATCGGCCAACGTATTTTTCGGTGCATTCGGCGGCGGCGAAATTGGGCCCAGCAGGCATGGTCGTGTTGCACTGATGAAATACCTGCGCAAGGGCGGGGACGACGCCGCCAGCGCCGAAATCGAGCTGGAAGCACTTCTGAGCCTGCTTCAGCCCGGATGGCAGAAGCACGTTGTCACGCGGCGTTTCTTGCCCGTAAGAGACGGTGTGCCCTGCCCTGCCCTGTGCCGAGGACGGGGGACTGTCAGGCCGGCCGGACGCCGCGGCTTTCGCGGATGTGAACGTTTATCTGGCGGGGGATTGGGTCGGCCCGAGCGGGGACGTTGGCCGACGCCGCGGCGGCCGGACCGCCGAGCAGGCGGCGGCCCTGGCCGGGCAATCGCTGAGTACCGATAGGACGGTGCCGGCAGGGAAGAGTTATCGTGAAGGCGTGCTCGATGTCTGACGCTGAACGCATATTCGAGGACGCGCGTCCCCGCCTGGCACGGTTGGCGTACCGAATGCTCGGCTCGCTGGCGGATGCGGATGACGTCTTGCAAGAGGCGTTCCTACGGTTCACGCGTGAAGATCGTGGCGGCAGCTAACCAGCCCGGCAGCCTATCTCAACTCGATCGTGGTGCGACTATGCATTGACCGACGCCGCACGATCGAAGCGCCCGAAAAGAGTGCTACGTTGGTCCCTGGCTGCCCGAGCCGATCGTCGAAGGAATCGAATGCGATCCAGCGGCACAGTTGGAACGAGCCGAGTCGGTGTCGCTGGCCCTGATGGTCGTGCTGGAAAGCTTGTCGCCGGTGGAACGGGCCGCGTATCTATTGCGGCATATTCGATTATGGTTACGACGAGATCGGGACCATCCTGGAAAAGCAGACCAGAATTGTCGGCAACTGGTGCATCGGGCCGAAGCCTCGATCCGCGAGCGGCGGCCACGTTTCGATCCTGACCCGCGTGCCGTCGAGCGCATCACCTGTGCTTTCCTGCAGGCGTGCCGCCGAAGGCGACATGGCAGGTCTGCTCGAGTTGCTGGCCGCGGACGCGGTGGTATAAGAGCGACGGAGGGGGCGAGGTGCCGGCGGCGCTGGTGCCGATCCCGGCGCGGATCGCGTGGCCCGATTGTTCCTGGGGATCACGCGGCAGGCTCCGGCCGGATGGCAGGCCCGGCCGGTAAGCGTCAACGGGGAGCCTGGCCTGCTGATCGTGATCGACGGTCGCATCGAGCAGGTGATGACGTTGGAAATCGTGGACGGGCGGATTGCCACGTTTTTTGTCGTGCGCGAATCCGGAAAAGCTTGCGAGGCGTGCGCGGCAGTGGATTGAGACAACACGTCTCGCGGTCGATCTAATGTCGGCCGCCCCGTCGCGTCAGGCGTTGCCGGTGCGTTTGCCGCGCGGCGCGCGGGCCTTGTCCGGAGAGGCGATTTGATCGGCCGGCAGCGGATCGTCCGCCGAGCCGGGCGTGATGAGCGGCAAGCGGACGATAAACTCGCATCCCTGACTGGGCCCTTCGCTCTGGACCGTGACCATGCCGCCGTGGATTTCGACAATGGGCTTGATCGCCGTCAGGCTGATTCCCAGCCCGCCGCGATCGCGCGAGAGCGTGCCATCCAGCTGGCTGTTGAGGTGAAACACTAGTGGCAGCGCATGGCCGAAAGTCCGATGCCGGTATCCTTGACTTTGAGCATGCCGGCGCCGTCGCGCGATCGGACGGTGATCCATATCTGGCCGCCCGGGTTGGTCGAGCGGATGGCGTTCATCAGCAGGTTATACGCGACGCGTTCCAATCGCTCGGCATCCCGTTGACCCACCCGGCTCTTTGACCAGCGAGACGTTGAGTTCGCCCCCGCTCTGGGCCGCCAGCGACCGGACTGTGGCGATCGCGGCGTTGGCGATCTGGACCAGGTCCAGCGTTTGGCGGTTGAGGCGAATCTCTCCCTGATTATTGCGAAACGCGTCCAGCAAGTCGTCAATCAGCCGTCCGAGCTGTGTTGTTTCCTGCTTGACGATGTCCATCGCCGTCTCCATCTCGGAGGCCGTGGCGGCGACGCTGTGAAATGAAGCGGCACTGGCAATTGGCACCAGCGGACGGCGCAGTTCCTCGGCCAACAATCCCAGGAAATCCTCGCGGCGACGATCGACGTCGCGCAGCTCCTCGCTGAGACGAGATAGGTCTTGTTGCAGTCGCTTCCGTTCGGCGTCAATCTCGCGGGCCTGCGTGCCATACAACATCTCGGCACGCTCGGCCTTTTCGCGGTGACGCACAATCGCTGGCCCAGAAACACAACCGGCAGCCCCAACCCCAGGTAGGACCCCACGGCAATCTGGTTGTAGGTGTGGATCACGCTAAAGGCGTATCGTGGCGGCAAGAAGAACCAGGCGGCCAGCACCAGCCCGCCAAGGAGTGCCACTAGCGATGGCCCAACACCACCGATCCATGAGGTGATGATCACGGCGGCAAAATAGGTCATGAACGCCTGCCGGTCTTCCAGCCAAGGGTCGAGCCCAGGCGGATGATCGTGGCGACCGCGAGAATCAGGATCGTGACGAGATAAGGGCGAACGGCAGGCCACGATTTGCGAAGTTGCATGGATCCCCTGTCTGGCATTGTTGGAGCCGCTTGGGAGCCGCTCAAGGCGGCGCAGCCGCGGGCTTATGCAGTCGACTTCGCGCCGAAGTTACCGGCGTGCCGCTTCGCGCTCAGGGGGCACAACCGAAATCGTTCGAGTGAACAACCAATGGTGGAGTTTAATCTCCGGCTGGAAAACTGGCAAACAAATGCACGCGCGAGCCCGTTTCGCCCCCCGTCAGCCCGGCGGCCGGGAGTCAGCGACGTGCGTCGTCCTGCCGACTCGCCCTGCCGAAGAAAATGCGGTTTTACCGGCGGGAATCGATCGCATTGCGTGACATACTCTCTTGGTATCCAGGCGTCCGGCGGCGAACTCAGGGCCGGGTCTGGTATGCTGCCATGGCCGCGCGGAGGGAATCGCTGGGTGCGAGGACAAACCTCGGCGCGCATAAGCAATTTGGCTTGCACAAGGAGTCGTGGATCATGTTCGTCGGATCATCGATTACAACGCGGCGAAACTTTCTTGCCGGCCTGGCGACGGGCACAGCGCTATTCACGGTGCGCGGGGCAATGGCCGAGGAACTGACGATCACGCCTCGCCAGACCGAGGGCCCCTTCTATCCCGACCACTTACCGCTGGACACCGACAATGACCTGTTGATCGTCAACGACGGCATAACGCCGGCCGTGGGCGAGATCACGCACCTGAGCGGCCGATTCTCGATGCCCGCGGCGAGCCGTTGCGCAATGCGTTGGTCGAGATCTGGCAGGTCGACAATCACGGCGCGTATCTGCACTCGCGGAGCGGCAATCGCGAAAGCCGCGATGGCAACTTCCAGGGCTTCGGGCGGTTTTTCACCGGTTCGACGGGCGAGTATTACTTCCGTACGGTCAAGCCGGTCCCTTATCCCGGCCGGACGCCGCACATTCACTTCGCGGTGAAGACCAAGGGGCACGAAAGTTCACGACGCAGTGCTATGTTAAGAACGAGCCGGGCAACGAACGCGATATGGTGTTGCGCGGCATTCGCGATCCGCAGGCGCGCGAGTCGGTGATTGTCGACTTTGCGCCGCTGCCGGCTTCGCGGATCGGCGAACTGGCGGCGCGCTTCGACATCGTGATGGGGTTCACGCCCGAAGACAAGGCTTGATCGCGCCGGCAACGATCGAAGGCGCTCGGCCACGAGCGGGGGCGATCAACCGTGGCGAGATATCTCGCCACGCCCCGATGGCTGTTCGCCGGCAGGCGCAGCGACCAGGCGGGCGCGCGGCACGCGGCGGTGCATCGCGCCGCGCGTGGCGATAATTGGTCATGGGCCAGGGCATCTCGGCGGCGTCGCGCGGTTTCGCGCGGCAAAGTCAGGCCCCACTTGTAGAGCCAGCGGAGATAGGCCCGGCCGTGCCACCAGGCATCGCGGGAGAGTGTCCTGCGGCTGGCGCACTGCTCGTGGTGATAGCAGTGGGTCTGGCCATTGAACATGACCTGCCAGCCGGCCCGCGCACGTGCGCAGGCACATGTCGACGTCCTCGAAGTACTTGACGTAACCTTCGTCGAAGCGTCCGACATCGCGCATGGCATCGCGGCGAACCAACATGAAGCAGCCGCTGATCCAGTCGCAGGCAAAGGTACCGCTGCGGTCCCGATCTTCGTAAAAATAGTCCGCCAGAGAGCGCGCGAAAAGTCGCTTCAGCCCCAAGCGTCGCGCGGCGATCGCGCCGGCGGTGGGAAAGCGTCGCGCCGGTTGACCGTACGTGCCGTCCGGCAGATATATCTGGCAGATGCTCATGCCGCGCGCGGATGGTCGTCCATGAAATGGACCATCTTCGCCAGGCAATGCTCGTCGGCGTCGAAATACATGTCCGTGTTGAGCAGCAACACGTAGCGGGCATCGCTGCCGCCCAGGACCCGATTCAAATTGTGGGCGTAGGTGCAGGCGGTGGGGTTCTTGATGATCTTCGTGTGACGGACGGCGTGCGCCGAGTCGTCGACGCCGTCGGTCGAGGCATTGTCGACCAGTAACAGCCGCATCGCCACGCCCGGGGCCGAACAGGCCAGCGACGTGACCAGCGGCGTCATGAAGTGCCGCTCTCCGGAGTAAATCACGCCCACATCGAGATCGAAAGCTGGCAGGCTCATAGCAAGCAGACATGTGGGCCGAGATGAGTTTCCGCGGGCCGAAGGCCGACGCTAGCGGCCAGGAGGGACCTGGCCAGCCTGCGCGGGGCGTACAGTATCCGCTGGCGCATCGGGGGTCAACGCCAACGCCGCGATTTTCCGGTCGCGGCACCGCTAGCTCAGGCCGCCCGCGTGCCACGCCCGGCGTCGGCGGGGAGGCCCTGAAACCTGACTCTCCCCGCTTCGAGTTCGAGCAGCCGATGGCAATTGGCCGCCAGCATGTCGAGGTCATGTGATACCAGCAGAATGGTGCGACCGCATCGTGCCAGCTGATGAATCGTTTCCTGACAGGTGTGCTGAAACGCCTGATCGCCGACGGCGAGCACCTCGTCCAGCAGCAGCAGTTCGCACGGCAGGTGCGCCGCGACGGAAAAGGCCAGCCGCAGGTACATGCCGCTGGAATAACGCTTGACGGGCAAATCGAGAAAATCCTCGACGCCGGACATGGCCACGATCGCGTCGAATTGGCGGCGAATCTCGGATCGCTTCATGCCCAGGATCGCGCCGCTTAGATAAACGTTCTCGCGTCCGGACAGTTCCATGTGAAAGCCGGTGCCGACCTCCAAGAGGGCACCAACCCGGCCGCGAACCATCGCCTGGCCGGCAGACGGCGCGGTAATTCTCGCCAAGATCTTGAGCAGAGTGCTCTTGCCCGACCCATTCGGCCCGCAGATGCCCAGCACCTGTCCGGCGGCGGCCTCGAACGAGACGTCACGCAGGGCCCAGAATTCACCGCGCGAGGAAATGACCTCTTCTGGTTGGTTCAACTCTTCTGGCCGGCCCAGAGGGACGCGGCGCCGCTGGCCACTCGGTCGCGCAGCGTCGTGTGGCGGCGCGCGCCGCGAGCATGCGGTAGTGCTTGGAAAGTTTCTCGACGCGCAGCACGGTTTCTGGCATATAGCGAGCCACGGTCAGATTGTGTCGGTCAACAACCGCTCAAAGCTGCGAAAATACCGCAGGCCCGTCACCAGCAAAAAAACGGCCGAGGCGCTTCCGACCATCACCACGGCGGCCGAAAGTCCCTGCGTTCCCAGCACGGCGTAGCGAAACATTTCGACGGCCGCGACCAGCGGGTTGGTGGCCACCAGCGGCCGCCAGGCGGCCGGCACGATGCTCAGCGAGTAGACGATCGGGGTGCCATACATCCACAGTTGAACCAACAAAGGCATTGCGTGCCGAACGTCGCGATACTGCACATCGGCGCCGCCAGCCATAGACCGGCGCCGAACGCCGTGACCAGAACTAGCAGCACGGGCAAAGAGACGGACAAGGCCCCAGCCGGGCACGATGCCATAACACATAAGGACGACCACCAGCAGCACGAACGATACGGCAAAGTCCATGAGCGCCGAGATGACATGGGACAACGGCAACAGCAATCGTAAGAAATAGACTTTCGTCAGCAGGTTGACATTGCCGACCAACGAGTTGGCAGCTTGCGTCATGCCGCTGGCAAACAGTGACCACGGGAGCAAGCCCGCCAGGCAAAACGCCGGATAGGGCATGTCGTCGGAAGCCAGGTGAGCCAGTCGGCCAAAAACGATACTCAGCACGATCATCGACGCCAAAGGCTGCAGGACCGCCCAGGCCACGCCCAACAGGGTCTGTTTGTCGCGCACCTTGACGTCGCGCAGAGGAAGACGAGCAACAGCTCGCGCGCGGCCCACAGTTCGGACCAGAACTGGGTCCAGGGGCCGCCGCTGGATTCGATCCGCCGCCAAGGGGCGGTGTTGCTGATTGCCTGCATCCGGGATGACCCTCGGAGTGTGTCAGGCGGCGCACTGGCGGCGGCTGACTGACACCTGGTGACATTCGACCTCTGGTCCGGCGGGACGCAAGACATGCTCGCCGGCCTGCCACTGGCGGGCCAATCGATCCAGTCGTCCGGCCAGGACGGCCAGGGCGTCCTGGCCGGGGCCGTCGGTCGGCAATCCCAAGAGTTGGATCTGGCAGAAGACGCCGTCCGGACGTGTAAACGCAACGACCAGCGGGCGCGTCGAGAAGCAGGCCAGCGACGCCTGGGACGCTCGCCATGAGTAGCGCGCTTGCACCGCATCGTTCGCCAGCAGCAGTTCGAATCCGGCGGCCTCGGCCGCCGCGACATCGGCCAGCAAGTCGCGCACAGATCTGCTGCCAATCGTCCTGCGACAATGCCCGTCGCGAGCGGTTCCAGGGCCCGCGTGCCGCGGTCGCGAGGTCGTGAAACGCCTTGCTGACGCGACGACGGGCGAGATCAACTTCGTAGTGACCGAATGCCCGCGTGTACACCAACAGCGCAACCAGCGTCGCGGCAGTCAACCAGCCCAGCCACTCGATGCGCAACAGCGTGGCGGCGGTGGCCGCGGCGCCGGTGGTGAGACACAAGGCGCCGATGAGAAACAGCGCTGCCAATTGGTGAGCCCACGTTCCAAGAGACGATGATGAATATGGCCGCGATCCGCGGTATCGAAGGACTGGCCGGAAAGTCTCCGTCGCGCGATGGCAAAGACAGTATCGAGCATCGGCACGCTCATCACGACGGCCGGCACGGCCAAGGAGAGCGTGGCGCTGGTCTTCGCGCCCCTGAATGCTGATCATGCCAACGACCAGACCAATGACCATGCTGCCCGAGTCGCCCAGATAAATCGAGGCGGGGGGCAGGTTATAGACCAGGAATCCCGCCAACGATCCGGCCAACACCAGTGCCACCACGCCGACATGCGGGTGTCCCGTGGCCGTGGCGATGATGGCCATCATGACGGCCGCCGAGATGCCCACGACCGAGGCCAGCCCGTCCAAACCATCCAGCAGATTAATGGCATTGATGCAGCTCACGAGCCAGAGCATGGTGAGCGGCACGCCAAGCCACCCCAGCGCGAGGGGATAGCCGAAGACGACCACGCGATCGAAATGATAGCCCGCCAGCACGACGGGCATGACCGCGAGGAATTGCAGCAAGAGTTTAAGCAGCGCGTGCAAGTCGCGGCTGTCGTCGATGCAGCCCACCAGGCACACCAGGCCACAGGCCAGAATGACGGTGGTCGAAAACTGATCGAAGTCCGCGGTGCCGCTTGCCCCGCCGCGCACGACGAGCAGTCCGATCACGAGTGCCAGATAGACGGCCACGCCGCCCCACAACGGGATCGGCTGGTCGTGGCATTTGCGCGGCACCATCCGGCTTGTCGAGCACACCCAACTTCGCGGCAAGCAAACGGGCCAGCGGCGAGAGGCTCAAGGACGCCACGACCGCGGCGGCCACGGCCAGCAGGACGGCATCGTTAGCGAGCAGCGACAATAGCATGAAGATCGGCGAAGAGGTTAAAACGGTCGCGAGGCGATAGTGCGTCCCAGGTCGTTCAAGGGATTCAGGGAGAACGCGATGTCGGGCGCATCGCCTGGCGAATCACGTGCGAGTCGGATCGTGGTCGCGCCAGCACGAGCATGTTCTTTGTGTCACAGGGGATGCTGTCGGCCGGCACGATCTCCAGACCAAGTTGTTCGTGCCGATCGAGGATGGACTGAAACTCGCCGGGAATCTGTCGTCGCTTGGACAGGACCACGACGTCTGGCTTCACGTCCTTGACCCATTGCGCAAGCGCCTCGCCGGAAAGTTGCTGCGGGAAGGCGAAGGCCTTTGCCTGGGCGTAGTAACCGACGAGCAGCAATTGATTCTCGGAGCCGACGACGAGCGAATCCTCGCCATATTCGTGGTGGATCCAATTTCCCATCCCGGCCAGGGCATCGCGACTGCGAAAATCGCTGGAGACGGCGTCAATGACGCCCACCAGCGCGATCAGGGCCAAGAGCGCCGTCGTGACCGCCATGCGCGCCTGGGGCCAGCGTGTCGCCAGGCGGCCGGCCAGTCGCCCAAGATCCAACAGCCCCAGGGCGGCGCTGCGCGTCGACAGCAACACGATGGTCAACACGTATCGGCTGCTGGCCTGATGCGCATACCAAAGATGAATCCAGATGCCGCCAGCCACGGCCAACACGATCAACAGGATTGGCAAGTTGTCGCTGCGGTGAAACAGGCGCAAGTCGCGCAAATAACCCACGAACAACAAAATGGCGAATAGTGGAGAAAGTCCCCTTTCGAGCGTATGACCGTAGGCCCAGGCGGCCTGGCGCCAAGTCCAAGTCGTCGGCATCGGTGGCGAAATGGGGGTCGCCGCGGGATTGGCAGGTGTCGGCGTCGCTGCCGCCGAGCCGGTGAATGACGCCAACCAGGTCGTTGCCCGTTCGATCGGCTCGATGCGCAGATGCCGCCAGCTCCCCTCGCCGGGCTGTGCAAGGCCGAACAGGTAAAGCACCAACACGAGGGTGGCCAGGAAACCTGCGAGTCCGCCGCGAGCCGCGCTCGCGCCAGGGGCAGATGCCACGCGCGCACGCCGGCCCAGCCGACCAGCGGGAACAAAAGGAACCATCCCTCGAAGCGCGTCAGGCAGGCGACGCAGTCGCCGCGCCGCCGACGACGAAGTCAGCGCCACTCGAGATCGGTCGCGGCGCACAGGCCATATAAGGCCAGCAGAAAGAAGAACCAGAAGGAGGGCTCGCGAACCGCTTCGGGACTCCATTCGATGAGCTTTGGATGCACGGCGTACAAGAGGCAAGCGACGACCGCGACGACGTCATCGAATTGGCGTCGCACCCAACCGAACAAGGGGAGCACGGCCAAACTGGCCAGGACAACGCCATACCATTTGGCAGCCGTCTCCCAGGGGAGTCCGGCCCGGTGCAACATTGCCAGGGCGCGCGGAAACGTGCCGGCCTGCAACCGCCCGCCATCGTTCGGGTCCGTCTGTCCTCGTTCGAGTTGATCGGCCAGACGGAAATAGACGACGCCATCGACGCAGACGGTCGAAATGCGAGCACCATCACGGCCCGCGGCAGCAGGCAGGCCGCAAACAATACGGCCAGGATGAGGCCAGCATGGCGCAATCGCTGGCCTTCGCCGCGGGGCGAAGCGAGCCGATTCGCAAAGTCCGGCAACGCGGGGGCCTCGAGGTAAGAGGCCATGGCGGCTGGCAGGGATGCAAGCATTCTATTCCGTCGACATCGTCCGCGCCCGAGAAAACACCGCAGCGCCGACGTTGGTATGCGTGGTTTTGGGGCCTGCCGAGATGTTCAGCAGGGTCATGCCTGTCTCTTCCTTCAGAAACATCCTTGCAGGAAATCGGGGGGCCAAACGCGTGGCGTGCGTCGGTTGACGACCGCGTCGGGTGTGGTCGCGCATGATGGATGTACCGGATTGCTGGCAATCGGACTAGAGCAATTGCGTTATTTCAACGGTGGCCGGCGAGCTAGCACAACTGGCACGTTCATTGACCTTGACCCAATTCGCGAAAACCGCGCTATTCCCACGCGCTCGGTCCCAAGGAATTCGCCGCATGAACCAGCCGACCACCATGGCCGTTGACATCGTGACGCGATCGCGTCATGCGCCGCGGTCGCGCCCCGAGAGTCACGGAAACGGCTCTCGAACCGCCGCCTGGCGCGGCGTTTTGGTGCTGGCGGCGATCGCGGTGGGTGCCCTTAGCTGGGTCAGCAGTCTGCGACATTCCGGCCGGCCCCGCCATGGGCGTGGCGTTCGACGGGCCGGCGATCACGAGCGTGCCCCTGCCAAGACGTTCCGCGTGGGCGTCTACAATATTCATGGCGGCCGCGGAAGCGATAATCGGCGCGATCTGGATCGAACTGCCCAGGAGCTGCGCAGGGCTGGACCTTGTCGGCCTGAACGAAGTGCTGGGACCGAAGCTCT
>CAVXNH010000118.1:0-38730 GCA_963762885.1 uncultured Alphaproteobacteria bacterium
ATGTATTGCTGATTAAGGCACAGAAATATTTTATTCCATCTGTGCCTTAATCTGTGAAATCTGTGAAATCTGTGTTTCAAAACCTTGCTTGCTTTGTACGCCCGGCACGATCAATGGGAACTAATCGGTAATTCCTGGGGCCGAGTTTCCATGATCAATCGACTAGCCTTAAGTCCAGAGAGTTTACGTTATAACCAGACGCAAAACGATTGGTGTACGACAACGGCCGCCCTAACCGTCATGGCCGGCACAAGGCCGACCATGACGGTCTTTGGGGCGGCCGGTCCGTGCGAAGCGATCGAGAGCTCTTAAAAATTCGTTCGGCGGGTTGGTATTAGGCATTCACTCTCGTCATTATCGAGCATCAGGGGGATAATTTTATCAGTTATTATATCGTAATATTATATGTATTGCGTCCAGAAATATGTATTAGACAGATGTAACGTCAATCTTTGAAATCTCGTTCTCAACGAAGCCACGACCATTCAACTCGTGCCTGTGCGCCATACCGGTCCGTCCCGCCGCCGCATCCGTTTCCAGCACCAGCTCGCCGGCGCCCAGCATGTGATTGACATGCGCCAGCACCTCGCCGAACGCGAAGCCGGTCTGATGCTCGTCCAGGTCGCGATGGAAAATGTGCGGCACCAGTTCCGCCACCGATAGCGGACGCTCCCGGCACGCATCGGCGATCATGCCGCAGCGCTGGCGCGTGATGCTCGATCAACTCGCCAACCCGCGTGTGCAGACCGAAGAACGGCAGCCCGTGCCCCGGCAGCACCAGCACATCCTCGGCTACCGCGTCGCGCAGCGCGCGCAGCGAATTCCAGGTAGATACCCAGGGCGTCGAGGTCCGGCTCCATCGCGTGCACGCTCACATTCGGCGAGATGCGCGCGATCACCTGGTCGGCGGCAAAGAACAGCTTTTCGCCCTGCGGCACCAGCATCGCTTGCTCCAGCGCGTGGCCGCCTCCGGTCAGCACCTGGTGGTTCCGCCCGCCGATCGCCAGCACGTCGCCTTGCTTGAGGCGATGATAGGTGGTCGGCACGCCCGTGGTGCGCCGCAGGTATTCGTGCCCGCGGGCGAGCACCAACTCGGTCACCTCGGGCGACAGGCCGTGCCGGCGGTAGAATGGCCGGTAGGTCTCGGCGCCGAGGTCGCCGGGCGCATATTGCAGCGCCAGGCTGTAGAGGTATTCCGGCCGCGGCATCGACAGCCGCAAGCCAAAGCGCGTCCCGAGCCAGCCGGCGAGGCCGACATGGTCGGGGTGGTAGTGCGTGACGATCATCTGCGTCAGGCGCTGCCCCGCCAGCGGCCCGGCGAGGATCGCATCCCACGCCGCCCGGCAGTCGGCGGTGGCCAGGCCGGTGTCGAGCACCGCCCAGCCGCCGCTGTCCTCGATCAGGTAGATGTTCACGTGGTTCAGCCGGTACGGCAGCGGCAAGCGGAACCACAGCACGCCGGGCGCGATCTGCGTCAGGGTGCCCGGCGCGGGCGGCTGCGCATGCGGGAAGACGAGGGTGCTGGCGACGGTGTCCATGATCGGTGTTTAGCGCGGGATGCGGGGCAGCGCGAGGGCGGCCACGGCGCGCATCGACATGACAGCCGGTAGTGGCTCAGTTTCAATGTCCGCAATCGGGTGGATTCCGGACCTGCGTGACCATCAGACTGCGGCGGCTCACTTCGTCGACCGCTCCGCGAGTTCTTTCTACGGCCGTCGTTTTCGCGGCCGGTTCCACACAGTCCACCCCGTTGACGTGAATGAATGCGACGCTGAGGCCTGCGGTGCACTCCGGCACCGCCGAGACGAACATGAAGCGCCGAGTCGACAACGATGAAAACTTGGTTGCAATGCGACATTGACCGCGGCACGCGGATGACGTCCTTTGCCAGACATCGCAGCTCTGTACGGAGGCAGAATTGGCAACGATACACCAGGCTTCACCAACCCGCTCGCCACACACCTCGATGAGCTTGGCGGAAACCCGCACACGCATGGCGGCGGACCGCACGATGATGGCCTGGATTCGCACTGCACTCTCATTGTTCAGCTTTGGATTCACTATTTACAAGGTGCTCCAGGCATTTGAGGAGGCAGGAAAAGTCCTGTCCGGCGCGAATATCAATACACCGCGAGTCGTGGGCCTGTTTCTGACAGGAATGGGTACCGTCGCAATGTTGATCGGGACGATCCAGTATGTGATGTGTCTTCACGAGCTTGCGCCCAACGGGAGGTTCCCGATTGCGCGCCCCCCCTTGATCATGGGCGTCCTTATGTCCGTAAGCGGAGTGCTATTGTTTATTGGCATCATCGCGAGGGTCTTTTGATGCCGCGAGTGCATCGCTGGTGATGGGGCCGATAATAATGCCGGATCGCACCGAGATCGAGGACTTCTCCGTGGTTGGGGGACCCCTGTATTGGTTCGGATGCCGCCTGGGCCTGGTAAACGCCGGAACCAACACCATCGCCATCGGGATTGCGCTCGGCGGATTCCTGTGGACGGTCCAGTTAGCGTTGTTCGTTATTGACGGGATGGGTGACCGCATATTGTCACTCTCGGTGATCGGCGCGCACGTACGCCTGCTGGTGGCTATCCCGCTGTTCTTCGTGTGCGAGGCTTGGTTGACTCCTCGGATGGCGGCATCTGTGCGTGGTATGGTCAATTCGGGGCTCGTGCCAACTAGTGAATTGGCGGCCTTTCGATCCGAGACCGCGGCCATTGCCCGATGGAAGGACGCTTGGCTGCCCGAACTGGTGTGCCTGTTGCTGGCTGCGCCATTGTCGTTCGTCAAGCCGCCGATAGATCTGGCCGGAGGAACGTCGGTTTACCACCCCAATCCGGTCACAGGCGGGATGACCTTATCCGGCGGGTGGTATTGGATTGTCTGTCTGTTACTCTTTCGTTTCCTGATGTTTCGCTGGCTATGGCATCTGGGCCTGTGGTGCCATTTCCTCTGGCGCATTTCGAAATTGCGACTGCAATCTTGTACCAACGAATCCCGATGGGGTTGCCGGGCTGGGGTCCTTGGAACTCGTGCACACCCAATTCGCGCCGCTGATCATGGCGTTTTCAGCGGTGGAGGCGGCATCGTTTGCCGAGGAAATCTCGGCGCGCACAATGACCATCGAGGCGATATATCCACAGCTCGTTGTCCTTCTCGTCTTGTACGCAGCGTTGTTCTTGGCGCCCTTGCTGGTGTTCGCCCTCAAACTCAAAGATTGTCGCTCGAAAGGTCTGGCGGATTACGGGGCGGTCGCCGCCCGTTATGTCAACGAATTCGAACGGAAGTGGGTGGGTGTCGATGGTGCTCGTGAGCCTGATCTGTTAGGGTCTCCCGATCTGCAATCCCTGGCCGACTTATCGAACAGCGTCAGCGTCGTGCGCAATATGCGCATCGCTCCTATCAGCCGGCGGATCTTGATGGCTTTCGCAATACCCGCGCTGCTTCCGATGTTACCGCTGTTCCTGTTCGCCTTCCCCTTCGACACGTTAGCAAAGAGCCTTGTCAAGATGCTGGTCGCGCAATGAGCACCTCATGGGCGCTCGGCAACGCGTCATCCCTGCTGCGTTTGTCGTCTACCCGACAGCCTCGTACCGGTCATTCTGGTTCGTCCGCTTCGGCCAGGTCACGCTCAAGGAAGAAATTGAGGAACGTGCGGATGGCGGCAATTGCTGCCAGCCGCCCAATATCGTCCCAGCCCGGAGCGATCGTCGTCTCGATGATATCGGCGGCAAGCTGAAAGGTCAGGCTGGCAACCAGCCAGCGCGCATAACGTAGCCAAACCGCGTGAAACTGCCGGTCTTAAGCCGACGGGTGTATCATGACGCGGAGGCCCTTCAGAAAGGCCTCGAATGTCCCATAGATTATGACCACCAGGGCCATCGCGTTGAAGACGACGATTACGACTCTCGTGATAACCGTTAGCCACGCTTCCATGACAGTCACTCTCTCGGCCGTTGCAGGATCAGCGCGCCGTACGCCGGCCATTTGGTAAAGCCGGCCCAGGGATCCGGATCCGATGCCACTGGCCGAAGATGAGTTCAAAAAATCGGTCCCAACAGGCCCGCTTGCACGGCGAATCATCACCGGACCTGATGCGCTGGGGCATCGCCAAACCACCGGCGCGCAGCCGCTCTGCCTACCGATGTTTTCATCGACGCTGCCTCTCGATATTCCGATGACTTCGATGCTCGCTGCTGTGTCGCCGGTGGCCCTATGGGTGTGAGCGGCGAAGCTAAGCGGCAAACGTGGCGTTTGTTACGGAAGCACGTGTTGAGCATGCCCCCCGCGGGCCAGAAGCGGCCCGCGGGTACGCATTCTCCACTTCACCTGCTCAATCGATCAGAGACGCCGGTTAGTGGGCGCCGCCGCCGCTGGCGTCCTTTAGATGCTCCATAACCGCGTCCAGATTGAACGACGCCGCCTTCTGGCGCGGCGGGAATGCGATGAATTCGGGGATCGCCTGCGCGACCACCGCCTGCATCGCATAGATCAGGTAGGCGTGACTTATCACCCAATCCCAATAGGTATTCGAGTTGTCGTCTGCCCGCTCGAACGGATCGCGGCGCAAATTGAAGATCTTCGGGAGGCGAAGTCTCACGAACGGTTCCGCCCAGCATTGCATCCGCGTCGCCCGCTGCTCCACAATACCAGCTTCCAGTCCTTCATCCGGATCGCGAGAACGTCGCCATCATCGCTGACGTAGATGAAACTTTCCCGCGGGCTTTGGGTCACCTCGCCGGCCAGATACGGCAGCATGTTGAAGCCATCGATATGAACCTTGTAGGTCTTGTCCCCGATCTTGTGGCCCGCTGAGCAGTTTCTCCTTGATCTCCGGCTCTCCGGCGGCGGCGAGCAACGTCGACAGCCAGTCCTGGTGAGTGACGATGCCGTTGAGCACCGTGCCGGCCTTGAACTTCCCGGGCCAGCGCACGAACGCCGGCACGCGCCAGCCGCCTTCCCAGTTGGTGTTCTTCTCGGCGCGGAACGGCGTGATGCCGGCATCCGGCCAACTGTTATAGTGGGGGCCGTTATCCGTCGAGTACATCACGATGGTGTCGTCGGCGATGCCCAGTTCATCGAGCTTGTTCAGCATCCGGCCGATGTTTTCGTCATGCGCGACCATCACGTCGTTGTAATCGCCCTGCCCGCTTTTCCCTTTGTGCTTCTCGGCGAGTGGGTCCGGAAGTGCATGGCCGTGGTGTTGTACCACAGGAAGAAGGGCTTGTCCTGCCTTGTGGTTTTTGTCGATGAAGCCCAGCGCGTGCTCGGTCACCTCGTCGTCGATGGTTTCCATGCGCTTCTTGGTGAGCGGTCCGGTGTCCTCGATCTTCTGTCCGCCCTTACCGTCCGCCCAGCAGTGCAGCACGCCGCGAGGGCCGAAGCGCTTTTTGAACTCAGGCATTTTGGGATAGTCCGGGATCTTCCGGCTCTTCCTCGGCGTTCAGGTGATAAAGGTTACCGTAGAACTCGTCGAACCCGTGCATCGTCGGCAAGAATTCGTCTTTGTCGCCGAGATGGTTTTTGCCGAACTGGCCGGTTGCGTAACCTAACGGTTTCAGCAGTTCCGCGATTGTCGGATCCTCGGGCGACAAGCCGAGGTCGGCGCCTGGCATCCCGACCTTCGTCAGGCCCGTTGCGGATCGGGTTCTGACCGGTGATAAAAGCCGCCCGCCCGGCCGTGCAGCTTTGTTGCGCATAGTAGTCGGTGAAGGCCACGCCTTCGTTGGCGACGCGATCAATGTTCGGCGTACGGAAGCCCATCTGGCCTCGGCTGTTATAACTGATGTTCCACCAGCCAATGTCGTCACCCCACAAGATCAGTATATTAGGTTTCTTCGTTGCCATGGATAACTCCATTTGTTCCAATTGTGATTCGGGAAGCGCAATCTGTCCAAGCATGTTTCCGACGCGCGCGAAACCCGCGCGTTGTGTCTGGTTGAACCTCCGAAAAGTCTGTGCGGCTACGGCGGCGACATAGGTCAGGTGCGTGAACGCCAGCATTTCGTCCGGCGATCCATTTACCATGCCTGTGAGGCTAACCCTCGACTTCGATGGTCCAGCTTAGCACGGTCAAGAGCGATGCGCTATGCGCTTTGGGCACTTTGGCGACGCCAAAAAATAGCTGCTTCGAGTGTGGCACGGACCAAGCCCACCCCGTCATGGCGGGCGAAGGGCCGCCATCCACGTATTTCTTGCGTGCCGCATCATAGTCGTGGATGCCGACCTCCGTCGGCATGACGAGGGACACGGCCCGTCGTGCCATCAATCAATTCGTCAATTGTTGGGCGTCGCCTTTGCGGATTCCGCCGGGCCGTGAGTCCGCTCCGGGTCGAGACCCGACATTCAAACTGACCCACTACCTGACAGCCTGCTTCATGGGGCCCGCCCGCCCTTCGTGCTAAAGGCCCCAGACCATGACGAAGATCCAGACCGAGCTGCCCGACGCAACAGCGACGGCCGCCCAAGAAGCCGGGCTGCTGTCCAACAGCGCAATTCAGGAACTACTGGAAGACGCAATGCGCCGACGTGCTGGCCGCCGGCTGTTGGACGTAGCGGAGCGCATTCACATCGCCGGCATGCCGCCGATGTCGACGGAAGAGATCGACGCCGAGGTCAAGGCCGTCCGCACCCGGGGCGATCGCATTTGACAAGTGCCGCTCGGTCGCAAGAAGCCTTTTACTCATCCGTCGGCAAGTAGGACGACAATTGGTAATTTGTCATGGCCGGCTAAAGCTGGCCACCCACGACATTGCTTTGTGGCACGAAGGAAAGACGTTGGTGACCGGGCCAAGCCCGGTCATGACACTGTTAAGCCCGGTCATGACACTGTGGCAGTGTCACCCCCCGCCGAAATGCCGCCGCAGCCGAGCCACCGCCTCGTCCAGCACCTCCAGCTTCTTGCAGAACGCGAACCGCGCGTAGTGGCTCGGCGCGTCGGGCGCGTCATAGAACGCCGACACCGGGATCGCGGTAACCTTCGCATGTTCCGTGATGTGCCGGCAGAACGCCTCGTCGTTGCCGTTGAACCCCAGCGGCCGGAAGTCCGTGGTGATGAAGTAGCTACCCCGAGTCGGCAGCACGCCCAGTCCCAGTTCCGCCAGCCCCTCGGCCAGCCGGTCCCGCTTCTGCTGCAACGCGCCCGACAATCCCGCGAAATACGCGTCGTCCTTGCCCAGCCCCACCGCCACCGCGCGTTGCAGGTTGGGCGCCGTGGTGAATGTCAGGTTCTGGTGCGCCTTGGCGACATTCGCCGCCAGCGCCGCCGGCGCCGTCACGTAGCCCACCTTCCAGCCGGTCAACGAGAACGTCTTGCCCGCGCTGCCGATGCGCATGCAGCGTTCGCGCATCCCCGGCAGGGTCATCAGCGGCACATGCCGCGCTCCGTCGAAGGTCAGGTGTTCATAGACCTCGTCGCAGATCGCATAGGCGTCCCAGCGCAGCACCAGGTCCGCCAGGAACTCCAGTTCCTCGGAAGTAAACACCTTGCCGCAGGGGTTCATTGGCGAGTTCAGCAGGATCGCCTTGGTGGCCGGCCCGAAGGCATCGGCCAGCGCGGCGCGTGGCAATGCCCAGTCCGGCGGCTCCAGCCGCACCAGGCGGGGAATCGCGCCCAGCATGCGCACGATCGGCAGATACGTGTCGTACAGCGGCTCGATCAGCACCACCTCGTCGCCCGGGTTCAACACCGCCATCAGGCAGGCGGTGATCGCCTCCGTCGCGCCGGAGGTCACGACGACCTCGCTCGCCCAGTCCACCGCCAGGCCGTAAAAGCGCTGGTTAGCGGCGGCCACCGCCTGGCGCAGTTCCGGCACGCCGGGCATCGGCGGGTATTGGTTGCGGCCGTCCCACAACGCGTCCGCGGCAGCCTGGACCACGTCGTCCGGGCCGTCGGTATCGGGGAAGCCCTGGCCGAGATTGATCGACTTATGCTCTACCGCGAGCGCCGACATCACGGTGAAGATCGTGGTGCCGATGCCGGAGAGCAGGGAATTGGCGGGCTTCACCTTGACGCAGCCTCCTCTCGCGGATGACCCGGGGACGCAACAACGCGGCCGCCCCGGGGACGCCCCGCGCGGCGTCCCATCATGCGCCTCAGTATGAGCGGCGGCGACCGGGGGTTCAACCGGTCGGTGCGTCCACAAAAATCGTAACGTTGCCTATTCGGCAGGCACACTGCTGGCGGATCGGTCAGCCCAACTCTGCCCAACGAACGGGCAATCGCGCTGTTGACGGTGGATTGAAGCTTGGCACGCCACATGCAACCCTATGGCGCTGCCGTGCGCGAGCTACCAAGCCGAGCAGCCTTGCAGATCAGGGGGCCCGGGCGCCCGGGGGGTTAACGCGATGAAGAAGATCGAGGCGATCATCAAGCCGTTCAAACTGGATGAGGTGAAGGAAGCGCTGCACGAGGTCGGGCTGCAAGGCATCACCGTCCTGGAGGCCAAGGGATTCGGTCGCCAGAAGGGTCATACCGAGCTGTACCGCGGCGCCGAGTACATCGTGGACTTCTTGCCCAAGGTGAAGATCGAAGTGGTCTGCGAAGATGGGTTGGTCGAGCGCGCGGTGGAGGCGATCATGGCCGCCGCCCGCACTGGACGCATCGGCGACGGCAAGATCTTCATCTCCACGGTGGAGGAGGTGATCCGCATCCGAACCGGAGAACGCGGCGAGGACGCAATATAAACCGCCAATAACGTAATACCCGCTTTCGGCCGGCGGCGGAAACGAGTAGACGGCCGGCCCATATGGACCAGCGTGGTGCGGGTCCATCCACCCAGCCGCTCCTGCAGCGAACAGCCGCGGGAACCCACAGCGGCGATCAAACTGCAAGGACGGGGAACAATAGGTATGGCGAGAAAGCCCGCAGGCGGCGCCGCTTCCGGCGTGGGAAAAGTGATGGAGATGCTCACTGAGCATTCCGTGGAATACGTGGACCTTCGGTTCACCGATCCACGCGGCAAGTGGCAGCACACCGCACAGCACGTATCCACCATCGATGAGGAGGTGTTCCGCGACGGCATCATGTTCGATGGTTCCTCGATCGCCGGCTGGAAGGCGATCAACAAATCCGACATGATCCTGGCGCTCGATCCCGACACCGCGGTGATGGATCCGTTCTCCGCCAAGCCCAGCCTGATCATCATCTGCGACATTGTCGAGCCGTCCACCGGCCAGGGCTACAACCGCGACCCGCGTTCCACCGCGAAGAAGGCCGAGGCCTACCTGAAGTCCACCGGCATCGGCGACACCGCATTCTTCGGTCCGGAAGCCGAGTTCTTCATCTTCGACAGCGTGAAGTACGGCACCGGCGGGAACTACGGCATCTACCAGCTCGACAGCCAGGAAGGCCCGCAGGCCAGCCTGAAAGACTATCCGGAAGGCAACATGGGCCACCGCCCCACGGTCAAGGGCGGCTATTTCCCGGTGCCTCCGGTCGATGCCGAGAGCGACCTGCGCGCCGAGATGCTGTCCACCATGGCCGAGATGGGCGTGGTCGTGGAAAAGCACCACCACGAGGTAGCGCAGAGCCAGCATGAGCTGGGCATGAAGTTCGGCCCGCTGGTGAAGATGGCCGACGCGTTGCAGATCTACAAATACTGCATCCACAACGTCGCGCACAGCTACGGCAAGACGGCGACCTTCATGCCGAAGCCGATCTATGGCGACAACGGTTCCGGCATGCACGTGCACCAGTCGATCTGGAAGGCCGGCAAGCCGCTGTTCGCCGGCAACGCATATGCAGACCTGTCGGAATCCTGCCTGTATTACATTGGCGGCATCATCAAGCACGCCAAGGCGCTGAACGCCTTCACCAACCCGCTGACCAACAGCTACAAGCGGCTGATCCCCGGGTTCGAGGCGCCGGTGCTGCTGGCGTATTCCGCTCGCAACCGCTCGGCGTCTTGCCGCATCCCGTATGCGACCAACCCGAAGGCCAAGCGTGTGGAAGTGCGCTTCCCCGATCCCGGCGCGAATCCGTACCTGGCGTTTGCCGCCATGCTGATGGCCGGACTGGATGGCATCAAGAACAAGATCCATCCGGGCGACCCGATGGACAAGGACCTGTACGACCTGCCGCCGGAAGAGCTGAAGGGCATTCCGACGGTGTGCGGCAGCCTCCGCGAAGCCATCGGCGCCCTCGAAGCCGACCACGAGTTCCTGCTCGCCGGCGACGTGTTCAGCAGCGACCAGATCGAGAGCTATCTCGAGCTGAAGTGGACCGAGGTGTATCGCTTCGAACACACCCCGCACCCGGTCGAGTTCGAGATGTACTACCGGTCTGATATAAGACGACGAGAACCTCTCCCGCCTCGCGGGAGAGGTCGAGACGCGATAGCGGCGAGGGTGAGGGTGATCGGGCCGCGTCGCTCTACCTGCTCACGTGCCGACCCGATCACCCTCACCCGCCACTTCGTGGCGACCTCTCCCGCCGCGGGCGGGAGAGGTTTTTTTATCTCAACGCAAGTAACAAGAGCGCAAATGAGGGCCGTTCGGGCAAACTGCCCAATCGTTGGGCAATACCGTAGTGGTCTGGCGAAATCCTCCGGCAAATCGCTGACAAGTCCGCCGGTTCCAGTGTTGGCACGATTGTTGATTTTGTATCTCCCACGACCGGCTCTGCGACCACGCACCGGCGTTGCGAGACACCAGACAGGACCCGGCAAATGCAGGACTCGATCTTACCCGATACCAACCCAAAGGACGGGCCGACATGAAACTCATCATGGCCATCATCAAGCCGTTCAAGCTCGACGACGTGCGCGAGGCGCTGACCCCGCTCGGGGTGCAAGGCCTCACCGTCACCGAGGTGAAGGGCTTCGGCCGGCAAAAGGGCCAAACCGAAATCTACCGCGGGGCGGAATACCATGTCAGCTTCCTGCCCAAGGTGAAGATCGAGGTCGTGGTACCCGCCGATCTCGCTGACCAGGTGATCGAAGCGATCGCCAAGTCGGCGCACACCGGCAAGATCGGCGACGGCAAGATTTTCGTGCTCGATATCGAGCGCGCAATGCGGATCCGCACCGGCGAGACCGATGCCTCCGCACTCTGACAAGACAACCAAGGAAACAAGAAAGATGATGCGATCTCGCCTTCGCTGGGGACTGACCGCGCTGCTACCCGCCCTGCTGCTCGCAGGGCAGGCGTTCGCCGCAGACGCCCGCACCGCCCAAGATTCCCGCGGTCGATACCGGCGACACCGCCTGGATGCTTTGCAGCACCGCTCTGGTGCTGATGATGACCATCCCCGGCCTCGCGCTGTTCTACGGCGGCATGGTGCGCAAGAAGAACATCCTCGCCATGCTGATGCAGTGCTTCGCCATCACCTGCATCGTCACCATCGTGTGGACCGTTGCCGGCTACAGCCTCGCCTTCACCAACGGCACCGGCGGCCTGGCGCCCTATGTCGGCGATATGTCGCGCTTCATGCTGAACGGCATCTACGACCATATCAGCAAGGGCGTTGACACCGGCTTCATCCTCGGCGCCGGCAGCGACGGCGCAGCGCCTCAGACGATCCCTGAGACCGTCTACATGATGTTCCAGATGACCTTCGCGATCATCACCCCGGCGCTGATCGTGGGGGCCTTCGCCGACCGCATGAAGTTCTCGGCGCTGTGCATCTTCATGACGCTGTGGTCGCTGCTGATCTACTCGCCGGTGGCGCACTGGATGTGGGCGCCGACCGGCTGGGGCGCGATCAACGGCCAGCTCGACTTCGCCGGTGGCACCGTGGTGCACATCAATGCCGGCATCGCCGGTATGGTGACCTGCCTGGTACTCGGCAAGCGCGTCGGCTACGGCACCGACAACATGGCGCCTTACAACCTGGCCTATACGGTGATCGGCGCGTCGCTGCTGTGGGTCGGCTGGTTCGGGTTCAACGCCGGTTCGGCGGTCGGTTCGAACGGCCGCGCCGGCATGGCGATGACGGTCACCCAGATCGCCACCGCCGCGGCCGCCCTCGCCTGGATGTTCGCCGAGTGGATCGCCAAGGGCAAACCCTCAGTGCTGGGCTGCGTTTCCGGTGCGGTCGCGGGATTGGTCGCGATCACCCCGGCATCCGGCTTCGTGCTGCCGGGCGCTTCGATCATCATCGGCGTCGCCGCCGGCGTGATCTGCTTCTGGTGCGCCACCTACGTAAAGCGCATGTTCGGCTACGACGACAGCCTGGACGTGTTCGGCGTGCACTGCACAGGAGGGATTGTCGGAGCCTTGCTGACCGGCGTGTTCTCCTACGGACCGCTATCGGCTACCGACGCCACGCCTGATGGCAGCCCCGGCAGCCTGGCGCAGCTCTTGATCCAGTGCGAGGGTGTCGCCGCTACACTTCTCTACAGCGGCATCGGCACCTTGATCTTGCTCTACGTCACCAAGGCGCTGGTCGGTCTGCGCGTCAACGAGGAGGAAGAGCGCGAGGGTCTCGACCTTGTGCTGCACGGCGAACAGGTATTCTGAGAAGTTGAGCGAATAGGGCGCCCCGCACTGGGGCGCCCTTTTTTTCGGCAACGTCCTATATCTGTTCATAGCCTAAAACCGTATAATCAATATATACGCGAACCACACGCCGCGATCCGCTCGGATCAAACACAAATCGTAACGGGAGTCGAAGCATGCGTTTCCCCAGAGCGAGTCTCACCAGCTTGCTGATGGCCACCTTCATGACGGCCGTGGCCTTGCCGTCGGCCTACGCGCAGACCGCTCCTGCTCCGGCCACGCCTCCGGCCGCCGAGGGCACCGCGACCGCGCCGGCCGCACCTGCCGCAGACGCGCCCCCGCCTGGCTACTGGATCAACGGCATCCATCTGTCGCTTCAAATCCAAGGCGGGTTCACCAGCAATCCGGCCACTCCGGATGACGGCGTAAACTATGGCCGCCTGTTCGACGATCGCGCCAACCAACCGCAACTGAACCAGGTTCTGTTGACCGCCAACAAGCCGCT
Organism: uncultured Alphaproteobacteria bacterium; assembly: GCA_963762885.1. Taxonomy (GTDB): domain Bacteria; phylum Pseudomonadota; class Alphaproteobacteria; order Acetobacterales; family Acetobacteraceae; genus JASHVB01. The sequence goes on from CAVXNH010000118.1 coordinate 12,945, forward strand.
CGATCCCAAAGCCACCGACTTCGACTGGGGCTTCAAGCTGCAAGGCATGTACGGTTCCGACGCGCGCTACACCCACTTCCTCGGCATATTCGACCAGGCGCCGGGGCCGGGTTACGAGAACCAGTTCGACATCGTCGAAGCCAACGTCCTGCTGCACGTACCGTTCCCGACCGCGGGCGGGATGGACATCAAGGCCGGCCTGTACCCGACACCGCTTGGCTTTGAGACGATCGATCCATCGACCAATCCGTTCTACTCCCACTCCTACATCTTCAACTTCGGTATTCCGCTGAAGCACACCGGCATCCTGACCACGTCGCACATCACGCCGATGCTCGACCTCTACCTCGGCATCGACACCGGCGAGAACACGACGATCGGTCTGCTGCAACGCGGACAACAACGGCGCGCCGGCGGGTCTGTTCGGCGCCGGCCTGAACCTGCTGGACGGCAACCTGACCATCCTGGGGTTGACTCCACCTCGGACCGGAAAATGCCCAAAATGCATTGGGGCCGCTCGGCTTCAACGCCAACAGCTACATGCGTTACGAAAACGACATGGTGGTCACCTGGAAGGTGAACGACTCGCTCACGCTGGTCACCGAGGCAAACTGGATCCGCGACAACTTCGCCGGCTTTTACACCAAGGGCACGCCGAGTTCCGCAAATGCCTTCGGCGTAGCCCAGTACGGGGCCTATACCATGTCTGACACGGTGACATTCAACGCGCGCGCCGAGATCTACCGCGACGACAACGGGTTCTTTGTCGGCGCATATCCCAACAACGTCGGCCGGATGAACAACAACTTCGTGGGCGCGGAACTCGGCCTCCCGGGCTCGGTAGTGGTTGGGACCGGTGGTGTGGGCACGACCTACGGCGAGATCACCATCGGCTTTACCTTCAAGCCGAGCCTGCCCGCACCGGTCACCGGCCTGCTGATCCGGCCGGAATTGCGGGTTGATAGCGCGCTGTCCGGAGGTCACCCGTTTGGTACCAGCTTGAATGGCACCAGCATGGTGACCATCGCTTCCGACTTCGTGCTGACGTTCTGATACCGCGCCGCACGCCTCTTCCGCAGCCGCGGGAGAGGCGTGCCGGATCGGCGTTTCTCCGCCCACTTGCAGAACGGCCCTGCCGTCCCGCACACTGCGCGCGTCCGAGGAGACGCAGCGTGATCAAACCCTGGATATTCGAATTCTTCCCGGCGCCGCGCGAGGCCGGCGCCACCGACGATCCGCGGCAGTCGGCGGATTACTTCAACTGGTACCTCGATCTTTGGCCGCAGGCCGAACCCCTCGGCTACGAGGGCATCTTCTTCAGCGAGCATCATTTCGGCCTCGCCTACAGCCCCTGCCCCAACCTGCTGATCGCCCAGGTGGCGTTGCGCACGCAGACCATCCGGCTTGGCGTAATGGGGGTCGTCCTGCCCTACCACCAGCCCTGGAAGGTGGTCGAGGAGATCGGCATGCTCGATCACCTGACGCAGGGCCGGCTGGAGATCGGCACCGCCGCCGGTATCCCACAGGAGATGGCGCAGGTCGGCCTGAGTGTCGCTGAAGCACGCGAACGCAACGACGAAGCGATCGAGATTCTGGATGCGGCGCTGGCACAGCCGGTGATCTCGCATCACGGCAAATACTGGCGTTTCACCGATCTGCGCATGGTGCCGCGCCCGTTGCAGCGGCCCCACCCGCCGATATGGGTCACCGTCATCAGCGAGGAGTTCGCGCGCAAGGCAGCACGGCGCGGCGCCAAGATCTGCACCGGCTTCCATCCGACCGAGCGTGTCCGCAGTATCTTCGATGCCTATCGGGACGAGGCTGCGCGCGTGGGCACGCCATCCGGACCGGACCAATTGGCCCTGCGCCGCCAGGTCTCGATCGGCACGGACGATGCGGCAGTGCGGGCGGCGTCGCGCGTCCGCGAGAACGTGACCCGCTCGCGCCTGCTTGCCGATCCACGTCTGTCGGCGCCGGAGCGTCCGGTGTTCGATACGCCCACCTCGCACGCCTTTTCCATCGGCAGCGACGAGTTCATCGCGGGTGCACCGGACAGCGTGGCGGAACAGGCCATCGCGCAATGCCGCGAGGTCGGCGCCGGGCATTTCCTGGCGACCTTCGATCGTAGCGCCGCGCGGGAGAATTTACGTGAGGCGTGGGAGATGTTCGGCACGTCGGTGGTACCGGAACTACGGCGCGCGGCGGTGACATGATCACGGTGCACGTTAAGCAGGCAGCATGAGCAATAACTTTCGCGATCTTATTCCTCCCCCGGACCATCCGCGCATCGCCGGCATCTCCGACCGCGACGCTTACAGCCATGCGGCACATGCGTTGGCGACGCGCGAACGGGTGAAAGGTTTGCTGGCCGAGCGGCGCGCCCGGATCGACCAGCCGTTCCGAGGCATCACGACGGACGGAGACGTCGTGCCGGACCTGTTCACCCTCGCTGACGAGGATGCGCCGACCGGCGCCATGGTAGAGGCGGCGCGCCACGTTCTGAACATCGCCACGGACGAAGAACGCGCGCGGCTTCGCTTTGCGGTCGATGCGCCGCAATGGCGAATGTGGAGCAACCCCGAGCTGTATTTCGATCGCTTCGGCCTGCGGCTGGATGAACTCGGTGCGACGCTGCGCGATGCGATTTTGGGCGTGTTGCAAGCGAGCATGAGCGCCAAAGGCTATGCCAAGGCGCGCGGCGCGATGCGGACGAACGCCTTCCTTGGCGAACTGGTCAACGCGCCGCGCGTGATGAACGAGTACAGCTACAATTTCAGCCTGTTCGGCGAACCGTCCAGTTCCGAGCCCTGGGGGTGGAGCCTGTTCGGCCACCATCTGTGCCTGAACTGCTTCGTGCTGGACAAGCAGATGGTGCTGTCGCCGGATTTCATCGGTGCCGAACCCAACTGCATCGATTGCGGTCCATACGCCGGGCTGGAACTGTTTCGCGACGAAGAACGCATCGGGTTGGAACTGATGCGCGCCCTGCCCGGATCATTGCAGAGTCATGCGCAAGTCTACAAGCTGATGCATGACCCGGCGATGCCGGAAGGCCGCTGGCATCCGGCGGATCAGCGGCATCTCGGCGGCGCGTATCGCGACAACTGGATCATCCCGTATGAAGGCGTCGCAGTACGCGAGTTCGCGGCGCCGCAGCGCGAGCGATTGCTGGGATTGGTCGCGGCGTATTTCGATATCCTGCCGCCCGGCCCGTTCGCCGCGCGCATGCGGCAGATCGAACAACACCTCGATGCGACGCATTTCTGCTGGATCGGCGGGTTCGGCGACGCGGACCCGTTCTACTACCGGATCCAAAGCCCCGTCGCGATGATCGAGTTCGACCATCATTCCGGCGTGTTCCTGACCAACGCCGAACCGGCGAAGTGCCACATCCACACAGTGATTCGCACGCCCAACGGCAACGACTACGGCAAGGACCTGCTGCGGCTGCACTACGCGCAGGTGCACGGCGTTCCTGCCCCGGGACGGCGGTAAGGCGACGCGCAACAATGTACGAGTCGATTGGTGACGAGCTGATCCGTTCCCCCGTCATGGCCGGCCTTGTGCCGGCCATCCACGCCTTTTGTCGCGTGCACGAAGGCAAGGCGTGGATGGCCGGCACAAGGCCGGCCATGACGGTTAGGGACGGTTAGGGACGGTTAGGGACGGTTAGGGACGGTTAGGGACGGTTCGTGCGAAGCCGTCGAGAGTCAATCGTTTGGCGGGCTGGTATTACAGCGTCAACCCGCCATCCACCGTGATCGTCTGCCCGGTCACCATCGCGGCGCCGAATCCGAGGAACACCACCACTTCCGCCAAATCCTCCGGCTGGCAGCGGCGCTTCAGCAACGCGCGCTCGATCGACTGGGTGCGCTCCTCGTTGGTCCATTCCACCATCCAGGAGCTGTCCACCGCGCCCGGTGCGATCGCGTTCACCCGCACCTCCGGCGCCAAGGCGCGCGCCAGGTTCTGCGTCAGGCTGACCACACCGGCCTTGGTGGCACTGTATGCCAGGCTGGATCCCGCACGTCCCAACCCGGCAATCGACGCCGTATTCACGATCGCGCCGCGCGCACCCTTCAACGCCGGCGCCGCCGCCTTGGAACAGCGAAACACCCCCAGAAGATTGGTTTCAAGAAGTTGGGACCAAAGCTCTTCGGTGATCAGGTCGAGTTCCGGGGGCGTGATCCGCCGCCGCGTGCCCGGCGTCCCGGCATTGTTGAACAACAGGTCCAGCCGGCCGAGATCGTCCAGCGCCCGCAACACCATCCGCTCCGCGGTATCAGCCTCACCCACGCTGCCGGGGGCGCCGATCGCCTTGCCGCCGTCCGAACACAGCTTGTCCACGGCCTCCGGTCCGCGTGGGTCGTCGGCAAGGTAGTTGATCGCCACGGTGGCGCCGAAACCCACCAGCATGCGCGCCGTGGCAAAGCCGATGCCCGACGCACCGCCGGTCACCAGCGCGGTCTTGCCCTTCAGGTCATAGCTGATCATGTGCCCTCCATTGGTCCGATCTTGCGCAACGCCTGCTTCAGCGCCAGCAGCTTGCGGTCGCGCTCGCGAAACAGTTCCTCCGGAGAGCGATCGCCCCAGTCGAAATAGCCCTTGCCCGCCATGACGCCGGTGCGGCCCTCGGCGATCAGTTTGTCCAGCGCCTCGCTGTAGCCTTTCGGTTGCGGCGGCGTATAGCTGCGGTTCTTCATGCCCTGCTGCATCAACAGCAAGCCGGTGAAATCCGCTTTCGCCATCACGCCGAGGATCGGCATGCGCAGCGCGATGCCGTGGATCACCGAATCGTCGATGTCCTTCGGCGTTACCAGGCCCTCGTCGAGCATGCGCTGCACCTCCAGCCCCATCGCCGCCTGCAAGCGGTTGGCAACGTAGCCCTGCACCATCTGCTTGAACACGACAGGCACCTTGCCCATCGCGCGGACCATGTCGCGCACGGTGACAATCGCGGCAGGATCGGTCTGCGCACCGGGGCAGAGATCGACCAGGTCGCACAGATACGGCGGCGTATACCAATGCGCGATGATCGTCCGCTGCTGCAATGCATCAGGCACCAGCGGGAAGATATCGAGGTTGCTGGTATTGCTCGCAAGGATCGCGTCGGCGTCCATCAGCGATAGCAATTGCCCGTATAAGGCGCGCTTGGCGTCCGGCCGTTCGACGATCGCCTCGATCACCACCTTCGCGCCGGCAACCGTGTCCGCCAGCGCCGGCATGCAGCGCACCGCTTGCGACAGGCGCTGACGGTTCCACGATGCGTCCACCTCACCCGCTTCCGCCAGCGTGGCCAGCGCCGTCGCCATCAGGCCGGGCGCGCGCTCCAGCGTTTCGGCATTGCTGTCGGTAAGCCGCACCTGGTGCCCGCCCAGTGCAAACACCAATGCCAGCGCGTGGCCCATCAGGCCCGCGCCCACCACGGCAACTTCGGTCATGGATTCACCTGCTGCGTTGCGCGGCCATCCGGGCCGCTGCGGTCTGGCGGATAGAGCGGAAATCGATCGCCAAGCCCATCGTACAAAGCGACCATGCGCGCGCGCCAGTCACGGATCGCCGCCGTCTTCCCTGCATCGGATAACACATCGCTCGGGCTGCCGACACGCGCCCACTGAAACACCGAGAACACAACGTAATCGACATAGGCCGGCGCTGCGCCTGCAAGAAAGGATTGCTCCGACAATGTGCGTTCCAGCGGCGCACACGCGGCAAAGACAGCCGGCAGCGCATCCTCGCGGCTGGCGCTGTAGTCTTCCAGCGTCATCCCCAATTGCGCTTCCCGCGAACGACGGAAATACGCCCGGTCGCCAGGATCGATGCACCAGATGAAGTCGGCATAGATCTGCCGCCGCATCGCCGGGCCCAGCGTCGTGTCGGACCAGTTATTCACCAGCCGCGCCGTGCCACGCCCGACCGCGCCGCCAAACAGCGATGGGCGGTCGGGGAAATGATCCTCCAGATGACACGCGATCGCCCAGCTATCGTGCACCACCTGCCCGTCATGCTGAATGATCGGCACAAAGTGCTGGCCACTCAGTCGGCGGATGCGATCCACGTCGGCAAAGCGGGTCGGCAGCACCTCCGGATCGAGCCCTTTATGCGCCAGCGCATAACGTATCCGCCATGAGAACGGACTGATGCGCCTGTCGTCCAACCCGACACGCTCGTGGAAGATCAGACTCATCGTTGCCCTCTTGTCATTCCGATTTGCACGACAAATTCCTTCGGGGTTGCGCGACCGTCACGCCGCCGGCAGCCAAGGTTCCGGTGCGCGGCAATCGATATCCGTCGCGACATCGACCACCACGGTTTCATCCGAAGCCAGCGCTTCGTGCAATGCCGGCGCGATCTGCGACGGTTGTTCCACGCGAATGCCGCGCAGCCCGAAGACGCGCGCCACGTCGGCGAAGTTCGTTGGTCCGAAGCGCACCAGTTCGCGCACGTCGCCTGGCTTGTTACCTTGCTGGCGCTGGATATTTGGCCAGCCCTGGCCGAAGCCGGAGTTGTTGTTGATGACCAGCACCACGGCGATGCCTCGGCGCCGCGCGGTTTCAAGTTCCGTCAGGTGGTAGTAGATCGCACCGTCGCCCGACCAGCAGATCACCTTGCGTTTTCCCGCCGCGCATTTCGCGCCGAGCGCTGCCGGGAACGACCAGCCCAGCGATCCCGCCGCGCGCAGGTAGGTCTGTCCCGCGCCATTCAACTCGATCAGCGTGGACGTCCAGATGCCGGAATAGCCGGTGTCGGCGACCAGGATGCCGTCTTCTGGCAATGCGCGGGTGATCTCGGCGCATAGCCGGTCGGGGAAGATCGGCACTGCGTTGTTGGCGAGCAGCGGTTCGCGGGCTTCCCGCCATGCGGCGACGATGCCGGCGGCGCGGTCGGCGAAGGCCGCGTCGCGCGACGGCTTGCCAAGCGCCGTCAGCAATTTTGCCAGCGTCGCTTTTGGATCGCCCATCAGGCCGAGCGTGTTCGGATACGATCGGCCCAGCTCCAGCGGATCGATGTCGATCTGCACGCAGGGCGTATCCATTGCGGGAATGCGCCAGGTGTGGGTGACCTGGTCGCCGGTATGGCAGCCGACGAACAGCACCATGTCGGCTTCGTGCACGATCTGGTTCGCCGGCGGCGCTCCGTAATTGCCGACGCACCCGATCGACAGCCGGTCCCTGGTCGGGATGGCGCCGCGCGCGCCCAGCGACGTGCCGATCGGTGCGGCCAGGGCTCGGCCGAGCGCGAGCAATTCCGGACCGGCTTGCGAGGCGGTGACGCCCGCGCCGGCGACGATCGCCAGCCGCTTCGAACCGCGCAGTGTGGCGGCGGCGCGTTCGATCTCGTCATCAGCCGGCGTCGGCCGAAACGGCGGCATGCGCAATTGGAACGCCGGATCGGCGTTCGCCGGTTCGGGCACGGTGCCGGTTTCGATCACCTCGCCTTGCAGACCGTTCAGATCGAGATGCACCGGCCGGGGCGAGCCACTCATCGACGCGCGCCAGGCCTGGCGCAACAGGCGCGGCAGATCCGATGCGGCGTTGACCTCGGCACTGAACTTGGTCACCGCCGAGAACATCGGCTGGTGCGGAATCTCCTGATAGGCGTTGCGATGTTGATGCGCCGGCACTTTGCGGCCGGTGAACGCTATGACCGGGCTGCGGCCGAGGAACGGGTCCTGCAACCCCGACGCCAGGTTCGCCGCGCCGACCGACTGCGCGAAGCAGATGCCCGGGCGGCCGGCTATACGCGCGTAGCCGTCGGCCATATAGGCGACGGCCTTCTCGCTATGTCCCAGCACCCGTTGCACACCCAGCGTGCCGAGTTCGATCAGCGTGCGGCGGATCACCGCGTCAATGAAGAACACGTGCGTGGTGCCGTTTGCGGCCAGGCTGCGCGCCAGCCACTCGGCGCCGGTAAGTTGTTCGGCGTCGCTCATGTCCCGTTTCCTCCGTCGGTTCGGCGGCGACTTTAGGTCCGCCGCGGCCGGCGGGAAACAGCCGCGGTCAGAGCCCGGTGGGCGGCGAAACGCCCTGCCGCAATAATTGCCCCTGGCGTCAGTGGCGTTATAATAACGCTGGCGATTTGCACGTCCGGGCCGGACACGGGCAACCGCAGGGGGGGACATCACCATGGAATTGACCGACGCCATTAGGACCTGCTTTTCGAAATACGCCACGTTTATGGGCCGTTCGGAACGGCCTGAATACTGGTACTGGGTCCTGTTCTGCTTTATTGCCGGGGTCGTATTCTGGGTCATCCAGGCGGTGATTTCCCACATTGGCGGCGCGGCCCTGAGCTGGCTGTTCCACCTCGCAACCATCGTGCCCACGATCGCGGTCGCCGCGCGCCGGCTGCACGACACCGATCGCAGCGGTTGGTGGCAGTTGCTGGGATTCATCCCGATCATCGGCTGGATTGTGCTACTGGTCTGGTTCGCCCAGCCCGGCACGCCTGGGAACAACCGGTTCGGACCACCCTCGCCTGCCATCTGAACTTGACGGCCAGAAAGGCCGGGACCAAATGCGGTCAGGAACATCCGTCTCGGTTCACGGCCGGGACAGGGAGGCCGCAATGCCGCCGACACCCAGTCTGCCGATGCTGCAATTCCTCACCTGGATCGCCAACCGCCGGCGCACTCATGCCGACGTCATGGACGCATGGCAAAGTTCCTGTCCTCGGCTGTCGGTTTGGGAGGATGCGGTGATCGACGGCTACGTGCGGTTTGCCGGCGATGCGGCGCGCAGCGTCGTGCTGACAGCGCTGGGCCGCAGCGTACTGGCCGCACAGGCGCAAACCGAAGGCAAGCTGGCGGCGGACTGAACCGCGCTGCTTCAGCGTTTGCGCTGACGCTGGAGGGTTAGAAACCGCTGCATCAAGCCGCGCGGTTCGTCGGTTTCCCAGGCCGATGCGAAGCAGTCGATGCCACGCTGAATCGCCGCATCCAGCGGCAGCGTTTCCCAATCGCCAATCAGGCTTTTTTGCAAGCGGATCGCGCGCGCACCGGACGCGAGAATACCGCCGAGCGCCCGTTCCACCGCGGCATGCAACTGGCTGGCCGGCACCACATCCTCCACCAGGCCCCAGGACAGCGCGGTCGCCGCGTCGATCGTTTCACCTGTCAGCAACAGGCGGCGCGTGCGTCCCCAGCCGATCAGGCCCGGCAACAGCGCGGCTTCAACAACGGACGGTACGCCGACACGCACCTCCGGCATGCCGAACCGCGCGTCGCTGCTGGCAAACCTGAAGTCGCAAGCGGCCGCGATCTCCAGCCCCGCGCCCAGCGTCCAACCCTGGATGCAGGCGATCGCCGGCACCGGCAGGCGGCGGAACACGTCGCAGCTCCGATGCACCATCGTGATGAAATCGCGCGCCGAGTCGGCGTTCAGCTCCGCCATTTCAGCGATATCGGCGCCGCCGATAAACGCCCGCGTGCCGGCGCCGCGCAGCACCACCGCGCGCAGCGCCGGGTCGTCGCCCAGGCGTTCGACCGTCGCGATCAACGCGGTCATCACGGCGCGGTTCAGCGTGTTGAGCTTCGGCGCGTTCTCGATCGTCACCCACGCCACCCCACGCGCATCCGCCTGCACACTCACCCAGTCTGATTCACCCACGTTCCTGATCCTCCCCTGGCCTCACGCTGGCGGTTGCACCGCCACGAACGATACCCCCATACTGCGTCGTTCGCCCTGCCGCACCCCCAATGGCGTCGCCACAAGGCTGTTACATGATGAGGCCGCTGCAACCGCATCCGTCCTGGTACCGGCGTTTCTGGTACGCAGAGCATTCGCCACTGGATAAACTTGTGGATCGGGTCTTGCTGTTTGTCATAGCGGTGCTGGCATTACTTGCCGGCAGCACGTTTCTCGATCGCTGACCCTGCGCGCCGCGCATGGACGCGGACCCATCGCCCGGCTAGGCTCCAACGAACCACGGGGGGAACGACCAGATGGCTCTGACACGCTCGCAATTTCTCAAATTCGGCGCGGCGGCGGCAACGACGGCGGCGATCGCCGGCGGGCGTTGGGCGCAAGCCGCCGACGCAAAACATTACAGCTTCGGCTATGACCAGCCGCACACGACAGGCTATGGCATCGGCGCCGACATGTTCGCGGCGAAGCTGGCGGAGCTCAGCAAGGGGACGATGATCATCGACCAGTTTCCTGGCGCGCAGCTCGGCCAGGAACCGCAAATGCTGCAAAAGATCCGCACCGGCGACATCGATTTCATCTTCAGCGCGTCGGCCAATGCCGCGACGCTGTCGCCGCAATCCGGCGTGCTGTCGATCCATTTCCTGTTCCGGTCGGAAGCGCACCTGGTCCGCGCCGTCGCCACACCGGCGCTGGTCGATGCGGTGCGCGCCATGTTCGACGAGACCGTGAAGGACGCGCACTGCCTGACGCTGCTCACGCTCGGACTGCGCAACCTGTATGGCAAGAAGGAAGTCCACAACATCGCCGACGTGAAGGGGGTAAAGATCCGCGTGCAGGCGACGCCGACCGAGGACACCATGTTCCCGGCGTACGGCGCGCAGATCGTGCACATGCCGTTCGGCTCGGTTTATACCAGCCTGCAAACCGGTGTCGTGGACATGGCCGAGAACGGCGTGAATGTCTATGACAGCAACAAGCACTACGAAGTCGCGCCGATCATGTCGATGACGGAACACGAGGCGAACTGCAATCTGCTCTGGTGCAGCGGCAAGATGTGGGACTCGCTGACGCCGGAACAGCAGGGGTGGGTGCGTGAAGCGGCGAACGAGGTGGCGACCAAGGAACCGGCCCAGGCGATCGAACTGGAACACAAGTCCCGTGCCAAGCTGGAGAAGATGGGCGTGAAGTTCGTCCCGGACGTGGACAAGTCGGGCTTCATCAAGCTGGCCGAACCGTTGCAGGACAAGATCGCATCCGACCTGGGACCGCACGCCACGAAGATTTTGCAGCTTTGCCGAACGATCACGTAGATCACGTCCCTTACGTCATGGCCGGGCTCGACCCGGCCATCTTCCCCCGATCGTCAGTGCGTAGATGGCCGGGCCAAGCCTGGCCATGACAAGATAAAGCAATGACCGAACAGCCTTCCATCGTCCTGGCCACCGATCGCCACCTGAAGTGGCGCGCGTTCGATCGGCTCGAACATGCCCTGATGCTGTTGTGCGGCATCTGCCTGGCCGGCTTCACCCTGTCCACGCTGATCGACGTCGTCACAAGGGAAACCGGCCACCCGCTACTGTTCCTGCAAGAGGTGACCTCGGCCTTCTTCATCTATGGCATCTTCGTCGGCAGCGCCGTGGCAACGCGGCGCAACGACCATCTGTTCCTCTCCGCCATCACCGACAAGATGACCGGCGGCACCCGCCGGTTTTTCGAGGTGTTCAACCGCGCGGTCGTGCTGGTGGTCGGTCTGTGCATGGTGGTGTTCGGCTGGGAAAACTTCCTGACCGGGTTTGGCAGCTTCCGCATGCCGTCGATGCTGCCGATCGCCTATCTCTACATCGTCATCCCGCTCTGCGGCGCGCTGGTGGCGCTGTTCAGCGCGGAACAGATTGTGAATGGCTTGCGGAACGGATTTGCGACGCCGGTGGGCGACGGCGTGGTGCGGGATACCGGCATATGACGCTGCCGAACCCGGTCTTGCTCGGGCTGATGACGTCGCTGTTCCTGGCACTCGGCTATCTCGGTGTGCCGGTGGCGTTCGCGCTGATCGCCGGCGTGCTGGTCGGCACGATGTTCACGCCGATCACCCTGCAATCGATGATCGCGCAACTGTTCAACGGCGTCGATTCCGAAGCGCTGATGGCGATTCCGTTCTTCCTGCTGGTCGGCGAAGCTGATGACGTCGGCCAACGTGGTGATCCGCATCGCCGAATTGTCGCAGGCGCTGGTTGGCCATATCCGCGGCGGCCTGGCGCAGGTCACCACGGTGTTCTCGATGTTCTTCTCCGGCATGTCCGGATCGTCGTCGGCCGACGTCGCGGTGCTGTCGCGCACCATGGCAAAGCCGATGGCGCGCGAAGGCTACCGGCCGGAGTTCACCGCCGCGCTGATCGCCGCTGCCTCCACCATCGCCGCGCTGGTGCCGCCGTCGATCATGGCGGTGGTGTATGGTGCGATCGGCAACGTCTCGATTGCCGGATTGTTCCTGGGCGGCATCGTGCCGGGTCTGATGATCGGCTTCGGCCTGATGATCTATTGCTACTTCTTCGGCCCCGCCGGATTGCAGCGCCCGCGCGCCACATTCCGCGACCTCGCCAAGGCCACGGGCTCCGCCGCGCTACCCTTGATGATCCCGGTCATCTTGCTCGGCGGCATCATGACCGGCTGGTTCACCCCGACCGAGGCCGGCGTCATCGCCATCACCTACATCCTGCTGGTGGTGATCCCGTTTCTAAATCCAGGTCATCTGCGCAACGTACCGCGCGACTTCGTATTGGCGGGGATGATCTATTCGCTACCGATGATCACCATTGCGGCGGCATCGGCGTTCGGCTGGCTGCTGGCCTATCTGCGCGGACCGATCGTCGTGTCGGGCTGGATCGGCAGCGCATCCGGCAACGACCCGCACATGATCATGTTCCTGCTGGTGTTGGTATTCGTCATCGTCGGCGATTTCATCGAACCGGTACCGGCCATCATCATCTTCATGCCGGTGGTGAATGCGCTGACCGACGCGGCGAACATCAATTCCGTGCACATGGGTGTGGTGCTGATCGTCACGCTGGCGTTCGGACTGATCACGCCGCCCTACGGGTTGGCGCTGCTGATGGCGTCGAAGTTCCTGGACGTACGATTCTCGCTGGCACTGCGCGCCAGCCTGCCGATCTACGTGATCTTCTTCGCCACCATCGCGTTCACTATTTTCGCGCCGGAGGTCATCCTCTGGCTGCCGAAGCACGTGTTCCCGGAATCCGTCGGCTGTTTCAAATCGCCGACGGGTGCCGGTTACATCTGCCCCTGATCGGTCAGGTGCGCGGTGGCGTCGCGGTCGTCACCGGGTGCGGCGGGTAGCCGATTTCCAGCAGCTTCGGACCGTGCGGCGGCTGCGCCGCGGGCTCGGCCGGACGGACCTCGTCCACGCCTTGCGGCTTGCCGATGCCCATCGCGCCGCAGGCATCGCCGGACTGCGCTGTCTTCACGATCGGCGCACTGCCGTCGCCGTGATCGACGATGCTGATGCTCTGGCTGCACACGCCATGCCCGCCCGCCAGCGGCATGGCCGCGATGTTAACCGACATACCAGGGCCGAACGCCCCACGCAGCATGGCCGTCGGGTCCGGCATCGGCGGGAACATCGCATTCATATCGGCAATCATATGCTGCATCACCGCCTGCTGCTGAGCGATGAGTTGCATGATCGGCAGGGGTTGCGGCGCACCGGCATTCGCCACGTTGGGTGTGGCGACCGCGCCAGGGCCGGGCAAGATCACGACGGTAGCGCCCGGCGGCATATAGATCATGCGCCCGCCGTTCGGAGGCGTCGTCTGCGCATGCCCCGCCGTTGCGAAAAGCGGAACGGTCAGGCAAGCGCCAAGCAGGGTGTTGCGGAGAGTCCTCATCGGCGACCTCTTTGCTTCTGGATCGGTACGATACCCGGCATTCTGGTCAGCGCACTTTGCGACCGTTATGCGGGCAGATGAAAGTTTATTCATGTTTGGTCCGCGGGTCTACTTCCTAACGCCGAGTCCCCGCATGAACTGGTCGCGGATGCGCGCCGGGTCGCGTTCGGTGGTCTGCTTCGGCTTCTCGTGGTCGATGCGGCAGCCGATCAGCCAAGGGCCGTCCTCGCGCAAGGCCAGATCCACCAGTTCCTCGAACGCGCCTTCATCCGCCGCCCACGCGCTCTGCGCCAGCCCGGCGCCACGAGCGATCGCCACGATGTCGGCGCCTTGCTCTGTCAGCGTCTGCTGCCCGCCGGTGATCTGGTAGGCGCCGTTGTCCATGATGACGACGGCGAGATTCTTCTGCGCCCGCGCCGCGACGGTGGCCAGGGATCCAAGCTGCATCAGGATAGATCCGTCGCCTTCCAATGCGAACACGCGGCGTTGCGGCTGCGCCAGCGCGACGCCGAGCGCGATCGGCACCGCCAGCCCCATGCTGCCCAGCATGTAGAAGTTCTGCGCGCGCTGGCCGGCGCCCCAGAGGTCGAAATTGGTATAGCCGATGCCGCCGATCACCGCCTCTTCGTGTTTCAACCGCGCCACCAGGCGCTGGGTGATGTCGAAACGGTTCAGCACTTTGGCCTGGCCGCGGTTCATCGGGTGGTTTGCTGCGAATGACATGCTGTCCCCCTATGCCGCGAAAACTTTGCCGCCCGTTAGCAAGGGCGAGAGGATGAAACAGCAGGGGGCCTGGGTGGCGACGGCCTGGGTGATGCTGCGATCGACGATGAATTCAAGTTCGTCTTGGCGGGTGATGGTCGGGTGTTCCACGCCGAGACACTGCAGCACCGGGCGCATGGTGTGCGCCACCAGGGACTGGCCGATGTTGAATTCTCCCAGCGTGCCGCGTTCGGAGACCATCATCAGTATCGGAAGCTGATAGGGCACCGCCAGCGAGGCGATCACGTTCGGCAGGGTGGCGAACCCACTTGTCTGCATCAGCAGGATACCGAGCGTGCCGCCCATCCAGGCGCCGGACAGGATGCCCAGCCCCTCCTCCTCGCGCGCGACAGAGAAGGCGTTGAAGAACGGATCGGCATGCACGGCCTCGATCAGAGGACGCAATACGTTGTCCGGGACATAGACGACGAGCGATACGTTGTGGCGCTTCAACACGTCGCGCACGATCTCGTGCCAGGCGCGGTCGGGGGCTTCCTCGTCCATCAGTGCGGTTCCGTCAGGTTCGGGCGGCGACTCTGCGACGTCTTGCGCGGGCGGGCAACCGTCCGTAAGGAAGGCGCGGATACGATTTTGCAGGAGGACTTCCATGGCGGACGCCGGCCCGTATGACGTGATCGTGGTAGGCGCGGGCAACGCCGCGCTGTGCGCCGCGCTGTCGGCCCAGGAACAAGGCGCGCGCGTGCTGGTGCTGGAGAAGGCGAGCGAGGACGAGCGCGGCGGCAACTCCACCTTCACCGCCGGCGGCTTCCGCTTCGTGCATGAAGGCGTCGAGGACCTGCGCAAGGACGTGCTGGTCGACCTGTCCGAGGCCGAGGCCAAGGCGATGTACATTCCGCCCTTCACGTCGGAAACCTATACCGAAGACCTGATGAAGGTGACGGAGAACCTGCCGGAACCGGAACTGATCGACCTGCTGGTGAACCGCTCGCGCGAGACCGTGGTGTGGATGCGTGAAAAGGGCGTGCGCTGGATTCCCATGCTGAAGCGCCAGTCCTACCTGGTGAACGGGATCAATCATTTCTTTGGTGGCATGGCTGTGGAGGCCGTCGGCGGCGGCTGGGGCCTGGTCGATTTCCTGTTCAAGTCCGCCGAGCGCCATGGCGTGGCGGTTCGCTACAACACCGCATTGCGTAAGCTGATCCAGAACCGTAAGGGCGAGGTCGTCGGCGTGACCGCGTTTGGCCCCGATGGTTATGAAGACATCAGCGCCCGGGCGGTCGTGCTGGCTTGCGGCGGGTTCGAAGCCGATCCGGAAATGCGCGTACGCTATTATGGGCCGGGCTGGGAGATGGCGCGCGTTCGGGGCACTCGGCACAACACCGGCGACGGTATCAAGGCAGCGCTGGAAATCGGCGCCGCGGCGTTCGGCGGTTGGTCCACTTGCCATGCGGTGCAGTGGGACCTCAGCGCGCCGCCGTTCGGCGACCGGGTTGTGCTGGACAACTACCAGAAGCATTCCTACCCGATCGGCATTATGGTCAACGCCAATGGCGAGCGCTTTGTCGATGAAGGCGAGAGCTATCGAAACTACACCTATGCCAAGTACGGGCGTGAGGTGATGAAGCAGCCGCAGCGCATGGCGGTGCAGATCTTCGACAACAAGACGAATCATTTGACGCGCGACGAGTACCGCATCCGCCAGGTGACCAAGGGGCAGGCGAATACGCTGGAAGAGCTGGCGCGGCAGTTGGAGATCAGCCCGGAGGGATTGGTGAAGACGGTGCGTGAGTTCAATGCCGCGTGCCAGCCGGGTGAGTTCAATCCGGCGATTTTGGACGGCAAATGTACCAAGGGCATCACGCCGCCGAAGTCGAACTGGGCGATCCCGATCGATGAACCGCCGTATCACGGCTACGCGGTGACGTGCGGCATCACGTTCAGCTTCGGCGGGTTGAAGATCACCACCCCCGGCGGCGAGGTGGAGGACACCACAGGCCGGGTGATCCCCGGGCTGTACGCGGCGGGTGAGTTGGTGGGGGGGATTTTCTACCAGAACTACCTGGGCGGCGCTGGGCTGGCGTCCGGCTCGGTGTTCGGCAAGTTGGCCGGCGGTTCGGCGGGGCGGTACGCGAAGTAAGGAAACCTCTCCCGCGGGAGCGGGAGAGGTCGGACGCGTTAGCGGCGAGGGTGAGGGTGATCGGGTCGGCACGCTCTATCTGCTTACGTGCGGCCCGATCACCCTCACCCTCGGTGCTTCGCACCATCGACCTCTCCCGCTCCCGCGGGAGAGGTTAGTCGGGGCGGAAGCCCATGATGCGCTCAAAACGGTCGCAGTAGGCTGGCCATACTTCGGGGTTCAGCAATCGCGGCGGGCGCTTGCCGTCCAGCACGCCCAGCAATTGCTCTGCCGCGATCTTTGCAATGTTGTGCCGCGACTGGCGCGTGATGCCGGCGATGTGCGGACTGACCAGAACGTTGTCGAATTTGAGCAGGGGATGGTCGGTCGGAGGGGGTTCGTCCTCCCAGACATCGAGACCGGCGCCGGCGATCTGCTTGGCGGCCAGCGCATCGGCCAGCGCGGCTTCGTCGTGGATGCCGCCGCGCGCGGTGGTGATGAAATAGGCGTGCGGCTGCATCAAAGCGTATTGCCGCGCACCGATCATGCCGCTTGTCTCGGCGGTGTGCGGGCAGTTGATCGAGACGTAGTCGGCCTGCCGCAGCAGATCGTCCAGCACCGCCATCTTTTCCGCACCACGGGCGGCGAACTGCGCATCGGTGAGGTACGGATCGTAGGCCAGCACGCGCATCTGGAACAGGCCGCGGCATAGCTCCGCCACACGGGAACCGACATTGCCGAGACCGATGATGCCGATCGTGCGGCCGACCACGTCGTCACCCATGAACTCGCGGCGCGGAAGCTGTTCGCCACTGCGCATCGAATGGTCGGCGAGCATCAGACGCTTCGACAGCGACAGCATCATCGCCATCACATGCTCTGCGACGCCTTCCTTGTTACCCCCGGCCTGGTTCACCGCGGCGACACCGGCCTTGGTGCAGTCCTCCAGATTGACCGTGTCGTAGCCTGCACCCGTGGTGGATAGCAGCACGATGTTGGGCATGCGCTCCAGTAATGCTGCTGTGCCATGGAATTTCCCGGCCAGCTCCTGACGCGCCGAGCCGATCTGATAGGCGTGGGCGCGAGCCAACACAGGCTCGACCTCGTCGGCCGGACTGTCGTTCACCAACTTGTCCACCTGGATGTCGGGCCGTTGGGCCAGCAGTTCCAGAAAGATCGGTGCGGAAACGTGGTTGACGTAGAAGACACGTTTGATGTTGGGGGCCATTGCAAGTCTTTCCGGCTCGTTCGGATCAGCGTAACCACGGGGCGTTGGCACATCAAGGCGGCGCGCTTGACCCTTCCCGCGTGCTCTGCGACGCTTTCTGCCAAAGCGCAGGTGCAGCATGAAATTCGGCATCTTCTACGAACACCAGCTTCCACGACCGTGGACGGCGAGCAGCGAATACGATCTGTTGCAGAACTCCCTGGCGCAGCTCGAACTGGCCGACCAGCTTGGGTATGACTATGTCTGGGAGGTGGAACATCATTTCCTCGAAGAGTATTCGCACTCTTCCGCGCCCGAAGTGTTCCTTGCCGCGGCGACGCAACGCACCAAGCGCATCCGGCTGGGGCACGGCATCGTACAGCTTACCACCAACCAACCGCATCGCGTGGCGGAGCGCATCGCGACGCTGGACCTGCTGTCCGGCGGGCGGGTGGATTTCGGCATGGGCGAAGGCGCCGGGCCGGCTGAACTGCATCCGTTCGGCATCCGCGTGCGCGACAAGCGCGAGCGCTGGGAGGAGGCGGTGCGCGCCATCATCCCGATGTTCACGCGCGAGTCATGGGAATTCCACGGCCAGTACTACGACTTTCCGGCGCGCAATGTCATCCCCAAGCCATTCCAGAAGCCGCATCCGCCGCTGTGGGTGGCATGTTCCAACATCCGCACCATCGGTGACGCGGGACGCTGGGGCATGGGCGCGCTGGGCTTCAGTTTCGTCTCGCCCGACGCGGCACGCGCCTGGGTGCATCGCTATTATAATACGCTGCTGCACCATGCGCAGCCGTTGTCGGAATATGCGATCAATCCTAACATCGCCATCGTCAATGGCTTCATGTGCGCCGAAACCGATGAGGAGGCGTTGGAAAAAGCCTCCGGCTGGACGTTCTTTATCTTCGCGCTGTCGTACTATGGACGGAAGGGCGTCGATGCGCCGGGCAAAGGCGATCTGTGGCGCGAATACCAGGACTGGCGGAAGACCGAGAAGGCGCAGCAGGCGCTACGCAACGGGTTGATCGGTTCGCCCGAAACGATCCGCAAGCGGTTGCGCCTGTTCGAAGAGGCGCATGTCGATCAGGTCATTTTGCTGAACCAGGCCGGCAAGACCACGCACGAAGATATTTGCGCCAGCCTCGATCTTTTCGCGCGCGAGGTGATGCCGGAATTCCAGGCGCGGCAGCCGGCGCAGGATGCGTGGAAGCAGGATGTGCTGGGCGGTCGCATCGTGCTGGAGGAACTCGACACCGAACCGTACGATCTGTACGCGCACCAGAACGAGGACATCGTGCGCCTGACGCCGGAGCAATTGAAACAGCGCATGGCAGAGAAGGAACGCATGGCGGCGGGGGAGTGATGGTTCGACTGGACCCCGGTCATGGTGGGCGAAGGCCCGCCATCCACGACTGTGCGGCGCCCAAGGAACAGTCGTGGATGCCGACCTTCGTCGGCATGACGAAGGCGGTTGACGAAGCCACGTCGAGATAATCGAGTCAGGGAGCAAACCATGATCTACGAACTTCGCACCTACACATTCCACGCTGGTAAAATACCCGCCTATCTCAAGTTGCAGGAAGAGGTCGGCCGCCCGGTGCGCGGCGACGACTATGGCAAGTGCCACGGCTACTGGACCGCGGAATTCGGCGCGCTCAACCAGGTCTGGCATTTGTGGAGCTATGCCAGCCTCGACGATCGTGCGCAGCAGCGGGACCGGCTGGGACAGAACAAGCGCTGGACCACCGAATACGTGCCGAATGTGCGGCCGCTGCTGATGCGCCAAGACATTCGGTTCCTCAACCCGGTGAAGGACATCAACCCGCCGAAAACCTCAGGCGGCGTCTACGAGCTGCGCATCTATCGCATGCACCCCGGCGCCGCCGGCCCGTGGGCGCAGTCGTTCCGCGACATCATGCCGGTGCGCGAGAAATACTCTCCCAACGTCGGCATCTGGACCGGCGAGGCGCCGCAGCCGAACGAAGTGGTGCACATGTGGAACTATCCCGATTTGAACACCCGCATGTCCACCCGCGCGGCGGTGTTCAAGGATCCGGACTGGCTGGCCTTCGTCGCCAAGGGTTCCGGCTCGATCGTGGAGATGCACTCGACGCTGCTGCTGCCGACAACTTTCTCACCGATGAAGTGACATGAAGCTCGGCCTGTCGATCGGCTATTCCGGCGCGCAGCTCAATGTTCCCGTGGCGTTGGTGCAGCGCGCCGAAGAGCTTGGCTACAATTCCGTATGGACCGCGGAAGCGTATGGTTCCGATGCGGTGACGCCGCTGGCCTACCTGGCGGCGGTCACCAAACGCATCAAGCTGGGCACCGGCATCATGCAGCTTGCCGCGCGCTCGGCGGCCAACGCGGCGATGTGCGCCGGCACGGTGGATGCGCTGGCCGGCGGCGGACGCTTCATCGCCGGGCTCGGCGTGTCCGGGCCGCAGATTGTCGAGGGATGGTATGGCGAGCCCTGGGGCCGGCCGTACTATCGGCTGCGCGACTACGTCGCCATCATGCGCAAGATCTTCGCGCGCGAGGAACCGGTCACGCACGAGGGCCGCGAGATCAGCCTGCCCTATACCGGCGAGGGCGCGCTCGGCGTGGGCAAGCCGCTGAAGTCGATCCTGCACATGAACCCGGCGATTCCCATCTACCTGGCGACGGGTAACGAAAGCACCGTGAAGCTGACAGCGGAAATCGCCGATGGCTGGCTGCCGAACGGATTCGTGCCTGGCTCCCTGCCGGAATACCTGCCGTGGCTGGAAGAAGGCTTTCGCCGCGTCGGCAATGGCAAGACGCTGCGCGACTTCGACATCCAGACCTCGGTGCACGTGCGGGTGAGCGACGATGTCAAGGCAGCGCTCGCCGCGCTGAAGCCGGAGGTGGCGCTGTATGTGGGCGGCATGGGCCATCGCGACAAGAACTTTCATAAGGACATGATGATCCGCCGCGGCTTCGGCGAGGCCGCGGACCGGGTGCAGGAACTCTATCTTGCTCATCGCAAGGACGAAGCGGCGGCGGCGGTGCCGGACGACTGGGTGGATTTGAAATCGCTGGTCGGGCCGCCGGCGCGCATCAAGCAGCGTTACCGCGCCTGGGAAGAATCCGGCGCCACCGGGCTTACGGTTCGCGCCGGCGATCCGGCGGCGATCGATATCATGGCAGAGGCTGCGCGGCTCAATCGCTGATCGTGCAGGGAGGCAAACATGCGGTTCAAGGACAAGGTTGCGCTGATCACCGCTTGCGGCAGCGGCATCGGCCGCGCCACCGCCGACATCATCGCCAACGAGGGCGGGTTCATCGTCGCGGTAGACAACGACCGGCGCCGGCTGGACATGACTGTCGAGGAACTGAACATGACCGGAGGCCGCGCCGTCGGCCACTGCATCGATGCGCTGGAAGAGCGCGCGGTCACCGCGGTCGTGGAGGAGACGGCGAAGGATTACGGGATCGATATATTGGTCAACGCGGTCGGCGGCAGCACGATCATTGCGAAGCCGGCGGCGGCGGTGGACGAGTTGTCGCTGGACGACTGGCAGCGGATCATCGCCTTCAATTTGCAGGGCACGTTCCTGTTCTGTCATGCCGTCGTGCCGGTGATGAAGCAGCAGAAATCGGGGAAGATCGTCAATCTGGCCTCGATCGCCGGGCGAGGGTTGTCGATCAGTTCGTCCAGTGCGTACAGCGCGGCGAAGGGCGGCATCATCGCCTTCACCCGCAAACTGTCGTTCGAGCTTGGGCCGTTCGGGATCAACGTCAACGCGATCGCGCCCAGCCTGACGCTGACAGAACGCATCCGCCCGCATTGGAACCAGCGTCCGCCGGACGCCCAGGCGGCGGAGATTGCCCGCACGCCGTTGCGCCGCGTTGCCGAGGCGGCGGACCAGGCGAAGGTGATCTGCTTCCTCGCGTCGTCCGACGCGGATTTCGTTACGGGTCTGACGATCGACGTGACGGGCGGGTTATAGGGCTACGTAAGTCCGCTGACAGGCGTTGGCGCGAAAAGAAACGGCGGCGCCGCGACTCTGGTGGTACGCATCCGACGAAGGAGGCTGATCGGACCAGCCTCAATCAAGCAAGTAAGTTTTTTCAACCGCAGATGCACGCAGATGGACGCGGATGCACCGTGCGGCTTCAAAGCCCGCGGACCACACGTTAAATCTCAAGCCGAGACTTGCCGAAGTTGAGTAAGAGGCGGAGCTTCAATCTGGTCTCTGCGGGAGAATAATTGTTATCCTGCCTTTTCATGATCCTCTATCGCGAGAACGAAACCGATTATCTCTTTGATCCTATCGATGCTCGGACCATTGAGGTCGGTTCCGAAGCGGGGATCGTAGTGTTCGCAGTAATTTGCGGCAAGACGGTAACCTTCGACCGGTGAAGCGCCGGTTGCCAGATAGAGCCGAAGGCCGCCTTCCACCAAGAATAGATCCATATTTTTAATCAGTCGCACCGATACCCATTTCAACCTTTGATGTTCATTTTGAAATGCTTGAAGACGAGCGCAAAGCCTCGCCGCGCCGGTTCGTGGAATATCGGGATTGAAGATATCCGCATCGGCCAGAAGGTCTTGCGCCTCACAAAGAAGCTCCTGTGCCTCTTCCGTGGTTTCGCGCTCGTGCATGGATGCCAGGCGAGCGATGAATACGCCGAATGACGGAAGGCGCGGTGGTATTTCGAACCACTTTTTCAGCACCGTCAATCGGGTCAAATTAGCCTGGCCGCACTCCTCAATGTCGCCAACGATCTTTTGCAATTTGGCGAGGAGGTTAGCACCCGACGCTCTGCCGGACCGCTGAGCCGCGTGTTCTCTTGCAGGTCTCATTGAGTCCTCCTTATGGTCCGTGCGCACGGGCCGGCCCTTGTGGCAGACCTCGCCGGCTGGTCAACGATGGTTCGGTACCAAGCGATCAGATTCTGTCCATTAGCGGCCAACATTGCCCGGATCGAGCGCGGCTGCCACCTCCGGAGTCAATGGGCGCATGGCCGGTGCCAGAGGCTTCGATGAGGCGCCAATTGAACGACATGCCTCCCGCCATGGACGACCCACCCGGTTCCCACCGCCGCCCTCCGCCCGTATATCGCGTCCACCCATGACCCACCCGTCCACCCCATGACCACGCTGCTGACCGGAGCGACCGGCTTCGTCGGCTCCGCCGTTGCCCGCGTGCTCGCCGCGCGCGGGCACGAACTGCGCTTGCTCGCCCGCCCCACCAGCGACCGCCGCAACCTGGCCGGGCTGGACGCCGAGGTGGTCACGGGGGACCTGACCGACCCCGCCTCGCTCGCCCGTGCCGCCGCCGGCTGCCGCTACGTGGTGCACGTCGCCGCCGACTATCGCTTCTGGGTGCCCGACCCGCGGAGATGCTGCGCGCCAACGTGGAGGGCTCGGTCGCCATGATGCGCGCCGCCGCAGCAGGCCGGCGCCGAGCGCATCGTGTATTGCAGCTCGGTTGCCGCGCTGGGCCATAACGCCGACGGCACGCCGGCCGACGAGGCCACGCCGGTGGACCCGGCGCTACTGGTCAGCACCTACAAGCGCTCGAAATACCAGGCAGAGCAGGCGGTGCTGGAGTTGGTGCGGCGGAGAAGCTGCCGGCGGTGGTGGTCAATCCCGCAGCGCCGGTCGGGCCGCGCGACATCAAGCCGACGCCCACCGGCAAGATGATCATGGACGCGGCGAACGGCCGCATGCCGGCCTACATCGATACCGGCCTGAACGTGGTGCACGTGGACGACGTGGCGGAGGGCCACGTCCTGGCGCTGGAACGCGGGCGGATCGGCGAACGCTATATCCTGGGCGGGGAAGACCTCGACCTGAAGGATCTGCTGACCCTGGTGACGCAGGTTGCCGGCCGACGGCCGCCGACCATCCGGCTGCGCGAGGCGTGGCTATGGCCGCTGGCCTGGGGCAGGAGGGATTTGCGCGTCTGACCGGGGTGCCGCCGCTGGTGACGCGCGACCATCTGAAGATGGCGCGCAAGAAGATGTTCTTCACCTCGGCGAAGGCGATCGCCGAGCTGGGCTACGCGCCGCAGCCCGCACGCCAGGCGGTGGAGGACGCGGTCGCGTGGTTCGTGCCAACGGGATGGTGCGATGACGGCGGCCTCGCGCTGTCATTGCGAGGAGCGCAGCGCCGCAATCCCCTCATACAAACTGGTGCGCTCTTCGCAGATTCCCGGTGCTGCCTGCCAAGAAACAACCGCCGAGTCCCTTCCCTCAAAACTCGTCATGACGTGGGGGCGGCGACCCCCAGTTTCATCCAGGGCAGTCGGCCCGCCGGCCGGTGGTCAACTCCAATACCTGGCTGCCCCGTCGCCTGCCTGATCTGGCTGTATCTCCTCCTCGGCCACGGCTGGTTCTGGCAAGTCGGGGCCGGAATGCCGCCCGCGCCGCCCGCCTCATCAGCCGCCCCCGACCGTGGCCATCGTGATCCCGGCGCGCGACGAGGCCCCGGTCGATCGCGGCGACGCTCGGCACACTGCTGGCGCAGGACTACGCCGGCGTTTCCGGATCATCCTGGTGGACGACGGCAGCACCGACGGCACCGGCAAGATCGCCCGTGCGCTGACCCGGCCGACACCCGCTGCGCCTGACGTGCTGGCGGGCGAGCCGCGGCCGCCGGGCTGGAGCGGCAAGCTATGGGCCGTGCGCAGGGCGTCGCGGCGGCCGGCGACGCCGACCGCTGCTGCTGACCGACGCCGACATCGTGCACGGGCCGCGGCCATCTCGCGCGCTCGTCGCGCAGCCGCAGCGGACCGGCTCGACATGCTGTCCGAAATGGTGCGCCTGCACTGTACAGCCTGGCGGAACGCGCGCTGGTGCCCGCTTTCGTGTTTTTCTTCCAATTGCTGTATCCATTTGCGCGGGTCAACGACCCGCGTTGCGGGCGACCGCGGCGGCGGCGGGCGGCACGATCCTGATCCGCCGCGACGCGTTGGCGCGGATCGGCGGGATCGAGGCGGTGCGAGGCGCGCTGATCGACGACGTGGCGCTCGCGGCGGCGTGAAGCCAGGCGGCCGATCGGCTCGGCCATTCACGCTGGCCGGCTCGGTGCGGCCCTATCCGGACGTTCGGCTCGACATGTGGCGGATGGTCGCGCCGCACGGCGTACGTGCAGCTGCGCTTCTCGCCGCTGCTGCTGGCGGCCACGCTGTTGGGGATGGTGCTGGTGTGGCTGGTGCCGCCGGGGGCGATGCTGTTCGCGCGGGGAGTGGCGCGGCTGCCGGCGGCGGCGCCTTGCGCTGGCCGCCGCCAGCTACCTGCCGACCTTGGCCGCTACCGGCAATCGCGCCTCTGGGCGCCGTTCTGCCGTTGGTTGCGGTGTTCTACATGGCCGCGACCGTCGGCTCCGCGGTCAATCACTACCCGGGCGCGGCGTCGCCTGGAAGAGCCGCGCCTACCGGCAAGCGGCGCATGAGTGACGCTGTGCGCTGGCCAATGTCGAGAGCCTGGTCGGGCAAGGATCGCGGCGACGAGAATTTCCCGGTCGGCTCGCGGCTGATCGCGCGCCGCTGCCGCCCGCACGTGCACGCGTTCTACACCTTCGCCCGCAACGCCGACGACATCGCCAACACCCCGACGCTGCCGGCCGGAGACAAGGTGTGCTCGGCTGGACGTCATGGAGGACGGTGTTGCTCGGCCGGAGCGACAGGGGTCGCCGAGCGCGCTCGCCCTGCGCGACAGCCTGGCCGGGACAGCGTCACGCCGGTGCACGCGCACGGAACTGCTGATCGCCTTCCGGCGCGACGCGACGCAAGCGTGCGCTATGCCGACCTGAGAGAACTGTCCGATATTGCCGCTACTCTGCCACGCCGGTCGGCCGCTATGTGCTGACCTGCACCGCGACGCCCCGAGGCGCATCGCCGTCCGACGCGTGCCGCTCTGCGCTGCAAATGCTCAACCACCTGGACTATTGCGTGATGGATCTCGGCGCGCTGGACCGCTGCTATGTGCCGGAGGATCTGCTGGCCGGGAACGGCTCGGGCGTGGCCGATCTGCGCGGCGGCCGAGAGACGCCGGCGTTGCGCAGGTATTCGCTGCGCTGCTGCACCGCATCGACGGCTGACCGCGGCGGCGGCCGATCTGCCGCCGCGCACGCGCGACCGGCGGCTGCGGCTGGAGAGGCGGTGATCGTCGGCCTGGCCAAGCGGCTCGCGGCCCGGCTGGCGCGGCAGGG
>CAVXNH010000119.1:0-11153 GCA_963762885.1 uncultured Alphaproteobacteria bacterium
GCCATCCAGCCTATGCTGAGTCAAATTCAATTCTATCCCTTGAGCCAATTCGACGGGAAGGTGAAGACGAAAGACTGGAACAAGCTCCCCAGCTTCCCTGCACCAAAAGCGAAACCGCCCACTTCGGCCAACCCGTGGGTCGATCCGGCGACATTCTTCAACGAACTGCCGGCGGTAATGAAGCAAGTACCACCAATGCCTGGAGAAGAGGCGCTCTATGGGTGGATCGGCAGCGTGCTCGATGCGGCTGCGAAGGACCAGGAAGTAATGAATACCCTGCAAGCGGCGGCTGTCGCAGCGGACAAGGAGATGATCTCCCCGCTGATGCAGTGGCGCTACAACGGGCAGCCGGCAGGTAACGGCTGGACATCGCCGGCCAACAATGCCGCGTTCGGTACGGACTACTACCACCGTACCGGAGCGGTGCTGGCCGATCCCTACGACAACAAGCGCAACGAGACGATGTATTTCTACACCGACAACGACTCGCAATTGCACCAGCTTGTTGGCGAATCGTCGTATGCGATCACGTTCTCGCAGGGGCAGCTTCCACCCGTGAAAGGCTTCTGGTCGTTGACGATGTACAACCCCGAGCACTTCTTCTACCCCAACGCGCTAAAGCGCTACGCACTCGGCACCAAGAACCAGTCGCTTAAGGCCAACCCCGACGGAAGCCTGACCATCTACCTCGGTAACAAGTCGCCGGGCCGGGACAAGGATTCTAACTGGCTGCCGGCGCCGGCCGGAAATTTCTCGATTTGGCTCCGCGCCTATTGGCCCGACGAGGCTATCCTTGATGGCACCTGGAAGCCTCCGGTTGTGAGCCGGCTGCAATAACCCAAACGGTTATAAATCCCGTTCGACATGTGGAGAGACGAGTGCCATGCCACGTTTAATCACACTAGGTGCGGGCTTGCTCGCACTATCGCTCTGCTCGTTCGGGGCTGCCGCGCAAACGGCGGCCCCAACCGCGCCAGCGGATGCCGGCGGCGACGAAAGCGCGACCGATCTCGCCAAGAAGTTGCAGAACCCGATCGGCGACCTCTATAGCTTTCCATTTCAGAGCAACACCAACTTCAACACTGGCCCGAACAAAGGCACGCAGGACATTCTGAATGTCCAGCCGGTGATACCGATCCATATCAACGACGATTGGAACATCGTTACACGCACCATCCTGCCGTTGATCTGGCAGCCGTCGTTCCAACCTGCGCAGACCGTGCCGTTTGGCACCGGGCCGATCACGTTCTCGGCGTTCCTGTCGCCGAAGAATCCCACCAACGGATGGCTGTGGGCAGTCGGGCCAGCAATTCAGATTCCGACGATCAGCAACAAGAGCCTCGGCTCGAACGTCTGGGGCGCCGGCCCGACGGCCGCGCTAGTCTATATGAAAGGGCCGTGGGTGGTCGGCGCGCTCGCCAACAACGTGTGGTCGTTCGGCGGCACCCCGGCGCCCGGCGGTACACGATACGACACATTCCTGGTGCAGCCGTTCGCAAACTACAATTTCGGTGGCGGATGGTATGTCGGCACCTCGCCGATCATCACCGCCAACTGGCTCACTGCCGGCAACAACGCTTGGACGCTGCCGGTGGGGGCGAATGTCGGCAGGGTGGTGAAGATCGGCGGCAAGCTGCCAGTGAATTTCTCCATCGGCGCCTACTACAACGCGCTGCGGCCGGAATACGGCTCGACCTGGCAGCTCAGGACACAGGTCACGTTTATCTTCTGATCACTCATTGTAGCGATGGTGCAGGGCGCAACCCACGGCACCAGGCTCGTGTGACACGATACCTTCTTCGCATAAGCGACATGCAACGCGCCGCCACGCGTGCGTCGGTACGATCGGAGTTCATCAGCCATCGAAGGTCCGCTTTCCACCGAGGCCGTGTAAAAACTCAACGCCGCATCTGGGCGGCAGAATAACCTTCTGTTGTTGCCTGCTGTCGCGTGAGGTTCTTCCGT
Source organism: uncultured Alphaproteobacteria bacterium (assembly GCA_963762885.1). Classification (GTDB taxonomy): domain Bacteria; phylum Pseudomonadota; class Alphaproteobacteria; order Acetobacterales; family Acetobacteraceae; genus JASHVB01. The sequence goes on from CAVXNH010000119.1 coordinate 1,966, forward strand.
TTCAGTGGTGCTCCGGGGCTAATGCGGCAATTTATTGCACCAAATCGTTGCGTGCGCGCGTTTTTGCACAGCCTCCACCCAGAGCCGCCCAACAGCACTTGGACCAGCCGTCAGATTTTATCCGCCTCGGCTGAACCCCGGCAAAATCGCCAGGCCGCGGGGTTTCTCGCTTGCTCTCGTTAAGTTGGTTAGATATAATGTCGCTTAAGGTGCGTCAAACTAACCCGATCCGGAGCCCCGCCAATGTCCGCCCTCTCCTCCATCGCCAAATATGAATATTACGTCGAACTCGCCGGCGGCCTGCCGCCGCCGATGCCGGACAAGCCCGAATACCGCGACCGCCGCCTCAAGACCGCGGTCGAGACGTTTGAAGCCCTGCGCCCGGGCAACGCCTATGAAGGGCGCCTCGCCGTGACGATCGTGCTGTCAGGCGCGCATTCCGCGGAATGCCTGCGCGAGGCCGGCGATTTCCCCGAGGACTACGCGAAACGCACCCGCTGCCGCGCCCAGGCGGCCAGCATGATGCGCGCGGAGAACGCCGCGAAGCGCACGCTGGAGCGGGAGCAAAAGGTGCGGCTGGCGGGAGAGGCGGTGGCGGAGGCGGTGAGGGGCGCGCCGGTCGCCGCGGCGCCGCAGCCCGTGCCGGCGGTGGTCGCGCCGCTGCGCCCGGCCGCCGCGCGGGCTGCCGCACCGGCCGTGGCCGCGCCGGCCGGGTCGGCGCCGCCGCCTTCGCCCGAGGCGATCGCACAAGCCGAGGCCTTCATGCACGAGAATATCGTGGCTGCGGCGCAGATCCGCTACGACCGTGGCGTGACGCCGCAGAACAGGGCGCTCTGCCGCGGCGTAACGATGCCCTCCGATCCGGCGGTGATCGATGCGCTGGTCCGCGGCGTCAGCGTTCTGCTGAACCTGCTCAACGAGGTCGGCGGCATGGACCTGGACGAGGTGGCCTGATGGGATTGGCACGGAATTGAGGGGGAGCGTCGCGCGAATCGGGATTCTGAGACGAAGATGAGATTATGGGGTGGGCGGTATCCTCCCGGCGGACCGCGCGCGGGTCAGGTCGCTTACATTGTGTCATGGCCGGCGATGCGCCACCGGGGATAACGACAGCGGGCCGCGGTTACAGCGCCAGCCGCGCCTCGATCACGTCGGGCTCCTCCGGCATGCGCCGGAGCGAAAACCCGAGATGCCGGACAAACCCGAGCATCGGCGTGTTTTCCGCCAGCACCTGGCCGACAACCTCGGCCATCCCGCACTGCCGCGCCCAATCGATCAGCCGCTGCATCAGGTGCGACGCCAGCCCGTGCCCCTTCACGTCCGGCTGCACGATCACCGCGAATTCGCCGCTGCGCCCGCCCGGCTCGCGCACCAGCCGCGCCACCCCGACCGTCTCGCCGGTCGCCTCGCGCACCGCGATGAACGCCATCTCCCGGTCGTAATCCACCTGCGTCAGCCGGGCCATTTGCTCCGCCGACAGCTCGCGCATCGTCGAGAAGAACCGATACCGCACGTCCATCATCGGCAGCCGGCTGAAAAACACACCATGCTGCTCGGCGTCCTCCGGGCGGATCGGCCGGACGATGAAGCTCTCGCCGCCGCCCGACCAATGCTCCACCAGTTCGGAAGGATACGGCGCGATGGCCAGCACCGCTGGCGGTGCGTCCGCGGAGCGCAGGCACAGCCAGGCATCCGCCGCCGTCACCCCCGAGGCGTCGGCGAACAGCGCGGGCACTTCGAGCTCGGCGATCTCCGGCCAATCGACGATCAACTGGCTGATCCGCACCAGGACCTCGGCGACCGCGGGCTCCTCGGCTGCCGGCATGTCCCGCAACGCGTGGCTCAGCAGGGCGCCGACCCGGCAACGCCCGATCAGCGCGTGCGCCAGGGGCAGGTTGAGCGGCGGCAGGTCCATCGCGAGGTCCTGGGTTCCGTCGGCCGCCGTGCCGCCTGGCCCGAACGCGATGACCGGGCCGAAAGTCGGATCGTCGGCCACCCGCACGCCAAGTTCGCGCGCGCGCACCACCTGGCGCTGCACCAGCAGGCCCGTATCGGGCGCCGTCCGCGCCCGCCTCGCCTGCCGCGCGACCAGCAGCCGGGCGGCGGCGCGTGCCTCCGCTGCATCGTGCAGGTCCAGTGCCAGCGCGCCCGGTGGCCGTTCCCGCGGCGGCACCGACTGGCGCAGCTTCACCACCACGGGAAAGCCCAGCAGGGAAGCGGCTTCGGGCGCGTCCTCCGCCCGCGCCACGCAGCGCGAGGGCACCCCGGGAATGCCGTAGGCGGCCAGCACGTCCAGCGCTTCGTCCTGGAACAGCGCCAGCCGGCCGGAACGCCGCACCTGGGCGAACAGCCGGCGCACGGCGTTGCGGTCGGGGGCAACCGCCAGCACCGTGCTCGGCGGCAGTTCGCGCGCCGCGGCACGGTTGCGCCGGTCGCGCACCAGGTGCTGGAAACCGCGCACCGCCTGTGCCGGCGTCGCGAAGGCGGCCAGACCGGCTTTCGCGAGCGTGGCCCGGTGCAGTGCGCCGGTTGTCTCGCCCATGGCGCAGACCAGCAGCGGGACGCGGATCGACTGTGCCGCCGATTCCAGGACGGCGATCGATGCGGCGTCGGTCGCGCCGGCGGGTGCGTGCACCACCAGCACGCCGCCAACCCCCGGCGAGGCGGCGACCGAGGTGATCGTGGCTGCCAGTTGCCCGGTCGTCTCGATCGGCACGTGGACGATGCCATGCTGCACGCCCGGCAGGTCGGCGAGAAGCAGCCCATCTTGCAAAGCGGCGTCGGCGGCGAGCCGGCCGGCGCCGATGGCGTTGGTGACGATCGCCAGCGCCTCGCCGCGTGCCGGTCGGGCGCGGGACAGGGTTTCCGCGGCGGCCAGCAGGTCCTCGAAATGATTGACGCTCAGCACGCCGGCGCGGCGCAGGGCGGCTTCGAAGGCCAGCTCCGCCTCGCCGGCGCCGCCATCCAGCAGGCGGCCACCGGCGCGGATCGCCACCACGGGGCGAAGGCGGGCGGCGGCGCGGGCGGCGGAGAGGAAGGCGCGGCGGTCCTTCAGGCGGCGGATGTCGAGCAGGATGGCGCCGGTGTTGGGGTCTCGGGAGAGCCAGTCGAGGACGAGGCCGAAGCCGATATCGGTGTTGCCGCCGATGCCGACGATATGGCTGAAACCGACGCCGTTCGGCCCGGCCCAGTCGATCACCGCGCGGCACAGCGCGGCGGACTGCGACACCAGGCCGAGCCGTCCGGACGGCGGTGGGATATGCGCACGCGTGGCGTTCAACCCGATGCCGGGGATGGCGATGCCGAAGGAATGCGGGCCGAGCACGCGCACACCGGTGCGATGGGAGACTCGGCCAGGCCGTCGGCGGGGCCGGGCACTACGGCGGCGTAGCAGCCGCCCGCCGCCAGGGCTTCGAGCGCCGGTGTGATGGAGTCCGGCGGGCCTGCAAGCACGGCGAGGTCCGGCGCTGCTGTCAGGTCGGCGGTGGTTTCCACCGACTGGACCGTGCCGCGAAACGCACTGAGGCTGAGATTGGCCGAGATCTGCGCGCCGGTCTCGGTGCCGGCGCCGATCACCGCTACGGAGCGCGGCCGGAACAGCAAGTCCAGGTTGAAGCGGCCGGCGGGATTGAGGCGAGGGACGGTCATGACGAGCCGCGGCTATGATGCAGTGCAGCATAAAGGCCCGGACGTGTGGCAATGCAAGGGCGATACTGCCCCGGTGTCATGGCTGGGCTTGGCCCGGCCACCCACGACTTTCCTTGGTGTCACGCAGCAAAGTCGTGGGTGGCCGGCCGGAGCCTGTCCTCGGGCGCTTGACCCGAGAGCCGGCCATGACACTTTAAACGCTCCGCACCAAATTCAGCGCCGCGCCGGCGCGGAACCAGGAAATCTGCGACGTGCTGTAACTGTGCCCCAGCGATAGCGTTTCCGTTGTGCCGTCCGCGTGGTCGATCCGGCACGCAACCGGCCTGCCCTCGGCCAGTTCTGCCAGGCCGAGCAAACTGATCCGGTCGTCCTCGCGAACGCGGTCATAGTCGGCGTCGTCCTGGAACGTCAGCGCCAGCAGTCCCTGCTTCTTCAAATTCGACTCATGGATGCGCGCGAAGCTGCGCACAATGACCGCGGCGCCACCCAGCAACCGAGGCGACAAAGCCGCATGCTCGCGACTGCTGCCCTCGCCGTAATTGCGATCGCCGATGACCACCCAGCGCAGCCCGCGCGCCCGGTAATCGCGCGCGATCTTGGCAAACGCCTGACCCGACTCGCCGGTCAGCACGTTGCGTCCCCGGCCGGTTTCGCCGGTGAAGGCATTGGTCGCGCCCATGAACATGTTGTCGCTGAACTTGTCGAGGTGGCCGCGGAACCGCAGCCAAGGGCCGGCCGGCGAGATGTGGTCGGTCGTCGTCTTGCCTTTGGCCTTCAGCAACACCGGCATGCTTTCGAAATCGCGCCCATCCCATGCGGGCCACGGTTCCAGAACTTGTAGCCGCTCGCTATACGGATCGATGTTCAGCGCGACCGCTGAGCCGTCGGCTAGCGGCGCGACATAGGCACTGTCGCCGCGTGCGAAATGGTACGCTGGCACCTCCGGCGCCGGCCGCGGCGGTTCGAGCATGAACGTCGTGCCATCCGCGCCCACCAGCGTGTCCGTCAGCGGATTGAACGACAGCCTGCCCGCGGCCGCCAGGGCGGTGACCAGTTCGGGACTGGCAATGAAATTCATCGTGGTCGGCTGGCCGTCGTTACGGCGTGGGAAGTTGCGGTTGTACGAGCGTAACGATGGTGTTCGGTGCTGCCGCGGCCTCGCTCGCGCGCTGCCACTGACCGATGCAGGGGCCGCACGCATTGGCCAGCACCGTGGCGCCGATGTCGGTAAGAGCATGCATCTGGCCGTCGCGCTCGATGGTGGCACGCACCTGTTCGGAGCCGGGCGTGACCAGCAGCGGCGCGGTGGTATTCAAACCGTGCCGGCGCAGTTGCGCAGCGACGTCGGCGGCGCGGCTCATGTCCTCGTAGGACGAATTGGTGCAGCTTCCGATCAGCGCGGTGGAAATCGTATCGACGAAGCCGTTCGCCGGATCGGCGATTTCCGCGGCGAGGCGGGAAACCGGGCGCGCGCGATCCGGCGTGTGCGGGCCGACGACGTGCGGTTCCAGGCGTGAAAGGTCCAGCTCTATCACGCGGTCATAGTACTTCTCGGGGTGCGCCTCCACCTCGGCATCCGGTGCCAGCATGTCGCGATGACGATCGACGATCGGCACCAAGGCGCCACGGCCGGTCGCCCGCAGATAGACGCTCATCCGGTCGTCGGCGGGAAACATAGAGCTTGTCGCACCGAGTTCGGCGCCCATATTGGTAATCGTCGCTTTGCCCGTCGCGCTGATGGTGCGGGCGCCGGGGCCGATATACTCGACGATCGCATTGGTGCCGCCGGCGACGCCAAGTTGGCCCGCAACATAGAGAATGACATCTTTCGGCGCCGTCCAGCCGTTCAGCGTGCCGGTAAGATGCACGGCGATGTGCCGCGGGTACAGCACCTCCCACGGCAGGCCGGAGATCACCTCGACGGCGTCGGCGCCGCCGACACCCACAGCGCAGGCTCCGAGCCCGCCGGCATTCGGCGTGTGGGAATCGGTGCCGATGATCAACGCGCCAGGGAACGCATAGTTTTCCAGCACCACCTGATGCACGATGCCGGCGCCCGGCTCCCAGAAGCCGCAGCCATATTTCGCTGCGGCGGCGCGGAGGAAGTCGAACACCTCGCGGCTTTCGTCGCGCGCCTCGCGTAGATCCACAGCGGCGCCGGTGCGTGCCTGGATCAGGTGGTCGCAATGGATCGTGGTGGGCACGGCCACATGCTCGCGCTGCGTCTGCATGAATTGCAACATGCCGCTCTGGCCGAGCACGTCCTGGAACACCACGCGGTCGGGGCGCAGTGACAGATGGCTGCGGCCGGGCTCGATCTCCTGGTGTTGCGGATCGTCGAGATGACCCAGCAGCACCTTGTCGGCGAGCGTGAGAGGCTTGTCCGTGCGGCGGCGGACGATTGCGAGGTTGTGCGCCATCGTCGCGTAAAGGCGGTTTGCCGCGTCCGGTGTCGTTTCAATCTCGATCATCGCCACCTCCTGTCGGGATGCGGGCGACGATAGGCATGCGCGAGGGGTTGAGCTATAATATGGGTAGATGCAGAATCCATATCGATTGGATATGGCAGATGGAACTGCGCCACCTTCGCTACTTCATCGCGGTCGCCGAGGAACGCCACATCACGCGGGCGGCGGAACGGCTGGGGATGCAGCAGCCGCCGCTCAGCCAGCAAATTCGCGCGTTGGAGGGCGAACTCGGCGTGCAACTGTTCCGCCGCAAGCCGCGCGGCGTGGAACTGACCGATGCGGGGCGCGCCCTGCTGTCGGATGCCCGAGCCATCCTGGCGCATATCGACCACGCCTTCGCCTCCACGCGCCGCACGGCGCGGGGAGAGCAAGGGAGGATCGCGGTCGGGTTTACCAGCTCGGCGCCGTTCCATCCGTTCGTGCCGCGCGTGATCCGCGCATTTCGCGAGGCGTTTCCGCTGATATCGCTGACATTGGAGGAAAGCGGCACCACCGAATTGATCGGCGACCTGCGCGAGGAACGTGTCGATGCGGCCTTCATTCGCACGCCGGTCGCCGATCCGGTGGGGCTGGTGGTCGATCGCTGCTGGAAGAGACGATGGTGGTCGCTCTGCCGAGCCAGCATCCGCTGGCGCAAGCGGACGCCGGCGAGGCGGCCGGGTTGAATTTGAAGCGGCTGGCCGGGGAGACGTTCATCGTCTATCGGCGGCATACCGGCCGGGACTGTATGACGCGATCATCGCAGCGTGCCATGCGGCGGGCTTCAGTCCGCTGGTGGGTCAGGAGGCGCCGCGCATCGTTGCAACCTTGAATCTTGTCGGCCGCGGGACTGGGCATTGGCGATCGTGCCGGCGTCGTTGCAGCGCATGCACATGGACGGCGTGACGTATCGTCGTCTGACGGGTCGGCGCAGCCGAAAGCGCCGCTGCTGCTGGCCAGCCGCCGTGGCGATACATCATCGGTGGTGCGCCAGTTCCTCGCGTTGGTGCGGCAGACGGCGAAGACGTTCCGGGCGGATAAACCATAAGTGCGTTTGCCGCCCACCCTGTCATTGCGAGGAGCGAAGCGACACGGCAATCCCATGCGACAGGAGCAGCGGTTCGTCAGGCAGAGGATTGCCGCGTCGCTACGCTCCTCGCAATGACAGGGTCGGGGTCTACTGCTCGCAATGTGCGGGGCAGTTCACAATCCCGGGTGGTGGCTTGTGCGCGAGGCAGCCAGGGCGTCAGGTGAAGAGTGGGCATGGTGCTTCACCCCACGCCGGTCCAGGGCCCCGGTTCATGCGTTGTCTTCGGCTTCCCCGTCGGTTGCGGTGTCTTCGATGGCACCGCGCTGCGCTGCTTGGTCTGCTTTGGCTCGCCGCCGCCGCGCCCGCGCCGGACTGGCAGTCGAGCCAGAGCGCCCTGTGCCGGACGGCGATCGCCGGAGCGGAGGCGAAATACCACCTGCCGCCGAACTTGCTCGGCAGTATTGCCAAAGTGGAGAGTGGCCGGCCGATCGCGGCGCTCGGACAGGTGCAGGCGTGGCCCTGGACGATCGATGCCGACGGTCAGGGCGTGTTCCTCGACAGCCGTGCGGCGGCGGTCGCCTGGGCGCGCCTTGGCCTGCGCCGCGGCGTGCAGTTCATGGATGTCGGCTGCATGCAGGTGGATCGGCAACTTCACCCGGATGCCTTCCAGTCACTCGAACAGGCGTTCGACCCGGACGCCAATGCCGATTATGCGGCCCGCTACCTCAGGTCGTTGTATAACGAGTCGCATGGCGACTGGAATGTCGCGGTTGGCTGGTACGACTCGCACACCGTCGACCTGGCGGCGGATTATCGCTACCGGGTCGCCGCGATGGGCGCCGGAATCCTGACCGGTATCGGCGGCCCCGAGCCACTGTTCGAGCGGGCCATTCGTCGGGGAACTTACGCTTGGCGATGGCAGGTGGCGGCGTGCTGGTGATCAACGTCCATCGTCAGCCGCGCGCTCGCCCTGGCAAACCGCTGAACCGATGCCTGGTTGCGCACGAGCTTGCGCCGCTACTGTCGTCGCGCGTGCGGGGCTGCTGACCGTTAAAGTCGCGAGTTGCAACCCGCGTACCGCCCTGACCACGGCTTGACCTGTGCATCGACGCGGCACGCTGTGCCAGTGCGGCCGCGGTCGATCGCGGGCGCGCCGTGGGGAAGCGCAGGGGAAGGAATGCATGGCCGATCGAACGCGTTGGGACCCGGAGATGGCGGCCTTCACCGCGGCGGCCGAGGCTGCGGCCGCGCAGTATCCGCCGATCCGGCTGGAGGTGCCGCTGGATCCGCACCGCGCCACCAACGACGCGCTGAACGCGCCATACGCGCTCGGAGGGCCCGAGATGGCGGAGACCGCCGACCGATGGATTGCCGCGCAGGCCGGCGGATCTTCTGCCGCGTCTATCGGCCTCGGGTGAATCGAGCGCTGCCGACGATGGTGTATTTCCACGGCGGCGGCTGGGTCTGGGCTCGGTCGATACGCATGACCGGCTGGTGCGCGAGTATTGCGCGGCAGGCGAGGTGGCGGCGGTGTCCGTCGATTATGCGCTGTCGCCGGAAGCCAAAGTGCCGCAGGCGCTGGAGGAGTGCATTGCGGTGCTGCGCTGGGTGGCCGCGCATGGTGCCGAGTGGGGCCTCGATACGACGCGTCTGCTGGTTGGCGGCAATTCGCGGGCGGCAACCTGGCGCTGGCGACGGCACTGTTGGCGCGTGACACAGGCGGGCCGGCGCTGCGCGGCATCCTGACGGCGTATCCGGTAAGCGACAGTGCGCTGGACACGCCGAGCTATCAGGAATTCGGCAGCGGGGCGTATGGCCTGAGCAAGGACCGGATGGCGTTCTACTGGTCGGTGTATGTGCCGCATGCGGCGGATCGGCTGCATCCTCTGGCTGCGCCGCTGCGCGCCGATCTGCGCGGGTTGCCTCCGGTGTTGATGCACCTGGCGGAACTGGACGTGCTGCGGAGCGAGGGCGAGGCGTTGGTCGGCCGGTTGCGCGAAGCGGGCGTGACGGTGAAGACGGAGATTTTCGCAGGAGTGGTGCACGGGTTCCTGCGCGCCATG
>CAVXNH010000120.1:0-7917 GCA_963762885.1 uncultured Alphaproteobacteria bacterium
CGCATCTGGCTCGCCGTCCCGCTCAATCATCTTGGCACGCTCATCGGCTTCGTCGTCCTGGCCCGCTCGCGCGCCCACTTCAAGCTGGACCGCGAGGCGTTCGACCTGCTACGTGTGGTTGGACGAGAAGTCGCAAGCCGGGTTGCCGAGCAACGCGCTGCACAGGTCTTGTCGCAGACCCGGCAGTTGCGTGAGTACAGCCAGCGGTTTGCCTTTGTCCTGCACGACATCAAGAATGTATCCGGTCAGCTTTCGATGCTGCTCACCAACGCCGAAATCCATGCCGACAACCCTGAGTTCCAGCGCGACATGCTGGCCACGGTGCGCGCCTCGGTGGGCAAGATCAGCCGGCTGCTCTCCCGCCTGCAAGCCGAGCGGCAGGAGCGTAGCCACGCGCTGATCACGCCCGGCGAACGACTGGTCCAGGTAGCCGAAATATGCCGCCTGACACGCCCGGCCAACATCGTGCTGGAGCTCGAGGACGACCAGGTCGGCGCGGCGATCCATCCGGAGTCGTTCGATGCGGTCGTGACGCATTTGCTCAACAATGCGCTCGACGCCGGCGGCAACGCGCCGGTGGTTGTGCGGGTGCACCATGAGGCGCTGTCGCTGGTGATCGACATCGTTGACCAGGGCCCTGGCATGACCCCGGAGTTCATTCGCGACACTTTGTTTCAGCCGTTTTCCAGTACCAAGAGCGGCGGCCACGGGATCGGCGCGTTTCAGGCGCGTGAATTGTTGCGCGATGCAGGTGGCGACTTGCTCGTGTTGAGCAGGCCCCAGGCTGGTACGACGATGCGCCTGCTGCTGCCGGCAGTCCGCGCCACGCTGCCCGAAACCATGCCGCTCACGGCCTGAACGGAAGCGCCGAATGGCCAAGCCCAAGCTGCTGATCGTCGAAGATGATGAGGGGCTTTGCTCTCAGTACCGCTGGGCGTTCCCCGCCTGCGACGTCCTGCTGGCACACTCGCGGCAGCAGGCCGTCGCCCTGGTCAAGAAGGAACGTCCCCCTGTTGCCATCATGGATCTGGGCCTGCCGCCCGATCCGGACGGAGTCAGCGAAGGCTTCGCCACGCTGGACGAAGTGCAGCACATCGCCCCCGAGACCAAGGTGATCATCGTCACCGGCAACGGCGAACGTAAGAACGCGCTCAAGGCGGTGGCCGCCGGTGCTTACGATTTTTGCGAGAAGCCGGTGGAAATCGAGGTTCTGCGCACGATCATCGAGCGCGGGTTGAACCTGCACCGCCTGGAAGCCGAGAACCGCCGGCTTGCCGCAATGCCCGCCCGCTCGCCGATCGATCGCATCGTGACCGCGCACTCAGCCATGCTCAAGGTGTGCCGTGACGTCGAACGGCTCGCGACCACCAACGTCCCGGTGCTGCTGTTGGGCGAGAGCGGCACTGGCAAGGAAGCGCTGGCGCAGGCGTTGCACGAGCTCGGTCCACGCTCCAAACAGCCATTCGTCGCCATCAATTGCGGGGCCATTCCGGAAAATCTGCTGGAATCCGAACTATTCGGCCATGAACGAGGCGCCTTCACCGGTGCCGTAAAACAGACCATCGGCAAGATCGAAAGCGCCAACAAAGGCACGCTGTTCCTGGATGAGATCGGCGATCTGCCGCATCCGTTGCAAGTGAAGCTACTGCGCTTCCTGCAAGACCAGATCGTCGAGCGTATCGGCGGCCGACAGAAAATCCAGGTCGACGTGCGTATCGTCTCCGCCACCAACCAGCAGCTCGAGGATCGCGTCAAGGAAGGTGTCTTCCGCAGCGACCTGTTCTACCGCATGAACGCGGTCACCGTGCGCATTCCTCCCCTGCGTGAGCGGGGCGGCGACGCTGTTTTGCTGGCCAGTTTCTTCCTCAATCGCTTCAACCAGGAATTCGGCCGCAACATCCGCGGCTTCACCGAGGCCGCCTCGGTAGCGATGTCGGCGCATGACTGGCCTGGCAACGTGCGCGAGCTGGAAAATCGCCTGAAGCGGGCGGTGGTCATGGGCGACCGGCGGCTGATCGATGCCGCCGACCTGGAACTGGCGCAATCCGACGAACAATTGCCCGACCTGGATTTGCGCGCAGCGCGGCTGCGTGCGGAGCGGGAAGTCGTCCATGCCGCGCTCGCGCGCAGCAACAATACGCTGTCCGTCGCCGCGCGATTGCTCGGCATCAGCCGGCCCACGCTCTATAGCCTCATGCAGGCGCACGCTATAGAAGTCGATCTCGGCAAGGCCGGTGAATCGGTCGAGGAAATAGGCGCAGGCACGGCGCCTGGCCGGCCCACCCGGCCGTCCGACGCCGACGAAACACTTTGAAGGGATTGAGGTTGAAGGTCATGCGAAACCGGTCTCTTGGTTGGCTGCTGCTGGGTGCCTGGATCGGCGTCTGGCCATTGGCTGCCAATGCCAGTTACCTCTCCGATGCGCGGGACGCCCTCAAGAAGGGCGATCTTCGATCGGCGCAGATCGACCTGCGCAACGCGGTCAAGCAGGATCCGCAGAACGGCGAGGCGCATTACTGGCTGGGCCGCGTGTCCTTGGAACTCGGCGATCCGGTTGCGGCGGAACGCGAGGCCGCAGTCTGCCAACGACCGGGGCTTCGATCCTCGCCTCGCCTATCGGCTGCTTGGACAGGCGTTGCTTGCACAGAACAAGTTTGACGCGGTGCTGCAACAGATGAAACCGGGCGGCAAGGATGCCACCCTCGACGCGATTATCCTGGTGTTTCGGGGCTATGCGGAAATCGGCCTGAAGCAACCGGACGAGGCGCAGAAGGCTTTCAACGAAGCCGAGAAAGTGGCGCCGGACTCGGTCGAGCCGCTGTTGGCCGAGGCGCGGTTGCTAGAGGCGCGCGGCGACCTCGACGGCGCCCAGGGAAAGATCGACCAAGCCATATCGGTGCAGCCGAAATCGCCCGAGGCGCTGCTTGCCAAATCTCAGGTTCTGCGCACGAAAGGCGATCTGAACGGCGCTCTGGCGGTGCTCGACGAGTTGCTGACCGACCAGCCGAGCGTCGTGCAGGCGCGGCTCGACCGCGCAAGTCTCGAGGTCGCGTTAAACAAGACCGATCTTGCGAAACAGGATATCGCGGAGGTGCTGAAGGCCACGCCGGGCAACGTCCAGGCGATCTACCTCCAGGCGGTCCTGGCGACGCAGGCCAAGGACTATAAGGCGGCCGACAACCTTCTCGATCGGATTGCGGCTTATGTTCCGCGCATCCCGCGTGCCTATCTTCTGCTGGCGGTTGTCAAGGAGCAATTGGGCCAGATCGAGCAAGCGGAAGATGCGGCGCAGCGCTATCTGTCGCGCGGCGCCGAACGACCTGGCGGCTTACAAGACCCTCGCCCGCATCCAGTTTGCCAAGCGTCGCCCGGATCAGGTGATCGACACGCTGGACAAGATCGCCCAATCCGGCAAGGCGGATGCCGAAACCTATGACTTGCTCGGCCGCGCCTATGCCTCGACCGGGCGAGCCGACGACGCGGTGATCGCATTTCAGAAGGCGCAGGCCATGGCGCCTAACGATGTCGGCGTGCAGACCCGGCTTGCCACCGTCCGAATGGGTATGGGCCAGCCGGGTGCGGCCATGGACGACCTGGAGCATACGTTGGAACTGGCGCCCAAGGTGCCGGCGGTCGGCGAGGCATTGTTTTTCGCGGCGCTGGCAACCGGCGACACCAACAAGGCCGCCGACGCCCTGGCCAAGGTGAAGGCGGCCGAGGGCGACACGCCCGTCGTCGAAAATCTGAGAGGCCTGCTGCAACTTTCCAACCTGGATGTCGCCGGCGCGAAAACGACCTTCACCGCCATCACCCAGGCGCACCCGGAATTCATGCCGGCCCAGATCAATCTGGCACGCGTGCTGGCCATGCAAGGCGACGGCCCTGCCGCAGAGAAAGTTCTGGCCGATCTCCTCGCCCAGCATCAAGCCGCCGAGCCGGCATTGACCATGCTGGCCTCGGACTACGCCCAGAGCAATCGCCTGCCGGACGCGATTGCATTGCTGGAGCGCGCGCACGCGGCGGTGCCGGAGGATGTACGGATCACCGACAGCCTGGGTGATCTCTACATTCGTTCAGGCAATGCGCAGAAGGCGCTCGACCTCGTCGCGCAGATCAAGGGACCGGCCGCTTCGGCCAATGAGGTCCTCAGTCTGAAGGCGTCGGCCGCTCTTGCACTCGGCCAGAAGGATCAGGCGCGCGATGCCTATACGCAAATTCTCAAGCAGGATCCTGCACTGCTCGCCGTGCGACGGCGGCTGGTCGGACTGCTGGTCGATGCGGGCGATTACGATAACGCACGCAACCTGGTGAAGGCCGGCATCGCCGCGACCCCACGCAACTACCAGCTTCTGGTGGATTACGTGATGATCGACCTGAAGGCGACCGGTGTGGACGCGGCGCTGGCGACAGCCGAACAGTTGCAATCCCAGGACCGCGACTTTTCGGCAGCGCGGGCGCTGAAGGGCGACGTCCTTCTGGCAGCCAATCGCCCAGACGACGCCGCCAAGGCCTTTTCCGATGCTTTGGCAGCGGCTCCTTCCACCATGCTGGTTACGCGCCTGGTCAGTGCGCAGATGCGAGCCGGTCGAGGTGGCGCGGCCGACGCCACGCTGACGAACTGGTTGCTCAAGCATCCCGACGACCTGGTTGCCCTGGAACAGGTGGCCGAGCTCGAAATCGGAGCGGGACGCCTGGATGCGGCAGCGCTGCATTTGCAGAGCATTCTTAAGGAGAAGCCGCACGATCCGGTCGCGCTGAACAACCTGGCGTGGATCTATCAGCAGCAGCACGATCCCCGTGCACTGGATCTGGCGCGGCAGGCTTACGTGCTGTCGCCTGGTGCGCAAACTGCCGACACGCTGGGCTGGATCCTCACCACGTCAGGCAAGGCCGACACCGGTGTGTTGTTGTTGCGCCAGGCCAGTGCCCAGGCCGCGAGCGATCCGCGCGTGCAGTATCACTTTGCAGTGGCGCTGAAAGATACCGGCAACAAGGCCGATGCCATCAAGCTGCTGAATGCCGTGGTCGCGGTAAAGGCTGACTTCACCGAAAAGCCGCAGGCGCAGCAACTGCTTGACGAGCTCAATAAGGGCACGTGACGGCGTCTTGCACCTGGCTGTGACCGCTGCGTCATGGCCGAGCCCACCGGCATGACAGTGGGACGCGTGGGATGAGCGCCCCGTGCGGTTCACCAATCCGCCTGCTGACGTTTTCGACACTGTTTCCCAATGCGGCCCGGCCGAACCACGGCGTGTTTGTCGAGAACCGGCTGCGGCACCTCGTTGCCAGTGGCGCGGTGACCAGCACCGTCGTCGCGCCGGTGCCATGGTTCCCCAGCGCTGCGCCATGGTTCGGTGACTGGGCCCGCTATGCCCGTGCGCCGCAAGTGGAACAACGCAACGGTCTGACGGTGCTGCATCCACGCTACCCCGTGTTGCCGCGTGTCGGCATGTCCGTGGCGCCATGGCTGCTGTTCCGCGCCCTGCTGCCGGTGCTGCGCACGATGCACGCGCGCGAAGCGTTCGATGCGATCGACGCACATTATCTCTATCCCGACGGCGTCGCGGCGGTCTGGCTGGGACAGCGGCTTGGGCTGCCGGTGGTGGTCACCTCGCGCGGCACCGACGTGACGTTGATTCCGCAGTACGCTATCCCGCGGCGGCTGATCCGTGCGGCGATCCGCGATGCGGCCGCGTTGATTTCCGTCAGTGCAGCGCTGAAAGCCGGGCTGGTCGAGCTTGGCGCGCCGCCGGGCAAGGTGACGGTCCTGCGCAACGGCGTGGACACCGCACTGTTCCAGCCGCCGGACGATCGGGATGCGGCGCGGCGGGCGCTTGGGCTCGACAGGACGACGTTGATCTCGGTTGGGTTGTTGATCGAGCGCAAGGGCCATCATCATACGATCGAGGCGATGCGGCAGCTTCCGGAGTTCGAGCTGCTGATTGCCGGCGAGGGCCCAGAGCATGCGCGGCTGACTGCGATGATCGAGCAATACGGCCTGGGAGACAGAGTGCGGCTGCTGGGGCCGCTGGCGCATAACGAGTTGCCGTCGCTGTATGGCGCGGCCGATGCGCTGGTGCTGGCGTCTTCACGCGAGGGCTGGGCGAATGTGTTACTGGAGGCGATGGCCTGCGGCACGCCCGTCGTTGCAAGCAACATCCCGGGCAATCCGGAGGTGGTGCGGGAGGCGGCGGCAGGGGTGATCGCCGAGGCAAACACGCCGGACGGTTTCGCCGCTGCCGTGCGGCGTCTGTTCGCGGCGATGCCGGCGCGCGCTGCGACCCGCCGTTATGCCGAGCAATTCAGTTGGGATGAGACGACCACCGGGCAGTTGCAGGTGTTTCGGAGTGTTGTCGGCGCGGGGCATGCCGCCTAGTTCGATACTGGCTCGGACAGCGCGAGGCGCCGGCTGGGTCGCCGGTTGGCGTATCACCACGCGGCTACTCGGCTTTATCAATACGATGATCCTGGTGCGTATCCTGGTGCCGGCCGATTTCGGCTTGCTCGCTTTGGCAACCAGCTTCGCCCAGGGCATCGACCAGCTTTCCGCGCTTGGCACTGACGAGGCGGTGGTTCGCGAGAAGGCGCCGACCGAGGATTTCTATAACAGCGCCTTCACCATCAACCTGCTGCGCAGCGCGGTCACGGCGGTGATCATTGCCGCCACAGCATGGCCGGCAGCCGCATTTTTCGCCGAGCCACGGTTGTTTGCGGTGCTTCTGGTGCTTGCCGTTGGTTCGCTCGTCGGCGCATTTCAGAATATCGGCATTGTGGATTTTCAGCGCGAGCTGGCGTTTCACAAGGAATTCGTATTGCTGATCGTCCCACGCCTGGCGACCATTCTGCTGACAACCACGCTGGCGTTCCTCTTGCGCAGTTATTGGGCCTTGGTGGCAGGCGCCCTTGCGTTGCAGGTGCTGCGCACCGCGATGAGCTATGCGATGCATCCGCATCGGCCGCGCCTGACATTGCGCGCCTGGCGGGGGTTGGTCGGATTTTCGTCCTGGAGCTGGGCGATCAGCATGGCAGTGATGGTACGCGACCGTGTCGATGGCTTCGTCATCGCCCGTCTTCTTGGCGCTGCACCGCTGGGAATTTACTCGATCGCGGCAGATTTCGCGACCATCCCCACTCTGGAATTGGCCGGGCCGCTGGGGCGCGTGACCTATTCGAGTTTCGCTGCCGCCAGCCGTACTGGAGAGAGCGCGGCGGATATCTATCTCCGCGTCGTGGCTTGCACCGCGGTCATCGCGGTTCCGGCGGGTTTCGGCATATCGTTGCTCGCCGATCTGTTGGTCTGGCTGATTTTCGGCCCACAATGGGCGGCGGCTGCCGATGTCGTGCGC
This sequence comes from uncultured Alphaproteobacteria bacterium, assembly GCA_963762885.1. GTDB lineage: Bacteria > Pseudomonadota > Alphaproteobacteria > Acetobacterales > Acetobacteraceae > JASHVB01. Next base: position 7,347 of record CAVXNH010000120.1, read on the forward strand.
ATCATTGGCATCGCAGGCGTGGGTTTTGTTGTGGGCAGCATCACCAATAGCCTGCTGATCGCGCAGGGCCTGTACAGCAAGGCGTTCAAGGTCTGTTTGGCTTCTGTCGTGCTGCGCGTCGTTGCCATGGTGGTGCTGGTGCGGCTGTTCGGTTTGGTCGGGGCTGCCTCGGCCTGGGCGGTGGCGATGTCGGGCGAAAATCTGCTTTACGCAGCAACGGCCCTGCGTCACCTGCACATATCTGTCATCGCTATGCTCCGCGCTGTCTGGCGGGTGTTTCTTGCTACGGCTGTCATGGTCCTGATACTGGCAACGAGCAAATTGGGGTGGACACGGGTCGAGCATGGTGGGGCCGGTGCTGCGGAGTTGCTGGTAGCAGGGGTAGCGATCGGGGCGGTGGCGTATATCGTCACGCTCGGCGCGTTATGGCAGTTGTGCGGACGTCCCAGAGGAGCCGAGGCGGATACGCTGGAACTGGCACGCCGGGTGACGAATCGGGTCGGCAAGATGCTGAGCCAGGCTTGGCGCTGACCGCCCCAACCGTCATGGCCGGGCTTGAGCCGGCCATCTA
>CAVXNH010000121.1:0-82621 GCA_963762885.1 uncultured Alphaproteobacteria bacterium
ATGTTTATGTGTATTCTACTGGTTCCGTTACGTATTGCTAGGTCGGGCTGGTGCCGGCGTTGACGTTCGTGCTCCGTTCCGCACCAGTTGCCGGTATAATCGGGGTTGCCTTGTTGCCGGCCGTTGCGATCGGGCTGCGCCGGATTTTTGGGGAAATTGGCGAGCCCTCGTGATTGTCGGCATAACGGCCGCCGGCGCGACCGTGTTCGGGCACCTTGTCTATATAGGAGCAGAGCGCCACTGGGGGATCACATTCGTTGCATTCGTCGTGGCGTATTGGATGCACAGGACGTGGGATCAGCAACGCTCCTGGTTAGTCCTCGTCATGCTTTTGCTGGGTGCCGTAGCCGGCGTGGCTGCCTGCCTGCAGGAGACTGTGCAGCCATATTCCAACACCAGCGCCACCGCCGATCGTTTCAAGACCATGGGTTCGCAGATTCCGAACTCGATTGGTACCGGGACACGTCGACCGCGGGAGTGGCTGAATTGCTCGGTCGTCGAATGTATTTCCTGACTGCAGTTGTGTGGACACATTCCTGCGGTTTCAAAATCGGCGCGATGATTATCGCGTCGAGCAATTGCCCAGGCGACTGGCAAACGCGATGGCCTGGGTCGCCGATCGGCCCGCAATTCTGGTGGTCAGCGACCGGCTAACTCGGCGACAGCTTGACGAAATTGCAGAGCGCCGCATCACGATTGTACAGATTGCCGCCTTCACCGGAGCGATTATGCAAGAAGAGAATTTTTATCTCTATAAAGTGTCGCAATGACCAGGCGTAAGTGAGACGACAATTCCACCTCCCGAAGGTTCCGACCCGTTCTGCGCGAAGGCCGCCCCGCTCGAAGGGACCTCCTTCGTTTCGAGCAACGCATCGGTTGCTCTTGCGAGGTCGCGTTCCAACCATAGCGAGACAGTGACCGTAATCAGCATTGCCGCGGGGACGAGCCCGGGGACGGTTGCTGGCGTGATAACGCCCCGAACCGCCAGACCCCAGACGGCCACGAGCGCTGCACCGATCAAGCCGGCACCGAAGCGTTCGCGTGTCAACATTGGCAGCTCGCTGGCGCACAGGCCGCGCACCAGCAGAACGAAGGGACAGGCGACCACTAGATCCGTCAGGTAATGCTCGCCGGCACCGAGCGTAGTGATCATGGTTCCGGCAGCGGCGATAGCCGTCGCCACACGGATCTGCCAGGGCATGCCGCGCGTTGCGAGGAAGGCCATCAACACCCATGCGGTATGCAGCGACGGCATGCAATTCCGGGGCGCCGGCAGATGGGCGAGGGCCGTGTGATACGGAAAAGCATCCCCAAAATTCGGTGCGGGGCCGATCACGGGAGTAGATGGTAAATTGGGAAACCAACCGCGGCGATGACCAGAAAGATGGCAATGCGCCCAGGCCCATACGGCGCCCGATGCGGGCCTCCATGGCGGCAACGACGGCAGCAGGAAATATGACCGCGGCGTAGAAGAACTCACAAACCGCCGCAAAGGTGGGATGTCGCACGAAGATTCGCCCATGACAAAGGATGGCTGAAAGCCAAGCGCGGCGTCGAGCGATGCCACCTGCGGGTCATAAACGTGCGGCAACGCATGGATCGTCTGTGCCGATGCCCAGGGCATGATCGCGTGACCACAGGCAATATCAGTGCAGCGGTCGCAACGTAGAACCAACCGCGCACAGTGCGTGGCCCGGCTGTCACGGCGAACGGCGCGCCGAACACCAGCAGTCCGATCGGCACTGCACAGTAAAGCGCCATGGTGCGGCAGGGGCAGACCAACCTTAAGAGCGTTTACCTCAGCGACGATGGTCACTCCGATCACCAGCAACAGAAACAGCGGGCAGAGGTCGAAAACTGCAGGGTTGTGCGGCGACGGTGGGGTGGGTCCGTTCTTGGGCATCGGCTTTGCGGCTACTCTTGCCCCCTCGCCCTGATCTCCAGCACGCTGAGGAAGAACACGCCGTACGCGGTCTGGAACGCCAGCAGGATCGCGGTGCCCGACGGGATCACCAGCCGCATCGTGGCCTCAGGCGACAGGTTGCCGAACGCCGCGTTGCCCCAGTCGCTGAGCGCCACCACCCCAAGTGCGAGACCGATCGCCAGCAGCGCTCCGCCGGCGATCAGGCCGTATTCAAGTGTCATCCACTGCATCAACCGGCGGAAGCGCGGGTCGTCCGGCGGCACCAGACCCTCGCGCATCCCGTCCAGATCTGCGAACAACCAGAACAGCATCGACTGGAAGCCCACCACCACCGCGAGCGAGGCATAGAACAGCGTGTGGATATCGAGCGTCACGCCTGCCACATGCCGCGACTGCGGCAACAGCCACGCCATCGCCAGCACGCCCGCGAGAACATCGCCGAACCGGGATACAGGAACAGCCATCGCGGGCTGAACAGCAGCAGGAAACGCAAGTGCCGCCAACCGTCGCGCCAGCTTCGCAAATGCGGCGGGCGGGAGCGGCCGTCAGGCGACAGCGTCGTCGGCACCTCGGTGATGCGCAGCCCGTGGATGGTCGCCTTCACCACCATTTCGCTGGCGAATTCCATGCCCGGCGCCTGCAGATCGAGCCAGGATCGCCGTCCGGTCGAAGCCCCGCAGGCCGCAATGGAAATCGCCGCACGGGCTGCGGAAAAACATGCCGGCCGATGGCGGTCAGCACCGGATTGCCGATATAGCGGTGGAGCGGCGGCATCGCGCCTGGCTTGATGCCGCCCTTGAAGCGGTTGCCCATCACCAGCTCATAGCCTTCGCGCAGTTTCGCCACGAACCCATCGAGCAAGCTGAAATCGTAGCTGTCGTCGCAGTCGCCGATGATGACGAAGCGCCCGCGCGCCGCGGCGATGCCGCCGATCAGGGCACTGCCATAGCCCGCGCGCCTGGATCGGCACGACCCGGGCGCCGGCGGCGTCGGCGATGCCTTGCGATCCGTCCGTGCTGCCGTTGTCGGCGATCACCACCTCGCCATGGATGCCGCTACGGATCAGGAACGAGCGCGCCTTGCGGATGCACCGTTCCAGCGTCTCCGCCTCGTTGAGGCAGGGCATCAGGATGGTCAGTTCGTACGGCTGCACCAGCGGTTCGGGGACGGCCGTTCGGGCGGGTTCATCCAGCATGGCGCTCATAGTGCGGGTTCAGCGAGGATTTGGTCATGCGTGGCCGACAAGGCGAGGTTGTGCCCATTGTGTCATGGCCGGCCTTCGCCGGCCATGACACGGGGGGAACGATGCAAATCGCCGAAGAGTCGAGCTCCCAGGCGTCTGGCATTACTCCGCCTCCTCCAGGCTGAACTGCCCCGCCTCCTCGTCGTAGCTGAACAGCTCCGCATACCGCCCCCAGGCGATCGCCGCGCGCAGCGTGTCCTCGGCGTAATCGGGCGACATGTAGTCCTCCAGTTCGTCGCGGAACCGTTCGGCCGAGGCGCGGTGGTTCCAGCGCTGGTCCAGCACCTGGCGGATCATCGTGATGATCGGCACATGCGCCCGCAACGCCGCGGCGAAGATGCGCTTGCGCTCCTCGGTGTCGGCGGCGCCGAAGCGGCGGCCGTCCTCGGTCAGTGCAATGTCGCCTTCCTCCAGCACCGCGAAGTGCAGCAATTGCAACGTCTCGCCCAAGGGCAGCAATTCGTCCACCTCGTATTGCAGCGAGGCGGCCAGCGCCGGCAGGTCCGCACGGCCGTTATAGGGCGGCCCGGCCAGGGTCTCCGTCATGCCGGCCATCAGGTTGGTGCCGACGCGTTGCAGCGGGGTGGCGATACTGGCCACCGCGGCGGCCGGGGCGCGTGGGCCGGCGGTGACGCGCCGGGTCATCAGGCCGTAGATGTCGTCCACCAACTGGCGGAACACCGGATCGTGCCGGTTGCGCGGGTGCGGCAGCTTGACCGCCAGCTCGCTCGCCACCCGGCCGGGGCTCGACGAGAACACCAGGATGCGGTCGCACATCAGCACCGCTTCCTCGATGTTGTGCGTCACCATCAGCACCGCCTTCACCGGCAGCCGATGCTCCGACCACAGGTCGATCAGGTCGGTGCGCAGGGTCTCCGCCGTCAGCACGTCCAGCGCGCTGAACGGCTCGTCCATCAGCAGCAGATCGGGGTGCACCACCAGCGCCCGAGCCAGCCCGACGCGCTGGCGCATGCCGCCGGACAGTTCCTTGGGATACGCGTTCTCGAACCCGCCCAGCCCGATCAGGTCGATCGCCTCCTCTCCCGCTTGTCGCGCTCGGCCCGCGGCACGCCGCGCGCCTCCAGGCCCAGCTCGACGTTTTCCTGCACCGTCAGCCAGGGGAACAGCGCGAAGCTTTGGAACACCATGGCGACGCCCTCGGCGGGGCCGAACACCTGGCGGCCGCACCACAGCACCTCGCCCGCGGTCGGTTGCAGCAGGCCGGAGACGATGCGCAGCAGCGTGGACTTGCCGGAGCCGGAGCGTCCAAGCAAGGCGACCATTTCGCCCTCGTGCAAAGTCAGGTTGACGTTGTCGAGCACCACGAGGTCGGCGTTGGCGTCCTTGTGGTAAGCTTGGCGGCAGCCACGTACTTCCAGCAACGCGGCAGCGGTATTGGTGGCGACGGCGGTATCCATCCGGCTCTCCTCAGGCCACATGCCCGTTGGGGTGATTGCATTCGGCTCGCTGTGTGGGACCGGGTTGCCCGATGATCAGGCCCGATAGCAAGCAAGCCTTTAGCACGGACAAGGCCGAGAGCCACGCAGCTCTGGCGGGTTGGCATTAGATGTCACCTGCCGGTCGTAGTCAGCGGCGCGCTGGGCGGCCCACAAATCCGCCTTGTCTTGTGTTAAGAAACAAGACCGATGAAAGATCGCCCAACCACCCCGGCGACGGCCGGTTCCGGCAAACAACAAAGCAAGACAGAGGCGCGCACCCAGCGGCGGGGCTGGCCCCGTGTCGTGGGTGTCGCGTTGGTTTTCCTGGTGATCCTGGTCAGCTTGATTGCGGCGGTGGCACCGGGCCTGCTGCCCGCCAATCCCAAACTCGACGAGGATGCAAGGAACGTAGCGGCTCTCATCATCTTTGCCGCGAGTTACCTGGCTCTCGCAATCGGCAAGATACCAGGCCTCAACATCGACCGTGCCGGCGTGGCCCTGGTGGGCGCCGGCCTTATGGTCGCCTCCGGTGTGCTGTCGCTGGAAGATGCCTACAGGGCAATTGATCTCGACACGATCACGTTATTGCTCGGCATGATGATCGTCGTGGCGAGCCTGCGCTTGTCCGGCTTCTTCGCGCTCGCCACAACGTGGGTTGTGGAGCATGCCAAAAGACCGATGATCCTGCTGTGTGCGGTTGCCGCCACCTCCGGCATATTCTCGGCCTTCCTGGTCAATGATGCGATCTGTCTTGTGCTCGCGCCGCTGGTTCTGGAGTTGACCCTCCGCATCGGCCGCAAGCCGACCCCCTACCTGCTCGCGGTGGCGATGGCCTCCAACGTGGGGTCAACCGCTACCATCACCGGCAATCCGCAGAACATCATGATCGGCAGCTTCTCGCAGATCTCCTACGCGACCTTCGCCCGAGCGCTTGGGCCGGTCGCGCTGGTCGGACTTGTCCTCACTGTCGGATTGGTAGCTCTGTTCCACTGGGATGAATTCGCCGGCGGTGGCCTGATGACGGCGGTGAAAGTTAACATCCGCGTCAATCGCGTGCTTGTGGCGCGCGCGCTCGTGGCAACCGCGTTGATGGTCGCTCTGTTCTTTGTGGGCCAGCCTCCGGCGAAGGCCGCCATCATCATCGGGGGTCTTCTGCTGCTGACCCGGCGCGTCAAAAGCGAGCGGGTCTATGCCGAGATCGATTGGTCGCTGCTGCTGATGTTCGCCGGGTTGTTCATCATCGTCGCAGGCGCCCAGCATGCACTGCTGACACCGGACCTGACTGCGCGAGTCAGTCGCCTGCACCTGGATCAGGTTCCGATCCTGAGTGCGGTGACGGCCGTGCTGTCGAATCTGGTCAGCAACGTGCCGGCGGTGCTGATGTTGAAGCCGTTTGTTCAAGCCTTGCCGGATCACGCGACCGCATGGTTGACGATCGCGATGGCATCCACCCTCGCTGGCAATTTCACCATTCTTGGTTCCATTGCCAACCTGATCGTGGTGCAGAAGGCCGCCACGCGCGGCGTCGCGATCAGCTTCTGGGACTACTTCCAGGTCGGCGCGCCGCTGACTGTCATCACCCTCGTGATCGGCACGCTTTGGCTGTGGCTATGACGCCGGCAACCAAGCCGGTTGGCTTTCGGCCGCGCTCGCTCGACGCCGTCAACTTCCTGCTCGCCGATGTGCGCGGGGCGCTCGGGCCTTACCTGAACGTGTTCCTGGTCACCCAACAGCATTGGAGTCAATCCGAGGTCGGCTTGGTGACGACCATCTGCGGCCTGCTTGGCCTCTCGGTTCAGACGCCGATCGGCGCGGCGATCGACGAGACGCACGCCAAGCGAGGCGCGATTGTCCTGGCGCTGGCCGTGCTGGCCCTCGGGGCCATCGTTATCTTCGCCATGCCGCGCTTCTGGCCGGTGGCGATCGCCAATAGCCTGATGGCGGTTGTTGGTGACGTGTTCGGTCCCGCGGTCGCGGCTTTGACCCTGGGCCTGTATACGCGAAGGCAGCTTGCCAAACGTATGGGACGAAACTCGGCTTTCGACCATGCCGGCAACGTCGCCATCGCCGTGGCCGCCGGCGCGGTCGGCTATGCGTTTTCACAGCGCGCCGTGTTTCTTCTGGTGCCGGTCTTTACCGTCCTCGCAGGCCTGGCTGTGCTGTCCATCCCGGCCGCCGCCATCGACTACGACAGGGCACGCGACCTGCGTGAGGACACAGACGCGGCGGGGACAGCCGCCAGTGCCGCCGGCTACAGCGTCCTGTTCAAATCCCGCCCGCTGGTCGTCTTCGGTTTGTGCGTCATGCTGTTCCATCTCGCCAATGCGGCGCTGCTGCCACTGGTGGGACAGAAGCTGGCGGCCGCCCATCCCAAAGAAGCGACCGCCATGATGTCGGCGTGCATCGTCGCAGCGCAGTTGGTCATGCTGCCAATCGCTTTGCTGGTCGGGCGCACTGCCGACACGCTGGGGACGCAAGCCTCTGTTTCTCGCCGGGTTCGCCATCCTGCCGATCCGCGCGGTGCTTTACACGCTCTCCGGCAACAGCTTTTGGCTGATCGGCGTCCAGGTGCTCGATGGCGTCGGTGCGGGGATATTCGGTGCCCTCACGCCCCTGGTGATCGCCGATATCATGCGCGGCACCGGTCGCTACAACCTGGCCCAAGGCGCCGTCGCCACGGTCCAGGGGATTGGCGCCTCATTGAGCAATCTGGCTGCCGGCGTGATCGTGGATGGCTTCGGATACGGCGCCGCCTTTCTCGCCGCCGGCGCCGCGGCGTTGGTGGCTCTGATCGTCTTCGCCCTGTGGATGCCTGAAACCGCCGAACGGGAGAAGTCCCCGCCCGCCGTCATGGCGGGCGGAGGCCCGCCATCCACGACGCCGCCATCTCTTCAGGCCAACGTCAGCCGGCGTTGCGCGTAGGCGTAGAGCGGCCGCCAAAGCATGCGGTTGAACAGCACGACGAAGCCGGACATCACCACCACGCCCAGCACCACCCGTGCCATGTCGCCCTGTTCCGTAGCCTCGGCGATATAGGCACCCAGGCCGTGCGCTACGAGCTTGGTGTTGCCCCAGGATGCCACTTCGGCGACGATGGATGCGTTCCATGCGCCGCCCGAGGCGGTGATTGCGCCGGTGACGTAGTAGGCGAAGATGCCCGGCAGGATCACCTTGCGCCACCACAACCATCCTCCGACGCGGAAATTGCTCGCGACCTCGCGCAGGTCGCCCGGGAAGGCGGCGGCCCCGGCGATGACGTTGAACAGGATGTACCACTGGGTTCCCAGGATCATCAGCGGCGTCAGCCAGATGTCGGCGCTGAGGTGGAAATACACGATGCCCAGTACAAAGGCGGGAACAGCAGATTGGCCGGGAAGGCCGCCAGGAACTGCGCCACCGGCTGTGCTCGCCGCGCCCAGACGGGACGCAGCCCGATCCACACGCCGATCGGCACCCAGACCAGGCTCGCCAGCGCGATCAGTACCGCCACCCGGGTCAGCGTGATCAGCCCGAGCAAGAGCGCGGTCCCCACATCGGACCAGGCGAGGTCGCCGGCGACGAACCCGGCGATACGTGCCATGGCCCAGGCCAGCACCAGGAACAGCAACGCCAGCCAGCACGCGTCCACCAGGCGCGAGGGCCGCCGCTGCATGACGGCGCGTGGCACCCGGCCGAACGAGAAGCGCAATCCGCCCAGCGCCGTGGCCGCATCGCCGAAGCCATGCCCGAGTACCGCCAGCCACCGCGTGCGCCGCACCACGCGCAGCACCCACGGGTCGACCGCGGTGGCCGCGGCCGTCGTTTCGAATCGGAACTTGGACGACCAGGCGACCAGCGGGCGGAACAGCAACTGGTCGTAAGCCAGGATCACCACCAGCATCGCCAGGATCGCCCAACCCACCGCCCGAATGTCCTGCTTCTCCAGCGCCAGCGCGACATACGATCCGATGCCGGGCAGCTTCCAGGTGTTGTCGCCCACCGACACCGCTTCCGACGCCACGACGAAGAACCAGCCGCCGGACATCGACATCATGGTGTTCCACACCAGGCCGGGGGTGGCGAACGGCACCTCCAGCCGCCAGAACCGCTGCCAGGCGCTCAGGCGAAAGCTGTCGGCGGCCTCCGCCAGGTCGGTCGGGATGGTGCGCAGCGACTGGAACAGGCTGAACGCCATGTTCCACGCCTGGCTGGTGAAAATCGCGAATATCGCCGCCAGTTCCAGCCCCATCACCTTGCCGGGGAACAGGCGCATGAAGAACACCACCGTGAAGGTGAGGAACCCCAGGATCGGCACCGACTGCAATATGTCCAGCACCGGGATCAGCACCAGTCCCGCCCGTCTGCTCTTGGCCGCCGCGGTGCCGTAGGTGAAGGTGAACAGCAGCGAGGCCACCAGCGCGGCGAACATGCGCAGCGTGGTGCGCACGGCGTAGTCCGGCAGGTAGATCGGATCGAGGCTGACCTCAACGGCGCTTGGCGTGATCGGGGCGAAGGTGCCGCGCGCCACCTCCGTGACGGCGATCAGAGCGCCGAACACGCAGACGATAGCGGCGGCGTCCCACACATTGGGCAAGCGCCGGCCCGTAGCCAGCGCAGGAAGGATCGTAGCGGACATAGTGCTCTTGCGCTGAGGGATGGGCAGGCGAGTGCCGCCCTGTAGCCCGGGCGCCCGGGCGGTGTCACGCCTGGAACGTGTGGCAGTTGCATGACGTGCGGTTCGGGGTCCAAACCGTCATGGCCGTGCTTGGCCCCGCCGAAGATGCGCCACCCAGAGCGTGCGGCTGCTTCGTCAGCAAATACGACAGCCCTGACCACACGCCGGAGCGGACTTGCAGGCTACCCGCCGTTCTGCTGCCCCAGGCGGTTCACGCCAAACCCGCTGGCATCGCCGCCCGCCACCCACGGATTGATGCACCCGGCGACGGTGTGGCGATACACCTCCAGCCCGTCGAACGCGGCGATCTTGTGGTACTGCGACCAAGCCCGCGCGAACACCGGATCATCGCTCAGCACGCCGATCCAGTTCGCCTTCTCGCGCACGTCCACCACCGCGACATCCGGACAGCCGGTGATGAAGTCATGCACCACCCAGCGCCGGATCGGCCATTCCTTCGCCGCCGCCGGGTCGAAGCGCACCCGCCACAGCTCGCCCTTCAGCGCCCACATCGAGTCGAAGCGCGAGGTCCAGACCACGCCGGTATTGTTCACCACCGGGAAGCCCAGCGCGATCCATTCGGAAAAGGCGATGTAGGTGCGGGCGTGTTCCGCGCGGATGATCCGCTCGAGCCGGGCGACCGTGGAGTCCTGCGGTTCGACTGCCTCCGCCACTTCCGGCTCCAGCCGCTGGAATGCGCCGACCAGGAACACCAGGCCGGTCACGCCCGCCAGCAATAGCGGCGCCCAGGCGCGACGCCGGCCGGCGGCGCGGTGGAACAGCGCCGACGCCGCCCACAGCACCAAGGCGAGCAGAGTCGCCACGGTCGCCGGCAGGCGATGGTAGAACCAATCCTTGTCGTCCATGAAACAGATCGCCGTGCTGGTGGCAGCGAACATCACCAGCGTCAGCAGCAGGTTCCGCTCCGGCATGCCGCGCCGCCAGCTCCATGCCAGCAACACTGCGGCGACCGCCTCGCCAAACAGCAAGAGGCCGGAATCGGCGGCCAGATGCAGGAACGACACATCGCTGGCGCCATACAGCGCCAGTGCCAGAGGCACGGCGCGGCGCAGATAGGCGGGACACAGCACCGCGACCAGCACGCCATAGCCGCCGAACGCGGCAATCGCCGACAGCGGCTTCAGCCGGCAGGTGCGCATGCCACGCGCCAGCGCAACGCATTCCAGCACGGCGAACACCGCGCCGTAGCGCGGCTTGAGGGCGCAACCAAGCCCGGCCAGCACGCCCGCGCCGATCGCCTCGAGGCGTCCCGGCCGTTCGCCGTCCAAAGAGCACGCGAACAATGCCAAATAGGGCAGGACGGCCGCGACCAGCAGGTGCTCGCGCTGGCCGAGATCGCCGCCCGGCACCACCAGCAGCACGGTGCCGAGTGCGGCGAACACCGGAATCCGGTCGGCGAACAACCCGCCGCAGCGCCGCAGGATCGTCGCGGTCCACCACGCGCAGGATAAAACGATGCCGATGAAGAACGGCAGGGCGGTGTATTGCGGCTGGACGTCGAGCCAGCCGGCAAGCCAGATCGGGATTGCCGAGATCCAAATGATCAGCGGCGGGTTGACCTCGACCACGTCCACGTAGAGTTCGCGCCCCGCCAGCCAGCGGCGCGCCACATACAGCAGCCAGGCGATATCGTCCTTCAGCGGCGACCGCAGCAGGGTGAACAGCACGATGGCCAGGACGGACAGCAGCAGGGCAAGGCTCAACGCTGTCACCACAGGGCGCGTGGCGACAGCCACCGGACGGATGGCCCGGGTCTGATCTTGGCTCATGAGGGCAGGCGGATGATGATGACGAAGCCCCGGCAGGCGCCGCCGGACCAGCCCGGCGCCATTATTGTTACACCAGCTTTGTCGCTAAATTGTGACCGGCCGACAAGCTAAAAAACCTCTCCCGCGGGAGAGGTCGAAGTGCGAAGCACCAGGGTGAGGGTGATCGGGTCGGCACATAGCAGTTTCGGCACATAGCAGTTAGTGCGTGCCACCTCGCGGCACCCTCACCCGGCGCTGCGCGCCGACCTCTCCCGCCAAAAAGCGGGAGAGGTTTTCTCGGGTCTCACGGGCCGTTCAACAGCCGCCGGATTTGCCGCAACACCTGGTCCTGCGTGTACGGCTTCTGTAGCAGCCTGACCTCGCGACCCAGATCCCCGCCCAGCGAGCCGGCGCCGTCATACCCGCTGGTCAGCAACACCGGCAGGTCCGGGTAATGCGCCCGCACCCAGCGGGCCAGCCCAACCCCGTCCAGCTCCCCCGGCATTCGCACGTCGCTGAACACCAGATCGACATGCTCTGCATGCTCTACCACGTCGATCGCGCAATGCGCGTCGCCCGCTTCCAGCACCTCGTAGCCAACTTCGCGCAGGTAATCGGCTATCGGCTCGCGCACCAACAGGTCGTCGTCGACGACCAGCACGGTGAGGGGGTGCAGCGGAACAGGGGAGGATTGCGATTGCATGAGCATTCATCCATAGCGCGGGAGAGCCCTCGCGGTCTGCTGCTGCGGCGCCGCCTCCCAGCAAATTTATCGCGTGTTTTCAACTTATTGCGGCTCCCTATGAAGTATTGCAGAAGGTTGCCGCAGCATGGCCCCGGTAGCCCGCCCCGTCACGGGGCACGATTGCTCTTGTCAGATTCCCCGTAGCCTCCGGCGCGCGGTGGTGACAAAACACCGCTCGCGAAAGCGACAGGAGGACGGCGCAATGGCGACGCGCAACGTGGCGACGGTGTTCGGCGGCTCCGGATTTATCGGCCGATACGTGGTGAAGCGGCTGGCGTACAAGGGTTTTGTGGTGCGCGTCGCCGTGCGTGACCCGGAAGCCGCGCTGTTCCTCAAGACCGCCGGCGCGGTCGGCCAGATCGTGCCGCTGTTCGCCTCGGTCGAAAACGAAGGCACCGTGCATCGCGCGGTCGAAGGCGCTGGGGTGGTGGTCAACCTGGCCGGCATCCTGGCCGAGGGCCGCAAGGGCGACTTCCAGCGCGTCCATGCCGAGGGCGCCGGCCGCGTGGCGCGCCTGGCCGCCGCAGCCGGAGCCGATCGGCTGGTGCACATGTCGGCGATCGGCGCCGATCCCGCCAGCCCCAGCCTCTACGGCTCCAGCAAAGCCGCCGGCGAGCAAGCCGTCCGGGCGGCGTTCCCCGCCGCTACCATTCTTCGACCCTCGATCGTGTTCGGACCCGAGGACAGCTTCTTCAACCGCTTCGCCGCGTTGGCGCGCCTGTCGCCGGTGATGCCGGTGATCTCGGGAGCGACAAAGCTCCAGCCCGTCTATGTCGGCGACGTCGCGGACGCGGTGATGGCCGCGCTGGCACCCACCGCCGCGGGCGGCTTGTACGAGCTGGGCGGACCGCGCGTCTGGAGCTTCCGTGAATTGCTCGCCTACATCCTGAAGGAGATCGAGCGCCCGCGGCTGCTGCTGGATGTGCCGATGGGGCTGGCCCGGTTGCAGGCCATGGTCCTCGAACTGGTGCCGGGCAAGCCGCTGACCCGTGACCAGTTGCTGATGCTGTCGCACGACAATGTGGTGGCGCCGGACGCACAGGGATTGCCCGACCTCGGCCTGGTGCCGACGCCGGTCGAGCTGGTGGTGCCCGGCTACCTCCGGCGTTTTCAGCCCGGTGGCGGCAATCGCCGGACCCTGCCGCACCATCATCCTGCCGGACCGCCATCCTTGCAGACCCACGACGCGGGATGACTCCGCCGTGCTCCCGCGTGCCAGCCGGGCGCTGATCGCCGCTGCCTTGCTGCTGCCGGTCTGGCGACCGGCGGTCCTGGCCGATCAACCTGCCGCCCCAACGCCGCCATCGGCGGGAGCAACCGCGACCGGCCCCGCCGAGGAGGGAGCCAGCGCGGAGACTCGTGCCGAGGCAATGCGCCTCATCGAAACCATGCATTCCGAGGCGAACGCAGCGCAGACATTGTCTCTGATGCGCGGCGTCATGGTGCAGATGATTCTGAAGGCCAACCCGGCACAACCGAAGGACAAGGTCGAAAACACGGTCGATGAAGTCCTGTTGCCGGAGCTGCAAGCGCACAAGCACGAACTGATCGCCGTGATCGCCGAGGTCTACGCGCAGCGTTTCACCGCGGACGAACTGCGCGAGCTACGGCATTTCTACGAACAGCCGCTCGGTCAGAAGATGATCAAGATGCAACCGCAGATCGCGCGCGAGATGTTCGGCATCGGCCAGGCCTGGGGCGGCCAGGTGGCTCGCGATGCACTGCGCAAGCATGCCGACGAGTTGCACGCGCGCGGCCTGAACATCTGAGCCGGCGCGGCCGTGCTGCAACCCGCGTCGCCGCCGTTGATCCTGGCCTCGGCATCCACCGCCCGCCGGGCTGTGCTGGCAGCGGCGGGGCTGCATTTCGCTGTCCGCCCGGCGGCAATCGACGAAGCCGCCATCAAGGAGGCGGCGCGGTCGGAGGGGCTCGACGCATCCGCCGCCGCTCTGCGTCTGGCCAACGCCAAGGCCGCCGAAATCGCCCGCCAGGAGCCGCGAGCGCTGGTGATCGGTGCGGACCAGATCCTCGACTGCGCTGGCGCCTGGCACGACAAGCCCGCCGACCTGGCCGCCGCCCGCCGTCAGTTGCTGGCGCTACGCGGCCGGCCGCACGAACTGGCAACCGCGATTGTGTGTCACACCGGCGACCGCGTGCTGTGGCAGCACCTCGCGCTGCCCCGCCTGACCATGCGCGCGTTCTCCGACGCCTTTCTCGACGCCTATCTCGCGGCCGAGGGCGACCGCGTCCTCAGCAGCGTCGGTGCCTATCGCCTGGAAGCCCTGGGCGTGCAGCTCTTCGAAAGCGTGGAAGGCGACCACGCCACCATCCTCGGCCTCCCGCTGCTCCCCCTGCTAGAATTCCTGCGCACCGCCGGCGTAGCCCCGCAGTAAAAAACCTCTCCCGCGGGAGCGGGAGAGGTCGAGGCGCCCTTGCGCCGAGGGTGAGGGTGATCGGGCCGCACGCATCCTGCCAGCCAATAGTCATTTCCCGGCCGAGGCGGTGGCGCGAAATGACACTGTCGGGATCCTTCCCCGTGCAAAAAGCGACTCCTTTGTAAGTGAATGGGTCTCTTGGCCAGCTTCGATCCAGCATTCTCCCGCCTGGCGGAAGAGTGTGTGCCGAATCGTGTGTATTCGATTCCCACAGCACCTGGCTTACATCCCGACAGGGACAATACTGAGCATCGATGAAGGTCGTTTCGCTTTTGGGTGACAATACGCGCTCTTGCCGGGCGTGGTGTCGCCCCCGGCAGCGAGAGAGGAAACCAATGGCCGATCTCGCAGCAGCAACGGAAGATCTTGTGCGGACGCCGATGTTTTCGATTCACGTTCTCGGCGTGCGACGGGTCATGGTCATCGGGCACACTGGCTGCGGAATGGAAATGTTCTCGGAAGGCGAATTGAGGGAAGTAACGCCGAAGCACGCGAGATAATCGATTGGCCGGGTGGTAATTCGTCGCCCCGCAGACCTTTGCCCAAGCTGCCGTCGACGTCGACGAAAATTGCTTCGTCGTCAGCCCGCCACGCCACACCGGTGGTAGGAGCCATGCCATGAGCCGCTTCACGAACAAAATCGTCGTCATCACTGGCGGCACGAGCGGGATCGGCCTCGTTGCCGCAAGGCAGTTCATCAAGGAGGGCGCCGAGGTTGTCGTGACCGGGCGCAGCGCGCGGTCCGTCAGCGATGCTCAAACAGAGCTCAACGCGAATGGTATCGCGATCGCCGCCGATGTCACAAAGTCCAACGATCTCGAGTCCCTGTTCAATCAGGTACGCGAGAAGTACGGACAGATCAACGTCCTAGTTGCAAATGCGGGGATCGCCAAACTCGGCTCTGTCGCGGAGACGACCGAGGAAGTCTTCGATGAAATCATCGATGCCAACTTCCGTGGCGCCCGGCGTCGAACTCGCTGTCGACGGCGGCCGCACTCAACTGTAACCACCCTCACACGACGGGTTGTCGCAAATCCAATCCCGGACTGGCAGCGCAAGCTAGTAGAATTCAAACGGGCCTGATCGAACGCGCGATTGAAGCAAATCGTAGGCAGTGGAGCACCATGATCCCTCGCTGGCAAACAAGCCAACTCCGAAGGTCGCAATCCCAGGCCGATCGCATTTGCAGCCGGTTCGTCCCGTTCTGCCGCAAGCATTTAACACGGAGGGCATGAAGAACCACAGAGCGTCACGGAGTGGCTTTCGCGGCGAGGCACGCCGCAGCGAACGCCCCGACCGGCAATTATACCATCCCGCAAAACGATTGACGTACAACAACGGGCGTCCCTCACCATCATGGCCGGCCTTGTGCCGGCCATCCACGCCTTTTGTCGTGTGCACGAAGGCAAGGCGTGGATGGCCGGCACAAGGCCGGCCATGACGGTTAGGGCGGTCCGTGCGAAGCGGTCGAGAGTCAATCGATAGGTGGGTTGGTATAACATACTATATTCCGTGTGATGGAGAACGAACCGCACTGGTTTTACGCGCTGGCTCGATCCACCGATCGGCCGACCGCCAGCGTCGCGGGCACAGCGAGCCAGGCGCCCGATACTGCCGTATCGACCGAAACCACAGCACGAATTAACAAGAGCACCGTGACAGCCGAACACACTTGGCCCGGCGAAGGCGCCTGATCTGCAAGCCACCATGTCCAGAGGTCCGCTTGAACGCAAAACCGATCCGCCAATCGACGTGGGAGATGCCCCATGCCTGACGCTTCGCAGTTCAATACCGACCGCACCTGTCCGGGCCGGTGGACAGTCACTTTCAGCAACCCGCCGATCAACATCTTTGTTCCCGCAACGATCGTCGAATTGGGAGCGCTGATGACCGATCTCGAGGCGGACCCGTCCGTCAAGGTCGTCGTGTTCCAGTCGGCGAATCCCGATTTTTTCATCGCCCATCTCGACGTATCCAAGGCAGCCGAACGGCCAGAGGCGCTGGGCCTTTGGCGCGAGTTTGTGCTGCGCCTCGCGTCCACGCCAGTCGTGAGCATTGCCAAGATTCGCGGCCGCACGCGCGGCATCGGTAACGAGTTCGTCCTGGCCTGCGACATGCGCTTCGCCAGCCGGCAAACCGCCCTGTTCGGCAACCCCGAGATCGGCGTCGGACTGGTCCCGGGCGGTGGAGCGCTGGAATGGCTCCCGCGCGTGGTCGGCCGCTCGCGCGCCCTTGAGATCGTGCTCAGCGCCGACGATTTCGATGCCGATGTCGCCGAGCGCTATGGCTGGGTGAACCGCACGCTGGACGATGCCGACCTCGACCCGTTTGTCGATACGCTTGCCGGGCGCCTGGCCTCGTTCGACCGTGAAGCGCTGGGCGCGGCGAAAGCCCAGATCAATCGGTTCGGGACGCCGACAGCCGCCGAGCTTCAGTCGAGCAACGACATGTTCTTCCCAACCCTGGCCTGGCCCAGTGCGCAAGCGCGCCGCGCCAAGCTCCGTAATATCGGTTACGGCGTTCCGAGCGACTTCGAATTGAATTTCGGCCGGTACCTCCCTGCGCTCGGGCGGACGGACGAGGATGACACGGATACGAAGCGGGCTCTTCCAGCCTCGAGGGCGTAACAGTCGGCAGCACGCAAGTGCCCCAAGGAAAACCGTCGACCAGTGGAGAAAGCCATGGATTCGACTGGGAACCTCGAAGCCGTTGACCAGGATCGCCGATCGGCCGGCGCGACGGCCAGCGAGGCCGTTCGCCCATTTCGGGTGAATTTCTCGGACGCCGAGCTGGCCGAATTGCGCAGGCGTATCAGCGTGACCCGTTGGCCCGAGCAGGAGACGGTCACGGATGAATCGCAGGGCGTGCCGCTCGCGACGCTACAGGGCCTCGCGCGCTATTGGGGAACGGATTACGACTGGCGCAAGGTGGAGGCACGGCTCAACGCCCTGCCGCAGTTCATCACCGAGATCGACGGGCTGGACATTCATTTCATCCATGTCCGTTCGAAACATGAAAATGCGTTGCCGCTCATCGTCACGCATGGATGGCCCGGCTCGATCATCGAGCAGTTGAAGATCGTCGATCCACTGACCAATCCCACGGCCCATGGCGCCAGCGCATCGGACGCATTCCATCTGGTGATACCGTCACTGCCGGGCTACGGATTTTCCGGCCAAGCCGACCACGACCGGTTGGGGTCCCGAGCGCATCGCGCGCGCCTGGGTCGTGCTGATGAAGCGTCTTGGATACACGCAATTCGTGTCGCAAGGCGGCGATTGGGGCGCGGTGTCTGCACGGAGATGGCCAAACAGGCGCCTCCGGAATTGCTCGGCATTCACGCCAATTTGCCCGGGAACGATTCCGCCCGAGGTTGCGAAGGCGCTGCAGGCCGGCGACCCGCCGCCATCCGGTCTTTCCGCCGACGAACGACGCGCGTACGAGCCAGCTCAAGGTCTTATATCGCGAAGCGCCGCGCTTACGCGCAAATGATGGGGACGCGGCCGCAAACGCTTTATGGCATTGGCGGATTCGCCCGTCGGCCTGGCGGCCTGGATGTTTGACCATGGTGATGGCTATGGTCAGCCAGCGGCGGCGATAACCTCGGCGGTGCTCGGGCGCACCATCAATGGACACCCCGCGGGCGACCTCACACGCGACGACGTACTCGACGACTTCACGCTCTACTGGTTGACGAACACGGCGGTCTCCGCTGCGCGCTTCTATTGGGAGAACTCGACTTCAACCTTTACAACGCGGCTGACGTATCCATCCCGGCGGCCGTGAGCGTATTTCCCGGCGAGAACTATCAAGCCCCGCGGAGTTGGGCGGAGCGCGCGTACCACAAACTCATCTACTTCAACAACGTGGCCAAAGGCGGGCACTACGCGGCGTGGGAACAGCCGAAGCTCTTTTCGGAAGAAGTTCGCGCGGGCTTCAGATCACTGCGCAACTGAGCGGTCTGAGAGAGATCGGCGCGCGCCCAAGCCAGCGCTGATCCAGCGTCGCAAGTGGCGAGCCGCTTGAAATCGGCGGCCGAAGGAGCCGTCCGTTCTGCCCGACAATTCCCACTCTAAATGACTGATCAGGGAGGATGCCTGGACAAGACTGATGGCGGTTTTGACACCGCAACGTTCGCGCAACAGTTCAACCAATTCAGTCCCGAGTATGGACCTCACTTCAGGGATATCTACAGGCACATGCGCGCCCATTGCCCGGTTGCGCACACGGATGAGGCTGGCGGCTTCTGGGTCGTGACGCGATATGCCGACATCATGCGCGTGGCCCGCGATTACGAAACCTTCCCCTCGCGCTACGGGGTCAGGCCGAGCGCCAATCCCGACACGCCCAAAGGAGGGTTCGGGCCGCTTGGCGAGGAGCGCACCGGACCGCTCGCCGCCGCCTACCCGCCCGGCCCGAATGGCGAGGCGCCGCGCCTCAGCCTCCTCCCCCTTGAGCTCGATCCTCCGCTACACGGCCTATACCGCAAAGCCATAGACCCCCTGTTCTCGCCCCACGCGGTCACCGAACTGGCGCCGTGGCTGTTGGCGCTGACCGACCAACTGATCGACGCCATCATCGAGAAGGGCGAGGGCGATTTCTCACGCGATCTGAGCATGCCGCTGGCCAGCATCTGCACGATGAAGATTCTGGGTCTCCCGCTAGAGGACTGGTCGGACTACGCTTGGTTCGTCCAATCCGCGAACGGCGGGTCCAGCAGCGTCCAGCCCAGAACGAAGAACCCGTCACAACGCGAGCTGCGCGAACGAGTCGCGGCTGAGATGGTTCGGCAGCGCACCCAGCCAATGGCGGGCGGTGCGATCGCCCATCTGCTCGACGCGACGGTCGATGGGCGTAAGCTCGATAACTGGGAAATCGAAGCCTGCATCTGGCTGATAATAGGAACCATGGATGCGGCGCAGGCCTGCATGGGGTCCAGCTTCGTCTGGCTGTCGCGCAATCCCGAGCAACGGCGCCGGCTTGCCGAAACGCCGCACTTGATGCCGCACGCGATAGAGGAGTTCCTCCGTGTCTTCCCGCCCAGGCAGGCGCACAGCCGCACCGTAATGCACGACGTCGAGTTGGCCGGGCAGTCGTTGAAGGCCGGCGACCGCGTGCTGTTGTCCTGGGTATCGGCGAACCTGGACGAGACCGAGTTCGAGAACCCGGAAGAGGTGGATTTCGACCGCGCCAACAAGCATCACATGGCCTTCGGCCTTGGCCCTCACCGGTGCATCGCCTCCGATGTGGTTCGCCTCGAATTCCGGAGCATGTTTGAGCAGATACTGAGTCGTATGCCCGAGTTCCGCGTCGAGGAGGCCGGGCTGCGACCCTCGCCAGTGCCAATCAACGTGGCCGGCTACGAGCATGTGCCTTTTACTTTCAAGCCCGGGAAAAAGGTCGGCGGTCCCCGCATCGCCTACTGACCTGAGCAAGATCCTCTGCTCGAACAGCCTGGTCGGAAACAGGAGGGCTTCGATCGTCCGAACTCGCCTGTTTTGACCAACCGAAATTGGGCACATGCGGTGTCACATGTATCACGGTCATCCTGGTCGATGGCCAAATCATCAAGGAGGAGTCATGAAACTCACAGGCAAGAAGGCTCTCATCACCGGCGGAAACAGCGGCATCGGCCTGGCCACCGCCCGAATTTTCGTTGCAGAAGGCGCTGAAGTCGCCATTACCGGCCGAGACCAGAAGACGCTGGATGAAGCAGTCGCCGAACTGGGACCCAACGCGCACGGCTACCGCGCTGACGTTACCGTGGCGGACGACCGCAAGCGGCTGTTCGCGGATCTTGCCAAGGATTTCGGCAAGCTGGACATCGTCTTCGCCAATGCCGGAATTAGCGCCAGGACGCCGACCGGCGCGACGGACGAAGCGGTATTTGAGAACGTCGTCCACACCAACCTGAATGGTGCGTTCTTCACGATCAACGCCGCCGCTCCTCTGTTGAACGACAACGCCAGCATCATCTTCAACGGATCGGTGCACAACTATATCGGCCAGGCCGGCCTGGCAGCCTATGCGGCCACGAAGGGCGGCGTGGTCTCCATGGCGCGTGCGATCGCTGCCGACTTTGCGCCGCGCAACATTCGCGTCAACGTCGTCGCACCTGGAGCGACCAAAACGCCCATCTGGAAGCGCGGATCTCGCGCCTCGGTGTCGGCTGAACAGTCCGCCAAGCTGGTCGATTTGTACTCCTCGACGATTCCTCTGGGCCGATGGGGCGAACCTGAAGAACTCGCGAAAGCCGTGCTTTTCCTGGCTTCCGAGGATTCGTCGTACATCAACGCGGTCGAGCTGGTGGTGGATGGCGGATTAACCGGTGCTCCCTTCGGGGCGCCCATGCTTCGCGGCTGACGGCGGCGTGCGTACCGCGAATCCTGAAACATGGAGGTGAAGATGGCTCAAGCGGAACATTTTGATGCCCTGGTTCTCGGAAGCGGCCCGGGCGCAAATCTGCTCGCGTGGCACCTGGCGCGATCCGGGCAACGGGTGGTCCTCGTCGAGCGGCGATACATCGGAGGGTCCTGCCCCAACATCGCCTGCATGCCCAGCAAGAACGAAATCTGGGGCGCGCGTATCGCTCATCTGGTCCGGCACGCGGCGCAGTTCGGCACAATCACCGGCCCGGTCACGACCGACATGGCGAAGGTGCGCCAGCGCAAGCGCGACATGGTCGAGCGAGAGATCGCCGGCCACCTTGCGCCCTTCAAGTCGAGTGGCGCCGAACTGGTCATGGGCAGCGGAGACTTCGTAGCGCCCAAGACGCTCGACGTACAGTTGAACGACGGCGGCACGCGGCGGCTGACCGGCGACAAGGTCTTCATCGATGTCGGTTCGCATGCGGCGATGCCGAGCATTCCCGGCCTCGCGGAGGCGCGGCCGCTCACGCATATCGAGGCACTGGACCTGGACTATGCACCCTCGCACCTGATCGTGCTCGGTGGCGGCTATGTCGGCTTGGAACTGGCGCAAGCTTATCGCCGCTTCGGCAGCCAGGTGACGGTGATCGACACGGCACCGCAGATCCTGAGCCGGGAGGACCCGGACATCGCCGAGGCGGTGCACGGTGTTCTGAGTGAGGAAGGCGTCCGGTTCGTGCTGTCCGCCGAGCTCGTTGCCGTGCAGGGCCGATCCGGCGAAGGCGTCAGCCTCACTGCGCGGACGCCCGCCGGCACGCAAACGATCGAGGCGAGCGACATCCTGGTCGCGATCGGGCGCATTCCGAACACCGCCGGCATCGGCCTCGACACGGCGGGCGTCGCATTGGATGCGCGCGGCTATATCCGCGTTAACAACCGCCTGGAGACGACGGCGCCTGATGTCTGGGCAATTGGCGACTGTGCTGGCAGCCCACAGTTCACGCATGTCTCGGTCGATGATTTTCGCATCATCCGCGACAACCTGGCGGGCGGCGCGCGCAGCACGGACGACCGGCTGGTGCCGTACTGCGTGTTCACCGATCCGCCGCTTGCACATATCGGGTTGAGCGAACGTGACGCACAGCGACAGGGCATTGCCGTGCGCGTCGGCAAATTGCCGATGAGTGCCGTGAACCGGCGGGAAGCGACCGACGAGACGCAAGGTTTCATGAAAGTCCTTGTCGCCGCAAATGACGACCGCATTCTCGGCTTCACGATGATCGGCGCCGATGCGGGCGAGGTCGTGGCCGCGATGCAGACGGCGATGCTGGCGGGGCTGCCGTACCCGAAGCTTCGTGACGCCGTCATCGCGCACATGACAACGGCTGAGGGGCTGGGGTCACTGCTTGGGAACGTGCCGCCGCGCTGAGGCTGCTGGATATCGGCATCCAGAGGAAGGGTTCGGTCAGCCTCGGGGGCGTAGTGCGTCGAGTTTTTGATATTGCGGGGTTCAGACCACGTGCCCGGTACGTCGTCATCCCCGCGAAAGCGGGGACCCACGCTGCCTGGGTCCCCGCTTTCGCGGGGATGACGAAACGGCACGAAAGCCGCTGCAGAATGAATGACGTGAGGCAGTAGGTGTCGGCGCCACGCAAGTGCCCGCATGGAAACCATCGACCAGAGAAGAAAGCCATGGCTACGACTGAGACCCTCCACGCAGTTGACCAGGATCGCCGAGTGGCCGGAGCGACGGGCAGCGACGCCGTTCGTCCATTTCGGGTGAATTTCCCGGACGCCGAGCTGGCCGAAATGCGCAGGCGCATAAGCGCGACCCGGTGGCCCGACCGCGAAACAGTCACCGATCAATCGCAAGGTCCCCAGCTCGCGACGCTGCAAAAACTCGCGCGCTATTGGGAGACGGAGTACGACTGGCGCAAAGTCGAGGCGAGGCTGAACGCGCTGCCGAATTTTGTGACCACGATCGATGGGCTGGACATCCACTTCATTCACGTTCGTTCGAAACACAAGAACGCGTTGCCGCTCATAGTCACGCACGGCTGGCCAGGGTCGATCATAGAGCAATTGAAGATTGTCGATCCGCTGACCAATCCGACGGCACATGGCGCGAGCGCGGGGGACGCCTTCGATCTGGTGATTCCCTCGATGCCGGGCTACGGGTTCTCGGGCAAACCGACCATGGCGGGCTGGGATCCGGCCCACATCGCGCGCGCCTGGGTCGTGCTGATGAAGCGCCTTGGATACAGCAAGTTCGTGGCGCAAGGTGGCGATTGGGGCGCGATCGTCACGGACCTGATGGGGGCCCAGGGGCATCCGGAGTTGCTCGGCATTCACGTCAACATGCCTGGCGTGTTTTCGCCCGACATCGACAGGGCCGCCCTTACCGGCGCACCGGCGCCGTCCGGTCTCTCCGCGGACGAGAAGCTCGCCTACGAGCAGTTGGCCCTGGAATACGCGAAAGGTATCGGCTACGGCTACCAGATGGGGTTGCGCCCGCAAGCGCTTTACGGGGTTGCCGATTCTCCCGTCGGCATCGCCGGTTACTTCCTCGATCATGACGCGGCGAGTTTGGCGCTCATCTCTCGGGCGTTTGACGGACAGTCCGAAGGCCTGACACGGGATGATGTCCTCGACAACGTCACGCTCACATGGTTGACGAACACGTTTGTTTCCGGGGCGCGCCTCTATTGGGAGTGTTTCGCGAACAGGATATCATTTTTCGGTGTCAAAGGCGTCTCCATCCCGGCAGCCGTGAGCGTCTTTCCCGATGAGCTCTATCAAGCCCCGAAGAGTTGGACAGAGCACGCGTATCCCAAGCTCATCCATTACAACAAGCCCGACAAGGGCGGGCACTTTGCGGCCTGGGAACAGCCACAGCTCTTTGCAGACGAGGTTCGCGCGGGCTTCAGGTCACTCCGCAACTAAGCGGTCTCAGAGGGATCGGCGCACGCCCCAAGCGAACGCCGATCCAACGTCGCACGCGGCGAGCCACCTGAAATCGGGGGCCGCGCGTGGCTCTCGGCGCGTCGATCCGGGCGAGGTGCCGCGACAAAAAAATGCCGGTCGGGCTGGGACATCACGACCCCCGAACTCAAGGCGGCATGGCGGCGGGGCCGTAAGGAACTCTTCTGTTTGTACGGAAGGACGTACACCTGAACAATCGGTGAACAGGATTTGCAGCGCGATTGCGGTAATCGCCGACACGGGTGCGGCGGAGCGTCTCGGCGAGCCCTAAGACTAGTCTGCTTTGCCGCCGGATCATCTCCCACGCACAAACCAACCCCGAACCTCCTACGACCCGCCCGGCGGCGCCGCCTAAATCGTCGCCACCAGATCCATCAGCGTCGACTGCGACACCGGCTTCATCAGCACCGGAATCTGCAGTTCATCGGTCGGCCGGTCCGAATAGCCGGTTACCAGCACCACCGGCAGTTTCGGATACGAGTGCCTGACCTGCTTCGCCAGATCGATCCCATTCTGCCCACCGGGCATTCTGATGTCGGATATGATGAGATCCGGCTGCGGCCCCGCGGCCAGAAAATCCAGCGCCGGCCTGGCTCCATCCCGAACCTCGACCTCGCAACCAAGGTCTTCGAGCATCCCCGCAATGACCTCGGCCACGGCAGGTTCGTCGTCCACGACCAGTACCTTCACGCAACCCTCCCGCCGCACCGGCTACCACAATCGCTATCACGGTGGGCACGCGAAGCCCTGGTTGTCAGCGGTTATGCGAACAGCGACCGCAGTCGCCACAAGGCTAGGGAACCCGAAAACGTTAGGCCATTTCTCTGCCCATTACCAGAGGCCGCCGCGATTGGTGCGGCAGCCAGCCCGGGGTCAATGCCGCAATTCGCAGGCCAGCGCACGCAGTGTTGTGCGATCCACCACTTCGACGCCGGTGCGATGCAGCACCACGGTCCCCTCGCGCTTCATGTGTGCCAGGATGCGGCACACCGTCTCCACCGTCAGTCCCAAATGGTCCGCGACATCGGTGCGGCTCATCGGCACCTCGGTCACCTTATGCCCCGGTGCCGTGGCCCGCCGGTCCATCTCCAGCACGAACGAGGCGATCTTCTCCACCGCCGTCTTGCGGCCGAGCATGATCATCCGCTCATGCGCGTTCCGCAGATTAGTCAGCGCCAGCGTGCGCAGCCGGCGTGCCAGGCCGGCATGGCTGTCCGCCAAAGCCTCGACCATCCGGCGAGGATAGCGGCGCAGCGTCACGTCGGTCACCGCCTCGGCGGCGAAATCATGCGTGCCCACGTCGTCCAGCCCGAGCAAATCGCCGGGGAACAGAAAGTCCGCCACCTGCCGCCGCCCGTCTTCCATCAGCTTGACCGTGCGCACGCAACCGGAGAGGATTCGCCAGCAATAGTCAGCCGCATCCCCCTGCCCGTGAATCTCATGCTCGCGCCGCACCGTCACCGTCGAACCGAATTGCTCGAGCAGGTCGAGTGCGTCCGGCGTGGCAGGCTGCCGACGTGCGTAGCCGGGAACGCTGCGGGTCTGCGGCATGGCCGGCATGGTGGTTTGCATCATTGTCTTCCTCGCCCGGTGGCAGTTTCGATGCGCCTACCTCTACCCACGCGGTGTCCCCTTCGAAATTCGGAAACGGACGTACAGGAGCGTCCGCTACCACGGCGTGCCACGCCGCAGCACCGCGCTGGCCGGAGGCCGCACGGCATGATCGAACCGGCGCTGGTGCACATCGTGGACGACGACCAGGGGGTGCGCGATTCCCTCGCATTCCTGCTGCAATCCGCCGGGTTTTCCGTGCGCACCTACAACTCGCCCGCGGCTTTCCTGACGGTGGCGGCGAAACTGGGCTCCGGCTGTGTGCTGACCGATGTGCGCATGCCAGGCGGCATGGACGGGTTGGCCCTGCAACGTCGGCTGGCCACGCTGGCGGGCAGCCTCGCCGTCGTGGTGATGACGGGCCATGCCGACGTGCCGATCGCGGTGGAAGCGTTGAAAGCCGGCGCACGCGATTTCCTGGAAAAGCCGTTCGACGAGGAACGCCTTGTCTTGGTCGTGCGCGAGGCGCTCGCCGCCAGCCTGCGCGCCCAGGAGGAATTGGAGGCCAGTGCCGGCGTCGCCGCCCGCCTCGCCAGCCTCACCCCGCGCGAGCGCGAGGTTTTGGAGAAGCTTGTAGAGGGCTTGCCCAACAAGACGATCGCCTACGATCTCGGCACCAGTCCGCGCACCGTGGAAGTGCAGCGCGCGCGGGTGATGGAAAAAATGGGCGCGCGCAGCCTGGCCGAATTGGTGCGCATGGTGCTCGCCACGGAACGAGCCAAGGGGAAACCCGCATTGTCTTGACCTAGGTCAAGGCGCCCCGCGCGCCACAGCCCATCATGCAATCCTTGGCCTGTCGCCGGAATCCCCCGGCCAGACGGCGCGGAGCGTAGCATGCCAGACGGGCGCCGCCGGGTGGTGGGGGTAGTGGACGACGATGCGGCAGTGCGCGATTCATTGCGTTTCCTGTTAGAGGCCGCCGGTTTCAGCGTCGTCACCTTCCCGTCTGCCGGCGCATTCCTCGCCGCGGACAATTCGTACGCCCTGACGTGCCTGCTGCTGGACCACCACATGCCGCAGACGACCGGACTGGACCTGCTGCGACAATTGCGCCAGTCCGGGCGAGATCTGCCGGTGGCGTTGATGACCGGCTCGCCCTCGGCGCACGTGACCCGACAGGCGCTGAAACTCGGCGCCCTGGTAGTGCTGGAGAAGCCGCTCACCGAGCAGGCGCTGTTCCAGTATCTCGCCAGCGCCGCTGATTAGAACAGGTCCAGCCTGACCGCATACACTGCTTGCCCGCCACTCCCCCGTCATTGCGAGTTGACCACCCGCCGGCGGGGCGGACCCGCCCTGCATGAAACTGCGGACGCCGTCGGGACAAAAACCCTCCCCCCCCCCGCGTCCTACCCGGATCCTGCCAATGCCGCGGCCAGTTCGCGATCTGCGCCGTCCACGTGGCGGAACAGCCACTCCTGGAGATAGCGCAGGATCAGGCTGACGCTGACGCCTTCCCCATCGAGTGCAAGGCAGGAGACATCTGCCAGCAATCGCCGGTGGATGTCGCAATGCGCCGCGGTGTCCGCATAGCTGGCCAACGCCATCAGGCGTTCCTCGGCGGCAAAATGGAACGCGGCATAGCGGACGAACTCCCCGAACGGCGTCCTGTGGTTCTCGCCGTTATGCAGTGCGACTGCCAACTCGTTCAGCAACTCCGCCAGCCTGGCATGCTGGGCGTCCATTTCGGGCACACCGACCTCGTGCGCGACGCTCCATGTGATCGCCGGCGGGCTCGGGTCGCCGGGCGTGATCTGCCATGCCAAGGCGCAGCGTCCGCCGCCCTCGTGCTTCGCCGCGTACAGCGCGGTGTCGGCTGCAATCAGCAGATGTTCGACCGTGTTGCCATGGTCCGGAAACACGGCGATCCCGGCTGAGATGCTGAGCACCAAACGGAGGTCGCCGATCGCGATCGGTTGCCGGATGGCAGCGAGCAATCGTTCCCCCACCGCGACGGCGTCGCTGCCCAGTCTGATGCCAGGGAGCAATATGGCGAATTCGTCTCCACCCAGACGGGCGACTGTTTCGGTCGGGCGTGAATAACCCACCAGGCGTTGCGCGACCTTCTGCAGCACGACGTCGCCGGTGGCATGTCCGTGGCAGTCGTTGATCGGCTTGAGGCCATCGAGATCGAGCATGAGCAAGGCGAAGCCGAGACCCTCGCGGTGGCCGTCGAGCGCCGCCTGACGCAACCGGTCGGCGAACAACGCCCGGTTTGCCAGCCCGGTCAGCGGATCGGAAAACGCCAGCAGGTTCAACTGCGCTGCCGTCCGCGTCCGGTCGGTGACGTCCTGCGCAAATATCGCGCACAATGCATCGTCCCCGCTGGTGAGTTCGCGGGCATGCAACTCCACCTCGGTCGTGCGCCCGTCATTCCGCAGTACCTCGGCAACGCAGATCGCCGGCCTGCGGCTGCAACCGAGTAATACCGCGGCGAGGCGGTGGCGATGGACCGGGGCAATCAGGGAAGCGATCGGCGTGGCGGTCAGGTCGTCCGACTGGCCGAACAGGCGGCTGAATGCGGCATTGGCGAACAGCAGCGTTTCGCGGCGGACCAGCGCCAGTGCGATCAGGTCGCTCTGCACCAGCAGCGCGGCGAACGAGCCCGGATGGGCCGGTGGATTGCCGAGTGCTGCGGCGGAGGAAAGCGGCTGCATCCGGCATCTGTGACGCGGCAAGGTTGCCGCCCGGTTAATGACCGCCGCACATGCGCTCAACCGCGCAGCAATTCCTCGTAAACGTCGAGCGTCGCCTCCTGCATCGCCCGCACGGTGTAGCTTCGCTGCACCGCGGCCCGAGCGCGTTGGCCCAGCGCCTGGCGTTCCTCCTGCGGCAGCGCCAGCATCTGATCGATCGCGGCGGCCAGCGCGGCGGGATCGCCCGGCGGAACGCGCCAGCCGGTTTCGCCGTGCCGCACCGTTTCGACCGGACCGCCGAGATCGGCGGCGACCACCGGGCGGCCCATCGCCTGCGCTTCGATCACGACGCGGCCGAACGCCTCCGGGCGGATCGAGGCATGCACCACGACGTCGGACAGCATCAGCGCCGCCGGCATATCGTCGCAGTTGCCGACCAGCCGCACGCGCTCGGCGATCCCCAGCCGTTCGGCCTGGCGCACAAGCTGCGCGCTGTAGCGCCGGCGGCCCTGATCGGACCCCACCAGCACGCAACACACGTCGCGGCGCGCCAGGCGGGCGATGGCGGACAGCAGGACCGGCTGACCCTTCCAGGACGTGAGACGCCCGGGCAACACGATAGTCGCCACGCCGTCGGGCAGCCGCCAGTCGCGCGCCAGCCGCGCAACACGGTCCGGCGTCACGGCGGCGGGGTCGAAGATGGCCGGATCCACTCCGCGCGGGATGACCCGGATCCGGGTGGGATACAGGTTGTGCCGCGCGACAATCAGTTCGGCGACATATCGGCTGGCGGCGATGACGATTTCGCCCCGCGCCATCACCGCATTGTAGCGCCGCTTGAACGGCAGGTCCTCGTTGTAGACGCCGTGATACGTGGTGACGAAATGCACCCCGGTCCGGCGGCACGCCAGCCAGGCGGACCAGGCGGGCGCGCGCGAGCGGGCGTGCACGATAGAGACGTTCTCGGCCCGGATCACCGCTTCCAGCCGGGCCGCATTGCGCCAGATGGTGAAGGGGTTCTTGCTGTCGAGCGGCAGGGCGATGTGGCGGCCGCCGGCTCGCTGCACCGCTTGCTCCAATGGGCCGCCGGCGCTGGCCACCAACGCGACGCCATCGGCGTCCGCCACCGCTTGCGTGATCTCGATCGTGCCGCGCTCGACCCCGCCGGTGACCAGCGAGGGCAGCACCTGGAGGACGACGGGCTTGTCGGAGTCGTTCGGCATGATGGCGCAATATCAGGGGCCGCAGTCGGGTGAAGCAAGCAAGGCCAGGGGCTTTGCCCCTGGACCCCACCAAGGGGCGGGCCCTTGGAACCCTTCACTTGGAGTGGTTGGACGGGAGGGGGATCGGGACCGCTATGGCTGCGGCTCGACCGACGACCGTCGGTCGAGCCGCAGCCATAGCGGTCCCGATCCCCCTCCCGTCCAACCACTCTAAACGGATGGATTCGGTATCACCAGCAACCGCCGCCAACGATGGTTCGCACACAAACGAGCGGGCTCCCACCTCCCGGTGCGGAGGCAGGTGTTTTTTTTTGCCAGAACGATCACCCGGTCAGACCGATACCTATACGGACGTTTCGGAGTCCGGGTAGGGTGATCGACATGGCCAGCGCCGGTCCACGATTCGGTTTTTACTACGCTTTGGCGGGTATCCCGTTAATGGTCGCGGGAGTGCTTGGGCCGGACGTTCTGCACCTTTCCGATCGTTCGAAAGTCGTGTCTTTTTGTGTCTGCCTTGCCTTGGCCGTCCTTTGCGTTTTAATCGGAGCTTTCAAGGAATTGAAAGCCGAAGCGTCTGAAACTCCAAGAACTGGGCACTCACGCAGAATGGTCGCCGTAGTCGGAATGGCAATTAGCGCCCTGGCTTTCTTTGGCTTTTTTGGTGCATATTTTTGGCCGATGTCGGAAACTGCGCTGAATTCTGTCGCACACTCGTCGGATGCGCTGCAGGTACCAACCACCCAACCCAACGCCACGCCACCTCCAGCCGCCATCGCCAATCCGGCACCTAGCACGATAGCGGCGCCAGCCGGCATAACGCTCCACGATCTCTTCCTGGATGATTTCCAGGTCGGATCGTACAAAGTCATCATGGGATTATCGACCCCATTATATAAAGAAGGTCGTAATATCGGTAGGTTTCCGTTCGAAATGGGTGTGAATGGGGATTTCGAGGCAAAGTCGGTTTTTGTTAGCCTATATGCCCCAGGGTCAGAGCATGCTTTTGAATTGATATACTGGTTTTCAGGCGCATACAAAGACTTCTTATACGATCTAAAAAAGAATACCCTCATCTGGACCGCTTCGCCCGGAACGCAAAACCAATATCTAAGCAACAACCTAATGTTCACAGGAAAGATATATGTATATTGTGAGAATATTCTATCTACCGAGCAGGTCAGGGAACTGACGGACCGTTATGCGAAGGAGGGAGTCGAAATTGAATTCCGAAGCTTCAACTATCTTGATTACCGGAAAAAAGTTGGGCCGCCGCTCTCATCTAACTTCGGGAAGGTTGTGCAGCCTACGCCCGGACATTCCACACCGTGGCACACATTCACACCCGATCCGACTAACCAAAAGCAGCCCACTCTTATGACGCTGTTTATGTGGGAATTTCAGCCGGAACATGGCTTCACGGCGATAACCAAGAATAAAGTGTCAATGCATTTCGACGAAGATAACATTACCCAGGACGTAAATATGTTGCACGCTGTCTATTATGACAGACCGAGACGTACGATATCTGTCGTGATTTACGTGCCACCATCGCCATATACGACAAATCTTATCTTGTGGTCCATACCGCAAATCAAAGACTGGATTGATGCTGCGGCTAAGCTAGCGGGAAAAAGAGAAGAACTAGATAAGTACAAACCATGCGACAAAGTGTATCTGTACAACGAATTGGAAATCACAGATCCGGCCCTGGTGTCTGAGATCACTCGCGCTCTGGACGCGGCCGGTTTTACATACGAGTTTAGGAGCCAAGATTACCTGGCGATGTATCAGTATCAGGTCGATACTAAAGCGCGGCCTATGCCTCCGCTGTACCAGTGGATCGGCGAGATGCCATCTTTGGTTCCTGGGCAAAAAGTGCCTCACCCGCCTATTTGGACCGAAACTCTTCCAACCCCCTCGCCTCCATTCCCAGCGCTGCCTGGAAAGGCGGTCGGGAAATAGCTGCAATAGCCTCAGTCAGAGGTCAGCCAGCGCAATCGCGGCAATTCCTGGCACCGTCAAGGTGCGCCAAGGCGACACGCAAGGGTTCGATCTTCCGTTCCGCCGCTTCGATCTCCCTGCCAGGTGGGCGCGCTGGCGGCGTAAGGATTGCGAATGTGTCGGGCATGCCATATATTGTAGCTGAATCAGGGGTTTATGGCATGCCTGTTGTGGTGGCGGTTGCTAGATAATACCGGATGGATTGCTAAGGCGCTGCCTTTGCTGGGGGTCCAGGGGGCAAAGCCCCCTTGGCGGGTCCAGGGCAGAGCCCTGGCCTTGCTTGCCTCACCCGATCCCACAATCCGGGTTGGCCGCGCGCGCGACCCCTGGCATGCTGCGCGCAACGACACAGAGGAGCAGGACATGGCGGAGGCTGGATGGGTGCGCGTGGCGGCGCTGTCGGAGATCGCGGAAAACACCGCAAAGGCGGTCCGCGTCGGCGACAAGGAGATTGCGCTGTATCACCTGCCGGGCGGCGAATTCCGCGCCACCGACAACATTTGCACCCATGAATACGCCCAGTTGACCGACGGCTGGCTGGAGGATGGCTGCATCGAATGCCCGCTGCACGCGGCCCGCTTCGATATTCGCAGCGGCAAGGCGCTGTGCGCGCCAGCCGACGTGGACCTCGCGGTGTTCCAGGTGAAGACCGAGGGCGACGACCTGCTGATCAAGGTCTGAGCCCGGCGCCACGGCCGGCCTCGGCGTCAGCCCGGCGGGGCGGTAATCGCCATCGCGCTATAGGTGAACGGCGGAGGCTGCCACTGCCCTGGCCCCAACGGCAGCGGCAGCACCGACACGGCGACGGCGGGTGCCGCCAGCAGCCGAATCGCGGCGCCAACATCGAAGCAGGGTTCGGTATCCGGGAATACCGCGGGGCTGGCATGCTTCCGCCCGCACGCGAAGGCCCCGACACTGATCGCGGATGCCGGGTCTCCCGGCCGTGCCACGACGATTTCGACGCTCATCGGCCGGTCTGTCGGCATCACCCCGGTGATTCGCAGCATGTGACCCGAGTTGCCCGCCGGCACCGTCAGCGTCTCGTTCGCCACCGGTTGGCGCGGCGCCGCTGGCTTTCCGGCCGCGCCGGCCGGCGGCACACCGTCACGGAATACACGGAGCGAATCGTAGACATAGCCCAGCCGCCGCGTATCCAGCGTGTCGGCGACCGACACCGTCACGATCGTCCCGTCCAACCACAGGAACGGAAACCGGTGTTGCAGGAAGGCGTCGTCATTCGGTTCGGACGCCTTGCGGCGCGGATCGGCGCGCCAGATCTCCCACAGCCGGTCCAGGTTGCCGTGATGCGCGTAGAACAGCGGATCGAGCGCGGCCGTGCCCAACTCGGTCATGTCGCCAAGAGTGCCGTCAGCCGCCTCGCCGCCGACATAGCTATGGATCGCGTTATGCGGAATGGTCTCCATCCGGCTTCTGCCATGCCATCCGCCGGCGTTGGGCTTGGCGACGCCACCGAGGCAGAACGGGATCTGTTCCTGGCTGTGTGCCTGGAACTCGGACGCGCCGAGGCCCGCGACACCGAGCGAGGCCAAGGTTGCGTCGTGCGTCAGGTGATCCACCTCGACCGGTGCTAGCGGCCGGTCCGGTGTGTAGCGAACCGCCCGCGCCAGCGCGGTTTCGGCTCGCGTGAAGACCCCGGGAACCCCCCGGTCACTGCTCCAGTTCCAATACGGCAGAGCCAGGTCGGGATCGCCGGAAATCGCCCGCAGTTTCCATTCGGTCACCGCCAGGAAAGCGCGATGCCAGGGCAGGAACCACCAGCCTCCGTGCACCTGCGCGTCATCGGCGTTGGAAACCGCCGCGCAAACCGCCTGATGTTCCAGCGCGTGCGCACGCCAGCCCTTGGGGTCATGCGGGTCGTGCTCCGACCGGCGCTGCATTTCGCCGATGGCCGCGTCGAGGCGTGCCAGGAGTTGCGGCGTCTGGGTTGCGGCACGAGTGACGTCCTGGCGGACGCCATCCGAACCGGCGCGGGACGAAAAGGTCGATCCGGTTAGCGCGGCCGCGGCGCTGCCCAGCAACGCCCGCCGGCCGAGCAATCCGCGATGTCCCCTCGCTGTGGTTCGCTTCATCGCGCCGCTGCGGGGCGCCGCGGCCTTTACGCAGACCGCGGCACACCGGTGCCGAGAATCAGCGGATCGGCGAGAATGACGCCGGCATGACGAAGCTGTTCTCCTGCTTCACCACGACGCCCGGCGGATTGCGCGCCGGCCAGTTGCCGGTGGCCGCTGCCTCGGCGCGCACGCGGGTACGCTCGTTGGCGTCCTTATAGGCCCAGATATGCACCCATTTGTTCAGCGCGCCGAACTCCGTGTACATGCCGGCAACCAGTGGAGAAAACTTCTGGCGGCCTGCGATCTTCTCCGACCAGCGCTCGATCAACCCGGGGATCGACCCGGCGGTCAGGGTGTATTGGCGAATTTCGAACAGCGGCCCGATCTCGCGCGGCTCCAGAGGCGGCGAGAACGGCGCGGGGTGGAACACCTCGCTGTGTTGGTTGGTGACGAATTCGCGGATCGGCGGCGGCCAGTTTTCCTCTCTCGTGGCAGCGGCGCGCACCGCGGCGCGTTGCTCGAAACTGTCATAGGCCCAGACATGGATGATCTGGTTCAGCGGCCCGACCTCGGTGTGCCAGAACGCGGCAAGCTTCGAGTGCTTCTCGCGATTCGGCAGCGAGGCGCCGAAGCGCTTCTCCACCTCGGCCAGCGTGCCGGGCTGTAGCGTGTAGGTACGCATCTCGATAATCATTGGTGGTCCTCCCGTGGTGAGTGCGGCGCGAGGTTAGGACAGATGCGGTTGGGGTGGAATGGTCCCAACTGCCCTGCCACCACACCGTCATTCGTCCATCTGTCATTGCAAGGAGCGCAGCGACGCAGCAATCCCCGCATAGGTGCGCATCGGTGGGGCGATGATCGCTGAAACATAGACTATCGTTGGCGGCCCTCAATCATTGCCAGTGCGGCCTCGGGCTTCACGATGCGAACGCCGCGCCATGGGTCCAGCGTCAGCAGATCCTGATCGTCGGACACAATGACGACGATCTCGCTCGGTGCTTGCATCGCGGCCAGGGCAGCCTCAAGGACCATATCATCATCCGGATCGCGGCACTCATGGACTCGCGCGGCAGGCTCGACCCATTGTGCCGTGGCATGGACCTGCAGCACGAACCGCTGCCGTTGGACTGCGGTGAGCCGACTTGAGAATTTCTGACGGCTCAGCACCTCCGCCAGTTCTTCCAAAATCACCGTGCTCACCACCAGTGAGTCGTTTCCTCCATCCACGAGCAACCGCGCCATCAATCGACCGGCGGCTGAGCGGGCATTCAGCGCGGCGCGGACGAATGAACTGGTGTCAGCGACGACGTGCAGTGTCGCCACCCGCCCGGGATGCCGCTCGCTCGTGCTTCCAGGCGGCAAGTTCCTTCTCGACATCATCGGGCGTAATGCCGGCCCCTGCGGCAACATCTTGTATCTCGGAAAACGCCTCGCGCAGTGCAACCCGGCGGACTGGCTCCGGCGCCGCGAGCAGGCGGGCCGCTTCGGCGAGTTCAGCGGCGGAAGCATCCCACGTGATCGCGGCGCTCAACAGCGCTCCGAGCCGCGCTCGATCAGCGGGTTCGCGTAGGCGCTCAGCCGCCGCGTTGGTCACCGGAAGGGTAATCTCGATCGTGTCCATGTCGCGCCTCCCTCAGGAACATGGGCGAAAGGACAGTGAATTGCCAGAGCCGGCGATCAGGGAGACGGCGAGGGCTGGACCTTCCGGTGCCATGGGGGAGGCCAACTCGACGGGTTGTCTGGCGGGATCTGCAATCGGATCATCCAGAAGCCGTCCGCGTTCTGCAGATCGGCCCGCTCAGACTATCGTTCAATCCAACATGTGTTAACCGACCCGACCGACAAATGTCTTGATGCCCCCCAGAAGTTGGCCCCAGGTCATCCACTGCTCCTGAAAAGCCGACAATCGTAGATTGTTCTGTTTGGACGGCCGTACTCCGTTCATCGCTGCATTCTGCGCCTGTGCGCAGGTGAACAACACGAACCTTGGCGATCCAACTGGCTTGGAACGATTGCCACGCACCCATCGCACAACCGTATCCAATATGCCAAGTTGCGATTGATCACGAGGTTCCTGCTTTATCTCATCAAACAGCAGCCGCATTTGGTTACCTTCGCCACGTTGGTTGCCAAATCCGCACCGGCCGTGATGCTCAGAGAAGGCCTTTATCTCAAAAAAGTATGCGCTCGATGCGCCAGCCATTTTGGTGAAAACCGCCAAGTCCAGACCAAAGCCGCGTAACACGATCGCATCGACGCCCGTCTCAAGGAGCATATCCTGGATGGCAGAAGCTAAAGCATGCTCCAGTTCCTTCTCTGTCTGAAAGTCCGGCTCCGCTATCATTATGTCCCACCTCAGGTATGCCGGTCGTGCTCGCCGGCAGTTCAAGGCGACAGCACCTTCTGCGGGCGACACACCGCATGTTCCGGCGTCGATCATATGTCAAACGTCATCGCACTCTGAAGGTCGCATGGCTCCAACTCATCGGTACAGCTTGCCGGCGAGACTGCTGCTTCAGGCCGTCTAATGAATGAACAGCTTGGCGAAGGTCGCCACCTGAAATGCCAGAACAAAGCCCGTCATCCAACTCGTGAAGCTGATGTCGGTCTCGAACGAAGCGACGTCCTGATCGCGTTGACCAAGCCCGGTTGCTGCCTTCAGAGCCTTATCCTCCGGTATGTCGATGGACCGGAACGCCTCGAACACCTCAGCCCGCATGCTGCTCATGACCAAATTCTGTTTGTCAGCGCTGATATAGCTGGGCTGACCCCGTTTTGCATCCCGAGCGCCCTACGCCGCCTGTTCCAGCGTCGATCCGGTATCCAGCGTCGTCGCGCGCCGCAGGTCGCGTGGCTGCGAATTCATCGTGTGGCCGGCCGCGATGCATGGTGCAGCGATTGTCCCAGATTACCAGGTCGCCCACCCGCCACTTATGACTATAAACGAATTGCCGCTGCGTCGCGTGCGTGTTCAAATCGAGCAGGAGCAAGCGCCCTTCCGCGATCGGCCAGCCGACGATGTGGGAGGCGTGGGCCGAGAGATACAGCGTCTTGCGCCCCGATCCCGGGTGCCGCCGCACCAGGCGTTGCGGCGAGGGTGGATATTTCTCCCTCTCCCCCGGTTGAAACGCCGTGAAGCCGATCTGGCCGCGTGACCAGAAGATGTCATGCTCGACGATCAGATCGTCGATTTCGGTCCGGGTCGCCTCCGGCAACGCATCGTAGGCCGCGCGCATGTCGGCGAACTCCGTCTCGCCGCCACCCAGCGCACTTGGCGGCGGCACCGCGACCGCGTGCAGCATGCCCAGAACGACAGGCACTGGCATGTACAGCGCGTCGGTGTGCCAGAGCCGGTTGCCAAGGCTGTCGAGCCGGCGCCGATCCTCGCGCCCGCGCACGTTGTTGTCCTCGTCGAGATTGGAAATATCGCCGATCTGTGAAATCGCCAGCCGTCGCCTGCCGCCTTGCAACGCGCCCCGGCCGATTTCCAGCGGACCGAACGCAGCGGCGAAGTCGCGCAACCGCGCGTCGGTCAGGCGCTGGTCGTGGAACACCAGGACGGAGTAGCGATCGATCGCATCCCAGATTGCCCGCACGGCTGCCGCGTCGATCGGCTGCGAGAGATCGATGCCGGCGATCTCGGCGGCGAAGTTCGGCATTATAGGTTGAACGTCCATGGCGAGCACTCCTCCCAAGTTTGGTGCAGCCGGCAGCAAAGCAAAGCTTTTATCACAGAGAAAGCGCGGAGGACCACGAGAGTCATCTTGGCCGCCTCATCGGGGCAAGCACCCTGTCGGAGCAAACCACTCCGACTCCTGTGGCCCTCCGTGGCCCTCCGCGCTTCCTCCGTGATAAAACCCTTTCGCTGCCGCCCCGAGGCACGGACGCGGCATCAGGTCCCTCCAACCAGGCCCCGCGCTTGACCGGGCACCGCAGACCCCGGATACCGCCTGACGAACCAACCCAAGGCGGAGGAAGCCACATGGATCTCGAACTCAAAGGCAAGAAAGCCATCGTTTGCGCCGCCAGCAAGGGCCTGGGCCGCGCCTGTGCGATGTCGCTCGCGCGCGAAGGCGTGGACCTGGTGATCACCGCGCGCACCGCGGCGGACCTGGAGCGCACCGCCGAGGAAATCCGCAAGGAGACGGGGGTCAAGGTCATTGCCGTGCCCGGCGACATCACCACCGATGCCGGCCGCGCCGCGGCGCTCGCCGCCTGCCCTGCGCCCGATATCCTGGTGAACAACGCCGGCGGTCCGCCGCGTGGCGACTTCCGCGAGTGGGATCGCGACCACTGGATCAAGGCAATCGATGCCAACATGCTGACGCCGATCTTCCTGATCAAGGCGGTGATCGACGGCATGATCGAGCGCAACTTTGGCCGCATCGTCAACATCACGTCGGCGTCGGTGAAGTCGCCGATCCCCGAACTCGGCATGAGCAATGGCGCGCGCGCCGGTTTGACCGGATTCGTCGCCGGCCTGGCGCGGCAGGTGGCGCGGCACAACGTGGTGATCAACAACATCCTGCCCGGCCCGTTCCTGACTGACCGGCTGCGTGGCGGCTTCCACGAAGCGGCACGCACATCCAACCGCCCGGTGGATGAACTGGTGCAGGAGCGGGCGAAGAACTCCCCCGCCGGCCGTGTCGGCGATCCGGCGGAATTCGGCGATGCGTGCGCGTTCCTATGCTCTGCCAAGATCGGGTTCATCGTCGGACATAACCTGATCCTCGACGGTGGCACCTTCAACTCGTCGATCGCTTGAGGTTTTACCTCTCCCGCGGGAGCGGGAGAGGTCGAGATGCGAAGCATCGAGGGTGAGGGTGCTCGGGTCGTCACGCAGCACCCTCACCCTTCCTCTCCCGCTTCGCGGGAGAGGGGAAAGAAAGGCAATCATGGACCCAACATTCCTGCCAGCCACCCGCCTGGCCGCGGCTGTCCGTTCCCGCGACATCGGCTGCCTCGAACTCCTGGACCACACCATCGCCCGCGTCGAACGCCTCGATCCGCGCATCAACGCCGTCGTGGTGCGCGACTTCGACCGTGCCCGCACCCGGGCCCGCACGTTGGACCAGCAGCAAGATCGCAGTGCCCCCCTGTTCGGCGTGCCGATGACCATCAAGGAGAGTTTCAACGTCACCGGGCTGCCAACCACCTGGGGCGCGACCGCCTTCCGCAACAACATCGCCAACAGCAACGCTCTCGCCGTGGATCGCTTGCTCGATGCCGGCGCGGTGCTGTTCGGCAAGACCAACGTGCCGCTGATGCTGGCCGACTGGCAGAGCTACAATGAGATCTACGGCACCACCAACAACCCGTGGAACCTGGCGCTTTCCCCCGGCGGTTCGTCGGGAGGATCCGCCGCGGCGCTCGCCGCCGGACTGACCGGCATCGAGGCCGGCAGCGACATCGGTTCCTCCATCCGCAATCCTGCGCACTATTGCGGCGTCTATGGCCACAAGCCGACCTGGGGCATCTGCCCGCCGTTCGGCCAGTCGCTCGCAAGCGTCGCCGGTGCGCAACCCGACATCGCGGTGATCGGCCCGCTGGCACGTTCCGCCGTGGACCTGGACGTCGCGCTCGGAGTCATGGCCGGCCCCGAACCGATAGAAGCCGGCTGGAAACTCGACCTGCCGCCACCACGCGCGACGTCGTTCAAAGGCCTGCGCGTCGCGGTGATGCTCGACCATCCGCTTTCCGAGGTTGACGCCGCGATCACCGGCAAGCTCACAGAACTCGCGGACTTCCTGCGCCGCGAGGGCGCCACGGTCAGCATGACGGCACGCCCGGATTTCGACCTCGCGCTCGGCCATCGGCTGTATATCGAGATGCTGCGCGCCACCACCAGTGCGCGCAACGACGCCGCGGCGATGCAGCGCTGGCGCGCCGAAGCCGAACGTTTGCAACGCGACGACACCAGCTACTACGCGATGATGGCGCGCGGAAACAGCATGACGCATCGCGACTTCCTGATCGCCAACGACACGCGCCAGCGCATGCGCCGCCAATGGGCCGCGTTCTTCCAGGATTACGACGTGTTCCTCTGCCCGGTGGCCGCGAGTCCGGCGCAACCGCACGACCACGCCGGCGAGCGCTGGGAACGCAGCATCACGGTGAACGGCCATCGCGTGCCGGCGACAGACCAGATGTTCTGGTCCGGCATCTCATGCTTCTACCTGTTGCCGGCAACGGCGGCGCCTTTAGGCTTTTCGCCCGACGGGTTGCCGTTCGGCGTGCAGATCGTCGGCGCGCAATACGCCGACCGCACCACGATCGAAGTTGCGAAATTATTGGAGACCGCGTGGCAAGGCTTCGTGCCACCACCCGGTTGGGAGTGAAAGCCATGGACCTGTCCTTCCAACCGGCCACAAGCCTCGCAGCCCTCCTGCGCGCCGGCGAAATTTCCGCCAGCGAATTGCTTGAACATTACATCTCGCGCGTCGAGCGCCTGGATTCCCGCATCAACGCCGTTGTGGTGCGCGACTTCGATCGCGCCCGCGACCGGGCCCGCGCCCTGAACTCCGGCGGCGATCGCAGCGCTCCTCTGTTCGGCGTGCCGATGACGGTGAAGGAGAGCTTCGACGTCGCCGGCCTGTCCACCACGCGTGGCCACAAGGAGGCGCTTGCCCATCGCGCCGGCACCTCGTCCTTGGCGATCCGCCGGCTGGAGGCGGCGGGCGCTGTGGTGTTCGGCAAGACCAATGTGCCGGTCGATCTGGCGGACTGGCAAAGTTATAATCCGGTCTACGGCGCGACCTCGAATCCGTGGAACGTTGCGCATACGCCGGGCGGATCGTCCGGCGGTTCGGCGGCGTCGATGGCGGCAGGCTTTGCCGGTCTTGAACTCGGCACCGACATCGGTGGCTCGGTGCGCGTGCCGGCGCATTATTGCGGCGTGTTCGGCCACAAACCCACCTGGGCGCTGTGCCCGGCGATCGGCGATCCGGCGACCAGCGCAACCGCGCCGACCGATATTTCCGTCCTTGGCCCAATTGCCCGTTCCGCCGCCGATCTTGCGCTGTCGCTGGAGATTCTCGCGGGGCCCGATCCCGCGGAGACAGCGCTCACCTACAATCTCCCGGCGCCTCGTGCGACAACACTGCGCGACCTGCGCATCGCGGTGTGGTCGCACGAACCAGGGCAGGAAACCGACGCCGAGTTGGTGGCGAAGCTGGACGAGCTCGCCGCATTCCTCGAACGCGAGGGCGCCATCGTCAGTCGCACCGCCCGGCCGCCCTTCGCCGCGATGGACGCTTATCACCTCTATCTCAGACTGCTGAATGCGGCCTGGAGCGGGCGGCTGACGGAGAAGCAGCTCGCCGAACAGCGCGCCGCTGTGGCTCGGCTCTCGCCAGACAACATGAGTGCGGACGCGATCATGCTGCGAGGCGTCGATCTGCCGCATCGCACCTGGATCGGTTTGAATGAGAAGCGCACGAAATATCGCCGCGCGTGGACGGCGTTCTTCCAGGAGTGGGACGTACTGCTGTGCCCGCCAATCGCCACGGCCGCGTTGCCGCATCGGCAGGACGGCAACACCTGGGAGCGCACAATCACGGTGAACGGCCGCACGATCGCTTACAACGACATGTTGTTCTGGCCGGGCCTGACCGGCGGCTATCACTTGCCGGCATCGATCGCACCGTTGGGATTCACGCGCGCCGGTCTGCCGCTTGGCGTGCAGATCGTCGGGCCGATTTATGGCGACCGCACCACGATCGCCGTTGCCGAGATGCTGGAGCAAGCGTGGCTTGGGTTCACGCCGCCGGCAGGGTGGGCGTAGGAGAAACAACGCATGTCGATCATGCCGCTACAGGACCTCACGATCCTCGAATTCACCCACACCGTCATGGGGCCGTCTTGCGGCATGGTGCTGGCCGATCTTGGCGCCGACGTGATCCGCGTGGAGCCGGCGCCGGACGGCGATCGCACCCGCCGGCTGCATGGTTTCGCTACCGGATTCTTCGTCTATTTCAACCGCAACAAGCGCTGCGTCTGCATCGACCTGAAAACCGCCGCCGGGTTGAAAGTGGCACAGGATATGGCGCGCAACGCCGACGTGCTGATCGAGAATTTCGGCCCCGGCACAATGGACCGTCTCGGCCTGGGCTGGGACGCCGTGCACGATGTCAATCCACGCCTGATCTACCTGGCGATGAAGGGCTTCCTGCCCGGACCGTCCGAACATCGCCCCTTGCTCGACGAACTGGCGCAGTTCGAAACCGGCCTGGCCTATATGACCGGTCCGCCGGGACAGCCGCTGCGCGCCGGCGCATCGGTGGTGGACATCATGGGTGGCGTGATGGGCGTGATCGGCGTGCTCGCCGCTTTGCGGCAGCGTGATCGCGACGGCATCGGCCGCAAGGTCACCAGTTCGTTGTACAAGTCCGCCGCGTTCCTGGTGGCGCAGCACATGGCCGGCGAGGCCGCGACCGGCGTTCCCACACCGCCCATGCCGATCCGCCGCCGTTCCTGGGGCATCTACAAATCATTCCCTACCAAGAACGGCGAGAACCTGTTCATCGGTATCACATCCGACAACCACTGGCACAGTTTCTGTGCCACCTTCAAGCGCCTCGAATTGCTGTCCGATCCCCGCTTCACCAGCAACGCCGATAAAGTCAACAACAATCCGGCACTGCGCGACTATGTGGCTGCCATCGCGCGAGACCACGATATCGCCACGCTGCAACGGCTGCTGGACGCAGCGAACATCCCCTTCGCGCCGGTGCGCACGCCGTCCGATCTGTTCGACGATCCGCAGTTGAACGCGCACGGGCGGATGCTGCCGCTGCGCATGCCGAAGGGCAACGTGGCGAAGCTGCCGACCACGCCGATCTGTTTCGACGACGAAGCGCCCGGACTGCGCCGCCAGCCTCCCGCCGCCGGCGAGCATACCGAGGAAGTGCTGCACGCGCTGGGTTACTCCGATGAACAGATCGCAGCGTTGCGCGCCGGCGGTGCGGTTAGCTGATGCGCGTAGCCGTTATCGGCGGTGGCGTCTTGGGAGCCAGCACGGCACTGCATCTTGTGCATGCCGGCGCCGACGTCACGCTGATCGATGCGGGGCACGAAGGGCGCGCCACCGCGGCCGGTGCCGGCATCGTCTGTCCATGGGTATCGGGCGCCGATGACGGACCGTTCTATAGGCTTTACGCAGCGGGCGCGTGTTATTACCCCGAACTGCTGACGCTGGTCGGTGCGAGTGGCGACCATGACCTCGGCTATGCGCGGGTCGGTGGCTTGTGCGTGTCGGGCGACGCGGTGGAGTTGGATTTCATCGCGGAATACGTGCGCTCGCGCGCGGCCGCGGCACCGGAAGCCGGCGAGGTGCGTCGTCTCTCGGCAACCGACACACGCGCCCTGTTTCCGCCACTGCGCGCTGGCCTTGCGGGCGTCCTGGTGACCGGCGGAGCGCGCGTCGATGGCAGGCGTTTGACCGCCGCGCTGCTGCGCGCCGCCCAGGATCGAGGCGCGAACCTGCGAGACGGCGTAGCGGAACTTGCGACCTCCGACCGGCGCGTGACCGGCGTCCGTGTTGCCGGCGAAACGCTGGCGGCCGATGCCGTGGTCGTCACCGCTGGTGCCTGGGCGCCCGCGCTGCTGCGGGCACTTGGCATCGCACTGCCGGTGGTGCCGATGCGCGGGCAGATCGTGCATCTGCGTCTGCCGGACACCGATACCTCGGCGTGGCCGGTCGTGTTGCCGCAAAGCGCGCACTACCTGCTGGCATTCGAGGACTCGCGCGTCGTGGCCGGCGCCACGCGCGAAGCCGATGCCGGGTTCGACTATCGAGTCACCGCCGCCGGCCAGCTTGAGGTCTTGCAGGAAGCGTTGCACGTCGCGCCGGGATTGGCGGCGGCGACCATCATCGAAACCCGCGTCGGCTTTCGTCCCGTGTCGGCTGACGGTTTGCCGTTGTTAGGGCGTGTGCGCGGCGTGAATGGTCTGTTCGTTGGCAACGGCCTCGGCGCCGCCGGCCTGACGATCGGTCCGTTGGCCGGCAAGCTGCTGGCGCATCAGGTGCTCGGCCACGAAACCACGATGGATCTGCGGCCGTTCGATCCGCGGCGCGGTGCGCACTAATACCAACCCGTCGAACGATCGACTCTCGACCGCTTCGCACGGACCGCCCTAACCGTCATGGCCGGCCATGACGGTTAGGGACGGCCGTTGTCGTACGTCAATCGTTTTGCGGGCTGGTATAAGGCTCCGCGGGGAAGTAAGTGCTTCAGTCAATCACACCGTAATCCCCGGTGTCATGGACGGCCTCCGCTGGCCATGACACAGGGAGTCGTGATCCGCCGGCAGCCGATTCGATTATTTCCCCGAGAATTCTAATTGCTACACATCCTCCTCCGATTCGATCTTTGCCGGATCGAGCGCCATTCCCAGACCCGGTTGCGTCGGAACGCGCAACATGCCGTTTTCCGGCACCAGCGGATGCGCCAGGAAATGCTGGTTGATGGCGTTCCATTTCACCAGATACTCCTGCAACGGAGTCAGCAGCGGCGACTGCGCCAGCGAAAAATGCAGGCCCGCCGGAGTCGAATGGCCATGTGGGATCACGATCAAATCATGCACGCTGGCATACGCTGCGATCTTCAGCACCTCCGACAATCCGCCGGCCCAGTAAATATCCGGCTGCAACACGTCCAGAGCCTCGGCGTCGATGAAGCGCTTGAAGCCCCAGCGGGTGTATTCATGCTCTGCGCCGGACAACGGAATCCGCGTCGTATCCTTCACCCGCCGGTAGCTGTCGATGCGATCGGGCATCACGCATTCTTCCAGCCAGCGCGGGCGGAATTCCTCGATCCGTTCAGCAAGCTCTGCCGCGTAGATCGGGTCGAACGACTGCCAGCAATCCATCATGATGTCGTCGTCCTCGCCCAACGTCTCGCGCAACGTTTGGACCAGGGCGACGTTCTCGCGCATGCCTTCGGGGCCGCTCATCGGCCCGTGCCGGAAGAACCACTTCTGCGCACGATACCCCAGCGCCTGGTATTCTGCCGCGCGCTCCCGCACTCGTTCCAGATCGCGCACCGCGAAGCCGAGCATCGACGCATAGCACGGCATTGCGTCGCGGGTCGG
Organism: uncultured Alphaproteobacteria bacterium; assembly: GCA_963762885.1. Lineage (GTDB taxonomy): Bacteria > Pseudomonadota > Alphaproteobacteria > Acetobacterales > Acetobacteraceae > JASHVB01. Next base: position 44,191 of record CAVXNH010000121.1, read on the forward strand.
ACCGCCGAGCAAGCGGAACACCGGCTGACCCAGCCAGTTGCCTTTCAAGTCCCATAAAGCGCAGTCGATCGCGCTGATCGCCAGCATCGCGTCGCCCTGGCGGCCATGCACCATGATACGATGCATCTGATCCCACAGCTTTTCATGCGCGATCGGATCCTGTTGCAGCAGGATCGGCCGCAGCCGCTTCGCCACGAACAGCGCCACCATTTCGGGCAGCGGACCGGCGATGCCGTGCGGTCCCTCGTCGGTCTCGATCCGGATAAAATATTGCTCGACACTGAAATGCGTCGGATCGATTTGCACGCCGCCTTCGAAGTCGTTGCGCACGCGGTATTCCGGATAGATGTCGATCGGCCGCACCAGGCGTTCCTCCCAGAACGGTCCGGAAGTCTGCATCGTGCCGCGCAGTCGCAGCACACGGACGGCGGTGATTTGCATGCTCAGCACTCCTGAAACGATCGTTACCCCGTGACGGCCTACGCCCTCCCGATCTCAGCCGTCAGATCGCGCGCGCGCGCCGCCGCGTCACGCGCCATCTTGCCGCACAGGCCGGTATAAGCAGTCGGATCGAGCAACGCCTCGATCGCTCGCGCGTCAAGATGCGCAGTGACCCGCGGATCCGCGGCCAGCAGCCCGCCGAACGAGCGATTTTGCGTAAACGCATCCTGCGCGGCTTCGTAAACCACATCATGCGCGTGCTGCCGCCCGATCACCGCGCCGAGTTGCAGCATCACCGCCTCTGCCATGATCAGTCCACCACCGAGATCCAGATTGGCCCGCATCCGCGCCGGATCCAGCCGCAGCCCCCGCATCACCTCCCCCAATCTGCTCAGCATGTCGCCGGTTGCGATGCAGGCGCGCGCTTCGGCGGAGTCGAACATCAGGCTGGTGGTTCGGTCCGCTTCATGTTCCGTCTGCATCGCCTCCAATGCCAGCGGCACCGGCGAACGTACCTCGGCCGACGCGGCAATGATGTCCTGGCACAGCTTGGGATTGCGTTTTTGCGGCATGGTGGAACTGCCGACCGTGCCGGGCGGCACCGGCTCCTCCACCTCGCCGAATTCGGTCTTCATCAGCGTGTAGATCTCGCGGCCGATCTTGCCGCACGTCGCCGCTAACATCCCAAGCAAACAAATGTTCTCAGCAAGATGATCGCCAAGCGCGCGCGATGGGATGGTCATCGGCAGCATTCCCAACTGCCGCCCGATCCCCGCCTGCACCGGCGGCCCCTGCTCTCCCAACGACGCAAACGTGCCCGCGCCCCCACCTAACATCGCGACGAAAATCCGAGGTCTCGCCTGGCGAAATCGTTCCACGTGCCGGATAAGCTCATCGATCCACACCGCCACTTTATATCCGAACGTCGCCGGCACCGCATGCTGTCCGTGCGTGCGTCCGGGTATCGGCATATCTGCGCCGCGTTCGGCGAGATCCGCCATCGCCGTCAGCGCTTCGCCGATCAATTTCAGAAACACCCCGTGCGCCTGGCGCAGCACCAGCAGATCGCCGGTCTGCGTGATGTTCTGCGTGGTCGCGCCCCAGTGCACCCACCCACCATGTTGTTCCCCAACCACGCGGCTGAGTTCCCAGACCAGCGGCACGATGGTGTGGCCGGTGCGGGCGAAGCCTTCGTCGATGCGGGCGCGGTCGAGCAATTCCAGCCGTGCGGCGCCAGCGATCGCTTCCGCCGCCTCCTGCGGAATGATGCCGAGTTCGGCTTGTGCGCGTGCCAGCGCAACCTCGACGTCCAGCCACGCCTGCCAGCAATTCTCCAGGCGATACAGCGCGCGGATGCCGGGGTCGGATACGCGGGTGGCAGTCGGCAGGGCATCGCTCATGGCGGCGTTTCCTCTCATGCTTCATTGTCATGGCCTGACCCGGCCATCTTTGCCAGCACCGTGCCGCGATGGATGGCTGGGTCAAGCCCAGGGCACAGTCCCGCACGCAAGGGAGGAAAATGATGCGTACCGTTCATGTCCGGTTGCGGGCGGATTGGATCATCGGCATCACCGACCGCCGTCTGTTCGGCGCGTTCGTAGAGCATATCGGCCGCTGCGTGTATGGCGGCATCTTCGAACCGGGCCACCCCGAGAGCCGACGAGCATGGCTTCCGGCGTGACGTGCTGGCGCTGGTGCGCGAACTGGCTCCGACCGTGATCCGCTATCCCGGCGGCAATTTTGTCTCAGGCTACAACTGGGAGGATGGCGTCGGTCCGATTGAACAACGGCCCAGCCGGCTCGACCTTGCGTGGCTCTCCACCGAAACCAACCGGTTCGGGACCAACGAGTTCATCGACTGGTGCCGCATGGCCGAGGTGGAGCCGATGCTGGCGGTCAACCTCGGCACGCGCGACGGCGACGCGGCGCGGCGATTGCTCGAATACTGCAACCATCCGGGCGGCACCGCACTGTCCGAGCAACGCCGCGCGCATGGCTGGGACGCGCCGCACGGCGTGAAGCTGTGGTGCCTCGGCAACGAGATGGACGGGCCGTGGCAGATGCAGGCAAAAACCGCCGACGAGTATGGCCGGGTCGCAACCGAAACGGCAAAGCTGATGCGCTGGGTCGATCCGGGCGTGGAACTGGTTGCCTGCGGATCGTCGGGCCCCAACATGCCGACATTCGGCGCCTGGGAGCAAACGGTCCTCGAACATTGTTTCGAGCAGGTGGATGCGATTTCGTTGCATCTTTATGTCAACGATTATGCCGGGGAATGCGGGAGCGCTGCTGGCGACCGGCGTGCTGATGGATCGGTTCATCGAACAGGTGACGGCGATCGCCGACGGCGTATCGGCGCGGCGGCATTCGGCGAAGCGCATCATGCTGAGCTTTGACGAATGGAATGTCTGGTATCGTACGCGCCGGCGGCAGCAGGATCGCACGCGACCCGGTTGGCCGATCGCGCCGCCGATCATTGAAGAGCATTACTCGATGCAGGATGCGCTGGCGTTCGGGGGCATGTGCATTTCGCTACTGAACCATGCCGACCGGGTGAAGATCGCATGCCTGGCGCAGTTGGTGAACGTGATCGCGCCGATCATGACGGAGACCGGCGGGTCGGCGTGGCGACAGACGATTTTCTATCCGTTCGCTCAATTCAGCCAATTCGGTCGGGGGACAGTGCTGCGCGCGGAGTTCGACGCTCCGGAATACAGCGCGCGGTATTACGATCCGCGTGGTGCTGCGGATCTGTGGTTTCCGCTGATCGCGCCGTATCTCAGCCTGGCCGCGGTGCACGATGGTGAAGCTGCCACCCTGACGCTGTTCGCGTTAAATCGCCATCTGAGCGAGGAGATGCCGCTGGAAGTTGTAATGCATGGCGTCGGTTCTCTTGCAGAGCGCGAGGCGTGGCAACTCCACGGATCCGATCTCCACGCGAGCAATACGAAGCAGCACCCGGATCGGGTGAAACCGAGCATATTGGCAGATGTGCACGTGTCGCAGGACCACCTGCGGGCGACCCTCGCGCCGGCATCGTGGAACCTGATCAGGCTGCATGTAGCGTCGACCTAGGGCGCGACAGGGCAGCCCAACTCCCCACCAGCTAAGTCCTGGACTGCAAAAGTCGAATGCTTGCGTTGGTATCGATCCACTGCGGCACTCGTGCATTGAAGGCACTGGAGTTTCATGGTGTGACCGGCTGACCCGCACAGCATCCTGATTGTTGGCTCAGGCTCTCCCCCCGTTTGCGGCCTGATCAACTCTGTGTGAAACGCGGCGTGGCTAACGTCACTTCGCCGTCCTTCCACCGCTGGCGACTAGCATTGTCGTGTTCCAAAGCCCACAAGACTCTCCGATTTTGGAACGAAGGTGCGTCGTTGGAGGGCTTTGGATTGCCGTTGGACCCGCAAACGGAAGCTGCCGCGGAGGAACCATCACAAGCCGCGCAATTGCAGACCGAATACTTTCTGCCGTTTCAGCGCATCCCCATCCCGGTCCATTCGATGGGAAAGGACGGACTGCTATTGGAAGTCAACGAAGCCTGGGTTGCCTATACCGGCTATGCCAAATCCCGGGCGGTCGGCCACTCTTTTGCCGAGTTCCTCGAACCGGCATCGGCCGTGCTTTACCGCCAGAAGGCGGTGCCCGAGCTGGTCGACAGCGTACCCGCCATGGAAAGCCGGTCGGTTGAATATCGCCTGGTCAAGGCGTCGGGCGAGGTCGCCGACATCGTGCTGACCGCACGTCCCGAACGCGATCCCGCGACCGGACGCTTTTTGCACTCTCTGTCGGTGATCAACGACATCACGGCGCGCAATCGCGCCGAAACCGCGCTGCGCCAGGCGCAAAAGCTGGAGGCGCTGGGCCGCCTGACCGGTGGCGTCGCGCACGACTTCAACAACCTGTTGATGATCATCCAAGGCAGTCTGCAATTGCTCGCCCGGCGACTGCCCGCGGAGGACAGCCGCGCTGCGCGGCTGTTGGATGCCGCGGTGCAGGGCGCCAGACGTGGCGCGGCGCTCACCACGCGATTGCTGGCTTTTGCCCGTCAGCAGGAGCTGACGCCAGGACCGTTGGATCCACGCCAACTGCTTGCCTCGCTGCGTCCGATGTTGAGTCACTTGCTCGGCCCTGCAATTCGTATCGAAGAGGATCTTCCCGCGGACATTTGGAAACTGCGCGCCGATCCTAATCAACTTGAACTGGCCTTGCTCAATCTCGCGGCGAACGCGCGCGACGCCATGCCACAGGGCGGCCGCCTGAATTTGGCCGCACGCAACGCCACCGTTACCGCCAATGACACCGGATTCATCGCAGTTGGTGGCGAACCCGCGGCGCCCGCCGGGGACTATGTCGTGCTGACGGTTGGCGATAACGGCACCGGCATGGATGCGGCGGCGCTGGCCCGTGCGGCCGATCCGTTTTTCACCACCAAGGGTCCCGGCAAGGGAACCGGCCTCGGGCTGTCGATGGTGCATGGTTTTGCCGTGCAGTCGGGTGGCGCGCTGACGTTGTCGAGCCAGCCTGGCGTGGGCACGACGGTCGAGTTGTGGCTGCCGCGCACAACTGAACCCGTGGTGCAGACGCTATCCGGCGACGTTCCGGCCGTCGACGAGCGCGGGTCTGTTGCGCACAGTCTGCGTATCCTGCTGGTGGACGACGATCCGCTGGTCGTTGCGGGAACGACGTCGATGCTGGAGGAGCTTGGCCATGATGCAGCCACCGCCGTTGCATCGGGCGAGGAAGCGCTGGCGGTGCTCCGTCAGGATGGCAATTTCGATCTGCTGCTGACCGATCACATGATGCCCGGCATGACCGGCGTGCAACTCGCGAAGCGAGCCCGCGAACTGGATAAGTCGTTGCCGATTCTGATTGCCAGCGGATTCGCCGAACTCGACGGCCTGGCCGGGCTGGAATGGCCGCGGTTGCGCAAGCCGTACAGTCTGGGCGATCTGGCAGCCGCATTAAACAACCTCTCCCGCGAGCGGGAGAGGTAAAAGTCATTCGATGTCCCAGGCGCGCGTGCCCTCTTGCATGCGCATATGGAACACCAGCCCTTGGCGGATCGCCCAGATATTGACCTGGTGATGGACCGGAATGATCGCGGTCTGCGCCATCGCCAATTCTTCCGCCTGACGATACAGCGCCTCGCGTGCCGTGGTGTCGATCGTCGTCAGCGATTGTTCGACGATCGCGTCCACCGCCGGGTTGCCATAATGCGACGGATCCAGCACCGCGCCGCGGCCCTTGTCCGGGTTCGATGATGCCAGCAACTCGATCAACGGGCTGGACGCCTCGCCGGTGTCGCTCGCCCAGCCGGTCAGCCGGATGCTGAATTCGGCACGCACAGAGCGCGGGAAGAAGGTCGCGGCCGGCATCGTTTCCACCGCGGTCTTGACGCCGATGCGCGTCCACATCTGCGCGATCGCCTCGACGATGGCGCGATCGTTGACGTAGCGGTCGTTCGGTCCGTGCAGGGTCAGCGCGAATCCGTTCGGATAGCCCGCATCGGCCAGTAGAGCCTTCGCTGCCGCGGGATCGTATGGATCGATCTTGATCGCAGGATCGTAGCCGCTGGCGCCTTCCGGCATGAGCTGCCCGGTCGGCGCCGACAGCCCATCCATGATGTGATCGCGGATGCCCGCACGATTGATCGCCAGCGACAGCGCGCGCCGCACCCGAGCATCGCGCAACGGATTCGTTGCCAGCCTATTCCCCGCAACGTCGGTCACGAACGGCGTTTGCTCCCGGCCCGAATCGGCAAACAGGTAGATCAGCCGCTGGCCGGGCGCCGACACCACCGACACTTTGGGATTCTTGCGCAGATCGGCGACATCGTGCGTCGGCACCTGGTCGATCACGTCCACGTCGCCCGCCTGAAGCGCCGCATTGCGCGCGCCGTTGTCGGCGATCAGCCGGTAGCGCACGGTGTCCCACGCCGGATGCTTGTCCCACCAGCCATCGTTGCGCTGGAACACCGCGTGGTCGCCGACCATGAACTCGGTCATGCGATACGGCCCGGTGCCGATCGCCGCCTTGCCGGAGTTGTAGTCAGCGGTCGTGGCGCCCTCGCCGTGCTTGCGGCTGACGATCCGCACCGTGCACATGTTGAACGGCAATAGCGGCGCCGGTTGCGCGGTATGCAAGCGGATCGTGCGGTCGTCCACCACCTCGATCCGCGTGATCGGCTTCACCGCGAAGTTGAAACTCGACGGGCTGTTCAGCACGGTCGGAATGCGTCCGAAGGTGAAGACAACATCGTCGGCGGTGAACGGCGTGCCGTCGGTGTACGTCACCCCGGGACGCAGCCTGAATTCCCACGTGGTGGGTTCGATCGCCTTCCAAGATTCCGCAAGCGATGGCTCGGGCTGGAACTTTGCGTTGAACCGCACGAGCGGCTCGAACACGTAGCTGGTCAGCACATTGTTCGGACCGAGGTTGAAGTAGTGCGGGTCCATCGAACTGAACGCCCCGCCGACCCCGATGGTCAGTGTGCGCTGGGCCCAGGCGGGCAGCGCCAGCAGGACAAGACCCACGACCAGGCCGGCGATCCTGCGATGCATGCGGCGTCTCCTATCGCAAGTTGGCGATATAGTCTTCCGCGGCATCGAACCCGGCCAGCATGCGCGCATGGCGTTCCTCGACCCGTGAACGCGCATCGGGATGCGTGAATACGAAATACTCCCCGGTGCGAATCGCGTGCACCACATGCCGGCCGACAGCATCCGCGGACAAGCCGGTCTCCGAGCGTGCGCGGGCCGTTTGCGCGTCGTCCCGTTCGTAGCTGCCACCGAAACGTTCCGGCCGGCGGCTGCCGGATTCGTAGAGCGTCGTATTCACCTGCGCTGGGCACAGCACCGAAATACCGATGCCGCTGCCGCGCAGTTCCATCTCCAGCGCCTCGGACAACGCGACGACGCCGTGTTTGGTCATTGCGTAGGCGCCAATGCCCGGTATGGCGGGATTGACCTGGAGCCCAGCCATCGAGGCGGTGTTGACGATGTGGCCGCCCTCGCCATGGCGCCGGATGCGCGGCACGAAGGCTTGCAGGCCGTTGACCACGCCGAACAGATTGACACCGAAGATCCAGCTCCATTGCTCCGGCGTCATCTCCAGCAATTTGACATTGCCCAGCGAAACGCCGGCGTTGTTGCAGACGATGTGGACCTTGCCGAATTCCGCCTCCACCGCATCGGCGGCATGCTCTACCGCATCGGCGTCCGAGACATCCAACGGCAGTGCGATCGCGCGCGCTCCAAGCCGGGCGATTTCGGAACGCGCCCCGGCCAGCGTATCCGGCTCGATATCAGCCATCGCGATGTGCGCTCCGGCGCGCGCCAGAGCGCGGCAGATGCCAAGCCCGATGCCGTTTGCCGCCCCCGTAACGAACGCGACCTTGCCAGCGATATCCTTCATGTCACACCTCCACGCATTCGTTTCATGTCTGCCGCAGGATCAGTTCCGGTGTGCGCCGCCGGACGCGCAGCCGCAACAGCATGGTGCACGCCGTGGCGATCAGCGCGGTGACGCAGGCGCATATCAGGATCTGGCGCGGTGGCCAGCCCAGCCCGAGCAACAGGCCGCCAAGCGCCGGGCCGCTGATGCCGCCGAGCCGGCCGATGCCGAGTGCCCAGCCCATCCCGGTGGTGCGCACCCGCGCCGGATACAGCGCCGCCACCATGCCGTTCGCCGCGGTCTGGCTGCCGACGGTGCAGCTTCCCACACAGAAGATCGCCGCCAGCAGCACAAGATACGGCAAATTCAACAGGCCGACCGCGGCGATCATCAGCACGCCGGTGGCCAGGCTGATCGAAATCACCCGCGAGGCGCCAAAACGCAGGCTGAATGCTCCCAACATCAGTGTGCCGATGATGCCGCCGGCGGACTGCATGCTGGCCGCGAACACTGCGCCGGACGGCGTGAAGCCGGAAAGATGCAGCACCGTCGGCAACCAATAGCTGATCAGGAACATGCTCAGCAGGTTGGCGAAGAACAGCACCCATACGAGAAGGGTAGTCGGCGCCAGGCCGTCACGGAACAGGCCGGCGACCGGATTGCCGGTGGCGATGTCCACGGCGTGGCCGCGTCCCCCCGGTTGAATGTTCAGCGTGGCGAACAGCCGTTGTTCACGCGGCGACAGGCGGTTGCGGCCCAGCAGGAAGCGCGGCGATTCCGGCAACCAGAGTAGTTGCACCGGGATCAGTGCCAGCGGCAGCGCGCCACCGACGACAAAGATCGATGTCCAGCCGAAGCTCGGCAGCATCTGCGCGATCACCTGTCCGCCGAGGAACCCGCCGATCGGATTGCCGACGAACACCAGCATGATGACCACGGCGCGCATGTGCTCTGGTGCGTAGTCCGACGCCAGAGCCACCGTCGCGGGCATCAGCGCGCCGATGCCGACGCCGGTGAAAAACCGCAGCACGGTCAGCGTTGCCAACGATCCGGCGAACGCGCTGGCGAGCGAGAACAGGCCGATGAACAACAGGCCGACGATAATCACCGGCTTGCGTCCCAGCCGGTCGCCGGCCGGACCGGCGGACAGCGCGCCCACCATGATGCCGACGCTCGACATGACGAACGCGGACGCGAAAGCGGCGGGCGGCAGGTTCCAGGCATGCGCCAAGGCGGGCGCGGCCATGCCGATCGAATTCAAATCGTAGCCGTCGAAAGCCTGGGTGAGCCCGCACAGAATGGCGACCTTGAGTTGCAGGCCGCCGAAGCGCTGGTTCTCCAGCGCGGCCTCGGTGGCGGACAGCGGCGATGCCGGCATGGTGTCGTTTCCCCTATGCTTCCTGCTCCCTCCCCCACAAGGGGGGAAGGAGCCTTCTTCTTTTACACCGTTACGCCACCACTTCCTCGGCGGCCGGCACGCGCCGGACCTGATGCGCCTGCACGATCGGCAGCACATCGCGTGCAAACCGTCGGATCTGTTCGAGGAACATCTCCTGCGGCATGGCGCCTCGGTTGAAGCCGATCTGCACCGTGTTGGCGCCGGTATGATCGGCCAACGCGATGATGCGCTGCGCCACCTCCTGCGGCGTGCCCCAGGGCAGGCGCTCGGCGAGGCGCGCAACGCCTTCCATCGTCATGTTACGAAAATCTTCGCGGGCGTGCTGCGCAGCGTGCAGGTTCTCCGGCCGGACGTAGTCGGTGGACGCATCGGAGGTATAGCCGAACTGGCGCTGCAAGCTGGTCTCGGTGAAGTTGCCATGGCTGAACAGCGTGCGATTGAAATACAGCAGGTAGGGACCACACTCCTGCACCGCCTGCGCCTTGCTGTCGGCGACATAGACCGATAGCCCGAGCGACAGATGGTCGGGCGTGATGGCGTGTCCGCTGGCGGCGAGGCATTTCGCGTAATAGCGGATGATGTCGTCCTGCAGGCCGCCGGGCGCCAGGCCGGGGGTGATGCGGATGTTGTGTCGGGCGGCGAACTCGATGGACTCCTTGCTGCCGACCACGGGCACCCAGATCTCCGGATGCGGCCGCTGCACCGGGCGCGGCCATAAGGCCACGTCGCGATACGACCAGAATTTGCCCTGGTAGGAGAAGACGTCCTCGGTCCAGGCGCGGGTGACGATTTCGTAGGCTTCCTCGAACCGCTCGCGCGATTCCGACAGCGCCACGTTGTGCACCTGGTATTCGCGCGGAATGCCGCGGGCGAAGCCCGAGATCAGCCGGCCATTCGACAGGCAGTCGAGCATCGCCAGTTCTTCCGCCAGGCGCAGCGGTTCGTGCAGCGGCAGCAGGTTGCCGTAGATCAGCAGTTTCACGCGTTTGGTGCGTTGCGCGGCGGAGGCGGCCATCAGGTTGGGCGAATTCATCAGGCCGTATGGCGAGCAATGGTGCTCGTTGAACCCCAGGCCGTCGTAGCCGAGCCGGTCGATCTCTTCCCAGGCGTCGAGGTGTTCTGCGTAGGTGCGCACCGCGACGTCGGATTTGAAGTGCCGCGAGGACAGCGGATAGGGCAGTTCGTTGCCGACCTTCAGGTGGTCGAGTTCCTCGCCGTACGCCAGCAGGTCGAAGACGAAGACTTTCATTACCGCCTCGCTTGGAACGTCGGCGGAAGTGTGTCGGCGGGCGCTCGGGGGGTCAATGAACAGCTTCCCCCTCCCGCGAAGCGGGAGGGGTTGGGGGAGGGTGACGCGTGCGGTTCGCGTCACCCTCCCCTGACCCCTCCCGCAAGCGGGAGGGGGAAAGGGGGCGGGAGGGGGATTAGAAACTTACTCCGCGGCCAGCGCTACAGGGGCGGTATCCTCGATGATATCGACCAGCACGTCGCCGGACAGCACCTGCTTCGCCAATGCGACGTCCAGGTCCTTTTCCCACGCCGCGATCACCACCGTGGCGACGCAGTTGCCGATCAGGTTGCCCAGCGCGCGGGCCATGCCGACGAACCAATCGACCGACAGCACCAGCACCAAACCGATCGCCGGAATCGCCGGCACCGCGTTCAACGTGGCCGCCAGAATGACGATCGCGGAACCCGGCACGCCGTGCGCGCCCTTCGATGTCACCAGCGAGATGCCCAGCACCAGCAGCAGATCGCCGAACGACAATGGCGTATTGGTCGCCTGGGCGATGAACACCGTCGCCAGAGTCAAATAGATCGAGAACGCGTCGAGGTTGAACGAATAGCCGGTCGGCACGACCAGCCCCACCACCGACGGCTTGACGCCCATGCGCTCAAGCTTGCGCATGATCTGCGGCAGCACGGCGTCGGACGACGCGGTCGCCAGCACGATCGTCAGTTCCTCGCGCAGGTATGCCAGGAAGCGGAAAATGCTCAGGCCGCTGGTCAGGCGCATCACGGTGCCCAGCACCACGATGACAAAGAAGGCGACCGAGACCCAGAACAGCGCTACCAGGGAGAGCAACTGGCGCAGCGAGCCGACGCCGTATTGGCCAACCGTGTAGGCGATCGCGCCCAGCACGCCGAACGGCGCCAGGCGAACGATCAGGCCCATGGCGCGGAACAACACCGTGGAGACCTTGTCGATCAGGTCGGCGACCGGTTTCGCGGGCTCCCCCACCAGGGCCAGGCTGACGCCGAAAATGATGGCGAAGAACAGCACCTGGAGCACGTCGTTCCGCGACAGCGCATCGAACGAGGTGGTGGGAATGATGTTGAGAATGAAGCTGCCAATGCCGCCGCCCTTCAGCTTATGGGCATTGTCGGCGTAGCTGGTCAGCGCATGCGGATCGAGGCTGGCGGTATTGATGTTCATGCCTTTGCCAGGAGCGACCACGAACGCGAGCACCAGGCCGACGATCAGCGCGAGCGTGGTCATGCACTCGAAGTACAGCAGTGCCTTGCCGCCGACGCGGCCGACTTTCTTGAGGTCGCCGGCACCGGCGATGCCGTGCACCACAACGCAGAACACGATCGGGGCGACGATCATCGAGATCAGTTTCAGAAACGCATCGCTGAAGAATTTGAGGCCGGCAGCGAAGTCCGGCGTCAGCACGCCGAGCACGACGCCAAGGACGAGCGCAGCGACGACCTGCACAAACAGCGATTTGTACAGGGGGGATGGTGGCTTCGGCATTGCGGCATGAGCAGCGGCGGTGTCCATGGCGGGCTCCCCTTTTCTGGTGACGGTGGGCGGCGTGGTTTCCTACCGGTGGCGGGAACGGGGGCTCGCATCGGGAGGGTCGTTTTGGCGGCCCTCCCGATCCCCTCTTCTGGGTGAAAGTTGCAGTGCCTGACGCAGATCCAGCAGCGGATCCGGATCGATGCGGCGTGTGAGGCCGGCTTCGACGTCGCCGATATGCGCGGTCATCAATTTGGCCGCCCGATCCGTATCTCCGGCTGCGAGCGCGGCGGTGATGCGCTCGTGGTCGTCGCAGGATTCGGTCGCGTCATGGGTGGATTGGTAGAGCGCGGAGATCAGCACGGTGCGTGCCGTGAGGTCGCGCAGGATGTCGGCGAGCAGGCGGTTGCCGACCGCCTCGACCATGCAGACATGGAAGTCGCCCAGCAGATAGCTGCGCGCGGCGACGTCGCCGGAGCCGATGGCGTCGCGTTCCTGGCCGATATGGTCGCGTAGCGCGGCGATGACGGATGGTTCTATGTGCGAGACAGTACGCAGGATGCCTGTTTCGATGGCACAGCGTGCCTGAAAGGCTTCCTGGGCCTCCTCAAGCGAAGGCTCGACCACAAACCAGCCGCGTCGCGGGCTGACCTGCACCATGCCGCGCGTTTCGAGCCGGATCGAGCGCCTCGCGCACCGTCGTGCGCGACACGTCGAACAGCGTTGCCAAGGCTTGCTCGCCCAGCCGCGTTCCGGCGCGAATGCTGCCGGCGAGGATCGCGTCGACGATCACGCGGTCGATGGGCAGGGACGTTCGATCCATGACGGACGCGTTCACCGGGCTTGCATACAAGCCTGATGAGCAAGCGCTGTGCCACTGGAGTCCGCCTCCCGCGCTTGCGGGAGGGGTTAGGGGAGGGTGGTGCTGCGTGCGGTTCGCGTCACCCTCCCCTGACCCCTCCCGCAAGCGCGGGAGGGGGAAAGGGGGCGGGAGTGGGAAGTCACAGCACCAATTCCCAGTCCTCGCCGACGCAGGGCGGGCCGAAATCGGCGTGCGGCTTGGTCGCTACCAGCCGAAAGCCCGCTTCCTGATAGATGCCGCGTGCGGCCACCAGCACATCGTTGGTCCACAGCGTGATCCGGCGGTAGCGGGCGGCACGGGCGAAGCCGATGCACTCTGCCACCAGACGCTTGCCGATCCCCAGTCCGCGGGCGGCCGGTTCCACCAGCAGAAGGCGCAACCTGGCCAGTTCGTCATCCACGCGAACCAGGAACACCGACCCCAGGTTCACGCCGTCACGTTCCGCAATCCAACAGCGCTCGCGGGCCGGATCATGGCTGCCGAGGAAGGCGCCGGCGACGCGCGCCACCAGCGCCTCGAACCGCGCATCGAACGCGTATTCCCGGGCGTAGAGCGCGCCGTGCCGGGCCACCACCCAGCCGATATCGCCCGGTTGCGGGTCGTGCAGCCGGACCTCCGCTGGTGGCGCAGCGTCCAGCAGCGACTCGATGCGCGCCATCGCCCCGACGATTTCGGCCTGTACCGGGTCCGGCAACCGCGCCAGCAACGCCCCGACCTCCTCGCGCGAGCGTGTGTCCAGTGGCGCGAAAGCGGCGTGGCCGGCGTCCGTCAGGGCCAGCACGCTCGCGCGCCGGTCCGCGTCGGACACCGCCCGCTCCAGCAGTCCCTCCTGCGCGAAGCGTTGCAGGATGCGGCTGAGATAGCCGGCGTCCAGCCCCAGGTCGCGCCCCAGCGCGCTGGCCGTCGTCCCCTGGCGGTTGGCAAGTTCGAACAGGACCCGCGCCTCGGTCAAAGAGAAGCGGCTTTGCAACAGCCCCTCCTGCAAGGCGCCGATGACACTCGTGTAGAAGCGGCTGAAGCGCCGGACCGCGGCGATGCGAGGTTCGAGGGTGGGATCGGGGTGCGCCATGCGGCTGAGCCTGATCCAGAAAGATTGACGGAGTCAAGTATTGTGCGGGCAATTTGATTGGTTGGCGATATCGATAAACGGATCAAAGTATCAATGACTTGTGAAGCCAGTGTCGCTGGATGCTCCTTAGTCTCGCCCCAAATCAGCGCGACGCTGTTGTCTCGCCGAACCAAATCACGCGTTTGGCACGACTTGGTTGTTTCTGGTGATTGACACCGAAGGAGACGCATCATGTCTGTCCGGAACCTGACACGGCTTGCCCTGCCGGCATTGGTGGCCATGGCTGTGGGAGGCGCGGTCGTACCGGCCTCGGCGCAGACCTCGACCGTGATCATTGCGCCAACCGCCCCACCGCCGCCGCGGGTGGAAACCATTCCGCCGCCCCCGGGGGAGCAACCGCAGATGGTGACCTGGGAGGCCGGCCACTGGGCCTGGAACGGCACCACCTGGGATTGGACCGAGGGTCACTATGTGCAGCGTCCGGCCCCGACCGCGGTGTGGGAGCCTGGGCACTGGGCGCAGGAATTCACCGGCGGCTACATCTGGGTCGATGGCCGTTGGCGGACTTGAGCAGGAGACGATGATGATCCGCCCGCATCACGCCTGGCTGGCACTGCCGGGCCTGCTGACGCTCGCCGCCTGCGGCGGGCCGCCGCCGCAGACCACGCAGGTGATCGTGCAGCCACCGCCTCAGGTGCAGGTTGCCGCGCCGGTGGCGCCCATGCCGCCGCCGCAGCCGCATGCTGAACTGGTGCCACCGCCGCCTCAGGGCGGTGGGCCTATGGTCTGGCAGCCGGGCCATTGGACTTATACCGGCACGCCGGGCAATCCCTGGGTCTGGGTTGGCGGCCAATACGTGGGGGCACCAACGGCCACCTCGACCTGGGTGCCCGGACGTTGGGCGCAGCAGCCGGCCGGCGGCTGGGTCTGGCTGGAGGGGCACTGGGCTTAGCTGAGGGAAGACGGGCGAGGCTGAGCGGTCGGGACGTGGGCTAATATCAGCCCGCAAAACGATTGACGTACGACAACGGCCGTCCCTAACCGTCATGGCCGGCCCATGGCCCCGGGCGTTTGTCCCGGGGCTTGTGCCGGCCATGACGGTTAGGGCGGTCCGTGCGGAGCGGTCGAGAGTCCGGCGGGTTGGTATAAGTGTGCCGACCCGATCACCCTCACCCTCGTCGCTGCGCGACTTGACCTCTCCCGCTCCCGCGGGAGAGGTTAGTCTAGCGCGAAGACGAAGCGGATCGGTACGGCGGATGGCACTGGATGGCCATCTTTGAACGATGGCAGGAAGTGCCAGGTCGATACCGCATCGCGCGCAGCGCGGTCGAGCGTGCCATACCCCGAGCTTTGAACCACATCCACGCCGCCGACCAACCCGTCCGGTGACACGTGGATCAGCAGGACCACCGAACCTTGCTCGCCTCGCAATGCGGCTTCGTTCGGGTAGCTGGGCTTGCGGTTGTGGAATTTCACGTCCGGGCTGGGCGGCACCATCAGGTCGCCGGTCACCAGCGCGTTCGTGTCGCTCTCGACCTGGGCGAAGTCGAAGACCAGCTTGTTGGAGGCCGCCTCTGGCGCAGGCGGTGCCGGGGGTGGGGGCGCCGTGGCAGGGGGTGGGGCGGGCTCGGTCGTCGCCACCGCCGCGGGAGGTGCTTCGGGGGTCGGCGCGGTGGCGTCGGGCGTGTCCGGAGCGGGCGTCTTCTCCGGCTGCGGCGCAGCGGCGGCAGCCGATTCGCCACCGGGGGGCGACATGACCAGCTCTACCGTCGCCGGAGTATTTGCCGGCTCCAGCACGATCCGCGCAGATCTGCTCATCCACCACACCGCCAGCCCGATCACCGCAACGTGCAGACCGAGCGATACCAACGCCGCGGGCCCCATCCGCCGCGGTCGCCGCACCCGTCGTCTCGCCGGGGTCATCGCGGCGAGGTGCTCAAGGCTGAGCGAGGCGGTCATCGTTCGGCAGCAAGCGGGGTTCGGGATCAAGGCCGAACGGCAGACCGAACGCCGCGGCGGCAGCCGGCAGGGCGTCGCGCGCCGGCAGGTCGGCGGCGATGCGGCCGGCTTGCAGGACGATCATGCGGTGGGCGTAACGGGTCGCCAGGTCGATCGCGTGCTGCACCACCACCACGGCGCGGCCGGACTCGGCGGTGGCGCGCAGCAGGCCCATGATCGCTTGCGCCGCGGCGGGGTCCAGATCGGCGGTGGGCTCGTCCAGCAGGAACAATTCGGGCTCCGTGGCGAAGGCGCGGGCCAGCATGGCGCGGCGGGCTTCGCCGCCGGAGATGCGGTCTACCCGCCGATTGCGCAATGCCAGGATGCCGCAGCTCTGCAACGCAGATGTTACCGGCGCCTCGGCCGCGTCGCGATGGGGAATGCGGCCGAGCGCAGCGACCTGCGCGACGGTCAGCGCCCAGGCGCAACGCGCGCCCTGCGGCAGGTAGGCGACGCGGCGCGGATCGCGTGGCGGCGTGCCGGGGAGCAGGCCGGCGATGGCGCGCAACAGCGTGGATTTGCCAGCGCCGTTGGGTCCGCAGATGGCGACCAGCTCGCCCGGGCGGATGGTCAGGTGGATGTCGTGGAGGACCGCGCGTCCGTACAGGGAGATCGTGCCAAAGGAAACCTCTCCCGCGGGAGCGGGAGAGGTCGAGACGCGTGAGCGTCGAGGGTGAGGGTGATCGGGTCGGCACACTTCCCCTGCTTCAGGTGTGCCGACCCGATCACCCTCACCCTCGACGCTCCCGCGTCTCGACCTCTCCCATTTCATGGGAGAGGTGACTTGCGGGCGATCGCCACAACAAACGGCGCGCCGAGCAACGCCGTAAGAACCCCGAGCGGAAGTGGCTGCGACAGCGGCAGGACCAGCGGCGCCAACCGCACCATCAGGTCCGCCGCCAACAGTAGCGCCGCCCCGCCAAGCAGCGAGGCCGAGAGCAATGCGCCGGGCCGCTGCCCCACCAGCGGGCGCAGCAAATGCGGCACCACAAGGCCGACGAATCCAATGCCGCCGGCCACGGCCGCACCGGCGCCGGCCGCCAGTGCTGTCCCAGCGGCGGCGAGGCGCAGCGTGCGCCCGACCGGCACCCCCATGCTGGCGGCGGTTTCTTCCCCGAGGCTGAGCGCATCGAGTTCGCGGCCAAGCCGCAGCAGGATCGCTATGCCGAGCAGGATCGGCGGGGCTGCCAATGCCACGTGCAGGAGCGAGCGGTCGGTGAGGCCTCCGAGCAACCAGAAGGTGATCTCCGCCAGGGCGAAGGGGTTCGGTGCGAGGCTCAGCGCCAGGGCGAGTAACGATGCCGATAGTGCGGACACTGCGACGCCGGCCAGGATCAGGGAGGGTCCGGAAGGGGCTCGGCCGGCGAAGGCCAGGAGGCAGGCGGCGCCTACCGCGGCCCCCGCCAAGCCACCCAGCGGCAGGGCCGGCGCGAACTGCGTTGCCAGGCCCCAGTAGAAGACGATCGCCGCGCCCAGTCCGGCCGTGCCGGTGATGCCGAGCAAGCCGGGGTCGGCGAGCGGGTTGCGCAGTGCGCCTTGCAGCACGGCGCCGGACAATCCGAGGCTTCCGCCGACCAGTGCGGCCAGTAGCGTCCGAGGCAGGCGGATCTGCAGCAGGATCAGCCGGTCCGGCAGCGCCAGGATGCCGTCGCCGACAAGGAGGGATGCGAGCAGGAGGACGGCCAGCAGGAGCGCCAGGGTGGGGAGGATGGGGGCAGTGCTGAGAATACGAATACTCCCCCTTCCCTTGTGGGAGGGGGTTGCGGGGAGGGGTGCCGTGCCGCACGCCCCCTCCCCCCAACCCCCTCCCACAAGGGAAGGGGGAGTAATTTGCGCCTGTGCTTCCTGCCTCTCGCCTCTCATCGCGCGAGCATGGCGACCGCCTGCGCGGTGAACGGCCCGGCACAAATGGTGAGCGGTGGGGGCAGCGCCCGTCTTGGGATCGCGGCAAGTGCGGCGCTGTCCAGCATCGCAGTGGCGAGCGACGGGTAGTCCGGGGTTTCGGGCACCACCAGAAGATCGGGTGGATGCCGCAGCAGCGCCTCCAGCCCCAGCCGGCGGCCGTCGGCGGCGTCGGTCAGGCCGGCGGCGTCCAGCACGGCGGCCATCAGCGAGCCCGGTCCCGCCGTGTAGCCGCGCGGTTCCCAGGCAATGGCCGTGATCCGCTGGCCCGTGGGACGCACCGCCGCCAGGGTTGCATCCATCGCCGCCAGCAGAGCGGCGCCGCGTTCCGGCACCCCCAGCCGCGCGGCGAGCGCCTTGGTCTGCGTCCGGATCGCCGCAAAATCCTGCGGCATATCCAGCCGCCAGACTGGCACCCCCTCCTGCTCCAGGATCGCCAGCGTGGTCTGCGCGCCATATGCCCCGGCCAGGACCAAATCGGGACGCAACCGCAGCACCGCCTCGGCCGTGCTGCGGACCACCGGGAAGGTCGCGGCGCGGGCGGCGACGAAGGACAGGGCTGGGTCGCGGGACAGCGGCGACAGCGCCGCCACTTGCTCCGGCGCCAGCAGCACCAGCATCTGGTCGCTGCACAGGTTCAGCGAGACTACGCGCTCCCCCGCATGGGTTGCGGGCGCCAGCAGCAGGGACAGGAGCAGCGCGAGCCACAAATAACCTCTCCCGCTTGCGGGAGAGGAGGCCGCGCAGCGGCCGGTGAGGGTGCCGCGGTGGCTCCGAACAATAGCGCGCGGCTGCGATACCCTCACCCGCGGTGCTGCCGCACCGCGACCTCTTCCGCAGGGCGGGAGAGGCTTTGGCGGGCGGAGCGTTTTCATAGCACCGGGACACCGTGGTGTTTGGCCTTTTCCGGGGGCTCGACGTGGATAGTCACGACAAGCTGTTCCATCTCGCGCTGCAACGTTTCCTCGATCCGGTCGCAGATTGCATGGGATTCGGCAACCGTCATGCTGCCGGGAACGACGAGGTGGAACTCCAGGAACGTCAGCCGGCCGGCGTGGCGAGTGCGCAAATCGTGCGCTTCCAGCGCGCCGACGGCGCTTTCGGCGACCAGTTCGCGGATCCGGTTGATCACCGCCGGCTCCGGCGCGGCGTCCATCAGCCCGCCGACCGAGGTGGAGATCATCGCCATGCCGGACCACAGCACATACACGCCGGTCGCGGCCGCCAGCAGCGGATCGAGCAGTAGCTGGCCGGTCAGTACCGTCAGGGCGACGCCAAGTGCGATGCCGACCGACGTGACAACGTCGGCCAGCAGATGCCGGCCGTCGGCCTCCAGCACCGGGGAGCGTAGACGCCGGCCGGTGCGCAACAGCAGGAACGACCATGCGCCGTTGAGCATGGTGGCGACGGCATTGAGGCCGATCCCCTCGGCCGGCATGCCGATCGGGTGCGGATTGTGCCAGGTGTCCCAGGCATGATCGAAGATCGACAGGGCGGCGATGACGATCAGCACACCCTCGATCACGGCAGCGAAGAATTCGGCCTTGTCGTGGCCGTAGGGGTGGTTGGCGTCGGCCGGGATGGCGGCGAAGTGCAGCGCGCCGAGCGCCAGCAGGCTGGCTGCCACGTTCACGGTGCTTTCCAGCGCGTCGGAATACAGTGCCACGCTGCCGGTGATCCACCAGGCGGCGCCCTTCAGGCTCAGCACCAGACAGCCGATTCCGATGCTGCCGATCGCGATGCGCTCGCCGCGTGCCACGTTCCGGGCCCCTGCCGTGTTCGCCGGCTGTAGCAAAAGCGCTGACCGGCGTCAGCCGGGCGCGGCATTGAAACGCCACTTGCCCGACGCGGGCGTTATGCCGGATAGAGAGCCTGCCGAACAACGGGGAGACTTCGATGCGCGTAATGTTCCTGAGCCTGGCTGCCGCCGGCACGCTGATCTGCCAGCAGGCAACGGCGCAATTGCACTGTATGTCGCCGGCCGAGCGGGCCGCGTTCGATGTGCAGGCACTGCGCAGCGAGATGATGGTGCTGGCGACAGGATGTTCCGACGACGCGCAGTACAACGCGTTCATTACCCGCTACCAGCCGCAATTGCAGGCGAACGAGCGGGAGATCGACGCCTGGTTCAAGAAGCAGTTCGGCAAGCGCGCGCAGAGCGAGCATGACCGTTTCGTGACTGACCTGGCGAACGCGCAGTCGAGCGCGGGGAACAAGCTGGGCAGCGATTTCTGCCCCCATAACGCGATGATTTTCCAGGAGGTGATGGCGTTGCAGAACGCCGGCGAACTGCCGCCGTTCGCCGCGGGACAGAACCTTGTTCCGGCGTCGATGGATGTCTGCGCCGAGGAATCCGCACAGGCTTCGCCGGCGCGTTCCGTGGCAAGCAAGAAGCACTGAGCGTGCAGTTCATCTACCTCTCCCGCGGGAGCGGGAGAGGCATGCCACCGGGCGCTTGACCCGGTGGTCGAGGCGCCCTTGCGCCGAGGGTGAGGGTGATCGGGTCGGCACGTAGCAGGTAGAGCGTGCCGACCCGATCACCCTCACCCGGCGCTGCGCGCCGTCCTCTCCCGCCCTAGGCGGGAGAGGTTTTCAGCACCTAATGCGGCGCGACGGTCACGCTCACGCGGATCACCGGGTTGCCCGGCAGCAGCCTGACAGCGAATGTGTCAGCACCGCTGAAGCCACGCTCCGGCGTGTAATCGATGCGGGTTTCGTCGCCGACCGTGTGGATGTACACCGCACCATGGTCCGGCGCCTGCGTCAGCAGCCCCGCATCGTACGGCTTGTTGATTTGCGCGACCGTGATCCCGCACCAGCCGCCGTCATTGTTAACCTGCATGCTGGCGGGCACTTCCTTCCCTGGCTCCAGCTTGAGTTTCGGCACCACACATGTCCTTGCGCCACCCGCGAGGTCGGAGGCGAACAGTCGCGCGTGCTGTTGCGGTGGGGGCGGCGGTGTCTCCGCGCACCCTTGCAACAACGCAGCGACGAGCGCGAGAGCAAGCCACGCTGTGCGACCGTTCGACGAGTGTCTGATTGCAACCAAGTCCCTGCCTCCGCGAATCCGCTGCCCCGAGATGGGGGAGCGCGCGTCTAGCAGATGGGAAGCGAGACGTCAGCCCGCACTGCCGATTCACGCCGGCGCAGGCGTATCGATACGCAGGCGTTGCGACAGGTCCCGAATGAGCCACTCGCCGGCACGGCGCGGCGGCCGGCCGCGCATATGCACCACATGCACCTGGAAGCTGAACCCGGGACCAGGCCGTTGTGTGAGGTCCAGGCGTTTCAGCCGCCCCTCCGCGATAGGCTGCGCCACCAGGTGGTACGGCATGTGGCACCAGCCGAAGCCCCCCAGCAGGTATTCCAGCCGGCTGCCCTGATCGGCAAATCGCCAGATCCGCGCACTGAGGATGCTGCCGCTGAAGCCGGCCGTCAGCGTCGTGCGGTCGGTCAGCACGAGCTGGAGATAGCGTTCCAGGGTTTCGCGCGACAGCGGCTGGGGTTCGCGGGCGAGCGGATGGTCCGCCGCGACGACCGCCACGGCCGGAATGGCGGTGAGGAAGGTCAACTCGAGATCGGCGGCGGGGTTCGGCAGCGGCGTCAAAATCGCCAGCCGCGCCGAGCCTTCGCGCAGGCGTTGCTCGGCACCGCCAAGCCCCTCGGTGAACAGCGTCACCGGCAGATGCGGGAAGGCGTCGTGCAGCGCGCGCAGGCTCGCCATCAGCACGGTGTTGGGGAACACAACGTCGACCGCGAGGGTTAGCTCGGGTTCGACATCGGCGGCCATGCTGTCCGCCCGGGCGCGCAGCGTCTCGGCGCCGCGCAGCAGTTGCCGCGCGTCGTCCAGCAACGCGCGGCCGGCCTCGGTCAACAGAGGGGTCTTGGTGGAGCGGTCGAACAGGCTGACGCGCAGCGTGGTTTCCAGCGATTGCACTGACTGGCTGATGGCGGATTGGACCCGGCCGAGCCGCCGGGCGGCAGCGGAAAAGCTGCCGGTCTCGGCCACGGCGACGAGGATGCGGAGCTGATCGAGGGTCAGGGGATCGAGCATCTATCGGTCTGACTGATGGAAGTGATCAGAATTTGGCCGATTGGACCGATCGATGCAATGCGCCATTTGCGGCGCACCAGATTGGTTGCAGCTATGGAGGATCCCATGCATCGCCTGTTGTTCGTCACGTCCAGCCTGTTCGGCGAAGCGTCGAAGTCGCGCCTGATCGGCGCGGAATTTGTTGACGCCTGGCGTCAGGCACATCCCGGCGCTACGGTGGTGGAGCGCGTCTTGTCGGCCGACTCCATGCCGCATCTGACGCAGGGGACACTGGCCTCGTTGGGGACATCGCCCGAGGCTCGCACCGAGGGGCAGCACGCTAAGGCGAACTTCGCGGATGAACTGATCGCCGAAGTGGAAGCGGCGGACGTCATCGTCATCGCGGCGCCGATGTACAATTTCACGATTTCCTCGACGCTGAAGGCGTGGCTGGACCATATCGCCCGGGCCGGCCGAACCTTCCGTTACACCGCCAACGGTCCGGAGGGTTTGCTGCACAACAAGACGGTGTTCGTTGCGACGGCTCGCGGCGGCATCTACCGCGCGGACAGTCCCGCGGCGGCGCTGGATTTCCAGGAGCCGTATCTGCGCGCGATGCTGGGTTTCCTGGGAATAACCGACGTGACGTTCATCCACACGGAAGGGCTGAACCTCGGGCCTGACGCGGCGGCGCGCGGGCTGGCGGAAGCGCGCCGTGCGGTGACCGAATTGCTGCCGATGGCACGGGCGGCGTGACGAACCGCGCAAGTTTCGTCATGCGGGGGATTGCTTCCCCGGGTCAAACCCGGGGACCGCTTCGCTCCTCGCAATGACGCGGCATTATGTAGCGAACGCCTCAAAGAATCGTCATCCCCGCGAAAGCGGGGACCCATGCCGCTTGGGTCCCCGCTTTCGCGGGGATGACGATTCTTTGAGGCGTTCGCACCATAATAGCGCAATAACAGGGCTAAAGTCACGACGGGTTAAAGGTGCTCAGGGCATGAACGCTCCCTGATCGTTCACATACAGCGCGTAGACCGACGTGCTGGCGCACATGAACAGGCGGTCCTTCTTGCGGCCGCCGAAGCACAGGTTCGCGCAGGGTTCCGGCAGGTGGACCTTGCCGATCAGATCGCCGTCGGGGGCGTAGCAACGCACGCCGTCCTCGGCGGCATCGCCCCAGCCCATGCTGCACCACACATTGCCGTCCACGTCGCAGCGCAGCCCGTCGGTCATGCCGGACTTGAAGTCGGCAAACACGCGGCCGTTGCGCAGCGTGCCGCCGTCCACCTGGAAAACCCGGATGTGCGCCGGGCCGCCGTGCGAGACCCCGCTGTCAACGATGTAGAGCAAGGTTTCGTCGGGCGAAAGGCACAGGCCGTTGGGGCGGACGAAGTCGCCGGCTGCCACGGTAGGCGCGCCGGTGGCAGGGTCCAGACGGTAAACGTTGCAAGGCAGTTCGGCCTGCGCCTTATGACCTTCATAGGGGCCGTCGATGCCGTAGCCCGGGTCGGTGAACCAGACCGCGCCGTCGCGCGCGACCACGACATCGTTCGGGGCGTTCAGCGGTTTGTTGTTGTAACGGTCGAGCAAGACCGTGATGCTGCCGTCATGTTCGGTACGGGTGACGCGGCGAGAGTCATGCTCGCAGGTGATGAGGCGGCCCTGCCGGTCGCGGGTGTTGCCGTTGCTGTAATTGGAGGGCGCCCGGAAAACCGATAGGTGGCCGTCTTCCTCCAGCCAGCGCATGATCCGGTTGTTTGGGATGTCGCTGAACAGCAGGTAGCCGCCATCGCGGAAGTACACCGGGCCCTCCGCCCAGCGGAAGCCGGTGGCGATGCGTTCAACCGCTGCATTGCCCTGCTTGTATGTGAAGCGCGGATCGAGCCGTTCAACATGCGGATCGGGGTAGCGGGAGTTGGGCAGGTTGCCGAGCGGCAGCGGCATGGGTGGTTCCTCCAGTCTTGTTGTCATTGCGGGCGCGAAGCAACGAAGCGATCGCGCGCCCGACGACCCGCCTGTGCGCACGGTGCGCTCCGTTCAGACGTTGTTGCTGTCATGCTAACGGCCGTGGCGGCCCGGGTCGAGCCTCGAACTGTCATGCAACTGACATGCACGCCTCGATACTGTTTTTGCTGTCACCACCAAAGCAATGGCGGCTATCCTGCCGATCAATCCTGGCACCGGATGGAGGAAACAATGGCCGCGCCGTTTCGTATCCTCTCGCTGGACGGCGGGGGACCATGGTCGCTGATCGAGGCGCGTACGCTCGGGGCGATCTTCGCGCCGGACATGGCAGGCCGCGAGGTGCTGTCCCACTTCGACCTCGTGATCTGCAACTCCGGCGGGGCGGTGGTCGTGGCCGGCTTGCTTGCCGACATGACTCCGCAGGCAATCGAGACGGACTGCTTCGCCAATCAGCAGCGGCTGCACCAGATCTTCATGCAAACCACCCTGTCCGAGGATCCCGGGGCGGCGGTCTTACGACCGCTCGGCATCGATTTCTACGAATACAGCACGGTGGCCAAGCGCGCCGCGCTGCGCGCCGTGCTCGGGGCGGTTGGCGACATGACGATCCCGCAACTTCCGACCCTGTTTACTGGGGGCCAGACGGCGCCGAAATTCATCTTCACTGCGTTCGGCTACGACCGGTTGCGCCAACAGTTTTTCCGCTCCGACCCGAACAGTCCGGCGGCGAGCGACACGCACGACGCCCCGCTGACGCTCGCCGAGGCCGTCGATGCCTCTTCCACCGCGCCACTGCTCTATTTCGATGCGCCGGCCATCGTTGGCGCGGGCACCGGCATGATCCGCTACTGGGACGGTGGCGTCGGTGGTTATAACAACCCGGTCTTGCAGGGGGTGGTCGAAGCGCTCGCCTACGGCGCGGCGCGCGAGGATATCCAGGTGATCACCCTCGGGTCCGGCACGGTGATGCAGCCGTTGAAAAGCGAATTTCCCGACGCCGACCCGGCGCTGGTGCGCGACACGCCCGACTACACGGTGGTGCGCGACATCGCCAAGCTCTCCGGCGCCATCACCGACGACCCGCCCGACGCCGCCTCGCTGCATGCCTACGTATTGCTCGGCCGGCCGCTGCCGCCACGTGTCGGCGGCGTGGTGCAGCCGCAGGGCACTGCGGGATTTGTGCGCTTCAGTCCGGTGATCCGGCCGCATCTGGAAAACGGCGTGTGGCAAGCGCCGCGCAGCTTCCAGGGTCAGGCCTGGACCACGGTGAGCAATCTGGAACTGATCTGCATCGAACCGGCCCAGATCGAACTGTTGCAGGCGCTGACTGCGGCCTGGATGGCGTCCGATCCATTGGATATTCCCAACCAGCCGGTGCGGCTGAGCTGGCCGGACTTCACCTGCGAACTGGGGTTCGCATCGTTTGTCGATGCGCTTGCGGTGGCCAAATCGTTCTGGCCTGGCGTCTGACGCGGCGGTTCACCGGTCCCGCAGCTTGGGGTCGAGCGCGTCGCGCAACGCATCGCCGAAGATGCTGAAGCCGAACACCGTCAGCATGATCGCCACGCCCGGGAAGATGGCGATCCACGGGGCGGTGGAGGCGTATTCCTCGGCGCCGCCTTGTAACATCAGGCCCCAGGCTGCCACCGGTTCCTGCACGCCAAGGCCGAGATAGGACAGCGATGCCTCCGCCAGGATCGCCTGGCCGACGAACGCGGTCAGCATGATGAGGAACGGCGCCATCACGTTCGGCACCATGTGCCGCAGGATAATGCGTGCGTGGCTGTAGCCGCAGGCGCGCGCCGCATCGACATAGGCGACCTCGCGGATCGGTAGCGCGCTGGATCGCACCACGCGCGCGCAGCGCGGGATCAGCGGGATGGTGATGGCGATGATGACGTTCTGCACGCCGGTGCCGAAGATCGACACGACAGCCAGCGCCATGATGATCAGCGGAAACGCCATCAAGACGTCGAACACGCGCTGCATGATCATGTCGATGCGGCCGCCGAAATAGGCGCTGGTCACGCCGAGCACCAGGCCGGAAAAGCCGCCGACGAACGACGAGGTCAGGCCGACGATCAGCGCGGTGCGCGCGCCGTAAATGATGCGCGACAGCAGGTCCCGCCCGAACTGGTCGGTGCCGAGCCAATGCGACCAGCTTGGCGCCTCGGTCATCGCGGCAAAGTCGTTGGCGGTGGGGCTGTACGGCGCGATCCATTCGGCGCAAAGCCCGCTGACTGTCATGATAAGCACGATCGCCATGCCGAACGCGCCGAATGGCTGGCGGCGGCAGAAGTCGAGTGCGATGCTGGGGAGTGAGCGATTGCCCACCGCGATATCGTCGGCTTCGAGCGTCGTATTGCCGGGCAGGGTGATGGACATGGTGTGGCCCTCTGTCAGGCGAAGCGGATTCGTGGGTCGAGCCAGGCGTAGAGCAAGTCAACGGCCAGGTTGCATAAGACGAAGACGGTGACGGTGAGCATGACCAGTGCCTGGGTCAGCGTATAGTCCTGGTTCTGCACCGCCTGCACGAACAGCCTCCCGATCCCGTTCAAATTGAACACTTGCTCTGTCACCACCAGGCCGCCGATCAGGAAGGCGAACTCGATGCCGAGCAAGGTTACGACGGGGAGCAGGGCGTTCTTGAGGGCGTGGCGGTTGATGATGATCTTGTCGATGAGGCCTTTGGCGCGGGCGGTACGGATATAGTCCTCGCGCATCACCTCCAGCATGGCGGAGCGCGTCATGCGCATGCTGACCGCGGCGTAGCGGTAGCCGACGGTGACGGCGGGCAGGATCGCCATCGACAGGTTGCGAATCGGATCCTTCCAGATCGGCACATAATCGATCGGCGGCATCCAGGGCTGGCCGAACACGGCGCTGGTGACGTCGAGCACGACCAGGATGGAGACGATGCCGAGCCAGAACGACGGCGTGGCGATGCCGCCTATGGCGATGGTGCGCACCACGTAGTCGATCCAGGTATTCTGCTTGAGGGCCGAGATGGTGCCGAGCGGAATGGCGATGCTGATGGCGACGGCGGTGGCAAGCAGGGCGATTTCCAGCGAGATCGGCAGGCGTGCGGCGATCTCGGTGACGACCGGTTTGCCGGACCACATCGAGATGCCGAAATCGCCGTGGCAGAAGCCCCAGATGAAGTTGAGGAATTGCAGCCAGATCGGTTTGTCGAGACCGATCTCGGCATGGCACACCGCGACCGCCCGGGGATCGAAACTGCCGCCGCCGGAGCCGAGGCGGACGACGCAGATGTCGCCGGGGATCAGCCGCATCAGTGCGAACACCAGCACGGCGGCGCCGAGCAGTGTGGGGATGACCAGGAAGACGCGTTTGGCGATGTATTGGTACACTAAACCTCTCCCGCTGCCGCCTCGTCATGCCGGCGCAGGCCGGCATCCACGACTGCACCACATCCACGAAGAACAGGCGTGGATGCCGACCTTCGTCGGCATGACGGCATGCGTCGCGGCCGATGCGGAGCGTCTCTCCCGCGCAGCGGGAGAGGCTTTCCGGTTCTACTGATCGAGCCACACATTCGCCAAATCCTGGTTCACGTAGTGGCTGGGCCCGATCTTCCAGCCTTTCACATAAGACCGCAGCGGCACCATGCGGTTCCACCATAGCATTGGAAACTCGTACGCTTCGGTGTCCACCACACGCCTTTCGAAGGCGCGCATCAGTTCGCGTTGCTTGGCGAAGTCGGTTTCGCGGACCAGCTTCTGGTAGATATCTGCCACTTCCTGATCCTCGTAGCCAGAATAGTTTTCCACGAACAGCGTCTTGGGCAGGTATTTCTGTGTGTCCATCACCGGGTTCACCACGCCGTTGCAATTGGCTTCGACGACCACGTCGAAATTGCCACTGCGCATAAGTTCGAACCATGGGCCGGTCGGCACCACCTTCTGTGTCGCATGGACGCCGATCTTGCTCCACTCGTCGACGATCCAGGTGCCGACGTATTTGTACGGCTGATCGACGTTGCGGTTCAACAGTTCGAACGTCAGGCCTTCGGCGCCGGCTTCATGCAGCAGGCGCTTCGCCTCGGCGCGCGACTTGTCGATGTCCGGCCAGAAGCCCGCCATCTGTTGCAATTCTTCCTTCGTTGCCGCCAGCGGGGAGCCGGGGAAGACCATGCCGCCGACCGTGTGAACGTTGGCGATTTTCGACAGCGCCGGCGCGCCGTGCCACTGGTCGATCGCCAGCAGCAGCGCCTTGCGCACCCGCACATCGTCGAACGGCTTGCGCTTCGCGTTCGGCGTGATCAGGTTGCCGCAGTTCCAGTCGCTGGTCTGAACGGTGATCTTGTCGCCGAGCTGTTGCTTGAGCTGATCGATCGCCGAGGGTGGCAGGCCACGGAACTCTCCGGCGGCGCGGTCGGCGCGGATTGCGTCGGTGCGCACCACCTGCTTTTCGGCAAAGATGCCGACGAAGCCGTCGAGATAGGGTTCGCCGGCGTGGTAATAGTACGGATTGCGATCGCCCTTGATCGACTGGCCAAGCTCGTAGGCCGCGAACTTGAAGGGACCGCTGCCCATGATGTTCTTTTCGTACCAGCGCGGGTCCTTGTCGATAATGTCCTTCTTGTAGATGAACGCATAAGGATCGGCGAGCGCCGGTAGGAAAGTTGCCGTGGCGAATTTCAAATGGAACACCACGGTGGTGGGATCGGGCGCGGCGACGGTATCCACCATCTCGTACCAGTTTGCGCGTGCGCTGTTATAGCCCGGCGGCGGGTGGATGATCTGGTCCCAGCTTGCCGCGATATCGGCTGCGGTCAGCGGCGAGCCGTCATGGAATTTTACTCCCTCGCGAATTTTGAATGTGTAGGTTTTTCCGGCGTCGGTCGGCGCCGGCAGGTCCGTGCACAGGTCGCAAAAGTAATGTGTGGTGTCCGCCGGATTATCGGGGTTAAGGCGGATCAATACGCTGTAGAACGGCGCTACCGCGTGTACCACCGCGTAGGTGGCCTCGCGGTGGCCGTCGAAACTCGGCGGTGCGTCAGCCGGTATCATGTAGGTAAGGACGCCGCCATGCTTCGGCGTTTCGTCGGCGGCCGCCGGTGTAGCCAACGATAGAGCCAGCATTGTCGCCCAAACAACGGATCGCATTGTTGCCTCCCGTTTATTTTATGGCTCCCCCTTCCCTTGTGGGAGGGGGAGCCATGGTTGCTTACTTGGTCACTTATCCAGCCATACGGTCGCGAGATCCTGGTTGACGTATTGGCTGGGGCTGATCTTCCAGCCTTTCACATACGAGCGGTAAGGCACGATCCGCTCCCACCACGGCATCATGTACATATGCGCCTGGGTATCGAGCACGTAGGTCTCGTAATCTCGCATCAGCGCACGCTGTTTCGTGAAGTCGGTCTCGTGCAGCATGGCCTGGTAGAGATCGATATCCTTCTGGTCCTCGTAGTTGCCATAGTTCTCGGTATAGACCGAGTGCGGCAGGAATTTCCCCACATCCATCAGCGGGTTCACCAGGCCCTGGCAGTTGAAGTCCAGCGTCACGTCGAAGGTATTGTTGCGCAGCGCCTCGAAGAACGGGCCCGTCGGCAGCACTTTCTGTGTGGCGTGCACGCCGATCTTGGACCATTCGTCGATCACCCACGTGGCGATGTATTTGTATGGCTGATCGACGTTGCGATTCATCAGTTCGAACGTCAGGCCGTCGGCGCCGGCCTCGTGCAGCAGGCGCTTCGCTTCGGCACGCGACGCGTCGATGTCGGGCCAGTAGCCGGCGATCTTCTGCAATTCCTCCTTCGTTGCCGCCAATGGAGAATCCGGGAACACGATGCCGCCTACCGTGTGCACATTGGCGATCTTCGACAAGCCCGGGGCGCCGTGCCATTGGTCGATCGCCAGGATCAGCGCGCGGCGGACGCGCACGTCGTCGAACGGCTTCTTGCGCGTGGTTCGGCGTGATCATGTTGACGCAATTCCAGTCGCCGGTCTGCACCGTGATCTTGTCGCCGAGTTCCTTGACCAACTGGTCGCGCGCGGTCGGCGGCAGCCCGCGGAATTCCATCGCGGCGCGGTCGGAGCGAATCGCGTCGAGCCGCACCGACTGCTTGTCGGCGAAGATGGCGACGAAGCCGTCCAGGTAGGGCAGTCCCTTGTGATAGTAATCGGGATTGCGCTCGCCCTTGATCGACTGCCCGATCTGGTATTCGACGAAACGGAAGGGTCCGCTGCCCATCACGTTCTTTTCATACCAGTGCGGATCCTTGTCGAGAATTTCCTTCTTGTAGATCCAGGCGAACGGATCGGCGAGCGCAGGCAGGAACGCGCTGGTGACGAATTTGAGGTGAAACACTACGGTGGCGGGGTCGGTCGCTTCGACGCTGTTTACCATGACGAAGTAACTCTCGCGCGCGCTCGACACGCCCTGCGGGGGATGGACGATCGCCTGCCAACTCGCGGCGACGTCAGCGGCGGTCAGCGGCGAACCGTCGTGCCACTTCACGCCGTCGCGGATCTTGAAGGTCCAGGTCTTGCCGTCATCGGTCGGCGTTGGCATCTCGGTGCAGAGATCGCAGACGAAGTCGGTCGGCGAGGCGGGGTTCTCCGGGTTGATGCGGATCAGCACGCTGTAGAATGGTGCGGCGGCGTGCACCGTGGCGTAGGTGGTCTCGCGGTGGCCATCGAGGCTGGGCGGCGCGTCGGCCGGGATCATGTAGGTCAGCGTGCCACCGCGTTTAGGCGTGTCTTCGGCGTGCGCCGGGACGGTGGCCGTCACGGCGCAGGAGAACAGCAATGCCAGGAATCTGAATTTTATGATCACGCATTCCCCCGTTTGTCTTATTGTCATTGCGAGGCGCTACGCGCCTCGCAATGACAGTTTTCGCGCTTGCTCATGGCTCACCCCACTTCGCTGCAAGCAACGAAATGCCCAGGCCGCAACTCACGCATTTCGGGGCGTGCGCGGCGGCAGCCTTCCACTGCGATCGGGCAGCGCGGATGGAACACGCAACCGGAAGGCGGATTGATCGGGCTGGGAACCTCGCCCTGCACAGGCCGGAAAGTACGCGCGGTTTCCACCGTCGGATCGGGCACCGGCACCGCCGCCAGCAGCGCCTGCGTGTAAGGGTGCAGCGGATTGCCGAACAGCTCGTCCGCATCCGCCAGCTCGACGATGCGGCCGAGATACATCACGGCGACGCGCTGGCAGATGTGCCGCACCACCGACAGGTCGTGCGCGATGAACAAATAGGTCAGGCCGAAGCGTTCGCGCAGGTCCTCCAGCAGATTGATCACCTGCGCCTGGATCGACACGTCGAGTGCCGACACCGCCTCGTCGCAGACGATGAACTCCGGTTCCAGCGCCAGGGCGCGCGCGATGCCGACGCGCTGGCGCTGGCCGCCGGACATCTCGTGTGGATAACGGTCGGCGAAGCGTGGATTCAGCCCGCACACGCCCAGCAGCTCGCGCACGCGCGCGGCACGTTTCGTCGCGTCGCGCTCGATGCCGTGCACCTTCATCGGTTCGCCGATGATCTCGCCCACCTTCATGCGCGGGTTCAGCGAGCTGTACGGGTCCTGGAACACCACCTGGATGCGGCGGCGCAAGGCCACCAGTTCCCTGGGTGGCAGGCCGGCGATATCGACGCCGTCGTAGATGATCGCGCCCTCGGTCGGACGTTCCAGGCGCAGGATGCAGCGACCGGTCGTGGTCTTGCCGCACCCGCTTTCGCCGACCAGGCCCAGCGTTTCGCCGCGCTGGACGGTGAAGTCGATGCCGTCCACAGCCTTCACCTCGCCGACCTTACGACGCGCGACGATGCCCTCGGTGACAGGGAAGTGCATGCGCAGGCCACGCACTTCGAGGAGTGGAGTTGGGTCGGCGAGGCCGTTCATTTTGAGGCCCTCCGAAACTTACGGTCGATGCTGTCCCCGCCCCCGTCCCCGTCCCCGTCCCCGTCCCCGTCCCCGTCGTCATGGCCGGCCTTGTGCCGGCCATCCACGCCTTTGGTGCGGCAGGCGTAGGAAGGCGTGGATGGCCGGCACAAGGCCGGCCATGACGACGGGGACGCGGCTGGCCATGACGAACTGGAGGTCGGCAATAGCGAACGGGCCGCGGCGGCGCTCATGCCGCTGCGCCTGTTGCGCCGATCTCGTGGCTACGGAAGCAGGCAGCGAAATGCCCGGGCTCCAACACTGCTGCCAGCACCGGCCGCGCCACAGCACAGGCTTCGACCGCAAACCGGCAGCGCGGCCGAAACGAGCACCCGGCATCGAGCCGCGTCAGGTCCGGCGGCTGACCTTCGACGGGATCAAGCCTCGCCTGGCGCGGCCGATCCAGCCGCGGGACCGAGCGTAGCAGCGCCATCGTGTAGGGATGCCTCGGCCGATGATAGATGTCCGCCGCGGTGCCGCTTTCGACGATGCGGCCGGCATACATCACGTTCACCCGGTTGGCGTACCGCGCCACCACCCCGAGATTATGCGTGATGATCACCAGCGCCACGCCAAGCCGCCGCGTCAGCGCCTTCATGAGTTCCAGAATCTGCGCCTGGATCGTGACATCCAGTGCGGTGGTCGGCTCGTCGGCGATGATCAGCCTGGGCTCGCAGGCCAGGGCGATGGCGATCATCACGCGCTGGCGCATGCCGCCGGAAAGCTGATGCGGATATTGTTTCAGCCGGCGCGCCCCGTCGGCGATACCGACCAGCACCAGCAATTCCACCGCACGCTGGTACGCCGCGGCGCGATCCATGCCGCGATGTTGCTCTAGCGTTTCGGTGATCTGGCGGCCGATGGTACAGCACCGGATTGAGCGACGTCATCGGCTCCTGGAACACCATGCCGATGGCACCGCCGCGGACCTCGCGCATTTCCTCCGGCGACAGCAGCATCAGGTCGCGTCCGCCGAACCACACCTCGCCGGCGGTGATGCGGCCTGGCGGATCGGGGATCAGGCGCAGGACAGACAGCGCGGTGACAGACTTGCCGGAGCCGCTTTCGCCGACGATGGCGACGGTCTCGCCCGGATCGACGGTCCAGGAGACGCCGTCAACGGCGCGCACGACTCCCGCACCGGTGCGGAACTCGGTGTGCAAATCACGAATTGCGAGGAGTGGCTCCAACCCTGCTCCTGACGTTTTGGCGCTCCCTGCACAAAGGTATAGGCGATCCGTTGCAGCCCTGCCAGCACGGTCAATGTGGTTGTAGCGCTGAACGGCGCCTCATTTCACGAGACTGTGGTCGCCGCCCGGACAGATTGAAACCATTTTGCAACCTCTCCTCGGGCAAAAGATGTCAACAGAGTTTCGAATTTACGGGGAGATGACGGTCATGGCCGCGCCGAATTTGTATTGCCCACCGGAGGAGTTCACCCTTCGTCTGCGCGAGCGGATTCCAATGAATGTGTGCTTCACCTTCACCAGCGAGCAACTCGACGCGTTGCGCCGGGCCTTTGGCGACCGGCTGGACGGCAAGCACCAGATCGACAAACGCACCCAGGTGCACCTGCCCTGGAGCCGGTATTATCTCGTGTTCCAGGCCGGCCGCGAGCGCCGCAAGGACTTCCGGCGCATCGTCCCGGACAGCCGCAAGCGCACAGTGGTGGACAGCAGTCTATGCGGGCTGTCGATTGTCGGACTGCTGGCGGGCGCGGGCTGGCTGGCGATCCACCTGATCTGACGGACCCGCTGCTCGGTCAGAACGGCGTGTCGCCGCGCACCGTGATGCGGTGCATGATGCGGGTTTCCGCCGGGTAATCGTTGATCGCGAAGTGCTGCGTGCAGCGGTTATCCCAGAAGGTGAGCGTGCCGGATTCCCAGCGCACGCGAGCGGTGAACTCCGGCCGGGTCGAGTGCTGCTTCAGGAACGCGAGCAGCGGTTCGCTTTCCTCATCGGTCATGCCTTCGAAGTTCTGCACGTGGCCACCGACATACAGGGCCTTACGGCCGGTTTCCGGGTGGGTGCGCACCAGCGGATGCACCGAGGTGGTTTGCACATTGCCCGGGTCCTTCACCTTCATATGCGTCATCTGCCGGTCGTAGCGCTGGGCGCGCGACTGGCCGCCGTGCTGCTTGAAGTTGTCGCCGACGCAGACGGTGTTCAGGCCGGCGAGCAAGGCCTTCATGCCGTCCGACAGGCTTTCGTAGGCGAGGTACTGGTTGGTGAACAGCGTGTCGCCGCCGGCGGAGGGGACTTCCAGGGCGTACAGCATGGTGCCCATTGCGGGCTGCGGCGAGAACATCTGGTCGGTGTGCCAGGAACCGCCGAAGTTCTTCTTGTCATCAGGCGTCTTGATGATTTCGAGGATCTCCGGGAAGGCGTCCATGCCTTGCATGAACGGATGCAGGTGGATTTCGCCCCAGCGGCGGGCGAAGCGGAGTTGCTGTTCCGGGGTGATCTTCTGGTTGCGGAACAGGATCACCAGGTTGTCGAGCAATGCGGCGCGGACTTCGGCGAGGACGTCGTCGGGCAGGTCCTGCGACAGATCGACGCCCTCCACTTCGGCGCCGAGCGCTCCGGCGATCTTATGGGTTTCGAGATAGCGATACCGGGTGTTGCGCGGGGCGTTCATGGGAAGTCCTCCGATTTGGCAGGAATGATGCCCAAGACGCGGTTTTTTTGCAAAGCCGCGCGGTACTAACAGCATGGAGCGGGGTTTGCCATCACGCCGCCGTTGACGTGTGGCACGGACCGCCCCAACCGTCATGCCCGGGCTTGACCCGGCCACGACGGTGGGCGTGCCGGTTCGACGGTCCCTCCGCCGGTCCGGGAGTTGCCTCCGGAGTAGCCGGCCTCAGTACATATGTTGGCCGCCGTTGATCGACAGCGTCGATCCGGTAACGAAGTCCGCGTCGTCCGCGGTGAAGAATGCCACGCCGCGGGCGATGTCGCCGGCGCGTCCAAGCCGCCCGACCGGAATGCGCGAGACAATCTTCTGCAACACCTCGCCCGGAACCGCGCGCACCATGTCGGTATCGACATAGCCGGGTGCGATCGCGTTCACCGTGACGCCATAGCGCGCGCCTTCCTGCGCCAGCGCCTTGGTGAAGCCGTGGATGCCCGACTTCGCCGCGGCATAGTTCACCTGGCCGTACTGTCCGGCCTGGCCGTTGATGCTGCCGACATTGACAATGCGGCCGAATTTCCGCTCGCGCATCGCCGGGAAGGTCAGCTTGCACATGTTGAAGCAGGAGCCGAGGTTGGTGTCGATCACCGCTTCCCACATGTCGCGCGTCATGCGCTGCAATGTTGCGTCGCGGGTGATGCCGGCATTGTTCACCAGGATCTCGATCGGCCCGATCTCGGCGATGATTTGCTCGATCGTCGCCTTGCAAGTATCGAAATCGCCGACGTCGCACTTCCAGGTGCGGATGCCGGTTTCGGCCTGGAATTCCTCCGCGGCCTTGTCGTTGCCGGCATACACGGCGACCACCGTGCGGCCCTGTGCCTTCAGGGCGCGGCTGATTTCGGCACCGATACCCC
This sequence comes from uncultured Alphaproteobacteria bacterium, assembly GCA_963762885.1. Taxonomy (GTDB): domain Bacteria; phylum Pseudomonadota; class Alphaproteobacteria; order Acetobacterales; family Acetobacteraceae; genus JASHVB01. The sequence continues at coordinate 79,469 of CAVXNH010000121.1, forward strand.
TTGTTCCGCCGGTAACCAGCTGCGACCCGTGCCATGGTGTTTTCTCCCTTGCGTTTGCGTTTATCCGGCTGGTTTTACCACGTCCTGCCTGCGAGGCCAGGACCCGGGGCGTCAAATCAGGCTGCCGAGATGCCGCATGTCGTCGCATATCGCCGAGGCACCGGCCGCGCGCAACCGTTCGGCATGGCCGGGCCGGCAGTGGCTGCCGCCGACGAAGCCGATGACGCGCATGCCGGCGGCGACCGCGGCCTGCACCCCGGGCAGGCTGTCCTCGATGACGGTGCAGGCTCCGGTGCCGCCTGCATGCGCTGTGCCGCGAACAGGAACAGGTCGGGGGCCGGCTTGCCGCGGGGAACCTGTGACGCGCTGAAGATGTGGGGATCGAAATACGCAAGCAGTCCGGTCAGCCGCAACGAGTGCCGCAGCCGCTCCGGCGCGCTGCTGGAGGCGACGCAGCGCGGATGCGGCAGCGTTGCCAGGACCGCTTCGATGCCTGGCATTGCGCGCAGTTCCGCCTCGAATGCCGTTGCAACGCGCTGGCGCAACCTGTCGGCGAAGTTCTCCGGCAGCCCTGGCAGGGCGCCGTCGTGGCGGGATTCGAGGTCCGCGAGCATCGCCGCCAGGCTGATGCCGAGATATCGCTCGAGAATTCTCCTCGGTTGAAACCGGAATGCCGATTTCTGCCAGGAGAGCCGCTTCGGCGGTGCAGGCGAGCATCTCGCTGTCGATCAGGACGCCGTCGCAGTCGAAGATAATCAGGACCTGGGAACGCAAGTCATCGCCTTTCTCGCCACCGTCGGTATGGCTCGCGGCCCCCCTCGGCGGGTGTCGCGAAGCTTCCTGGCGGTCAGGGGCGCACTGGAGCACAACTGAAACGAAGTCGGCAATGGTGGCCGGTTTTGACTGGCGCGCAAGGCTGGCCGCTCGCCTTACGCGTTAGGGGCGGCGACGGCTTGGTACGGCAGCGGCCGATAGGAGCCGCTTTTCGACTGGAACCTCAGTGGCAGGTCAGCGCCGCAAGCGCACGTCAGCGGCAGCCTGGCGCGCCCGGGTTTACCCCGCATCCACCCGTGCCCGCGTTGTAATGCTCATGAGGGCGTGCTGCGACCACTTCGCCACCTTCGGTCGTCCCGTGAGACGCGCACTCGCAGTATCCGCCGACCGGCATGGAGGTGGGGCAGCTTTGTTTGTCTGTCTGGCATGTATTCGCCGCAAGTGCGTGACCACCGAGCGCCATGGCGATCGTCAGAGCAGCGGCAAGACAGGTGAAGGGTTTCATGCTGGTGAGCCTTTCATGGTCGCGGGAGGCGCAGTGCGGTCGAACCGAAGCCGGCGGCCCGCCCGCACACGCCGCCGGGTGGGCCGCGGCGCTGCCACCACATTAAGCCCCGCGGTTCCTCCGTGGCCCGTAACGACTGCGAGATACGCCGCGGAAAGCGCGACTGGAGTATCCGCCGGCACGGATTTCCTGGGCGAGCGGCACGGTGTGCCCACCGGGCAACCGCCGGCAGTGGGCAGTCAAAAGGAGTAATGACGACGGGCGCGGAGGGGCATGTGGCACCCTCACCCGGCCTCTCCCGCTTCACGGGAGAGGGGATGTGTTCGCGGGAGAGACGCGCGGCATCAGGCGACTCGATGCGCCACCGGGGACGAAAACGGTGGACGTCGGTGGCAACGGCTACCCCCCCGTCATGCCGACCTCCGTCGGCATGACGGGGTACGGCGGGAGTTTCCATAGCAGGGGAAGTATTCGCGGGAGAGAGGGAGATTACCTCTCCAGGCACATGGCGACGCCCATGCCGCCGCCGATGCACAGCGTCGCCAGGCCCTTCTTGGCGTCGCGCTTCTGCATCTCGTGCACCAGCGTGGTCAGCACGCGCGCACCGGACGCTCCGATCGGGTGACCGATGGCGATCGCCCCGCCGTTCACGTTCACTTTGTCGGTATCCCAGCCCAGGTCCTTGTTCACTGCCAGCGCCTGCGCTGCGAAGGCCTCGTTGGCCTCGATCAGGTCGAGGTCGTCCGGCTTCCATCCCGCGCGGGCCAGCGCCTTGCGCGTGGACGGGATCGGGCCGGTGCCCATCACCGCAGGATCCACGCCGGCGGTAGCGAACGCCGGCGATCCGCGCCAGCGGCTTCAGCCCGCGCTTCGCCGCTTCCGTCGCCGTCATCAGCACCAGCGCCGCCGCTCCGTCATTGATGCCCGAAGCGTTGGCGGCGGTCACCGTGCCATCCTTGGTGAAGGCCGGACGCAGCCGGGTCATCGTCTCCAGGTTCGCGTCGTGGCGGATATACTCGTCGTCGCTTACCACCGTGTCACCGCGCCGGCCCTTGATTGTCACCGGCACGATCTCGTCCTTGAACCGTCCCGACTTCTGCGCCGCGCTCGCCTTCTGCTGCGACCCCAGCGCGAACTCGTCCTGCTGCTCACGACTGATCTGGTACTTGGTGGCGACGTTCTCCGCCGTGTTGCCCATGTGATAGCCGTGGAACGCGTCCCACAACCCGTCCTTGAGCATCGTGTCGATGAACTCGAACGCGCCCATTTTCACGCCGTTGCGCAGATGCGCGGCGTGCTGCGACAGGCTCATGCTCTCCATGCCGCCGGCAACGACGACGTTGCTCTCGCCGGTGCGGATCTGCTGGGCGGCTAGCGCCACGGCGCGCAGGCCGGAGCCGCAGACCTGGTTGATGCCGAAGGCGGTCGCGGAGTGGGTATGCCGGCGGCGCGAGCGGCCTGGCGCGAGGGATTCTGTCCTTCGCCGGCTGCCAGCACCTGGCCGAGGATCACTTCGTCCACGTCGGCGGCATCCACGCCGGCGCGTTCAAGGGCGGCTTGCAACGCGATGGCGCCCAGCGCGTGCGCTGACAGCGTGCCAAGCGTGCCGTTGAAGCTACCGACTGGGTGCGTGCGGCGGCGACGATGACGATGCCATCCATGACCGGTTCTCTCCCATTCCAAGGGCGTGATCTTACCCCCATTCAGGAAAGTGCGACAGCGCAGGCGCAACGACAAGGGCCAGCCGACGCAGGACGGGCCGCCCGGCGCGATTTCGGCCGGCCTGGCGCTATACCAGGGCGGTCGAGTAAGTGGTGGACGAGGTGCCGGGCTGGCTGTTGAAGGTCAGCGCGTTGAGCCCGGAGCAACTGCTG
>CAVXNH010000122.1:0-6455 GCA_963762885.1 uncultured Alphaproteobacteria bacterium
CCTCCAGCCTCCAAATCCCTAGATTTCCGAAGGATTTTGGCGCCTTTGGGCCCTCCAAACACCCCCTTTGCTACCGGAATGAATACCAAAAGCCGTAAAAACGGACGTAACCGGGAGTTTTTGGTCTATAATCCGTATCCTGCGGTCTCACGCTCTGGAGTCGGTCGGGCTTATCATCAGGAGTGATGGAAATGAAAAACCGATTCCGAATCATTTTCTACGGCCGGCGGGGCGGAATTTACTACGTCCACGACAATCGGACCGGGCCGGGCGCGAGAGCTTGCGCACCACCGACCGGAGGCGCGCCAACGAGCTCATGGTCACCTACAATGAAGCGGCCCGTGACCCGGCCTTCAATCTGCAAAAGGCGCGCGTTTACCTTTCGGCCGCCGATCCCGAGGTGGCGACCCGGACCTGGGGGGATGCGCTGGAGGCGGTGATTGAAAGCAAGCCTGAAGGCAGCGAGGTCGAGGAAATCAGCAGCGTGACGGTGCCAATCACGCCCGCCTCGCCGCGCGACAGGCCCCAGAGCGCGATGACGGTCGGGATGATGAAGCTGTACATCTGGACGTCGAACGCATCCAAGGCCCAGCCGCCGAAGCAGGCGGTCATGGTGCGGCGCTCCTTGGTGTTCAGGTCGCGCATCCAGGCGATCATGCTGTGCCTCCCTAGGGATTCTTATCGTTCGTCGCGCCGTCGTATTCGTCGCAGCATACTTGTTCCTAATTCTCCCGACCACCCGGCGGTTCCGCCATAGGTCAGTCTGCCTGGAGCCTACACTCCTTGCGAGCTCATTGATGATACGCCCGCGCGGCGGGGCAGCCGGGCAACTTTCTTACCTTTGTGTTGCTCAGCCAGCCGCACGTCATAGAGGCTTTGCAAATTCATCCAGAACGCAGGCGAAGTGCCGAACCAGTGACCGAGTCGCAGCGACGCGTCGCCGGTAATGACACGCTTGCCCTGGATGATCTGGGTGATCCGGTTATGTGGCACGCGAAGCTGCCGGGCCAACTCCGTCGCGGTTATGTTCTGTTCGGCGAGTTCTTCTGCCAGCACCTCGCCGGGGTGGATCGGGGGAAGCGGCATAGGTTAGCTCTTCTTCGGCTAGAGGTAGTCGACGACCTCGACATTGGAGGGGCCGAAAGCCCAATCTAGCCAGGCGAAGCGATGCCGGCGAGGCGCGTAAACGAACGAAGTCACGCGCGTGGTCACGAGCGGGATTGCAAGAAAATGGCCGGCCTTCGCTTGCCTTATACCAACCCGCTGAATGATTGACCCTCGACCGTTTCGCACGGACCGTCCCCCTCCCGTCATGGCCGGGCTGAACCGGCCACCTATTGCGGCACCCGTGCTGCATAGATGGTCGGGTCAAGCCCGGCCATGACGGTTGGGGTGGTTCGTGCGAAACGGTCGAGAGTTGATGGTTCGGCGGGTTGCTATTATTCCACCGTCACCGACTTCGCCAAATTCCGTGGCTGATCGACATCGGTGCCCTTCAACACGGCCACATGATACGCCAGCAACTGCACCGGGATCGCGTACAGGATCGGCGCGACGAACGGATCGACCGTCGGCAGAAGTCACAGTCTCCACCGCGATACCCTTCAGCTTCGCCACGCCCGCCGCATCGCTGAACACGATGATCTGGCCGCCGCGCGCCGCCGCTTCTTGCAAATTCGAAGCGGTCTTCTCGAACAACGGCCCGCTCGGTGCGATGGCGATCACCGGCACCGCGGGATCGATCAACGCGATCGGCCCGTGCTTCATTTCGCCGGCGGCGTAACCCTCGGCGTGAATGTAGCTGATCTCCTTCAGCTTCAGCGCGCCTTCCAGCGCGATCGGGAAGCAGTTGCCGCGCCCCAGGTACAGCACGTCGCGCGCTGCCGCCACGCGATGCGCCACCACCTGGATCGCCGCGTCGTTCTCCAGGATCTCGGCAGCGCGGCTCGGCACCTCCAGCAGAGCGTCGGTCATCGCCGCCTCCTGCCCCGCGGTGATCGCCCCGCGCGCACGTCCCGCCGCCAACGCCAGACACGCCAGCACCGACAACTGCGCGGTGAACGCCTTGGTGGATGCGACGCCAATCTCCGGTCCCGCCACCGTCTCCAGCACAGCATCGCTCTCACGCGCCATACTGCTCTCGGGCACATTCAGGATCGACAGCACATGCTGGCCTTGCTCGCGCATGTAGCGCAGTGCCGCGAGCGTATCGGCCGTCTCGCCCGACTGCGACACCAGCAGGCCCAGCCCGCCCGGCGGCATAGGTGGCGTGCGATAGCGGAACTCGCTCGCCACATCGCCATCGGTCGGGATGCGCGCCATCGCCTCGAACCACCAGCGTCCCACCAGTCCGGCATAGAACGCGCTGCCGCACGCCGATATGGTGATGCGAGGCACCGTCGCTAAGTCGAACGGGAGATACTGGCAGCGCCACCGCGCGCGTCGCCGGATTGACCATGCGGTGCAGCGTGTCGCCGATCACCTGCGGGTGCTCGTGCAGCTCCTTTTCCATGAAGTGACGGAAATTGCCCTTGCCGATCGCTGCGCCGGTCAGCCGGGTCAGTTGCACATCGCGCTGGATCTCGGCCCCGCTGCCGTCGAAGAACTTTGCCCCCTGCCGATCCACCACGGTCCAGTCGCCGTCATGCAGATAGGCGATGCGCCGGGTCAGCGGCGCCAGCGCCAGCGCGTCGGAGCCGAGGAACATCTCGTCCTCGCCGAACCCCACCGCCAAAGGCGCACCGTGCTGCGCGCCGATCATCAGCTCGGGGTGACCGGCGAAGATCATCGCCAAAGCATAAGCGCCTTCCAGCCGGCGGAACGCCGCACCCGCCGCCTCGGCCGGCGCCATGCCCTGTTGCAGATGCAAATCGACGAGCTGCGCGACCGTCTCGGTGTCGGTCTCGGTGCTGAACTCCTGCCCGGCCGCTTCAAGTTCCGCGCGCAGCTCGGCATGGTTCTCGATGATGCCGTTATGCACGACGGAGACGCGTGCCGTGCCGTGCGGATGGGCATTGTTCTCGGTCGGCGCGCCATGCGTGGCCCAGCGCGTGTGGCCGATGCCGGTGGTGCCGGATAGCGGCGAGCGCTCCAGCGCCGCCACCAACTGCCCGAGTTTTCCTTCCGCGCGGCGGCGATCGATATGGCCGTTCACCAGCGTCGCGACGCCGGCACTGTCATAGCCGCGGTATTCCAGCCGGCGCAGCGCATCCACGATGAGCGGAGCCGCGGGCTGCCGACCGATAACGCCTACAATGCCGCACATCAGCTTTCTCCCCGTCTCGCCGCTCGCATTGCAGCCGCACGGCCGGGTTTGGTCACCTGCCGGCCGCGCGCGATTGCCAGTGCGTCCGGTTCGACATCCTCGGTGATCGTGCTGCCGGCCGCGACGTAGGCGCCATCGCCTACCGTCACCGGCGCCACCAGCGTCGCATCCGACCCGATGAAGGCGTCCGCGCCGATCGTCGTGCGATGCTTTGCGGTGCCATCGTAATTGCAGGTAATGGTGCCGGCGCCGATATTGGTCTTGGGACCGATCTCGACGTCCCCCAGATAACTCAGGTGGCTGGCCTTGACGCCGTCGCGGAGCAGTGCCGCCTTCAATTCGACGAAGTTACCGATATGGACGTGGGCGCCAAGTTGGGTACCCGGCCGCAGACGGGCGTGCGGACCGACGATGCAATCCGGACCGATGCTGCAACCCTCCAGATGGCTGAACGATCGGATCGTTGCGCCGGTCGCGACCGTCACACCCGGACCGAACACCACATTCGGCTCCAGCGTCACGTCGGGGGAGAATACGGTGTCGGCGGAGAGAAACACCGAGCCTGGATCGACCATCGTCACGCCGGCTTCCATCGCCGCGCCACGCAGCCAGGACTGCATCACGGCTTCCGCCGCCGCCAGGTCGGCGCGCGAATTGATGCCGGCAAGTTCCTCGGCTGGCGCTTCCACCGCGGCGACGCGCTTGTCCTCTTCAACTGCCAGAGTGATGACGTCGGTAAGGTAGTATTCGCCCTTGGCATTGTCGCGGCGCACGCCGTCGAGCCAGCGCCGCATGTCGGATGCGGCGGCGCACAGCACCCCGGCGTTGCACAGGTTCAGCGCGCGCACTTCCTCGCTGCCATCCGCCCATTCGACGATGCGCTCGACGAAGCCGTGACGCGCGATGACGCGTCCGTAGTGGCCGGGATCGGCCGGCCGGAACGCCAGCAACACCAGGCGAGCGTCGTTGGGCGCCCGGCGCTGCAACAGCCGGCGCAGCGTGTCGGGGCGGATCAGCGGATTGTCGGCGTAGAGGATTGCCACGTCGCCGTCGCCGAACAGCGCTGCCGCGGCCAACGCGGCATGCGCGGTGCCGAGACGTTCCTGCTGCACCACCGTCGCGTGCGGGGCCGCTTCGCGCTGCACGGCTTCCATGCCCGGGCCGACCACGACGACGATGCGGTCGAACACTTGTTCGCAGCTTGACAGCAGATGGCGCAGCATGGTGCGGCCGGCGATCCGGTGCAGCATCTTCGGCAGGGCTGACTTCATGCGCGTGCCCAGGCCGGCGGCCAGAATAACGGCGGTTGCCTGCATGCCCTTCCCCTGCGACCTTCCGCTGGTGATTCTCTGGCTGGGCGTAGCGGTGGAGCGCCCGGCGTGTCAAAGATTGCCGTTATCCTCCTGGTTCAATTCGCGTTTCGGAGTACAACACCCTGGCCCGCACCTTGTTGCTCGATCTCGACGGCACGCTGGTGGACACCGTGCCGGACCTTGCCGCGGCGTTGAACCGGCTGATGGCAGCGCACGGGCTGGCCCCGTTCAGTCTGGCGGACACCGCCGCGATGGTGGGCGACGGCGTGGCAAAGCTGATCGAACGTGCGTTTGCCGCCCGGGGCATCGCGTTCGATGCGGCGGCGGTGGCGGCGTTCTCGGCCGACTACAGCGCCCACGTCGCGGTGGAGAGCAAGCTGTTTCCCGGTGTGCGAGAAACACTGGACGGCTTGGCGGCGGAGGGGTGGCGGCTGGCGGTCTGCACCAACAAGCCAGAGGAGGCGACGCGGTTGCTGCTGGCGGCGACCGGTCTGGCGCCGCTGTTCTCCGCGGTCGGTGCGGGCGATAGCTTTCCGGTGCGCAAGCCCGATCCGGCGCATCTGCTGGCGACGCTGCGGGCGGCGGGGGGCGAGCCGGGGACCGCGGTGATGGCCGGCGACCACCGCAACGACGTGCTCGCGGCGCGTGGTGCGGGCGTGCCGTGCGTGTTCGCCGCGTGGGGTTACGGCACGCCGGCGATGGCGGAAGGCGCCGCCGCGGTGGCACAGGATTTCGAGCAACTAGGCACGATCGTGCGCGGCCTCGCCTCATAAACCTCTCCCGCGGGAGCGGGAGAGGTCGATGGCGCGAAGCGCCGAGGGTGAGGGCGATCGGGTCGGCACGCTCTACCTGATACGTGCCGACCCGATCACCCTCGCCCTCGCCGCTGACGCGTCTCGACCTCTCCCGCTCCCGCGGGAGAGGTTAGACTAGCGACTAACGTAGCGGTCGAGGAACGCCTTCACCCGCCCGTAGCTGTCCTCAGCCGCGGCCTGGTCGTACTGCATGGGATGGCCTTGGTTCGTGGTCCGGTACGGCAATTGCGGGTTGTCGAATGCGTGTACGGCGCCCGGATAGGTGTGCACCTCGAAAACCTGATCGGGTCGCAGTTTGCCGGCAAACCCGCGGCAGGCCAGTGCCGGTAGGCCCCAGGTATCGTCATCGCCGGCCAGCGCCAGCAACGGGACCGTCCCTTGCGTTTCCGGATAACGGCAGAGGCCATAGTAGTTGACTGACGCCTTCAGCAGTCCGGGAAACAATCGCTCATAGCGGCGCTGGGTGACCCAGGCAGCCGTTGCGCCGCCGTGCGAGAGGCCCAACACGCCGATCCTCGCCCCGTCGATTTCCGGCCGGGTGCGCAACCAGAACTCCGGCACTGAGTAACGTCGCCGGCGCGATCCTGGGCGGTGACGAGATGCTGCCGGTCGGCCGGGCAGACGCCGCCGCCGAACACGTCGCGTGGTGCGAAGCTGTCCGGGATCAGCACGGCATAACCCCAGCCATTCAGGCGTGCGGCCCAGATCTGCTGCGCGGCGCCCCGGCCGCCGCAACCGTGCAGCACGATGATGGCCGCGAACGGACCTTTGCCGTCGGGTAATTCCAGGATTGCCGGGATCGGCTGTGTCGGCATACGCGAACCCGGCACGGTCTGCACCGGAATAGCGACGGTTTCCATGCGGGCGGCGATGGCCGCGGTTACGCTGAGCACGCCCAGCGATGCGCGCAGGCAAAACAGGAGAGGCAGGCGAAGCAGACGTGCTGGGCGCACACGAAACTCCTGGCGTGCACGATTGTCAGGCGCGGAGATCGGTAACAAGCCGCGGCAAGCAATGCCAGGGGGGCTTAGTGCGCGGCGACCTCGGTCGCCGGGGCCGGCC
>CAVXNH010000123.1:0-69636 GCA_963762885.1 uncultured Alphaproteobacteria bacterium
TGTCTCCTAAAATTCGTGGAATTCATGTAAATTCCTTTTGGCCGGCTCCAAAAAGTCCCTTGCGTTTCCCGAAATCGTGCTACATTGCCTCACTGCTTTTTGGGCAGCGGGAAGTCAGGGAAATCAGAATCGGAATCAGAATGAATGCTGCAAGGACAATCGAAAGTGGCCCGCGTCACAACGACGCCTTTCTCGAAGGCGGACGCCATTGTTTCCCATCCTGTCCTCCTTGTCTTGGTGTTTCGCAATCCGCATCCAAATGGTTCCGCTCCGCCATCGAAAAACTTTAACCAAATTAAACCAAAGAAAAAAACACCTGAACCCACCCTCCCAAAAGGCAAAATTGGACGTCTGCCCCGGCCCAGCCAGGAAAAAGGCAATCGCCGAAGCTTTTTGTCTTTTAATGTCGAATTTGAAATCTCAAATCGGCCCAGGCCCAAGGCGAGGTGCGCACCTTTTTTTCCTATGCACTCAAAACCACGGCTAATGAACCAGACGAATCTGCTTGAGTGCAACAAGTCTCACTTGACTCTGCGCGTCCCGTGGCCTAAAAAGGCGGGCCTAAATCTATGAAGCAAACCGATCAAAATTTGTTTTCACATAGTACGATAGAACGCCGTTGGGCTGAAAGCCGGCCGTGACGGCCGGGTATGGGTTACTCGTGGTCGATCAGCCGTGTGCGCTCGCGAGGTAACGTCGGGGCGGGGTTGCGTTCCGCCAAGAGCCGCAGCCCTTCCAGGGTCAGATCGGGCTCGATCTGTTCGATCACCATGGTGCCTTCGGAGAACAGCGGCGCCAGCCCACCGGTGGCGATCACCTTCATCGGTCCGCCGTATTCCGCCTTGATGCGGGCAACCAGGCCCTCGATCATCGCGACATAGCCCCAATACACGCCGGACTGCATGGCCGGCACGGTGGAGCGGCCGATCACCGCCTGCGGCCGCGCGATGCCGATGCGCGGCAGTTGGGCGGCGGCCTGGTGCAGCGCCTCGATCGACAGGTTGATGCCGGGGCAGATCACGCCGCCCAGGTAGTCGCCATCCTTGTCGGCGACGTCGAATGTGGTGGCGGTGCCAAAATCCACCACGATCGAGCGGCCCGCCGAAGCGGCGGTGGCCGGCGAGCACGTTCAGCAAGCGGTCGGCGCCGACCTCGGCCGGACGATCGACCTTGATCTCGAACCCCCAGTCGAGGGTGGATCGCGCGATCAGCGGCTCGACGTTGAACCAGTCGCGACAGCAGCGGCGCAGGTGATACAGCGCGGCCGGCACGACGGTGCCGATGACGGCGGCGGAGATGTCGGCGGGCTTCAGGCCGACATGGGTGAACAAGGCGAGCAACCAGACGGCGTATTCGTCGGAGGTGCGCTGCGCTTCGGTCTTGACGCGCCAGGTGCCGCGCCATTGCTTGCCGTCATGCACGGCGAAGACGACGTTGGTGTTGCCGGCATCGACGACGAGAAGCATGCGTATAAGCCTCCGCTGGCCGTCAAGAACACGTCATGGCCGGCGAAGGCCCGCCACCCACGACTTCGCGAAGGGAGCCGGGAAGCCGTTGATGGCTGGCCTTTGCCCGCCGTGACGGGGGGAATTCATCATCCGAACAGCGCCTTCGCCGCGGCCTGCGCCGCAAGCACGACCGGCCCGGGAACAGGAAGAAGACAGCGGTGAACAGCCCGCTCGCCGCGGCGACGAACGACAGCGACGCCGGGCGCGGGATCGAACGCCGCGGCCGGCGCATCGAAATACATCACCTTGATGACGCGAATATAATAGAACGCGCCCACCACGCTGGTCAGCACGCCGATCACGGCGAGCGTCCACAACCCTCCCTGCACCGCCGCAAGGAAGATGTACAGCTTGGCGAAGAACCCCGACATCGGCGGGATGCCGGCCAGGCTGAACATGAACACCGTCAGCACCAGCGCCAGGCCCCGGATCGGTGCTGCCCAGTCCCGACAGGTCGCTGATTTGCTCGACCGCGCGGCCGTTGCGGCGCATCGCGATGATGCAGGCGAAGGTGCCGGTGGTCATGAACACGTAGGCCACCATGTAGACCAGCACGCCGCGGATGCCCTCCGGCGTGCCGACCGCGAGGCCGATCAGCGCGTAGCCCATATGGCCGATCGAGGAATACGCCATCAGCCGCTTGATGCTGGACTGGCCGATCGCCGCCAGCGCGCCAAGGATCATCGAGGCGATCGACACCAGGATGATCAGCAACTGCCACGCGCCGAGCAAGTGGCCGAACGGCGTCGCCATCACGCGCAGCAACAGTGCCATGGCGGCAACCTTCGGCGCGGTGGCGAAGAACACCGTGACCGGGGTCGGCGCACCCTCGTAAACGTCGGGCGTCCACATGTGGAACGGCACCACCGAGATCTTGAAGGCGAGCCCGACCAGGATGAACACGAGGCCGACGATCAGCCCGACCGAGGCGTGCGACGGCTGCGCCAGCAGCGTGCGCAACTGGCCAAAATCCATGGTGCCGGAGAAGCCGTAGACCAGCGAGATGCCATACAGCAGCAGCCCGGAGGCAAGGCCGGACAGGACGAAATACTTGAGGCCGGCTTCCGAGGACCGCAGATCGTCGCGCGCAAAGGCGGCGAGCACATAGAGCGCCAGCGATTGCAGCTCCAGCCCGAGATACAGCGTCATCATGTTGGACGCCGAAGTCATCACCATCATGCCGACGACCGCGAACAGCAGCAGCACAGGGAATTCGAACCGCGCAATGCCCTGCTTGCGGTTATAGTCGAGCGCCAGGATGGCGGTCAGCGCCGCGCCGGCGAGGATCAGTACCTTGTTGAAGGCGCTGAACGCGTCGGCGACGAACTGGCCGTGGATAGCCGCAGGCCCGGCACGCGGGTCAGCACCAGCAGCGCGGCGACCAGAAAGCCTCCGATGGTGAACATCGTGCACAGCAGCGTGCAGTCCTGCTTGCGCAGCACGCCGAACACCAGGATGGCCATGCCGATGCAGGCCAGCACGATCTCGGGGACGGCGATGGTCCAGTTCATAGGCCTGCCTCCCCTGCGCCCGCACGCCCGCGGCGTGCCCCGCCGTGTCGCGGCCGAGCGGCGCCAACCGACATGGCCGGGCTTGACCCGGCCATCCACGCCGCAGGGCGCCGCGCATAGTCATGGGCCGGGTCAAGCCCGGCCATGACGCGGGGAAGAGACGGCGCCTGAAGCCGAGGTAACAGGCGCGGCCGCGGGTAGGCCGGCACCGCCAGCGCCGCGATATGCTGCTTCACCATCGCGGCGACGCTGGCGTCGAAGAAGCTGGAGAAGCTGCTCGGATACACGCCCATCCAGAACGTCAACACGATCAGCGGCGCGAACACCGCCCATTCGCGCGGGCTGAGATCGAGGATGTTGCGCAGATCCTGCTTGGTCAGCCGGCCGAAGATCACGCGGCGATAGAGATACAGCATGTAGGCCGCGCCGAGGATCATCCCCATGCCGCCGAACAGCGCGAGCCAGAAGCTGACCTGGAACGAGCCGATGATCACCAGGAACTCGCCGATGAAGCCGGAGGTGCCGGGCAGTCCGATCGAGGCCATCATGAACACCATGAAGGTCAGCGCATAGCCCGGCATGCGGTCGGCCAGCCCGCCAAAGCGCGCGATCTCACGCGTATGGATGCGGTCGTAGACCACGCCGACACAAGGAACAACGCGGCGGAGACGAAACCGTGCGACAGCATCTGGAACAGCGCGCCCTGGATGCCCTGAACGTTGAAGGTGAAGATGCCGATCGTCACCACGCCCATATGGGCGACCGACGAATAGGCGATCAGCTTCTTCATGTCCTCCTGCGCCAGCGCCACCAGCGAGGTGTAGATCACCGCGACAACCGACAGCGTGTAGATCAGTGGCGCAAAATACTGCGATGCCTCGGGCAGCATCGGCACGGAGAAGCGCAGGAAGCCGTACGCGCCCAACTTCAGCAGCACGCCCGCCAGGATGACCGAGCCGGCGGTGGGCGCCTCGACGTGCGCATCGGGCAGCCATGTGTGCACCGGCCACATCGGCACCTTCACCGCGAAGGAGGCGAAGAAGGCGAAGAACAGCCAGCTCTGCATCGCCACCGGGAAATGCGTATGCATCAGCGTCGGGATGTCGGTGGTGCCGGCCTGGAACCACATCGCCAGCAGTGCCAGCAGCATCAGCACCGAGCCGGTGAGCGTGTAGAGGAAAAACTTGACCGCCGCGTACACCCGGCGCGAGCCACCCCAGATGCCGATGATGAGGTCCATCGGGATCAGCACGCCCTCGAAGAACATGTAGAACACAACGAAGTCGAGGGCACTGAACATGCCCACCAGCATCGTTTCCATGATGAGGAACGTGAGCATGAACTCGCGGACGTTCTTCTGGATGGCTTCCCAGGCTGACAGGATGCAGACCGGTATCAGCACGGTGGTCAGCAAGACGAACAGGACGGAGATGCCGTCGACGCCCATCTTGTAGCCGACACCGTACTCGGCGAGCCACGGGACGCTCTCGACGAATTGGAAGCCGGCCTCGCCCGGGTCGAATTCGACCCACAGAACCAGCGACAGGATCAGCACGATCAGGCTGGTCCACAGTGCGGTCCAGCGCGCGTTGGAGTCGATGGTGGCTTGGTCGCCGCGGACCGACATGATCACCACGCCGCCGACCAGCGGCAGCCAGGTGATGAGGGACAGCAGCGGGAAGCCGGCGGCGTTCATGCTGAGACCATGCGTTGTTGGCGTGTTGCCGCACACGTCGTCATGGCGGCGGAGGCCCGCCATCCACGACTTGCTGCGGCGGCAGAACCAAAAGTCGTGGATGACGGGCCGGAGCCTGCCCTCGGGCACTGGACCCGGGGGCCCGCCATGACGTGGAGAGCATCATCATCTCACCGGAACAACATGAAGATGCCGACCAGCAACACGACGCCGATCAGCATGGCAAAGGCATACACAGCCAGCGAGCCGGTCTGGATCTTCACCGCCTCGCGCGAACCCTCGGTCGCCAACGCGGCAAGGCCGTTCGGCACGCCATCGATCACCGTCACGTCGCCGGTTTGCCAAAGGTCCGGGCCAGACGCATCAGCGGCTGCACGATCATCGCATCGTAGATCTCGTCGAAATACCATTTGTTGAGGAACAGCCGGTAGATCGGCCGGAACATCATGGCGAGCCGGATCGGCAGTAGCGGGAAGGCCAGATACATGACGTAGGCGGTGGCAATCCCGAGCAATCCCACCACAGTCGGCGCCGTATCCACCCAGCCCGGCACGTCTTCCAGCCCCGCCAGCACGTGGTTTTCGTGCCGTTGTAGATGCTGCCGTTCCAGAACGCCTGCCAATCCTCGCCGATGAACCACGAATGCAGCGCGAAGCCGGCCACCAGAGCGCCGACCGACAGCACCAGCAGTGGCACGATCATCACGGGCGGGCTTTCGTGCACATGCTCCATCACGTGATGGTCGGCACGCGGCTTGCCATGGAAGGTCATGATCAGCAGCCGCCAGGAATAGAAAGCGGTGAGGAACGCGGCCAACACGGTGCACACGAAGCCATACATGCCCAATGCCACTACCGCCGCATAGGCCGCGCTGACGATCGCGTCCTTCGAGTAACAGCCGGCGAACGGGGAGATGCCCGCCAGGGCCAGGCTGCCAACCCACATCACTGCACATGTCACCGGGATAAGTTCCCAGATCCCTCCCATCTTCCGCATATCCTGCTCGTCCGACATGGCGTGGATCACCGATCCGGCGCTGAGGAACAGCAGCGCCTTGAAGAAGGCATGGGTGATCAGGTGGAAGATCGACACCTGAAAAACGCCGACGCCGACAGCAACGAACATGTAGCCGAGTTGCGAACATGTAGAATACGCGATCACCCGTTTGATGTCGTTCTGCGCGCAGCCGATGGTGGCCGCGAACAGCGCCGTCGATGCGCCGATGAAGGTGACAAAGCCCAGCGCACCGGGGCGTATTCCATCAGCGGCGACATGCGCGCCATCAGGAACACGCCGGCCGTCACCATGGTCGCGGCATGGATCAGCGCGGAGACCGGCGTCGGGCCTTCCATCGCGTCGGGCAACCACACATGCAGGCCCAACTGCGCCGACTTGCCCATCGCGCCGATGAACAGCAGGAAGCCGATCACCTCGATCGCCGGGAAGGTGGTACCGAACAACTCATAGGTGTCAGACTGGTGCTGCGCCACCGCCGGGAAGATGGTGCTGAATTCCACCGAACCGAACTTGAAGAAGATCAGCGCGACGCCGACCGCAAACGGCAGGTCGGCGATGCGATTGACGACGAATGCCTTGATGGCGGCAGCGCAGGCCGCGGGGCGGTCATACCAATAGCCGATCAGCAAGTACGAACACAGGCCGACACCTTCCCAACCGAAGAAGAGCTGCGTCAGGTTGTCGGCCGTCACCAGCATCAGCATAGAGAACGTGAACAGCGACAGGTAGGCGAAGAAGCGGTAGCGCGGATAGGCGTCGTGCGCCATGTAGCCGATCGAATAGACGTGGATCAGCATCGACACGAAGCTGACCATCGCCAGCATGACCGCCGACAGCGTGTCGACGCGCAGGGCCCAATCGACATGGAAGCGGCCGGCGTCGATCCAGGTGGCGATCGGCACGACGCCGGGGGCGAGGTCGCCGTCGATAAGCTGGAAGCAAGCCAGCGGACCGCAGATCGCGGCGATGACCATGCCGAGGATGGAGGCGAACTGCGCGGCGCGGTCGCCGATCACCGGTCCCAGCAGGCCGGAAATCAGCGCGCCGAACAGCGGCGCGAAGACGGCTACAACGTAGAGCATGCCGAACCGGACCTCCCGATATCAGCACCGCGACGATGCAGGCGCGATCTGACGACTGACAACTGACCACTGACCACTGTTGACTTCAGCCTTTCATCAGGTTGACGTCCTCGACCTGGATCGAGCCGCGGTTGCGGAAATACACCACGACGATGGCGAGACCGATGGCAGCCTCGGCGGCCGCCACGGTCAGCACGAACATGGCGAAGACCTGGCCGGCGAGGTCGCCGAGCGCGGCGGAGAACGCGACGAGGTTGAGGTTGACGGCGAGCAGGATGAGCTCGATCGACATCAGGATGATGATGACGTTCTTACGGTTGAGGAAGATGCCGAAGATGCCGAGCACAAGAAGGATCGCGCTGACGACGAGATAGTGGCCGAGGCCGATCATGAAACCTCTCCCGCGAGCGGGAGAGGTCGGAGCGCGTCAGCGCTCCGGGTGAGGGCGATCGGGTCGGCACGTAAGCAGGTAGAGCGTGCCGACCCGATCACCCTCACCCTCGGCGCTCCCGCGCCATCGACCTCTCCCGCTCCCGCGGGAGAGGTAAACGCTACATCAGTGCCCATGATGACCTCCGGCCGGCTCTTCTTCCAAGGGGTCCGAGGTGTCCTCGGTTACCTTCGGTCGGTAGAACCCGCTCTCGTGCACGCCGGCGCCGATCGACATGTTCACCAGTTCCAGCGTCTCCCGCACCGTGCGCTCGGTCTGCACGCTGATGCTCTGATGGCGCGACGTCTTGCGCTCGCGCAGCGTCAGCACGATGGCGCCGATCATCGCGACGAGCAGGATCAATCCCGCGGTCTGGAACAGGAAAACATAGTCCGTGTAGATCAACTGCCCCAGCGCCAGGGTATTGCTCATGTTCGCGGGCATCGGTGCGAAGCGCAGGCCGCTGGATTCAGGCGCGACCTGCCAGCCACCAAGCGCGAACGCCAGTTCGGCCAGCAATAGCACGCCAACGGCGGCGCCAACCGGCAGGTATTTCTGGAAGCCGCCGCGCAATTCCGCGAAGTCGATGTCCAACATCATCACCACGAACATGAACAGCACCGCGACGGCGCCGACATAGACGATGACCAGGATCAACGCGAGGAACTCGGCGCCGGCGATCAAAAACAATCCTGCCGCATTGAAGAACGCCACGATCAGGAACAGCACCGCGTGCACCGGGTTGCGCACGGTGACCACCGTTGCGGCGGAGGCCAGCAGCAGGGCGGCGAAGACGTAGAAGGCGATGCTGACGATCATCGGTAGGGTGCATCCAGCTCGAGCCGGCGCGCGAGTTCCGGCTCCCACCGGTCGCCGTTCGCCAGCAGCTTGTCCTTGTTGTACATCAGCTCTTCGCGCGTCTCGGTGGCGAACTCGAAGTTGGGGCCTTCGACGATGGCGTCCACAGGGCAGGCTTCCTCGCACAGGCCGCAGTAGATGCACTTGGTCATGTCGATGTCGTAGCGCGTGGTGCGGCGGGAGCCGTCCTCGCGCGGTTCGGCCTCGATGGTGATGGCCTGCGCGGGGCAGATCGCCTCGCACAACTTGCAGGCGATGCAGCGTTCCTCGCCGTTGGGATAGCGGCGCAGCGCGTGTTCGCCCTTGAAGCGTGGACTGAGCGGGCCCTTTTCGTATGGGTAGTTGATCGTCACCTTGGGGCGGAAGAAGTAGCGCAACGTCAGCCCCATGCCGGCGACGAGCTCGCCAAGCAACATGCTGCGTGCGGCACGATCAAGCAATGCCATCAGCGAGGCTCCGTAATCTGAGCGTCATGGCCAGGCTTGTCCCGGCCATCCACGCCTATGGTACGAGTATGAAGAATAGGCGTGGATGGCCGGGACAAGCCCGGCCATGACGATTGGACATCGGCCTTACGCATTGGGAAACCACCCAAACGCCATCAGTGCACCGGCGGTGATCACCAGCCAGAGCAATGACAGCGGCAGAAACACCTTCCAGCCCAGTCGCATGAGTTGGTCGTAGCGATAGCGCGGGAACGTCGCGCGCACCCACAGGAAGAAGAACAGGCACACGCAGATCTTCAGCACGAACCAGATCACGCCGGGTATCCAGGTGAACGGCGGTAATCCGAACGGCGCCAGCCAGCCACCCAGGAACAGGATGGTGGTCATCGCGCTCATCAGGATCATGTTGGCGTATTCGCCGAGGAAGAACAGTGCGAAGCTCATCGCGCTGTACTCGACGAAGAAGCCCGCGACGATCTCGCTTTCGCCCTCCGGCAGGTCGAACGGCGCGCGGTTGGTTTCCGCCAGCGTCGAGATGAAGAACACGATGAACATCGGGAACAACGGAATGCAGAACCACAAATGGGTTTGCGCCCGCACGATGGCCGTCAGGTTCAGGCTGCCGGCGCACAGGATAACGCAGACCAGCACGAAGCCCATCGAGACTTCGTAGCTGACCATCTGCGCCGCCGACCGCATGGCGCCGAGGAATGCGTATTTTGAATTCGACGCCCAGCCGGCGATGATGATGCCATACACGCCAAGCGACGAGATCGCGAACAGGTACAGAATACCGACATTGATGTTGGCGATCGCCCAGCCATCGTTCACCGGGATCACTGCCCAGGCGAGCATCGCCAGGCTGAACGTCAGCATCGGTGCGATCAGGAACAGGAGACGGTTCGATCCCGACGGGATGATCGTCTCCTTCATCATCATCTTCAGCGCGTCGGCGAATGGCTGAAGCAGGCCAAACCAGCCGACCACGTTCGGTCCCTTGCGAAGCTGCATCGCCGCCAGGACCTTGCGCTCCGCGTAGGTCAGGTAGGCGACGCCCATCAGCAGCGGCACCAGCAGACACAGCGCCTCGATAAAGGTCAGGATCAGCAGGCCGATGTCGGTTTCGTAGAAGAATTGATACATCGGGCGCTACTCCGCCGCTGCCAGCGCAGGGGCGGCAACGCTGGCCGTGCAGGCCGCCATGGTCGGACTGGCTCGGCTGATCGGGTCGGTCTGGTAGTAGTTGGCGATGTACGGCGCGAACGGCGCGTCGCCCAACGCGGCCGGGTCGCCCGCCGGACCGGACTGATCCGTGGCGCCAAAGCGCGGCAGGAAACCGACCCGCCCGAACACCGGATTCACCTGTTCCAGCCGCGCCCGCAGCGCCTCGATGGTGTCGTATGGCAGGTGGTGGCCGATGATGTCGCTGAACGCGCGCAGGATCGTCCAGTCCTCGCGCGCCTCGCCCGGCGGATATACCGAACGGAAGCCGCGCTGCACTCGGCCCTCGGTATTCACATAAGTGCCGGGCTTTTCGGTGTAGGCGGCGCCGGGCAGGATCACGTCGGCGCGCCGCGCACCGGCGTCGCCGTGATGACCCTGGTAGATCACGAACGTATCGGCGCCGATCTGCGCGGTATCGAACTCGTCGGCGCCAAGCAACCACAGCACGTCCACGCCGCCGTTCAGCATGTGGGCGAGGCCCTTGCCGTTCGGTCCTGGAACGAAACCGATATCCAGCGCGCCGACACGCGCCGCCGCGGTGTGCAGCACGTTGAACCCGTGCCAGTCCGGTGCCAGCGCGCCGATCTCAGCCGCCAGGCGCCAGCAGGCCGCCAGCACCGCGGCGCCATCCGGACGCGCCAACGCCGCCTGGCCGACGATGATCATCGGATGTTTTGCCTCGCGCAATGCCTTGCCGAAGTCATGCGAGCCGTCGTGCAGGGCGCCGATCACCGACGGCCCGGAGCCAAGCTGCTGGGTGGCGTACGTTAGATCGGTCTCGCTGCCGATCAGCCCGATCGGCATGCCAGAGGCGAGCCAGCGCTTGCGAATGCGCGCATTCAGCACCGGCGCTTCCCTGCGCGGATTGCTGCCGACGATCAGCAGCGCATCGGCGTCCTCGATGCCGGCAATGCTGGTGTTGAAGCAGTAGAAGTCCCGCCGCGAGACATCCAGCCGCGCGCCATCCTGGCGGCAATCCAGGTTCGCCGAACCCAGCGCGGCCATCAACTCCTTCAGCGCCAGCATGCTCTCGGCGTCGCAGAGATCGCCGGCGACGGCGCCGATGCGATCGCCGGCTGACGCCGCGCAGCTTGCCGGCGATGGCGTCGAACGCTTCCGCCCAGGTCGCCTCGACCAGCTTTTCCCCGCGCCGCACCCAGGGACGATCCAGCCGGCGGCGCTTCAGGCCGTCGAGGGCAAAGCGCGACTTGTCGCCCAGCCACTCCTCGTTCACGTCTTCATTCAGCCGCGGCAGGATACGCAGCACTTCCGGGCCGCGCGCATCGACGCGGATGTTAGCGCCGACCGCGTCCAGCACATCGACGCTGTCGATCTTCACCAGTTCCCAGGACCGCGCCACGAACGCATAGGGCTTGGAGGTCAGCGCGCCGACCGGGCAAAGGTCGATGATGTTGGCGGACAGTTCGGAACTCAGCGCCTTTTCGACATAGGTGCCGACTTCCATATGCTCGCCGCGGCTGGTCGCGCCGAGATCGGGCACGCCGGCGACTTCCGAGATGAAGCGGATGCAGCGCGTGCAGTGGATGCAGCGCGTCATCACCGTCTTCACCAGCGGGCCGAGATTCTTGTCCTTCACCGCGCGCTTGTTCTCGGCAAAGCGCGAGTGATCCATGCCATAGCCCATGGCCTGGTCCTGCAGGTCGCACTCGCCGCCCTGGTCGCAGATCGGGCAATCCAGCGGATGGTTGATCAGCAGGAATTCCATCACGCCGCGGCGCGCGTTGCGCACCATGGGGTAGTCGGTGTGCACCACCATGCCGTCGGCGACCGGATAGGTGCAGGAGGAGATCGGCTTAGGCGGCGCTTTTTCGATCTCGACCAGGCACATGCGGCAGTTGCCGGCGATCGACAGGCGCTCGTGGTAGCAGAAGCGAGGGATCTCGATGCCGGCGGCCTCGCACGCCTGGATGACGGAGGAGCCGTTAGGGACTTCGACCTCGATGCCGTCGACGGTGAGCTTGGCCATGATGCGATCTTCCTCACCCGCACGTCATGGCGGGCGAAGGCCCGCCATCCACGACTTCACTTCCGGCCTGCAGCAAAGTCGTGGATGGCGGGCCTTCGCCCGCCATGACGTGAGAGGCGATGCCGATACCTCCTCCACCGCTCCGACGACTGCCGCACGCCGCCTACTCCGCCGCCATACGCACTGGCGCCGCACCCGCGCGCGCTTTGTAAGCCGCGATCCGCGCTTCCATCTGCGGCCGGAAATGCCGGATCAGGCCCTGGATCGGCCAGGCCGCCGCATCACCCAGCGCGCAGATCGTGTGACCTTCAATCTGCCGCGTCACCTGCTCCAAAGTATCGATCTCGGGCAGTTCGGCGCGCCCTTCGACCATGCGGGTCATCACCCGCCACATCCAGCCGGTGCCCTCGCGACACGGCGTGCACTGGCCGCAGCTCTCGTGCATGTAGAATTTCGACAGCCGCGCGATCGCCTTGATGATGTCGGTCGACTTGTCCATCACGATGACCGCCGCAGTGCCCAACCCGCTTTTGACGTCGCGCAGCGAATCGAAATCCATCAGCACGTCGTCGCAGATGCTCTTGGGGAGCACCGGCACGGACGCGCCACCGGGGATCACCGCCAGCAGATTGTCCCAGCCGCCGCGCACGCCGCCGGCAGTAGCGCTCGATCAGTTCGCGCAGCGGAATGCCAAGTTCTTCCTCGACATTGCACGGCTTGTTCACATGCCCGGAGATGCAGAACACCTTCTGCCCGGAGTTCTTCGGCCGCCCCAGCGAATTGAACCACGCCGCGCCGCGCCGCATGATGGTCGGCGCCACCGCGATGCTCTCCACGTTGTTCACCGTGGACGGACAGCCATACAGACCGACCGCAGCCGGGAACGGCGGCTTCAGCCGCGGCTGGCCCTTCTTGCCCTCGAGGCTTTCCAGCAGCCCGGTCTCTTCGCCGCAGATATAAGCGCCGGCGCCGCGATGCAGATAGCAGTCGAAATCCCAACCAGACCCGCACGCATTCTTGCCGATCAGCCCCGCCGCATAGGCTTCCTCGATCGCCGCCTGCAACGTCACCGCTTCGTTATAGAATTCGCCACGGATGTAGATGTAGGCAGCGTGCGCGCCCATCGCGAACGACGCCACCAGGCAGCCCTCGATCAGCTTGTGCGGATCGTGGCGCATGATGTCGCGATCCTTGCAGGTGCCGGGCTCGCTCTCGTCGGCATTGACGATCAGGTAGCACGGCCGGTCCGACTGCTTCGGCATGAACGACCATTTCAGCCCGGTCGGAAACCCCGCCCCGCCGCGGCCGCGCAGCCCCGAGGCCTTGATCTCCTCGACGATCGCGTCACGCCCCTTTTCAAGGATCTGTTTGGTGCCGTCCCAGTCGCCGCGCGCTTTCGCGCCCGCCAGCATCGGATCATAGATGCCGTAGAGATTGGTAAAGATGCGATCCTGATCCTTCAGCATCCTTCAATCTCCTGCCTTGGACTCAGCCGGCGCGAATTGCAGCGTGGTCAGCGTGTTCGGCCCGCCCTCCGGCGCGGAAGTCTGCCGTCCGATCATCGAGCCGGGCGGCAGACGTTCGCCGCGCCGCAACGCGCCGAGCAATTGCGTCACCCGCGCCGCGTCCATGTCCTCGTAGAAATCGTCGTCCACTTGCAGGATCGGTGCGTTGACGCAGGCGCCGAGGCACTCGACCTCGGTCATGCTGAACATCCCGTCCGCGCTGGTCTCGCCGAAGCCCTCGATGCCCGTCGCCGCGCGGCATGCCGCCGTCACCTCGTCCGAGCCGCGCAGCCAGCACGGCGTCGTGGTGCAGACCTGCAAATGGAATTTGCCGATCGGCTTCAGGTTGAACATCAAATAGAAAGTGGCGACCTCGTAAACCCGGATCGGCGGCATGCCGAGCCGCCGCGCCGTCGCGTCCATGCCGGCCGTCGGCACCCAGGCGCTGCCGGTCTGCCGTTTCATCTGCTTCTGCACGATGTACAGCACCGGGATCACCGCGCTGGCCTGCTTGCCTGGCGGGTATTTCGCCACGTGCCAGGCAATCTCCGACTCGCTCTCCGCGTCGAATTCGAAATGCGCCGGCTGCACGAAGCCGGCTTTGCTGTTGTCGGCCATCGCTTACCTATCGACCTCGCCGAACACGATATCCATCGATCCGATGATCGCACAAAAATCCGCCAGCATGTGCCGCTTGCCCATCCGGTCGATCGCCTGGAGATGGGAAAACCCTGTCGGCCTGATCTTGCAGCGATAAGGACGATTGGTGCCGTCTGCCACCAGGTACACACCGAATTCGCCCTTCGGACTTTCGGTCGCCGTATAGGTCGCACCGGCCGGCACGTGGTAACCCTCGGTGTAGAGCTTGAAGTGATGGATCAACGCCTCCATCGAGCGTTTCATCTCGGATCGCCGCGGTGGCGAGAACTTGCGATCCTGCACCTTCACCGGGCCGGGCTTCATTTTCGCCAGGCACTGCTTGACGATCTTGACGCTTTCACGCATCTCGGCGAGGCGCACCAGATAGCGGTCGTAGCAGTCACCGTTGCGGCCGACCGCGACGTTGAAGTCCACCTCGGCGTATTTGTCGTATGGCTGGGCGCGGCGGAGGTCCCACGGCACGCCGGACGCGCGCAGCGGAGGGCCGCTGAAACCCCAGGCCAACGCTTCCTCGGCGTTCATCACGCCGATATCGACGGTGCGTTGCTTCCAGATCCGATTGGTGGTCAGCAAGCCTTCCAACTCATCGACGAATGTCGGAAACACCTCGGCCCACGCCCCGATCTGCTCTTCCAGGCCGGCCGGCAGGTCACGCGATACGCCACCCGGGCGAAAATAGTTCGAGTGCAGCCGCGCGCCCGACGCCGCCTCGTAGAACTCCATCAGCTTCTCACGCTCTTCGAAGCCCCAAAGGCTCGGCGTGATCGCGCCGACGTCCAGCGCGTAGGTGGTCAGGTTGAGCAGGTGGTTCAGCACGCGGGTGATCTCGGCGAACAGCACGCGGATCCATTGCGCGCGCTCCGGCGCCTCGATACCGAGCAATTTCTCGACCGCCAGAGCGAAGCTGTGTTCTTCCGACATCGGCGAGACGTAGTCCAGCCGGTCGAAATACGGCACCACCTGCATGTAGGTGCGATATTCCAGCAGCTTTTCGGTGCCGCGATGCAGCAGGCCGATATGCGGATCGGCGCGCTCGACGACCTCACCGTCCATTTCCAGGATCAGCCGCAGCACGCCATGCGCGGCGGGATGCTGCGGACCGAAATTGATCATCGTGTGGGAGTCTAGCTCGATCACCCTGGTGGCGGCCGAGTGCATTTCGAGATCGGGCGAACCGCTCATCGCACCTTAACCCTTCGACGCTTCGGCCGGCGTCGCCGGCTTGGCCTTCGCCTCGGCCGCGCGTTCCCCATGCACCTTCTCGTCGCCTGGCAGCGTGGTGATGCCCTCCCATGGCGACATAAAATCGAAGGTACGCCAGTCCTGCGTCAGCCGCACCGGCTCATACACCACCGCCTTGCGGTCCTCGTCGTAACGCACCTCGACATAGCCGGTAAGCGGGAAATCCTTGCGCAAAGGATGACCCTCGAAGCCGTAGTCGGTCAGGATGCGCCGCAGGTCCGGCTGATCGGAGAACACGATGCCAAAAAGATCCCACGCCTCGCGCTCCCACCAGGTCGCACACGGCCACAAGGTGCAAACCGAGGGCACCGGCGTCTTCTCGTCGGTAGCGACAATCAACCGCACGCGCTGATTCAGCGATATCGACAGCAGATTGTAGACGAC
Organism: uncultured Alphaproteobacteria bacterium; assembly: GCA_963762885.1. GTDB lineage: Bacteria > Pseudomonadota > Alphaproteobacteria > Acetobacterales > Acetobacteraceae > JASHVB01. The sequence goes on from CAVXNH010000123.1 coordinate 15,551, forward strand.
GTCGAAGCGTTCCGGCCGCTCCGGCCAATCGACCCCGCAGATGTCCATCACCTGCTCCAGCGCGAAGCGCGGATCGTCGCGCAGCGTCGCCATCAGCGCGAGCAATCCACGGCGCTCGGCTTCCGCCACCACTTCGCCTTTTTCCACCCGCACGGCGCGTACCGCCCGGAAGCGAGCGAAGCGCGTCAGCGAGGCCGCTGATCTGTGTATCACCCACGCAAAATCGTCCCCGTCCGGCGGATCTTCTTCTGCAACTGCATGATCCCGTAGACCAGCGCCTCCGCGGTCGGTGGGCAGCCGGGCACATAAACGTCTACCGGCACGACACGATCGCAGCCACGCACCACGGAATACGAATAATGGTAATAGCCGCCGCCGTTGGCGCAGCTTCCCATGCTGATGACCCAGCGCGGCTCTGGCATCTGGTCGTAAACCTTGCGCAGCGCCGGGGCCATCTTGTTAGTGAGCGTGCCCGCGACGATCATCACGTCGCTCTGCCGCGGCGAGGCACGCGGGATGATGCCGAGACGATCGAGGTCGTAACGCGGCATGTAAGCATGGATCATCTCGATCGCACAGCAGGCGAGGCCGAAGGTCATCGGCCACAGGCTGCCGGTGCGCGCCCAGTTCACCACCTTGTCGAGATTGGCGACAATGAAGCCCTTGCCGGCGATTTCGCCGGTGATGCCCTTCACCACCGCATCCTGTTCCGGACCCGGCGGCAGCGCGTCCCGGTTCCAGGCGATTGCCGTATCGTTGTTCACCGGATCACTCCCACTCCAGCGCGCCCTTGCACCACTCGTAGATGAAACCGACGGTCAACACGCCGAGGAAGGCGATCATCGACCAGAAGCCGAACGCGCCGATGCCCTTCAGCGCCACGGCCCAGGGAAACAGGAACGCCACTTCGAGATCGAAGATGATGAACAGAATGGAAACCAGGTAGTAGCGCACGTCGAAGCGGCGGCGCGCGTCGTCGAACGGGTCGAAGCCGCATTCGTAGGCCGACAGCTTTTCCGCATAGGGCTTTTGCCTGGCGGCAAGCAGCGATCCGCCCACCATGGCGCAGGCGATGCCACCGGCAATCACCATGAACACCAGAACCGGCAGGTAACCGAAGAGTACAGGCTGCATGTTGCTCTCGCTCGCTCGGCAAGCCATACCGGCCGCGGTCGTTACCGCAACGCAGCAGGCGCAGGACCTTACCCCCAACCGTTGCGCGCCGCCATAGGGCCAGAACCCGATACCGCTATAGGACCAGCCCCAAAACGGGGGGCCGCGGCACCGGGGACACCGACCCTTTGCCGCTGGCGCGAGTGACGGGGCTCGAACCCGCGACCTTCGGCGTGACAGGCCGACGCTCTAACCAACTGAGCTACACCCGCAAGCGGCAGGGCGCACGAATTAGGCCGGGTCAATCGGAGCGTCAAGGGCGGCGGACCGTGTGCGGCTGGACGTAATTGCTTTATGAAGCGGATCGTGAGGAGGAGGATTGGATAATTTTGCACTCGAAGAGGCGCAGCCTGCCGGCAGAGATCGTCTGCAACCCGGCAATCATGGGCGGCGAGCCCACCATCCGTGGCACCCGCATACCGGTCGAGATGATCCTGGTGTATCTGCGGGCTGGGTGCAGCCGACAGGAGATATTCAGTGACTACCCGAGCTTGCCGCTGGACGGGATCGAGGCTGTGGTCGCCTGGGCCGACAAAAACCTGGGACCTGATTGGCGGGACAAGCCGGCGGAAACCTGATGGATCCGATCCTGATCGACGCTTGTTTGTCCCCGGCCTTGGCGTCGGTGGCCCAGGCACGCGGGTTGACCGCAATGCATGCCGCGTGGGTCAACATGGAGCGTGCGGAGGACTGGGAGGTAGCCGCGCTGGCCGCTGAGCGGGACTATGTCGTTGTTACCAACAATCGTCGCGACTTCCTGCGACTTTATGCCCGGCTTGAAGTTCATAACGGACTGGTCATCATCGTACCCGCTGTCCTGCGCGCGGAACAATGCCGGCTGTTCGAGATCGCGCTGGACCTTGCAGAGCAGCAGGGCAGTCTTGTGAACCTGGTGATCGAGGTCCACACAGACGGGACGGCCGAGGTGCGCAACTGGGCCAAGAACACGCCGATGGGATAGGCCTGACCGGGAAGAGCAGAAAGTGTGCCGACCCGATCACCCTCACCCTCGACGCTTGCGCGTCTCGACCTCTCCCGCTCCCGCGGGAGAGGTTACCCCGCGCGCAGCGGGAGAGGTTTTCTGGGTGGTGGGCGGTGACGGTTTCGAACCGCCGACCCTCTCGGTGTAAACGAGATGCTCTACCGCTGAGCTAACCGCCCCGTAGAGGCCTCCGGACCGCGGTCAGCGAGCAAATCGCGGCTGACCGCGGACCGCGTGTTACTGCACCGCGTCCTTCAACCCCTTGCCGGGCTTGAACCGCACGGTGGTGGAGGCGGGAATTTGCATCTCCTCGCCAGTCCGCGGATTGCGGCCCGTGCCGGCCTTCCGCTGCGCTGTGGCGAAGGTGCCGAAGCCTACCAACCGCACCTCGTCCTGCTTCTTCAGCGCACCCTCGATGGCGCCCAGCACCGCGTCCACCACCTCGGTGGCCTTGGCCCGAGACAACTCGGTCTCCTCCGCGACAGAGGCGATGAGATCCATTTTATTCACTGTTAAGTTCCTCTCCTCCCGTGGTCACGACAAACGTGTGACCGGCCCGGGGAACTCCAGGCTGGCCAACGGGCGCGACACTAGTGGCGGGGTTTCGCACGCGTCAATGCAGAGAAACGGCCCGCCGCTGCTTTGCGGCGGGCCGTGGTTTTAGTGTGGCAGCGAGGCCGACGCCGGCTCCGCCGCCGGCGCAGGTACCGGCACCGGGCCATCCGGCGGCTCTTCCCACTCGATCGCCTCGGGCCGGCGCGCCAGCGCCTGGGCGATCACCTCGTCCACGTCCGCCACCGCAATCAGCTTCAGGTGCTTCTTCACGTTGTCCGGAATCTCGGCCAGGTCCTTCTCGTTCTCCTTGGGGATGAACACCGTGGTGATTCCGGCCCGCAATGCCGCCAGCAGCTTCTCCTTCAAGCCACCGATCGGCAGGATACGGCCTCGCAAGGTGATCTCGCCCGTCATCGCAATGTCGCGCCGCACCGGGATGCCGGTCAGCACCGACACCAGCGAGGTCGCCATCGCCACGCCAGCCGACGGACCGTCCTTCGGCGTCGCACCCTCCGGCACGTGCACGTGGATGTCGCGCTTGTCGAACAAGGTCGGCTTGATGCCAAACTTGATCGAGCGGCTGCGCACGTAACTCAACGCCGCCGACACGCTTTCCTGCATCACGTCGCCCAGCTTGCCGGTCTGCTTGATGTTGCCCTTGCCGGGCAGCAGCACCGACTCGATGGTGAGGATCTCGCCGCCGACCTCGGTCCAGGCCAGGCCGGTGACGACACCGACCATGTCCTCGGCCTCGGTCTCACCGAAGCGGAACTTCTTCACCCCGGCGAACTTCTCCAGGTTCTTCCGGGTGACCGAGACCTTCTTGGCGCTCTTGTTGGTGACCAATTCCTTCACCGACTTGCGCGCCAGGTTGGCGATCTCGCGCTCCAGGTTCCGCACGCCGGCCTCGCGCGTGTAGTAGCGGATCATGTCGCGCAACGCGTCGTCCGAAATATGCCACTCGTCCGTCTTCAGGCCATGCGCTTCCGACTGCTTGCTGATCAGGTGGCGCTTGGCGATCTCCACCTTCTCATCCTCGGTGTAGCCGGGGATGCGGATGATCTCCATGCGGTCCATCAGCGGCTGCGGCATGCGCAGGCTGTTGGCTGTGGTGACGAACATCACGTCGGACAGGTCGTAGTCCACCTCAAGGTAGTGATCCGCGAACGTCGAGTTCTGTTCCGGATCCAGCACCTCCAGCAACGCGGACGACGGATCGCCGCGCCAGTCGGCGCCCAGCTTGTCCACCTCGTCCAACAGGAACAGCGGGTTCGAGGTCTTGGCCTTCTTCATGCCCTGGATGACCTTGCCCGGCATCGAGCCGATATAGGTCCGCCGGTGACCACGGATTTCCGCCTCGTCGCGCACGCCGCCGAGCGACATCCGCACGAAGTTCCGCCCCGTCGCCCGCGCGATCGACTTGCCCAGCGAGGTTTTTCCCACGCCCGGCGGTCCGACCAGGCACAGGATCGGCCCGCGCACCTTCGGCGACCGCGCCTGCACGGCCAGGTACTCGATGATGCGTTCCTTGACCTTGTCCAACCCGTAGTGGTCGGCTTCCAGCACCTTCTCCGCCGCGACCACGTCGTTGCGGATCTTGCTGCGCTTCTTCCAGGGGATCGACAGCATCCAGTCGAGGTAGTTGCGCACCACCGTCGCCTCGGCGCTCATCGGGCTCATGGTCTTGAGCTTCTTCAGCTCCTGCAAAGCCTTGTCGCGGGCTTCCTTCGACAGCCGGGTCTTCTTGATCTTGGCTTCGAGTTCGGCGTTCTCGTCCTTGCCGTCCTCGCCCTCGCCAAGCTCCTTCTGGATCGCCTTGAGCTGTTCGTTCAGGTAGTACTCGCGCTGGGTCTTCTCCATCTGCCGCTTGACGCGGTTGCGGATGCGCTTTTCGACCTGCAGCACGCCGATCTCGGACTCCATGTGTCCGAAGACTTTCTCCAGCCGCTCGCTGACCTTGACGATCTCCAGCAGGTCCTGCTTTTCGGGTATTTTCAGGTTCAGGTGGCTGGCCACGGTGTCGGCGAGCTTCGACGACTCCTCGATCTGGTTCAGCGAAACCAGCACCTCCGGAGCGATCTTCTTGTTCAGCTTGATGTACTGCTCGAACTGAGTGACGACGGTGCGGCCAAGCGCCTCCAGCTCCTTGGCCTCACCGACCACGTCCGGCATCGGCGCGGTGAACGCCTCGAAATAGGACTCGGTCTCCTTGAAGGCGGTGATCTTCGCGCGCCTTCCGCCTTCGACCAGCACCTTCACGGTGCCGTCGGGCAGCTTGAGCAATTGCAGGATCGTGGACACCGTCCCGACGCGATAAATGTCGTCGGCGGACGGATCGTCCTGCGCGGCGTTCTTCTGGGCGACCAGCAGGATCTGCTTGTCGTCCTTCATCACCGCTTCCAGCGCGCGGACCGATTTTTCCCGCCCGACGAATAGCGGCACAATCATATGCGGAAACACGACGATATCGCGCAGTGGCAGAATGGGCATCAGATCGCCGCGGGCGGGCGCCACAGCGCGTGGCTCCTCTGGACGTGGCGGCCCTTCCGGCCCTGGCCGATCGGATTCTGGCATGAGTGACCTCCTTATGGACAGTCGGCGCAGGACCCGCCCAACCATGGCACGGACCCCACCCTACCGGGCGATTCTTGCCCGATTTTCAGGGTGGGATATCGGCGGCCAGGGAGCACGGCGCAACCCCTTGAAATTGACGATCTCTATCCCGTGGGCGCGGCCCTGAACCGCGTCCGCGGTTGTCAGGCGCTGCTTTCCGCCCGTTCCTTCCCAAGGAGGTAGAGCGGATTGGCCCGGGCTTCGGCGACTTCCCGGTTGATCACCACTTCCTCCACGCCATCCAGCCCCGGGAGATCGAACATGGTGGTGAGGAGAATCGACTCCATGATCGAGCGCAATCCACGGGCGCCGGTCTTACGGGCAATCGCCCGGGTCGATACCGATTTTAGCGCGTCCTCCGTGAAGGTGAGCTTGACGCCCTCCATCTCGAACAGACGGCCGTACTGCTTGATCAACGCATTCTTCGGCTTGGTCAGGATTTCCATCAGCGCCGCTTCGTCGAGGTCTTCCAACGTGGCGACCACGGGAAGCCGGCCGATGAACTCCGGGATCAGGCCAAATTTCAACAGGTCCTCGGGCTCCACCTCGCGCAGGATGGCGCCCACGCGCCGCTCCTCCGACGAACGGACGTCGGCGCCGTAACCGATGCCGGACCCCTTGCCGCGGGAGGAGATGATCCGCTCCAGCCCGGAGAACGCTCCGCCACAGATGAACAGGATGTTGGTGGTATCGACCTGGAGGAATTCCTGCTGCGGGTGCTTGCGCCCGCCCTGCGGCGGCACCGACGCGATGGTGCCTTCCATGATCTTCAGCAGCGCCTGCTGCACGCCTTCGCCCGATACGTCGCGGGTGATCGACGGGTTGTCCGACTTGCGGCTGATCTTGTCGACCTCGTCGATATAGACGATGCCGCGCTGCGCGCGCTCCACGTTGTAGTCGGCCGATTGCAGCAGCTTGAGGATGATGTTCTCGACGTCCTCACCCACGTAGCCCGCTTCGGTGAGCGTCGTGGCGTCCGCCATGGTGAACGGCACGTCCAGGATGCGAGCCAGGGTCTGCGCCAGTAGCGTCTTGCCGGAACCGGTCGGGCCCAGCAGGAGGATATTGGACTTGGCGATCTCGACGTCGTTGTTCTTCTGGCCGTGCGCCAGCCGCTTGTAGTGGTTGTGCACCGCGACCGAGAGGACCTTCTTCGCGTGATCCTGGCCGATCACGTAGTCGTCCAGCACCTTGCAGATCTCACGCGGAGTCGGGACCCCGTCGCGCGACTTCACCAGATGCGTCTTATGCTCCTCACGGATGATGTCCATGCAGAGCTCGACGCATTCGTCGCAGATGAAGACCGTCGGCCCGGCGATGAGCTTGCGCACCTCGTGCTGGGACTTGCCGCAGAACGAGCAGTACAGAGTGTTCTTTGAATCGCCGGATTTGCTCATGCGCCTGCGTACTCCTGGCCCGGCCGATCCCCGGGACCCGATTGGTTAGTGTAGCCCTCGGCGCGGTGGCGGACAAGCAAAGCCTGCCGAACGCTTCCGCTTGGCCCAAAAGCCCGCCTTGGCCGCCGAGCCGAGGGCCTTCGGCCCCGCACAAACGCTGGGGTGAGGGGGAAGTGCCCACACCACACGCTACGCCTTGCCTTCATTCCGATTCGCCGCCTGGCCCGCATGACTCCTGGCAGGTCCAGGCGGTCAACCCTTGCTGGCGTCATCCCCGGTGGTGGGACGGTTCTCCACCACCTCATCCACCAAGCCGAAGTCACGCGCCTCCTCTGCCGAGAGATAGCTGTCCCGCTCCAGTTTCCGCTCGATCGCCTCGATCGGCTGGGCGGTGTGGCGCACGTAAATTTCGTTCAGCCGCTTGCGCAGGGTGAGGATTTCGCGCGCCTGGATTTCGATGTCGGTCGCCTGGCCCTGGGCGCCGCCCGACGGCTGGTGGACCATGATGCGGGAGTTCGGCAGGGCGTAGCGCTTGCCCTTGGCGCCGGCGCACAACAGCAGGCTACCCATGGACGCGGCCTGACCGATGCAGACCGTGCTGACCGGGCTACGGATATATTGCATCGTGTCATAGATCGCGAGACCGGAGGAAACCACGCCACCCGGGCTGTTGATGTAGAACGAAATGTCCTTGCTCGGGTTCTCGGATTCCAGGAACAGGAGCTGGGCGCAGATCAGCGAGCTGACCTGGTCGAACACCGCTCCGGTCAGGAAGATGATCCGCTCCTTCAGGAGCCGGGAGAAAATATCGTAGGCCCGCTCGCCCCGGGCGGTTTGCTCCACCACCATTGGCACCAGGTTGTTGGCATAGATTTCGACGGGGTCACGGTCCTGCATGGTCACACCTTCGAGCGGGAGAGATGATAAATAGTTGTTTGCGGGCGGGAATCCAACTAGCCCGGACAAACGGCTGGGGACTAAGGCAAAAGTCGAGGCGGTACTGCTCCCCCTCCCCTTGAGGGAGAGGACTGGGGGGAGGAGTTCGTGCCGCACGACCTCTCCCCCCCTCCCTCAAGGGGAGAAGGAGACTTTCATAGTCCTTAACCCCAGCCCGCCTTACTCCCTTGCTACGCGGGACCTTCCTGCGCCGGCTCGGCGGGGGACGCCGGAGCCTCGGCCGGGGCGCTGGCCTCAGCTTGTGTGGCAACCTCGACAGCGGATTCGCCAGCCTCGCTCGGGGTGGCCGCCGGCAAGCCGGCGCCGGCCAGCTTCGGCGGCGGCGGCTCCTGCGCCAATTCGTCGGGCGTGACCGTCTCATCGGTCACTTTCGCCAGTTCCAGCACGAAGTCGACGACCTTGTCCTCGAAGATCGGCCCGTGCAGGGCTTGCTCGGCCTGCGGATATTTGCGGAAGAACTCCATCATCTGGGCTTCCTGGCCGGGATAACGCGCCGCTTCTGCGCGCTTGGCGCGGGTCAGTTCCTCCGGCGCGACGACAATGTTGTTGGCCCGGCCGATCTCGGCCAGCACCAGCCCGAGCTTGACCCGCCGCTCGGCGATCCCGCGGTATTCCGCCCGCAGCGCCGCCTCGTCCTTATCCTTGTCGTCCTCGTCCAGACGCCCTTCTTTCCGCTCCGCTTCCAGCCGCTGCCAGATTTGCTCGAATTCCTGATCCACCATGCCCTGCGGGGCATCGAAGTTGACGTGCTCTGCCAGAGCGTCGAGCAATTCCCGCTTGAGGCGGACGCGGGACATCGCGTCGTATTCGCGCTGGAACCGCTCACGCACAACCTTCCGCAAACCGTCCAGGTCATCGAACGCCATCTTCTGCGCCAGCGCGTCGTCCACCGTGGGGACCACTTGCCGGGACAGCTTCTTGGCGGTGATGTCGAACGTGGCAGCCTTTCCGGCGAGGTCCTTGTTGCCGTACTCCTCCGGGAACGTGACCGCGATGGTCTTGCTCTCGCCCGGGCGCATGCCTTGCAGCTGGTCGGCGAAACCAGGGATGAATCCGGTGCCGCCCAACTCGACGTTCATGTCGGTGCCGGAGCCGTTGGGGAAGGGCTTGTCGTCGATCTTGCCGACGAAATCGACCGTGAGCACCTCGCCCGTAGCGGCGCCGGGGTTCGGGGTGCCCGGTTCGCCGGCGCCTTCGGGGGTACCCGCGTCCGGGGCGGCGGCGCGGAAGTCCAACTCCTCCGCGGTGATCTCCACGAGTTCCCGATTGCGGGTGGCAAGTTCCGCCAGTGCGTGGTCGATGGCTTCGGGCGCCACCTCGGCCTTGCGGCGGACCAAGCTGATCTGGCCGAAATCCGGCAGCACAATGTCGGGCAACAGCTCGAATTCGACGTTGAACTCCAAGTCCTTGGCGGTGCCGGGACCGGTATCCGCGCTGACCACGGCGATCTTCGGTGTCTGCGCCGGACGCATCTTGCGCTCGGTAAGCACCTTCTCGGTCGCCTGGCTGACCGACTCCTCCAGCACCTCGGCGGTAACCGCCGTGCCGTAGCGCTGGCGCACGATGGGCAGCGGCACCTTGCCTGGCCGGAAACCGGGCAGGCGCAACGTCTTGCCGAGATCGGCGAGCCGCGCGGTGCGGCGGGTTTCGATGTCCTCACCGGGCACCACAACCGTGAAGCCGCGCTTCAGGCCCTCGGACAGCGTTTCGGTAACCTGCATCGGCCTGACAATCCCCCTAGGTAAAAGCCACGCCGACGGGAAGCGGTGGTGCGGGCGGAGGGACTTGAACCCCCACGGCTTGCGCCACCAGAACCTAAATCTGGCGTGTCTGCCAATTCCACCACGCCCGCGCGAGCAGCTTGTTGGACCCCGCGATCGTGAACGCGGCGCTTTAGCCCAGGGCGATACGCGCGACAAGGTTCGCGTATTGATCCAGCCGTTCTCAATGCGATTGAGGCACGATGGTACTTTCACGCTTGACCGAAAGGGTGAGAAGTCCATGCACCAGAACGCCCCCTCACGGCGCATCGTGGCAGCGGACCGTCCCGGCCGAGCCGCGCGGCGCGCCGCTGGCGGCGGCGGCAGAAGATCATGCAGCAGAAGCAGCCTGCAGGCCGCCAGCCATGATGCCATCCGCAAGGTTTCGCCCAGCCACCGGGCTGCGGCTGCGCTGCGTCTGGAAGTGGCGTACGAAGCAACCCACGGCCTGGCAGGAAGACAGCAAACCGGCTCGGCACGCATCGCCGGCCGGGGTCAGAATTCCGTGCGCTGCCGAGTCGATCGTGCTCGCACCTTGTTCCTCCCACGCCCTCCCACTAGGGTACGGCCCGCATCGCCAGGAAGCCGCGCCGCATGCCACACGAGCCACTCTACAAGCGCGTCCTGTTGAAACTCTCGGGCGAGGCCCTGATGGGTAAGCGCGAGTATGGCCTGGACAATGACGTGGTCCGCGCCATCGCCGTCGATATCGGCGACGTGGTCGCCATGGGCGTGCAGGTTTGCGTGGTGATCGGCGGCGGCAACATCTTCCGCGGCGTCGCCGGCGCCGCCGCGGGCATGGAGCGCTCGCAGGCGGACTATATCGGCATGCTGGCCACGGTGATGAACGCGCTGGCCATGCAGGAGGCGCTGGAACAACGCCGCACGCCGACCCGGGTGCAGTCCGCTATCCCGATGTCCTCGGTCTGCGAGCCGTATATCCGCCGCCGCGCCGAGCGCCACATGGAGAAGGGCCGGGTGGTCATCTTCGCCGCCGGCACCGGCAACCCGTACTTCACCACCGACACCGCCGCCGCCCTGCGCGCCAACGAGATGCACTGCGGCGCGCTGCTGAAGGGCACGCAGGTGGATGGCGTGTATTCCGCCGATCCCCGCAAGGTGCCGGACGCCGAGCGCTACGACCAACTCACCTACCTCGATGTGCTAGCCAACGACCTGAAGGTGATGGACGCCGCGGCGATCAGCCTGTCGCGGGAGAACAAGCTGCCGATCCTGGTGTTCAACATCCACGCCCCGGGGGCGTTCGCCGCCGTGATGCGCGGCGAGGGCCGCTTCACCCGAATCATCGAACAATCGTAAGATCAAGCCGCTTCGCTGGGGGACCGCGAGATGCCAGCACCACCCGACCTCAATACGTTGAAACAGGACCTGACGCGCCGGATGGAGGGCGCGCTGGACACATTGAACCGTGAGTTCGCCGGCCTCCGCACCGGGCGGGCGCATCCCGCCTTGCTGGAGCCGGTCAAGGTGCACGCCTACGGGACGGATATGCCGCTGAACCAGGTGGGTAGCGTCGGCGTGCCGGAGGCTCGGATGCTGACGGTGCAAGTTTGGGACCGGGCGCTCGTCGGCGCGGTGGAGAAAGCGATCCGCGACTCGGGGCTGGGGCTGAACCCGGCGTCGGACGGGCAGTTGGTGCGGGTGCCGATCCCGTTGCTCACCACCGAGCGGCGCAACGACCTGGCCAAGACGGCGCACAAATATGCCGAGGGCGCGCGGGTGGCGGTGCGGGCGGTGCGGCGCGACGGCATGGAGCAGGTGAAGACCTATGAGAAGAAGCACGATATTGGCGAGGATATGGCGAAGGACTGGAGCTCCGAGGTGCAGAAGCTGACCGACGCCTACATCAAGCAGGTAGACGCGACTCTGGCGGACAAGGAAAAGGACATTCGCCAGGTCTGAGGTCCGAATCCGCCCAATGTCTGCGCCCGCCGCCGTCATTCAGAACGCTCCTCCGCCGGGCGCTGCCGCCGATGCGGTGCCGACGCATGTCGCCATCATCATGGATGGCAACGGCCGCTGGGCGGCGTCGCGTCACCTGCCGCGCGTCGCCGGCCATCGCGAGGGCGCGCGGGCAGTGCGCCGGGCGATCGAGGCGGCAATCCAGTCCGGTGTTGCGTGGCTGACGATCTACGCGTTCTCCAGCGAGAACTGGCGGCGGCCGGCGGGCGAGGTGCTCGACCTGACGGGGTTGCTGCGGCACTACCTGCGCACCGAGATCGCCGAGCTACGGGCGAATGGCGTGCGGCTACGGATTATCGGCGACCGGGCACGGTTCGATCGCGACATCCAGGGCGACCTTGCGGCGGCGGAGCGCGATACGGCTACGAACTCGCGGCTGAACCTGACGGTGGCGCTGTCCTATGGCGCCCGGGCCGAGATCGTCGCAGCGGCGCGCGCCGTGGCGGAGGCGGCGCGGAACGGGCGGCTGGATCCGGCGACACTGGATGAGGCGGCGTTCGGGGGGTGGCTGGCGACGGCGGGCATGCCGGACCCGGACCTGATCATCCGCACCTCGGGCGAGCAGCGGCTGTCGAATTTTTTGCTTTGGCAGGGGGCGTATGCCGAGCTGATGTTCCTCGACGTGCTCTGGCCGGATTTCGGCCCGGAGCACTTCGCCGCCGCTTTGGCGGAGTATGCCGGCAGGGAGCGGCGTTTTGGCGCGCGTCCCGGCTAATGCGTCGCCTCCTTGCGATCCAGTCATCCCCGCGAAGGCGGGAACCCAAGCTAGATGGGTCCCCGCCTTCGCGGGGATGACGGGATGCAAGCGGCACCGGGCGCCTTGCCTGACACCTGCAATGTCAGTGACTCGGGATGCCAGGGCGGTGCACCGGGTCCTCGTGTCCCCCACCTCCGCCATCTGATGGCTCAGGACCGCTGGAGCGACCTCCGGCTGCGCGTGCTGTCCGCTGCCGTGCTGGCGCCCCTCGCGTTGATTTGCATCTGGATCGGCGGGATTGCGTTTGGCTTGCTGGTGGTCGCCGCCACGGTCGGTTTGCTGGCCGAGTGGCTGGGGATGGTACGGGCGGGTCAAGGAACCTCCGCCAGTTTGGTGGCTGGTGCGGCCTACATCCTGCTTGCCGCCGCGGGGCTGGCGTGGCTGCGGATCGATCCGGTGGTGGGGCGCGCTAACATGCTGTTCCTGCTGGTGCTCGTCTGGGCCAGCGACATCGGCGCGTATGCTGCGGGCCGCTCGATCGGCGGCCGCCGGCTGGCGCCGCAGATCTCGCCGGGCAAGACCGTGTCGGGCGCTTCGGGCGGGCTGCTGGCGGCCGTAATGGTCGGCGTCGTGGCCGCCGTGGCGTTGGCGGCATCGCCATCCGTCTCCATATGGCGTGCAGGCGTCCTGGCCGGCTTGCTCGGAATCGTTGCGCAGGCCGGCGACCTGGGCGAAAGCTACGTCAAGCGCCGGTTCGGGGTGAAGGATTCGGGCCGCCTGATCCCCGGCCATGGCGGATTGCTCGACCGGCTGGACGCGCTGCTGGCCGTTGCGCTGGCGGCCTCACTGCTGGCGTTGATGCAGGGACGTGGAGTAGTGCTGTGGGGATGAACGCAACCGGCTTGCGCACCGTGACCGTTCTGGGCAGCACCGGCAGTGTCGGCACCCAGACGGTTCAGTTGCTGACCGACGCCCCCGATCGCTTCCGCGTCCGCGCGCTGGTAGGCGGCCGCAATGTCCGCGTGCTGGCGGAGCAAGCCATTGCGCTGAACGTCGAACGTGCCGTCATCGCCGATGCGTCGTGCCTCGCCGCATTGCGCGCCGCCCTGGCCGGCACCCGGGTCGAGGTCGCGGCCGGCGACGATGCCGTGGTCGAGGCGGCCGCGATGGATGCCGATTGGACCATGGCGGCGATCACTGGCGCGGCCGGGCTGGCGCCCACCCTGGCCGCGATCCGCCGCGGCAAATGCGTTGCGCTGGCCAACAAGGAGGCGCTGGTCTGTGCCGGCGAGGTGATGCTGCGCGCGGTGCGTGAGGCCGGCGCCACTCTGCTGCCCTGCGATTCCGAACACAACGCCATCTTCCAGTCGCTGGCCGACGGCAACCGCGACGCGGTGGAGAAGATCATCCTGACCGCGTCCGGCGGCCCGTTCCGCGTCGCCAGCCTGGAGGAGATGGCCAAGGCCACGCCCGAGATGGCGCTGCGCCATCCGGTCTGGTCGATGGGCGCCAAGATCTCGATCGACTCCGCTACCATGATGAACAAGGGGCTGGAGGTCATCGAAGCCGCGCGCCTCTTCGGCCTGAAGCCGGAGGAGATCGGCGTGCTGGTGCACCCGCAGTCGATCATCCACGGCATGGTATGCTACCGCGATGGATCTGTGCTGGCCCAGCTCGGCTCGCCCGACATGCGCATCCCGATTGCGCATACGCTGGCTTGGCCCGGGCGCATCGCCACCCCATCTCCCAGGCTGGATCTGGCTGCGGTGGCCCGGCTGGATTTTATGGAGCCTGATCTGATTCGTTTCCCGTCACTTCGTCTCGCTCGTGAGACGCTTCTCGCCGGTAGAGGCGCTCCTGCGATACTAAACGCGGCGAATGAGATTGCTGTTGAAGCTTTCCTGCAACGTAGGATAGGGTTCCTTGATATTGCCGGCACCGTGGCGCAGGTGCTCGACAAGCTGGGGACGCCTCCGGCCGACACGCTGGAGGATGTGATCGCCCTGGATCAGGCTGCCCGTCGCGCCGCCGACCGCTTTGCTACCGCCCGCGCCGCCTGAACTCCGAACTGAGGCAAAGAACAACCATCGTGCTGCATGCCATCCCCGACGTCGTCCGCAGCGGGGTCGCGTTCGCGATCGTGCTGGGCATCCTGGTCTTCGTGCACGAGTTCGGCCACTACTTCGCTGCCCGGATATGTGGCGTGCATATCGAGGTATTCTCGATCGGCTTCGGCAAGGCGATCACCAGTTGGGTGGACCGGCACGGCACGGTCTGGAAGATCGCCTGGCTGCCGCTGGGCGGCTACGTCAAGATGCACGGCCAGGAACGGCCGCAGGACGTGTCGGCCGAGGTGCGCGCCGGCTGGATCGCCGGCCGCACCTTCCATGAGAAATCGGTGCTCCGCCGCGCCATCGTGGTCGCCGCCGGACCTATTGCGAATTTCCTGCTCGCCATGGTGTTGTTCGCCGGCCTGTTCGCCAGCATGGGCAAGCCGGTGACCATGCCGGTGGTGGGAGACGTGCTGCCGGGCAGCGCGGCCGACCATGCCGGGTTGAAAGCGAACGACCGGATCGTCAGCATCGGCGGCCAGCCGATCGCCAAATTCGAGGACATCCAGCACATCGTCGCCGCGCATCCGGACGAGACGCTGGCGGTCACCATCACACGCGACGGCGCCACCAGCACGGTCCAGGCGCATACCGAGGCGCAGGAGTCCGGCGGCCAGCGGATCGGCCTGCTGGGCATCCGCGGCGGCATGATCGAGTACTACCACATCAGCCTGCGCGCGGCCCTGTGGGGCGGGGTGACGCAGACCTGGGATGTGACCGCGGAGACCATCCAGGGCATCGGACAGATGATCGCGGGAACCCGTGGCACCGAGGACCTCGGCGGACCGCTGCGTATCGCCCAGCTTTCCGGGCAGGTGGCGGAACTGGGCGTCGCCAGCTTGGTCTCGTTTATCGCAGTGCTGTCAGTCAATCTTGGGCTGATCAATCTGTTCCCGATCCCGGTGCTGGATGGCGGGCACCTGCTGTTCTACTTCGCCGAGGCGATCCGCGGTCGGCCGCTGCCGCCGCGGGCGCAGGAGTACGGGTTCCGCGCCGGACTGGCGGTGCTGGCCAGCCTGTTCATCTTCGCGACGTGGAACGACCTCAGCAATATCGGGCTGTTCCACTGGGTCGCGCACCTGATTGGGTGAGCGCCGCGGCGTGGCAGACCGGTTGTAACGGCCGGATCGTGTCAGCCGTTGCCAATCCTTGTTGAGCGCCTTCTCGGAAACCGCGCGGTAGGATCGATCTGTGCGCTTATGGCCGGCTTTTGGCGAGCGCATCGAACAACTCCTCCATCGTCGCAAACCGACCAGGCATGTCCGATCGGTGGGATCGCGTCGAAAAACGGGTCCGCCTTCGAAGGCATTCACCCTGCGTTAGCCACTTCCGGCGCAGCCTGCCGGCATGACCGGACGGCAACAGCGAGGCCAACGAGCGCATGCGCGCGGCGTGATCGCGGAAGCCGCCGCCGGCGCTGCGCTGGAAGCCGATGGCTGGGTCGTGCTCGCCCACCGACTGCGCACTGAAGCTGGCGAGGTGGACATGCTCGCCGAGCGCGCCGGCGTGCTGGCGCTCGTCGAGGTGAAGGCTCGCCCCACGCTGGCCGACGCCGCTGCCGCTGTCTCGCCGCGCCAGCGTGCCCGGCTGCTGGCGGCGGCCGAGATCATCCTGGCAGAGCACCCGGAGTGGGGTTCGGCTGGGGTGCGGTTCGACGTGCTGGTTGTGGATGCCGCCGGACAGGTGCGACGGATCGCCGACGCGTTCCGGCTGGGGGATTGACTGAAGAGTTCGACTCGAATCTCAAGCCCAACGAGCCAGCCTCCTGGCGAGCAGCATAACGCAAGCGGCGTGGAGGAAGGCTGTGGCCGATGCGATGGTGGCTTCGAAATCCTTGGCAAGGCGGCGGTTGCGATTGATCCAGGCAAAGAACCGCTCGACCACCCAACGCCGCGGCAGCAGCTGGAAGCCAACCTGGTTGGGTAGCTTGCGGACAATCTCCACCACAATGGATGTCGCACTGGCGACCCGTTCGCCGGCATAGACGCTGTCGGCAAATACTTTCTGGATCGAGGGGAACCGGGCGTGAGCGGCTTGCAACACCGCCGGAGCGCCATCACGGTCCTGCACTGACGCCGGGTGCACCTGCAATTCCAGGCTGCGCCCGTCGGTGTCCACCAGAGCATGTCGCTTGCGGCCGTTGATCTTCTTGCCGGCATCATACCCTCTCGGGCTGCCGGCTTCGGTGGTTTTGACGCTCTGCGTGTCGATGACCGCGGCAGTGGGACCCGCCGCGCGGCCGACCCGCTGACGATCCTGCGCCACCAACTGATGGTCCAGGCGTTCCCATGTTCCGTCATCGCGGAAGCGGGTGAACCAGCGATACGCCGTCTGGTGCGGTGGGAAATGCTCCGGCAGCATACGCCACGGACAACCGCCGCGCAGCACGTAGAACATGGCATTCATGATCTCGCGCATCGTCCAGGACCGTTTGCGGCCGGTTTTCGCTGGCGGCGGCAGCAACGGCGCGAGCACCTGCCATTCGGCATCGGTCAGATCGCTGGGGTAGCGCAGATCATCACGGTCATGTTCTGCTCGGGTCTCGCGGGTCCACATAGGAGGCTCCAGGTGCCAGGGGGCCTCCTAATTCCATCAACTCTTGCGGTTTCAACCCCCCACCGGCAGGTTTCGAGACGGCCTCTAAGAAAACCTCTCCCGCGCTACGCGCGGGAGAGGTCGCCGCGTAGCGGCGGGTGAGGGTGATCGGGTCGGCACGCTCTACCTGCTACGTACCGACCCGATCACCCTCACCCTCGGCGCTCGCGCGCCTTCGACCTCTCCCGCTCCCGCGGGAGAGGTTACTACGCCGCGGCACGGCTTGAACTCTTCCGCCCACCGCCTATTTGCTTGCCATAGAATGTAGCCCAGGCTACATTCTGTTGCGTATGGTCCACAATATAGTCGAGGCAACCACAGCATGAGCCAGGCGCTCGCCCGGCCCCTGACGCTCTCCGATCGCACCGCATTCGCCGCGCGGGAGGCGTTGGACGGCCGCCGCCGTGGCCTGCGCGCCCTGCTGCCCTTCGCCGGACCGGCCGTCATCGCCTCGATCGCCTACGTGGACCCCGGCAACTTCGCCACCAACATCCAGGCCGGCGCCCGGTACGGCTACATGCTGCTCTGGGTCGTGGTGGCAGCGAACCTGGTCGCCATGCTGTTCCAGGCGCTCTCCGCCCGGCTCGGCATCGTCACCGGCCAGAGCCTCGCCGGCCTCTCCCGCATCTATTTCCCGCGGCCGCTGTCGCTCGCCATGTGGGCCGCGAGCGAAATCGCCGCCATGGCAACCGACCTCGCCAATTCGCTCGGCGCTGCCATCGGCCTGTCGCTGCTGTGCCACATCCCGCTGCTGGTCGGCCTGCTGATCACCTTCGCCGCCACCTACGCCATCCTCCTGCTGCAACGCCGAGGCTTCCGCCCGATCGAGCTGGTGATCACCGGCTTCGTCGGCCTCATCGGCCTCTGCTACCTGATCGAGCTGGCGATCGCGCCGCCCGACTGGGCCGCCTTCGGCTTCCACGCCGTGGTGCCGCAACTGGATGGTCCCGAAAGCGTCATGCTCTCGGTCGGCATCATCGGCGCCACCGTGATGCCGCACGCGATCTACCTGCACTCCAGCCTGACCCAGGGCCGCACCCCGGCGTTCAACGATGCCGAACGCCGCCGCATCCTCAGCTTCTCCAATCGCGAGGTGCTGATCGCGTTGGGCATAGCTGGGCTGGTCAACATGGCAATGCTGGCGATGGCGGCGCAATGCGTTCCACGCCGGTCATCCCGAAGTCGCCGAAATCGAGACGGCCTACCACACCCTCACCCCCCTGCTCGGAGCGGTGCGGCCGCGGTGTTCCTGGTCTCCCTGCTTGCGTCAGGGCTGTCCAGCTCCGTGGTGGGGACGATGGCCGGCCAGGTGATCATGCAGGACTTCGTCGGCTTCCGGATCCCACTATGGCTGCGCCGGCTGGTCACCATGCTGCCCGCGGTGGTCGTGGTGGCGATGGGCGTTGACGCGACCAGGCGCTGGTCGGTAGTCAGGTGGTGCTGAGCCTGGTGCTGCCGGTGCCGATGATCGCGTTGCTGGTGCTGGCCGGGCGGCGCGACATCATGGGCAGCTTCGTGGTGCGTGGCTGGACCCGGCTGGGCGCGGTGGTCGCGGCGGTGCTGGTGCTGGGGCTGAACCTGATTCTCCTGTTGCAGACAATCGGCGTGCCGATCACTGTCGGGTAACAGCAATCCGTGCCATGATGGCGGCTATGGCGATTCCCGGGAAACCCACGCAGCACGCCGAGCTGCCGGCCGAGCCTACGCAGGCGCAGCGCTTCGGCAAGGCGCGTACGGCACAGTCCGGCGCGCTGCTGGAGGACTATGTCGAACTGATCTCCGACCTGCTGAGAGCAACGGCGAGGCACGGCCGACCGATATTGCCCGCCGCCTCGGCGTGTCGCATGCCACGGCGATCAAGACCATCGGCCGGCTGAAGCGCGAGGGCCTGGCCAACGCCAAACCATACCGAGGCGTTTTCCTGACCGAAGGGCGGCGAACTCCTGGCCGGTCGGGTCCGCGCCCGCCACCGTCTGGTGGTGGACGTGCTGCTGTGCGATCGGCGTGCCGCCGAAGCGGCAGAGCAAGATGCGGAGGGGATCGAACACCACGTCTCGGACGTGACGCTGGCGGCATTCGCCCGGTTTTTGCGAAAATAATTACCTCACCCGCGCTTCGCGCGGGAGAGGTCGAGGCACAAAGCTCCGAGAGTGAGGGTGATCGGGTCTGCTCCGCTCTACCTGCTACGTGCCGACCCGATCACCTTCACCCGCGTTCGCTCCGCTCCAGCGACCTCTCCGCTCCTGCGGGAGAGGTTAGCCTTTACCCCAGCAGCGGCACCCCGATCACTAACAGCGCCGCCAGGAAAATCATTCCGAAGATCGCGCCCAACCGCCAGAACACCGCCGGCGGAATATACCCGCTGTTGTAATACGGCAGCGCTGCTCCCGTGGCATATGGCGTGAGCACACCCATGATCCCTGTGGTTAACGCCAGCCCAAGTGCCACGGTCGCAATCGGTGCCCTGGAATGCCCATCGCCGCCGCCAGCATCATCGGCATCATCGCCGTGGTATGCGCCGTCAGGCTGGCAAACATGTAGTGTGTCACGAAGTAGATCGTGATCAGCACGACGACGACGATGCCCGGCGGAAATGCCCCGACATTGGCCGCCACCGTATCGGCGAACCACTTCACAAACCCGGCCCGCGACAGCCCGTCGGCCAGCGTCACCAAGGTCGCCAGCAATACGATCGTCGTCCAGGCGGCGTCGTTCTTCGCCATGTCGTCCCAGTTCACCACCCGGAACACCAGCATCAGCGAGATCGCGACGAAGGCCGCCAGTGCCGGATCGATAAAGTCGCCGGCGAAGATCCACAGCAGGATGGCGGCGATGACCAGCACAGCCAGAATTACCTCGCGCCGCGTGATGCGGCCGATCGCCAGAAGCTCGCGGCCCGCCCAGAGCGACGCCTCCGGGCTTTTCTTCACCTCGGGCGGATACAGCACATAGCCCAGCAACGGCAGCGCCAGCAGCAGCGGCAGCGCGAACGGCACCGACGCGCGCATCCAGGCGCCATAGGTGATGGTGACATGCGCGATACGGCTGATGAACTCGCGGGCGAGGAAATTCGGCGCGCACGCCGTCATGAACAGCGTGCTGGTGACGGTGTTGGCCGCGAACGTCGTCCACATGATGTAGCCGCCGATCCGGCGGGACGACGGGTCGCGCGGATGCGAGTGGTACAGCGGCGGCAGGTTGTTCACCACCGGGAAGATGATCCCGGCGCCACGCGCGGTGTTGGATGGCGTGAACGGCGCCAGGACGCACTCTGCGAAGGTGGTCGCATAGCCGAGCGACAGCGTGTTCTTGCCCAGCGCACGCACCAGCAACAGGGCGATGCGCCGGCCCAACCCGGTCTTCTGGTAGCCCAGCGCGAACATGAACGCGCCGCCCACCAGCCACACCGTGGTGGAGCCGAAGCCGGACAACGCCCAGTTGATCGTCTGGCTGACCACGTTGAACCCGGGCTTCGCCAGGTCGGCCGGCGCGTACAGCGTCCAGCGCGACAGCACCGCGACCAGCGTCAGGCCGATCATGCCGACCGCCGGGTTGGGTAGCGGCTCGGTCACCAGCGCCGCGATGACGCCGGCAAAGATCGCGAAATACCACCAGGCGTGCTGTGCCAACCCGGCCGGCGGCGGCGTGGCGGCCAGCGCCAACGTCAGTCCCACCGGCACGACAACGCGCCACCAGCCAGTCCAGCGTGTCGTCGGCGCGGTTTTCGGTGGTACAGGCGCCCACCGGTGCGGTGACGTCAAGCATCTGCATGCTCTCCCGCAAACCCACCGCACGCTGATCGCAACAAGGCAACTCCGCATTGACCTGGGTCAAACCGAACGTCGGACACCGGTCAGCGCGCGACAGACCGCCCCACCTGTCATTGCGACCCCGGCGAAGGCCGAGGGAAGCAATCTCCCACCTGGGTTGGTGCGATCTCCCGGGACAGATTGCCTCCCCCGGCTTTCGCCGGGGTCGCAATGACAGGCGTTGGCCGTTGACCGCTCCCCGCCGACTATCCCCCGGTCGCCTCCGTCCGAGCGTAGCTTCTGGTTGAAATTCCGGTAGCGGAAGCGGTCATACAGGCCTTCGGTCACCTGCGCGTAGCAGACCGTGTGCGAATATCGGCGGTTCTGATGGCAACGCACGCAGCGCTCGTCATAGTCCAAGCCGATGAAGTCCAGCATGCCGTGCACGGTGGTCCGTTGGTTGTCTACTATATCCTCATAACGCAGCGGCAAGTAACGCTGCGCCAGTTCAGCCAGGTAGTGCCGCACGAAGTCCATCACGCGCACGTAATGCAGCGCCGCCGTCTCCAGAGCCGACGCGAACCCCTGCGTCAGATGGTTCGCCATCACCGAGACCCTGACGCCGAGCGGATGACCGATCACGTGGATCCGCGGCACCTCGGGGAACAACAGCGCGAAGGCGGCGGTGCGGCAGGTCTCGGCCGCGCTTGCCGAGAACCGTTTCGCGTTCCGCACGGACGTGAAATCCTACTTCACCTCGATCGACCACCGCATGCTGCTTGACCGGCTGGAGCACCGGATAGGTGACATCTTTACCCTCAACCGGCTCTACCAATACATGAATCGCACGGCGGACCGCGGCGGCTCGTTCTGGGGCTGCGACGAGGGGATTTCGCTCGGCTGCTCCCTGAGCCCGCTGATCAGGGCTTTCTTCCTGGACGAACTCGACCGGCGTATGACCGAAACTGGTCGGTTCTACATTCGCTTCATGGACGACATTCTCGTGTTCGCGCCAACCCGTTGGAAACTGCGCCGCGTTATCGGGGTGGTGAACCGGCAGGTCGTTGGCTCGCTCCGGTTGGAGAAGCATCCGGATAAGACCTGCATCGGCTGGATCGAGCGCGACTTCGATTTCTCGAATACCATCTCACCCCATTGTAATGATACCACAGAATTGCCGTTCGGTTACCATAATGGTATTTCATGCTCGCAAAGAATCCCGACAGTTGAAGAGGCACCCTGGACCTCGTGCTTAAAGCGCTAACCCGAAGAAGCCCGGTTCCGCCATGATTGACCTTCGACACCGGAGGCTCGGCCACGATGACCGGACCTAGCAGGACCTGGCACGACCGGCCCAACCTCGGCATCAGCCATTTTGGGTCGGCGGCCCCGCGTCAGTCGCACAGCCTGACCAACATCGCGCCGGCGAGCGAGCCGATTTCGTCCCGGTCTGGCGGCGTTGCATTATTCCGGTGAATACAAGGGTTTCTCGCGGAGTCATGTGATTCCGGCAGCGCTTTTCGTCTGTTTCGCATTTCTTGATTTTCCCACCGGCCAAACGTCCGCAATCCACCCATTGCGGCGATAGCAGTGTCCACCGGCGCGAACCGCCGCATCCGACCCTTTTCGCCCATTCAAACTGACTCACTATCTCGACGGTAGCTGATTCGATTATGTGCCCTCGAGCCGTTACTCTCGCCCTCCCCCCCTGCGGAACGGACTGCAATGCTCGCAACCCTGCGCGACACACGCATCTACTTCGATATCGAGGGCGCCGGTCTCGTCCCCGACGGCCCCCGCATGCGAGACCGCCCGGTGGCGCTGGTCGTGCACGGCGGTCCCGGCGGCGACCATTCCGGCTTCAAGCCGGCGATGTCGCCACTCGCCGACCGCATGCAACTCGTCTATTTCGACCACCGCGGCCAGGGCCGCTCCGGCCTCGCCGATCCGGGCGCCGATCCCGCCCGCTTCACGCTCGATGAGAACGTGGCGGACATGGAGGCGCTGCGCAGCTACCTCGGCCTCGGGCCGGTGGTGTCGATCGGCACCTCCTATGGCGGCATGGTCGCAATGGCACACGCCGCACGCCATCCCGGCGCGGTGTCCCGCCTGGTCCTGATCGTCACCGCCGCGCATGGCGGCTTCATTCCGCGCGCCCAGGCGATCCTGCGCGAACGCGGCACCCCGGAACAACAGCGCGTCTGCGAGACCCTGTGGGCCGGCAGCTTCCGCACGCAGGAGGAGCTACGCCATTACTACGAGGTGATGGGACCGCTCTACGCCCGCCACTACGACCCGGTGGCGGCGGAGGCCGGCCGCGCCCGCGCGATCCACACCCCGGAGCCGATCAACCGCGCCTTCGGCCCCGACGGCTTCCTGCGGACGTTCGACCTGCGCCCCGAACTGTCCTGCATCGCGGTGCCCACCCTGATCATCGCCGGACGCCACGACTGGATCTGCCCCGTGGAATTTTCCGAGGAACTGCATCGCCTCGTACCTGGATCGGAACTGCTGGTGTTCGAGGACAGCAGCCATTCGGTTCGGGTCGACGCGCCTGAGGCGATGCTGCGGGCGATCGGGGACTTCGTTGGCCGGATGTGATTGTGTCATGGCCATGACACCAAGGGGACGCCCGAACAGAACCGAAACTTTCAAGTCGTAACAACGCATGTCCGCGGTCGGACAGATCTGAGAAACATCTGTACAAAAATCGGGACGACGCAATTTCGCCGTTCTGGTTGCAGCCGCGAAGCCAAATATGGCATCTACCAGCGATCGATCACGGGAATGTTATTTTGAGTTCGCACTGAAATGCTCGAACGCGTCGACGCGGCTTTTGTCTTTGGCAGCCTCGGGAACCTGTCTGAAGCATTGGGCGACGGCTGGTCCGTCGAGGATAACTACGCCTGGGCCATCGGCGCCGAAAGCCGGTTGAACCTGCCGCTGCCGGGCAATGCAACGCACTACGCGTTGCACATCACCCTGCAGCCGCTGGTGCAGCCGGCCATTCTGGAGGCCCAGCGCCTCCGCATCGAAAGCCCGGCGGGCGTGCTCGCCAGCTTCAGCATCGATCGGCGGACCACCATCGAGCTCGACCTGCCGATTGAGCAAACCCGGAACCAGCGCCGGCTCGAACTCATCCTGTATCACCCGGACGCAGCGCGGCCCAGTGAGATCCGCAAGTCCGACGACCGGCGTTTGCTCAGCCTCTGCTTCATGTCCGCGGTGCTGTCGCGGCAGTCCGACACATCGTCGGCGGATACCCCGCCGCAGTGCCGCATTGTCGTTGCCGGCGGTCCGCTGGCGCGCGAGGTGTCCGAGGCGATCGCCGCGCTGCCGGTCCTCCGCAACCGCGTTGCCTGCCACTACGTCAATACCGACCGGGGGCCTGACGCTGTTCCGCCGCCGGAAGACGCGTTGCGATCGGCCGCGCTCTGCTGGGAGGAATCCGGCGGCAACCAGGACAGCGCGTGGCCCGAATGGCGCCGCATGCTGCCCGCCGATTGCACGGTCCGGCGCTTCGCGTCGCCGCGGATCACCGCCCTGTGGCCGTTCCAGGGGCCTGATCCACGCCGCGTGCCGGAGGCCGTGCTGTATCCCACCGGCCGCTATCCGTTCGGCGATCGCATCGCCTGCCGCCTGGCGTACTTGCAACTGCCCGACGACGTCATGCTGCTGTTGTACCAAAGCATGACCGAGACGGAGATGCCCGATCTCGAGGCGCTGCTGGACGTCGATCGCGCGTCCTGGCGGCACTTGGACGCGACCCATGACGTGCAGCTCGCCGACTTCATCGTCGAGAACCTGCGTCGCTACCGCCTGTTCTTTGCCCCGACGATTCCGACCGGCGAGATCCTGCGCCACGTGGTGCTGCAACTCGTCGCCGGCTCCCCGGTCGAGGCACTGTGCGAACCGGCAAAGCTGCGGCGCGATCTGGACTTTCTGCTGACGGGTTATATCGGCCGGTGCGAGGAACTGCCGATCGATCCGCGGGTCGCGCGGCGGCTCGGCCTGGCGTGGTGGGACCCCGGCATGCGCTACCGCTGGCACAGCAATCGCTGGACCTTCGAAGAATACGCGCTGCGTTGCATCAAGTGGACGCCATGGCGTCCGTGAGCAATTCCATCCTGGTCTACGCCAATTGCCAGGGCGACGAACTGGTCCGCACCTGCCGGTTCATGCCGAGCCTGCACGGCCGCATCGGATTCAAATGGATCCCGCTGCACCTGGTGACGCCGGGGGATTGGGGCACGAGTTACGGCCCCGATTTCATGGCCGGCGTCGCGGCGGTATGGGAACAGGTGGAAACCGGATCGCCGTCGCCGCATCGCCAGGAACTACATCGGCGGCTGCCCTCTGACTGCCAGGTGCTGCGCTTTCCGCCGTACAACGCGCTCTGCCTTTGGCCGTTTTCCGGCAACGATCCGCGGCTTGCCGCCGATCCGGCGCGGTATCCCTGGTCGGATTCGATCGCCGCCTCGCTGGCGACCGAAAATCTCTCGGACGACGCATTGTTCGACCGCTACATGGAGATCACCGCGCAGCGGATGCCGGACCTCGAGCGCCGGTTACGGCTGGATGTCGGGCGCTGGCGCACGGCCGACGCGATCTCCGACATTCAGGCTGCCGGCTGGGTCGAACAGAACTTCCGCGACATCAAGCTGTTCCACACCGCCGGTCATCTGACCGCCGCGCCGATCGCCTTCATGCTGCGGCAACTCCTGGAGCGCACGCAGATCGTGCCCCGCGGCGACCTGACGCGCATGCGCGGCGAGATCGATACGCTGCTGCGGCATCACGAGGGGCAGGATTTCGAGAGCGTGCCGATCCATCCGCTGGTGGCGGAGCGCCTGCGCCTGAAGTTCTTCGACCCGAATGCGCGCTACCGCTGGCACGCACATGAGTGGACCTTCCGCGAGTACATCCTGCACTACGCGCGTTGGTCGCCGTATCTCGGCTGATGCCGTTGGGGCGCGAGCGCCGATGCGACCGGCAACCGCCATGGTTGCCGGGCTGACCAGGAGACGACGATGGCATCGATGGCCTTGCTGGAGTTGATCGCCGGAACGCTGGGCGTGCCTCCGGAGACCATCACCGAGGCATCCGACATGACCAACACCCGCAAATGGGACAGCCTTCGGCACGTCATGCTGATGACCGAGTTGGAAACCAGCTACGGCATCGAACTCAGCGACCAGGAAATGATCGAGGCGGTGTCGGTCGCCAAAATACGCGCGCTGTTGCAGCAGCGGGGTGTCGCTTAAAGCGTTGTCAGGGGGTAGCCGAAATCAATCGGCGGCGGTGAGGCTCTTATCGGCGTGAAGCCGACCGAAATCGCTCGACGCGACGTGTCCTACCTGGCGGTCTCTGCGTCTTTCCGGTCGTCACCCATAAATATACCAGACGCGAACTGCTCCTGTGTTCCCAGAGCAAGCACCGACACGGGCGGGCCGTCAGGAACGTCCGGTCGCCGCCGGCTGGAGCCTGGCAGCGACCGCCTGACCCGGCGGTATGCGTGACGGGATTGGGTCCCGCGCGGGTCAAATGTTTCGCGGGTTGGCGCTAATCCCCCTGTACCTACTAACGGGGCAAATTCTCGCGTGCTGCGGTGATTTCGAGAATTCGCGTGGCGGCCGGAGCGGCTGGCGCCAAAGCAAGCTTCAACGCAAATGAACGCAAATGGACGTAGATGAACGCGAATGGGACTGGGGCGCCGCGGCGGCGCGGCACGGTGCGAACGGCCGCGCGATATCGATCGTGCATGGTCGTGACAGACACGGACATATTCGCGTTTATCTGGACTTATTGGCGTTCATTTGCGTTGAAACTTGCTTGCTTCGAGGCGCGGCGCACGATTGCGGCGGTGCGAGGCGCAGCGCGCCACAAGCGTGAGCGCGATGACGGCCGGTTATGCGCGACATCTTTGGTTGCGGCCAACGGCTGCGCTGTGGTTGCCGGGAACTGAATCGGCTTGGGTTGCGAGCCGTCACCGCTGCCGCCAGGACGCGATTATTTACAGTACATCATATGAATTTTGCCTGCCCCGCACAAGTCATTGAAAGCAAACACCGAAAATCGTGGCGCGCAAATTGCTTGCACGTGGTGGGCTTTAGCAGCAACAGCAACCGAGCCAAACGGCTGCGTGCTGCAATGATCGGGCCGCCTGAAGTACTTGCTCCTGGTACCCCTACGACTCTGGAGGGATCACAATGCCGTCGCGCCACTTCGGTTTGGCTGCCGCAGCCAGCCTTGTCCTCGTCGCGGGCCACGCCATGGCCGATCCGATGGCCTATATGGCCGTCAAGGGCGGCGGCTTCGGGACGATTGACCTGGCCACCGGGGTCTACACCGAGTCCGGCAACTCCGGTCAACAGCTTGCCGGCCTCGGGAATTACAACGGGACGCTCTACGGCACATCCGTCTCGGGCGGGACGCTCTACATCGTCAACCCGACGAACGGCAGCGTGACGTCAGTGGGAAGTTCATCGCTGACCTACGAAGATTTCGGTTCGACGACGGGCGGCCTGTATGCGCTGGACTCGAGCTTCAATCTCTACTCGATCAATCCCGTCACCGGTGCCGCCACTCTGGTCGGGGCGACCGGATTAAGCTCCGTTGTCGTGGAAATGGGCATGTCAGCCAATGCGGCGACGCTATATGTCACCGATAGCGCCGAACTGTATACGGTGAGCACCAGCGACGGCTCGGCAACGGCCGTCGGTGGCACCGGTGGTCCCGACTTTGGCGCGCTACTGCAGGAAGGCAGCACCTTGTACGGTGGTTCGCTTGCGGTGAGCGTGGATACGATCGACCCCGCTACCGGGGCGGCGACGACTGGTCCGGCCCTGACCGGGACGACGAATACCTTTTGGGGGCTTGCGCCGGACCCAGTGCCGGAACCTACGACGCTCGCCCTTCTTGGCACCGCCGCGCTGGGGCTAGGGTTCCTGCGCCGGCGTCCCTGACGCCGCCAAACATCTGACCTCTCCACATGTTTTCGGTCTCGTACCTGGCGCCTTGAAGGTCGACGGACCCGCACCGCCCGCCGGGCGAACCTCAGTGACCAGCCTCTTGCGCCAGGGCCTCGTCGCATGCCGCCCGCGCCTCGGCATCGCTTGGGAAATCGCGCAGCCGCTCGTATTCGTCGAGCAGGAAGGCCGGGTCGATGGCGGCAACCGCGCCGCCGCGTAAGGCGGCAATCCAGGGTTCGCCGACACGCGACCGGTCGCGGAACACCAACCCCAGCCCGCCAGTCCGCTCCTGCGCGTCCGGGCCGGCCGCGACCCATCCAGGCGCTACCTCCGCCGGCTTTGGCAGCGGCACCGTCACCCGTGCTCCGGCTCGGGCAACCGGCGGCGGCACCGGGGGAGCGCCCTCTGCCGTGGCCGGTTCGGGTGCGCCCTGATCGGGGCGGAGCGCTTCCACGACCGCGGCGGCGAACGGCTGGATCGCGGCGTCCTTAACGTTGCATATATCGGCCAGGTGCTCGAACAACCCCGCTTCGTCCGTCATCGCCGCGGGATCCGCCGAGGCCATGTTGCGCTGGAGCTTCGCCAACCAGTCCTGCCGCGACTTCGTGTAGTAGTGGTTGATCACCAGTCTTTCGTAACACGGCCGCGCCTGGATCGCGCTGTTCGGCACGGCCTGCGCCGCGGTGTTGAGCACGGCCCCGGCGACCTCGAACTCGTGCGGGTTCTTGCCCACGTCCAGCAACTGGCTGCCGCGTACGATCGGCCTGACATGGCGGTTGCCCAGGTATGTGTCGGGCGCCCGCCGGTCATAGGTCTCGATCACCAGGCCCGGCGCGTGTTCTTGCCGTCCCCCTGGCCCGAACACCCGCCGATGCACCAGCACCGCTGCAGCCTGGCTCAGCCGTCCCAGCGTTTCCAGCACCGAGCTACCGTCCAGCGGCAGCAGGAATTCGTCCACGTCGAGGAACGCCACCCACTCGAAGCCAAGCGCGAATTTGTCGATGAAATGCCGGTACGCCGCGGTCCGTGCCGGAAGCTGCGGCCAGGCGATCAGCGTCACATGCTGTGCCAGCCGCGAGTTCTGGATCGCCCGCGCCGGATCGTCCTTGCTGCCCGTGTCGTACAGCACGAAATGCTCGACCCCGATCAGACGGTGGTAGGCCAGCCACTCCGGCAGATAGCGTGCCTCGTTCTCGAACACGGCGCAGATGGCCAGTGGTTTCGTTTCCATGGGGAACTGCGCGTCAGGCGGCCGGGTCGGCCAGCGCCGGCGCGGTCATCCGCCGGATCGTCCCGGTCGTGCTGTGACCCTCCTGGAGGTTGACCAGCAGCACGCGGCCGCCCCAGCCGCGCACCAGGTCGCCGCCGACCACTTGCTCCACCGTATAGTCGGCGCCTTTCACCAGCACGTCCGGGCGCAGCGCCCTGATCAGCTCCAGCGGCGTTTCCTGGTCGAACAGCACCACCAGATCGACCGGCGCCAGCGAGGCCATCACCGTGGCCCGCGCGGTTTCGCTCTGCACCGGGCGGCTCGGCCCCTTCAGCCGCTTCACCGACGCGTCGGTGTTCAGCGCCACGATCAGCCGGTCGCAGGCGGCACGCGCCTCCGTCAGCAGGCGAATATGGCCGGGATGGATCAGGTCGAAGCAGCCGTTGGCGAAGCCGATGCGCAATCCGTTCGCCCGCCACGACGCGACCCGCACCGCCGCCTGTTCCGCGGTCGCCACTTTGCGGTCGGTCGCCACCAGGTCTTCCAGGTGCAGCGCGCCGAGCAATTCCTGCGCGCTGACGGTCGCCGTGCCCTGCTTGCCGACCGAAATGCCGGCGGTCAGGTTGGCGAGCATCGCCGCGTCGGGCAGCGACGCCCCGGCACCCAACGCCACCGCCAGCGCCGCGACCAGCGTGTCGCCCGCGCCGGAGACGTCGGCCACCTCGCGCGCCCGCGCCGGCAGGTGCAGCGCAGGGAGGCCACGGCGCACCAAGGTCAGGCCCCTGGCCGAGCGCGTCACCAGCACCGCCTCGCCGCCGGTGGCATCCAGCGCGGCGCGCCCGGCCCGATCGGCCTCCGCGTCGTGCTCGGCGTCGATGCGCGTGGCCAGCCGCACTTCATGCTCGTTCGGCGTCAGGATGGCGGCGCCGCGATACGCAGCGAAATCGGGGCGTTTCGGATCGGCGACCACCAGGCAGTCCCGCGCCTCGGCGCGCGCCAGCACGGCCGCCAGCACCGGGTCGCACAGCATGCCCTTGGCGTAATCCGACAGCACCACGACATCGGCCCAGTCCAAAGCGGCCTCGAACCGCGCCAGCACCGCCGCGGCAACCGCCTCGGTCAGCGGCTCGGTGGTTTCCTCGTCGAGCCGCAGAAGCTGATGCGATCCCGCCATGAACCGGGTCTTGGCCGTGGTTGGACGGCCGGCAGCGACCACAAGCTGGCAGGCGATGCCGTCGGATGCCTCCACCAGGCGCGCCATCTCGGCGCCGGCCGCATCGTCGCCGACGACGCCGATCAGCATTGTCCTGCCGCCCAGCGTGGCGATGTTCAGGGCGACGTTCGCCGCGCCGCCCAGCGTGCTGCGATTGCCGGTGGGACGCAGCACCGGGATCGGCGCCTCCGGAGACAGCCGATGTGCGTTGCCGGTCACATAACGGTCAAGAATCGTATCGCCCAGCACGACGACGCGGGCATTGGCGAAATGCCGGACATGGTCGGCCAGTTCGATATCGTTCGCGGCGTGACCAGAGGCGGCCGCCAGATTCGCTTTCATACGAAACATCCTACGCAGGTATGCACGCGTACAACGCACGGCCTGCGTCTTTCAGTCCGGTGAGCACAGTGTCAGTGCAGCTACAGATAGCACAGACCCGCGGCGGCACGCCAAGCTTCATCGGCATGAGCTTGACGCATGCGGCGAAGCCGGTTCCAAATACCCTCCGATGCTCTCGTGGCCGGCGGTCAGCCGTGCTGGCCCAGGCCAGGCAGGGCGGTGGTAAAGGGTGGCCAAAAAGGGCGTTTTCCTGTTCCATTGCTGGCATCGTACGGCTATTGATCGGTGCCATTGGTCCACCCGATCGCAGGTAGGTTGCCGCGCCATGCAGGAGGCTTCGTGAGATACGTACCGCCATTTGATCTGATTCGTCGTTCGGTCGAAATCTCCACGGTCAAGGGTGAACTCCGCGTCAACGTGTCGTACGAGGAATTTATCCGCATCCTCAAAATGATGATCTCCGGAGTCGAGGTGAGCGAGGAGTGGTATGCCAAGGTGTACGAGGATATTGGCAAGGCGATCCAGGAAGGCGTAGTGAAGTCGGCCCAGCAACACTTTGTCGACGACGGTTATTTCGAGGGCCGCCTGCCGTTTCCGATGCGGGTGGACGAAAAATGGTACCTGCAGCAGAATCCGGATGTGGCCGAAAGCGTGCGGCGCGGCGCGTTGCCATCCGGACAGGCGCATTTCGACGAGGACGGATACCGCGAAGGTCGGCTACCGTTCGGTATGTAGCCAATCGAATTCGTGCCACCCGGCTGTTCCGCCGAACCGGCATTGCGCGACCGACGGTTTCGCGCAGTCCTGCCCGCGCCTGCATTGCAGCTCGGACAGCGGCGATAGGGTCGAAAAGACCCGGTATTAAACTGGATTGCGGGGCCATGGCGGGAAACCGAAGCCGATGAAGCGCGCGAAGCCGGCCCGGGGCTCCAGCCGGAAGACGGGAAGTGCCGTGTCTCGCAGCAGGGCCGCTGCCGCGGCGCCGAAGACACCCGCAATGGTACCCCGTAAGCCGGCGTCCAGCAGGCCGCCCACCGGCGGCGGCACGTATCCGGCCGCCGCCGCAGCGGCGCCGGATGACCGGCCGGCGCCGATGATCCTGATCCACGTCGAACCTACTGTCTCCGGCGGCAGCATGCACAACCGCTTCGATGTGCAGATCCTTGGCCGGGTCGCCTCGTCGGCAGCGATCGAGGACATCGAACTGCGAACCGAAGGGGCGGTGATCGCGCGGGCTTCGTTCGGCCAGCCACCGCCAGAGCAAATGGTAACGCTGCCAGACGGCACGGACGGCTGGCAACGCGCCTTCCTCCTCGTGCTGCCACGACCGCTGGCCCTCGCCACAGGCCTGTGTTCGTGCGAATTGCGCGCTCGCACCACCGACGGCCATAGCCGCACCGAAATACTCGAGCTCGCGATCGATCCGGCCGCTCCTGCGCCAGTCAGTTCGCGATCCGGCCCACTGCTCCCCGGCGCCGCCGCTTCCGCCGGCCGGCCCCACGTACTGCTCTTTGTCGAACGCGTGTTGCTTGACGACGACAGGAACCTGACCGTGCAGGGTTGGGCGCTGGCGATGACCCAGATCGTCACCGTGCAGGTGTTTGCGGGAGACAACGAACGTCTGCCGGCAGCCCAGCTTGGCGGCCCGCGCGACGACGTGGCCAACGCGTTTCCCGCCTACCCCAACGCGCGGCAGTCCGGCTTCACCTGCACCGGGCGCGTCAGCCCGGCGGCATCTCTCGACAGCATCCGGGTGCAGGCAATCAGCCTGAACGGCTTCGCCATGGATGTCGTCGTGCCGGTCGAGCGCGTCTCGTCGCGTCCACCCCAGCACCGGCCTGCGCCGCGTCTGGTTGCCGAGGCCGAGCCGGAACCGGCGCGGCCGTTCTCACCGTTTCGCCAGGAACCGGCCTACAAACTCACCGCGGATTTCAGTATCGCCGCCGATCCCTTGCCGACATTGGAATCCGTGGCCGTCAGCGAATTCGATCCGCCGCAGTCATTCGATACGGCGCAACTCGCCTACGCGCCGATTGCCGAAGTGACCTACGCAAAACCGCCGCAGGATGAGCGGCGGACGATCCATTACTTCTGCGACCTGGCCATAGTGACGCCCGACGGCATGCTGATGGTTGAAGGCTGGGCAGCCAGCGCCGTCGGGATCGGCGGCGTTAGCGTCTATCTTGGGCGCGAGAAGCTGGGGAGAGCGAACTGGGCCTGCTGCGGGCCGATGTGGGCGAACAACTCACCAACGTCCCGATGGCGCGGCTGTCCGGCTTTCGGTTCCGCAAGACGATCGCCGACCTCCCAGAAGGCGAGCATGACGTGCGGATCGTGGTCCGCAACGGGCTCGACGACGTTCGCGACGAAATCAAGGCCGTTACGTTCCACCGCGAGGGCACACCGCTTTCCGCTGCCGAGGAAGCGGCGCGCGTCGTAACCCAGGCGAGCGCCGGGACAGAGTTCCGTTTCGAACTTGATTTACCGCAGGTCATGAACGACGCCGTACA
This sequence comes from uncultured Alphaproteobacteria bacterium, assembly GCA_963762885.1. Taxonomy (GTDB): domain Bacteria; phylum Pseudomonadota; class Alphaproteobacteria; order Acetobacterales; family Acetobacteraceae; genus JASHVB01. The sequence goes on from CAVXNH010000123.1 coordinate 48,369, forward strand.
GGAACCGGTCACCAGCCGGCTCACGATCGAGGGTTGGGTGCTGGCCCGTTCCGGCGTTACCGGGATGGACGTCTACCTGGACGAGCAGCGCCTGGGTGAGGCTCATCACGGGCTGGCGCGGCAGGATGTCGGTGCAGCCTTCCCGGATTGGGAAAATTCGCTGCGCAGCGGCTTCGCGTTCCACTGTCCCCCGCGCAGCTTGCGCGACGGCAAGCATACCGTGCGCCTGGAGGTTCGGGCACGCAGCGGCCAGAGCCTCTCCCGCGCATTTACCGTCGAGGTGAAGAAGGCCGAGAACGAGGATAGCCTTACCAATATCCGCCGCCGCATCAGCCGGGTAGAGGCCAACGTGCTGTCGGCAGTGCTCGACGATCTGCGTTATCGTCCGGCGTTCCGCCTGATCCTGCGGCAGTCCGGTACCGGGAGCCTGGCCGTCTGCGTGTCACGATCCAGTCGCTGAAGCGGCAGGTCTACGCCGATTGGCAGCTTGCGGTGCTGACGAACGCCGACGACGACGTAGCCGGCCTGTGCGACAGGATTGCCGGACTTCGCCGGCGAACACGCACAGCGCATCGTGGTCATCGGCCCGACCGATCCCGCATTCGATGCGCCGCTGGCCGATGCCGGCGATCGGGCGACTTTGTTCGGCGTGCTGTGCCCCGGCGACGAACTGGCGGCGGATGCTTTTGCCCATGTCGCCGTGGCGGCGGGCCTGCATCGCAGCGCGGATCTGCTTTATGCCGACGAGGCGTGCATCAGCCCGGTCAGCCACGAGCGCGAGCCGTTCTTCAAGCCGGATTTTTCTCCCGATCTGCTGTTATCGACCAACTACATCGGCCGGCCGTGGTTCGTCGCTGCCGCGGTGTTGGCAACGCGTCGGCGTGACGCCGCGCGCGCTGCTGCGGGATGGCGAATACGATCTGCTGCTGCGCTGCACCGAACAATCCGCCTCCATCCACCACATTCCCAAATTGCTCGCATTGCGCGGCGAGGCGGCACTCGACGACGACGTAACCAGCCGGGCGGCGCTGGCGGGTGCAGCGGCGCGACGGGGGATCGAGGCCGAGGTGATGGACGGCTGCGTGCCCGGTACCTGGCGCTTCCGCCGCATGGTGCAAGCCCCCGGCAAGGTCGCCATCATCATCCCGACCTGCGCTGCGCAGGGCCATATCGAAAATTGCATCGCCACGCTGCGGGCCAAAACCGCCTATCGGAATTACGAGATCGTCTGCATCGACAATATTCCGGAAAGCCAGGTCGCCTGGAGGGTCTGGCTGCCACAGAATGCCGATCGGGTCATCGAAATTCCCGAGCCATTCAACTGGTCGCGCTTCAACAACATCGCCGCGGCGGCCACTGACAGCGAATATCTGCTGTTCCTCAACGACGACGTCGAGATCACCCAGGACGATTGGCTGGATGTGCTGCTGGAGCATGCGCAGCGGCCGGAAGTGGGCGTGGTCGGGCCGCAGTTGCTGTATCCATCGGGCAAGGTGCAGCACGCCGGCATGTTCCTCGGCGCCGGGATCGGCCGGCATGCCTTCCGCTTCGCCCCCGCCGACGACCCGGGTTATTTCGGCCTCGCGCTGACCCAGCGCAACGTCATCGCGGTCACCGGCGCCTGCATGCTGATGCGCCGCGAGGTGTTCGAGGATGTCGGCCGGTTCGAAGAGGCCCATACGGTCGTTAACAACGATCTCGACTTCTGCCTGCGGGCGCATCAGGCGGGCAAGCTGACCGTGTTTACGCCGCATGCCAGTCTGATCCATCACGAACTGGCAAGCCGTGAGAACTTGCCGGACACGTTCGACACAACGCATTTCAATTCGCGCTGGAAGACACTGTTCGCCGCCGGCGATCCGTATTTCAGCCCGTCGCTGTCGCGCTTTTCGGACGACTACCGGCCAGACGACGAGGCAACGCAAGCAGTGTTCGGCGCGCATCCGCTGTTCGACGCCGACGAGATTCGCCGCATCCTGGTGGTGAAGCTCGACCACATCGGCGACTTCGTTACCTGCCTGCCGGCCGTCCGCCGATTGAAGACGGTGTTTCCGCAGGCCTTGATCGCCGTGCTGGCTGGCAGTCATGCGCGCGGCTTTGCCAGCATGGAGCCGGCGATCGACGAACTCATCGAGTTCGATTTTTTCCACACCCGTTCGCAGCTTGGCGAAAAGCAACTGACGGTGAAGGATTTCCTCGAATTGCGCGAGCGCCTCGCGCCGTATCGGTTCGACCTGGCCGTGGACCTGCGCAAGCATCTGTCCACCCGCGATGTGTTGCAGCACACCGGTGCGCGTTTCCTGGCCGGCTACGATTACATGGGGCAGTTTCCGTTCCTCGACATCGCGCTGGAATGGGACGGCGACAAGACGCTGCAACGCAAGCGCAGCCACATCGTGGACGACCTGTTGGCGCTGGTTGAAGCGATTGCCACCGCCTGCGGCACCGACCGCACCCTGTTACCAAACCGGCCCCTGCCGCTCGATCCGGCAACGCTGCCGGACCCGGTGCGCGGTCTGTTCGTCAAGCCTGTCGTTGCGATGCATATCGGTGCCGGCAATATCACCAAAACCTGGCCGGCCGAATATTTCAGCGCGCTGATCGATCTGTTGACCGAGCGCAACGGCGTCAACGTCATGCTGATCGGCGGTCCCGATGACCGCGAGGTATCCGAGAAACTGCAAGAAACGCTGCTGCGGCCCGAGGCGGTCGCTTCGATTGCCGGTGAGGTTTCGTTGAGCGAGTTGCCACGCCTGCTGTCGGCATGTTGTCTGTATATCGGCAACGACAGCGGACCGAAGCACATCGCCGCCGGGCTTGGCTTAACGACGATCGGCATTCACTCGGGCGTGGTTGACGCGACCGAATGGGCCCCGGTCGGCCGACGGGCCGTGGCGATCCGGCGCAACATGACGTGCAGTCCGTGCTACCTGCAACACGCCGAGCATTGCCCACGCGCGCTTGCGTGCCTGCGCTTCCTGGAGCCGTCGGCGGTGCACCAGGCCGCCACGATGTTGCTGGCGCGTCCGGTGGAACCGGTGGCGAGCGACGCCCCGACCGAAACAACAACCTCGATCGCCGCGAAGGAAGCGGCGATGGTGGCGGAGGCCATGGCAGCATCGAGCGAAACGACGACCGCCGAATCCAAAGTGCCGATCCGGAAGATCGCCCGGCTTCCCTCCCCGCCGAGCACCAAACCACGCGGCCGCCGCGAGCGGGTGCCCGCATGAGCAGCCTGCACGATACTGCGCTGGTTGCGCTGGCGGTCGAGTTGGCAACGCAGGCCGGCGCGGCGATTTTGCAAGTCAGGCGCAGCGGATTCGACGTATTGCGCAAGGCGGACCGATCGGTGGTGACGGCGGCGGACCATGCCGCGGAGGCGATCATCGTCGCCGGGTTGCGTGCGGCAACCCCCGACATTCCGGTCATTGCCGAGGAAGAAGCCGCGGCCGGCCGCATCACCGCGCCGTCGGCAGAGTTCTGGCTGGTAGACCCGCTGGACGGCACGCGTGAATTTGCCGCGGGCAACGACGAGTTCGCTGTGAACATCGGTCTGGTGCGCGACGGGCGGGTGGTGCTCGGCGTGGTCGGCGTCCCGGCCGCGAACGAAATGTTCGGCGGCATTGTCGGCATCGGCGCATGGAAGCGCAGCGCGACGGGAGAGCACCCGATCGCGACGCGGTTGCCGCCTGATGAAGGGATTACCGTGGTGGCCAGCAAGCATCACGGCGATACCGCATTGCTTGATGAATGCCTGCGCGGCCGGCGCGTTGCGCACATTCTGAATTTCGGTTCAAGTTTGAAATTCTGCCGGTTGGCCGAGGGGATCGCCGATCTTTATCCGCGGTTCGGCCGCACCATGGAGTGGGACACCTGCGCGCCCCAAGCGGTGCTGGAAGCCGCCGGCGGCACGGTGCGGACATTGCAGGGCGCGCCCTTGGGCTACGGCAAGCCCGGCTGGGAGAACCCCCACTTCATCTGCGCCGGCAAAGAAATCGCCCCCGCGCGATGCTAACCTCTCCCGCGGGAGCGGGAGAGGTCGAGGGCGCGAAGCGCACGAGGGTGAGGGTGATCGGGTCGGCACGTAGCAGGTGGAGCGTGCCGCCCCTCCGAACCGCGTGCCCCCTAAACCCGCATCCGCGAAATCTCCAGCAGCACGCTGGCCTCAAGCTCTTTCTCGTCGAGCCGATGCTTCACCAGGTCGCCGATACTGACGATGCCCTTCAACTCTCCACCGTCGATCACCGGCAGATGCCGAATCCGGCCCACCGTCATCGTCGCCAGGGCCGCGTCGATACGGTCGCCGGACCCGCATGACACGATCGGCGCGCTCATCAGCGAGTGTACCGAAAATTGCAACGCCTCGGCGCCATGGTCGGCCACGGCATTGACGAAATCACGCTCGGAGAACACGCCGACCGGCCTCATCCATTGATCTTCCACGACCAGCGCGCCGATCTTGTGTTCGGCCAGCTTGCGCAACGCCGGATACACCGTCTCGGTCTCCTGCGCCTTCACCACATGGTGGCCCTTGCCGCGCAGCACATCGCAAATCAACATGACAACACCTCCATCTTTGCCGCCCGCCTGCGTCCGGGCGGGGATCGGGGCGGCCTGGATTACTCCGCTTGGAGGCGCGGTCCTCACATGGGCATCCGTGGCGCCTGTACCAATATCCGGCAGCCGCCGGGCGTTCACAGCTTGCGGATTGGCGAGTGGCACGCCGGCGAATCCAGCGGTGTCATACCAGGCCGCAAAACGATTGACGTACGACAACGGCCGTCCCTAACCGTCATGGCCGGCCCATGGCCCCGGGCGCTTGTCCCGGGGCTTGTGCCGGCCATGACGGCTAGGGCGGTCCGTGCGAAACGGTCGAGAGTCAATCGTTCGGCAAGTTGGAATCAGGGGACGTCCAGCGGCACCACGCTGATGCTGTTGAACGGCGATCCGTTGATCAGCCGCGTGCTGACGACGGTATACACCAGCACATGCTTTTCCGGATCGATCGCCCGGTGAATCTGGAAGCTCTTGAAGAACAGCGACGCCGAAGCGAAGCCGATGACCTCCGACTTCGGCAGGCTCGCAGGCATGGCAACCGGACCGACCGCGCGGCAGGCGATGGAGAAGCGGCTCGGATCCTCGGCAAGCCCGATACCGCCCTTGATACCCCCGGTTTCCGCGCGCGACATGTAGCACGACACGTTCTGCACCCGCGGGTCGTCGTAGCGCTCGACGACGATCTTGTCGTCGGGGCCGAGCCAGCGGAAGTTGGTGTTGATCGAATCGATGCGTGTCTGCGCGAGCGCCGGCCCCGCGGCGATCGATGCCGCAATTGCGGCCAGCACGAGTCGTTGCATGTCGGGTGCTCCGTTGTCCGGTTGGAATGTAAAGCGCGTGTCACCGTCGAGGCGTCCGAGGCTGCCGATCGCCTTCAGCATCGTATGGGATAGCAGGCGTCTGCGTCCCAGGGCTATCTCACCGAAGGCGGAAGCAGCAGCCCGGACGGCCACAGCGCATTTGGCCCTGGCGCGAGGCCGAGCCGATCTGTCAGGTCTCGACGCACGATCGCACCGTAGCTCCCCACCGCAGCCGAGACCTCGGCGCGCCAGGCTGGCCGCAACCCGGCAGGGTGCTGTGCCGGCAGGCCGTCCGCCGCCTTCGCGGCCCAGGCATCGGCGGGCGCGTCGGACAGCAATAGCGCGTCGATCACCCAGGCCACGTCGGCGGCCCATGCGCCATCGGCCTGCGGAGTCACGGCGATGATCGGATTGGCCGCCAGGATCTCGGGCAGCAGTCGGCTGGCCAGATGCCGTACCCCCGAGTTCCGCCTGATATCGGCGAGGTAAGTTGCCTCCCCCGCCACCGCGCCGCATTTGCCGACATTGTAGGCGTCGAGCATCTCGACATCCTCTTCGAAGGCGAGGCGCGAAATCTCCAGATGCAGCCTGGCAACGGCACTCTCCAGCGCGCGTTGCCCGGGGCTGCCGATCATCAGGCAGACCGTTTGGCCGGTAAGGTCGTCAAGACGTCGAACCGGCGATGCCTCCGGAACCATGATCCCGATCGTGCTGACCAGGACAGTGGGACCCGGCACCACGAAACGTCCCAAGTCCTGCGCGGCGATCTCGCCGCCGGTCAGAAACGCCAGCGCATCACGACCCGCACGCACGCCATCGTAGCTGTGCGGCGCCTCGTAGAGGGCGAACGACACCCGGCCTGATGGGCCCAGCACGGCGATGGCAACCGCACGGCAGAGATCGACCGCGACGCCGATCGCTCCGCCTGTTGGCGAGACCTCGGCGATACCCGGCCGTTCGACCGCACCGCAGTGCAGCGTGCCTTCGGCGCGAATGCGGTCGATCGCGCCGGCCGCGCGCGCGGGAACGCTGAGGCCAAGCAACGCCGCCAGGCATATCGCGGCAGGCGCAAGCCGATGCACCGGCCGCCCTACGGTTTCGCGCCCGCCAGGTTGTATTGCGGCAGCGTGGACGGAAGCGTGTTGAAACCGGGCGGAATCGCCGCGACCATGTGCTGCCGCTGATCCTCCGGCTCCACTCCGATACCCGCGCAGCCCTTGCCGCCGAAATGCGGTAGAGTGTTCACAATGTTATCCGGGATCATCGCATAGCTGCCCGGCAGCATCGGCAGCTTGCCGCTCAGCCGTGCAGGCTCGAACGCCGCCAGCAGATCGTCGGTCTCCGGCGTGTTAATGTCGCGCGGTCCGAGATGGTGCTGCACGAAGCCATCCGGCCCGTTGAACTGCGGGTCGGCGCCTGCCAGCAGCGCCTGTTTCTCTTCCGGCAGCGTGGCCAGTGGCGGCAGATCGAACAGCGCCTCAATCGTCTCGATAACCGCGTTATGGTCGCCTTCGGTATGCGCAACAACATGGGCGCGCGCATAGGGCGAGATCACGATCAGCGGGATGCGGATGCCGCGCGCGAGTGGCAGCTTGTCCGGACCGTACGACAGGATGCGCGGCGGCACGTGGTCATAGAAGCCATCGGACTCGTCGTAGGCGATGACGATCAGGCTCTGCCGCCACAGCTCCGGATTGCTCGCGACCGCATTGATCACCCGCGCGGCCATCGCCTCGCTGATCTGCCGGTCGCTATAATTCGGATGATCGTCGTCGCCTTGCTTGACCTTCGCGATGGTCTTGCGATCGGCATCGGTCAGCGCGGCGGGATAGTTCGCATTCTGGATCGGCGGAGTCATGCCGGCGATGTTGACGAAGCCGCCGCGGAAATAGAACACCCCGCCCTGCGCCGGAAGCTGGTGCCCCTCCAGGTCGGCAAAGCCGTCGCCGAGGCCGCGCAGGTGCGGGATCAACGCCGGGTTGTTGGCAATATAGCCGAAATATTGCACACCGTTGTGGTGACTGACATAGCCCACATTACTCGCCTGGCCGGCCGGCTCATTCGGCTCGTGGTCATAGCCCTCCTCGTACCAGCGCCAGTTCACCGGCTGCCCGTTGCGGGACTGCACGAACGGAATGTCGTTGCGGATATCGGCAAGATCGGTGTCGGGCGCGCGATCCTTTTGCATCGCCGCGGTCACCCCGCGCCCGGCAAAGGTGAGCGGCAGCGTCGCGAAGGTCAGGTTCCCGGCAATGTTGTTGTTCGTGTAGGGCTCCAGCACGTTGCTGCTGCGCGGCTCGCGGTCCGTCTTGGTGGTGTCGAACTGCGAGCCGAGGAACGGCCGCGCATCGTCCATCAGCGGCGGCCCCGGCAAAGTGGCGGTGACACCGTTGACAGTGATGCTTTGTCCGGCCGAGCCGTGCTTCACCCACTGCGTCTCGCCCGATTGCCCGGCAATCATGGCGACCGCGTTCGGCGCGGAGGGCGTGTCCTCGGTGGCGAAGATGTTGTCGAACAGGGTGAAGCGGCTGGCGTATTGCCAAAAGAACGGGATGGTGTCGCAGTCGATGTGGCTCATCACCAGGCGGGCGAACTGCGTGCCCATGGCGATATTGGCGTCACCGCCCTTGCTGGCGAAGCGTCCGTATTCTTCGGCGGCGAAGCCATCCATGGCGGCGACGCCATGCTGCACGTCGATCTTCTTCGCCAGACCGGGGTGGGTATGGTCGACGCTATCCACGAACGTGGCGTTTTGCTCCGGCCCGAGGCGGAATGGCGTGACGGTAACCGGCTTGCCGTCAGCGCCGGTGTAAGTCTGGGTGAAGCCCGGAGTATGGGCGGCGTCGCGTGGATGCGCCCCATCGGAATACAGGCCGTTAGCGCCGGGAAACGTGCCGAATTCGTTGTCGAAGGAATGGTTCTCGTTGAAGATCACAAACACATACTTGATCTTTGTGCGCAGCAGCCGGATCAGCGCGGATCGGCTGATGCCCGGCTCGGTGGCGGGATCGACGACATAGGGCGAGATCGCGGCGTGAGGATCGGGTTGCAGCGTGACCATGCGGCGCGGCGACGGTGCTGTCTGAGCAAGCGCTGCAGTCGGCAGTGCGACAGCGCAGGTGATGATGGCGGCTGCGAGTATGACAGAACGGGGCACGGCGAACCTCCGACGATCGCCCGATTTGTAATTGGGTTGGAGTTTCGTGCAACTGCGTCACGAGACTGTCACGGTAAACCTCTCCCGCGCTGCACGCGGCTCGAAAATGAGTTCCCCGGCCGCCTCATGGCCGCAAGCCTATTTGCCTGACCGAAAAGCTCAATTGGAACACCCGCCGCGACTTGCCGTCACTATAGCAATTTGCTATACCGCCTCGCGTGAAAACCGTCCACTACACCAAAGAGGCGGCCAGAAATCTCCGGCGGCACGGAAACATCGCAGGGCGCATACGTCGCGCGGTCGCCGACTATGCCACCGATCCAAGCGCGCACGCCAATAACGTGACGCAACTTGTCGGCAGCGGACTGCTGCGCATGCGGATCGGCGACTTTCGGGCGATCTTCGAGGAGACCGCCGACACGATTACAGTGACCAAGGTGCGGCCGAGAGGATCAGCATATGATTAGCAGGGAACCGCGGTGAGCATTCAGACGATTGTGTCGCCGAGCGGCGACGAACTGGTGGTGATGAGCAGGCAGGAATACCAAGATCTGCTGGATGCACGCGATCATGCGGCCGCCATGCGCGCGGTCGCTGCCGGTGCGGACACGCTGACCGACGCGGAACTTGACGACTACCTCGCCGCGACGACGCCGCTTGCCTACTGGCGGAAGAGCCGCGGCGTGACGCAAGCGCAACTCGCGGCTAGTCTGGCGATCTCGCAGCCCTACCTGGCCCAGCTTGAGGCAGGCAAACGCGCCGGCGACGTCAGGCTGTATGCGCGCCTGGCCGAGGCATTGCGGCTACGCATCGAGGACCTGGTCCCCGACCCCGAGGTGGTTCCGTGAGATGTGACAGGCAAGCGATTCGTGTCTACCTGTGCCATCGCAGCCTATCGTGGCGGGAACAGCGACAGTGTCAGCAGGATGCGTCGTTCGGTTTGCAGCGCAACAGCTCGATGGCGCGACGCGGGCAACGTTGATCGCGCGAACAGCGCGCGCTTCCCATAAATTCATTGATTGTCGTCCCATAACGACGCCGATAGAATCGTGCGAAATTCGGCCCCCGGAGAGCCTGACTTTGAAAATCTACCAGATCGCGCTTGAGGCTGAACGATCCTCCTGGTTCAGCCGCAAGAGCGGCGCGCTGTGAGATAGTTACAAGCGTCTGCCGCCCGTGCCCAAGGCGGCCACCACCTTGGTTGCCGCTGCCGCCGTCGTGCCGGTCGCTGTGGCGGCAGCGCCAGAAGCTGCCGCCGTGGCCGCCGGCGCCACCGCCGCCGGCGTGGTGGTAGTTGCCAGGTCGGTGGTAGATTATTTCGTCGGAAGCGGCGATAGCGTCGAGCAGATCCGCACCGCAGAGGCGTTGAGTCACTTTGCCGAATATCACGGCGCCCCCTGGTGCGGGAACGGCACGTTCTACATTGAGCATCCCAAGCGCCCTCGCCGGCTCGTTCTGGCGGCTGGCTTTCACCGCGCCATGACCGATGAGCAGATGGCCGATCTGTTGGCTTTCTTTCGTTCCCAATTTCCCCTGCGAGCTATTTCCATCCGAATGGAGAATCGCAAATTCGGCTTCGCCGGCGGCTCGAGCGCGGGCAGCTCGGCGGCGGCACTACCAGCTTCACCTTCGCGCATTCCTTGGCCTTTGGGCTTGAGGCCGGCATCGCCGAGACTTTCGGCATAGAGGCCGGCTGGCACTCCAAGTTCACGCTGAGCATAGAGGTCACCTTCGGCGCCGCCTAAAATTACATCTTCCGCTCCGCCAAATTCCCCCGCGGGCGCGCCCATTGATCGCCTGCCCGCATAGCCACCCGGGCTTGTCGCTCCGCACTACCGGAGTGACCGATGCGCGGCTCAACCGACACCGCAACGACGCCGCCGTGCCGTTACGGCCGCCTTCGCCTGCCCCACGATCCCCACCAGCGCCCCCAGCGTATCGCGCGCAAACCGCAGCCGCGTTGCAACATCCATCTCGCGCGAGATCGCCAGCTTGTGGTCCGGACGCAGCCGCACCAGCCCGCCCTTGCTCGCCAGCCACGCCACCAGCCCGGCGGGATTAGAAAACGCATTGCCCCGGAACGTCAGCACCATGCCCTTCGGCCCAGCCTCCAGCTTCTCCACGCCCGCCTCGCGGCACGCCCGCTTCAGCGCCACCACGCCCAGCAGATTGTCCACTTCCGAAGGCAACGGCCCGAAACGATCGACCAGTTCGGCGGCCATCGCGTCGGTCTCCGCATCCGACGCCAGCCCACCGATACGGCGATACAGCCCCAGCCGCACCGGCAGATCGCGCACATAGTCCTCCGGGATCAGCACCGGCAGACCCAACGAGATGTTCGGCGTCCAGTCGCGCTCCTGCCCGCCGCGGCGGCCCTCGCCGGCGCGCACCTCGGCCACCGCGTCCTCCAGCATCTGCTGGTAAAGCTCGATGCCGACCTCGCGGATATGCCCGGATTGCTCGTCGCCCAGCAAATTGCCCGCACCACGAATATCCAGATCGTGCGAGGCCAGAGTGAACCCCGCGCCCAGTGCATCCAGCGTCTGCATCACGGTCAGCCGCTTCTCTGCCGCCACCGATAGCCGCATGTTCTGCGGCCACGTCAAGTACGCGTAGCCGCGCTGCTTGCCGCGCCCGACCCGCCCGCGCAATTGGTAAAGCTGCCCCAGCCCGAACATGTCGGCACGATGAATGACCAGCGTGTTCACCGCCGGCATGTTCAACCCGCTTTCGACGATATTGGTAGACAGCAGAATATCGTATTTGCCGTCGCCGAACTCCGTCATCACCCGTTCGAGTTCGGTCGGCGCCAGCCGCCCGTGCGCCTGGGCGATTTTTGCTTCCGGCGTGCTCACGCGACGGCACCGGTTATATCGGCTGTCGCGCTGCGGCGGCTGAGACACGGCAAGAACATGCTCCGGTCGTGGGCAAGATGGACTGCTCTGGACAATCGTCACCATTCACCATTTTCTGTCCCTGGAACACCCGCCCCTGTCTGCGGAGGTCACGTCATGCCGGATTCACTGTTGGAAGAGATCAAGGAGTTTCTGTCGCGCGAAGGACAGAACTACCGCGATTTCCTAGACCGAGTTAGAGCCGCGTGCGCGGAGGCCGAACGTCAGATCGGCCCCAGCATCATCCGGACGATCTATACAAGGGCTGACAAGCCGGGCGGGCTAGCGTTCAAGTCGCCGGAAAAGATTGCGAAGGCGGTGGCGGCGGAACGGGTGCGGACTCCCCATGCCTCGCCGCGGGTGATCGAGGACATCATCGGCCTGACGGTGGTCGTGCATTATCCCGACGAGATCCCGCATGTCGCCAGGACTATCGTTGCTAATTTGGACGAAGTGATTGTCAAGAAAGATGATTTCAAAAAGCAGCACGGGTACTATGCACATCACATGGTATTCTTGTCACAGAGTGTCTCGACGGTCGGTTTGTATTGTGAGCTGCAGATAAAGACGATGTTGCATGATGCATGGGGTAACAAGACACATGACCTGAATTACAAGCCGCAGGGCCGGACGGATGATCGCCTGGGGCGAATGATGCAGGGATTTGGCGATGCCCTGCAATCCATCGAGGAGCAGAGCGAGCTACTGCGCGACCTTATCCATGAACGCTGGCTGGTGGAGCACCCGCAGCGGGAGGCGGTACGCCAAAGGCTGTTCGAGACGTTGCCGTATTGGCGAAAGGACCGGCGGCAGTTCAGCGATACGGCGGAGGCGATCGCGCAAGAACTGCGCGCGCTGCAAGTGGCCAATCAATCCCGCGATAGCCTGACCAACCGGTGCAAGCCGTTGCTTCTGCGGATTAACGACCTGGCGACAGAGTCCACTCGTGAGGCGATGTGGCTGTCCATGCAGTTGGCGATGATGACGTTAGACCCTCGCCATATCAGCTTCGCTCGTCGCAAGCTTGATGACCTGTTGCCGCATATCCGGCAACTGTTGGCGCAACATGAGATCGATGGGGAGGAGCTTGCCTCGATCCCGCTGGCGCTGGACTTGATCGGTGAGTCGGACACCGCGATCGACGTGTCGCGAGGCTTCCTGCAGGATCTTTCGACTCTGCCCCCGATGGATGTCGAGCGGCTGAAGCTCAATCTCGCGAATTTCCTGGTCGAACATTCGTTGCGGGGGCCGGAGAAGTCGCCCGACGATCTTGTGGTCCTGAAGAGCGAGGTAGAGGGACTTCTGCGGGAGACCCAGGCGACACAGGACCTCGATCCGAGCGCGGTGGCTGATCTCCAGGGCTTACTTGTCGTCGCTACGGCTGAGCGGCCTGAGGATATCCGTGAAGCGATTCGCCAGATCGAGATCGGCCGCGACAGCGCCCCCGCCAGCGAACGCGACTATGCGGTCGCGACATATGAACTGAATATCAGGATTGCGTGGCGGCGGCTTTTGGAACTGGAGGATCGTGCGATCCTGAGGGGCCGCGGTCATTGATGCGGCCAACGAAGGGCCCTCATCGTATTGCGGCGGCGCCGTCAGCCAGGGGGCAGGATTGGTCGTGACATGGCAGGAACTCCTTCTCTGCGTGGAGATTACGCGACCGGCTGGCGCGCGGCAAGGACGATCACCGCGTTTGCCACACGCCGCTATCTCGCATAGCACAACTCATATGGACGTCATAGGCGTGGATATCAAGATATTGTGTCAGCCATAACATAGGACGTGTGACCGCTTGCGCCGACCGGTGCGTCACGCCGCCTTCGCCTGCCCCACGATTCCCACCAACGCCCCCAGCGTATCGCGCGCAAACCGCAGCCGCGTCGCGACATCCATCTCGCGCGAGATCGCCAGCTTGTGGTCCGGACGCAGCCGCACCAGCCCGCCCTTGCTCGCCAGCCACGCCACCAGCCCCGCGGGATTAGAAAACGCATTGCCGCGGAACGTCAGCACCATGCCCTTCGGCCCGGCCTCCAGCTTCTCCACCCCTGCCTCGCGGCACGCCCGCTTCAGCGCCACCACGCCAAGCAGGTTGTCCACTTCCGAAGGCAACGGCCCGAAACGATCGACCAGTTCGGCCGCCATCGCCTCGGTCTCCGCATCTGACGCCAGCCCACCGATACGGCGATACAGCCCCAGCCGCACCGGCAGATCGCGCACGTAACCCTCCGGGATCAGCACCGGCAGCCCCAGCGAGATGTTCGGCGTCCAGTCGCGCTCCTGCCCGCCGCGGCGTCCCTCGCCGGCGCGCACCTCGGCCACCGCGTCCTCCAGCATCTGCTGGTAAAGCTCGATGCCGACCTCGCGGATATGCCCGGATTGCTCGTCGCCCAGCAGGTTGCCCGCGCCGCGAATATCCAGATCGTGCGAGGCCAGGGTGAACCCCGCACCCAGCGCATCCAGCGTCTGCATTACTGTCAGCCGCTTCTCTGCCGCCACAGATAGCCGCATGTTCTGCGGCCACGTCAGATACGCGTAGCCGCGCTGCTTGCCGCGCCCGACCCGCCCGCGCAATTGGTAAAGCTGCCCCAACCCGAACATGTCGGCGCGATGAATGACCAGCGTGTTCACCGCCGGCATGTCCAACCCGCTTTCGACGATATTGGTGGACAGCAGAATATCGTATTTGCCGTCGCCGAACTCCGTCATCACGCGTTCGAGTTCGGTCGGCGCCAGCCGCCCATGCGCGTGCGCCAGCCGAGCGTCCGGCACGATCTCACGCAGCCGCTCACTCATGCGCGGCAGGTCCTCGATCCGCGGCACCACGCAGAACACCTGCCCGCCACGGAACCGTTCGCGCTGCAACGCCTCGCGGATCACCACGCTGTCGAACGGCATGATGAACGTGCGCACCGCCAGCCGATCCACCGGAGGCGTGCTGATCAAACTCATCTCCCGCACACCAGTCAGCGCCAACTGCAACGTCCGAGGGATCGGCGTCGCCGTCAGCGTCAGCACATGCACATCCGCCTTCAGTGCCTTCAACCGCTCCTTATGCGCCACCCCAAAGTGCTGCTCTTCATCGACCACCAGCAATCCAAGTTCGGAAAATTGAATCGTCTTCGACAGCAACGCATGCGTGCCGATCACGATGTTGACGGACCCATCGGTCAACCCGCGCTTGACCTCCGCCGCTTCCTTCGCCGGCACCATGCGCGACAACTGCGCGACCTTCACCGGCAGCCCGGCAAACCGTTCTGAGAACGTGCGGAAATGCTGCCGCGCCAGCAGCGTCGTCGGCACCACCACGGCGACCTGGGAACCGGACATCGCGGCGACGAAGGCGGCACGCAAGGCAACCTCCGTCTTGCCGAAGCCGACATCGCCGCAAATCAGCCGGTCCATCGGGCGGCCGCTCGCCAGGTCCTCCAGGACGTCGGCGATGGCGCGCGCCTGATCGTCGGTTTCGGCGAACGGGAAGCGGGCGCAGAATTCGTCCCAGGCGCCCTCGCCCGGCACCATGATCTCGGCGTCGCGGATGCGGCGAGTGGCGGCGATGCGGATCAGCTCGGCCGCCATGTCGCGGATGCGGCTTTTCATCCGCGCCTTGCGCGACTGCCACGCCACGCCGCCCAGCTTGTCCAGCGCGACGCCCTGCTGTTCGGACCCGTAGCGCGAGAGAACCTCGATGTTCTCGACCGGCAGAAACAGCTTCTCGTTTCCGTCGTAGATCAGCCGCAGGCAATCGTGCGGAGCGCCAGTGACGTGCAGTGTGTCCAGCCCGTCATAGCGGCCGATGCCGTATTCCTGGTGCACCACCAGGTCGCCCTCGGCGATCTCGGTGGCTTCGGCGATGAACTGGTCGGCCCGCTTGCGCCGCCGCGGAGGTCGCGAAATGCGTTCGCCCAGCAGATCCTGTTCGCCCACCAGGGCGATGCGTTCGGCAACGAAGCCGCGCTCCACCCCCAGCGTGACCAGCGACACGGAACCCGCCGGCTTGCGGCGGATTGCCGCCCAGCTTTCCTCCTGCGCCGCGTCCTTGAAGTGGTGTTCGCGCAGCAGATTGGCGATGCGTTCGCGCGAGCCGCGAGTTCAGGCGGCGATGACAATGCGGCGGCCTTCATTGGCCCAGCGCTCGGCCTGGGCGCGCAATTGGTCGAACACGTTGATGCCCGGCCCGCCGCCGGTCTGCGCGAACACGGGCCCCGGGCGGCCACCGCCATCCACGCCACCCGAATTGTCCGGCCGGCCGAACGGGCTGAACGCCAGCAGCGGCCCACCCGACAGCATGGCGTCCCAGCCGGCGCGGTCGAGATACAGCCTGTCCGGCGGCAGCGGCCGGTACGGCACCTCGCCATCCCGAGGAATGCCCCGGCGCGCGGCGAAGTGATCGGCGATCATCTCCAGCCGGCCGGTCAGGACCTCGTCGGCCTGGTGATCCAGACTGACCGACGCGCCCGGCAGGTAGTCCAGCAGCGTTTCCATCGTGGGATGGAACAGCGGGACCCAATGCTCCATCCCCGGATGCCGGCGCCCATCGGAGATCGAGTGGTAGATCGGATCGTCGGCGGCGGGCTGGCCGAACAGCTCCCGCCAGCCGGAGCGGAACCGAGCGATCGCCTCGCGGTCCAGCGGCACTTCCGAGACGGGGCGCAGAGTCAGCCGCTGCCGGCGGTCGCCGCTGCGCTGGCTGGCCGGATCGAACACCCGGATCGACTCGATGGTGTCGCCGAACAGGTCCAGGCGCACCGGGTCGGCCTCGCCGGCGGGGAACAGGTCGATGATGCCGCCGCGCATGGCGTATTCGCCCGGCTCCATCACCGTCCCGGCGCGGCCGTAGCCGTTCGCCTCGAGGAACTGCGCGAGCTGTTCCGGCTGGACGTTGCCGTTGACCCGCAGCTCCATGCTGGAGCCGGCGAAGGCGGCGCGGGGCGGCAGGCGCTGCACCAGGGCGTTCACCGTGGTCAGCACGATGCGCGGTGCGGCGGATGGCTCCAGCAGGCGGGTCAGGGTGGCAACGCGTTCGGATACGAGCGCCGGGTTGGGGGAGACGCGGTCGTAGGGCAGGCAGTCCCAGGCCGGAAAGCGCAGGATTTCGGCTTCCGGCAGGAGGAACGCCAGGGCTTCCGCAAGGCGCGCCATGCGGGCGTCGTCGCGGGTGACGTGCAGGACGGGGCCGGAGAACTCGCGGCGACGCTGGGAGAGCAGGAAGGCGTCCCAGCCTTCGGGGGCGCCCCAGACCTGAATCGCGGCGGTCATGCAGCGTGCCTCTTGGTAGGCACGAGCATGGTCGCGCGGATGACGAGAGAAACGCTGCTGATATCTGGAGAAACGCCGCCCATCCCGGTCTGGAACATCCTGATCATCGGGCCACGGAGTCCCGGATGCGCCGCAGCATGGGGGCGGCGTCGGGCGGCATCGCCAGTCGGCCGGTCAGCCAGTCGGCCAGCAGCGGGTCGGGGAGTTCGAGCAAGGCCTCAAGCGCGTCCAGGTCCGCGGCGTCGAACCTGGCGAGGCGGGAACGGACGAAGCCGCCGATCATCACGTCGTTCTCGGTACGTGCCACGATGGGTGGCGCGGAACAACAGGCGGCGCCGGCGGGTGTCGAGGGCGGCGGAATCGGGATCGGTCATGGGTTGGGGATTGATATAACCGGCTGGCGGCCAGGACCAAGCCCCCCGGTTAGGGTTTTCGCTCCTGGGCTGGGGTGTGAGGGAAGCATGGACGCCGCCACGGCGCTGGTTCGCCGGCTGACCGGAGGGGTCGGTGCCGGTGCCGGGAGTTGAACCTGGGCGGGCACGACTTGCAGCTTGAGCCATGCAAAAGCCAGGAGCAGCGTGGCACAACCGAGTGCTGCGACCGTAACGCTTCGTGCCCGGCGTCCCGGTGTCATTGCGACCGCGGCGAGGCCCGGGGGAAGCAATCTCCCGCGTGAGTTCGCGGGATCCCCGGCGGGAGATTGCTCCGCCTCGCTAGCGATGACGGAAGTGCCAGAGGATTCGGAACGCGAGGCGTTATAGCTCGCGACGCCTGATGCCATCGGTCAAGGAGACCGTATTGAAGTTTAGTAGCAGGCGAATCCGGCAGTCGGTAAGCCGAAGGTAGGTCATCAATTGGACCTCATGGATCGGCAGGACATGCTCTACCGCTTTGAATTCCAGGATCACAGCATTGTCCACAATTATGTCAGCGATGAAGCCGGTATCCAGTTGGACGTCATCGTATCGAACCGGCAGTGGCACCTGCCGCTGGAAGGGCATCGCTGCTCGAGTGAGTTCGTAGCGGAGGCATTTTTCGTAGACCGACTCGAGCAGCCCTGGGCCGAGACGCCGGTGCACACGCATCGCGAGGCCGATAATCCGGTAGGTCAGATCGCCACCGGGGGCGCCATCATGTTCCATCACGTCACGCCTGCACCCAGGTGTATTGATGAACCGTAAATCGAACTCTGGGTTTGGAGATGTTGGCAGGAAAGCAAGCAAGCGTTTGAAACACAGATTTCACAGATTTCACAGATTAAGGCACAGATTAGAATTAATTTTATCTGTGCCTTAATCTGTAAAATCTGTGTTTCAAACGCTTGCTTGCTTTCCTGCTCGCAGTCACTGCTGAGACCCGAGTCCGCACTGCAACTGCCGGTGCGATGCCATCCACGGCCCAGGCCCTACGCCTTCCGCACGTTCCAGAACAGCGCGTAGCCCTGCAGCACGTCGGTGATGTTCTTCTGATACGTCCAGGTCGGCAGGATCTGGCCCACCGGAATATACGGCACGTCAACGAACGACTGCCGCTGGATATCCTCGGCGATCCGCTTTTGCACTGCGAGGTCGCCGGCCGTCAGCCACGCGTCGCGCAACTCCTCCAGCTTGGGGCTATCCGGCCAGCCACGCGTCGCCGCCTTGCCGTTGCCGCGGATCCACACATGCACCGCAGGATCGAATTGATCGAGCCCCGACCAATACGTATGAAACGCGCTCCATCCCCCCTGCTCCACCGGGTCCATCTTCGGCAGAGTTTGCAGCATGCTGCCCCAATCGGTGAAGCGAGCCTCCACGTTGAGGCCGACCTTCTGCATCATGTCCACACCGACATCCGCCAATCCGCGCAGGTTGGGAAAATCCGTCGGCACCGGGACGACCGTTTTCTCCCCCTTATAACCGGACGCCTCCACCGCGCGCTTCACCGCCGCCAAATCGCGCGGCCCGGTCAGCGCCTGCATCCCCACCGAGCTGGCCATCGGCGATTGCGGGCAGAAGAACCCGATGCCGGTTCTCCAGTTCTGCGGGTCGGTCCCCGCGGCGCTGATCATGAAATCTTCCTGAGTGACCGCACCCAACAGCGCTCGCCGCAACGCCGGGTTGTTGAACGGCGGCTGCAAGTGGTTGAAGCGGATGCCGCCGAGGAACCCAAGCGGATTGGCCGGCGGCACCGTCAGGTTGCCGGCCTTGCGCAGCAGAGGCAGCAGATCGAAGGTCGGCGCCTCCCACCAGTCGAACTCGCCGGCCTGCATCGCGGCGGCGGCAGTGGTTGCATCGGGCAGCACATGCCACTCGACGCGGTCGAAATTCACGATCTTCGGGCCGGCGATGAAGCTCGGCGTGCCGGAGGGGCGCGGCACATAGGCCGCATTCCGCTCATAGGCGATCAGCGAGCCGGGGACATGATCCTTGGCGATGAAGCGGAACGGGCCGCTGCCGGTCATCTCGCTGACCTGCTTGAACGGATCGGTGTTCGCCAGGCGCTCTGGCATCATGGCGCAGACACTGGAGCCGGCTTTGCCCAGCGCCGCGGTCAGCAGGGGGAACGGTCGTTTCAGACGAAACCGGATGGTGCGGTCGTCGGGCGCGTCCACCGCGTCGGTCACCGCCATCAGGGTCTGGCCGAAACTGTCGCGCGCGCCCCAGCGGCGGATGCTGGCGACGCAGTCCCGCGCCAGGACTTTCTCCCCGTCGTGCCAGGCGAGGCCATCGCGCAGCGTGATCAGCCACGTCTTGCCATCATCCTCGATGCGATGCCCGTCGGCCATCTGCGGCTGGATCTGATACGCGGCGTCCATGCCATACAGGGTGTCGAACACCATCAGCCCGTGGTTGCGCGTCACATAGGCCTGGGTCCAGACCGGATCGAGCACGCCCAGGTCGGACTGGGGAATGAATTTCAGCAGCCGGCTGCCCTGCGCGCGGGCGATGCCCGGGGCCGCGAGGGCTACGGCGGAGGCCGCGAGGAAACTGCGGCGGGGCAAGCCGCCGGATTGCTTTGGGCGCACGATGGGCTTTCCGCGAATGGTGCAGCGATGCAGGGACGTTGCGCCTGGCAGGGACGGTCGGCAATGGCGATCTTGACGTTCCGGATCGCTCGTCGTGTCGCGCAGGTGCTACTGGCACCTGGTATATTTATAAGAGAAGCCCGCTAAGCCGCAGAGATCGCCAAGCAGCACCCTTCGCGATCTCTGCGGCTTAGCGGGCTTCTCTTATAAATATACCAGATGCCAACAACTCCTCCGGTGCCTGAGTGCGCACCAACATGCGTGGGCCGTCCGGGGCATTATCGGTCCAGCAGCGCAGCGCAGCCAAGGTCTTTGACCGCCAGCAGCAACCGCTCCAGGTTGTTCCACCAGATCACCGCCGGCACATCGTTCACCGCCTGCCAGATCGGCCACATCAGCAATCGCAGCGTGGACTGGCGATAGTCCGCCGCGAGCGCCTCGCGGCTGTAGCCGGCCACGCCATGCGCCAGCAGCACCGCATGATAACGGTCGAGCAGCGATCGCTCCAGGCGCCGGCGCCGGTCGGGGTACCAATGCAGGGTCATCATCTGCGCCAGATCGGTGGCGCCGGTGCCGACGCGCCAGCCATCCCAGTCGAACAACTTGACGTCGTCGCCACGGTCGCGCGGCAGGAAGCAGTTCCAGACATGCGAGTCGCCCTGCACGATCGTGACATTGGGCACCGCGCCGGCATCGCTGAACAAGCGCGGTGCCGCCGCCAGGAGGCGTTGGTACAGCGCCCGCCGCTCCGGCGAGAGCAAATCGGGGAACCGATCAATGAAGCGCGCGAACCGCTCGGCCAGGGCATGCGCGTAGGCATCGACGTTGGCGCCGTCGCGTAGCGAGCCGATCGACGTGCCCAGCCGGGGATCGCCCCACCACGCGGACTGGAAGCGCGCCCTGGCCGCGACGATGCGCGCGCAATCCTCCGCGCCTGGCGGCAGCGGCCAGTCTACCGGGGTGGCATGCGAGTTGGCGAGGTCCTCCAGAGCAGGTACCAGTCACCGGTCGCCGCATCCCAATGCGCATCGAAGCAGCGGGGCACCATCCCATCGGCCATGGCAGGCGCAACGTCTCGGTAGAACGCTACCTCCTGCCGGCCGTTGACCCAGGCGGGGTCGATCCGTTCGGGATGCGCCGTCTTGAGGATGACCGACGGCGGGGCATCGGGGGCAGCACCGTCATAGGCCAGGCGGAGCCGGATGATGCGCGACATGATCGTCGTCCGCATGCTCTCGACCGCCGCATGCTGCACCCGCGCGTCCCCCAGCACGCCCGAGCGCCGCAACGCCGCGGTCAAATGCTCCGCCCCGGCGGAGGAAGGCAATGCATCGCTCATGCTCAATATCGTAATGTTGCAGCCCTAACGCTTCGTGCCGGCGTCCCAGTGTCATTGCGAGCGAAGCGAAGCAATCTCCCGCGTGAGTTCCGCGGGACCTCTCCGGCATCATGCAGCAAACGTCACAAAGAATCGTCATCCCCTTGCAAGCTGGACCAATGCCGTTTAGGTCCCCGCTTTCGCGGGGATGACAGCCTGTTTGCGGTAAATGCGGACCACGTGGCGTTTGCTACTTAATGCCGGACCTCTCGGAAA
>CAVXNH010000124.1:0-12091 GCA_963762885.1 uncultured Alphaproteobacteria bacterium
CGGGAAGCGGCAATACGCCGGGATGACGCCGGGCTCAGACGGGCTCATCGGATCAGACTCGGCTACGATCATTGGATGAACTCCCGCACCTTATTGACTTTAATTCTCTGGATTCAAGGCTTCCCGAAGCAGTCCTCGCAGCTACTGACGGACGTCTTGGTTGAAGCCGAGCAAATGGCACATCCATTTACGCTTGTGTACGCCTTGAACACCTCCGGGTGTCTTATCCCGCTGTGGACAGGCGATTGGGCAGCCGCGGAAGAGCGAATTATCCGGCTGAAGCAGCATGCCCAGAGCCATGCCTTGCATAGCTACTACGCTGCCGGGCTCGGCTATGAAGGATTGCTCCGTGCGGCACAAGGAGACCATGCAGCCGGTGTGCGGCTGGTCCGGGCTTCCCTCGCCGACCTGAGCAAAACCGGGTTCCTGCTATATTACACGGTGCTGCTCAGCGGACTGGCAGAACTCCTGGCCCGCTCCGGCGAATTCGACGAGGCTGCCGCGGCCGTCGAGGAAGCGGTAGCCCGCGCAGAGCAAGGCAACAATCGCTGGTGGCTGCCGGAAGCGCTGCGCGTCAAGGGCGAGGTCTTATTGGCTGCCGCCCCGGAGAACAGCGCAGAGGCAGAGCGGATATTTCACCATGCCTCGGACATGGCGCATCGCCAGGGCGCCATGTCCTGGCAATTGCGTATTGCGACCACCCTGGCCCGGCTCCGGCGCGATCAGGGACGCCCTGCCGATGCACGCGCGCTCCTCAGACCGGTGTACCGCGGGTTCACCGAAGGTTTCGATACGGCCGACCTGCTCGCGGCGAAAAAGCTGATCGACGAGTAGCGCAGCCGGCCAGGCTTGAGCGCATCCAAGCCGTCGCGGGCGCGCCGCGGCATTCGACCGGGAGGGGCCTGCTCGACCCGTCTCCGGACCCCTTGGTACAACCCTTGCATCGCAGCGCCCGGGTTTGCTCGAGGAAGCCAAATGCGTAGCTGCATGCTTAAGGCCATACTGGCGCTTCTCATTCTGCCGCTCTGCCTCGGCGTCGCCGCTGCTCAAGGCACATTGCGGATCGCCATGACCGCGGCCGATATTCCGCTGACCACCGGCCAGACCGACAACGGCGGCGAGGGCCAGCGGTTCATGGGCTATACGGTCTATGACGCGCTGATCAACTGGGACCTGTCGAGTGCGACCAAGCCCTCCGACCTGGCGCCCGGCCTGGCGCTCAGTTGGGGGCTCGACCCGGCGGACACCACCAAGACGCATTGGATCCTCAAGCTGCGCCCGGACGTGCACTTTCACGACGGCTCGGAGTTCACCGCCGACGCGGCCGTATGGAATTTCGACAAGCTGCTGAAGACCGACAGTCCGCAATACGATCCGCGCCAGTCGGCGCAAGGCAAGTCACGCATCCCGGCAATTGCCTCCTATCGCGCCATCGACAAGCTGACGCTGGAGATCGTCACCAAAGCGCCGGACGCCACCCTGCCCTACCAGGTCGCCTGGATTCTGATGTCGTCGCCCGCGAACTGGGAGAAGCTCGGGAAGAGTTGGGAAGCGGTTGCCAAAACGCCCTCCGGCACCGGCCCCTGGAAGCTCGCCACCTGGGTGCCGCGCGAGCGTGCCGAACTGGTGCCGAACCCGGACTACTGGGACAAGGCGCGCGTTCCCAAGCTCGACAAGCTGATCCTGATCCCGATGCCGGAGGTGAATGCGCGCGTTGCGGCCCTGCGCTCCGGCCAGGTGGACTGGATCGAGGCGCCCTCGCCCGATGCGGTGAAATCGCTGGTCGGCGCCGGGTTCAAGATCGTGACCAACGCCTATCCGCATAACTGGACCTGGCATTTCGTCGCGCCTGCCGGGCTCGCCCTGGAACGACATCCGCGTGCGCAAGGCCGCCAACCTGGCGATCGACCGCGAAGGCATGAAGGAGTTGCTGGCGGGGCTGATGATCCCCGCGCAAGGCTTTCTGCCGCCCGGACACCAGTGGTTCGGGCATCCGACCTTCAAGCTGGAATACAACCCCGATGAGGCGCGGCGGCTCTTGAAGGAGGCCGGCTACACACCGGACCATCCGCTGGTCACCAAGGTGCTGATCTCGCCGTCCGGCTCCGGCCAGATGCAGCCGCTGCCGATGAACGAGGCGATCCAGCAGAACCTCGCCGATGTTGGCATCAAGGTGGATTTCGAGGTGGTGGAGTGGAACCAGCTCATCAACATCTGGCGGGCCGGTGCGAAGGACCCCAGTGCGCGAGGCGCCACCGCGATCAACTTCACCTACTTCCTGCAGGACCCATTCACCGGCCTGATCCGACACCTGCAATGCAACCTGGCGCCGCCCAACGGCACCAACTGGGGCTACTATTGCGATGCCGAGATGGACAAGATGTTCGACCAGGTCCGCAATACCTTCGACCCTCAGGCGCAGGTCGCGATCCTGCAAAAGATCCACGAAAAGTATGTGGACGACGCCCTGTTCATCATGGTGACGCACGACGTGAATGCCCGCGCGATGAGCCCGAAGGTGAAGGGCTTCGTGCAGGCGCAGAACTGGTTCCAGGACTTCTCACCCATCACGATGGAGAAATAGCAAAACCTCTCCCGCGCTACGCGCGGGAGAGGTCGGCGCGGAGCGGCGGGTGAGGGTGATCGGGTCGGCACGTAAGCGGGTAGAGCGTGCGGCCCGATCACCCTCACCCTCGACGCTACGCGTCTCGACCTCTCCCGCTCTCGCGGGAGAGGTTTTCCCCGCCGAAGGAGAACCTGACCGTTGCTGCGTTACGCACTGAAGCGCCTGCTCTACGTCCTGCCGGTCGCGATCGGGGTCAGCATCGTCTGCTTCCTGCTCGTTCACCTCGCACCCGGCGACCCCCTCACCTCGATCCTGCCGATCGACGCCTCGGCCGAGCAACAGGCGCAGATGCGCGCCGCTTACGGCTTCGACCGGCCGCTGCCGGTGCAATACGGCATCTGGCTGTGGAAGGTGCTGCACGGCGATTTGGGAACCTCGATCGCCACCGGCCGCCCGGTCATCACGGAGGTCGCGCACGCCGTCCGCAACTCGCTGATCCTCGCTGCCGTCGCGACCCTGATCGGCTTCGGCCTCGGCACGTTCTTCGGTTTCGTCGCTGCCTATTTCCGCGGCAGCGTGCTCGACCGGCTGGCGTCGCTGTTCTCGATCCTCGGAGTTTCTGTGCCAAACTACTGGCTCGGGATGGTGATGGTCATCGTGTTCTCCGCCTTGCTTGGCTGGCTGCCGTCCACCGGCGCCGGCCCGGGCGGATCGACCGAGTGGCGGCCCGACTTCGACCACCTGCGCTACCTCATCCTGCCGGCGCTGACGATGTCGGCCATCCCGATGGGTATCATCGCCCGCACCGTGCGCGCGCTGGTCGCCGACATCCTGAACCAGGAGTTCGTGCAGGCGCAGCGCGCGAAAGGCATGGGCGAGTTCAACGTCTTCAAGCACGTCGTGCGCAACGCGGCGCCCACCGCGCTGGCGGTGATGGGTCTGCAACTCGGCTACTTGCTCGGCGGCTCCATCCTGATCGAGACCGTCTTCGCCTGGCCCGGCACCGGCTTCTTGCTCAACACCGCGATCTTCCAGCGCGACCTTCCGCTGTTGCAGGGGACGATCCTCGTGCTGGCGATGTTCTTCGTCAGCCTCAACCTGATCGTCGATGTGCTGCAATCGGCGCTCGATCCGCGCATCCAGCGGAACTGAGGCGATGAGCACCGCCGTCGAGGCCGGGACGTTCGCGCCGGCAGAGGTTCGCAGCCCGGGATATTGGACCAGCGTGGGTGCGCGCCTGCTACGCGACAAGGTCGCGATGGCGGCATTGGCCTGCATCCTCGTCATCGCATTGGCCGCTATCTTCGCCCCCTATCTGGACCTGGCCGACCCGTTGCGCGGCGCGATGCTGCGCCGGCTACGGCCGATCGGCTTCCCCGGCTATCCGCTCGGCTCCGACGAGCTTGGCCGGGATATGCTGAGCAGGTTGATTTATGGGGGGAGGCTGTCGCTGTTCATGGGGGTGACGCCGGTGATCGTCGCCTTCGTCGTCGGCTCCGCCATCGGCATCTTTGCCGCCTATATCGGCGGCTGGGTGAACACCGGCGTGATGCGCATCATCGACGTGTTCTTTGCGTTCCCCTCGGTCTTGCTCGCCATCGCATTGTCCGGCGTGCTGGGCGCCGGCATCCTGAACTCGATCGTGTCGCTGACGGTGGTCTTCGTGCCGCAGATCGCGCGCATCGCCGAGGCCGTCACGACCCAGACCCGAAATCGCGACTTCGTGGAGGCGGCGCGCATCTCCGGCGCCGGGACACTGACGATCGTGCGGGTGCATGTGCTGGGCAACGTGCTCGGCCCGATCTTCGTCTATGCGACAAGCCTGATCAGCGTGTCGATGATCCTCGCCTCCGGCCTGTCGTTCCTCGGGCTTGGCGTCAGTCCGCCGCTACCTGAGTGGGGTCTGATGCTCAACACGTTGCGCACCGCGATCTATTCGGCGCCGTTGGTTGCCGCGCTGCCTGGGGTGATGATCTTCATGACCTCGATCTCGTTCAACCTGTTCTCCGACGGGCTGCGCACGGCGATGGAGGTGCGGCAATGATCGTTGCGCTACAGCACGCGGCGCGTAATGCCGTCGGTCAGAGATACCGTGTTGAAGTTTATCAGCAGACCGACGGAGCACCGGCTGATCTTGAGGTATGTCAGAAGCTGTGCCTCGTGTACCGGAAGTGTTCGTTCGACCGATTTGATTTCCAGGACAACCTGCTCGTCCACGATGATGTCGGCGACATAGCCGCAATCCAGGCGCGCCCCCTCATACTCCAGGGCGAGTGGCGCCTGCCGACGAAACACGATACCGGCACGGTCAAGTTCGTGGCAAAGGCAAGCCTCATAAACCGCCTCGAGCAAGCCAGGCCCCAGCCGGCGATGAACACGCATCGCGAGGCCGATGATGCGGTACGTAAGTTCACTATTGTGTACGAGGCCGGGCTGCATGGTTCCCATGATGGCCTCGAACAGGTTTAGGAAGCGTTAACCCGTGTCGGCACAGCAAATTGGCGGGGACAGCAAGCAAGGTTTCAACACGGATTACGCGGAGAAGCAGGTTAAGCCACGGATGTCACAGAGAAGAAAAGTCAATGTTATGACACCGCACCGCCTGTCCACTCGGGAACCCTATAATATTTCTGCTCCGTGTCATCCGTGCCTTAACCTGCTTCTCCGCGTAATCCGTGTTGAATCCTTGCTTGCTTGCTTGCTTTCTACATCGCCCCCCGATCCCCGCCATGAGCGTTGATGCATGACCGCAACAGCAGCCCTCGACCCCCGCGATCGCGGCGGCGCCGGCACGCCGCTACTGGACGTGCACCGCCTCATCAAGCATTTCGGCGGCAAGGGCGGATTTCTAACGAAGCAGTCCGGCGTAGTGCGCGCGGTTGACGGCATCGACTTCTCCATCGCCAAGGGCGAAACCCTCGGCGTGGTCGGCGAATCAGGCTGCGGCAAATCCACCACCGCCCGATTGGTAATGCAGATCATCAAGCCGGACGCAGGAGAAATCCTGTTCGATGGCGAGGCCGTGGGATCGCCGGATCTCGATCTGCGCGGCTTCCGCCGCCAGGTACAGATGGTGTTCCAGGACAGCTACGCCTCGCTCAATCCACGGCTGACGGTGGAGGACACGGTCGCGTTCGGCCCGCGCGTCCAGGGCGCCTCGGCGCACGCAGCGCGGTCCACCGCGCATGACCTGCTGCATCGCGTCGGCCTGGAACCACGCCGCTTCGCCGGCCGCTATCCGCACGAGATTTCCGGCGGGCAGCGCCAGCGCGTCAACATCGCGCGGGCGCTGTCGCTCCAGCCGCGGCTGCTGATCCTGGACGAGGCGGTTTCCGCGCTCGACAAGTCGATCGAGGCGCAGGTGCTGAACCTGTTGCTCGACTTGAAGCGCGACTTCGGTCTGACCTACATGTTCATCACGCACGACCTGAACGTCGTGCGTTTCATGTCCGACCGGATCATGGTGATGTATCTCGGCCGGATCGCGGAGCTCGGACCCGCCAACCGGATTTTTGCCTCGCCCCGCCATCCCTATACCGAGGCGCTGCTGGCCTCGATGCCGTCGATGGATCCCGCGCACCGCACGGAAGAAGCGCCGCTGACTGGCGACCCCCCAAACCCTATCGACCCGCCGAGCGGCTGCCGCTTCCATCCGCGCTGCAAGATGGCTGCGCCGCTTTGCGCCGAAGTCGAGCCTGTCGCGTTCGATGTCGGCGGTGGGCATCTCGCAGCCTGCCACCTGGCGAATCCGGAATTGGGTCATCCGATGGCGACGGCGTCATGAGGCCATTGAACGTGCGGTTTGACATGCGGCCCCTGCCAACCTCGTCATGCCGGCCACTGGGTCAAGTGCCCGGTGGCAGGCTCAGGTCGGTATTCACGACTTGCCGCCTTCTCGCACACAACGAAGGCGTGGATGGCGGGCCTTCGCCCGCCATGACGCGGAGACCACTGCCATGACCGCGCGATCCCCTCCCGATCGTTGAGGCCATGGACCTCACCGTCGATTTCGCCGCGGGCCGCCGCTCGATCCGCGCCGTCAGCGGCGTGGACCTGTCGCTGCAACCGGGCGAGACGCTGGCCCTGCTCGGCGAGTCAGGCTCGGGCAAGAGCGTCACGTTGCGCAGCTTCCTGCGGCTGCATCCGAAGTCGGCCAAGATCGGCGGCACGGTCACCGTGGACGGGCGCAACGTGTTGGCGATGTCGCCGGCACAGCTCACGGCCTATCGCGGCAAGGTCGTGTCGATGATCTTCCAGGACCCGGGCCTGGCGCTCGATCCGGTCTACCGCATCGGCGACCAGATCGCCGAGACAGTAATGCGGCACGAGGGGTGCTCGCACGCCGACGGCCGCAGGCGCGGGCTGGAGCTGTTCGAGCGCGTGCGCATCCCCTCGCCGGAGCGCCGTCTCGACAACTATCCTCATGAGATGTCTGGCGGGATGCGCCAGCGGGCGATGATCGCTCTGGCGCTGGCCTGCCGGCCGAAGGTCCTGCTGGCGGACGAGCCAACCACCGCGCTGGATGCCACGGTACAGATCCAGGTGCTGCTGCTGCTGCGCGAGTTGCAGCGCGAGTTCGGCCTGGCCATCGTCTTCGTTACCCACGACATCGGCGTGGCGATCGAAATCGCCGACCGCATCGCGGTCATGTATGCTGGCCGCATCGTCGAGAGCGGCCCGTGCGCGGCGGTGATCGATCATGCCGCGCATCCCTATACGCAGGGGTTGCTGGCGTCGCGCGCGCATGACGCGATGGAGAGCGGTGGCCGGCTCAAGGCCATTCCGGGGTCGCCGCCCGATCTGGCCGATCCTCCGCCCGGCTGCGCCTTCGGGCCGCGTTGCGAGTTGTTCGGCGCCCCCTGCGCGGCGGCCGTTCCGCCGAACGTCGCGCTGGGACCGGATCACGAGGCGCGCTGCCTCCGGCTGGTGCCGACAGCCGCCTGATCGCATCAGCCAGGCGCCCCGATCCGATCGAGCAAACAGCGCACCGCCGCCGCGACGGGTGCGACGATGGGTACCGGGAAGCACTCCGCCAGTGTGGCGGCGGCACGGCTGAGCGGCCCACCACCGATAATGACCGCGGCGGCGCCGCCGTCCCGGATGCAGGCCTCGACAGCGCCCGCCAACGCCGCCTCCAGCCGCTGGGAGTCGCCGACCAGATCCAAGGGGTCGCCGGCAGTGAGCCAGGTACCGGCAAAACGATGCTCCAGGCGGAGCGACGCGGCACTCTCGGCGATCCGCGCCACCAGGGCCGGGGTGGTCGTCGCCACGGCAAACCGGTCGCCATGGGCCGCGGCTTCGAGCATGGCCGCCTCGCAGATGCCGACGACCGGGATGGAGAGCAATCGCTTCAACGTGGCCACGCCCGGGTCTCCGAACGCGCCAATGATCACGCCGGCACAGGTCCCAGCCTCCCGCAGGGCGATTTTGATCACGACGGCCTCGGCGTCGGTGAGGGCTTCCGGCGTGGTGATCATCGGCGGCCCGAGTGTTGCCGTCTCGCCCCGGATGTGCGCATGCATGCCGGCGGTATGCTGTGCCATCGCCACCATCATGGCGGTGGTCGCCCGCGAGGTGTTCGGGTTGATCAGCAGGAGCGGTGCCGGCACCTCCGGCGCCGCAACGCCTTGGGATGGATCCTGTTGGCCCCGAGCCTGGCGGGGCTTCACGGGGCGGAACCCTGCGATGGGGTTCCGGGGGCAATAACCTCCGCCTGGCCTGCTTCGCCCGATCGCTTCGCCAGCTGCCACCTTGCAACGACCACAGTCGCCGGAACCTGCCCGTAGTAGCGCCGCAGCATCACCGTGATCGCCAAAACACCCGGGAGCGCCAGCAGCATCACGACCGACAGGGGCACGCCAAGCGCGGTCGCGGCCGCCGCTACGAGCAAGCCCGTCGCACCCCCGGCGTCCCAGCCTCCCTCGGCCGCGACATGGAACCGCAGCGTGCAGGGCGACCGTTTCGCCATCGTGTAGACCGCCGTCATCATCGTCGGGATGTAGAGGCAGTAGCCGAACGCTCCCAGGGCGTTGGCCAACACCGCGATCGCGGCGTGCCCGGCGGCGATAGCGCGCAACGAGATGATCAGCGTGAACGCGCCGGACGCGTACCACACGGCTCGGTTCCCGTGACCGGCGTCGATATGGCGCCCGACCGTCAAGCCTCCGATCGCACCGACCAGCGCGGCAAACGCCTGCGCCCCGCCATAACCGAGGAAGCTCTCGCCCAGTGAGACGAACATCGCGATCTGCCAGACGAACACATTGCCCGCCGCAACCAGCCCGTCGGCGGCAAACAGCAGCAGCCCGGGGAGTGCCGCGAGCAACGCGCCAAGCACGTGCGGCTTCACCGTGACATTCGGAGCCCAGAGCAGCGGCAACGCGGAACTCGCGGCGATCGCGGCGTCGATGCCGAACGCCACGCGCGGGCCGAAGGTCACAAGCATCCAACCAGTCAACAGCGGGCTGGAGACACTGACGACGGCCGCGATGGCTTCGCGCATGCCGATCTGTTGCCCACGATGATCGTCGTCGCAAAGCGCCGCAAAGTAAGCGTGATAGGTGGTCCAGTAGATCGTATCGGCCACCGCCGAGACAGCGATCAGCACCATCAGAGCAATGCCGACGCCACGAACCTCGGCCAGGATCGGAAAGTCAGCCGCGCTGATTAGTGTGCCGACGATGACCATCGTCCGCAGCCCCCATCGCACGGTCAGGCCGACGAGCAGCGGGCGGATGGCGAAGCGTCCGAGCAGGATCAGTGCGAGCGAAACGAACACGCCCGGCACCGGCACGCCGGACTTCATCAGGAAGATCAGGAAGAAGGCAGCGCCGCCGCTGATCGCGATGTTGTGGATGCCATAGTGCAGATTGAGCAGGTTGACGGCGCTGTTGCGAAAGAACGCCATTGGGAGGGGACCTTGGCAGGGACCGGTGTCATTGCTGGCGAAGCGAAGCAATCCCCCGCCCGGCATCGCGAGATCTCACGCGGGGGATTGCTTCGCTTCGCTCGCAACGACGGCGGTATCAATGACGGGAGTATCACACAAACGGAGCGGCAGGGTGCGGTCCTTACCCCAGCCTCAACCGAAGGCGCGGCGGATGCGCCCCCAATCCTCGATTGCATGCTCCTGCCCCGGCGGGATCGAGAACACCACCTGGGCGAACCCCGCATCGCGCAGGCCGCCGACGCGGTAGATCAGCTCCGCCGCCGTGCCGATGAACGACGTCTTGCGGATCATCTCGGCCGTTATGAACTTCTGTTCGTTCGGCCGCACATGCATCAGGTGGCCGACGTGGTTGGCGAGATAGTAGGCATCCGTTGGCTCGAAGCCGCGGGCATGCGCGACGTAGCCCTCCACGGCCGCGGTGAATTCCGGCAGCATGGCGACCGGCGCGGGATAGCCGGCCAGCGCGGTGTCGGCCGCGCGGTGCAGCAGCATCGACGCGCGCGGGCCGGCCATCGCCATGCCGCGCGGGCCGTCGGCGGGCTCGCCCTCATCCAGCACCGCGCCGCCGATCCAGGCGACGGCGGTCAGGTCCTCGCGCGCGCGTCCGGCCTGCGCCCACGCGGCGCGCATCTGCTCCAGCGTCGCCGCACCACGCTCGGGATCGGCGACGTTGTCGATCCAGCCGGCGCCCAGCTTCGCCGTCAGCGCGCGCGCCTGCGGGCCGGAGGCGGCGATGAACAGCGGCATCGGGTCGTCGATGTTGATCAGGCCGAGATCTGGGTTCAGGTAAGCGGATCGCGCGCGCGCTTGCCCTCGACGGTGAATTCCACGGTTTCGCCGCGCCACAGGGCCTGGACGACGCGGATATAGTCCTCCATGTCGGCCAGCTTCACCGCGCCGAGGCCCATGGTGCGGCGGCCGGTGAAGCCGGTGCTGACGCCGAAGATCGATGCGGCCGGGGGCCAGTTTGTTCAGCGAGGCGAAGGCGGTGGCCGCGACCGGGGCGATGCGGTTGGACGGGATCAGCACGCCGGTGCCGAGCTTGATGCGCGTGGTCTTCATCGCCGCCGCCGCCATGGCGACGAAGGGGTCGGCGCTGAGCATCTGGGTGTCGAAGAACCAGGCGTTGGAGAAGCCGAGTTCTTCCGCGCGTCGCACGAGGCGCCAGGAGTTGGCGGCGGTGGGGATGGCGATACCGAACTGCATGTCTGACTTCCCCCCACTGTGATGACCGGGCCTGCCGATCGAGGTTACGGGCGGCCGATACGTATCTGGATAAGCCGGCGGCCGGAGAACAAATGTGTCATGGCTGGCGAAGGCCGGCCACCCACGGCTGTGCCGCTAGCCGCAATGTAAGCCGTGGGTGGCCGGCCTCCGCTGGCCACGACACAAAAAGCGATCGCAGCGCCTCCCACCGGAGTTGAGAATTCTCCGCCGTCACGGCTTATCCTGACGCGTATGGACCAGTGCCGTCCGTCGGGATGCGCGCTGCTACAGCCTCGCCAGCCGAGGCCTCAAATCGCGCCGCCGCCCCAGACGACCCGGCCGATAACCGTAACGCTCTCAAGCATGTCGCCGGGGACCTGGTCGGGCTGATAGGTGTCGTTGTCGCTGATCAGCACCAGGCTGCCATCGAGCTTGCGCTGGACCCGCTTGACCAGTCGTTCGCCGCCGATCTCCAGCACGTAGACGCCAAAGCTGCTGACCGTGCGATGGTGGTATCCACCAGCAGCAGGTCGCCGTCCTGGATCGTCGGCCGCATGGATTTGCCGACCGCGGTCTCCATGATCAGGTCGCCGGGTTCGATGCCGAGCATCGCCGCGCACCCAGTCGTGACGGAATGCGATGAATCGGTGTCCGGGCGCGGTGGCGGGGGAGCGCCGATGCCGGCGGCCGCACCCTCGGCCTGCTTGGGGAGCACGATAAAGCGGCTGGGATCGATCCCCCGTTCCGCCTCGACCGTCAGCGGCGCGCCCGCCGGCAGGTTCCGGCCGGGCGAAGGTCGGCGCGGGCCCCTCCCCTTTCGCCAGCCAGGCGATGTTCACCTTGGCGGCGTCCGCCAAGGCGACCAGCCGTTCGCGGCTCGGTTCGGCCTCGCCCCGCAGCCATTTGCGAAACGCCGACGGGGAAACGGACATCGCGCGAGCCAGCCGATCCGCGCTGGGCCAATGTTGGAGGATCACGTGCAGGCGCGCAGTAAACGCGGCGCGTTCGGCGCCACGAGTGCTCGTGGAATCGGGATTTTTTGAGTTATTCTCCCGCGTAGTGACATTCGTTGCCGTTCCATCCAAACTCCCGACACTTTTCAGCCTGGATGCCGCGCATTTCAGGCGTTTACTCTCTGTCGATGCTAATCGATTCGTCACGGATTCTCTAAAGAGAAGTTTGATGAGAGCAATGAACGATACCGAGAGCAATCCGCCGCATGTGCGCAGGCCGACTGGCACCCTGCCGATGTTCTGGCCGCGCTGAAAAAACGCGGCCAAAACCTTGCGGGCCTGTCGGTGGCGCACGGCTATCATCCGACCGCAGCCGAAAAGGCGTTGAAACGACCCTGGCCGGCCATGGAAGGGCTG
>CAVXNH010000125.1:0-15088 GCA_963762885.1 uncultured Alphaproteobacteria bacterium
CGCGCCCGCTGGAGAAGTCGCTGTTCCTGGTCAGCGGCAGCAATTCGATCGAGGGTTCGATCGACCTGGCGCGCAAGGCGACCGGCGGCCTGGACATCATCGGCCTGCATGTCGGGCTGCACGGATCGACGTCGTTCATCTCGCGGTCGGTGTCGTTCGCCTGGAACCGCAAGAAGCACGCGGTGGCGCCGGGCACCCAGGCGATCCTTGCGCCGCACTGCTATCGCTGCCCGCTGGGGATGACATTTCCAAGCTGCAAGCTGCAATGCCTGACGACCAGCATGGAACTGGCCGACGCCAATTTCACCAGCAAGCCCGCCGCGTTCATCGGCGAGCCGATCCTCAGCGCCGGCGGCGTCATCGTGCCGCCGCCCGGGTGGTATGCCGCGCTGCGCGAGCAATTGCGGCAGCGTGGGATGCTGATGATCCTGGACGAAGCGCAGACCGGGCTTGGCAAGACCGGCAAGCTGTTCGGCTTCCAGCATGAAGCCACGCTGTCGCCCGACATCGTCGCAATATCCAAACACTTCGGTGGCGGCCTGCCGATCAGTGCGGTGTGCACGACGGCAGAGATTGCCGACCGCGCCGTCGCCAACGGCTACTTCGCCACCCGCTCGCACGCCACCGATCCTTTGCTGTGCGCCGCCGGGGAAGAAAGCATCGACATCGTCGTCGAGGAGGACATGCCCGGCAAGGCTGCGGCCATCGAGCGCCGCATCCGGGCCGCGCTGACCGGCATGCAAAGCGAGATCGAACTGATCGGCGATATTCGCGGCCGCGGCGTATTGCTGGGCGTGGAGTTGGTGACAGACCGGCACAGCAAGACTCCGGCCAACGCCGCCGCGCGCATGGTGGCCGACGAATGCCTCGACAAGGGGCTGATCTTCCAGTTGCGCGGTGTGGGCGGCGCGTTGAATGTGATCCGCCTGGTGCCGCCGATGACCACCAGCGAAGCCGAGGTCGATCGCGCCATGTCAATTCTTTACGAAGCGCTGCGCCGTGCGTCTCAGGCCGGTCGCCGCGCGGCGGCGGAGTGATACAAGTGCTCGAAAGATTGACGCACGGATGGCGCCGTCCTCGTCATGCCGACGAAGAGCTTGCCCCGAGCGAAGGCCGGGGTCGGCGTCCACGACTTGTTCTTGTTCGGGTAGCAAAGTCGTGGATGGCGGGCCTCCGCCCGCCATGACGGGTGGCGCGGCCGGTGCGATGCATCATGACGCTCCGTGTCATCGCCCCCGAACACCGCGCGCCGGTTTTCGTCCCGCCGCCAGATCGACCGTGTAATAGTACCGATCGGCCCGGAATTGCGACCGGAACAACACCGGCAATCGCTCTGCGCTCGCCGCGACACGGCGCGTGATCTGCAACAACGGCGCACCCAGCGCCACCTCCAGCGCGCGCGCCAGAGACGCATCGGCGGCGACCGCTTCGATCCGCTGATAATCCTCCACGCAGGACAACCCCAACGTCACCTCGAGCTCGTGAATGATCGAGGTGTTCCGCAGGTCCAGCGCCGCGACCCTGGCACCGAGCCCGGCCGGCAGGAACGCATCATGGAAAGCCAGAGGCTGCGCCTCGAACCTTCGCAGACGGCTGATGCGATACAGCGGTTCACCGGGCGCCAGCGCCATCGCCTCGGCGAGGTCCGCGCTGGCCGGCATCGCGCCCGCATCCAGCACCTCGGCATCGGTGTCCAGCCGCAGATCGGAGAAATCCTCCACCAGCCCGGTCAGCCGCCGTTCGCTGCGCCGGCGCGGCGGGCGCAGCACGAAACTGCCGCGGCCAGGATGGCGCGAGATCAGCCCGTCCGCCTCCAGCAACCTCAGCGCCTCGCGGATCGTCTCCCGCGACACACCGAATTCGGCACACAACGCTTGCTCTGTCGGGAACTGCTGGCCGGGCTGCAAGTCGCGCTCCAGACGGCGCAACAACACCTCGCGCACCTGGAGATATTTCGGGAACGGACGGAACAACGGTTCGATCGCACAACACTCCTACGTGCGTTGAACTCGGCCAGCCGAGCGGCTGGCTTCGATCGCCGCGGCGATCGCCTTCGCGGTCTCGCGCAGCGCTGGCACGATGCGATGCACCGCGCTGCACTTGGTGCGTGCCTCCGGGATCGCGACCGCCAGGCTGGCCAGCATGGCGCCATCGCGATCCCTGATCGGCACCGCACAGCCCACCACGCCGGCGACATATTCGCCATCGGTCGAGGCCCAGCCGCGCCGCCGCACCTCGCGCACCTGATCGCGCAGCGCCGCCGGATCGGTCACCGTCGTTGCCGTGTGCCGCGGCAATGGCCGGTTGCCCAGGAACCCACACAGACCAGCGTCGTCTTGCTCCGCCAGGAACAGCTTTCCGGTGGACGTGCAATGAATTGGCGCGCGCTCGCCAGGTTCGAATTGCAGACTGGCGCCACGCGCGCCGCGCACGCTGTCGACATAGACGACGTCTGTTTCGCTGACGACTCCGATCTGGCAATGCTCCCCCAATCGCGCCGCCAGCCCGGCCAGCAGCAGATGCGCGGCGTCACCGGTCATCGCGGCGCGCGTGGCATCCAGGCCGAGGCCGATCAAACGCGGTCCCGGCGAGAGGTGGCGCGTGCCAAGTCCGCGCCTGATCAGCCGCCTTGTTTCCAGATGCGTTACCAGCCGCGCCGCTGTCGGCATCGGCAGGCGTGCCTCGGCAGCCAGGGTTGCCACCGACAATCGTCCCGGCATCGCCAATACCAGCTCCATCACCGCCAGCGCACGATCGAGCGGCTGGTCCGGCGCGGCCGCCGGCATCTTACCCGCGGGAATCCTGCCACGAATGGACAATCGGCTTGACACGGCTCGCGTCCCCATAAAATATTGATAGGTCAGCTATCGATTATCGAGACCACACGGGGAACTCGCAAACGCCGGCGCATCTGTCAACCATGCCGCGATCTCCGGTGAAACATGCCTGTTGCCGCCTCGATTCTGGTCAACCCCAACGGACGGAGGATGTGATGCAGGACGGCACCAACCAGGCGCGGCGGCGCTCGCTGGCCCTCGGCATCGGCGGCTTGGCCGCGGCCGCCGTCCTGCCCGGCGAGGCGGCGGCACAGACCGCCGGCGATGATCGGCTGGCGACGGTGCTGAAGCGCGGCAAGCTGGTCGTCGCGACGTTCAGCACCAACCCGCCGCTGGGTTTCACCGATGACAAGGGCAATCTCATCGGCTTCGACATCGACATATCGCGGATGATCGCCAAGGCGTTGTTCGACGACCCGGAGAAGGTCGAGTTCCAGGTGGTGGACAGTTCCGGCCGCTGGCCGGCGGTGCTGTCGGGGCGAGCAGATTATGGCATCGCCTCGACCACGATCTATCCCGATCGCGCGATCCGCGTGGCGTTCACCGCGCCGTACATGGATTCCGGCATCTCGCTGATGGTGCGCAAAGACGCCAAGATCAGCACGATCGCAGACCTGAACGACGCGAAGTTCACCCTGGCCAACCTCAGCAATCCGCAGATGGCGGACCGCGCCAAGCGGTTCGTACCGAAAGCACAGACCATCACCTTCGAAACTCCCAGCGCGATGATGCTGGCGGTGAAGACCGGGCAGGCGCAGGCGATGCAGATGGACACGCCGATCGTCGATTGGTACGCCGCCAACGACAGCGATTTCCAGGTGCTGCCGACGCCGCTGGGAAATATTCAAAACAACGCGATCTTCCTGAAGCCCGGCGATTTCACCTGGTGGCTGTATCTCACCACCGTGGTGAACGAGCTTCGCTGGGGCTCCCGCTACGACGAGTATAGCGTGGCATTCCACAAGTGGTTCGGTCAGAATCCGCCGGCGCAACGTTTCTACGTGAAGAGCTGACCGGAAGCGGTCACGCGCCAAGGTGCCATTCGACCCCAGCATGATGCTGCGCGCGATGCCCGTCCTGCTGGACGGGTTGCGAGTGACGCTGGAGCTTGCCGGTCTGGCGATCGTGGCCTCGCTGGCATGGGGCCTTGTCATCGTGCTCGGGCGGCTGTCGCGATTTATGCCGCTGGCGTGGCTGTGTGCCGGCTACGTGCAGCTTGTGCGCAACACGCCTGTGCTGGTGCAGATGTATCTCTTCTATTTCGGCTTCGCGATGGTCGGGCTGCGCCTGTCCGGCTTTGTCGCCGGCTTGCTCGCGCTGGTGCTGCAGAATGGCGGCTATGTCGCCGAGATCTACCGCGCCGGCATCGCCACTGTCGGCCGCCAGCAGCGCGAGGCTGGACTGGCACTCGGCATGCGGCCCCTCGAGGCGTTGCGCATCGTGGTGTTTCCCCAGGCGCTTCGGCTGGTGCTGCCGCCGCTGGCCAACCAGTTCGTCACCATCGTCAAGGACACCGCGCTGGTGTCTACACTTTCGGTCGCCGACATGATGTTCTGGGCGCGCCGGCTGATCGACCGCACCGCCGCCGCGTACGAAATATTCGCCGACCTCACGCTGCTCTATCTGGTGCTGACCGCCAGCATCGCCGTGCTGATGCGCGCGGCGGAATGGCGGCTGCGAGTGGCCGACTGATGCCGCATATCCTGTTCGCCAACCTGCCGTATCTGTTGCAGGCCGCCGGCGTCACGCTGATGCTGTCGGTGGTCTGCACCGTTCTGGCGGCGTTGATCGGCATCGTCGTCGCTCTGGCGCAGACTTATGGCGGTTGGCTGATCCGCGGCGTCGCGCTGCTATATCTGTATTTGATGCGCGGCACGCCGCTGATCGTCATGCTGTTCGCCGCGTTTTACCTGTTGCCCTACGCCGGCATCGATGTCGACGCAACCACCGGCGGCGTCATGATGGTGTCGCTGTATTTCGGCGCCTTCATGGGCGAGGTGTTTCGCGGCGCGCTGGCCTCCGTGCCGCGCGGCCAGTGGGACGCGGGTCGGGCGCTCGGCATGCACGGCACTTGGCTGATGCGCATCGTCGTCGTGCCGCAGGCGCTGCGCCTCGCCGGACCGCCCTTCGTCAACACCTGCATCATGCTGGTGAAGAGCACGTCGCTGGTCTCGGTGATCGGTCTTTGGGAACTGACCCTGGCGGGACGCGAGGTCGTCGAACGCACGCTCGCGCCCTTCCAGGTGTTCGGCGGCATCGCCGCGATCTACTTCGTCATGTGCTACGGATTGTCGCTGTGCGGCCGGACGCTGGAGCGCCGGGTGCCGCATGCCCAGTGATGATACGCCCAGCGATGCACCCGCGCCGATCATTTCCATCCATCGCCTGTCGAAATGGTTCGGCCCGTTGCAGGTGTTGCGCGATGTGTCGTTGGAAGTCTCGCCCGGCGAGGTCGTGGCGATCATCGGCCCATCAGGTTCCGGCAAGACCACCTTGCTCCGCTGCATCAATCTGCTCGAGGCTTTCCAGGACGGCGAGGTGCGGCTGGACGGTGCACCGATCGGCTACCACGTCGCGGCCAACGGCAAACGCCGCCGTTTGCCGGAACGAGAGATCGCCAAGGCGCGCGCGGCGATCGGCATGGCGTTCCAAAGCTTCAACCTGTTTCCACACATGACCGTGCTGCGCAATGTCATGATCGCCCCGCTGCGCATCAGGGGAATCCCGCAGGCGGCAGCACAC
The DNA here is from genome assembly GCA_963762885.1 of uncultured Alphaproteobacteria bacterium. Taxonomy (GTDB): domain Bacteria; phylum Pseudomonadota; class Alphaproteobacteria; order Acetobacterales; family Acetobacteraceae; genus JASHVB01. The sequence goes on from CAVXNH010000125.1 coordinate 5,580, forward strand.
GCGACGGCGGTGCGCCTGCTTGGCCGTGTCGGCCTGGCCGACAAGCTGGAGGCCTATCCGCGCCAACTCTCCGGCGGCCAGCAGCAGCGCGTGGCCATCGCCCGCGCGCTGGCCATGGAACCGAAGGTGATGCTGTTCGATGAGGTCACCTCGGCGCTGGATCCCGAACTGGTCGGCGAAGTTCTGGCGGTACTGCGGCAACTCGCCGAGGCCGGCATGACCATGGTGATCGTCACGCACGAGATGCAGTTCGCGCGCGACGTGGCCGACCGGATCATCTTCATGGCCGATGGCGCGATCGTCGAGCAAGGCCCGCCGAAACAAATCTTCAGTGCGCCATGTTCCGAACGGCTGCAGGCATTCCTGCGCCGCTACCGCGAGGCCTACTTGCTATGACCGTTGCAGGATCAGGGGAAACCGATGCTCGATGACCATGACTGGACCGGCCTGTTCGACGCCGGTCTGAACGAGACCGACCCCGAGATCGGCGGCCTGATCGCGCGGGAGGTCACGCGCAACAACGCCACGATCAACCTGATCGCCTCCGAAAGCTATTGCCCGCGCGCCACGTTGCAGGCCGAGGCGTCGATCCTGGTGACCAAGAATGCCACCGGCTATCCCGACACCCGTGCTGTCGGCGGCTGCGAGCCGATCAATGCGATCGAGCGCCTAGCCCAGGCACGCGCCTGCGCTTTGTTCCAGGCAGAGCATGCCAACGTGCAGGCATTGAGTTCTACCATCGGCAACATCGCCGTGCTCCGAGGCGTGCTGCAACCTGGGGACAGAATCCTGTCGATGGGCGAAAGCGCCGGCGGCCATCACAGCCACGGCGCGCGCTATCACGTGTCGGGTCACGATTATGCCTCGACCCGGTTTGGTGTCGATGAAGCGAAGGGCGGCATCGATCTCGATGCGCTACGTGCGCAGGCGCGCGCGGTGCGGCCGCGCATCATCATTGCCGGCTCCACGGCCTATCCGCGCGCGATCGATTTTCGCGGGTTGCGCGCGATCGCCGACGAGGTCGACGCGCTGCTGTTTGCCGACCTGGCGCATGTCGCCGGGCTGGTGGTGACCGGGCTGCATGAAAACCCGGTGCCGTACGCCGATGTGGCGACCACGTCCACCCATAAGACGCTGTGCGGGCCTCGCACCGGCGGGTTGCTGCTGTGCCGCGCCGGGTTGGCGGAGCAAATCGACGCAGCGCTGTTTCCCGGCATGCAAGGCGCACCCGGCGCGCACATCATCGCCGCCCGCGCCGTGTTGTTCCATCTCGTCGCGCAGCCTGCGTTCGCCGCGCTGATGCGGGCCGTGGTGCGCAATGCCCGCGTGTTTGCGGAGGCGTTGGCGGAAGCCGGGCTGACGCTATATCTCGGTGGCACCGACACGCACATGGTGGTGGTCGATCTGCGCGACGACCGCATGCTCGACGGCCGTGCCATGGAGCAACTGTTGGAATCGCACGGCCTGGTCTGCAATGCCGTCAGCCTGCCCGAGCGCGCCGGGTGCAGCGGCCGTGCCGGGCTACGGCTGGGCAGCACCGCCATGACGATTCGTGGCCTGGACGCTGCAGGTTTCCGCAGCGTGGCGAAACTCATCGCCGCGATCGTTGCCGATCCGTGTGGGCCGATCGATGCGCGAATCAGCCGCGAGGTCGCGGCGCTCGCGGCGGCATGTCCGGTGCCCGCGGGATCGATCGGATGATCGGGATGCGGCTGGAAGACCTAGCCTCCGCATTCGGCGCGACCGCCGGCAAGGGGCCGCTGCAAGGCCTGCGCGTGCTGGACGCAGGAACCATGATCGCCGGGCCGCTGGCGGCGACACATCTCGCCGATTTCGGTGCCGAGGTCATCAAGATTGAACAGCCCGGCGTCGGCGATCCGATGCGGCATTGGGCGCCGATGAAAGACGAACGCTCGCTGTGGTGGAAGGTGATCGCGCGCAACAAGCGGCTGGTCACGCTGACGCTGTCGCATCCGGAGGGACAGGCGCTGTTCCGCCGCATGGTCGCCGACGCGGACATCGTGATCGAAAACTATCGGCCGGGAACCTTCGAACGTTGGGGCCTTGGTTACGCCGAACTGGCGAAAATCAATCCGCGCATGGTGCTGGTGCGCGTGTCCGGGTTCGGCCAGACCGGGCCGTACGCGCATCGCGGCGGATACGGAACCGTTGCCGAGGCGTTCAGCGGCATTCCAAGTTTCACCGGATTTCCCGACCGTCCGCCGACCTTGCCGGGCTTCCCAATGGCGGATTCGGTCGCCGCCACCTTCGCCGCGATGGCCGCGATGTTTGCCGTGTATCGCCGCGACCAGGGTGGCGCCGGCGTCGGTCAGGAGATCGACGTCAGCCTGTATGAACCGCTGTTCCGCCTGGCCGAGGCGCAGGTGATCGGCTTCGACCAGCTCGGCATCGTCAAGCAGCGCCAGGGCAACCGCCTGGCCGAGGATTCCCCCCGTAACACCTACGAAACGGCGGACGGGCGCTGGATCGGCATCTCCGCCAGCTCGCAACGCACATTCGAACGGCTGTGCGAAGCGATGGGCATGTCGGACCTGATCGGCGACCCGCGCTACGCCAGCAACGCGTCGCGCTGCGCGCATGCCGACGACCTGGATGCCGCGATGGCCGCGTGGTTTCGCGCGCGGACTTGCGACGACATCATGCGGCTGTTCGATGCGGCGCATGTGGTGGCCGGCCCTGTGGTGACCATTGCCGACATCGTCGAAGACCCGCATTACGCCGCGCGATCGGATATCGTCAGCGTGCCGGACGACGATTTCGGCACCGTGCGCATGCAGGGCGTGGTGCCGCGCTTCGTCGCCACTCCGGGCGAGGTGCGTCATTCCGGACGTGGCCTCGGCGCCGACAACCGCGCGATCTTTCTCGACCGGATCGGCCTGGACGAGGCGGAGCTGGCGCGGCTGACCGAAGCCGGGGTAATTTGAGGGAACCTACATGGCGGGCAATCTTTACGACGGTGTCTATATCGTTGGTGCGGGGCAGACGCTTTACGAGAAGCGCTCCACCAAGCCGGTGTTTCGGGTGTTGTGGGAAGCGCTGGATGCCGGGCTGCGTTCCGCGCGGCTGACGCATCGCGCGGTGCAGGGCCTGGCGTTGACCTGCTTCACGTTGCCGCCCGACAACGTGACCACGGTGGCCGAGCATTTCGGCATCGAGGCGCGCTTCCTGTTCCATGGCGTATACGGCGGCGCATCGGGCATCATCGGCATGCTGCACGCCGCCCGCGCGATCCGCGACGGCGAGGCCGATGTGATCGCGGTGCTGGCCGGCGACGTGTTCGACGTCGCGGCGCACAACGAGATGCTGGACCACTTCAACGGCTCGATGCGCGACTGGATGGCGCCGCACGGCTTCGGGGGCGCCAATGGCACATTCGCGCTGCATACCCGGCTTTACATGGAACAGTTCGGCGCGACGGCGGAGGATTTCGGCCTTCTGCCGGTGGCGCAACGGCACAACGCGCTGGGCAATCCGAACGCGCTGTTTCGCACACCGATGTCGATGCAGGACTATCTCGCTGCTCGGCCGATCGCCGATCCGCTGCGGCTGTACGACTGCGTCATGCCCTGTGTCGGCGGCGACTGCGTCATCCTGGCGAGCACGCGCGTCGCACGCGATCTCGATGTTCCGAAGCTACGCATCCTCGGCGGCGGCGAGATGCACAACTATCCAGCCAACGACGTGTATTCGTTGCGCGCCGGATGGGAGGATATCGCACCGCGCATGTACGCGCAGGCCGGCATCGGCCCAACCGATCTGGACTTCGCCCAGCTCTATGACGATTACCCGGTGATGGAGTTCATGCAGCTCGAGGGCCTGCAACTCGCGCCGCGTGGCGAAAGCCATCTGTTCCTGCGCGATCGTGACGTGCGGTTCTCCGGCGATTTCCCAATCAACACGGGCGGTGGCCAGCTTTCGGCCGGCCAGGCCGGGGCGAGCGGCGGCATGATCGGCGTGGTGGAAGGCGTGTTGCAGTTGCGCGGCGAGGGCGGCGCACGACAGTCACGCTGCCGGCGCGGTGTGCTGGCCGGCTACGGCATGGTCGCCTATGGGCGCGGCCTGTCGTGCAGCGCGGCGATCATAGCAAGGGACGAGTGACGGCGATGAATGACGCACCGCAGCCTCGCATCACCGACGTCAACCGGCCGTTCTGGGACGGGTGCCGCGCCGGCAAGCTGATGTTGCAACGTTGTGGCGACGCCAGTTGCGGCCGCTTCGTATTTTATCCTCGGGTGTGCTGTCCGTATTGCGGCGGCGGCGATCTTGTCTGGCAGCCTGCATCGGGCGAGGGGCGGTTACAAAGCTGGACCGTGGTGCATCGTCCGGGACATGCAGGCTTTATGGCCGATGTGCCCTATGTATTTGCCGCGGTCATCCTGGCCGAGGGGCCGCTGATTTACGCCCGGATGCTGGTGCCGCCGGATGCGCCATCGTTGACAATCGGCACGCCGCTGCGCGCTGTGTTCCCAGCGGTGGCAACGGGCGCAGTGCTGCCAGCTTTCGTGCCCGCCGGATAGGAGACCGCCCGCGGCGTGTGGAAAATCAGCCGCGCATTGCGCGCAAGGGCGTCTCTGCTAGCATCGCGCCAGGTTCGGAAGATGCACAACGCGATGACCCATGATAACGATGTCGGACTGGACAAGAGCATTCGGCCGCTGCGGCGGTTCTCGCGCCGTCGCCTGTTGCGCAGTGCGTTGGCAACCGGTTCGGGGCTGGCGCTGCCGGCGTTGATCCGCCCTGCCAATGCGGCTGCCGTCACCCTCCAGATCGGCCAGATCGAGCCACTGACAGGTGCCTCCTCCGCTTATGGCATTCGTTGCCGTGACGGCGCGGCGAGCGCGATCGCCGAGATAGAACATGCTGGCGGCTTTCATGATGCGAAGGGCACCGAGGACCGCCCGGCAGTCAATCTCGGCGACATGGCAAACGATGCCCGCCAGGCGATTACGCTGTATCGCCAGAACGCCTTGGACACGTCGATCTGCGCCAGCATCGGCCCGACGAACTCGGTTGGCTATGTGCCGATCGTGCCGATCGCCGCGCAGATGCAGTTGTTGCTGATCGGCGAGTCCGGGGCACCGATCAAGCGCTGGACGCCTTGGGCATTCCGGGTCAGTCCGGTTGGCGCCACCGCCGTTCCGGTCCTGCTGCGGACCGTCGTGGGCAAGTTGGGCATCAAGCGTTTGGCGCTGATCTACGACCAGACGCAGGACGGACAGGCCGGCGACGCTGAAGTGTGTCGGCAGATGAAAGCGACGCTCGGGTACGACATCGTGGCCGACCAGGCGTTCAGCTCCGGCGCGCAGGACTTCGGACCACAGATTTCCAGCATCGCCAATGCCAGGCCTGACGCGATTTTCGTCGCCGCGGCAACCGGAGACGGGCTGCGCGTCACGGCACAGATTCGCGCTGCCGGACTCGAAGCGCCGCTGATGACCGGTTACGGCGCGTTCAACGATCCAGTGGTACTGGAACGGATCGAATGGTGCGATCAAGGGCGGCTATACCTGGCTGGCACAGGACCTCGCCGGCTCGACCGGGGCGTTGCGTAATTGGTACGACGCCTACAATCGAACCTATCAGCTTCCGGCCACGTCGTTCTCGACCTATGGCTATGACTGCGTGATGAGCATTGTCGAGGCGGTCAAGCAGGCCGGCAGCACCGATCGTGGCAAGATCCAGGAGGCTATGGCGCAGCTTGATTTCCATAGTCCGATCGGCACGCATGTCACGTTCAAGAACCCGCCGACGGGAGAGAACCTGACGCCGACGGTGACGGTGATCCAGACCACCGGCTCCGGAACCTATGCCGTCGTCACCTGACCGGCCTGACAGCGCGATTCTTGAGGTCGCGGGAATAACCAAGCGGTTTGGCGGACTTGTCGCAGTCAGCAATGTGGAATTTGCCGTGCCGCGCAACAAGGTCGTTGCGGTGGTCGGGCCGAACGGCGCGGGAAAGACGACATTGTTCAACCTGATCTGTGGCGCGATCCAGCCGGATGCCGGTGTTGTCCGCTTCGATGGCATGGCGGTGACCGGCTGGCCGCCACATCGCATCACCCGGCTTGGGATCGCGCGCACATTTCAGAACATAAGGCTTTTCGCGCATCTGAACGCGCTCGAAAATGTTATGGTCGGACGCACGAGCAGAACCGGCGCGCAGATATGGGATGGGCTGTTGTGGCTGCCGCGCGATCGGCGTGAACGCAAAGAGACGCGGTCGCGCGCGGAGGAGATGCTGGATTGGGTCGGCGTGGGCGACACGCGCTACAGGATGCCGAATGAGCTGTCGTATGGCGAGCAACGCCGCGTGGAGATCGCGCGGGCTTTGGCGACCGAACCGAGTTTGCTGATTCTCGACGAGCCGACGCAAGGCATGGTGGCGCGGGAAGCGCACGATGTGGTGCAACTGATCGGCCGGTTGATCCAGCGCGGCCTGACGCTGCTGCTGATCGAACACAATATGAATGTGGTGATGTCGGTATCCGATCGGATTGTCGTGTTGAACTTCGGCGAGAAGATTGCCGAGGGGCCGCCGGCCAAGATCCGCGCTGATCCGCGGGTGATCGAAGCCTATCTCGGAGCCGATGAGTGACCGGGCCATTGCTCGCTGTCAGCAATCTGTCGGTGCGCTACGGTGCGGTGCCGGCAGTCGCGGATGCCAGCCTGACGGTGGAACAAGGTGAGATACGAGTTATCCTTGGCGCCAACGGGGCCGGGAAGACGACGATCATCAAGTCGATCCTCGGTTTGCAGAAGGCGACGCAAGGTTCGATTCGGTTCGATGGCACGCAGGAATTGCGGTCGTTGCGGCCGCATCAGATTCATCGATTGGGCGTCGCCTGGGTGCCGGAAGGGCGGCAGCTTTTCAACACCCTGTCGGTGCTCGACAATCTGCGCATGGGCGGATTCGCATCGACCGATCGCGCCGCGACAGAGCACCGGATTGCAACGATGCTCGAGCGTTTTCCCCGCCTGGCGGAACGGCGTCACCAACTGGCGGGATCGCTGTCGGGCGGAGAGCAACAGATGGTCGCCATCGCGCGCGCCTTGGTCTCACAGCCGAGGCTGCTGTTGATGGATGAACCGTCGCTGGGGCTTGCGCCGATGGTGGTGCGCGACGTCTTCGCTCTGGTGCGGGAGGTCAATGCCGCCGGAATCAGTGTGCTGATGGTGGAACAAAATGCCCGCCAGGCGTTGGCCGTCGCGCACTGGGCCTATCTGCTGGAAACCGGGCGTGTTGTGGAAAGCGGTCCGGCGAGGGAGGTCGCGGCCAAGGACAACGTCAAGGCGATCTTCCTTGGCGGCCACGCCTAGACCGCATCGGATCGGAGCACAGGCATGATCCTGCTGTTGCAGCAGATTTTGAACGGACTGATCATCGGCAGCACCTATGCCGTTGTGGCGGTGGGTTTCTCCCTGGTGTTCACCGTGTTGCGGGTTATCAACTTCGCGCATCCCGACATATTCATGCTGGGTATGTTCGCCGGGCTGTGGGGCGCCCACCTGGTGTCGTCGAATGTCGTGGTCGTGCTGCTGCTGGGCGCCGCGGGCGCGGGATTGGCCGGGTTGGTCCTGGAGCAAGTCGTGATCCGGCCGCTACGCGGACGCGATGTTCTGATGACGTTGATCGCCACGCTGGGCGTCGCGATCATGCTGGAGAACGGCATGGCCCTCATCGAAGGGCCTGACCCGGTTGCCTATCCTGCTCTGCTGTCACAGGCGCCGGTGCATCTGGGCGCGATCGCGATCGGCAGCAGACAACTTGCGAATTTTGCACTTAGCCTGCTGGTGCTGGGGTTCGCGAGTTGGTACGTGCGCGCCACGCGCTACGGTCGCGCCACCCGGGCCATTGCGGAGCGTCCGGATGTTGCCGCGGCTTTCGGCGTGAATGTCGACGTGATTGCCCGCATCACTGTTGTGCTGGCGTCGATGATGGCTGGCTTGGCGGCCGTCTCGGTTGGGACGCTGTATGGCAGCGCCTGGGTCTTCGTCGGCACGCTTTACGGGTTGAAGGCGTTCATCGTGATGCTGGTCGCCGGCAACCGTTATTTCGAAGGCGTCGTTGCGGTCGCTCTGGGGCTTGGCGTGGTCGAGGCGCTGGTGACCGGCTACATCTCATCGTCGCTGACCGATGCTGTGGCATTCTGCCTGCTGATCCTGGTGTTGTACCTTCCGGCCGGACGGATTGTTCGGCTCGTACGCGATATAGGTCGCCCCATGGTCTCGTGGGGGTTCTGGCAGCCGATCATCATCTTCTCATTGCTCAACGTCGTCATGACCTGCGGTCTCTACATAACCGCGCTGTCCGGTCAGCTATCGATGGCGACGGCGGCTCTGGCTGCCATCGGCGGATACGCCTCTGCTGTCCTGACAACGAATTTCGACTGGCCGTTTCTGCCGGCTATCCTTGTGGCCTGCGCGCTGGGCGCGGGATGCGGCGCATTGCTCGCACTTCTGACGGTGCGGATGCGCGACTTCATCCTGAAGCTGACAACGCTGGCTTTTGGCGAGGCGATGGGTGTGATCGCATTCAATATTCCCTATCTCGGCGGCGCGAACGGTTTCTCCGGCATCCCGCTATACACGACCATGCTCGATGTCGTGATCGCGACCGCGATCGCCATTTACGTCGCGTGGTGCTTCGATCGTTCGCGCCTAGGGTACGCTTCGCGCGCCGTGCGTGACGATCCGGTTGCAGCCGCGGCAACGGGCATATCGATCGCCCAGGTGAGGATCATCACCTTCGCCCTCGGCACGGTGCTGGTTGCCGGCGGTGGCGCGCTCTCCGCGCATTACGTCCTGTACGTCACGCCGAGCCAGATGGGGTTCTATTTCTCGTTGACCTATATCATCTTCTTGCTCTGCGGCGGCATGCAGGCACTATGGGGACCGTTGCTCGCTGCGATGCTGCTGACCGCCGCACCCGAAGTGCTGCAATTTACCGCGGAATTCCGCCTGATCCTGTACGGTGGCATCATCGTGCTGGTGGTGCTGTGGCGCCCGAATGGCCTGCTGTCGCGACGTGCTATCGGCGCACCAATCATGCAAACCTCTGTTGGGAGCAATCATGAGCAAACCACCGACTGAACCGCAACCGCCTCGCAGCGTTTTCAGCCAGATCGGTACTTACTCGCCGATCGTCGAACGGCCGTGGGTCCACTGGCCGGACAACGCGCGTCTCGCACTGTGGATCGTTCCGAACATCGAGTACTACCAAATGCAGCCGCCGGTGGGAAAATTCGATGCCTGGCCGCGCTGTCCGCACCCCGACATCATGAGCTACGGCGTGCGCGATTTCGGCAATCGGATCGGCTTTTGGCGCCTGATGGATGTCCTGGACCGTCACAAGGTCCGCGCGACGTTGTCCCTCAACATCGCGTGCTATGAGAACTTCCCGGAAATCATGGAGCTGTGCGAGGGGCGCGGCTACGACGTGATGTGCCACGGGTTGTACAACACTGATTTCTTGTTCGACCGTAGCGAAG
>CAVXNH010000126.1:0-7985 GCA_963762885.1 uncultured Alphaproteobacteria bacterium
GTGGTGCCGCTGACGGTCTCGTATTGCTTCGCCGCCCATCGACCGTTGGGGCAAGGCGCTGGTTGATGACCAGGCGCAGCGACTGCGCGACCGCGGAAATCGAATTGTCGCGTTCATCCGCCGGGCAGAGGCTGGCGATGCGCTGCAACGTCAGCGGCACGTTGTTGGCATGGACGGTCGTCGTCAGCAGGTGTCCGGAGATCGCCGCCTGGATCGCCGCCCCCATCGTCTCGCTGTCACGGCATTCGCCGACGATGATGTCGGTCGGCTCGCGCCGCATGCAGCCGCGGATGAACAGCGGGAAGGACGGTATGTCGCGCGGGATTTCGGTCTGGTTCATCGTCGAGGACGGGCCGCGCACGCGCTCGGAGAAACTCGATCGGCGCCGCGCCCTCCACGATGTCGTAGTTGCCATCGGGATCGTCGAGTTTTGCCTTTGTCATGCCCGCGATCAGCGTGCTTTTTCCGGAGCCGGTGCCGCCGGCGACGATGACCATGCCTTCGCCGGCGCGGTAGCTGTCGAGTATGCCTTGCTCGACCAATTGGTCGGCGAGTGAAGGCGGCAGGTCGGGGATCGGCCGCAGAACGATGTTCCCGCCGTCGCGCCGTGATGTTCGGGTCGGCGTGGCATTCAGCCGGAACCGCAGGCGTGTCGAACGGTCCAGCGGGATCGCATAGGCCGTGTCGAAGTCGTTGCCGCCCTGCAGGCGCGCCATGCCATCGGCGCCATAGAGATGGTTGACGATCTGGGAGAACTCGCCTTCGTCGAGGTGGCTCCGTGTCGCCCGATGATTTTGCCCGTGAATGCGCACCCAAACCGGATGGCCGGGCTGGAAGCCGATGCGCGACGCGCGGGAGCGGAATGCCCAGGTCAGCAGCGAGTCCAGGCCGGGCGCGCTCTTTCGCGGTTCCTGGACCCAGCGCGTGCCTTCACCGGGCCAGACGATTTCGACACGCGACGCGGCAGGCGGGAGGGGTGAGACTATCGAGCATTGCCCGCCCCGGCTTTTCTCCGGGGCTCGGCGCTGACGCCGACTGTTCGTTGAGGCGGTTGCCGGCGGATGTGCTCCGCAGGTTTCGGAGCCGGGTTTCTGCCTCGACGAGCGGCTGACCGGAGGCGTCGCCAGCCTTACGCCGGCGAGCCATCTCGGTGAGCAGGGCATCGATCGCGCGCAGCTCGGTTCTCACCCGGCTTTCCGGTCCTTCGGTGACACGCGGCTCATTGCGGGCAGCCCGCGCCCGGCGTCCAGCGCCGCGCGTTGCCCTGCAGCCCCGGCTGGTCGGTGATGCGGATGGTCTGGTCGCCGACGTGCAGGCTGTCGCGACCGCCATCGACCGGGCGGTTCTGGAACGCCACCTTCGGCTGCTCGACGAGACCCGCGCGCAGCAGCACCCGGTAGCGCGCCATCCCGACGATATCGCGCTCGAGGCGGCCGAGGTCGGAGAGGAAGATTTCGACCGCCTGCTTTTCGCCCTGGCCCCAGCCCTCGGCCACCCACTTGTTCCAGTAGGCGACTTCCTGCTTGGTCCGCGGCAGGGCGCCGTCGTTCGGCCGGTGCGGGGCGGCCCAGACGCGCACGAGATAGATGCGCCAGTTCGGCGGCGTCGAGGCGAGCTGCGCTTCGCGCGTGATCTGGTAGATGCAGGACGTCTCGCGCGCGACCTGGCCGCCGTCGCCGAGGGCAAACGCCATTTGCGCGGCGGAGACGACAGGTGGCCGCATCAGCGTCTGGCCGCTGCTGACGGGCAGCACCAGCGTGTGGAAATCGTAGGCGCTGTCGAGCTGTGCCTGATAGCGGCGCAGCAATTCGTTGAGCGCGAACGACCTGGCGGCCAGGCCGCCCTGCGCGCCAAAGGTCAACGCGGCGGTGCGCACCATGTCGGATCGGCCCGGCTCGAGCCCGTCGCCTTTCTCGTCGCCCGGCCGGGTCGCCTGAAGCGCCTCCAGCGAGGGCGGCGGCGGCGTGCCGACGACAAGGGGGTCCTCCTGCGCGCCCGTGATCGGCTTGTTCAGCGCGTTGCCGAGGTCCGGCAGGTTCTGCTCGACCTGCTCCGGTGAGGGATCGGGTGGAACGCGCGGCGATGTGAGGGCGTCCTGGGCGCGGCTTGCTGTGGCGAACGCAAGGCCCGCCAGCATCGTCGCGGCGGCCAACGAAATGCGATGGCTAGACATGATGGATCACCTGCACCTGGTGGTGTTGTGGATCGATTTGCACGGTCGCCTGCGTGCCGGCTTCCTCGCCCAGCGCCTGAAAGACCTGGTAGACGGGCACGGAGGAAATCTGGATCGCGACGGTGAGCGGCTTCTGCGTGGCAGGGCCAGTTGTGTAGAAAGTGTAGCCGATACTGGCGGCGAGTTTCGCGACACCGGCATCGAGCGGGCCGTTCCAGGAAAAAGAGACGGTGCGTTGCAAGTCTTCGGGAACGATCGGCTCGGCCACCCGCGTCATCGTGGGTGACATCTCCCCGAGTTCGGCCATCTCGGCGTCGACGTGGTGGATGCTTTGCTGGAGGGCCGCCTCCGGGTTCGGCATGCCCGGCATTTCGACCGTCGTTGGGACGGGAACGACCGTGGCGCAGCCGGCGAGCAGCAAGCCCGCCAGGATTGCCGGGACGATTGGAAAGCGACTCATCTCGCGGCTCCGGTAGGGCAAATCGGCACCACCAGCGCGGTCTCGAGCTGCAACGTCAGACGAGCCATCTTCAATCCCTCCGTCATGGCAGGAGGCTACGGCAGAGGTTTGCGAACGGCGCCCTTTACCGCGCGGGCATATCAATCGGCCGCGCTTTGGATCTCGGCCTTTCTTTGCCGATGGAATGTGACGGGCGGCACCGACGTAATCGGCACGCGCATAGGCGGCGAAGCCAAGCCGCAGCACGAGGCCGCGACGCCGCATGGCCGCCAGATGTCCCGTCGCCGTCGGAACAGGACGGCCGATGTGATCGGCGATCGCGCGCGCGGACCGCGGTTCACTGAGGAAGGCGAGAATTGCATCGCGAATTGGCTGGGGACGCCGGTAGCCGGACACGGCTTCTACTCCGCCGCCATCGGCAGGCGATCGTTCGTCGCCCGCGGCGTTGCGGCCTCCTCATATGGCCGGAGCACAAGCCCCAGGCCGTGTCCGCGGATGAGTTCGTCGGCCAGGTCGTCAACGACGCCGGACTCGACCTTGTCCTGCATGTCGCCCTTCTTGAGCATCGCCTTGGTCCGGCGCTCGATCTCATCGAGCGCCGAGCCTGCCGGGAACACCTTCGACAGCCGGCGCAGCCCCTCGCTGAATCCCACCTTCGCGTAGAGGCGGTTCCGCAGATTGGTATCGCCCGGCGTGGTCGAGAGCGCCCAGAGTTCGACCGGCCCCAGGCTGTTCACCAGCAGCTGCTCGTATTGCACGCCGCCATCCGTCGAGAGGATGGCGAGGAACGGCGCGCCGTCCTTTTTCGGGCCGGTCAGGCGGTAGCGGACGATCTTGGCGCTGGCGTCCGACAGGTCGAAGCGTTTGACGACTTCATCGACCTCGCGCTGATCGCCGGCACGCAACACGAAGCGTCCGGTCGATTGCGCGATGATGCTTTCGCCCATGTCGGCGAGGCGCTGGCTGGCGAAGCCGATCTGCGTGTTGTGCTTGCGGCCCTCACGCACATCCAGCTCGGCCTGGGCGCGCACCAGCGGACTGCCCGATGTCCGATGCCACTCGTCATAGTCGATGCGCTTGACCGTCTCATACACCTCGGTGAAGCGCCGTTTGTGGTAGCTCGTAGACCCGCTCCGGCACATGCGGCAGGTAGTCCGGGTGCAGAAAGAAGTTGCGGGCCAGGATGTGGCGCGCGAGCAAATACATCATCTCGGTCTGGCGATTGGCCGCGGCCGAGCCGGTTGGCGCGACGGATTGCAGGTCCAGCACGATGATGCGCGCCGGCCCGAAATCCAGTTGCGTCGGCGCGTTCAGTGTCGGGAACCGCCTGATCAGGTCATCGAGATAGCGCTCGAAGGTTTGCGAGGCTTTCTCGTCGGTTTCGGTGATCTTCAGCGTATCGAACAGATCGCGCACCTGGTCGGTCCGAACCGCGCCGATGAGGTCTTGCAGGACGGGCACGGCATGACGCTGCGCGCGTTCGGCCAGACGGTGTTGCCCGATATCGCAGAGCGCGTTCACCACGTCGCGCCAGTACGGGCTCTCGTGGTGCAGGTCGATGCGATACTGGTCGATCGCCCGATCGACCTCCGGCTCCACGCCGCGGCGATAATGCTTCGCCCCGTCGCCGGTCTCGGTGCAGAGACGATAGGCCTCGTCGATGACGAGCGCGATCATCTGCGCCATGCCCTCGAACGGCGTCGTGGTGTCGGGCGGCAGGGTGGCCAGCAGCAGAAAATTCTGCAGGAAGGCGCGTTCGAGGGGGAGCGGGTATTCGCACCCGACCTGGAGGTCGAAAATGTTGAACTCGAAGCCAGGGGCAAATTGCAGCGATACGAAGATCGCCTCGCGCCTGCGGTCAGGCCCGAGCGCCTCCTGGATGAGCCGGACGAAGCCCTCGGCGCTCTTGCCGATATCCGCCTTGCCGATCAGCGGCAGCTTCGCGCCCTGATTGCCCATCACGGCCGAGCTGAGGCAAAGGCCGATATTGATGGTGTTCGCCAATACGGATTTGCCCGAGCCGGGGGGTGCGACGAAGATGTCGCAGACCAGCGGCCGTTTGCGCCCGCCTGCCGGATCGTAGGGCCAGATGCCGCCGTCGGGTCGGCGGAACAGCACGCTGCCGCTCTCCCAGGGCGATGCCGTGCGGTTCCACGGCAGCATGGTCATGGCGTCACCGAGCAGGGCGAGGGCGGGATTGGCGGTCGACGCCAGAGCCAGGCCCGGGGCGGTGCTCATCACACCTTCCAGCGGATCGCCGACGACCGTGGTCGCCTTGGCGTTGCCCCAACCCTCGATCCTCTGCGAGAGCAGCGACATGCGGCGCCGGAGCTTCGCGGGTTCCTCCAGCGGCGCCCACGTCGCGAAGCTGACGCGCATTTTGACGCTGATGTGGTTTTCCGTCTCACGCGCCTGGCGCAGCGCCGCGAACGCCCGCCGCAGGTCGGCATTGCCGGGGAACATCGCCAGGAACGACGCGCCGATGTCCTTGATCTGCATCGACGCCCGGCCGCCCCCTTCGATCAGGACGGCCATCCGCCAGGGGATGCGGTCCTGGCCGAGGGTGGCCGCCAGTTCCACGAATGGCCGCGGGTCCTCGGGGCCGATATTCATGTCGACGCAGCCATAGATGTTGTCGCCGATGGCGACACGCTGGCCGCCCTGTGTCACCGCATCGGCATAGAACAGCTGGTCGCGCAGCGCCGGCCACAGCAGATACTCCGCCGTCGGCTTCTTGACGTCGTCTTCGGGGCAGCGCGCCATCACCCGATCGCCCGGCAGGATCGGCCGCCAGTCCGATCCGGACATCTCGCGATACATCACTTCGCGGGCGACCTTCAGGGCATCATGCGGTTCGCAGACCGACGCCGTGACGTCGTGCGTGCGGAGTGCTGCGAGAACGCGCGACGTGAAGGCCGAATGGCGCGCGGCCATGATCTCGCTGCGCATCGTGAAGCGCTGGGCCTCGCCGATGCGGCCGGCCTCGGCTGCATTGGCGGCGTATTCCGCCTTGAGCTGCTTGCGCTCCTCCTTGGTCAGCACGCTGGTGCGGGTCCAGACCATGAAGTAGGCGGCCTCCCAGCGCATCAGCTTGGGCCAGAGGCGTGACCGCTCGTCGAGAATATCATCGAGGTTCAACCCGGCCGCCCGCGCGACGGACCGGCAGGACGTCAGGTTGAGGTTGTTGATCTCGACCAGCGCCGCGTCCGGATCGGAGATATACCAGCCGACGATGGCATGGCCGCGCGCCTCGAGTGCCCCGGACAGGTCGAGGCGCATGGCGTCGGTGATGCGCGCGAAATCCTTGCGTTCCGCCATCTTCTGCATGCCATCGACGCGGATCCACGACAGATAATGTCCGCTGCTGGTTACAAGCGCGTCGCCATGCGCGGTTTCCAGCTCGCAGAACGATTGGAGTGGTTGCTTGAGCACGAGGGAGAGGCTGGCGAGGCCGCGCGCGATGGCAGAGAACATGGTGTTATCCTTTGCCGAGGGACGAACGCGGTTTGGCGTTTTCGGCGACTCAACCGAGGTTGCTGCCGGCTTCCGCCAAGCATCGACAATCTCCGGGTAGACGTCCCTGTCGCCCTCAAAGAAGCGGCCGAGCGGCATCAAACGAAGGCCACCCAGGAGCGCCGCACGTCGCGCATAAGCGGCCGGCGAGAGTTCCAGAAGGGCGAGGCCGAGTTCATGAGCCGAGCTGGTCCCAACCCGGTCGATGGCCGGTTGAATACGCTCGGCGAGCACCGCTCTCGCGTAATGCAACGAGCGATGGCTCGGCGATTGTTTCTTGAAAATGCCGTCGGCCTGGAGGTCTTCCCCGAGCGCACGTATCTGAATGTGGATTTCGCGCATCATCGCATTGATGGCCTGCTGGCTCATCTCGGGCAGCCAGACGAGAGCGGCTTCTTCGTCGATGCGTGACCGTTCGAGGTGCTGCGGCAGGGCGCAGAGCGGGCAGGCTGGAAGGTCGCCCGCACGATCGCCACTGCTCTTCCGTGGGCCGGGGGATTGCATCTGGCATTTGCCGGTCGGCAGGCCGCAGAAGGCGCAGCGCATCCCCGCGAGCCCGGCATCGTTCATGGCGTCGGGCTGTTTTGGTGATGTGGCCCACGAGGTCACGTCGATCGACAGCGTAATCGCCTCCAGCGCCATCGTCAGAAGCCGGCGGTCATCAGGGGAATGGTCGCGACCACGGCGGAGCCGACCAAGCTGATGCCGATCAGCCGGCGGCGAAGGCGCCGGTCGAACACACCAGGACGCGCCGCCCAGAGCACCAGGGTCATAAGCAGGCCCGGCAATGCGCCTGCGATGAACACGTCGATGATGTCGGTCGCTGGCAGCTTGTGCGGCAGCAATGTTGTCGCGGCCGCAGCGTACAAGACGGACGCGGCCAGCAGCCAACCTGCGACGGCTCGGGCAAGCCGGTCTGGCACATTGCGAGCCGAATGAACGACGGAAAAATCGGAAGCTTCACGCATTGGGCGTCTCCGAGGAAGGAGGAGGCCTGCTGCCGGGGGCTGGAAGAACCAGGAACATGTCCGGCAGCAGGCTGCTTGGCGGGTTAGCCGCCGGTGCCGAACTGCACCATCGCCGGGGTATCGTTGACCGTGGCGGCGCCGCCCGAAGCGGAGATCGACGCCTTGTTGATCCACACGCCGGCGGACGCGAACAGACCGCACAGCACGAGGCCGGCCATGGCGCGGCCGACATAGCCGGTCTCGCGGTTCTGTGGCTGCCGGGACTGCCACGCGGCCCAGACGCCGAAGAAAAAACACACGGCGGCGGCGAGATAGCAGCCCATGCCGAAAGCCAAGCTGCCGGCGTTGGTGGCCTCGGACGACATCAGGTTCATCTGCGCGCCGATGCCGCCCGTGGGCGAGGCTGCCTGCGCGAGTGCCTGGCCGGCATAGCCGAACACGCCACTCAGGCCGATTGCAGTGATCGCCAGTGACCGGCTTCGTTCGATTGCGAGACGACGCAGGCGCCGGGCCAGCCGCGCCGGCACATGCTTGTTGTGGAAGGAGAGGTTCACGCTTCTGGCTCCTGGTTGCGAGGGAACAGCCCCTCTGAAACCAGAAATCCCCGACTTGACTGCGAACAGCGCCGGTTCTTTCGCGGAATTCAATTTGCTTTGAGAAAAATACTGTCTGGTAAATGCATGCAGCGAAAGTCCGGACGGCGGCGGGGCCTGCCCGATCGTGCACGTTAGGGCGTTTCGCTTTGGCCAGCGAAGTTGGAATCATCCGCCTGTCGTGAAGAACGACGTCACGCCATTGGCGATGGTGAGGATGTTGATGCACATGACACCGAACGCGAACTGGATGGCACATGCTGTCGGCGACCCATTGC